>JBJMWR010000014.1:0-44103 GCA_045810015.1 Luteimonas sp.
AGCCCTGCACTTGCTTGCGCTTCTTTGCTCGTCGCTTTGCGACTTTGATGTTCCAAGCAAAGAGTTAACGCAGGAGCGAAGATCAAGTACAGGGCTTCCGCGCTGTCGCGCGGCTTACTTTTGTCTTGGCAAAAGTAAGCACGACAGTGCAAATGCACTGGCGAACGGCGAAGCCGGCCCGAAGGGCGAGCGCCGAAGGCGTGAGTCAAACCGTCTTCGCCGGACGCGAGCCGGTGCGATGAAGCCGCATCGGTACCCTACGCTCCTCGCCTGACGCGGCACGCAGCCCAAACTCGCTGCGCTCAGACATGGGCTGCTCTTCGGCCACGCCAGGCTCCGGTGCTCGGCTCGCTCTACGGCTCGATTCGAATCAAAAGCTGAGAGCCAGAGCCAGAGCCAGAGCCAGAGCCAAAGCCAGAGCCAAAGCCAGAGCCAAAGCCGAAGGCCCCCAGATGGCAACGCAAAACGCCGCCCGAAGGCGGCGTTTTCATTCCACAACCCGCGACCTCAGTCGCGGTCGTTGTCGATCGCGGTGCGCTCGGTGGCGAACGGATTGAGGCGGCGGATCTTCCACGGCTCGTTCGGCCAGTTGCCGGTCAGCGACGGATGGTCGGGCTCGTTCTGCTCGAGCACGCGACGGGCATCGGCGGCCAGGGTGTCGTTGCCGAGATTGGCATAGCTCGCGGCCAGCAGCGCGACCGCGTCGTTCTGGTACTCGCTCTGCGGGTAGGTTTCCAGCAGGTAGGTCGCACGCTGCGCCGCGGCCACGTAGGCCTCGCGGCGCAGGTAGTACAGACCGGTCTCGATCTCGTGGCGCGCGAAAGTGTTCCGCAACGCCGCCATGCGGTCGCGGGCGTCGGCGGCGTAGCGGCTGTTCGGATAGCGGTCGGTGACGGTGTTGAAGTCCGCATACGCCTGGTTGGGCGAGGCGAGATCGCGACGGCTGCTGTCCAGGCTCCACACGCGCTGCAGGAACACCGTGTCGCGGTTGGAGTTCACCAGGCCGCGCAGGTAGTACATGTAGGGAATATTGCGGTGCGTGGGATAGGTGCGGATAAAGCGGTCGATGCCCGAGATCGCTTCCTCGTTGTTGCCCATCTTGTAGTTGGCGTACGCGGTCTCGACCAGCGCCTGCTCGGTATACGGGCCGTACGGGTATTGGGCGACGAGGCGGCGGAACGACGCGGCACCGTTGCTCCAGTTGCCCTTGCGCATCGAGTCGTGGCCCTTCTGGTAGAGCTCGGCGACGGGCACGCCCTCGTTCTCGTCGTCCTTGGTGTTGCGGGAGCAGCCCGCGGCGACCATGACGACCAGCAACAGAAGCATCGAAGTGCGGGCCAGGGCGCGGATCGGCGAGGCGAGGCGTGGGGTCATGGGGGCAATTGGGCGTATGGGCACGAACCGCGGATAATAACAGTCCGGGTGGATCGCCCGGCTTTCCCCGCCTGAACCCGAGCCGTCCCGATGCAGCAAGACCCCAGCGACCACCCCGACCACCGCACCGCCACGGTGCCGGATGCCGCGGCAGGGCGCCGTTTCGACGCCGTGCTCGCCGAACTCTTCCCCCAGTTCTCCCGCTCCAAGCTGACCACGTGGATCAAATCCGGCGAGGTGCTGCTGGACGGCGCGGTGCCGCGCCCGCGCGACGCGGTGGTGGGCGGGGAGACCGTCAGCCTGAACGTCGTACTCGAGACCCAGACCACGGCCGAACCGCAGGACATCCCGCTGTCGGTCCTGTTCGAGGACGACCAGGTGATCGTGGTCGACAAGCCGGCCGGACTGGTCGTGCACCCGGGCGCCGGCAACTACGACGGCACCCTGGTCAATGCGCTGCTGTTCCGCGACGCCTCGCTGGCGACGCTGCCGCGCGCGGGCATCGTGCACCGGCTCGACAAGGACACTTCGGGCGTCATGGTGGTCGCGCGCACGCTCGAAGCGCACAACGCGCTGGTCGAGCAGCTGTCGGCGCGCGACGTGCATCGCCAGTACCTGGCCGTCGTGGTCGGCGCGCTGGTGTCGGGCGGCACCGCCGATGCGCCGATCGACCGCCACCCGCGCGACCGCCTGCGCATGGGCGTGCGCGAAGACGGCCGCGAAGCCGTCACCCATTACCGCCTGCGCGAGCGTTTCCGCGCGCACACCGCGCTCGAATGCCGGCTCGAGACCGGCCGCACGCACCAGATCCGCGTGCACATGGCGCATCTGCGGCATTCGATCCTCGGCGATCCGCTCTACGGCGGTTCGTTGAAACTGCCAAAGGGCGCGTCGGACGAGATGATTGCGACGCTGCGTGGTTTCCGCCGCCAGGCGCTGCACGCCGAGACGCTGGAGTTCAAGCATCCGGTCACCGGCGAAGCCGTGCGCTGCAGCGCGCCGCTTCCCGACGACATGCAGGTTTTGCTGAAAGTGCTGCGTGCGGACGCGATCCAGCACGCGGAGATGGGCCGCCGGTGAGCGCGCTTCTGCACGCCGACTGGCCCGCGCCGCGCGGCGTGTACGCGCTGACGACACTGCGCCGCGGCGCGGGCGTGTCGCAGGTGCCGTTCGACAGTTTCAACCTCGGCAACCACCGCAGCGCTGCCGGTGACGCCCCCGATGCGGTCGCGCGCAATCGCGACGTACTGGTCGACATCGCCGGTCTGCCATCGCCGCCGCACTGGCTGCAGCAGGTCCATGGCGTCGAGGTCGCGCGGTTCGTCGCGCCGGCGGGCGATGCGCAGCAGGCGCTGGTGGAGGCCGATGCGTCGGTCACATCGGAACCGGGCGTGGTGCTCGCGATCCTCACCGCCGATTGCTTGCCGGTGGTGTTCGCCGCCGATGACGGCAGCGAGATCGGCGCCGCGCATGCGGGATGGCGTGGACTGGCGGCGGGCGTGCTCGAAGCGACGGTCGCGGTGATGCGGACCTCGCCGTCGCAGCTGCGGGTGTGGCTCGGCCCGGCCGCGGGACCCGCGTCCTACGAGATTGGCGCCGAGGTGCGCGATGCGTTCGTCGCGGGTGATCCGGGCGCGGAGGCTGCGTTCGTTGCGACGCGTGATGGGCATTGGCGCGTCGATCTCTACGCGCTGGCGCAGCGGCGTCTGGAAACGGTCGGAATCCGCGGCGACGCGATCCATGGCGGCGACCGCGACACGATCGCCGAACCCGAGGCGTTCTTTTCGCACCGCCGCGATGCGCGTACGGGACGGATAGCGACGCTGGTGTGGATGGCCTGAGGCTTCGCAATCTCTTTCGCGAAATACAGTTGGCACAGCACCTTTCCCTCCGGGAGAGGTCGACGCGCAAAGCGCGTCGGGTGAGGGTTGGGCTCTACTGGAATGTGTGGAAGAGCGCCCTCATCCGCCCTCCGGGCACCTTCCCCCGGAGGGGGAAGGGCAAACGCGATGATTCGCCAAGCCGATCTCAGAACGCGTAGCGCACCCGCGTGTAGTAGTACGCGCCGCTGCTGCCGATGCCCGACAGCACGTCGTAGGGCAAGTTGCCGAAATAGAAGATGTCTTCGTTCGACAGGTCGGCGTATTCGTCGGTCAGGTTCTGGCCGCCGATGGCGAGCGTCCACTTGTCGCCGAGGCGCACTTCGGCTTCCGCGTCGAGCTGCCACTTCGCGCCGTAGACTTGTTCGGGTTCGAAGCCGCCGCCGAAGTTGAAGACGCGCTTGGTGCTGCCGTGGCGGGTCACGCGGGCGAGCAGGTTCCAGCGGTCGTTCGTCCAGCTGCCGGTGAACGCCGAGCGCGTGCGCGGGGCGGCGTCGGTCAGCGTGTTGCTCTCCTCGACGCCGAACAGCACTGCGTCGGGCACCACGGCCGACAGCGCGGCCGGTGTCGCGACGATGCGCTTGATCTCGGTGTCGGCGTAGCTCCAGGTGCCGGTCAGCAGCAGCGAACCGCCGGCCAGCGGGTGACGCCAGTTGGCGACGGCCTCGGCGCCGCGCGTACGCGTGTCGGCTGCGTTGGTGAAGAAGCTGACGCTCTGCACACCCGGCACGCCGAACTCGGCGTCGATGAAATCGGTCAGCGCATCGCTGATGATCGCTTCCGACAGCGCGACGCGGTCGTCGATGTCGATCTGGAACAGGTCCAGGGAGAAGTCGAAATTCTCACCGACGCGGCTGGTGAAGCCGAGGCTCGCGTTGATCGACTGTTCGGGCGTGAGGTCGGTCGCGCCGAGCGAGCGGGCGATCGGATTGTTGACCGACAGCAGACGGCTCTGGATCAGCTGGCCGGCGGCGTTGTAGCCGGTGCCGGTGGATTCGTAACCGATCTGGCCGAGCGACGGCGCGCGGAAGTTCTTCGACAGCGCGCCGCGCAGCGCGAACGCCGGCACGAACTCGTAGCGCGCGGCGAGCTTGCCGGTCACTTCGCCGCCGAAGTCGCTGTAGTGCTCGTAGCGCACCGCGGCGTCGGTGCTGAGCTTCTCGCCGAAGCTGCTCGACACGCTGGCGTAGACGCTGGCGACATCGCGGTCGAGATCGGCTTCGTCCTGCGGGGTCAGGCCGCCGCCGGCCTGCGAACCGGTCGGGCGATCGGTGAACGGGCCGGCTGCGTAGCTCGCCGGATCGCCGGCGCCGGTTTCGTAGTTCTCGACGCGGAATTCCACGCCGGTGGCGAAGGTGTGCAGGTTGTCGCCCTGCGCGAACAGACGGCTGACGTCGACGTTGGCCAGCGTCTGGTCGAACGCGTAGTCGCCGGTCTTGAAGCGCGTCGGGCTGGACGGGCCGAGCGAGGCATTGATCGAATCGCGCAGGCGGTAGGTGAATTCATTACGGCCGTGGTTGAGGCTGGCGTCGACATCCCAGTCGCCCCACTGCGTGCGCACACCGGCGACGCCGGCGACGTCGAGGTTCTCGCCGATCGACACCGGACGGAAACCGTTGGGATACACCTCGCGCCAGTTCGCTTCGCCGTCGGGGTAGCGGAAATAGTTCGCGCCTTCGGTATCGCGCTGGTTGTAGGTACCGAACGCGTAGAACGTCGCGGAGTCGCCGAGTGCGATCTCGGTGTTGAGCCAGCCGTTGATGTCCTTGGCCGCGCCGTTGCCATGGTGGTAATTGCGCTGGCCCTGCAGTGCGAGATTGCGCGGCGTCTGGTCCCACGGCGGAATCTGGTCGAAACCGGCGCGGTTGGTCGGCGAGAGTTCCTTGTATTCCAGGCCCACGCGCAGGAAGCCATCATCGCCCAGCGCGGTGCCGACCTTCGCCGCGAGCGATGCGCTCTGGCCGTCGGTGATGCGCTGGTCGGTCGGCTCGAACTTCGTGTGGTGCGCGCCGTAGCTGGCTTCGATCGCGCCGCCATCGCCACCGTCGTCGAGGATGATGTTGATCACGCCCGCGACTGCATCGGCGCCGTACTGCGCGCCCGCGCCGTCGCGCAGCACTTCGATGCGCTTGATCGCGCTGAGCGGGATCGCATTGAAATCGACCGGCGTGGTGCCACGGCCGACCTTCGAACCCGTCGTCACCAGCGACGACACATGCCGGCGCTTGCCGTTGACCAGCACCAGCACCTGGTCCGGCGACAGGCCACGCAACTGCGCAGCGCGGATGTGGTCGGCGCCACCGGAGTTCGACTGGCGCGGGATGTTGAACGACGGCAGCAGCGCCTGCAGCGCAGCGCCGAGTTCACCGTTGACCGCACCGGCGCGGCGCAGGTCGTCTGCGTCGAGCACGTCGATCGGCGACGTCGATTCGAGCACCGTGCGGTCGGTCGCGCGGGTGCCGGTGACGATCACCGCATCCAGGCGGGTCGCGCCATCGGCGTCGGCGGTCTGCGCCGCGGCCGGCAGGGCCAGGCCGCATGCGATGGCCAGAGCCAGAGGGGTGGAGACGAGGCGGCGGGCGGACGGCATGGGCATGGAATTTCCTGGCGGAGGCGGGGAGAGGGGCGGTGCCGGGCGCCGATCCGGGGAGGGGCGACGAGGCGCCCGGCGCCGCGACCGCGCAGGGCGCGGCCGGTCCACCATTGGGCACGCTTCCAATTCATACGTCCATCCGGATCGAGCGATACAGTGTTGCGGCACTGCAACAATTCCCGGCCGCCCACGCCTCTAGCATGGCGGCCCCGCACTTCCCGGCCGTCGCCATGTCCCTGTTCCGTCCGTTGCTGTCGATCCTCGCCGCGTCTGCGCTCGCCGCCTGCGCCACCAGCGCGCCCACGTCCGCGCCTGGGGTGCCGGAGAAGGTCGTCACCTCGGCCTATCACGGCGATGCCGCGCGACCGGCGGAAGGCATCGGCTGGGTGCGCACCGAGCTGTATTTCGCGACCGGCCAGTGGGTGGCCTCGCCCGAAGAGACCGCGGCATCGGAACAGCGCTGGCTCGACTTCCTCGACCGCGAAGTCACGCCGCGCTTTCCCAAGGGCCTGAGCGTGATCGACGTCTACGGCCAGTGGCTGCCGCCGGGCGCCAGCACGCCGTCGCGCCTGCGCTCCAAGGAGCTGGTGGTGCATCATCCCGATACGCCGGAGCAGGCCGCCGCGATCGAGGCCATCCGCACCGCATGGAAGCAGGAAACCGGTCATCTGTCGGTGCTGCGCTCGCAGCTGCACGCCGACGTCTCGTTCTGATCATCCCGCGTCACCTGCCCGCCGAGGTGTTCCCCATGTCGTCCAGCCGCGCCCGCCAGACCGTGCTCCGTCCCGCCCGCCTTGCCTTCGCACTCGCATGCGCCCTGCCGGCGACGGTCCTCGCCCAGGACGCGGCCACGCCCGCCGCCGCGCCGCAGGAACGCGCCGCCACGCTCGACGCGGTGCAGGTCACCGCGCAGCGCCGGGTGGAGAACATCCAGGACGTGCCCGTGTCGATCACCACGCTCGATGCCGAGAAGCTCGGTGTGCTCGGCAGCGGCGGCACCGACATCCGCTTCCTGTCGGGCCGCGTGCCCAGCCTCAATATCGAATCGAGCTACGGCCGCGCGTTTCCGCGCTTCTACATCCGCGGTCTCGGCAATACCGACTTCGATCTCAATGCCTCGCAGCCCGTGTCGCTGATCTACGACGACGTGGTGCTGGAGAATCCGCTGCTGAAGGGCTTCCCGGTGTTCGACATCGCCGGCGTCGAAGTGCTGCGCGGCCCGCAGGGCACGCTGTTCGGCCGCAACACGCCGGCTGGCGTGGTGAAGTTCGATTCGGTGCGTCCGAGCCAGGACTTCGAGGGCTACGGCAAGCTGGCCTACGGCAGCGACAACATGTGGAACTTCGAAGGCGCGGTCGGCGGCGCGTTGACCGAGCGTTGGTCGGCGCGCGTGTCGGCGCTGTACCAGCGCCGCGACGATTCCGTGCGCAACACCCTGGCCGGCGCGCCCAATGACGGCTTCGAGGGCTACGACGAATCCGCCGCGCGCGTGCAGTTCCTGTACGAAGGCGACGGCTTCGAAGGCCTGTTCAACCTGCACCGCCGCGATCTCAACGGCACCGCGCGCCTGTTCCGCGCGAACCTCGTCGAGCCGGGCAGCAACCGGTTCGTGCCGGGCTTCGATCGCGACACGGTCTCGGTCGACGGCGTCAATTTCTCCGACCTCGAAACCTGGGGCGGCAGCGCCCGCCTGCGCTGGGATTTCGGCCAGTACAGCCTGTACTCGATCACCGGCTACGAGACGCTGGAATCCTTGAACCGCGGCGACATCGACGGTGGCTACGGCGCCGCGTTCCTGCCCGATTCCGGTCCCGGTTTCATTCCGTTCGCGGCCGAATCGGCCGATGGCATTCCCGACCACAAGCAGATCACCCAGGAAGTGCGCCTCGAATCGAATCTCGATGGGCCCTTCGACTGGCAGGCCGGCGCGTTCTGGTTCCGCGAGGAACTCACGGTCGACAGCCTCAACTACGACTCGCTCGCGCCCGGCAATCCGCAGACGGGTCACGCCGTGCAGGAGCAGCGCAACACCGCATGGGCGCTGTTCGCATCCGGCGAATACGACGTGAGCGACAAGCTCAAGCTGCGCGGTGGCCTGCGCTACACGCAGGACAAGAAGGACTTCAGCGCCAGCGTGCTGCAGGCGGTGCCGTTCGGCACGCCGGTCGGTGGCCCGTTCTTCGAGAACACCGATGTCGATGACATCAGCTGGGACGCGAGCGCGGTCTACGAACTCAATGACGACGTCAACGTCTACGGCCGTGTCGCCAAGGGCTTCCGCGCCCCGTCGATCCAGGGCCGTCTTGCGTTCGGTGGCATCTCGGTCGCCGATTCGGAAGAAGTGATTTCCTACGAAGTCGGCATCAAGGCCGACCTGTGGGACCGCCGCGGCCGCATCGGCTTCAACCTGTTCCGCTACAACGTCGACGGCCAGCAGCTGATCGCCGTCGGCGGCGCGACCAACCAGGCGATCCTGCTCAACGCCGACAAGTCGATCGGGCAGGGCGCCGAACTCGATCTGCAGGCCTGGCTGACCGACTCGCTGCTGGTGACCTGGGGCACGAGCTACAACGACACCGAAATCCGCGATCCGAATCTCGCGGTCGCGGTCTGCGGCGGCGGGTGCACCGTGACCGATCCCACCGCGGGCGGCTTCGCCCTCGTCGACGGCAATCCGCTGCCGCAGGCGCCGAAGTGGATCCACAACCTCACCGCGCGCTGGGCGAAGCCCGTCGGCGACGACGCCGAGTTCTACGTCTATACCGACTGGGCGTATCGCGGCCAGGTCAACTTCTTCCTCTACGAATCGCCGGAATTCCGCGGCCGCTCGACGCTGGAAGGCGGCTTGCGCGTCGGCACGAACTGGAACCAGGGCAACTACGACCTCGCCGTATTCGGCCGCAACATCACCGACAGCACGCGCATCGTCGGCGGCATCGACTTCAACAACCTGACGGGCTTCATCAACGAACCGCGGACCTGGGGCGTGGAGTTCACGGCGAAGTTCTGAGGCTGTTTGCGTGCATCACGATTTCCGTAACGGAACTTGAGACTGTTGGGACGTGCGACGAGATTACGGTTGCGCGTGAATCCTGCCCTCGTCATTCCGGCGAAAGCCGGAATCCAGTGACTTCCGATTGCTACCCACTCTGCGCGCGGATCAATACGAAATGCATAAGGCGCTGGATTCCGGCTTTCGCCGGAATGACGCTTCAATTGATATCCCGAGGCGCGTCGTCGGCTGTAAGTCCGGCGACTTCTGAAAACAGTTTCAAGGACCGCTATGTCTTCCGCGCCGAATCCCGCACGCGCTTCGCACGCATCGCCCCGCTGGTTCGTCCCTGGCGACATCAACGGCTTCTTCGGCCTCGTCGTCGACAACCTCTCCATCCTCGGTTTCATCGCCGCGGCGCTGGTCGGGATCTTCGGGGTGCCGGCCAACATCGTGTTCGGGCGGATGTTCCCGGGCACCGCGTTCGGCGTGCTGGTCGGCAACCTGATGTACACGTGGATGGCGCGGCGCCTCGCGCAGCGCACCGGCCGCGACGACGTCACCGCGATGCCGCTCGGCCTCGATGCGCCGACCAGCATCGGCATGGCACTGCTGGTGCTTGGCCCATCGTTCGTCGCGTTCCGCCAGCAGGGCATGGACGCGAACGCGGCCGGCATTGCGACCTGGCAGCTCGGCATGGCCTCGCTGGTGGTGATGGGCGTGCTGAAACTCGTGCTGTCGTTCGCCGGCGACTGGATCACCCGCGTCGTGCCGCGTGCGGCGCTGCTGGGTTCGATCGGCGGCGCGGCGCTGATGCTGCTCGGCTTCCTGCCGCTGATCGAAACGCTGCGCTCGCCGGTCGCCGGCTTCGCGACGCTCGGTCTGCTGCTGTACGTGCTGGTCGCACGGGGTCCGGTGCCGCTGCGCCTGCCCGGCGTGCCGTTCGCCCTGCTCGTCGGTCTCGCGCTGTACTACGGCCTCGGTCTCGCCGGTCTGTCGCCGGGCTTCGCGTTGCCCGAGGCCAGCTGGCCTGCGCCCGCGCTGCCATGGCCGAATCTCGGTTTCGTCGCCGGCCTGTCGTCGACGCTGCCGTATCTGTCGCTGCTGCTGCCGTTCGGCCTGCTGATGGTCGTCGGCGGCATCAACGTCAGCGAGAGCGCGCGTGCGGCCGGTGACGACTACCGCACGCGCGACGTGCTGCTGGTCGAAGCGGTGTCGACGCTGGTCGCGGGCGTCTGCGGCGGCGTCGCGCAGACCACGCCCTACATCGGCCAGCCGGCCTACAAGCACATGGGCGCGCGCACCGGCTACACGCTGCTGACGGGCCTCTTCATCGGCATCGGCGGCATGCTCGGTCTGGTCTCCGGTCTGGTGCAGTGGCTGCCGGTCGCGGTGCTCGCGCCGATCATCGTCTTCGTCGGCATCGACATCACCGTGCAGGCCTTCCACAGCACGAAGCGCGAGCATGCGATCGCAGTGTCGCTGGCGTTCCTGCCGGCGATCGCCTATCTGCTCAACATCAAGTTCGGCAATCCGGCGTGGATCGATCCCGAACGCATGGCCGCGCTGTATGCGCAGGTCGATGCCGGTCATGGCCTGCCGGAAATGGCAACGATCGTCGTGCTCGGCAACGGCTTCATCATCACCGCGATGCTGTGGGCGACCGCGCTGGTCGCGCTGGTCGACAGGCGCTCGGGCGTCGCGGTCGCGACGCTGCTGGCGGCCGCGGTGGCCACGCTGTTCGGCGTGATCCATTCGGTGCATCCGACCGGCGCGCTGGTGCTGCCGTGGCAGCTTGAAGACCTGCGCCAGGCGATCGCGTTCCAGTTCGCGGCGGCCTACGCGGTGCTCGCGGTGCTGGTGGGCCTGCTGTCGCTGCAACGCCAGCGCGAGCCCGCGGTCCTCGACTGATCGAAGCGGGCGCGCAGGCGCTATCCTGCGCCGCCCGGATACGACCTGCGTGCGATGACGCCGACCCTCTACCAGACCCTGCTCGGCGCCGCGTTCTTCCGTCTGCCCGACGCCCTGCGCGCGCTGCACGGTGTGCACGGCACGGCGCGCTACACGGGGCAGGTGACGGTGGCGCGCGGCACGGGCCTGCTGTCACGCCTGTGCGCGCGCATTGCAGGTCTGCCGCGCGCGATGACCGATGCGCCGGTGACCGTGGATTTCACCAGCGGGCCGAAAAGCGAGATCTGGTCGCGCGTGTTCGGCACGCCGCCGAAGGCCTCGCGCATGCGCTCGCGTCTGTGGCATCGCGACGGCGAACTGCGCGAGCGGCTCGGCCCGGTGCAGTTCCGCTTCGTGCTGCACACCTGGGACGGCACGATCTTCTGGAACGTCGCCGGCGCGCGCCTGCTCGGTGTGCTGCCGCTGCCGGCCGCGCTGTTCCGCGACGTGCGCTGCAACGAACGCGAGATCGACGGGCGCTATGCGTTCGAAGTCGAAGCCGCGCTGCCGCTGGTCGGCCATCTGGTGCGTTACCACGGCTGGCTGCTGCCCGACGACACCCGCGCCGCGTGACCGCGGCCTTGCGGCGGCTTCGCCGATAATGGGCGGCCCTCTACAGGAAGCCGTGCCATGACCGCACAGACCCTTGCCGATCTCGCCAATGTCCCGGGCGTCGCACCGCGCGATGCCGCGACCCGCGACTTCGTGTTCAACCACACCATGCTGCGGGTCAAGGACCCGGTGGCGTCGCTCGACTTCTACACCCGCGTGCTCGGTTTCACTCTGGTGCGCAAGGCCGATTTCGAACAGGCGAAGTTCTCGCTGTTCTTCCTCGCGCTGGTCGACGACACCGCCGGCATCCCGGACGACGAAGATGCCCGTCGCGAGTGGCTGGCGCGCCAGCCGGGCGTGCTGGAACTCACCCACAACCACGGCACCGAATCGCAGGGCGGCCCGGTCTATCACGACGGCAACAGCGACCCGCGCGGCTTCGGCCACATCTGCGTCAGCGTCCCCGACGTCCGCGCCGCGTGTGCGCGTTTCGAGGAACTGGGCGTGACGTTCCAGAAGCGCCTGACCGACGGCACCATGAAGTCGATCGCGTTCATCAAGGATCCAGACGGGTACTGGGTGGAGATCATCCAGCCAGCGAAAATGTGATGTCTCCCGCCACAGGCGAATGACGCGTTGGCCCCTCTCCCGGAGGGAGAGGGTAGGACTATCGACGGATGCCGATGGTGGGCTGAGGGCGGGGGCCTTGCCGGTAGTGCATTGGTTTTCTCAGATACCGCCAAAAGCTCCCTCACCCCAACCCCCGCTCCGCGCCCCGGCCCCCGCGTCGCAGCGGGGGCGTTCACCGGCACGCGAGCCTGTGGCTCGCAGGCATGCCGCTTCACCCCAGAGGGAGAGGGGCTCAGAGCGCGTGAGGCTCGACACGTCGCGATCTACCCCCGATGCACAACTCGCACCAGCGGACCAGCACCTCTCCCTCCGGGAGAGGTCGACGCAGGCAGTGCGTCGGGTGAGGGTTGAACGTCAGCAGGAATCTGCAGATTCGCCGCGCCGCGAACCGGCGATCAACGTCCACGCGAGACATCACGTGTTTCGCTTCGCGCTACCTCAACCCGCAAAACGCGACGGCTCAGCTCCGCGTCGCTTCCAGACGCGACAGGAAATCCTTCCGCCACGCATGGATGTCGTACTCGCGGATCCGCGTGATCATCGACTGCCAGCGCTCGCGGCGGGCTTCGCGTGGCATGGTCATCGCAGCGGCGATCGCATCGGCAACGCCATCACTGTCGAACGGATTTACCAGCAATGCGCCGTCAAGTTCGCGTGCGGCGCCGGCGAAGATCGACAGCACCAGCGCCCCGGGATCGTCCCCATCCTGCGAGGCGACGTATTCCTTGGCGACCAGGTTCATGCCGTCGCGAAGCGGCGTGACCAGTCCCATGCGCGAGAGACGGTAGAAGCCGGTCAACGCCGGATGCGGGTAGGTCCGGTTGACGTAGCGCACCGGCGTCCAGTCGGGTTCGGCATGTGCGCCGTTGATGTGGCCCGCGTACTGCTCCAGCTCACGGCGCAGGTCGCGATAGCTGGCGACGCCCCCGCGCGACACCGGCGCGATCTGCAGATAGGTCAGTTTGCCGCGCTGATCCGCGTGGCGTTCGAAGAACCGCTCGATCGCGCGGAAGCGTTCCGGCAGGCCCTTCGAGTAGTCCAGACGGTCCACGCCGATCGCCAGCGCACGTCCGTTGAGGCTGGTCTGCATGCGTTTGGTGGCCGCGCTGCGCGCCGCGGTGTCGGCCAACGACTCGATTGCCGTGGCATCGATCCCGATCGGGAAGGCGGCGGCAGTGAACCGATGACCGTCGTGGTCGCGCAGGTCGCCCTGGCCGGCCACCTGTCCGCCGCGGAACAGACGGATGTAATCCTGGAAGCGCTCGAGGTCACGCTCGGTCTGGAAGCCGACGAGGTCGTACGCCGACAATGCACCAAAGGTCTTCTCGTGATGCGGCAGTCCGGCGACGATGTCGGCCGAGGGAAACGGGACATGCAGGAAAAAGCCGATGCGCGCGCCGACGCCGCGCTTGCGCAGTTCCTGCGCGAGCGGAAACAGATGGTAGTCGTGCACCCAGACGATGTCGTCGTCGCGCAGCTCCTTCGACAGTTTGTCTGCGAACAGCGCATTGACGCCGCGATAGGCCGCCTGGGTCATGGCGTTGTAGTCCACGAGATCCAGCCGGAAATGCAGTAACGGCCACAGCGTCCGGTTGGCGAAGCCGTTGTAGTAGCCCTCGTAATCCTCGCGCGACAGATCGACAGTGAGGTACTCGATGCCGTCGTCGTGCTGGCGATGCAGTTCGCCCGAATGCGCGCGCGCCACCTTCCCGCTCCAACCGAACCACAACCCGCCGGTCTCCTTCAGCGCGGCATCGAGCGCAGTCGCAAGGCCACCGTTCTGACTCGCGCCCGGCAGGGCGACGCGATTGGAGACGACGACCAGGCGGCTCATGCGGCCTCCTGCCAGGACCGGGACAGGCGCATCGCGGCCATGATCAGTCCGACGTGCGAATACGTCTGCGGGAAGTTGCCCCAGGCCTCGCCGGTTTCGAACGAGAGATCCTCGGACAGCAGGCCCAGATGATTGCGACGCGACAGCAGGGTGTCGAACAAAAGCCGTGCCTCGTCCTTGCGGCCGATCGACGCCAGCGCATCGATGTACCAGAACGTGCAGATCGTGAAACTCGTTTCGGGCGCGCCGAAATCGTCCGGCGTGACATACCGGAACAGGCCGTCGCCATGCTGCAGGGCTCGACCGATGGCCTCCACCGTGCCGACAAACCTCGGATCGTCCGGCGTCACGAAGCCGAGATCGGCGAGCAGCAGCAGCGAGGCATCGAGCCGATCGCCGCCGAAGGCGTCGGCGAAATGTGCGAGGTCCGCGTTCCAGGCGTCCGCCAGGATCCGCTCGCGCATCGTGTCCGCGCGTTCGCGCCAGTAGCCTGCGCGCGCCTCCAGGCCCAGCTGCACGGCAATGCGCGACAGGCGGTCGCAGGCCGCCCAGCACATGACGGCCGAGTACGTGTGCACGTGCGCCTTGCCGCGGAATTCCCACAGCCCGGCGTCGGGCTGGTCGTAGAGCTTCCAGGCGAGTTCGCCCAATGGTTCGAGCTTCTCGAACGTCGCCGCATCTCCACGGTGTTCCAGCCGGCGATCGAAGAACAGCTGCGTGGACGCGAGCACCACGCTGCCGTAGGTGTCGTGCTGGCGTTGCACGTAGGCGAGATTGCCGCGGCGCACAGGGCCCATGCCGCGATAGCCATCGAGGGCGGGCATCGTTTCCTCGGTGAGCGTGTGTTCGTAGCCGATGCCGTAGAGCGGCTGCATGTCCCCATCGTCGCTGACGGTGAGGTTGAAGATGTAGCGGATGTACTCCTCCATCGTGCGCGTTGCGCCGAGCCGGTTGAGCGCGCGCACGACGAAGGCCGAATCGCGCATCCAGCAGTAACGGTAGTCCCAGTTGCGCTCGGTGTCGGGGGCTTCCGGGATCGACGTCGTCATCGCAGCGATGATGCCGCCGCTGTCCTCGTACTGGCTCAGCTTCAGCGTGATCGCGCTGCGGATCACCGCCTCCTGGAAGTCGAGCGGAATCGACAGGTAACGCACCCACTCGCGCCAGTAGTTCGTCGTGCGGTGGATCGCGTCACGCACGAATTCGGGCAGCGGCTGGGTCAGGGTCTCGTCGGGCCCGAGCAGGAAATGCAGATCGCGGTCGAGAACGAACGGCAGTCCGTCGCGCAGCAGCCGGATCGGCAGATCCGTGGTCGCGCGCAGCGCGAATCCGGGCAACACGTAGCGGATGTGGTTGCTGCCCCAGGTGCTGTCGGGTACGCGCGCACCCCAGTCCGCGAGCGGACGTAGCAGCACGCGGATGCGCGGGCTGCCGGAGAGCAGGCGCACGCGTCGCATCAGCATCACCGGACGGTAGAAGCGCTCGTGCTGGCGCCATCGCGGGGCGAAGTCGGTGATCTCGAGCGACGCACCGTGGCGGTCGTACAGCACCGTGCGCAGGATCGCGGTGTTCTCGATGTAGCTCTGCTCGCTGCGTTCGAAATCGTCGAGTTCGATCGACCAGTCGCCGTGTCCTTCCTTCGGTGACAGCAGTGCGCAGAACGCAGGATCGCCGTCGAAAGCCGGAAGACAGGACCACACCAGGCGTGCGTTGCGATCGAAGAGCGCGCCGAAACTGCCATTGCCGACGAGGCCGAGATCGAGACTGGGGGCGAGCGTTTGGGTCATCGGGAGTTCTCCGTGTTCGGTTCGGCGGCGGCCACGCCCAGCCAGGCATGGATCGCAGCGGGATCGGGCAGTCGAAAACAGGCGCCGCTGCCGGGTCGATTGCCGACCAGCACGCTGATGCCGCCGCGGGCGTTGACGGCCGAGAAACCCGGCTCGTCCGTCAGATCGTCACCGGCGAACACCGGCACGCGACCGGCGAATGGCGCTTCTTCGAGGAATGCGAGGATGGCGCCGCCCTTGTCGGCATGGCGCGGGCGCAGTTCGATGACGTGATCACCGGGCTGCAGCTGATAGTCGGGCAACCCGCTGAGCGCGCCCGCGGCAAATGCGCGCAGGGCGAGTGCGGCATCGGCTTTGCGCTCGTGCGCGACCATCCGCCAGTGGAGGCCCAGGGCCGCGCCCTTGTCTTCGACCAACGCGCCCGGATGGTCGTGGATCAGCGCGATCGCGGCATCGCGCGCCCGCACCAGCGCAGCCGGCACCTCGCCGGCAACGCCGGTGGCGCCTGAGCGCCGCCGCTCCACGCCATGCAGGCCGGCGGCGGCGAATACCTCCGGCGCGAACAACTGGTCGAGCGTCGCGAGATTGCGACCGCTGACGAGCGCCAGCGCGCCACCCAGTGCCCGTTGCAGCACGATGAGTCGCGCGAGCAGTGCTGGCGGGACTTCGACCGCGTCGGGACGCGGCGCGAATGGCAACAGGCAGCCATCGACATCAAGGAACAGCGCCGCGTTGGCGGGAAGCGCAGGCGGCGGGGGCAACGCGATCGTGGCCGGTGCTGGGACGGGCAGGGTGGCTTCCGGTGATTGGCGCATTGCAGCATGATGGCGACGCGTCCGGAAAACCGATGTGAACTCTACGAGCCCGTCCGTATCACCCGCTGTACTGCGCGACGGCCCCATCGTCGTGTTCGACGGCGCCTGCGCGCTGTGCAGCGGCTGGGTGGGATTTCTGCTGCGCCGGGATCGCCGGCGCGTGTTTCGTTTCGCGGCCCTGCAGGACCGTGTGGGCCACGAGCTGCTGGTCGCACACGGCATCGATCCGGCGGATCCGGTGTCGTTTCTGCTGGTCGACGGCGATGCTGCCTGGCATGACAGCGACGGCGTCATCGAAGTGTTGCGGCGTCTCGGCGGCGCCTGGCGTGCCGCATTCGTGCTGCGGGGAGTGCCGCGCGCCGTGCGGGATCGGGCCTATCGGCTGCTCGCGCGCAATCGCTACCGCGTGTTCGGGCGCCGGGAGACGTGCATGGTGCCGCCGGCCGAGGCGCGCGCGCGTTTTCTGTAGGCCGGGACAGGCGGTCTGCTGGAACCGATTCGGCGACCGGCCAGATGTCGAAACCCTCCTCCGCAGGCGGAGGAGGCTCACAGCTCTCTGCGCTTCGGCGCCGGCGACTCGATTCTACCCCGCCTGCGGAAACGAACTGTGCCTCCTGCGTTTCAGCGGCCGCCGCTCAATCCTTCGCCGCAATCCCTCCATCCAGCTCCGGGTAATGCCGGAAGATCCCGTTGGTGTTGAACGCCAGCCGGCGCGATGAAGCCAGATACGCGGCAATGTTCGGGCGCGCTGCGATCCGCCCTTCCAACTCGCGCAGCTGCGGGATCTGCGGTGCAAGCGCCTGCATCGTCTCCGGATATGCGTAGTCGAGCCCGCGCACGATCTG
This sequence comes from Luteimonas sp., assembly GCA_045810015.1. Classification (GTDB taxonomy): domain Bacteria; phylum Pseudomonadota; class Gammaproteobacteria; order Xanthomonadales; family Xanthomonadaceae; genus Luteimonas. The sequence continues at coordinate 17,253 of JBJMWR010000014.1, forward strand.
GAACAGCGACAGGTCGACATAGGAATGCGCGCCCAGCGCATGGCCTTTGCCTTTGGCGATCACCTGTTCGAAATAGCCGAGGAACTTCGGCAGCCGCTGGGTCCGCAGGTCGGCGGCGCGTCGCTTCGCGGCGTCTTTCTGGTCCTCGTAGTAGGCGGCGCTCGCAATCGGGTGGTGGCTGTCATGAATCTCGGTCACGAGGTCGGCGATCGTGAGCTGCAGCTGCAGCGCCTTGAGCCGTGCGCTTTCGCCCTCCGGCACGAGATCGAGCTGCGGGCCGAGGACGTGCAGGATATTCGCGACCTGGGCGACGACGAGGTCGCCGCAGACCAGAAACGGTGGCGCGAAGGGGCGCGCGCCGTCGCGGGCGCCATCGAGGAAGGGCTGCATCGCGTCGTCGCCCTGTTCGCGGGCGACATCGGTGTAGTCGACGCCGGCATCCTCGAGGGCCAGGCGCACGAATTCGCCGCGGCCCTGGATGCCGGTCCAGTAGTAGAGGTGATAGTGCATGGATGACTCCGTGCGGTGAAAAACGACACCGTAGGGCTGGCATCGCAAGCCCGGGGTGAGGAATGCGGCAAGAGGGCGTCAACACGGCGACATCGCATCGCGCTTGCAACACGCCGCTTCGACCGCATCTGTTGGACATTCCCGGCGCTGCCGGCCCCGATCTCCCGAGGATTTCCCCATGCGGATGGACAAGCTCACCTCGCGTTTCCAGCAAGCGCTGAGCGACGCGCAGTCGCTGGCCGTGGGCCGCGACCACAACTTCATCGAACCAGCGCATCTGTTGCTGGCCCTGCTCGACCAGCAGGGCGGTGGCACGCGGCCGCTGCTCGGCCAGGCCGGCGTCAACGTACCGGTGCTGCGCGAGCGTCTGACCGAGGCGATGGACCGGCTGCCCAAGGTGACCGGCCAGGCCGGCCAGCTGTCGGTCGGTAATGATCTCTCGCGCCTGCTCAACGTGACCGACAAGCTGGCCCAGCAGCGCGGCGACGCGTTCATCGCGTCCGAACTGTTCGTGCTGGCGGCGCTCGACGACAGCGGCGATACCGGCAAGGCGCTCAAGGCGGCTGGTGCCGACAAGGCGCGTCTCGAAGCCGCGATCACCAAGGTGCGCGGCGGCGAGAGCGTAAAGGACGAGAACGCCGAAGACGCGCGCCAGGCGCTGGAGAAATACACGATCGATCTGACCGCGCGCGCCGAGAGCGGCAAGCTCGATCCGGTGGTCGGTCGCGACGAGGAGATCCGCCGCACGATCCAGGTGCTGCAGCGTAGGACCAAGAACAACCCGGTGCTGATCGGTGAGCCCGGCGTGGGCAAAACCGCGATCGTCGAAGGCCTGGCCCAGCGCATCATCAATAACGAAGTGCCCGAAGGTCTGCGCGGCAAGCGTGTGCTCTCGCTCGACATGGGCGCGCTGATCGCCGGTGCGAAGTACCGCGGCGAATTCGAGGAGCGCCTCAAGGGCGTGCTCAACGATCTGTCGAAAAACGAAGGCCAGATCATCCTCTTCATCGACGAACTGCACACGATGGTCGGCGCCGGCAAGGCCGAAGGTTCGATGGACGCCGGCAACATGCTCAAGCCCGCGCTCGCGCGCGGCGAGTTGCACTGCATCGGCGCGACCACGCTCGACGAATACCGCAAGTACGTCGAGAAGGATGCCGCGCTGGAGCGTCGCTTCCAGAAGGTGTTCGTCGGCGAGCCGAGTGTGGAAGACACGATCGCGATCCTGCGCGGCCTCAAGGAGCGCTACGCGGTGCATCACGGCGTGGAGATCACCGATCCGGCGATCGTCGCCGCGGCCACGCTGTCGAACCGCTACATCGCCGACCGCCAGCTGCCCGACAAGGCCATCGATCTGATGGACGAGGCAGCGTCGCGCATCCGCATGGAAATCGACTCCAAGCCCGAGGAACTGGATCGCAAGGAGCGCCGGCTGATCCAGCTCAAGATCCAGCGCGAGGCGCTGAAGAAGGAGAAGGACGCGGAGTCGAAGCAGCGCCTGGCGGATCTCGAAGCCGAGATCGCCACGCTGGAGCGCGCCTACAACGACATGGAGGAAATCTGGAAGGCCGAGAAGGCGAGCGTGCAGGGCGCAACGAAGATCAAGGAGCAGATCGAAGCGGCCAAGCACGATCTCGAATCCGCGCAGCGCACGCAGGATTACGCGCGCATGAGCGAGATCCAGTACGGACGCATTCCCGCACTGGAGAAGCAATTGCACGCCGCGCAGGAAGCCGAAACCCAGGGCTTCACCCTGCTGCAAGACAAGGTGACCGCCGAAGAGATCGCCCAGGTCGTCGCGCGCTGGACCGGCATTCCGGTCAGCAAGATGCTCGAGGGCGAGCGCGAGAAGCTGCTGGCGATGGAGTCGCAGCTGCACACGCGCGTGATCGGCCAGGAAGAAGCGATCAAGGTCGTGTCCGATTCGGTGCGCCGCTCGCGCGCCGGACTCAGCGATCCCGATCGCCCGACCGGCTCGTTCCTGTTCCTCGGCCCGACCGGCGTGGGCAAGACCGAGCTGTGCAAGGCGTTGGCCGAATTCCTGTTCGACAGCCAGGACGCGATGGTGCGCATCGACATGAGCGAGTTCATGGAGAAACACTCGGTCGCGCGCCTGATCGGTGCGCCTCCGGGCTACGTGGGCTACGAGGAAGGCGGCTATCTGACCGAGGCCGTGCGCCGTCGCCCCTACAGCGTGATCCTGCTCGACGAGGTGGAGAAGGCGCATCCGGATGTCTTCAACATCCTGTTGCAGGTGCTCGACGACGGCCGTCTGACCGACGGCCAGGGCCGCACCGTCGACTTCCGCAACGTGGTCATCGTGATGACCTCGAATCTCGGTTCGCACCAGATCCAGGAGATGAGCGAGCGTGGTTCCGATGCCGACAGCGCCGAAGGCTATACGCAGTTGAAGGCCGCGGTGATGGGCGTGGTGCAGGCGCACTTCCGCCCGGAGTTCATCAACCGCCTCGACGACATCGTCGTGTTCCACCCGCTGCAGAAGGCGCAGATCCGCGAGATCGCGAAGATCCAGTTGCGCGGGCTCGACAAGCGCCTGGCCGAGCGCGGGCTGCGGATCGAGGTGTCGGATGCCGCGTTCGATCTGCTCGGCAATGTCGGATTCGACCCGGTCTACGGCGCGCGCCCGCTCAAGCGTGCGATCCAGCAGCAGCTGGAGAATCCGTTGGCGCAGCGCATCCTGTCGGGCGCGTTCGTCAGCGGCGACACCATCAAGGTGGATGCCGCCGGCGGGCAGTTGGCGTTCGAGCAGGGCTGAGCCCGCATTTCATGCCGGAGGCCCGCTGCGAGACGGCGCCCTGCTGACTGATTGGCGCAGATCCCTGTCAGGAAGCGGCCGTCGCACTGCATCGGTCATCCGCAAGCGGGACGCCATCTGCCGTTCGCGCGCTGCCGATGACATACGTGGCAACCGGGTGGCCGACCGCGACGACGAAGTCGGCCTCGCTATCATCGTCGAACACGACAGTGATCCGCGCCTGGAACTCCGCTCGTGCGCGCCTTGCGTTCTCGGCATTCCGCATCGCGAGCAGAGTCTCGGTACCGATGAGCTGGTTCATGGTCTCGATCTCGCCGACCGCCGACTCCAGCATGCCTTGGAGATTCCAGTTCCCGACAAGCTCCTTCGCGGTGCCGGTACGGACTCGCTCGTGACCGGTCTGCAGCGACGAGGCCTGCAGCGTGTAGGCGCGCGGTGTGCGCGTCTCCAACTGTTCCGAGCGGGCGGAGCTCGCAGAGGCGCGACGCGCACTCGAATTCATGTCGGGAACCGTATCGCGGATCGCGCAGTCATGGTCCACCGGCATCGCGGCGTGCGCCGAAACCGGCAGGCCGATCGTGATCACGATGGCGGATAGGGCGATGTGGACAACGGAGCACTTCATCTGCTGTCCTTCTCGTCTGGAATACAAAGGCAGCCTACAACGCCGCGAAGCGCCGCACCGGATCTCGCGCTCGGTGTGCACGTGTTCTGCGAACAGCTTTGCGGGCGTCGTGATCGCGTGATCGCGGCTGGGAAACAGGTCTGCCAGCATGGCCGTCCGTCATTCTGGTGTCTTCCATGCGCATCCTGATCACCGGTGGCAGCGGCTTCATCAGCAGCGCGCTGACCGCCCGTTTGCAGCGTGACGGCGCGCACGTGACCTGGCTGTCGCGTCGCGCGTCCACGCCGTCGCCCGAAGGTGTCGAGGTGCGCGACTACGCCTCGCTCTGGGCCGACGATCGTTTCGATGCGGTCGTGAATCTCGCCGGCGCGGGCATCGCCGACGCGCGATGGAGCGCATCACGCAAGCAGACGTTGCGCGACAGCCGCTTGATTCCGACCGGTGTGCTGACCGACTGGATCCGCTCTGCGCACACGCCGCCGAAAGTACTGCTGAGCGGTTCGGCGATCGGCTGGTACGGCGCGCAGGGCGGTTCGCCACTGGACGAGACCAGCGCGCCGCACGATGAATTCCAGCATCGCCTGTGCGCCGACTGGGAAGACGCCGCGCGTGCGTCCGAGGACCGCGTGCCGGTGGTGCTGCTGCGCACCGGCGTCGTGCTGCATCCGGCCGGCGGCATGCTGCAGCGCCTGCGGATGCCGTTCCAGTTCGGACTCGGCGCGCGTCTGGGCGATGGTCGCCAGGTGCTGAGCTGGATCGCACGCGAGGACTGGATCGATGCGGCGGTGTCGCTGCTGCGCGCGCATCTCGATGGCGCAGCCGATGCGCCGACCGGCGCCTTCAACCTCACCGCGCCCGAGCCCGTTGCCAATACCCGTTTCACCCGCGCGCTGGCCGATGCGCTGCGACGTCCGGCACTGCTGGCAGTACCGGCGAAGGCGCTCGAACTGGGCCTGGGCGAGATGGCGACGCTGCTCGTCGACGGGCAGTGCGTGCTGCCCACGCGACTGCAGCAGCGCGGGCACGCGTTCGCCTGGCCGACGCTGGAACCGTATCTGGAATCCGCGCTGCGCTGATCTCCCCCCGTGGGAGCGCGCTCGCGCGCGATGCGGCACCACTGGCAAAGCCCGATCGCGCGCAAGCGCGCTCCCACAGGCGTGTTTTCAGGCCTCAGCGACGGCTTACCGGGCTGCCTGTCAGCCACACACACTCCGAATCAACGCCGGTACAAGCTCGTCCCCGTGGGAGCGCGCTCGCGCGCGATGCGGCTCTACCGGTCAAGCCCGATCGCGCGCAAGCGCGCTCCCACAGGCCGCGGCCGTGTCCGGCTGCAGGCATCCTTCAAAGGGCTCAATCCAGCCAGATGGCATCCCAGAACGGATACTCCGCGCAACGCGTGACCAGACCCGCGCGTACCGGATTCCGGACGATGTAGCGGGCGCAATGCTGGATCGATTCCGCCTTGCGCAATGCGTGGTCATGGAAGCCGGGTGCCCAGAGCGGCGCGTCGGCTCCGCACGCCATCCGCCAATGCCTGCGCGCGGCGGCCTTCGCGCGGGCCACGCTGCGGGACAGGGATTCGTGTCCGCCGAGTTCGATCAATCCGTGCCAGTGATCGGGCATCAGAACCCAGGCGAGCAGACGTGCATGGGGCCAGCTGGTTGGTGCTGCGAGCACACGGCTCGCGGCGCAGGCGGCGTCGAATTCCAGGAAGCAGCGCGTTCTTTTGAACGTCGTGAAGGTCACGAGATAGACACCGCCAGGCTGTGAGACAGGGCCGAGGCGAAGTCGATGGGAGTGGGGGTGCTGGCGCTGCATGTGGACAATCTTCGAGCGATCGCGAGGCCGTGCGCGTCCACCGATGGCATGGGTTGCGCGCGGGAATGCGGCTGCGGATCTGTCGGAAATCACGTGCAGGGTCGTACCCGCAGATGCGCCATGCCGGCGGTCGCAGCCGTTGGCCTGTGCGTACTGCCCGCGCGCCTGCAGCAGTGTGGACACGCATTCGCCTGGCCCCAGCGGGAGCCGTATCTGGAATCCGCGCTGCGCTGACTGGCGTCCTGGCGGGCAGCGCTGCGCAAGATCGGGTACGCGCGCGGCGCGTCGGCGCCGGATACTCGCGTTGACCCAGCTGCGAGCGCCGCCATGAAAGCCGACACCCGGACCCGTCTTGCGCCGCGCATCGCCGCGGTGGCCGGGCACTTGCAGACCATCGTGGCCGAAGGCGCGTCGCTGCCGCCGCTGGAAACGCTCGCGCGCCAGGCCAGCCTGTCGCCGTACCACTTCCACCGCGTGTGGCGCGCGGCCACCGGCGAAACACTCGGCCGCACATTGACGCGGCTGCGCCTGTCGCGTGCGCTGCAACTGCTGGTGTCGGGCGAGACGGTCACGCGGGTCGCCCTCGCGGTCGGGTATGCCAGCCCGCAGGCGTTGGCCCGCGCGTTCCGGCAGACGCTCGGCGTCACACCCGTCGAGCTGCGCGGTCAGGCGGCGCAGGCGACTGCCTTGCTCGCGCGCCTGCAGCCGCCATCACCGAAGACGCTCGAGCCGCTGGCCGTCGAGCTGGTCGAGATCGCACCGTTCGAGGTCGTGGCGCTACGCGCGCGCGGCGCGTTCGACGATCTTGATGATGCGTTCGGGCGCCTGTTCGGCTGGGCGGAAACGACCGGTGTGGTGGACGGCATCGATGCACTGATCGGCGTGCCGCTGGGCGATCACCGCGACCTGCCGCCGCACGCCTTGCAGTTCGATGCCGCGGTGTGTCTGCCGGTGCCGGCGAGTCTGCCGCGTCCGCTGCGCAGGCTGACGATCGGTGGCGGTCGCCATGCCTGCGTGCGCCATGTCGGCGCCTATTCGGGACTTGAAGACATGACCGATCGCCTGCTGGCGCAGTGGTGGCCGGCGAGCGGTGAGCGCCTGCGCGAGGCGCCGCTGCATTACCACTTCCTCGACGATCCCGAGCAGGTGGCCGAAGCCGATCTCCGCGCCGACATCCTGCTGCCGTTGGACGATTGAGGCCGCGCTCAATCCGCGAGCACGCGCAGCGGATCGTCTGGCATCTGCTGCAGTCGCGCGCGCAGTTGCGCCATGCCGGCGGTCGCGGTCAGTGACCAGTGCGCGGTCGCACGCGACGACAGCGGCGTCGCCTGCGGATTGATGTCGAGCACCGGCGTACCGGCGCGCAGCGCGCGTTCGGGCAGGCCGGCGGCGGGCCACACCAGTGACGAGGTGCCGACGACGACCAGCAGGTCGCACGCATCGACGGCGGCTTCGGCCGCGTTCCAGGCCTCGGCCGGCAACGCTTCGCCGAACCACACGACATCGGGCCGGAAGGCTGCGCCGCAGCCGCACATGCCGGCGGGGTTTCGCGCGACCCGCCTGCGGGTGGAAACGGCGGCACGAGGATCGGGTCGGGCGTGACGCGCGCACCGCAACCGATGCAGCGCGAGGCCAGCAGCCGGCCATGCAGATGCAGCACGTCGCGGGCGCCGCCGCGTTCGTGGAGGTCGTCGACGTTCTGGGTGACCACGGTCAGTGCGTAGCCGTCGTGGACCAACGCAGCGACATCGATGTGTGCTGCATTCGGCGCGGCCGCGGCGACCATCGCCGCGCGCCAGCGGTACCAGCCCCAGACGAGCGCGGGATCGGCGCGGAATGCGTCTTCGGTCGCGAGGCGCTCGGCGTCGAAGCGTGCCCACAGGCCGGTCAGCGCATCGCGGAACGTCGGGATGCCGCTCTCGGCCGAGATGCCGGCACCGCTCAGCACGACCAGGCGCATCGTCAGCCCGGCTGCGGCGCCTCGACCGGCACCGAACCCGGACGCACCGGACGGAACGGCGGCGTCGACATCACCATCTCCGCCAGCGAATACGCCAGTTCGCGTTCGGCCAGCACCGCGCCGTCGGCGCCGTGCTGCAGCAGATGCTTGACCTCGCCGTCGCTGTGCGCGCGCGCAAGCACGGTGAGCGCTGGGTTGACCGCCTTCATACGCTCGATCGCCTCGCCGGCCTCCAGCGCCTGCGGAATCGCGAAGATCGCCAGCGCTGCGCGGTCTGGCGCGGCATCGAGCATCACCGGCTCGGACGCGATGTTGCCGCGCACGACGGTGAAACCGCGCTCGCGGGCGCGGCGCACCAGTTCGTTGTCGTCCTCGACGACGACCAGCGGTACGCCGCGCTGCTTGAGCAGATCGGCGAGCTGGCGACCGACGCGGCCGTAGCCGACGAGGATCGCGTGGCCGTGCAGATCGTCCGGCACGCCGTGTTCGGGCGGCAACGGCGCTTCGTGCGCGGCTGATGCAGCGCGCGCGGCGAGTTCCTGCTTCGCCTGCCAGCGGTCGAGCCAGCCGAACAGCAGCGGGTTGACCACGATCGACAGCAGGGCGCCAGCCAGCACGAGATCGCGACCGGTTTCGGGCAACAGCTTCAGTGCGACGCCTAGGCCGACGAGGATGAAAGAGAACTCGCCGATCTGCGCAAGGCTGGTCGAGATCGTCAGCGCCGTCGAACGCGGATGCTTGAACAACCGCACGATGTAGTACGCGGCGATCGACTTGCCGACCACGATGATCAGGAACGTCGCCAGCACCTGCCAGGGATGCTCGACGAGGATCATCGGATTGAACAGCATGCCCACCGAGACGAAGAACAGCACCGCGAACGCGTCGCGCAGCGGCAGCGAATCGTTCGCCGCCTCGTGGCTGAATTCCGATTCGTTGAGCACCATGCCGGCGAAGAACGCGCCGAGTGCGAACGACACGCCGAACAGTGCGGATGCACCGAAGGCCACGCCGAGCGCGATTGCCAGCACCGACAGGGTGAACAGTTCGCGCTGTCCAGTACCGGCAATGCGCTCGAGCACCCACGGAATCACCCGGCGGCCGACCAGCAGCATCACCGCGACGAAGGCGCTGACCTTGACCAGCGTCCACAGGATCATCAGCGTGATCGCGCCGGCGCCCGGCGGCGTGTCGCCACCGCGATCGGTGTAGATGTCGGCCAGCACCGGCAGCAGCACCAGCGCCAGCACCATCACCAGATCCTCGACGATCAGCCAGCCGACCGCGATCTTGCCGCGCCGCGTGTCCAGCAATCGCCGCTCTTCCATCGCGCGCAGCAGCACCACGGTACTGGCGACCGACAGCGCGAGACCGAACACGAAGCCGCTGACCATCGGCCAGCCCATCAGCCACGCCAGCACCCAACCGAGCACGGTCGCGACGGTGATCTGCGCGATGGCGCCGGGAATCGCGATGGACTTCACGTCCATCAGATCCTTGAGCGAGAAGTGCAGGCCGACGCCGAACATCAACAGCATCACGCCGATTTCGGCGAGCTGGTTGGCGAGATCCTGGTCGGCGACGAAGCCGGGGGTGAACGGTCCGACGATGATGCCCGCGACGAGATAACCCACCAGCGGCGAGAGCCGCAACTTGTTGGCGAGCGCGCCGAACACGAAGGCCATGCCGAGGCCGACGGCGACGATGTTGATCAGGTCGGTGTTGTGCGGCATCGAGGCTTCGCGCTGGACTGGTCTTGCAGTGTCGCCGACGCATTGCGACAGGGGCAAGCAGCAATGTGTGCGTTCTTCGTCGATTTCCGGTGTTGGCGATGTCAAAGGCCGCGAACGGGCGGGAATGCGAAGGTCAAACGGCCGGTGTCGAGGTGCATCGAACGCAGGTGTTCGCTTCGACGCGCGAGTTCTGCAGAGCCGCTTCGGCATCCGTAGGCGATCGGTGGAAGCAAGCATCCGAAGCAGCAGAACCTGACGATCCGACAGCGGACGGGCGGGCGCGGGCCGCGTCGAGCGCGCCATGGAGGGCGCGCGCCCGAGTCAGGGCAGGATGCCCTGACCGAGGGACGAGCGGTCCGCGCCCGCCCGGCCGCTGGGCCTCCGAAGTCAATGTCGTTCGATTCGAACTCGCCGAGCGTCCGGAAGAAATCCAGAACCCCGAAACGACGATGCCCCGGCAAGCCGGGGCATCGAAGCGCAATCGGAACGAGCCGATTACCAGTTGTAGGCGACCTTCGCGTAGGCGAACGCGCCGCCGAAGCCGAACGGCGAGAGATTGCTGTAGGGGAACTGCCCGTTGGTCGAGTTGCCGAAGATGTTCTCGTCCGGGTACTCGTTGAGCACGTTGTCCGCGCCCAGCGTCAGGGCCCAGTTGTCGCCCGGCTTGAACGTCGCCGACAGGTCGAGCAGCCACTTGGCGCCGTACTTCTGGTCGAGCGCCGCGTTGTTCGGCGTCGTGCGCACGCTGCCGTAGCGCGTGGTCGACACCGCGAACGCCCAGTCGTCCACGTTCCAGGTGCCCGAGAGCAGCAGCTTGTTGCGCGGGAAGCCGTCCTCGATGCGGCCGATCTCGACGCGATCGATGCGCTCGAGGTTCAGGCTGTTCTGCGCCAGTTCTTCCGGATTCGCCGCGATGCGGGTGATCTCGGTCTTGGTGTGGTTGTAGCCGGCGGTCAGATCGAGGCTGCTGGCGGCGAGATCCCAGCGGTAGCTGCCGACGACGTCGATGCCGCGCGTGCGCGTGTCGATGGCATTGGTGAAGTAACGGCCGCCGGTGATGCCGAAGATGCCCTGCGATTCGAGCAGGCGACGCACCGCGTCACCGGTGAGGTTGGACGACAGCGCGATGCGGTCGTCGACATCGATCTGGTAGGCGTCGACGGTGACGTAGAGATTGTCGACCGGCTGCAGCACCAGACCCAAGCTGTAGGACAGCGATTCCTCTGGCTTCAACGCCTCGGCGCCGAAGGCCTGCGCGACCGGGCTGCTGGCCGGGAACGTGCGGATCTCGAACGGCGTGGTGACACCGGCGATGAAGGTCGTGCTGACGGTCTGGAAATACTGCTGCGCCAGCGACGGCGCACGGAAGCCGCTCGACACCGTGCCGCGCAGCGCGATCGCATCGTTGAACGCGTAGCGCGCCGAGAGCTTGCCCGAGACCTGGCTGCCGAAATCGTCGTAGTCCTCGTAACGCGCCGCCGCGCCGGCCGAGAACTTCTCGGTGAGGTCCGCTTCCAGGCCCGCATACACCGCGTGGCTGTCACGGTCGAACGCACCGGCGACTTCGGGCGCGAAACCGCCGAAGCCCTGCGCGCCTGCGCCCGCACCGGGCACGCCGCGGCCGGCGTTCGCGTACGAGCCGAACTCGCCCGGCGACTGGTTCCACTTTTCGTTGCGACCTTCCACGCCGAACGACAGCGTCGCCGGATAGGCCAGGCCGAGTTCCAGCGGACGGCTGATGTCCAAGTTGACGATGTTCTGCGTGGTCTCGAGCGCGCCGTCATAGAACGATGTCGGCGAGGTCGCGCCCAGGCTCGCGTTGAGCGTGTTGCGGGTATAGAACTCGAGATGGTTGTAGCCGTAGTTGTAGCTCAGGTCCCAGTTCCACTCGCCCGCGTGGCCTTTGACGCCGGCGACCAGCGACCGGTCCTTGGAGATGTTGTTGATCTCCGGCAGGAAGCCGTCGGGATAGACGCTGCGGATGTTCTGCGCGGTGTTGCCCGGCGCGCGGAAGAACGCGAACGAGGTGATGTCGCGATTGCTGGCGGTACCGAAGCCGTAGACGCTGATGTTGTCGGTCAGGGCGATGTCGGTGTTGAAACCGACCGCGCCGAAATCGACTTCCGGCTCGCCGATCACGAAGGCCTTCTGGCCGAGCGCGGGCTGGGTGACGCCGGGCGTGCCCGCGAACGGACGCGCGCGGTTCGTCTCTTCCTGCTGGCCGACCTGCGCTGACAGGTGCAGGAAGCCGCGCTCACCGAGCGCCAGGCCGGTGTCACCGGCGATCTGGGTCTGCTTGCCGTCGCCGGCCGAATACTGGCCCGCGCTCACCGACAGGCTGCCGCCTTCGGACGATCCCTTCAGCACCACGTTGACGACGCCGGCGATCGCATCGGAGCCGTACTGCGCCGAGGCGCCATCGCGCAGCACTTCGACGCGGTCGATCGCCGAGATCGGAATGGTGTTGAGGTCGACCGGCGACGAGCCGCGGCCGATCGTGCCGTTGAGATTGAGCAGCGACGAGGTGTGGCGGCGCTTGCCGTTGACCAGCACCAGCACCTGGTCGGGCGCGAGGCCGCGCAGCTGGGCCGGGCGGATCGCCGAGGTGCCGTCGGTCAGCGCGGGGCGCGGAAAGTTCAGCGAGGGCAGGGCGCGTGCGAGCGCGGTCGCCAGTTCCGTGGTGCCGGAGGCGGTCAGCGTCTCGGACGTGATGATGTCGATCGGCGACTGCGATTCGGCGACGGTGCGGTCGCTGACGCGGGTGCCGGTGACGATCAGCGTGTCGAGCGTGGAGGTGCGCGCCTGCGTGTCGGCGGGCGCCTGCTGGGCGAATGCGGCGGTCGGGAACACCAGCGCCGCGGCGACGGCGAGAGTCAAACGGTGGGGGCGAAGCATCGGGAGGCCTGTTGTTGGAAATTCGTAAAGGCGATTGGAGCGCGTTGTCCTGAAACCGTCAATGATCATAAAAATGCGATCCAATCGTTCTTTTGGTGGAACGACGGTATCGAGCGCAAACGACGACGCCCCGGCAGGGCGGGGCGTCGAGGACTCGCGTTGTGACGCGGGGATTTACCAGCGGTACGCGACGTTTGCGTAGACGAAGGCGCCGTTGAAGCCGAACGGCGAACTGCCGCTCCACGGGAGCTGGCCGCCGGTGGAGTTCGCGAACAGCACTTCGTCCGGATACTCGTTGAGCACGTTGTCGCCGCCGACGGTGAACTTCCACTTGTCGAGCGCGTAGGAGAACGCGAGATCCAGCGTCCAGGCCGCATCGAAGGTCTGGTCGAGCGCGGCGGTGCTGCCGAGCACGCTGAACTCGCCGTAGCGCGTGGCATTGGCCGTCGCTTCGAAGCCGCCGACGGTCCAGGTGCCGCCGAGCAGGACCTTGTCGCGCGGCGCGCCGACCTCGAAGCGGCCGCGTTCGACCCGGTCGAAGCGCACCGCGGTCGGATCAATCGCGGTCAGCGTGGCCGGGTTCTCGGCCACCCGGTCGATCGTGGTCTTGTTGTAGTTGTAGCCCAGGGTGAGATCGAGCTGGCTGTTGGCCAGCGCCCAGCCGTAGGTGCCGACCAGGTCCACGCCCTTGGTGGTGGTGTCGATCGCGTTGGTGAAATAGCGGCCGCCGCCGACGCCCGCGAAGCCGTTGGCCTGCAGGTAATTGCGCACCGGCGTCGAGGTGAGGTTGGCCGACAGCGAGATGCGGTCGTCGACCTTGATCTGGTAGGCGTCGACGGTGACGTAGAGCTTGTCGACCGGCTGCAGTACCAGACCCAGGCCGTAGTTGGTCGACTCCTCCGCGCGCAGCGGTTCGGCGCCCAGCGCGATCGCCGCCGGGTTGGTCACGCGGAAGGTCACGATGTCGAACGGCAGCGTGCCCCGCGGGGTCGCAATGAAGTTCGTCGCCGTCGACTGGAAGTACTGCTGCTGCAGCGACGGCGCGCGGAAGCCGGTCGACGCCGTCGCGCGCAGGGCGATGGCATCGGTGAACTCGAAGCGGCTGGAGATCTTGAAGTTGCTGGTGTCGCCGAAATCGCTGAAGTCTTCGAAGCGGCCGGCCACGCCCAGCGACAGCCTGTCGGTGAAGTCGGCTTCGAGCCCCGTATAGAACGACAGCGCATTGCGGTCGAACTCGCCGCCGTCGCCGGGCCGGAAGCCCGAGAAGACCTGTGCGCCCGGCAGCGGCGTGGTCTGCCCCGGCGCGATGACACCGCCGTTCGCGTACGACGACGGCGCACCCGGCGACTGGATGAAGCCGTCGCCGCGCCATTCGACGCCGTAGGACCAGGTCACCGGATAGTCGAGGCCCCATTCGAGCTGCTTGCTGAGATCGAGATTCAGTACGTGCTGGCGGACTTCCAGCGCGCCGGCGTAGAACTCGGTCGGCGACGTCGGCCCCAGGCTCCGGTTGAGCGTGTTGAGAATGTCGAACGTCATCTCGCTGTCGCCGTAGGTGTAGCTGAAGTCGATCGCGGTGCCGCCCGCGGTCTCGGCCTTGAAGCCGGCGGTGAAGTGGTGGTCGGTGGTGACGTTGTTGATCTGCGGCAGGAAACCGTCGGGATAGATCGATGGAATGTTGCGCGGGTCGCCGGCAGGCCGGAAGAACCCGTTCGAGAGCGAATCGCGCCGGGTATAGATGCCGGTGCCGTAGAACTGCAGATACTCGGTGACCGGCAGTTCGGCGTTGAAGGTCACCGAGCCGTGGTCGACCTCGGGATCGCCCTGGCGCTGCACCACCTGGCCGAGCGGCGCGGTGGTCGGGCCGGGCGTGCCGATGAAGGGCCGCGCGCGGTTGGTCTGGTCCTGGTGCGCGCCCTGCGCGGACAGGTGCACGAAGCCGTCGTTGCCGATACCGAAGCCGGCATCTGCCAGTACCTGGTACTGCTCGCCGTCGCCGGCGCTGTACTGGCCGTAGCGCGCGGACACGCCACCGCTTCCGGCGCGCCCCTTGAGCACGATGTTGATCACGCCGGCGATCGCATCCGAGCCGTACTGCGCCGACGCGCCATCGCGCAGCACTTCGACGCGTTCGATCGCCGAGATCGGAATGGTGTTGAGGTCGACCGGCGACGAACTGCGGCCCTGCGAGCCGTTGACGTTGACCAGCGCGCCGGAGTGATAGCGCTTGCCGTTGACCAGCACCAGGACATGATCCGGCGACAGACCGCGGATCTGCGCGGGGCGTACGGCGTCGGTGCCGTCATTGATCGCCGGCCGCGGGAAGTTCAGCGACGGCAACGCGCGCGACAGCGCAGTCGCCAGTTCCGGCGTGCCGGTGGCGGTCAGCGTTTCCGGCGTGAGGATGTCGATCGGCGATTGCGATTCGGCCACCGTGCGGTCGGAAACCCGCGTGCCGGTAACGATCAGCGTGTCGAGCGTGCGCGGACTCTGTCCGGCCGGTGTGTCCTGGGCGAGGACGGGGCCTGCGGCGAGCGATGCGAGCAGGGCGAGATGCAGCGGGTGTCGGGTCATGCGGCGGTCCTTGTGGGGTGAGGAGAGCGATGCGTGCGAAACGACTGCCTTTCGGCTTTAACACGCACGTAACAAACCGGTCAAAGGTTTCATCGGTATCGATGGCCGCACCGGACCCGCTTCCGCGTTTAAGCGATCCACGCACGGAATCCGCCGCCGGCACCTGCCGGAAAGCCGCCCGACAGGCGGCGTCCGGTAGAATCGCCGGCATGATCTCTTTCAAGAATTTCGCCCTGCGGCGCGGCGAACGGCTGCTGCTGTCCGAAATGGACCTGACCATGCATGCCGGCTGGCGCGTGGGCGTCGTCGGCCGCAACGGCACCGGCAAGTCCTCCCTGTTCGCGGCCGTGCGCGGCGAAGTCGAGGCTGACAAGGGCGATCTCGACCTGCCCAACCGCCTGCGTCTGGCCAGCATCGCCCAGGAAATGCCGTCGCTGCCGGACCCCGCCATCGACTTCGTGCTCGGCGGCGACGCCGCGGTGGCCGCCGTGCTCAAGGCCGAGGCCGACGCGCTGGCCGCTGAAGACTGGGAAGCCGTCGCCGATGTGCATATGCGTATGGCCGAAGTCGGCGCCTACGACGCCGGCGCGCGCGCGGGCAAGCTGCTGCACGGTCTGGGCTTTCCGGCCGAGACCCACCAGCGTGCCGTCGCGACGTTCTCTGGTGGCTGGCGCGTGCGCCTGAATCTCGCACGCGCGCTGATGACGCCTAGCGACATGCTGCTGCTCGACGAGCCGACCAACCATCTCGATCTCGACGCGGTGCTGTGGCTGGAGCAGTGGCTGCTGAAGTATCCGGGCACGCTGCTGCTGATCTCGCATGACCGCGAGTTCCTCGACAACGTCTGCACCCACACGCTGCACCTGCATGGCGGCAAGGCCAAGCTGTACTCCGGCGATTACACCTCGTTCGAGCGCCAGCGCTCCGAGCAGCTGCGCCTGCAGCAGATCACCCACGAGAAGTCGCAGGCCGAGAAGGCGCATCTGCAGAAGTTCATCGACCGCTTCAAGGCCAGCGCGGCCAAGGCCAAGCAGGCGCAGTCGCGGGTCAAGCGTCTGGCCAAGATGGCCGACACCGAAGCGGTGCGCGCCGAGCGCGAGGTGCAGATCGATTTCCCCGCGCCGGTGAAGCTGCCGCACGCGCTGCTGCGCATCAATCACGGCACCTGTGGCTATCCGACCGCGGACGGGCGGGTCGTCATTCTCGACAATGTCGGCTTCGGTCTCGAAGCCGGCGACCGCATCGGTCTGCTCGGCCCGAACGGCGCCGGCAAGTCGACGCTGGTCAAGACGCTGGTCGGTGAGCTGCAGTTGCTGGCCGGCGAGCGCTACGCGCACCCGGACCTGCGCATCGGCTACTTCGCCCAGCACACGGTGGAATCGCTGGTCGCCGGCACCTCGCCGATCGACCACCTGCGCGAGATCTCGCCGACCGCGTCGATCCAGTCGTTCCGCGACTTCCTCGGCAAGTGGAGCTTCCCCGGCGACCGTGCGTTCGAAAGCATCGACGGCTTCTCCGGCGGCGAACGCGCACGTCTGGCGCTGGCGCTGATTGCCTGGCTGCAGCCGAACATGCTGCTGCTCGACGAACCGACCAACCATCTCGATCTCGAAATGCGCGAGGCCTTGGCCGAAGCGCTCAGCGACTTCGCCGGCGCGATCGTGCTGGTCTCGCATGACCGCCATCTCATCGGCCTGGTCAGCGACACCTTCTGGCGCGTGTCCGACGGCGTGGTGATTCCGTTCGACGGTGACCTCGACGAGTACGCCGCATGGCTACGCGCGCGTGGCAACGCCGGCGAACTGCGCACCCCGCCGCCGACCAAAGCCGCCGCGCCTGCAGCTGTCGCCGCGCCGGCTGCGTCGCGTCTGAAGGCCAATCCGCACAAGCTGCAGAAGGCGGAAGGACGCGTCGCCGAACTCGAGCAGGCGTTGTCGGAGATCGACGGCGCGCTCGCCGATCCGGGTACCTACGCCGATCCCGACAAGGCCACGACGCTCGGCCAGCGCCAGGCCGCGCTGCGCGCCGAGCTCGAACAGGCAGAAGGCGATCTGCTGGCGCTGTACGAAGCTGCGTAATCGCGATCCCCGGGTTCGCCCGGGTTGCCGCCCTTGCGGGTGCCGGTTAGGGTGATGCGATGAACCCGAATCCGCTCCGACTCGCACTGCTCGCCACCGTGATTTCGCTCGCCGCCTGCGGTGGCAAGGAATCCGCCGAACCCGCGCCGCCTGCCGCGGCCAACCCCACCGCCGATGCAGCCGCTGCTGCCGCGGCGGTCGATGCCGCCACCCAGCGCGTGCCTGCCGACGAATTCCTCGCCGCGATCGCGCGCCACTGCGGCGAAGCCTTCGCGGGCCGCATCATCACCAACGAGCCGGCGCCTGCGCCGGGCGCCGAGCCCGATCCGTTCGAGGGCAAGGAACTGGTGATGCACGTGCGCGATTGCAGCAACCGCAAGGAAGAGCTACGCATCCCG
Source organism: Luteimonas sp. (assembly GCA_045810015.1). Taxonomy (GTDB): domain Bacteria; phylum Pseudomonadota; class Gammaproteobacteria; order Xanthomonadales; family Xanthomonadaceae; genus Luteimonas. The sequence goes on from JBJMWR010000014.1 coordinate 34,620, forward strand.
TTCCATGTCGGCGATGACCATTCGCGCACCTGGATCCTGACCCGCACCGAACACGGCCTGCGTCTCAAGCACGACCACCGCATGCCCGACGGCAGCGACGATCCGGTGACCATGTACGGCGGCGAATCGCAGAACGCCGGCACCGCGCAGCGCCAGGAATTCCCGGTCGATGCCGAGTCCATCGCGCTGTTCGAGAAGGAAGGCCTCAACGCTTCGGTCACCAACACCTGGGCGATGGAAATCGAGCCCGGCAAGCGCTTCGTCTACGAGCTGGCCCGTCCGGGCGGCCGCAAGTTCCAGGTCGAGTTCGACCTGACCAAGACCGTCGCCGCACCGCCGACGCCCTGGGGTTACTGACCCGGCGCGGGGGCCGCGGATGCGGCGCCCGCTCCGATCCCGCACAATCGCGCCCCCGGCCGGCTTGAACCGGCCCGGGGCGTCCTCATGTCCGTCCCCCTGAATTCCTCGCAGCGTCCCGCCATGCCGATCTATGCCTTCCAGTGCGCCGAATGCGGCCACAGTTTCGACCGTCTGCAGAAGATGTCCGATCCTGATCCCGAGACCTGCCCGGAGTGCGGTGCGTCCGCGGTCAAGCGGCAGCTCACCGCGCCGTCGTTCCGTCTCGCCGGCAGCGGCTGGTACGAGACCGACTTCAAGAAGGATGGCGACAAGAAGCGCAATCTGGTCGAGAGCGGCGATGGCGGTGCCAAATCCGGCGGTGACAAGCCGGCTGCCGATGCGCCTGCGGCCAAGACCGAGTCCAAGCCCGCGGCCAGCGAATCCAAGCCGGCCGCCAAGCCTGCTGCGAAGCCCGCCTCGGCGGACTGACGCGCCTGCCGCCGCGCGCGCCGCGGTGACGCCTTAAACTAGCGGGCTTCCATCCAGCACGGCCGTCGCTATGGCGGCCCGTGCGCCCGCGCTTTCGTGTCCGGAGTTCCCATGCGTACCCATTTCTGCGGCCTGATCGACGAATCGCTGATCGGCCAGACCGTCACCCTGTGCGGCTGGGCCGATGTCGCCCGCGACCTCGGCGGCGTCTGCTTCATCGACCTGCGCGACCACGAAGGCATCGTGCAGGTGGTCGCCGAATCATCGGACGCGGACGGCAATGCGGCCGTCGTCGCGACGGCGGAGAAAGTGGGGTACGAGGATTGCCTGCGCATCACCGGCACGGTGCGCGCGCGGCATTCGGTCAACGCGAAGATCCGCACCGGCCAGGTCGAGATCGTCGCCACGCAGATCGAAGTGTTGAACAAGGCCGAGCCGCTGCCGTTCCACCATCACGAGAATCCGGGCGAAGAAACGCGCCTGAAGTACCGCTATCTCGACCTGCGTCATCCGGAAATGCAGCGCCGGATGCGCACGCGCACGAAGCTGGTCAGCGCGTTGCGCCATTGGCTCGACGACAAGGGTTTCCAGGACATCGAGACGCCGATCCTGACGAAGGCGACGCCGGAAGGCGCGCGCGACTTCCTGGTCCCGGCGCGCATGCATCCCGGCGAGTTCTACGCGCTGCCGCAGTCGCCGCAGCTGTTCAAGCAGATACTGATGATGGCGGGCTTCGACCGCTACTACCAGATCGCGCGCTGCTTCCGTGACGAAGCGCTGCGTGCCGATCGCCAGCTGGAATTCACCCAGCTGGACATGGAGTTCGCGTGGGTGTCGGAACGCGACGTGCAGGATCTCGTCGAGGCGATGATCCGCGACGTGTTCCGCGATGTCGCCAACGTCGAACTCGCCGCAGAATTCCCGCGCATGACCTATGCCGAGGCGATGCGTCGCTACGGGTCCGACAAGCCGGACCTGCGGATCGCGCTGGAGCTGGTCGACGTTGCCGATCTGGTCAAGGACAGCCAGTTCGCGGTGTTCACCGGTCCGGCCAACGAAGCCGGCGGCCGCGTCTGCGCGCTGCGCATTCCGGGTGGCGCGTCGCTGTCGCGCAAGCAGATCGACGAGTACGCCGCGCATGCCGCCAAGTACGGCGCGAAGGGTCTGGCGTACATCAAGATTTCGGAGGCGGGCGAGGTCAGCTCGCCGATCCAGAAGTTCTTCGACGAGGCCGCGTTCGCCGCGCTGGTGTCGCATGTCGGCGCCGGTCATGGCGACCTCGTGTTCTTCGGCGCCGGCAAGTACTCGACCGTCAGCGACTTCATGGGCGCGGTGCGCGTGAAGGCCGGCAAGGATTTCAGCCTGGTCGCCGACGGTTGGGCGCCGCTGTGGGTCACCGACTTCCCGATGTTCGAATGGGACGACGAGGCGCAGCGCTACGTCGCCCTGCATCACCCCTTCACCGCGCCGTCGGTCGACGACGAGGCCGACCTGCGCGCGAACGCCGCGACGGCCGTGTCGCGCGGTTACGACATGGTGCTCAACGGCAACGAGATCGGCGGCGGCTCGATCCGTATCCACCGCTCCTCGATGCAGTCGGCGGTGTTCGAACTGCTGGGCATCGGCGCCGAAGAAGCGCAGACGAAGTTCGGCTTCCTGCTCGACGCGCTGAAGTACGGCGCGCCGCCGCATGGCGGCATCGCATTCGGCATCGACCGCATCGCCGCGCTGATGGCCGGCACCGAGTCGATCCGCGACGTCATCGCGTTCCCGAAGACCACCGGCGCGCAGTGCCTGATGACCGACGCGCCGTCGCCGATCGCAGATGCGCAGCTGGCCGAAGTGCATATCCAGGTCAGGCCGGTCGCGCCGAAGCCGGCGGCCTGATATCGCGATGACGATGCTCCGCCGCGCCATCGTCGACGACGCGCAGACGCTGTCCGCGCTGGCCGCGCGTACGTTCACCGAGACCTTCGGTCATCTGTATCCGGCTGAGGATCTCGCGGCGTTTCTGGCCGACGCGTACGCGGTGGAGAAGCAGCGCACGATCCTTGCGCATCCCGATTACGCGGTCTGGCTGCTGGAACACGCAGGCGAGGCGATCGGCCACGCCGCCGCCGGTCCCTGTGGGCTACCGCATGCCGATGTCGCCAGGGGCGATGGCGAACTCAAGCGGCTCTATCTCGTGCAGGGCCACCAGGGTGGCGGCAACGGCACGCGGATGATGGACGCCGCGATGGACTGGCTGCTGCGCGATGGCCCGCGCACGCTGTGGGTCGGCGTGTGGTCGGAGAACCTCGGCGCGCAACGCTTCTACGCGCGTTACGGCTTCGAGGAGGTCGGCGACTACATTTTCCCGGTCGGCTCGATCAACGATCTGGAATTCATCCTGCGCCGTCCGGCGCAGGGCTGAGCGGAACGCGCGAGGCGCGTCCCGCTCCCGTACGACTTATTCGGCGATCGACAACGTCACGTCGATATTGCCGCGGGTCGCGTTCGAGTACGGGCACACGATGTGCGCGGCGTCGACCAGTGTCTGCAGCTGTTCGCGGTCCACGCCGGGTGCCGAAATGGTCAGATCCGCCTGGATGCCGAAGCCGGTCGGAATCTTGCCGATGCCGACCTTGCCGGTGACCGTGGTGTCGGCCGGCAGCGCGACCTTGTGCTGGCCGGCCACGAACTTGAGCGCGCCAAGGAAGCAGGCCGAATAGCCGGCCGCGAACAGCTGTTCGGGATTCGTGCCCGGGCCACCGGCGCCGCCGAGTTCGCGCGGGGTCGACAGGGTGACGTCGAGGACGTTGTCGGACGAGGTGGCGCGGCCTTCGCGGCCGCCGGTGGCGCTGGCGGTGGCGGTGTAGAGCACGGTATCGATGGACATCGGGAATCTCCTGTCGGACCGGTCACGGAATGCGCCGGCGAGGTGGTCATCGTGCACGGTTCCGGGCGACGATTGGTGATACAAAGTCCATGAAACTTGCCCCGGAGTCCTGTCATGGTCGATCGTCTCGCGGCATTGCTCGACCGTTTTCCGATTGCGGCGCGTGTCGATCCGCTCGGCGACGGCCCGCCGGGCGCCGCGCTGTGGCTGCTTCGCGAGGGTGGACTGGCGCTGCCCGGCACGGGCACGTGGTCGGGGCCGGGCCTGTTGCTGTTGCCGCATCTGCATGCGCACGACGCCGTCGTGCCCGAGGCCGGCGCGGCTTGGACGCGTGTCCGGCTCCTGTTCGAAGGCGGCGCCGGTAGTCCGCTGGCCACGGCATTGCCGGGCGCGCTGTGGGTCTCGCCGGATGCGCTGCCGGGTTCGCAGGGCCTGCTGGCATTGCTGTTCGAGGAGGCCTTCGACGGACGCTGCGGCCGCACCGCGCTGATCGAGCGTCTGGTCGAGGCGCTGCTGGTGCAGGTGCTGCGTCAGCAGATGGAGGCGGGCGCTTTGCAGGGCGGATTGCTGGCCGGCATGGCGCATCCGCGGCTGCGGCGCGCGCTGGTGGCGATGCATGAGGCGCCGGCGCAGCCGTGGTCGCTGGAAACACTGGCGGACGCGGCCGGCATGTCGCGCAGCGCGTTCGCCGATGCGTTCCGTGAGGCGATCGGGCAGACACCCGGGCAGTATCTGCAGGCCTGGCGGATCGGCCTCGCGCAACGCGCGCTGCGTCGCGGGCGGCCGCTGAAACTGATCGCCGACGAGGTCGGCTACGGCAGCGAGGCGGCGCTCTCGCGCGCGTTCAAGGCGCACAGCGGCGTATCGCCGCGGGCGTGGCGACAGGCGCGCGTGGCGAGCGAGGCCGTCGCATGAGTGACGGGCCGACGCGCGTGCTGCTGCTGCACGGCATCTGGATGGTCGGTCTGACGATGCGCCGCTTCGCGCGTGGTCTCGCCGAGGCGGGCTTCGAGACCGAAATCATCGGCTACCCCAGCATTGCCGGCGGTCCGGATGCGGCGGCCGAACGTCTGGTCGACGCACTTGCGCAAGGCCCGGCCCACGTGGTCGGCCACAGTCTGGGCGGCCTGTCGGCGCTGCAGGCGGCGGGCGCGACGCCGGGGCTGCCGATGGGCCGCATCGTCTGTCTGGGCTCGCCGGTCTGTGGCAGCGGCGCGGCGCATGCGCTGTCGCGGGTGCCGATGTCGCATCTCTATTTCGGCCGCAGCGCCGACATCCTGCATGCCGGCTGCGTCGAATGGCCGGCCGGCCTCGAGGTGGGCATGGTCGCCGGTTGCGTGCCGCGCGGACTGGGCGCATTGCTGGCGCGGTTCGAAGGCCCGCACGACGGCACGGTTTCGGTCGAGGAGACCCGGGCGCCGGCGCTGGCCGACCATATCGTCGTGCAGGCCAGCCACAGCGGCCTGTTGCTGTCGGCCGACGCGGTGCGCCAGACCGTCGGATTCCTCCGCCACGGCCGCTTCGAACACGCGCGGCCCGGGCATGCGGAGTAAAATCGCCGGCTTCCAACGCCAACAGACCTGACGACCCATGGGACGAGGACCTTCGATCGAGGCCCGCAAGAACGCGACCGACGCCAAGCGCGGCAAGATCTTCACCAAGATCATTCGCGAAATCGGCGTGGCGGCGCGTGCCGGCGGCGGTGATCCGTCGAACAACCCGCGCCTGCGCACGGCGATCGACAAGGGCATGGCCCAGAACATGACCAAGGATGTGGTCGAGCGCGCGATCAAGAAAGCGACCGGTGAGCTCGAAGGCGTCGAGTACGAAGAGATCCGCTACGAGGGCTACGCCCCGGGCGGCGTCGCCGTGATCGTCGACACGCTGACCGACAACCGCGTGCGCACCGTGGCCGAAGTCCGCCATGCCTTCGGCAAGTGTGGCGGCAACATGGGCACCGAAGGCTCGGTCGCTTTCATGTTCAAGCGTCTGGGTGTGCTGAGTTTCGAGGGGCTGGACGAAGACACGGTGACCGAGGCCGCGATCGAGGCGGGCGCCGACGATGTCGTGGTGTATCCGGAAGACGGCGCGATCGACGTGGTCACGAGCGCGGACGCGTTCGAATCCGTGCGCGACGCGATGGCCGCTGCCGGCATCGTGGCCGGCCACGCCGAAGTGACCTTCCGCGCCGACAACGACATCGCTGTCGACGGCGAGACCGCGGAGCAGGTGCGCAAGATGCTCGATCTGCTCGAAGATCTCGACGACGTGCAGGCGGTCTACTCGAACGCGCAGTTCGAGGGCTGAAGACCCCCGTGACCCGCATCCTCGGCATCGACCCCGGTTCGCAGCGCACGGGGGTCGGCATCATCGACGTGGATGCGGCCGGCAAGGTCACGCACGTGTTCCATGCGCCGCTGGTGCTGGTGACCGCGGGCGAGTTTCCCGCGCGCCTGCGTCGCCTGCTCGACGGGCTGACCGCGTTGATCATCGAGCACCGGCCTGACGAGGTCGCGATCGAAAAGGTCTTCATGGCGCGCAATCCGGATTCGGCGTTGAAGCTAGGTCAGGCGCGGGGGGCTGCGATCGGCGCGGTGGTGTTGCGCGATCTGCCGGTCAGCGAATACGCCGCCACCGAGGTCAAGCTGGCGGTGGTGGGGCGCGGCAGCGCGGAGAAGGCGCAGATCCAGCACATGGTCGGCTTGATGCTCGGCCTGAGCGGCAAGCTGCAGGCCGACGCTGCCGATGCATTGGCGGTCGCGATCACCCACGCGCACGTCAGCGCCACCGCGAAGCGGCTGGGCGTCGGCGTGAAGCAGGCCTGGGGGCGGAAGTGACGGACAGCTGCGCCTACCCTAATGCCCGTCATTCCCGCTTTCGCGGGAATGACGGTTTCCAAGCAGAAGTCGGAATCGGACATTTCCCATGATCGGAAGACTGCGCGGCACGCTGGCCCACAAAGCACCGCCGTGGCTGGTGATCGACGTCAACGGCGTCGGCTACGAACTCGAAGCGCCGATGAGCACGTTCTATGACCTGCCCGAGGTCGGCCGCGAGGTCGCGTTGTTCACGCATTACGCGCAGAAGGAGGACAGCGTCTCGCTGTACGGTTTCCTGCACGAGTCCGAACGGCGGCTGTTCCGCGACGTGCAGAAGGTCACCGGCATCGGCGCGAAGATCGCGCTGGCGATTCTGTCGGGTGTCAGCGTCGATACGTTCGCGCGGCTGGTGCAGACCGGCGACGTCGCGGCGCTGACCAAGATTCCCGGTATCGGCAAGAAGACCGCCGAGCGCATGGTCGTCGAACTGCGCGATCGTGCGGCCGATCTGGCCGGCGCGGGCGGGGCGATCGGCGGTGTCCAGGTGCCGGCCGATCCGATGTCGGAAGCGGTCGTGGCGCTGCAGCAGCTGGGCTACAAACCGGCCGATGCGGTGCGGATGGCGAAGGCCGCGGCGAGTGAAGGCGACCCGCCCGAAATCATCATCCGGAAAGCGCTACAGTCCGCGCTTCGCTGACACCCCACACACTCGTCGGCAGGGTCGACACCACATGTCACACGCCAGCAGCCAGCCCGGCACGGGCCCGCGTACCCACGGTTCGGGACATGGCAAGGTGGGTCTCGCCGGGCTGATCGCCGGCGCGATCGGTGTCGTCTTCGGCGACATCGGCACCAGTCCGCTGTACACGCTGCGCGAGGCGTTCTCGCCGCACTACGGGCTAGTCGCCAACCACGACACCGTGCTCGGCGTGCTGTCGATGATCTTCTGGTCGCTGATGATCGTGGTGACGCTCAAGTACGTCACGATCATCCTGCGCGCCGACAACGACGGCGAGGGCGGCATCATGGCGCTGATGGCGCTGGCCCAGCGCTGTCTCGCCAAGGGCGGCAAGTCCGCGTACCTGGTCGGCATCCTCGGTGTGTTCGGTGCGTCGCTGTTCTTCAGCGATGGCGTGATCACGCCGGCGATTTCGGTGCTGTCGGCGGTCGAGGGCCTGGAGGTCGTCGCGCCCGGACTGCACGCCTGGATCATCCCGATCACCGTCGTCGTGCTGACGGCGCTGTTCGCCACCCAGCGTTACGGCACCGCCAAGGTCGGCCGCGTGTTCGGCCCGATCACGATGCTGTGGTTCCTGTCGCTCGCGGCGCTCGGCGTGCTCAACATCCTGCACGAGCCGGAAGTGCTGCACGCGATCAACCCGCTGTGGGCGGGACGCTTCTTCCTCGAGCACAGCTGGGGCGGTGTCTTCATTCTCGGCGCCGTGGTGCTCGCGGTGACCGGCGGTGAAGCGATCTACACCGACATGGGTCACTTCGGCGCCAAGCCGATCCGCTACGCCTGGTATTTCTTCGTGCTGCCGTCGCTGATGCTCAATTATCTGGGGCAGGGCGCGCTGGTGCTCGAAGACCCGGCCGCGATCCAGAATCCGTTCTACATCGGCGTGCCGCAGTGGGCGCGCTGGCCGATGATCGTGCTGGCGACCTGTGCGACCGTCATCGCCTCGCAGGCGGTCATTACCGGCGGTTTCTCGGTTGCGCGCCAGGCGATGCAGCTGGGCTACATCCCGCGCATGCACGTGCGCCACACCTCCAGCGACACCATCGGCCAGATCTACATTCCCGGCATCAACTGGGCGATGGCGATCGTCGTGATCGCGCTGGTGTTGACCTTCCAGACGTCATCGGCGTTGGCCGCGGCTTACGGCATCTCGGTGTCGCTGACGATGCTGATCGACACGCTGCTGCTGATCGTCGTCGCCCGCGCGCTGTGGCCCCGCTGGCGGCGCTGGGTGCTGCCGTGTTGCGCGGTCTTCATCTTCATCGACGTGGCGTTCGTCGTTGCCAATGGCGCCAAGGTGCTGCAGGGCGCGTGGTTCCCGCTGGTGCTCGGCATCACGCTGTTCACCCTGCTGCGAACGTGGCGCCGCGGCCGTCAGCTGCTGCACGCCGAAATCCAGAAGGACGGTATCCGTCTCGACACCTTCCTGCCGGGCCTGATGCTTGCCCCGCCGGTGCGCGTGCCCGGCACCGCGGTGTTCCTGACCAGCGACCGCGGTATCGTCCCGCACGCGCTGATGCACAACCTCAAGCACAACAAGGTGCTGCACGAACGCAACGTGTTTCTGACCGTAGAGACCCTGACGCTGCCGTACGCGGCGCCGGACCGGCGCCTGAAGATGGATTCGATCGGCGACGACTTCCATCGCATCACGATCCGCTTCGGCTTCATGGAAACGCCCGACGTGCCGATGGCGCTGATGCGCTGCGGCGACATCGAAAGCGGCATCGTCATCGACCCGATGGACACGACCTACTTCACCAGCCGCGAGACGGTGGTGGCGAGTCCGCGGCGCGGCATGCCAGTGTGGCGCGACAAGCTGTTCGCCTTCATGCACCGCAATGCGGCGCCGGCGACGGTGTTCTTCCGGATTCCGGGGAATCGGCTGGTGGAGTTGGGGTCGCAGGTGCAGATCTGATTTGGATCTGCGCCTGGCGCTGCACGTCGCAGCGTTTTGCTTTCGCTCTTGCTCGGCTTCCATGAGCCGCGACGCCGACAGCCTGCATGCAGACCCGTAGGGCGCCGCACATGGATGTGCGGCGTTTTTCGACCGAGCCAGGATGGCGAGTCGAAAAATCTCGGAACGAATGACTCGCCGGATTTGCTTCGTCGGGGCTGGCCCTTTTCTTTGGTTCCGTTTCTTTTGGGCCAGCAAAAGAAATGAACCCGCTCGCCGCAAGGCGAGTGGAAGCGTTTGACGTTGCTTCTCCCGCCGCAGGC
>JBJMWR010000015.1:0-236984 GCA_045810015.1 Luteimonas sp.
ACCCCGGCGTCGCCCGCCACGCGCGCCGGCCCGCGCGCGAGCCCGGGCGACGGCGGCGGTGCGAGCAGGCCGCGCACTTCGAGATCGCGATCGAACAGACCATCGCCGCGGACGATGGCGGCATCGGGCAGCCGCGTCGCACGATCGACGAGTGCGGTCCAGCCGAGATCGACCAGCAGCGGCGGTGCGTCGTCGGGCGCGAACAGGCGATACACGCGCAGACCCGGCACGCCGGCCTGGATCTGGTTGTCGAGCACGAAGGCCGGACGGTCGACGAACCGGCCGCGGCCCGCGCTCCAGTCGTAGTCACGGGCGCGCGCGACGTCGCCGGCGGCCGACAGCGACACGGGCGTGCGGGCCTCGAGCGTCACCGCGACGGCGTCGAGCATCGCCTGCTTCTGGCCCATCCGCGACAGCTGCCACTGGCCCAGCGACACGAAGGCCGCGATGGTAAGCACCGCCAAGGTCCAGCCGATGACGCGGGTCCGACGCAGACTCACGCGCGGCGCTCCGCGGGCTGCAATAATCGACCGACACACCCGGTGTCCTGGAGCCTGTGATGGTGATGAACGATTCGCTGAAGTTGCTGCTGATCATCGCCTTCGTGCTGCTGATCCTGTGGAACCTGGGCAGCGCGCTGTTCTACATGATGACCGACAAGGGCACGACCGACCGCACCGTGAAAGCGCTCACGCGCCGAATCGGCCTGTCGGTCGGACTGATCCTGCTGGTGCTGCTGGCGATCTGGATGGGCTGGATCAAGCCGCATGGCGTTTACGGCTGAGGCCGGAAGTGGGAAGCGGGCGGCGACGAAGCGCCGCCCGGCGTCGACGCGTCGTCAGACGACGTAGACGAACAGGAACAGGATCAGCCACACCACGTCCACGAAGTGCCAGTACCAGGCCACTGCTTCGAACGCGAAGTGGTTCTCCTTGGTGAAGTGGCCGCGATAGCAGCGCAGCCAGATCACGATCAACATGATCGTGCCGAGTGTCACGTGCGCGCCGTGGAAGCCGGTGAGCATGAAGAACGTCGAGCCGTAGATACCCGAACCCATCGTCAGGTTCAGATCGCGGTAGGCGTGGACGTATTCCTCGATCTGGAAGAACAGGAACACGCAGCCGAGCAGGATCGTCGCGCCGAGGAACACCAGCAGCTGGGTACGGTGCGCGGCGCGCAGCGCGTGGTGGCCGATGGTGATCGTGATGCCAGACGCCAGCAGGATCAGCGTATTGAGCAGCGGCAGACCCCAGGCCGGAATGGTCTGGAACGCGCCGCCGATATCGCCCGGTCCTGCCGACGGCCAGGCCGCGCTGTAACCGTCCCACAGCACCGCATTGGTCATCGCGCCCGAGCCTTCGCCGCCCAGCCACGGCAGCGACAGCGTGCGGGCGTAGAACAGCGCGCCGAAGAACGCGGCGAAGAACATGATTTCCGAGAAGATGAACCACACCATCCCCATGCGGAACGACAGGTCGACCTGCTTGTTGTAGTAGCCCGACACCGATTCGAGCACCACGTCGGCGAACCACTTGAACAGGATCAGCGCCAGCACCGCGATGCCGACGAAGAACATCGGCCGGCCCCAGGTGTGTTCGTTGAACCAGCTGGCCAGGCCCAGCATCGTGACGAACAGCGCGACCGACGCGAACACCGGCCACTTGCTGTCGTGGGGCACGAAATAGAGGTCGGGGTCCTGCTCGGGCTTGGCGTGGGCCATGGCGGTGTCCGGATCGTCGAATGCGTGGTGGCGGAAGGCGTGATGCGGGCTCAGGGCGCCGCGGCCACACCGGGATTGCCGCGTGCCGGCGCCGCTTGGGCGGTCAGCCGCGAGGTAAGGACATCGTTCTTGAAGAAGGTGTAGCTCAGCGTGACCGTGTTGACGTCCTTCGGCAACGACGGGTCGATGATGAAACGCACCGGCATGTCGCGCGTCTCGCCCGCCTGCAGCGTCTGGGCGGTGAAGCAGAAACATTCGGTCTTCTGGAAGAAACCCGACGCGCGCGCCGGCGCCACAGACGGCGTGGCGCTGCCGACGACCGCCGCGACGCTGTCGTTGTGCGCGTAGTACGTGGTCTCGTACTGCTCGCCCACGCGCACGCGCATGCGGGTGTCGTTCGGGCGGAACGACCACGGCAGATGCGAGTTCACGGTGGCGTCGAACTCGACGGTGACCCAGCGCTCTGCCGGCGTCGCGCTTGTCGCCGGTGCAGCGACCGCGCTGTTTTCCAGACGAATGCCGAACACCTTTTCGCACGCGATGCGGTACAGCGGCACAAGCGAGAACGTGAACGCGAACGCGACGATCGAGATGCCAACCAGCTTGCCGATGCCGACGGTCGCCGACTTCGGCCGCATGTCGGTCCGCGTGTCCGGCGTGCGCAGGTCGTCACTCATGACAGCAGCACCCCGCGTGCGATGAAGCCGACGTAGACCAGCGCCGCGATCGCGGCGACTACCACTGCGGTCCGCCGCGCACGGCGGCGGCGGACAGCGAGATCGGGACCGGGATCGGGCAGGGTCATCGCGAACTGCATCAGTGGCTGATGTCGTCGTGGGCCAGATCGCCCGGTTTGATTACCGGCGGCTTGGCGAAGGTGTGGTGCGGCGCCGGCGACGGTACCGTCCACTCCAGACCGCGTGCGCCTTCCCAAGAACGCGCCGCGGCGGGCGCGCCGCGCAGCTTCGCGTGCAGCAGGATCGCGAACATCATGAAGGGCGTGGCGAACATGCCGAACGCGCCGATCGAGCTGATCAGGTTCCAGTCCGCGAACACGACGTTGTAATCGGGAATGCGGCGCGGCATGCCGGCCAGGCCGAGGAAATGCTGCGGGAAGAACAGCAGGTTGACGAAGATGATCGTCCACCAGAAATGCACCTTCGCCCAGAACTCGCTGTACATCCGCCCGGTCCACTTCGGCCACCAGTAGTACGTGGCCGCGATGATCGAGAACAGCGCGCCGGTCACCAGTACATAGTGGAAGTGCGCGACGACGAAATAGGTGTCGTGGTACTGGAAGTCGGCCGGGACGATCGCGAGCATCAGGCCCGAGAAGCCGCCGATGGTGAAGAGGATCACGAACGCGATCGCCCACAGCATCGGCGCCTCGAACGTCATCGCGCCGCGCCACATCGTCGACACCCAGTTGAACACCTTCACCCCGGTCGGAATCGCGATCAGCATCGTCGCGAACATGAAGTAGATCTCACCACCCAGCGGCATGCCGACGGTGAACATGTGGTGCGCCCACACGATGAACGACAGGAACGCGATCGAAGCGGTCGCGTAGACCATCGCCTGGTAGCCGAACAGCGGCTTGCGGCTGAAGGTCGGGATGATCTCGCTGACAACGCCGAACGCCGGCAGGATCATGATGTAGACCTCGGGATGCCCGAAGAACCAGAAGATGTGCTGGTACATCACCGGGTCGCCGCCGCCAGCGGCGTTGAAGAACGAGGTCATGAAGAACTTGTCGGTCAGCAGCATCGTGACCGCGCCCGCCAGCACCGGCATCACCGCGATGAGCAGGAACGCCGTGATCAGCCAGGTCCAGCAGAAGATCGGCATCTTCAGCAGGTCGACGCCCGGCGCGCGCATGTTGAGGATCGTGGCGATGACGTTGATCGCACCCATGATCGAGCTGATGCCCATCATGTGGATGGCGAAGATCGTCAGCGACACGCTGCTGCCGCCCTGCAGCGACAGCGGCGGGTAGAGCGTCCAGCCACCGGCCGGGCCACCGCCGGGCAGGAACAGGGTCATCAGCAGCAGCGTGAACGCGAACGGCAGGATCCAGAAGGACCAGTTGTTCATGCGCGGGAGCGCCATGTCGGGCGCGCCGATTTGCAGCGGAATCATCCAGTTCGCCAAACCGACGAAGGCCGGCATCACGCCGCCGAAGATCATCACCAGCGCATGCATGGTGGTCATCTGGTTGAAGAACATCGGGCTGACGTGTTGCAGACCCGGAGCGGCGAGTTCGGTGCGGATGATCACGCTCATCGCCGCACCGACGATGAACATCAGGAAGGAGAACAGCAGATACAGCGTGCCGATGTCCTTGTGGTTCGTGGAGAAGAACCAGCGCTGCACGAAACCCTGGGTGTGGCCATGGTCGTCGTGGTGATGCGCGTCAGCGGTGGCGGGGTGCGTCGTCGACATGTGCGGTGTGCCTCGATCGATCAACCGGCCGCAGGCGCGGCAGGGGCGGACGTGGACTGCGCGGCGGAGGCGGCAGCCTCGGCGGGCGCGGCATCAGGCGACGGTGCAGGTGCGGCGTCGGCGGGTCCGGGTTCACCCGGTGCGGGAATGGCAGGCGCGTTCTTCGCCTTTTCGGCGGCCAGCCAGGCGTCGAACTCGGCCGGCGGCACCGCGCGAACGACGATCGGCATGAACGCGTGGTCCTTGCCGCACAACTCGGCGCACTGGCCCCGGTAGATACCGGGCTCGAGGATCTCGGTCCACGCCTCGTTGACCAGACCCGGAATCGCGTCCTGCTTCCAGCCGAACGCCGGCACCCACCAGGAATGGATCACGTCGTCTGCGGTCACGACGAAGCGGATCTTGGTGTTGGTGGGCAGCACCAGCTGGTTGTCGACGTCGAGCAGGTAGTGACCATGCGCGTCGAGCTCGGCGCGGGTCGTGGTGCGGCTCTGGCGCAGGCGGTCGCTCTCGCGGTCGAGGCGACTGGTCAATTGCACGTCCTCGCCCATGTACTCGTACTTCCACATCCATTGCACGCCGGTGACCTTGACGGTCATCGCCGCGTCGCGGGTGTCGTACATCGCGATCAGCTTCTGCGTCGCCGGCACCGCCATCAACACCAGGATGACGATCGGGACGACGGTCCAGATGACTTCGGCGGTGGTGTTGTGGGTGAACTGCGCCGCGGTCACACCGCGCGACTTGCGGAAGCGGAACATCGCCACCGCCATCGCGCCGAACACCAGCACGCCGATGACAACGCAGACCCACAACGCGAGCATGTGCGCATCGTAGGCGTGCTGGGCAGATGTGGTGACACCGCGGCCCATGTTCAGCTGCCACGGCTTGGGATCAGCGGACTGCGCCAGAACATTCGTCGATGCCAGAAGCGCGGCTGCGCCCCCCATCCACAATCTGGACGCGTACCTGGTGGAACAAGCGCCTTGCTTCACATCGGACCCCATACCTGAGCTGGCCTTGGTGCTGGCGGGAACGCGTCCGTCCTCCCCGGCAATGGGTGCCGGGAGACATCGCAGGAGCGGCGGCGTGCTGCGAATAACGCATGAATGGTAGCTGTCGGCGTTCGGCAGGGGCAAGCCGCGCTGCCGCAACCGGACGCGACCCTCGGGTCGGCCCGGGTATCGAGAGGTGCTGGAGCGGGCTATAGCCTGTCTTACGCCGTCCGAGGATACCCCCATGGCACACCGTTCTCCCGTTTCCCACCCGAAGCCCGCCGATGGCGGTGTGCGCCGGTCGCAGACGTTGCGAGCCCTGCCCGCCTCGAACACGGCGACACGGCGCGGTTTCGGCGGTCTTTTACCCACGCGGCAGCGATTGCGGTTGGACCTGCGCGATGCCGACGGTCAGGGCGGCAGCTTCACCGCCGACGACATTCTGGGCGCCGGTGCGCGACGGCATGGCGAACATGGGCCGCGCGTGCGCCTGCCCCGCCAGCTGGAAGGCAGCTTCGCCGATGCCGCTGCGCAGTGCCTGGCCGTGGCCGAGTCGGTAATCGACCTGCATCGCACGCGGCTGTACCTCGATCCGCTCGATCGCAGCGCCACTGCGCGCGGCAATGGCCTGCTGATCGAATGGCGGCAGCCGCATGGCGACGCGCCGATGATCGAAAGCGTGACGCTGGAGACCTTCTGCAGCGGACACTGGCATCCGCGCGCGGGCAAGCTGCCATCGGCACACGGCGCGGCGATGGTCGAACTGGCGGCCTGCATGCCAAGACTGCTGCAGCCGCTGCACGCGCTGGCCACCTCGCATGCACGCGTGCGCTTCGCGATGCGGACCTACGACGCACCTGTCGTCGGCTGAACGCACGGCGCGGCTTCAGGCGCCTTCCGCACAGTGGTCCACGCGGCCGGCAGGATAGAATTCCGCTTCTGTCTCTGCCGGTCGTCCTGCCTTGAACGCCAGTCTGTCGCCCGCCGCGCCTGCGGCCTCCCTTCAGCCGCAGCGCGAAGCGATCACCGCCGCCTGGACCGGCGATGAAACCGAACGTGTCCATGCGCTGCTCGCCGAAGCGCGCCAGCCCGACGCCGACCGCGCCGCGATCCAGGCCACTGCCGCCGACCTGGTCCGTCGCGTGCGCCTGCGCGCGCAGGACCGTGGCGCGATCGAAGCCTTCATGCAGCAGTACGACCTCGGCAGCGAGGAAGGCGTGCTGCTGATGTGCGTGGCCGAAGCGCTGTTGCGCATTCCGGACGAAGACACTGCCGATGCGCTGATCCGCGACAAGCTGGGCGAAGCCAACTGGCGCAAGCACATGGGCCAGTCCGATTCGGTGCTGGTCAACGCCTCGACCTGGGGCCTGATGCTGACCGGCCGCCTGGTCGATCTGGCCGACGACACCAAACGCAACGTGCACAACGCCTTCCAGCGCCTGATCGGCCGCGTCGGCGAGCCGGTGATCCGCCTCGCGGTGCGCCAGGCGATGCGGATCATGGGCCACCAGTTCGTCATGGGCCGCACGATCGGCGAAGCGCTGACGCGCTCGCGCAAGGGCGACAACGCGGCATACCGCTATTCGTTCGACATGCTTGGCGAGGCCGCGCTGACCCAGCACGACGCCGACCGGTATCTGAAGGCCTACCGCGATGCGATCGACGCGATCGGCCGCACCGGCCCGTTCCAGGACGAGATCACCGCGCCGTCGATCTCGGTCAAACTGTCCGCGCTGCATCCGCGCTACGAACACGCGAAGCACGCACGCGTGCTCGCCGAACTCGCCCCACGCCTGCGCGACCTCGCCCAGCGCGCGAAGAGCTACCGCATCGGCCTGACCGTTGACGCCGAGGAAGCCGACCGTCTGGAGCTGTCGCTCGACGTCATCGAAGCCGCGCTCGGCGATGCCTCGCTGGCCGGCTGGCACGGCTTCGGCATCGTGGTGCAGGCCTACCAAAAGCGCGCGCCGTTCGTGATCGACTGGATCGCCGCGCTGGCCCGCGCGCAGGGCCGTCGCATTCCGGTGCGCCTGGTCAAGGGCGCGTACTGGGACAGCGAGGTCAAGCGCGCCCAGGTCGAAGGCCATCTGGGCTATCCGGTCTTCACGCGCAAGCCCAATACCGACGTCAGCTATCTCGCCAACGCGCGCCGCCTGCTGTCGGCGACCGATGCGATCTATCCGATGTTCGCCACGCACAACGCGCACACGATCGCGGCCGTGCACCGGCTGGGCATGGCCCTGCGTCAGGAGGCCGGCGCGAAGCCCTACGAATTCCAGAAGCTGCACGGCATGGGCGACGACCTCTATGCCGAGGTGATCCCGGCCGATCGTCTCAACGTGCCGTGCCGCGTTTATGCGCCGGTCGGTTCGCACGAGGATCTGCTGCCGTATCTGGTGCGTCGCCTGCTCGAGAACGGCGCCAACTCCAGCTTCGTCAACCGCATCAGCGACGAGGACGTCGCGATCGACGATCTGATCCGCGATCCGGTCGAGGTCGTCGCCGGTTTCGAATCCATTCCCCATCCCCGCATTCCGCTGCCGGTCGATCTCTTCCGCAGCCAGTTCCAAGACAGGAGCAATTCCATGGGCGTCAACCTCGCCAACGACGCACAGCTCGCCACGCTGGCCGCACAGATCCAGGCCGCGACCGGTCCGTGGACCGCCGGCCCGCTGGTGCCGGGTGCGACCACGGCCGGCGCGACCGTCGAGGTCACCAGCCCCGCCGACCGCCGCGTGCGCGTGGGCCAGTGGCAGGCTGCCGACAGCGCGACCGTCGAGCAGGCGCTGCGCAACGCGACCGACGCGCACGCGGACTGGAATGCGGTGCCGGCCGCGTCGCGCGCGGCGATCCTCGAGCACGCCGCCGACCTGCTGGAATCGCGCACGCCCGACTACATCGCGATGTGCACGCGCGAGGCCGGCAAGACGATCCCCGACGGCGTCGCCGAAGTGCGCGAAGCGGTTGATTTCCTGCGGTATTACGCCTCTGAAGCGCGCCGCCTGTTCGTCGTCGAGGCGCTGCCCGGCCCGACCGGCGAATCCAACAGCCTGCAGCTCTCCGGCCGCGGCGTGTTCGTGTGCATCAGCCCGTGGAACTTCCCGCTGGCGATCTTCGCCGGCCAGATCGCCGCTGCGCTCGCCGCGGGCAACACCGTGATCGCCAAGGCTGCCGAGCAGACCACGCTGATCGGCCACGCCGCGGTCAAGCTGCTGCACGAAGCCGGCGTGCCGGCGCATGTGCTGCAGTACGTCCCGGGCGACGGCGCGAGCGTCGGCGCTGCATTGACCGCCGATCCGCGCGTCGCCGGCGTGGTGTTCACCGGTTCCAATGCAACCGCACTGGCGATCAACCGCGCACTCGCCGCGCGCGACGGCGCGATCGGCACGCTGATCGCCGAGACCGGCGGCCAGAACGCGCTGATCGCCGACTCCTCGGCGCTACCCGAACAGCTGGTCAAGGACGCGCTGGGCTCGGCGTTCACCTCTGCCGGCCAGCGTTGCTCGGCCGCGCGCGTGCTGTTCGTGCAGGACGACATCGCCGACAAGGTGATCGGCATGCTCGCCGGCGCGATGCAGGAACTCACTGTCGGCGATCCCGCGCTGCTGTCGACCGACGTCGGCCCGGTGATCGATGCCGACGCGCTGCGCATGCTCGACGCGCACGCCGAGCGCATGGCCAGCGAGGCGCGCCTGATCGCGACCACGCCGGTCGGCCCCGAGGTTGCCCACGGCACCTTCTTCGCGCCGCGCGCGTGGGAACTGCAGTCGCTGTCGCAGCTGCAGCGCGAGAACTTCGGCCCGGCGCTGCACGTGATCCGCTGGAAGGCGGACCAGATCGACGCCGTGATCGACGCGATCAACAACACTGGGTACGGCCTCACGCTGGGCATCCACTCGCGCATCGACGAAACCGTCGAGAAGATCAGCGCGCGTGCCCGCGTCGGCAACGTCTACGTCAACCGCAACCAGATCGGCGCCGTCGTCGGCGTGCAGCCGTTCGGCGGCCAGCGCCTGTCAGGCACCGGCCCGAAGGCCGGCGGCTCGCACTATCTGCCACGCTTCACCACCGAAAAGACGGTCACCATCAACACCACGGCCGCCGGCGGCAACGCCTCGCTGCTGACGCTCGGCGAGTAGTCATGGCTTGCGCGGCAATGCCGCGCGCAACTGCGAGTGCCCGCCACGCTTTGGCGGGAGGGTGCGTGCGTCATCGCGGCTGACAGTTCATCGCGACGTCTTCGTCGAGAGGGCTCGGTTGCGCTGCATCTCTTGAGCTCCAGCACACCTGGATGAAGGGCACCTCACCCCAACCCCTCTCCCGAGAGGGAGAGGGGCTCGAATTGCGACCCTTCAAACGCTTTCGCAATTCGGTGCGCAGCGCTCAGCGGGAACCTACACCTCCAGACGCAGCGTCGTACCCGCAAGCCCGCAGCGGCCATGCGTGCCAGTTAAGATCGTCCCCCCCCACGTCACCTCTGGCCCCGATGGCCTTCGATGCCTTTGCCCTGATCCTGGCGATGCTCGCACTGGGCATGCTGTTCGCCCGCTTGCGGGTGATGCCGGTCAATGCCGCCGAAGTGCTCAACCTCGTCGTGCTCTACGTGTGTCTGCCGGCCGCGGTGCTAGTGCATGTGCCGAAGCTGACCTTCGATGTGACGCTGCTCGGCGTTGCCGCGACGCCGTGGCTGCTCGCGGTCGCGACGCTCGCGCTGGTGTTGCCGCTGGCGCGCTGGCTGAAGTTCCGCCGTGACGAGACCGCGGTGCTGCTGCTGTGCGTGGCGCTGTGCAACAGCAGTTTCATCGGCTACCCGATGGTCGCGGCGCTGCTCGGCGAAGACGCGGTCGCCTACGCGGTGGTCTATGACCAGTTCGGCACCTTCGTGCTGCTGTCGACGTTCGGCCTGACGATCCTCGCGCGCTACAGCGGCGACACGCCGCCGGGTGCGCGCGACATCGCGCGGCGCATCGTGCGGTTTCCGCCGGTCTGGGCGCTGCTGTTCGGGTTGACGCTGATGCCGGCCACGCCACCTGCGTGGATCGCCTCGGCACTGGAGAACCTTGCAGGCGCGCTGTTGCCGCTGGTGATGCTGGCGGTGGGGCTGTCGATCCAATTGCGCATGCCACGCGACGAGATCCGCCCGCTGGCGACCGGGCTAGTGCTCAAACTGCTGGTGCTGCCGGCGATCGCGCTGCCGCTGTCGCTGCTGTTCGGCATGTCCGGGACGATGCTGCAGGCGAACGTCCTGGAGTCGGCGATGCCGAGCATGATCACCGCCGCGGCATTGGCGATCGCGCAAGGACTGGCGCCGCGGCTCGCGGCGGCGCTGGTCGGTTACGGGATTCTGTTGTCGCTGGTGACGTTGCCGGCGTGGGCATGGGTGCTGGATCGGTTCGCGTAACAGAGCGCCGGGCACTTGCGGGTGATGGGTTTCGCTGCGCTCTAACCAGCCTACGGACACGTGCGTGTTCGACACTCGGCTGCACGCGCTTCGACGAAGTCGGGGGAACGCCCACAAAAAAGCCCCGCCGAAGCGGGGCTTTCTCTTGTCACGATGTCACCTGGATCAGAAGCGGTACTGCGCCGACACGCCGAACAGGTTGGCGTCGCCGTCGAAGTTGCCGGCCACGCGGCTGCCGCCGCTGGTGGTGTCGATCTTCGGATCGCGCGGTGCGATGTGCGTGTACGCGAAGTTGACGTCGAACGCGTCGCTCATCGCCCAGGTCGCGCCGACCGAGTAGAAGATGCGGTTCGCATCCGGCAGGCGCGGGGTGCGGTGCTCGAGGCTGGTCGGGGTTTCGTCGTACGCGACGCCACCACGCAGCTTCCAGCTGTCGTTGAGCTTGAACTCGGCGCCGACGGCGGCGAAGTACGAATCCTTCCACTCGAAGGGCTCGACCGAATCCGGATCCGGATTGTCGAACTGGATGCGGACTTCGCGCAGCGACGACCAGTCGGTCCGGGCATACGTGGCCGACAGCTGCAGCGCATCGGTCACCTGCCAGGCGCCACCGATGTTGAGGATCGACGGGGTGGTCAGCTCAGCGGTGACCGAACCATCCTGGAACAGCGGACGAGTCGCCGGGCTGGCGTTGAACACGGCCGTGACGTTGCTCGGCACGGTCCAGTCGGCGGTGCCAACCAGCTCGTAGTCGATTTCGGAGCGGTAGCTGACGCCGATCGACACGTTGTCGGTCGGGCGCAGGTTCGCGCCGAGGATGTAGCCGAAGCCGTTGTCGTCGCCCTGCACTTCGGCCAGACCATCGGCAGCCTGCGGACGCGCGAACGGCAGCGGACGGGTGGTCGGGTTGGCGAACAGCAGCGAACCGAAGTCCACGGCCTTCGACAGCGTGACGTCGGCGCGCGAGGCGATCACGCCCAGGCCGACCGAGAAGCGGTCGGTGATGTCGATCGCGCCCGACAGGGTCAGGTCGACGATCTTCACGTCCGAGGTCTGCGCGGCATAACGGCCGACCCAGCCCGCGTCGTATTCGGTCTTCAGACCGAACGGGGCGCTGATCATCGCACCGAGCGCGACGCCGTTGTCGAGCTTGTGCACGACCGACAGCGCGGGGATCGGGGTCACGTCGCCGGCGTTGCCGCCGTTGCTGCCCGTGAGCGGGCGGCCGAGCGCGTCGGTGCCACTGCCCTGGAACTCGTAGTTGAGGTCGATGACGGTCAGATCGGCCTGCACCGTGGTGCCTTCGAACTGGGTCATCATCGCCGGGTTGTTGGTCACAACCGAGCTGTCGCCGGTCTTGGCCGCGGTGCCTGCGAAAGCGCTGCCCATCGACTTGACGCTGTTTTCCTTGAGCTGGAAGCCGGCCGCGTTGGCCTGGCCTGCGAACGCCAGCGCGGCGGCAACGCCGACAGCGAGGACGGTGTTCTGCATGTAGCGGGGGGTGGTAGCCATGTGTCGCGTTCTCTCCCAAACAGGTGTTGTTGTGATGCTGCGCCTGGCGCAGACGGGGCCCCCTCCGTCCGCCACCACCTGTCGGAATTCCCCTCCCGAACGCGCGTAGCGGGCGCACTATACCGTACGATTGCGTGTGGAAAACTTGCTGCGATGCGGCATTCCTGCGCGCCCGTTTCCGACGCGCTTTACCGGCCCTGCGACGGCCCTCGACAATGGTCGCCCGATGTTCGTCTCGATCCCCAACCGGCATGCGCGCACCCCCTTCCGCTGGGCGGTGCCGATGCTGTGCGCGTTGCTGTGGCTGGCGTTCCTTTGGGCGAGCACGCGCTCGGCCAACGAGCACTACACGCTGCTGCTCGACTGGGGCGCGTTGTACGGCGGGCCGGTCGGGACCGACGGCACCCTGGTGAACTGGCTCGACGCCGGGCCATGGCTGCGCCTGGTGACCGCGCTGTTCCTGCATGCGGACTGGGCGCACCTGCTCGGCAACCTGGTGTTCCTGCTGATCTTCGGCCTGCCGGCCGAGCGCCTGATGGGCGCGTGGCGGCTGCTGGTGCTCTTCATCGTCGGCGGTGCGCTGGCGAACCTGTCGGCGGTGCTGGCGATCGGTGCGCCGGACCGGCTGATCATCGGCGCGAGCGGCGCGGTATCGGCCTTGATCGGCGCGTATCTCGCGCTGTTTCCCCGCGCGCGGCTCGGCGTGGTGGTGCCGCTGGGCCTGTTCCTCGAATTCGTGCGCGCGCCGGCCTCGCTGCTGATCGGCGTGTGGGCGGTCCTGCAGGTGATCTTCGCCTACATCGGACCGGCGTTCGGCGCTGTGGCCTGGACCGCGCATCTGGCGGGTTTTCTGTTCGGCGTTGTGTTCGCCTTGATCTCGCGGCATGCGATCGGCCAGCGGCTGCGGCGACTCAAAGGGTATTGAACGGCGCTCTATAATCGGCGCATGACAGGCAAGATGCTCTACAGGGTCACGTTCCTCAGCCACGGCAAGATCTACGCGCTCTACGCGCGGCAGGTGGAGAGCGGCCGGCTGTGGGGTTTCGTCGAAGTTTCGGAACTGGTGTTCGATGTCCACGACGGCGTCGTCGTCGATCCGACCGAGGAACGTCTGCGCGACGAATTCGCAGGCACTCGCATCCTGCACCTGCCGATGCAGAGCGTGCTGCGCGTCGAGGAGGTCGAGAAGAAAGGTCCATCGGCGCTGCGCGACGCGTCCACCGGCGAGACCGTGATCACGCCATTTCCGCTGCCCGCCCGGCCCCGGTGACCTCTGCGGCGCGCGAGCCGCTCTGCAAGGCCGCGTTACACTCGCCGCCCCACGCGGCCATCGCGCGCCGGCTGCGATGCTGGCCGCACTTTCCGTGACCCAGGCGCACCGCCCAAGGCAACGATGACGACTCCCCAGACCCTGCTCGACACCCACGGCCCACGCGAATCGATGGAGTACGACGTCGTCGTCGTGGGCGCAGGCCCCGGCGGGCTGGCGACCGCGATCCGGCTCAAGCAGCTGGCCGCCGAAGCCGGGCGCGAGGTGTCGGTCTGCGTGCTGGAAAAAGGGTCCGAGCCGGGCGCGCACATCCTGTCGGGCGCGATCATCGACCCGCGTGCGCTGACCGAACTGATTCCGGACTGGAAGGACAAGGGCGCGCCGCTGAAGCAGGCGGTCACCCGCGATGAGTTCCTGTTCCTCGACGAGACCGGCCAGAAGTCCACGCCGGATTTCTTCCTGCCGGACTGCTTCAAGAACCACGGCAACTACATCATCAGCCTCGGCGCGCTCGTGCGCTGGCTGGCCACACAGGCCGAAGCTCTGGGCGTGGAGATCTTCCCCGGCTTCGCGGCGGCTGAAGTGCTGTACGCCGCCGATGGCCATGTGCGCGGCGTCGCGACCGGCAACCTCGGCATCGGCAAGGACGGCCAGCCCACCGGCGAGTTCCAGCTCGGCATGGAGTTGCTCGCGAAGTACACGATCTTCGCCGAAGGCTCGCGCGGCCAGCTCGGCCGCGAACTGATCGCGAAGTTCGCGCTCGACGAGGGCCGCGACCCGCAGAGCTACGGTCTCGGCATCAAGGAGCTGTGGCAGGTCGATCCGGCGAAGCACGAGCCGGGCTTGGTGGTGCACACCGCCGGCTGGCCGCTGACAGACGACACCTACGGCGGCTCCTTCCTGTATCACGCCGAGGACGGCAAGGTCGCGATCGGCCTCGTGGTCGGGCTGGACTACCGCAATCCGTGGCTGAGCCCGTTCGAAGAGTTCCAGCGCTTCAAGACGCATCCGGCGATCCGCAAGTATCTCGAAGGCGGCAAGCGCATCGGCTACGGCGCGCGCTCGATCACGGCCGGCGGCCTTCTGTCGATCCCCAGGCTCGTGTTTCCGGGCGGCGCTTTCGTCGGCTGCGAGGCCGGCACGCTCAACGCCAGCCGCATCAAGGGCAGCCACGCCGCGATCAAGACCGGCATGCTCGCCGCCGAGGCCGCGTTCGCCGCGCTCGGCGAGCACCGCAGTGGCGACGAACTGGCCGCGTATCCGGCCGCGTTCGAAGCCAGCTGGCTGCATGCCGAACTGTCGCAGTCGAAGAACTTCAAGCAGTGGTTCAAGAAAGGCCGCACCACCGCGACGCTGATGACCGGCATCGAACAGTGGCTGCTGCCGAAGCTCGGCATGCGCGTGCCGCCGTGGACGATCCATCGCGACCGGCCCGACCATGCGTGCCTGGAGCCCGCCGCGCAGCACACGAAGATCGACTACCCGAAGCCCGATGGCGCGCTGACCTTCGACCGCCTGAGCTCGGTGTACCTGTCGAGCACCAACCACGACGAGGATCAGCCGGCGCATCTGACGCTGAAGGACGCCTCGGTACCGGTCGACGTGAACCTGGCGACCTACGCCGGCCCCGAAGCGCGCTACTGCCCGGCGGCGGTCTACGAATTCCTCGACGGTCCCGATGGCCCGTTCCTGCGGATCAATGCGCAGAACTGCGTGCACTGCAAGACCTGCGACATCAAGGATCCGACCCAGAACATCGTCTGGGTCGCGCCGCAGGGCGGCGGTGGTCCGAACTACGCGGGGATGTGAGGCGGGTCCATCGGCTTTCGCAGGATGGGTAGAGCGGCAACGAAACCCGTTGCTGTTGTCCGCCTGGCGATCCGCATCGCGCGTTCTGCTTCCCAGGCACGAACCCGCGAAGAAGACTGTTCCGCTGCTCGCACCGCGAACCGGGACATGGCAACGATGGTTTCGCTGCGCTCTACCCGTCCTACGGTTGCCTCGGCGGTCGATCAGGCCTGACGCAGCATTCTTGAAAACCTGCCCGTATACTCGGGCGCAGCTGTGGCCGTGGGCCATGTCGCCAAGGGTGCTTCGTGCGTAATTACGATCTCGAGTTCCTCAAGCGCTTCTCGATGGTGTTGGGTTTCCTGACCATCGTGACGCTGGGCCTGATGGTGGGGGCCTGGTACCTGCACAACTCGTTGCCGACGGATGTGCCGCCGAATGTCGCCAAGCGCACCGAAGCGCGCATCGCGCCTGTCGGTGCGGTCTATGCCGGCGCCACCGGTGCCGCATCGCAGGCCGCCGCGACCGCCGCAGCCGCAGCCGCTGCCGCCGCGCAGGTCGCCTACGGCGGCACCACCGACGGCTCGGTGATCTACCAGAACCTGTGCGCGGGCTGCCACACCTCGGGCGCCGGTGGTGCGCCGACGCTCGATCACCAGCACTGGGATGCACGCATCGCCCAGGGCACCGAGACGCTGTACCGCCACTCGATCGAAGGCTTCACCGGCGCTGCCGGCGTGATGCCGCCGCGCGGCGGCAACCCGGCGCTCAACGACGAGCAGATGCATGCCGCGGTCGACTGGATGGTCGACAACCTCAAGTAACGTTCGCCGGGTACGTTGCCCGTCCCAGACGCCGCCTTTCCGGGCGGCGTCGTCGCATCCGGCCTGCCTTGGCCGCTGGAGTTCCGATGTTCCGACCGACCGCCGCCCTGCTCGCCGTCGCGCTGCTCGCCGCCTGCCAGTCCACCGCGCCCGCACCGGGCAGCGCCACCATCACCATCGGCGAATTGCACCGCGTGCCGATGGCGGGACCTGCGCAGATCGAAGGCCGCGTAACCACAGGCTTCGAGGGTCTGGGCGGCTTCTTCGTGCAGGATGCCGGTGACGGCGATGCAGCGACGCCGGATGCGGTGTTCGTGCAGGTGCCGGCCGGTCTCCCGCTTCCCGCCGTGGGCGCGCACGTGCGCGCGCTCGGCCTGCGCGAAGACGGTGACAGCGTGCATCTGCGCGCCCAGCGCGTGGACGTCCTGCCGACACCCGCGCCGGCAATCACGCCGCGCGTGCTCGACGCGCCGCCGGCCGACTGGTCCGCGCTCGCCGGCACCTGGGTGCGCATCGACGCGCCGCTGACGTTGACCGGCCAGCACGAGCGCGCGCGTCGCGGCACGCTGGCCACGAGCTTCGGCGGCCGGCTGTTCACGCCGACCGAAATCGCGCGCCCCGGCGCCGATGCCGCGCGCGTCGCGTCCGACAACGCGCGTCGCCGCGTGCTGATCGACGACGGCCGCGAAGACGCACCGGCCGACGGCCGGCTCTGGTATCTGCCCGAAACCGCCCAGGCCTTGCGCAGCGGCAGCGTGCTGACCGGCATCGAAGGCGTAGTCGACCATCGCCACGGCGCCTGGCGCCTGCAGCTCACCGCGCCGCTGCAGCCGCAGCCGGCCTCGCGCCCGCAGCCGCCGGTGGTCGGCGGCGACGTGCGCATCGCCGCGTTCAATCTGCAGAACCTGTTCAACGGCGACGGCCGCGGCGGCGGCTTCCCGACCCCGCGCGGCGCGCGCACGCCCGAGGACCTGGCGCGGCAGATCGAAGGTCTGGTCGCGACGATCGCAGCCCTCGATGTCGATGTCGCCGCACTGATGGAACTCGAGAACGACGGCTACGACGCCGAGTCGAGCATCGCCGCACTGGTCGATGCGTTGAATGCCGAAGGCCCCGCACACGACTGGCGCTTCGTCGATGCAGGCGAAGGTCCGGGAACGAACGCGATCCGCGTCGGCCTGATCTATCGCGACACGCGCGTGCGGCCCAAGGGTCAGCCGGCGACGCTCGACGGCGGCCCATTCGCCGAACTCAGCCGCGTGCCGCTGGCGCAGGCCTTCGTGCCGCTGCGCAACGGACGTGCGGACGGTCTCGATTTCAGCGTCGTCGCCGTGCACTTCAAGTCCAAGGGTTGCGGCGAAGCCGAAGGCCCGAATCTCGATCAGCGCGACGGCCAGGCCTGCTGGAACGCGGCCCGCGTCGATTCCGCGCAGCGCCTGCGCGACTGGCTGGCCACCGCGCCGACCGGCACCGGCGATCGCGTCGCGGTGGTCGGCGATTTCAACGCCTATGCGATGGAAGACCCGGTGCGCGTGTTCACCGACGCCGGCTGGCGCGACCCGTTCGCCGGCGGCGACGACGATACGCATTACAGCTTCGTGTTCGACGGTCAGGCCGGTCGCCTCGACCATCTGCTGCTCGGCCCGTCTCTGGCCGCGCGCGTGACCGGCGTGGCGAAATGGCACAGCAACGCGGACGAACCCGTCGACACGCGCGAACGCGAAGCGGCAGGTCCGTGGCGCAGTTCGGATCACGATCCGCTGGTGGTGGGGCTGCGGCTGCGCGGGCGCTGAAGCTTGCGACCGGCGTATCGAAACGCATCCGGTCGCGACGTCGCTCTCCCCGCATCGAGCGATCGTTCTTCCACCTCTTGAACCTGGGACCTCTCCCTCCGGGAGAGGTCGACGCGCGAAGCGCGTCGGGTGAGGGCAGAACGCGCGCGCGGGATAATCCAATGCATCCCTACAGCGCGTCAGCCGGCCGACACGCCCCGCGTCGCCAGCTGATGCATTCGCGCCTCCGACGGTTCGCCCCCCAACCCTCTACCCGTGAAGGGCGCAATGCCCGCATGCGGGGGAGGGCTCAAACAGCCCCATCGCGACCGCCCCGGTATCATGGGCGCATGACGTCCCCCACGTTCCCCACCCAATCCGGGCCGCTCGTACTGTCCGGTCCCGCCGGCGACCTCGAAGCCGCGATCGATCTGCCCGACGCCGATGTTACGGCGCTGCCGTTCGTCGCCGTGGTCTGCCATCCGCTGCCCACCGAGGGCGGCACGATGCACAACAAGGTCGTCACCATGGTCGCGCGCACGCTGCGCGAACTCGGCGCGGCGACGGTGCGTTTCAACTTCCGCGGCACCGGTACGTCCGGCGGCACCTACGATGATGGCGTCGGCGAGATCGACGACCTCACCACGGTGGTCGACTGGGTCCGCCGCGAGCGCCCCGGCCACGCGCTGTGGCTCGCCGGTTTCAGCTTCGGCGCCTATGTGTCGCTGCGTGCGGCCGATGCACTGCAGCCGGACGTGCTGATCTCGGTCGCGCCGCCGGCCGGCCGCTGGGATTTCGCGTCGATCGTGCTGCCGACGTGCCCGTGGCTGGTGATCCAGGGCGAGGCCGACGAGATCGTCGATCCGCAGGCCGTCTACGACTGGCTCGACGACAGCGGCGCGCAGGCCGAACTCGTGCGCATGCCCGAGACCAGCCACTTCTTCCATCGCCGCATGATCGATCTGCGCGGCGTGGTGCGGCACTGGGCGACGCCGTACCTGCCACAGGCCACGCGTTGATGCGCATGTGGCCGATCCGGGCGCAGGCGCGCCGGACGCGCTGCGCATGAGCGCGTTGCCGACACCGTCCGAACGTTACGCCGCCGGTGTCGCCCGCGGCGACTGGCAATCCGATCCCGCGCAGCAGCCGGCGCTGGTCGAACTCGACCGCCTGCATGCCGCGCTGATCGAACCGCCTCCGCGACGCGGCATGCTCGGCCGCCTGTTCGGCGGCGGCGATGCGCCCGACGTGCCGGCCGGTCTGTATCTCTGGGGCGGGGTGGGTCGCGGCAAGACCTTCATGATCGATCTGTTCCATGACGGATTGCCCCTGCAGTCGATGCGCTCCACGCCGGCGGATGGCGCGACGCCCGCGCCGCCGGTGAAGGATCCCGCACGTCACGCGACGTCCGATCCGAAGCTCGGCCGCAAACGCCGCACCCATTTCCACCGTTTCATGCGCGAGGTACACGAATCGCTGCGCGCGCACAGCGGCGAGCGCGATCCACTGGCAGCGATCGTGCGCGGCTGGCGTGATGCGGGTCTGCGCGTGCTGGTGCTCGACGAATTCTTCGTCAGCGACATTGGCGACGCGATGCTGCTCGCGCGCCTGCTCGACCGCATGTTCGCCGACGGCATCGTGCTGGTGACCAGTTCCAACGTCGACCCCAAGGATCTCTACAAGGACGGACTGCAGCGCCCGCGTTTCATGCCGGCGATCGAACTGATCCAGCGCCACACCCACGTGGTGTATCTGGAAAGCGACACCGATTACCGCATGCGCGCACTGACGCGTTCGCCGGTCTATCGCACGCCGCTCGATGCGGATTCCGACAGCTGGCTCGACACGCGCTGGCACGAACTCGGCGGCGACGACGAGCACCGCGATGCCGGCGTCGAGATCGACGGCCGTCGCATCTGCGTGCGTGCACGCACGCCGGGCATGGCGTGGTTCGATTTCGACGCACTGTGCGAAGGCCCGCGCGGCGCCAGCGATTACATCCAGGTCGCGACCGAATTTCACACCGTGCTGCTCGGCGGCATCCCGCACATGGATGCCACCCGCGACGACGCCGCGCGCCGCTTCGTTACGCTGATCGACGAGCTCTACGACCGCCACGTCAATCTCGTCTGCACGGCCGCCGCCGAACCCCCAGCGCTGTACTCGGGCGAACGCTTGACCGGCGCGTTCGAGCGCACCGCCTCGCGCCTGATCGAGATGCGCAGCGCCGAATACCTGGCCCGCGAACACCGCGGCTGAGGGATCGACGGCACAGGGCCGCGCAATCCGCGCGGATCGCGATGTTCCGCCCCCGCTGCGGCACGCCCGTCGCATCCATCCGTCCATCCGGATCGAACGATCCGGACATGCCGATCCGTCCGCGGGCAATCGCTGCGCGGACACAGCGATGCGGTCACAGCGCGGTTCGACGGCCTTTGCCGCCGCCGGTTTCGAGCGGCCGACAGTCCGGATCGGACTGACACAAGTCCACATCACCATTTTTTGACACGCCGCGACCGTGGCCCACTGCCTGCCCCACGGACTTATTGCGGTGCAGCAAATGCCACGATCCTCGCGTCTCGCCGCCGCCGTTCTGGCGGTCCTTGTTGCCCCCGTCGCGGTGTCGGCGCAAACGCCGGCAACCGGTGAGGCACGCACGCTCAACACGGTCACGGTGACCGGTTCCAACATCCGCCGCGCGGAAGCCGAGGGCAGCAATCCGGTGCAGGTCATCGACGCCGAGGAACTGGCGACGTCCGGCAAGGTCACCGTCGCCGACGTGCTGCGGTCGATCTCGGCCAACACCGGCAACGCGACCAACGAAACCAGCAACAGCGGCTGGGCGTCGGGCTCGGCCGGTATCGGCCTGCGCGGACTGTCGCAGAAGAACACGCTGGTGCTGCTCAACGGCCGGCGCCTGGCGAACTACGGCTTCCCGGCCGGCGGCTTGTCGGACACGTTCGTCAATCTCAACGCGCTGCCGCTGGTCGCGGTCGAGCGTATCGAGGTGCTCAAGGACGGCGCGTCGGCGGTGTACGGGTCGGACGCCGTCGCGGGCGTGGTCAACATCATCACCCGGCAGAATTTCCAGGGCCTCGAAGTCGGCGGCAGTTATGGCACGTCCGACGAAGGCGGTCTCGACACGCGCCGCGCGCGACTGGTTGGCGGCATCGGCGATCTCGACACCGACGGCTACAACCTGCTGGTCAGCGTGGAAGCCTTCGATCGCGACCGCCTCGACCAGGACCAGCGCGATCTCACCGCGTCCGGCATCTACAGCGATCTGCCCGGCGGACGCTGGAACGGCTGGTCGGCGAAGGGCGCGCGCTTCCTCGTCGGCGGCCGCTCGGTGCCGTTCCTCGACGCCGCAGGCAACTGCCCCGAGGGCATGACGCTGACGCCGAGCGCGCCCATCGACGGCCTCGCCGGCGACAGCTGCGCGATCAATCTCGCGCCCTACACCACGCTGATTCCGTCGACCGAGCGCTACCAGGCCTTCGTCAACGGCACCGTGCGCCTGACCGACAATGTCGACCTGTTCGGCGAAGCGCTGGTCAGCCAGATCCGCGGCGCCTCGCTCTTCGGCTCCAGCCCCTACTTCACCCTCGAAGGAGGCCGTTTTGCGCTCAACGCGCAGACCGGACTTGCCGAGCCGGTGTCGAACCTGCTGCCGGGCAGCAATCCCTACAACCCCTACGGCGTGCCGACGCAGATCGAGTACACGTTCTTCGATCTCGGCCAGTCGCTGAAGACCAACCGCTCCGATTCGTTCCGCATCCTCGGCGGCGCACGCGGCCGCGGCGAACGCTTCGACTGGGAATTCACCGGCTTCTTCGCCAAGAGCACCGAAGAGGAAACCGTGGCCGGCGGTTTCGCCAACCGCTGGCCGCTCGCGCAGTCGCTGGCCGATGGCAGCTTGAACCTGCACGAGCCGGGCGCGACCCCGCCGGCGGTGCTCGATGCGATCCGCCTGTCGACGGTGCGCGAAGCGCAGTCGTCGCTGCACGGCTTCGACTTCAAGTTCAACGGTGATCTGTTCGATCTGCCGGCCGGCCCGGTCGGCTTCGCCGCCGGCATCGAGGCGCGCACCGAATCGCTGACCTCGCGCAATCCCTGGCAGATCGACGCGGGCCTGCAGGTGCGTCCCGCCATTGCAGCAGTCGACGGAACGCGCGACGTGGCTGCGCTCTACGCCGAGTTCAACGTGCCGATCATCAAGGGCCTGGACCTGCAGCTCGCCGGTCGCGGCGACGACTACAGCGACTTCGGCAGCGCGTTCTCGCCCAAGGCCGGCATCCGCTGGCAGGCGCTCGACACGTTGCTGGTACGCGCCTCTGCGTCGCGCGGCTTCCGTGCGCCGTCGCTGTCGGAGAATTCGGCATCGACCAACATCTCCTACGGCAGCGTCGTCGATCCTTTCGATCCCGACATCGCCGGCTCGCGCCAGAGCCCGACCTTCTTCACCGTCGGCAACACCGAGCTCGATCCCGAACGCACGAAGTCCTACAACGTCGGCTTCGTCGTTTCGCCCTGGGCCGACACCAGTCTGTCGCTGGACTGGTACCGCATCGAACTCGACAACCTGATCGGCACCAACAACTCGACGACGATCGTGCAGAACAACGATCCCGCCGATGTGATCCGCGATGCGCGCGGCAAGCTGGTCGCCGTCTACAACCGCTACCAGAACCTCACCGCGCTCAAGACCTCGGGCCTGGATGCGGAGTTCAACCAGACCTTCCGCACCGGCGCCGGCGACTTCAAGATCGCCAGCGTCTACACCCATGTCCTCGACTACAGCCGTCCGCAGGTCGTCGGTGGGCCGCTGGTCGACTACGCCGGCAGCAACCTCGGCCCGTCGCTGCCGCGCAACAAGCTGACCTCGCGCTTCGGCTGGTCGACCGGCGATTTCGAGACCACGCTGACCTGGTACCGCACCGGCGGCTACGACCAGAAGGCGAGTGTCGCGGCGACCGCGGTGCAGTCGCGCGTCGATGCCTACGACCAGCTCGATCTCTACGCCGGCTGGTCGGGCATCGAAGGCCTGACGCTGTATGCAAAGGTCGACAACCTCCTGGATGAAGCACCGCCGCACGACGCGTCGTTCCCCGGCATCCGCGCGCCGTATGACTTCAGTCAGTACGACCTGCGTGGGCGGTATTTCCAGGTGGGGTTTGATTACCGGTTCTGAGTGCGGCACACGAGAAGCCTTCATGACAAAGCCCCTCTCCCTCCGGGAGAGGGGTTGGGGTGAGGGCCACGCGCGAAGCACCAACATCGCCGCCCGCGGCCCCTCCCTCATCCGCCCCTTTGGGGCACCTTCTACCCCGAGGGCACGTAGTCCCAAAGGGAGAAGGATCCGTCTTTCCGACTTCTGCTGGAACCCGCGCTCATGCTCACATCGCGCCACATCGCCCTGCTGCTCCTACTGTTGTCGCTACTACCGGCTATCGCTACCGCGCAGACCGCCTACTACTTCCCCGATACCGCGCCGGATTCCCACGACCCCGCGATCCCCACGCCCGAGCAGTTCCTCGGCTATCCGATCGGCACGCACTACACGCGCCACGACCGCATCGTCGATTACCTGCGCGAACTCGAGCGGCTGTCGGACCGCGTGCATGTCGAGGAGATCGGGCGCAGCTACGAGGAACGTCCGCTGCTCGCGGTGCTGGTGACGTCACCGGCGAACCACGCACGCCGCGAACAACTGCGCGCCGCGCACGCGACGCTGGCCGATCCCGATGCGCCGGCCGTCGATCCGGCGCAGGTGCCGGTCGTCGTCGGTCTGTACTACAGCGTGCACGGCAACGAGACCTCGAGCGGCGAAGCGATGCTGCTGACCGCCTGGCATCTCGCGGCGAGCAAGGATCCCGACGTCACGCGCTGGCTCGACAACGCGATCGTGCTGATCGATCCGGCGCAGAACCCCGACGGCCGCGACCGCGCGGCGAACTGGCACAACGCGTGGAAGTCGAATCCGGCGATTGCCGATCCGCTGGACAAGGAACACGTCGAACCGTTCCCGAACGGCCGCAGCAACCACTACTTCACCGATCTCAACCGCGACTGGCTGGCGGTAAGCCAGCGCGAGACGCGCGCCAAGCTCGACGTGTTCCATGCGTGGCTGCCGAACATCCAGATCGATTTCCACGAAATGGGCTCGGGCAGCACCTATTACTTCGAGCCGTCGGCGAGCAGCATGCACAGCCCGCTGCTTCCGCAGGCGTCCTACGACTGGAACGTCACCCTGGCGCGCTATCACGCACAGGCGCTCGACAGCCTGGGTTCGCTCTATTACACGAAGGAAAACTTCGACAACTTCTCGCCGGTCTACGGCTCCACCTATCCGGATTTCCATGGCGGCGTCGGCGTCACTGTCGAGCAGGCCAGCTCGCGCGGCCTGGTGCAGGACACCGCGAACGGGCCACTGGAATTCCGCTTCACGATCCGCAACCAGCTGGCCGTGGGCCTGGCGACGATCCGCGGCGCGGTCGAAGAACACGCCGGTCTGTTCGAACTGCAGAAGGACTTCTTCCGCTCGGTGCTTGAGCAGGGCCGTCGCAACACCTACTCGGCCTATGTGTTCGGCGATCCGGCCGATGCGACCACGTCTCGGCGTCTGCTCGATCTGCTGTTGACGCATCGCATCCAGGTGCATGCGCTCGACGCGGCGCTGACTGTCGACGGTCGCACCTACACGCCCGGCAGCGCCTGGGTGGTGCCAGCCGCGCAGCCGCAGTTCCGGCTGGTGCATTCGATCTTCGAGGAAACACCGGACACCGGCGGCGGCGTCTACGGCAGTACTTCGTATGCAATCGCGCATGCCTACGGTCTGCGCAACGATCGTCTGCGTCGCGCGCCGCGGCTCGGCGCAGCGGTGACGCAGGTGCCGGCACTCGACACCGGCGTGCGCGGCGAGACCGCGTATGCCTGGACGATCGACTGGCGCGATCTCGGCGCGCAGCGCGTGCTCGCCGACCTGCTGACGCAGAACGTGCGCGTGCGCACCGCGTTCTCGCCGTTCACCACGCGCACCGCCGCCGGCGAGACCGCATTCGGCGAAGGCACGCTGGTGATTCCGGTCGCCGGTCAGACGCTGGATGCAGCGGCCCTGCGCGCGGCCGTCGACACGGCGGCGCGCGATGCGGGCGTGGTCGCGCACGGGCTCGCCAGCGGACAGAGCGTGTCCGGTATCGATCTGGGCAGCGACGGCATCCGCGCGGTGCGCAAACCCGCGATCGCACTGGTCATGGGCGAAGGCGTCAACGCGACCGAGATCGGCTCGACCTGGTTCGCACTCAGCGAACGCCTGCACTACCCGGCGACGCGACTCGACCCTGCGCAGCTCGGTCGCGTGCCGCTCGGCAGCTACACCAGCATCGTGCTGGCCGGCGGCCGCTACGAAGATCTGCCCGAAGCCACCATCACCGCGCTCAAGCGCTGGGTCGAGGCTGGCGGTTCGCTGGTGACCTTCGGCAGCGCCGCACGCTGGGCGCAGGCCAAAGGCCTGACCGGTGCCGCGCCCGCACCGGCCGCAAAAGATGCGCCCGCATCGGCGACGGAACGTCTCGACTTCGCCGCGCGCCGCGACACGCTGGCCGAACAGCGCAGCGCCGGCAATCTGGTGTCGGTGGATGTCGACACCACGCATCCGCTGGCGTTCGGCGTTCCGCAGCGCGGCGGCTTCGTGCACAAGGAAACCGACGTGACGCTGGCGCCATTGCCCGACGCGTTCGCCAACGTCGTGCGCATCGACGACGACCCGCTGGTCAACGGTTATCTCGGTGCCGACCTGCGCGCCGCGCTCGCAGGCACCGTCTGGGCGCAGGTGGCGCGCGTAGGCAGCGGCAACGTGGTGCTGTTCGCCGACGATCCGGCGCACCGCAAGTACTGGCTCGGCACCGAGCGCATGCTGGTCAACGCGCTGTTCTTCGCCGACCAGCTCAGCCCGGCGCCGCCGCGGCGGTGAGGTGACGCCGCCTGTCGGCAGAGTGCGAGGACTTCTGAGCGAACACGGAAACCCGTCGTTCCGGCGGCTTTCAACAGACGTATGTCTGATCAAGCCGGAACCCATTTTGACTTTGCTCTCCCTGTAGCAACGAATCCTCCGTCACGAAGATCAAAATGGATTCCGGCTTTCGCCGGAATGACGGGAATCGAGTTGGTCGCTGACCCGCAAGGGACGCGCAGCGTCCTGCGTGATCGGACAGAGCCGGGAGCGTGACATTGATCAGCCCCAAGCAAGTGCCCGGCAACGTCGTCCCATACGAGTCCACACAGTGTGGTCCCGCATGGAACATGTTGCCGTCGCATCCGGGCGAGGATCGGACGTATGCACACGCGCCCCGCCCCACTCTTCGTCGCCGGTCCGCCGGTATGACCCTGACCCAGCTGCGCAGCTTCATCGCGATCGTCGACTGCGGCCACAACGTGACCCTCGCCGCGCAGCGGCTGCACGCCACGCAGTCGGGCGTGTCGAAGCAGCTGGCGCAGCTGGAAGCCGCGCTCGGCATGACCCTGTTCGTGCGCCGCGCGCGTGCGCTGACCGGTCTGACTGAAGCCGGCGCCCAGGTGCTGGGACATGCGCGCCGGTTGCTGGGCGAGTCGGCCAACATCCAGGCGCTGTCGGACAACCTGCGCCGCGAACGCCACGGCGTGCTGCGCATCGCCACGACCCACACGCAGGCGCGGCATGCGTTGCCACCAGCGCTGCAGGCGCTGGAACGCGAATGGCCCGAAGTCGCGGTGCACGTCGTGCCCGGCGAGGATTCCGACGGCCTGCAGGCGCTGATCGACGGCCATGTCGATCTCGCCCTGCTCAGCGGCACCGGCGCGCCGCCAAGCGATTGCATTGCCGTCCCGCTCTATCGCTGGCGTCGCCGCGTGGTGGTGCCGGCCGGACATCCGCTGACGCAACTGCAGCGTCCGGTGCGGCTCGACGATCTGACCGGGCGGCGTCTGGTGAGTTACGCGTCGAGCCAGCTGGCGAGTTCATCCCTGCAGCGCGCGTTCGCGCAGCGCGGACTGCAGGCCGATGTCGCGGTGACCGCGCGCGATGGCGATCTGATCCAGGCCTATACCCGCGCCGGACTCGGCATCGGTATCGTCGCGGAAATGGCGCTGGATCCGCGCGACGATCTGGTGGTGCCGCCGATCGAACCCGACCTGCTGCCGTCGTGCACCACGTGGCTGCTGCTGCATCCGGCGCGCGTGCTGCGCGACTTCGGATTCGCGCTGCTCGCCGCGCTCGCGCCGCAGCACGCGGTGGTCGATCTGCGTCGGCTGATCGCCGACGACCAGCCGCTGCCGGAGCCCGCACCCGACTGGCACGCCTGGCGCGTCGCAACACGCATCGCGCGACCGGTCGCATCGACGGCCGTCGCCGCAGCGCGCTGACGCACCCCGCAGTCGACGGCGCGGCGGGTAGCATGCGGACATCCGCCGGCTGCTTTCCGGGTTCGTCATGAGTGTCGCCCTCCGCTTCGCCTGTGTGCTGCTGGCGAGCCTCGCGCTCGCGCAGCCGCTCGCCGCGCGCGCGCCGTTGCTGGCCGGTGCCGCGGCGATCACCACGACCCCCGATCCGGCGCCTGTCGATCCCGCAGCCGCGGCCGCGACGGCCGCCGTTGATGTCGCGGACATTCCTGCGCAGGCCGATGTCGACCAGCGTCTGGCCGAACGCATCCAGGCCGCTGCCACCGAAGCGGGCGCCGCATCACCGGCCGATGCCTACGCGCGACGACTGGCGGTGATCGAGGCCTCGGTCGAAGACCCGTTCTGGCGCTTCACGTCCGCCGAAATGCGCACGCTGCCGATCCCGCGGCTCGAAAGCCTGTCGCGGCATTGGACCTTCCAGGCGCGGCGGCTCGCGCAGTGGCAGGACGATCTGCGCCAGAGCGCCTCGCATCAGGCCGGCGACGCCGCCGGCCTCGCCGCGCGCCGCGCCGCCTGGGAAACCACCGCGGCCGCCGGCCAGGAACTGCCGGCCGCGTTGCGCCAGCGGGTCGATGAAGTCGTCATCGAACTCGCCCAGGCCGAGGCCGCGCTGTCAGATCCGCTGGCGCGCCTCATCGCACTCGGCCGTCGTGGCAACGCAGTGGATGCCGGCATCGCGACGGCGCGCAGTCGCGTGCGCGATGCGGTCGACGCCTACGACGCCCGTCTGCTGCGCATCGACGCCCCGCCGCTGTGGCATTTGCACGCCGGCAACGTCGCCCCCACTGCCGATACCGGCGACGTGATCCGCAGCGGTCTCGAAATCGAATCGCGCTTCGCCGCCGAGTACGCCCAGGGCGATGCGATCAGCGGCGTGCGTGCGCTGCAGACGCTGCTGCTGTGCTCGCTGCCGCTGCTGCTGTGGCTGGCCTGGCGCAGCCGCGCGCCGATCAAGGCCGGGCAGGTCAGCCATACCGAAGCGACCGTGCTGTCGCGCCCGCTGTCGTGCTGGCTGCTGCTGGTGGTGATCGGTGTCTTCGTGTTCCAGCCCGACGCGCCGATGCTGACCCACCAGCTCGCGCTGCTGGCTGCGGTGGTGCCGGTGCTGCGCCTGCTGCCGGCCTCGCGGCGCCGCCTGCTGGGCATGGCCCCGTATGTCGCCAGCGCCCTGTTTCTGCTGCTGCGGCTTGGCTTCGTGTTCCTGTCGAGCGCGGTGGCGTATCGCCTCTACATCCTCGCGTTGGCCCTTCTCGGCCTCGCCGCCGCCGGCTGGTTGCTGTGGCGCGCGCATCGGCACGGCCATGTCGCCCACACCGGACGCACCGGCCAGGTGCTGCGCGCGTCGGTACACGTCGGCGCGCTGCTGCTGGCGGTGGCGGTGGTCGCCAACGCATTCGGCAACGTGTCGCTGGCCGAAACCCTGACTGGCGGCGTGATCGACAGCCTCTACTTCGCGCTGCTGCTCGGCGCCGGCTTGACGGTCATCGCGACGTGGATCCAGCTGCTGCTCAAGCGCCCGGGCGTGTCGCGCTTCCGGCTGGCGCGCGACCACGCCGGCCCGGCGGTGCAGGTGCTGCTCAACGTGCTGGCGGTGGCCGCGATCGTCGGCTGGATCGTCTACACGCTCGACCGCTTCCGCGTGCTGTCGCCGGTGCATGCGTCGCTGTCGGCGCTGCTCGGTTACAGCTGGGCGCTGGGCGATCTGCGTCTGAGCCTCGGCCATGTGCTGCTGTTCGTACTGACGGTGGTGATCGCGTTCTGGCTGGCGAAGACGGTGCGGCTGGTGCTCGACGGGGAAGTGCTGTCGCGGATGTCGCTGCCGCATGGCGTCGCCAACAGCATCGCGTCGCTCAGTTATTACGCCGTGTTGCTGCTGGGTCTGATCGGTGCGCTGTCGGCGGCCGGCTTCAAGGCCAGCCAGCTGACCTTCGTACTCGGCGCGCTGGGTGTCGGCGTGGGCCTGGGCCTGCAGAACGTGGTCAACAATTTC
This sequence comes from Luteimonas sp., assembly GCA_045810015.1. Lineage (GTDB taxonomy): Bacteria > Pseudomonadota > Gammaproteobacteria > Xanthomonadales > Xanthomonadaceae > Luteimonas. Next base: position 29,150 of record JBJMWR010000015.1, read on the forward strand.
GTCTCCGGCCTGGTGCTGATCTTCGAGCGGCCGTTCCAGCCCGGCGACGTGGTCGAAGTGGGTGGCACCACCGGCCGCGTCGTCGACATCGGCATGCGCGCGACCCGCGTCGCAACCTTCGACGGCGCGAACGTCGTGGTGCCCAACGGCCAGCTGATCTCGCAGCAGCTGGTCAACTGGACCCTGCGCGACCGCAGCCGCCGGCTGGAAGTCCGCATCGGCGTGGCCTACGGCAGCGCGCCAAGCGATGTGGAAGCGGTGCTGGCGGAGGTGGCGGCCGCTACGCCCGGCGTGGTCACGTCACCCGCGCCGGTGGTGCTGTTCGACGGCCTGGGCAGCGTGGCGATGGAGTTCGTCGTACGCGCCTGGACCCACGAGTACGAGGACGCCGGCACGATCCGCAGCGCCCTCGTCGGCCGTCTCTACGACGCCCTGCTCGCGCGCGGCATCGGCCTGGCGCACGCGGCGGCGACAGTCTATCCGCCGCCACCGCCGGCGCCCGAAGGCGCCTGATCCGGGCGCCGCGTCAGCGACAGTTGGACGCGTCGACGCCGCGGATCGATTCGATGCGGCCGTTGCCGGTCGCCACGTGCACGCACTCGCGCGAGCGCGCGTTCCACCAGGTCACGACGGAGCGGCCATCGCGCTGCTGGGCGTCGCGATCGGTGAAGCCGCGGGCGCGCAATTCGGTGTCCGCACCGGCTGCGCGGGCGCCGACCAGATCGTCGAGCCGGCTGCCGCCCGAGTCACCCGTGTTGCCCGACTGCCACGGCACCTGCGCCGAGCGCTCACGCAGGCCGGCGCCGTAGCCGTCGCTGTAGGCGCCGCGGTCGGAATCGGCACGGTAGCCGTGCAGCGCGTCGCGGTAGCCACGTTCGTAATCGGCTTCGTGGCGCGGATCGTCGTCGTGGTCACCGTCGTCGTGATGATGCGCATGGTGGGCGAGCGCGGCGATGCCGAGAATCGCAGCCGCTGCCACGGCCGCCTTGGCGCCGTCGCTCATGCCCTTGCGAGGCGCGTCGCCAGCCTGCTGTCCGCAATCGGGGGCCGGGGTGGTGACCACCGAGGCGACGCGCCCGCCGTCGCTGCGCACCATCACGCAGCGCCCGTCGCGCGCGTTCCACCAGCTGCCGTAATCGCCGGACCCCGACTGGCGAACGTAGCCGCGCGCGCCCAGCGTGCGCGACGCGGTGCGGTCGGCGAGACCCTCCAGATCCCCAAGACCGGGTGCGGGATCCTGCGCGGACACCAGCGACGGCGCGAACAGGGCAGACAGCGACAGCGTGGCAGCGGCCAGCGCGCTGAAGCGGATGACGGACATGGGGCACCTCCAGATGTGCTGACCGGACTGGCCGCGCTGGGCGCAGAGTGCACCGGAAATCGTTCAGGGTGTGTGGCGGGCTTGGGGTTTTTGTGAGGTGGCGCCTGGGCAGGCAGGCCGGGAGCACCTCTCCCTCTGGGAGAGATCGACGCGCGAAACGCGTCGGGTGAGGTCTGGGGCTCCACAGTGACGTTCAGGAGCGCCCTCATCCGCCCTTCGGGCACCTTCCCCCAGAGGGGGAAGGATCCAGAAAAACCACCCCGAAGGGCTTGCCATCCGCACCCCGATCTGCATCCCCGGGCCCGCACGAAGGGCTTGACGAACGACGATTCCCGTCAGGATGCGGCTTGTCGCGTGTTCACTACATTTAGCGTTGACGCTGCACACCGACCCCACTATCTTGGGTCCCGTCGGTTCCGCAGACCCCAACAGGCTGTGGATTAAAACGGGAAGCCGGTGACGCCTCGCGCCACTCCGGCACTGCCCCGCAGCGGTAATTGGGAACGAACCCGCCACCAGCACTGGAGCGATCCGGGAAGCGACGGGGGAGGAGAAGGCGTTGCCTTCGCACCCATGAGTCCGAAGACCTGCCGACAGCCGCGTGGAGCACAACGCGCGGTGCCGGCTGCGGACGTCCCGTGGGGGGCGGGTTTGCGGAGTGGGGGCGATGGCGCTGTGCGCCCGATCGCGATCCCTGCGACGCCGCCCACCGACTCTCGGTTCGCCACGCAGCCGCCGGACCCACGTGGGTGGGCCGGTCGTGTGCGCGAATGCACCGGATACAGAGAGAACGCATGACCAGCCACGAGACCCTCGCGACCGACACCCCGGCCGCCGCCGCAGACGCCACACCGAACACCGTCACCGCATCCGCCCCATCCCCCATTTCCGTTGCGCCGCCCGCCGTCGAATCCGACGACGTGGTGCCGCCGCCCCCGAGTGCCGCCATGAACACCGCAATTGCAGAAGTCTTCGACGCCGATGCCGGCGTCTCCAACTGGATCACCAAGGAAGCCGGCAACCGCCGGATTCCGTACGACCGTGCGCGCCTGGAGCGCAGCATCGATCGCACCCATGCCGAGTTTCCGCAACTCGACATCGCCGACTACAAGCGCAGCGTGTTCGGCTTCGTCGAGCGCAAGGAGGCCGTCAACGCCGACGACCTGGTCGACCATCTGATCCGCGAGGCCGAAGCCCGCGTCGATGTCACCGCGCCGGAGTGGGAATTCTTCGCCGCCCGCCTGTACCTGCACCGCCTGTACAAGCGCGCCAGCCGCAACCGCTTCTACGACGCCGAGCAGAAGTACGGCTCCTACGTCGGCCTGCAGGAATCGCTGGCCGACCGCACCATCTATTCCAACGACATCCTGCGCGCCTATTCCAAGGAAGAGCTGCAGGAAGCCGGCCGCATGATCGAGCCCGAGCGCGACAAGCTGTTCGCCTACAACGGCCTGTACCTGCTGGCCACGCGCTACCTCGCCACCGACACCTCGCGCGCCGTGTTCGAGCTGCCGCAGGAGCGCTGGCTCACGATCGCCCTGTACCTGATGCAGAACGAGACCAAGGGCGGCCGCGAGCGCCGCATGCAGCTCGTCGGCGAGGCCTACTGGGCGCTGTCGAACCTGTACATGACCGTGGCCACGCCGACGCTGCAGAACGCCGGCAAGGTCGGCGGCCAGCTGTCGTCGTGCTTCATCGACACCGTCGACGATTCGCTGCAGGGCATCTACGACTCCAACACCGACATCGCCCGCGTCTCCAAGGGCGGCGGCGGCGTGGGCGCGTACATGGGGTATGTGCGCTCCAGCGGCTCGGCGATCCGCGGCGTGCCCAATTCCTCGGGCGGCGTGGTGCCGTGGATCAAGCAGCTCAACAACACGGCCGTGTCGGTGGACCAGCTGGGCCAGCGCAAGGGCGCGGTCGCGGTCTACCTCGACATCTGGCACCGCGACATCGAGAACTTCCTCGACCTGCGCCTCAACAACGGCGACCAGCGCCTGCGCGCGCACGACGTGTTCACCTCGATCTGCATCCCCGACATCTTCATGGAAGCCGTCGACCGTCGCGGCGACTGGTACCTGTTCGACCCGCACGAGGTCCACAAGATCAAGGGCTTCTACCTGCAGGATTTCTTCGACGAGAAGAAGGGTGATCCGAACGGCAGCTTCCGCCGCAAGTACGAGGAAGTCGTGGCCGACGAGCGCATCTCGCGCAAGACCGTCAAGGCGATCGACATCTTCAAGCGCGTGATGGTGAGCCAGCTCGAGACCGGCAACCCCTTCATGTTCTACCGCGACGAAGTGAACCGGAAGAACCCGAACAAGCACGTCGGCCGTGTGTATTCGTCGAATCTCTGCACCGAGATCCTGCAGAACATGAGCCCGACGAAAATGATGCAGGAGATCATCTCCGGCAATCAGATCGTCACCACCAAGCAGGCCGGCGACTTCGTCGTCTGCAACCTGTCGTCGGTGAACCTGGGCCGCGCGGTCATGCCGCAGGCCGGCCAGAGCGATCTGATCACCGACGTGCTCGAGCGCCTGATCCCGATCCAGGTGCGCATGCTCGACAACGTGATCGATCTCAACATGCTGCCCGTGCCGCAGGCCACGATCACCAACCAGAAGTACCGCGCGATCGGTCTGGGCACCTTCGGCTGGCACCACCTGCTGGCGCAGAAGGGCATCCAGTGGAACGACGCGCAAGCCGAGGACTTCAGTGATTCGCTGTATGAGCGCATCAACTTCCTGACCGTGCAGGCCAGCATGGAACTCGCGAAGGAAAAGGGCGCCTACCCGGTGTTCGCCGGCAGCGACTGGCACACCGGCGCGTACTTCAGCGACCGCAGCTACAACTCGCCCGAGTGGATGGATCTTGCCGCGCAGGTCGGCGTCAACGGCATGCGCAACGGCTGGCTGATGGCGGTCGCGCCGAACATGTCGACCGCGCAGATCGCCGGCTCCACCGCGTCGATCGACCCGATCTACTCCGCGTTCTATTACGAGGAGAAGAAGGACTACCGTCGTCCTGTCGCCGCCCCCGGCCTGTCGCTCGAGACCTGGCCCTACTACGAGAAGGGCGCCTACAAGGTCGACCAGTTCGCATCGGTGCGCCAGAACGCGCGTCGCCAGCGCCACGTCGACCAGGCGATCAGCTTCAACTTCTACGTGCCCAGCACCATCCCCGCCCGCACCCTGCTCGACCTGCACATGACCGCGTGGAATCTCGGCATGAAGACCACGTACTACGTGCGTTCGAACGATATCGATATTGCCGAGTGCGAGTGGTGTTCGAGCTGATCGCAACGCGATCGCATTGAACAAGCCCTTCTCCCTTGGGGAGAAGGTGGCCCGAAGGGCCGGATGAGGGCGCTCTTACGCGAAGAGCCCCGCCCTCACCCCAACCCCTCTCCCACAGGAGAGGGGCTCAAGACCGAATTCCGAGACAGACATCCATGGCCGCCACGTCCACCCCGCTCGACCGCATCAAGATCCTCGAGCCGCGTCATCCCAACCGCTCGACCGGCATCATCAACGGCCAGACCAGCGGCATCCTCAACTGGAACGACATTCCGTATCCGTCGTTCTACCGCGCCTACAAGGAACTCTCGACCAACTTCTGGATCCCGGACGAGGTCGACATGAAGGGCGACGCCAAGCAGTACGGCGAGCTCTCGGCGCGCGAGAAGAACGCCTACGATTCGATCATCGGACTGCTGGCCACGCTGGATTCGCCGCAGACGCGCTACATCTACAACGTCGCCGAATACATCACCGACCCGGCCGCGCACGCCAACGCCGCGATCATCGGCCAGCAGGAAGTGATTCACAACGAGAGCTACAGCTACGTGCTGGCCTCGATCACCGGCCTCGCCGACCAGAACCGCGTGTTCGAACTCGCGCGCACGCATCCCACGATCATCGCGCGCAACCAGCCGATCATGGACTCGTACAACGACTTCATGCGCGAGCGCTCGGCCGAGACGCTGATCCGCTCGCTGGTGCAGTCGTCGATCCTCGAAGGCATCAACTTCTATTCCGGCTTCGCGTACTTCTACAACCTGGTCCGCCAGAACCGGATGACCGGCACCGGCAAGATCATCAGCTTCATCAACCGCGACGAACTGGCGCACAGCAAGTTCATCAGCGAACTGATCCGCGCCATCGTCGGCGAGAACCAGTCGCTGCAGGGCGACCAGCTCACCCAGTACGTGCACGACGCGTTCGAACACGCCATCGAACTCGAAACCCGCTGGACGGCCGAAGTGCTCGACGGCATCGACGGCATCGACGTCGACGAAATGGTCCGCTATGTGAAGTACCGCGCCAACAAGATGGCCGGCATGCTCGGCATCGAGAAGCTGTATTCCGACACCACCGACAACGTGATGCCGTGGATCAAGGCCTACGCCGACAACTTCACCGAGACCAAGACCGACTTCTTCGAAATGCGAAACGCGTCGTACAAGAAGACGAACTCGGATAACGGGTTTGATGATTTGTAATCTCCACTAACGATGGCTTGAGACACCCTGCATCCACTTTTTCTCGAAATCCATCAGCAGGCTCAGCATGACCTATCCAGGCGGATCGAAAGGCAGGGTAACTCGCGCGGGTGCGAACGTTCGCCGGTGGGATGCCACGGATGAAGATCATGCTGTGATTCAGACGTGGCGCGCTGCACATCGCCCGGTTCTCAACACATTCCAATCTCTGCTCAGAACACGCACGCGGGGCACCTCGGCCAAAGTAGCGCAGAGGCTGAAGCGTAAAAGCACCATCTACGACAAACTGCAGCGCGAGCGCGAAATGCAGCTCGCTCGAATGGACGACATTGCTGGCTGCCGAATAATATTTAGGAACATAAAGCAGTTACGTCAATTTCGAGCTTCGCTTCACAAGGCCCGGTTCAACCATGTACTGAGACACGCCGAACAGCCTGACAAGTACGATTACATTGCGCGCCCGAAGGCCAGCGGCTACCGCGGTATTCATGACATCTACTCCTATGACGTCAATTCTGAAGCCGGAGCTGAACTCAAAGGCCTTTATGTCGAATTGCAGTACCGAACTCTGATTCAGCACGCGTGGGCAACTGCGGTTGAGATTGTCGGCGTCATTACGGATAGCCAACCAAAATTCCAGAAGGGCGATCCTCGGATAATTGCGACCATGTCATACGCGAGCGAAATTCTTGCCCGAGCTCACGAATCGACGACCGGACCTCATCCTGACATTAGCAATGAGGATCTTGTTCGTTCCTTTCTTGAGCTGGACGGCGAATTGAGGCTCATGGAAAGCCTTCGCCGTCTGAATAATGCAGAAGCAAGTAACACAGAATCCAAAAATTTTATCTTGGACAGCGCGTCAGACGGATCCTTAGAGATCCATAGCTTTAGAGATGCCACTGAAGCATTACGGGCCCTTTTTAAGCTTGAACAAGAGAAGCCCTTCAACGACATTGTTCTTGTGCGTGCTGACAGCACTGCAGACGTGAAGCTCGCCTTCAGAAATTATTTCCAGGACGCCCGTGAATTCGTTCGCTTGATTGATGCTGGCTGCACTCGCCTAAGCGGTAGAGAAAGGCGTGAGGGAACGACCTAGAAAGACATCGAAGCCAGAACTCGCCTTTAGTTGAACGTCCGCCGCCTACGCCTGTATCAAACGAAACCGCTAGAAGAACGGGGTCAGGTTCACTTTTCGGAAACCGGGGTCAGAGTCGGTTTTCGCGGAACGTCTGTCGCAACCTGAATCTGCATTGATCGAAAACCGAGTCTGACCCCTTGCGCATCCTCCTCGCCCACACATCGCTCAGCGGCAACACGCGCGATGTCGCGCGTGCGATCTGCGCGCGGTGCGAGGCACTGGGCCATGCCGTCACCTGGATTGATGCCGACATCCAGACGCTGGCGAAGGTCTGCCCCGACGGTGCCGAACACGATCTCTACGTGCTCGGCAGCTGGAGCATCAACGCCGGGCGCACGCCGCCGGAGATGAAGCGTTTCATCGAGGACCTCGTCGCCGCGGTCGGCAAGCCGGAACATGTCGCGGTGTTCGGCACCGGCGAGACGCAATGGGGCGAGGAACACTACTGCGGTGCGGCCCGGCGCATGGCCGCGTTCTTCGGCACGCGGTATCCGCGGCTGGAGATCGAACAGATGCCCCACGGCGAACACGACGCCACCAAGATCCAACGCTGGACCGACACCATTCTTGCCATCACCGAAACACCGTTCGAGAACACCCCCCATGCAGACGCTCCACGCCACCACGCCTGACGACTACGCCGCCGCCCTTGCCGCGCATCCGCGCCTGCTGGTGGATTACTACAAGGACGATTGTCCGGGCTGCAAGATGCTCGACATGTCGCTGGCGAAGTTCGCCGCGAGCGAAGACGCCGCCGGCATCGCGCTGCTGAAGGTGAAGATGGAAGTGATCGGCGAGGACTTTTTCCGCGATCTCGGCCTGCGCCAGACGCCGACGCTCGCGCTGTTCAAGGACGGTGCCGAGGCGGCGCGCCTGCCGGGCTTCCAGGCACCGGGCCAGATCGCACAGGCCGTGTCGATCAACCTCTGAGGCACCCTGCGTCGGCGCGCTGTTGCGGCGCCGACCTGACTGCATTCACTGCGGATCGACCAGCGTGGTCCGCGCCGGCGATCGACACTGCGTGCAACCCAATGCCGGAACGCGCGATGCGGTCAGCGCTCGATGTAGCGCAGATCGACCCGCTCGCCAGACACGCGCGTCAGCGTGGCCTGCTCCGCGGTGAGGTCGAAACAGGGCTGGAACGACTTCGGCGCCGGCGTCAGGCACCAGCCGCTCTCGCGCTCGACCATCTGCCCTTCGTATTCCTCGACCATCGCGGGCGGCGTGTGCAGCGCGTACATCAGTACCAGGCGCACGCTGGCATCGGGGCGGACCTGGAGGGAAACGCTCTGATGCAGATCGTCGATGCGTCCGACGTAGGCACGCCCGGCCGGTCCTGCTGACGCAGTCTTGGGAGCGGTCACGGTCATGGGCGAGGACTCCGGAACGGATTGCGCGGCAGGCGGGGGTGTTGTGGCACATGCCGAGACTGCGAGCAGACTCATGGGCAGCAGCCATTGCGGAAGACGGCACATGCCGGCCCACCGGCTGCGCAGCCGCAAGTGCATCGACATGGGGCGCGGCCGTCGATCGCTGTCTGGCCGCGCAACGTCGTGATCAGTCATTGCCCGTGATCCGGTCGAGCATCTCGAAGCGTTCGGGATACTGCGCACGCGCCGCCGCTTCCTCCGATGTGCCGACCACCGAGAGGTACAGCTTGTAGCTCTCGGCAAAGTCTTCCTTGATCGAGTTGTCCGCGTAATCCGATACCGACTGGCCGTCCGACGCCATGGCCATGGACCAGGCAATGGTGTCCAGGAAGTTGAAATCCTGCCCCATGACGATATGGCCGACCTCGTGTGCCAACCCGCCATTGAGCGACTCCTGGCCTGGCGTGCCGCCCTCGGACGGATAGATCGACACGATGCCGTCGGCGCCTGCCGTCATATAGGAGCGGAATCCGGGGCTGTTGTACTCCTGCGCCCAGTGGGCATCGTCGGGGTTGGCGGCGGGATTGACGTCGATACGCTCGATCCGCTCGCGCGAGTGGGCCGGCAATGACGCCAGGCCGTTGGCCGCCTCGTCGGGGCCGTGGTAGTCGAGCGCAGGATCGGGCTCGACCGGTAGGTAGACCGGCGTCGTATGGCCATCGATCGTGATGTCGAACTGCACGGCGTCCGCGTCGCCCGAATTGAAGCCGTGGTCGTCGACGGAGGAGATGCCGGTGACGTGGTACTCGCCGGCCAGCATCGCCGCCATGATCGCCTGCTGCTCGGCCATCGGCAGCGCTTGGAAAGCGGGATCCCGCAGCACGTCGTTGACGCCCTCTTGCTGCTCGGCCGGTAACGCCTGGAAGGCCGGGGACGCTTCGAGCTGGCGCTGACGACTGTCGGCCACGACGCCCTGCAATGCGGCGATATCGCTGTGGTACTGCTGCAGCGCCATCTGGTATTCCACGTGCGCGATCGGCAGCGGCAACGCTGCGTAATCCGACAACTGCGGCGCGTCGGATGCCAGACCTGCTTCGGCCAGCGCGAGCACGCGCGCGTCGTAGGTGGCCTGACGCGCGTCGAGGATCTGCTGCTTGTCTTCCGGCGGCAGCTGCGCGGGCAGGTCGCGCGTATTCGGTACGGGAATCGCCTCGATCTCGGCCAGCGTGCTGTGCGGCGTTCTGGGCGTGCTGTCGGGAATGGCGCCGCGTCCATCGCCGGAAGCGGGCATGGATGCGTCGTCGGCAGGTGCGGGCGCCGGCGTCGAAACAAACGTATTCGCCGGCAGCACATCGAATGGCGTCAGCGTCGGATTGGCGTCGCGCAGCGCAGCCTCGGACGTGCCTGCACGTTGCGCGACATCCGCGAGCGATTCGCCCTGACGGGACAGCGTGGCGTCGGGCGGCGGCAGATCGTCGCGGATACGCGCCTGCAAGGGCTCGGCTCGGGGCAGCGCGCTGGAAATCCCGCTCATGTCGGCACTCTGGACATAGGTTGCAGTGAGCGTAGCGCCAGCGACGGTTGGCCGGTCCTCGTGACGGCCCTAGGTGCGTCGCCCATAATTCAGTCCTGAACCCTGTTCAGCGCGCTGCGCGTCGTCGACATCCGATCGGCAGGCGGACCGCGTGTCCCATCCTGCCAGGCCCCGCATCGTCCGGCGCCCCACCCGGAGACCTCCCTCATCAAGATCGTCGACACCCCCAAGACCGAAGCCCGCATGCTCGAGATCGTGTTTCCCGATCACACCAACCATCTGGGCACGCTGTTCGGCGGCACCGCGCTGGCGTGGATGGACAAGGCCGCGTTCATCGCGGCTTCGCGTTACTCGCGCCGCACGGTGGTGACCGCCCGCTCCGAGCAGGTCGATTTCAAGCTGCCGATCAAGCAGGGCCAGCTGGTCGAGATCATCGCGCGCGTGGTCGAAGTGGGCCGCACGTCGATGCAGGTGGAAGTGGAACTGATCGCCGAGGATCTGCTCAGCGGCGACCGCGAGCTGTGCACGCGCGGCCGCTTCGTGATGATCGCGCTGGATTCGCGCGGCCGTCCGGCGCAGGTCGCGCCGCTGCCGGGTGAGACAGGCGCCGTTGCGTGAGCGACATCACCTTGCTGCAGTGGATCGGACTCGGGCTTGGCATCGGCATCGCGTATGCGGCGATCCGCGCCCTGGTGAATCGTCGGCGCTGATGCTCGGCAGGACGCATCGCTCCGCGTGCGGTGGCTGATGCACGCGCGGTGCCCGGGATCGCCGCAGCCCGCCGACCCCTGACCGTGCGATCGGCGACACTGGACGGGTCGACGCCCGGACCGCTGCCATGCCCCCTCACAAGCACACTGCCGCCCAGGCGGCGCGCGACGCCGGTTTGCCCGACGCGCAGGTGCACGTGGAGAATTTCCGCCAGGTGCGAGAGGCGCGCCGCGCCGAACTGGTCGAGGATTACGTCGAACTGATTTCCGATCTGCTCGCCACCACCGGCCGCGCGCGCCAGGTCGACATCGCCGAACGCCTGGGCGTCGCCCAGCCCACGGTCGCCCGCACGCTGCAGCGCCTGGTGCGCGATGGTCTTGTGCTGCAGAAACCGTATCGCGGCGCGTTCCTGACCGACGCCGGCGAAACCCTCGCGCGCGCCAGTCGCGTGCGGCACCAGACCGTCGAATCCTTCCTCGTCGCGCTCGGCGTGCCGCCCGACATCGCGCGTCGCGATGCCGAGGGCATCGAGCATCACGTCAGTCCGGAAACCCTGGCGGTGTTCGCAGCCTATGTGGCGAAGGCCCCGCCCGTCTGACCATGCGCGCGCGCATGCGCCGGTGCGACGCCCGCCGGTCAGAAGCGGTAGCTCACGCCGCCGAACAGCGCGGGCACGCCATTCGCATTGCGTTCGAGCAGCGGGCTGTCGGTGAGTTCGTCCGGCAACACGCGGTAGCTGACGCCACCGATGAAGCTCCAGCGGTCGCCGAGCGGGCGCGTCGCGGCAACGCTGACCGAAGGCACCACGGCGGAGCCCGGCGTGTAGCGGGTAACGCCACGCGCGACTTCCGGATCCAGCGTGCCGAAGTAGTAACCGGTCAGGTCTTCCGACATCCAGCGCACGCCAGCGCTGGGCAGAAGGGTCCACGCGCCGGAGCGCAGCATGTAGGTGTATTCGACACCGAATTCGTGACCGCCGCTGGTGTCGGTGACATCGGCCAATGCATGCACGCGCACACGGCCGAACGTGCCGGACCACGAGGCGCCGATGCCGGCATCGAGACCGTGGTCGCGGTCATCGAGCAGCCGCGCGTCGAGGCCGTTGTCGGCGAGGCCGGATGCACTGAGGTCGTCGATGTCGAAACCGTCGAGACGCGCGGACACGAGGCCGTCCAGCTGGAACGCGCCGGTATCGACCAGATGGATACCGCCGGCGATGCCGCGCAGGAACAGGCGCTCGCCCTCGTAGGAGAACGTCGGGAACGGCAGCACGCGTGCGCCTTCGCCGACGTAGGGGCTGTCGGCCGCGGCAATGGCGACACCGAGCGACCAGCCCGGCGGTTGCGCCGGCGGACCCGGGCGTTCGTCGCGCGTCTGGGCGAACGCGAGACCTGGCATCAGGGCGAACAGGGCGAGCGCGACTTTCATCGGACGGTCCGTGTGGCGACGAGGGAGCCGGCACCATAGCAAGCGCCGATGACGGGGCCTGTGCGCTGCGTGGCGATCTGCGACGCGCAGCCGAGGGCCGGGACGCGGGATCGAGGAAACGCGACTCGGCATATGCCCGGCAGAACGCCAGCCACCGTCGCGACATCGGGCTCCGTCAACCGGCTCGACGCACCGCAGGGGCGTCGTTGAACCTGGGTGGCGATGCCATACGCGCCTCGCCCGAGGCACGCGCGCCGTGGCGGATACGATCTTCGAAAGGACGCGAAGACGCTGGATTCCCCACCTTCGGGCGGCGGACCATATAGTGGGTGACGAACATCGGCTGTGACATCTGCTGATCCTCCAGGCATGTGCCTCGATGGATCGAACCCTATGATCGCGCAGCGCAAACGACGGTGTAATCAGCCACCTGCCGCTCGTGCCGTTCATCTGCTCGTTGGGGTTGTCACGAACAACGGTGCGCCGACAAACCAGTTCCTAACGATCGCGGCTCATTTGTTCACGCGATCCCGCCGTGGACTTCACGTGGCACTGATCCGCGGAGCCCGGGTGCCGGTTTTGCGCGTCGTGCGTTGCGCAGACATCGACCCATGCACCGATCGCGAATCGCGTGTACACGGGTGCACCGCAATGCAAAAGGCCGGCGCAGATGCGCCGGCTTTCAGTGACGTGCTCCCGCGGCGGATCAGGCGATCGACGCGCGATAGATCGACTCGATCGCCGTGTCGAGCGACGCATTGAAGTCGTCGTCGCTCTGCTTCGCGCTCAGGCCTTCGGTCAGCGCGCGGCTGAAGCTGGCGACGACACCCGGGTTCTTCGCCAGACGCGCGTTCGCGTCGTCGCGGGCGTAACCGCCCGACAACGCGACGACCTTCAGCACGCTCGGGTGTTCGACCAGTTCCTGGAAGAACCCATCGACTTCCGGCAGCGTGAGCTTGAGGATCACCGGCGTCGACGGGGCCACCTTGTCGAGGCGCTCGAGCAGGCCCTGCTTCAGCGTGGTTTCGATGTCGGCCTTGTCCGCGGAATTGATGTCGACTTCCGGTTCGATGATCGGCACCAGACCGGCGTCGAGCACCTGCTGGCCGAGTTCGAACTGCTGGTCGAGCACCGCGGCGATGCCGGCGGCGTTGTTCTGCTTGATGACCGAGCGTTCCTTGGTGCCGAACACGCCCTTGGCCTTCGCGCGCGCGAGCAGGTCCGACAGGCCCGGAATCGGCTTGAGCAGCTGCACGCCGTTCGCCTCGTCTTCCAGACCCTTGTCGATCTTCAGGAACGGGACGACGCCCTTGGCATTCCACAGATATTCGGCGGCGCCCTGGCCTTCGAACGCATCGTCGAGCGTGCGCTCGAACAGGATCGCGCCGAACACGCGTTCACCGGTAAAGGCGGGGCTGGTGACGATGCGGGTACGCATCGCGTGGACGAGGCCGAACATTTCCGCGTCGTTCGCGTACTCGGTTTCCTCGACACCGTAGAGCTTGAGTGCCTTCGGCGTGCTGCCGCCGCTCTGGTCGAGTGCGGCGATGAAGCCCTGACCCGACTTGATCCTGTCCAGCTGTTCCTGATTCACGGCCACGTGCGTACGTCCTATGCGATCGGTGGGAGACCCGGGGTCGAGATGATACCGCCCTGCACCGCAGGTGGCCGTCGACGCTCGCCGCCGTACGCTCCCGGAACGCTGGAAACGCGGTGCGCAACCAGGCCATGGCGCTCTATCCGACTGATCGCCAACGCGGAACGCACTGCGGCGGCGGCAGGCGTACAGTCCGCAAAGCCGCCCGCGGGCGGATCGAAGGAGCCGCCGATGCGCCTGCCCATCGTTCTTCTCGTTGTGTCGTTTCTCGGGGCGTGCGCCCCCATGTCGGAGACCCGCCCGATGTTCACGCCTGCCGATTTCGCCCATCTGCGTTTTCTCGAAGGTCGCTGGGAGGGGACCGGTCCGGATGGCGCGCCGTTCTACGAGCAGTACAGCTTTCCGTCGCAGACCGAGATGCGGTCCACGCGCTACGGCGATGCGACGTTCGCGCAGGCCGAGGATGGCAGCGTGGTTGCGTTGCACGCGGGCCGTGTGACCTCGACCTGGATGACCTTCACCTGGGAAGCCGTCGACCTGGTGCCCGGCAAGGCCTGCTTCGAGCCGCTGCAGGCGCCGAGCGCGTTCTGCTGGGAACGCCTCACCGCGGATACCGCGCAGGTCACCCAGCGCTGGACTGACGAGGCCGGCCAGGCGCAGCAGTACGTGGTACCCCTGCGTCGACTCTGACGCCGGTCACCTTGCGCGGGGTGCGACGATCGGTCGCGGCCTGCAGCGCGCGCATCGTCGTCTAGTTGCGTGCAGGCCCGAATAGACTGTTCCGATGATCGCCGGCCGCCGGTTCCAGCATGCATTCGCCTGGCTGTCGCTGACGGCCGTGCTGCTGCTCGCGTTGCTGCCGTCGATCGGACGCATCGCGCATGCGCAGGACGGCGCGCCGCGCATGATCCTGATGGAGATGTGCACGATGGGCAGCGACAAGCTCGTCAGCATCGTCGATCCCCACAGCCTGCTCGACGATGCGCCGCGCCCGGCGCCGTCGGCGCATGTCGACATGCAGGACTGCGGCTACTGCCCGCTGCTCGCCACCGCGCTGCTCGCCGTGTTGTGGTTCGCGATCGCGCGCCTGCTGCATGTACCGCAGCGCGTGCGCGTCGTACATGCCTTCCGGCTGGTCGAACGCCATCCCTGCGGACTCGGCTCACGCGGCCCACCGCTCGCGGCCTGAGCTGAGCTGCGGCGACCGCTCCGGTCGCCATTTTTCCTGCGATGACCGCGCGTGCGTGGTCTCGCCCGTGCGCGCGTGTCCATGCCGCGCCGCACCCGCACTGGATGCCCACATGTTCCGTTCCGCAATCACCCGGCCTGCGCCGGACTACACCCTGTTCCGTACAACGCCTGCGGTCTCTCTGCTCGCCAGCCTGATCGCCGCTGCAGTGGCGGCGCCGGCATTTGCCCAGTCGTCGACAGATGCCACACGGCAGGCGACCACGCTCGACACCCTGCAGGTGCAGGGCCAGCGGCTTCGCGCGCTCGATACGCCGCAGGAGACCGGCAGCCGGCTCGGCCTGTCGCAACGCGAAACACCTGCATCGCTGCAGGTGATCGGCCGCGAGGAGATCGCCCGCAAGGGCGCGCGCACCACGCGCGAAGTCTTCGAGTTGGCCAACGGCGCGATGGTCGGCAACGTGCCCGGCAATCCGGCCGTGGTGACGCTGCGCGGCTTCAGCGGCAACACCATCTCGGTCCTGCACGACGGCGTGCGCATCGGCGCGTCCACCTTCGTGACGCGCGATGTCGACACCTGGGGACTGGAACGCGTCGAAGTACTGCGCGGACCGGCGTCGGTGCTCTACGGCGAGGGCACGATGGGCGGCGCGATCAATCTGGTCTCCCGTCGGCCGAGCACGGAGGCGCAGGTGATCGACGCCATGTTCGGCGTCGGCAGCTTCAATACCCGCCGCGCTGGGTTCGGCATCAACCAGCCGCTGTCGGACACGCTGGCGCTGCGCTTCGATGCCAGTGGCCTGCGGTCCGACAGCCTCTACGACATCGAACACAACCGGGTCGAGATGTCGACGCTGTCGACCAGCCTCGCGTGGACGCCGCACGACGCACTGTCGATGCTGCTGTCCTGGCAACACGCCGAGGACGACAGCACCGGCACCTACCAGGGCTCGCCGATGGTGGCAATCGAGGACGCTATCGCACCGTCGCGCGTGGTGCGCAGTGCGAACGGACTGGTGAACGACGCGGCCACGCGCCACGTCAACTACAACCCGATCGGCGCGCACACCGGCGCACGCAGCGATCTGCTGCGCTGGAACGTGGCATTGGACCTGTCGCACACCTGGAAGCTTCGCAACGATCTGGCCTGGTACCGGGCGGATCGCGACTTCGTCTATTCCGACGACTGGCTCTACAACCGCGGCACCGGCCAGTACGCGCGTGGCGCGCAACGCGTGTTCCACGATCACCGGTTCTGGAACGAGCGTCTGGCGCTGTCCCATGACGGGCCGCTCGGCGGCCGCCGCAACCGGTTCACGGCGGGCGTCGAACTCAACGGCACCGACTTCGTCAATCCGCGCCAGAGCGGCAGCACGACGCCGGTCACGCCGGTCGATCCCGACGTAGGCGTGTTTCCCGGTGCGGATTCGCCGGTGTACACCAGCGATCAGCTGTTCCGCACCGATCTGCGCACGCGCGCGGTGTTCGTGGAGAACGCGTTCAATCTCACCCCGCGCTGGCTGCTGGTCGGCGGCCTGCGCTACGAGCGGATCGATCTCGAGCGCAGCATCGACAACCGCATCACGGGTGCGACGACCGCGTTCTCGCCGCGTTACACGCCATTGTCGTGGCGCGTGGGCAGCGTGTTCGATCTGCGCGACCACGTGCAGCTCTACGGCCAGTTCTCCACCGCGGCCAGCCCGGTGTCGAGCCTGCTCACGATCCAGACCGCATCGGGCATCTTCGATCTCACCGACGCGAAGTCCGCCGAGATCGGCATCAAGGCCGATGCCTGGAACGAACGCCTGTCGCTGACCGCCGCCGCGTACCGGATCGAACGCGACGACATCCTGACCCGCGACCCCGCGAATCCATCGATCAGCGTGCAGGGCGGACGCCAGTCATCGCAGGGGCTCGAACTGTCGGCGGATCTGCAGGCCACGCGCGGCCTGCGGCTAGAGACTTCGGCCACATGGGGACGCGCGCATTTCGACGAGCTGATCGAAGCCGGTGGCGTGGATCGTCGTGGCAACCGTCCAGGCAACGTGCCCAACGGCACCGCGACGCTCGCAGGCACCTACCGGTTCGCAGGCGTGCCGGTGTCGATCGGCGCCAGCGGTCATCACGTCGGCGGCTTCTACACCGACAACGCGAACACGATCTACGTCCGCGGCCGCACCACGTTCGATGCCTGGGCGAGCTACGACTTGAGCCGCGCCTCGGTGGCGCTGCGCGTGCGCAACCTCGGCGACGCGCTCTACGGCGAGTATTCCGGCTATCCGGCCACCCACGTCTATCTCGGCGCGCCACGCAGTGTCGAGATGACCCTGCGTACGCGGTTCTGACGATGGCCCGTCTTCCGAAGTCCGTAGATGCAGGCGATCGCTACCGGATGTTCTGGCGCTGGCATCTGTACGCCGGCCTGTTCGTCGCACCGTTCCTGGTCATCCTTGCGATGACCGGCGCGGTGTATCTGTTCAACGACGAACTCGACGACGCGCTCTATCCGCAACTCCGCTTCGCACCAGCGCCGTGGTCGGAGCGTGTGGCGCTCGCGGCGATGATCGACACCGCCGAAGCCGGCGTCGACGACGCGACCGCGACGCGCATCGATGTGCCCAGCAATCGCACGCGCAGCGCGCGCGTGCATCTGGCAACGGCGGAGGGCGACACGCGCGTCGCATTCGTCGATCCCGGCAGCGGTGCGCTGCTGGGCACACTGGTCCCGGCGCGCACGCTGGTCGGCATCGCGGACCGGCTGCACGGCTCGCTGATGCTGGGCACCTTCGGCCGCTACGTGATGGAACTCGCCGCGTGCTGGGCGGTGCTGCTGATCGTGTCCGGGCTCTATCTCGGCTGGCCTCGCGGCGGCCGCCGCGCATGGCGTGCATTGCTGCCGGACCTGCGGGCGCGCGGACGCGCGTTCTGGAGGTCGCTGCACACCGCGGTGGGCCTGTGGGTCGCGTTGCTGGTGCTGTTCCTGATCTTCACCGGTCTGCCGTGGGCGGCGTTCTGGGGCGGCTGGATCCGCGGCGGCGCGGAACTGATCGGCGAAGGCTACCCGCCGGTGTATCGACGCTACGCCGCGGTCGATGCGCCGACGGTCGGCAGCGACTTCAACGACGTGCCGTGGACGCTGCAGCAGGCGCCCCTGCCACCGGTCTCGCCGGACACGCAGCACGGTCATCACGGAGCACCGACCGCGCAGACCGGCGCGGCGCGCGGATGGACGCCGGATGGACTGGAGCGCTCGATCGCGCACATGCGGAGCGCAGACACCCAGGACGATCTCCGCGTGTTCCTGCCCGCCGACGCGCGCGGCGCGTTGATGGCCTACACGTACCCGGATCGTCCGCAGGGGCAGATCACCTGGCACTTCGATCGCGACGGCGCGCTGCTGGTCCGTGCCGGTTTCGCCGACTACGGCCGCGTGGCGCAGGCGATCGAACTCGGCGTGCAACTGCACATGGGCAACTACTTCGGCCGCGCGAACCAGCTCGTCATGCTGGCCGCATGCATCGGTGTCGTGGTGCTGGCGATCAGCGGCCTGGTGATGTGGTGGCGCAGGCGACCCGCCGGACGTCTCGGCGCGCCACGGACCACGCGCCCCACACCGACACGTGTGCTGCTCGGCTTGATCGTCGCGATGGCATTGCTGTTGCCGTTGCTCGCGGTTTCGATGTTCGTCGTGTTCGTGTTCGATCGCTGGCTGCGGCCGCACATTCCGGCGCTGCGCTGGCTCGACTGATTGCGGTCGTCAGTGGGTCCGCTGTCTTCGCCAATGACAGGTTCAGTAGCCGCGATCCGCCTGATTGCTCGCACGCAAGCTTGTGCAAGGCTCGCACGCAGCTGCGTTGTCTGATCCAGCATCGCGCGCGCCAGACGGTGCGCACAGTCTTCGTGGACGGGGGCGAGCGGCAGGCTCGAAGTACTTACCTGAGTAGACAAGCCCTCGCGCTCGTTCATTCAAGTGGACGACACGACATGCCACGCATTCCTTCAGTCCGGTATGTCCGCTCTGGCCGGAAGCGGACGTGTTCTCAGCGCACCGTCAGCCGCGCCTGCAGGCCGCTCAACGCCAGCCCACTCAGTTGCCGGGTCGGGGCGGCACAGGCCTTTCCGAGAATACTGACCGCATAGTCTCTGGCCTCGGGCGACAACGCGGTATGCGTGACGCAGTGCTGGGTCATCATTCCGAGGATCTGCAGCGTCTTGACGTCTGCCTGCTTCAGCAAGTCAGCCAGACCGGTTTCAAAGAAGCTGTCGGCTTCGCGTTTCGTCACGATGCGGTCGCCATCCGTGGCAGAGGCGATCGCAGGGTGCAAGGCGGCACCTTCACTTCCTTCTTCGAAGAATGGCGCGCCCTGAGCGGCCACATGCTGGACCGGCACGATCAGCGCGCCTGCCTGGCGTGCCTGGTCGATGGCCGTCAACGCATGCGTCAGCGCCTCGTCGGCACCTTCCAGCGGGAATTTTCCGCCGGGGAAATAGTCGTTCTGGAGATCGATCACGAGCAACGCTTTCATGGAGACTTCCTTGCCTGGAGTTCGATGGTTTCGCCATCTTCCGGGATGGACACGTTCGCGGCGATGTCGTGCGCAGCGACGTAGGCGCGGAGATCCGCTCTGGAGACGGTCATGTGGTTCACCGCGTCCATGTGCACTGCGACGATCTTCGACGCGGGCGCCAGTTGCTGGACGCGCAGCGTGTCGTCCTTGCCCATGATGATTCCAGTGTCGAATCCGTCGACGCGTGCATCACCGGTGTTCAACACGATGACGTCGGGCTTGTAGCGCTCGATCGTGTCGGGAACGTCCTGATGCCAGACGGTATCGCCGGCCACGTAGATGGTCTCCGCGCCGGGCTTTTCAAACACGAAGCCCATGACCTCGCCCAGAAGCCCGCCGAGCTGGGGAACGTCGTACATCGCCTCGGTGCCATGACGCCCGCCCGTTCTGGACACCGTCACGCCACCGATTTCGAGGCGGTCATCCAGCACCCGTACGTTGATGAAGCCTTGTGAGACCAGCAGCGCTGCATCCGTCGAATTCTGCACGAGGATGGGAAGTGTCTTCGGAATCTCGGCCTGCGCTGCATCGTCCCAATGGTCCAGATGCGTGTGGCTCACGATGACGGTATCGACGTCGGCCAGCAGGCTCTCGACCGTTGCGGGCAGATCGACCATGGGATTGCGCAGGTGGCTGCGATAGGTACCCGGGAAGCCCGGGTAGGCACCCTTGGATGCCAGCATGGGGTCGACGAGAAAAGTCTGATCGCCGTAGCGCACCTTGATCGTGGCATTCCTCACATGCTGGATGGCGACGTCACTGGCAGGCTCCGCTGCGTGGGCGGGGCTGACGCCCGCGATCCCAAGTGCGAGCGCGAGACTGATGGAAAGCAATGTCTTCATGCGTGGGGGCCGGGAGTTGAAGTGCGACCAGTTTCGTCCCGGCCGCCAGGTCGCGATACTGGCCCACACGTCATTTATGGATGGAATCGGGCCATGTCTGTAGCGAACGTTGTGAGGCGTCCCGCCAAGGTCACGCTGGTTGCGATTCCCGGGGTCAGCGCGTTCCATCTGTCCGTGCCCTTGGCGATCTTCGAGATGACGCTCGAGGAGACACCGGCGTTCACAGTCCGGATCGCAGTCGATCCCGTAGAGCCGGAACACGCCGGACGGTTCTCGCTTCGCATCGATGGCGGCCTGGAACTGCTGGAAGACGCCGACATCGTCATCGTGGCCGGATGGGCGGACCTGGCGCATGCGCCCTCGGCCGGTCTCCAGGATGCGCTTCGCCATGCACATGGCAGAGGCGCCTATGTGGTGGGCCTCTGCTACGGCGCTTATGCGCTTGCCTACGCAGGCCTGTTGGACGGGCATCGCGCCTCCACACATTGGCTTGCCGAAGCCGACTTCCAGCAGCGCTTTCCGAACGTGGTGCTGGACATCAACGCGCTTTACGTGGACGAAGCACGCCTGGTGACATCCGCGGGTACGGCGGCAGGACTGGATTGCTGCCTGCACCTGGTCCGCGCGATCCGCGGCGGCAGGGAAGCGAATCGCGTCGCACGTGCCATGGTGCTGGCGCCCCATCGTGACGGCGGCCAATCCCAGTTCATCGAACAGCCCGTGGCCGAGGATCGCCGCGATACGGTGCTCGGTGCGTTGCTGGCGGATCTGCGCGCTGACCTGAGCCAGGACGTGTCGATCGACAGCCTGGCCGCCAGGGTTGCCATGAGCCGGCGCACCTTCACCCGTCGATTCGACAAAGCGACCGGCATGAGCGTGGCCCGGTGGATCGATACCGAGCGGCTGCGCCAGGCAAAAGATCTTCTCGAGACCTCGCGGATGCCCATCGATCGTGTCGCGGAGTGCGCGGGATTCAAGAGTCCCATCAGTTTTCGTCAGGCGTTTAAACGCGCAATGCGCGTCAGCCCGAGTGAGTGGCGACGCACGTTCGGTGATGAAGACACGTCTGCAATGCGTTGATCGGGGGTGGCGCATGGCGGCGACACAAGCCGCGCCTTTGGCCGAAAGCGTATTCGTGGCACCGGCGGCAGTTCGGCGGGGCGGACGTCACTGCGTTTGCGCACGTGCAGAATGCGCGTTGCCGCTCAGGCGCCGGCGTCTGCCTCCGGATGCCGCGCGCGCCATGCCTTGAGCTGCTCGCGGTAGTACTGGAGCGCTTCGGAATAGGTGTCGTGCACGCAGACGGCGCAGCCGCTGTCGCAGCAGTCGCTGGGCAGCGGCGGTTCGGGCGGCTGCGGGCGCGGGTCGGGATGCGTCGGGTGGGACACGGTCAGTCGCGCGCGTCGGCAGCCGGGATCGGCGACTGCCGCAGGCCGATGGTTTCGGTATCACAGTGCGCAGGCGTCGCGCCGGCTGCGCGTTGGGCGGCGATCTCGGCGCGTGCGGCGTCGAGGTCGGCGCGGAACTCGGGTGATGCCTGCAGGCGTGCGTAGGTCGCGGCACCGACGCGCTCGCCTTCGACGATGTCGCTGTACCAGTGCACGTTGCAGACGAGCCGGCTCTCGCCGAACGCGCGGCCCCGTTGCAGCAATGCATCGCTGCGCTCGGGCGCGAGTTCGACCAGCGCCAGCGTCCACGCCCAGCCGATCGCGGTGTGGCCCGACGGATAAGACGCGCCCGTCCGCAGCTTTGGCATGTCTTGCGGCGTACACACGGGCGCGCGGTTCTGCATCAACGGACGCCCGCGCTGCCAGTGATCCTTCGCCGCGCGGCCCGCGTTCGACGCATCAGCGAGGCTGCGACGCAGCAGGCGCACGAGATGCGGCGTGCGCGCGGCGCTGATCTCGACGCCGAGCGCGCAGGCGAACAGGGGTTCGGCCGCCGGAAACGTCAGATCGGCATCGACAGTCGCCTGACGCCAGCGCGCGGTGTCGTGCAGCACAAGGCTGCGCGCAGCGATCGCGTCGTCGTGCGCCTGCGCGGCCGATCCCGGCGCGGGCGGCGCCGGCAGCAGCGCGCGGCTGTCGAACGCGGGTGCATCGAGATAGCCGATCGAGACACCGGGCCGGCTCTCCGGCACGACCACGGCCGCGTCGGCCGCGGGCGCCTCGCGCGCGGGCAGCGCGCAGGCGACCAGCATCGACAGCACCGCGCCGCACGCAGCGACGCGCACGCCGTCCCGCACACGCGGGCGCATGTCAGCGGGCCTGCAGGCGCTGGGCGATGGTCGCCCGCAGTGCGTCCAGATCCTTGGCGAACGCGGCGATGCCGTCGCGCAGCTTCTCGGTCGCCATCGGATCGGCGGCGAGGTCGGTGGCATAGCGCGCGGCATCGACGGGCGGCGCGAACGCCCCATCGTCATCGCCCATCTCGAGCTTGCGCGGCAGGTCACCGTATTCGGCGTCGAGCTTCTCGAGCAGATCCGGCGAGATCGTCAGGCGGTCGCAGCCGGCCAGCGCCTCGATCTGCGCGGTCGAACGGAACGAGGCGCCCATGACCACGGTCGGTGAACCGCGGCGCTTGAACTCGGTGTAGACCTCGCGCACGAAGCGCACGCCCGGATCGTCGTCGATCGTCGCCGGTGTGTCACCGCGCGCGACGTGCCAGTCGAGAATGCGGCCGACGAACGGCGAGATCAGGAACACGCCCGCTTCCGCGCAGGCGATCGCCTGGGTGCGGTTGAAGATCAGGGTCAGATTGCAGTCGATGTCCTCGCGCTGCAGCTCGCGCGCGGCGCGGATGCCTTCCCAGGTCGCGGCGATCTTGATCAGCACGCGCTCGCGCGACACGCCGGCGTCCTGGTACATCTCGATGAACTGGCGCGCCTTGGCGATCGTCGCTTCGGTGTCGAACGACAGATCGGCATCGACCTCGGTCGACACGCGACCCGGCACCAGGCCGGACAGCGTGCGGCCGACACCGATCGTCAGGCGATCGACGACCTTGCGCGCGACGGTGTCGATGTCGCCGTCCAGATCCTCGGCGCGTTCGAGCTCGCGCTCGACGAGATCGGCGTAGATCGGCAGGTCCAGCGCCTTGCGCACGAGCGTCGGGTTGGTCGTGCAGTCGACCGGCTTCAGGCGCGCGATGGCATCGGCGTCGCCGGTGTCGGCGACGACCACGGAGAGCGCGCGCAGCTGTTCGAGTTTGGACGCGGATGATGCAGCGGACATGGACACCTCAGGGTTCGGGACGCGCACCGCGTGTCAGGCGGGCCCGTCATTGTCGCGCCCGGCGTCGTCGAGGGCCACCCTGACGGCATCGGAGTGCTCGCCGAGTCCGGGCGCGGCGAACGGCGCCGGCCCCGGCGTGCGGCCGAAGCGGATCGGCTGCGACACACCCCGATAGCTGCCCAGCCGCGGATGATCGATGATCGCGACGATCTCCTCGGCCAGCACCTGCGGGTGTTCGAACATGTCCTCGACCGCGCGCGCGGCCGCGCACGGCACCGCGTCGCCGAAGCGCGCTTCCCAGTCCAGCGCGTCGCGCGTGGCCAGCGCCGCGTGCAGCTGCGGCAGGATCTCGTCGGCATGCAGGGCACGCTTGCGCACGCTGTCGTAACGCGGATCGGCCGCCAGCGCATCGAGTCCGGTCAATGTGCACAGCGCCTGCCAGAACCGCGGCGTGTTCGCCGACACGTACAGCCAACCATCGCGCGTGGGGTGCAGGCCGGTGACGCCGCCCGAGCGCATGTCGCGGCCGATGTCGAGCGCCTCGCCTTCTGCCCAGACCATGCGCGCGGACTGCATCGTCAGTGCGCTGCGCAGCAGCGACACGCCCACGAACTGGCCCTCGCCGCTGCGCTCGCGCTCGAACAGCGCGGACGACACGCCGGCAGCGAGCAGCGCGGCTGCGTAGTAGTCGACCACCGAGCCATAGATGATTTCCGGCGCGCCTCCGCGCTTGCCCTGCAGCGTGCACATCCCGGTCATGGTCTGCAGCACCTGGTCGTAACCCGCCTTGTCCTTGAGCGGTCCGGTCTCGCCATAGCCGGTGACCGCGCAGTAGACCAGCCGCGGATTCAGCGCCGACAGCGTGGGGAAATCGATCGCCAGCCGTTCCGGCACGCCGGGGCGGAAGTTGTGCACCAGCACGTCGGCCTCGCGCACGAGGCGATAGAGCACCGCGCGGTCGTCGTCATCCTTCAGATTCAGCGTGACACCACGCTTGCTGCGGTTCACACCGATGAAGGCGCGGCTTTCGTCGGCGAGCGTGGACGGATAGTTGCGCAGGTTGTCGCCGTCCGGCGGCTCGACCTTGATTACGTCGGCGCCCTGATCGGCGAGCAGCGCGCAGCCGTAGGGGCCGGCGATGTACGCGCTGAGATCGAGCACGCGCACGCCGCTCAACGGACCCGGCGGCCCGCTGCGACCGCTCTCGAAGATGGAACCCGTCATGTCGTCCGACATCCTTTCGTGGCTGCGGCGGTGCCCGAGCGCAGTCTGCGCAAGCCCGGCATCGCAACCCATCCGTCCTGTCTATGTTCTCGCGCCACAGAAACTTGCTTGCGCCCGGCCATCATCTCAGAGCGCTCCGCAATCTCCGCTGTCCGCGCCGTCGCCGGCCGGCGCCAGGCCCAGCCAGGTCAGGCGCCAGATGCGGTCGGCACGCGCGCCGAGCCCGTAGTACGGCGCGAAATCGATCGACGCGCGATCGTCGAGATGCAGGCGCAGGCCGACCGTCGGGTCATCGCCCTGCGGTGGCAGCGCCTCCAGGCGGATCTGCGCATCGTCGTCGGGCAGACGTACGATTTCCGATGTCTTATAGCCGTCGATCAGACCGGTCGCATACGCCAACGGGCCGCGTCCGAATGCGATCCAGGCGTAGTCCAGCACCTGCTGGCGCACCGGACTGCCGTCGGGCGCGCGCGAGATCTGCACGTTGCGATAGCTGCGGCGATGCACGCGCGGCGACATCGGCAGATCGAGCGTCACCACGTCGCCATCGCGCCAGGTGCGCGCGAGACTGGCGTACGCGCCGGCCACGCGCGCGCCTTCGTACGGCCTGCCATTGATCGACAGCGTCGCGTCCTGCGCCCATGCCGGAATGCGGATGTGCAGCACGAGGTCCGCCTCGCGCTCCACGTCCAGCGCGAAGCGCACGGCGCCGTCGAACGGGTAGCGCGTGTCCTGCACGACGCGCACGCGACCGGCGTCGATGCGATCGAACGTCGCCTCGCCCGGCCCGAGCAGGTTCACCACGGGGCCGTCGTCGCGCTCCGCATAGGCGACGCCCTGCAGCTCCTCGATCGCCATCGCGCCGCTGGACTTGCAGCAGCGCCAGTAGTTGGTGTGGATGCGCTGGCCGTTGGCATAGGAGTAGTAGCACCAGTCCTCGCCATTGGGCGCCTGCGCGCCGAGCAGATCGTTGTAGGCGGTGCGTTCGATCTCGTCGGCGTAGCGCGCGTCGCCGGTGATCGCCAGCAGCTCGCGGTTGAGCTGCAGCCAGGCGAGGATCGAACAGGTTTCCACGTAGGCCTGCGGGTCGAACACGAACGCAGGATTGAACACTTCACGCGACCGGTGCCCGATGCCGCCGAACGGCCCGCCGCCGAGACTCAGGTGATGGTCGGCGATCGCCTGCCACTGTGCATCGAGCACCGCGCGATGGCGCGGATCGCCACTGACGCGCGCGAGCTTGGCCAGGCCGACGAGGTTCCAGCACAGCTGATAGGCCTTGCCGGTCGCGATCTCGGACGGATCGGCGCCGTCGAGCGCGCGCTCGATCAGGGCGAGACGCGGATTGGCGTCCATCTGTTCGACGATGCGGTGCGCGAGCGCGAGCAGATCCGCATCGCCGGTCAGCGCATGCAGATCCATCACCGGATCGAGCAGCACGGTCGCCGACATGCCATGGTGGTTGCCGACGCTGGTGATGTCGATGCCGTCGACGCAGAACGTGCGCCAGCACAACGCACCGATCCGCCGCGCGGCATCGAGCGCGCCCGAATCCGGAAACGCGCGATGCACGTCGAGCAGGCCGAGCAGCAGATAGCTGTGCGTCCACACGTCCCAGGTCCGCAGCGCCGGCTCGCCGTTCCAGCTTTCGGGCTTCGGCGGCTGCGGCACCATGAAACGCCGCTGCGGTGCATACGTACCGAGATAGCCGTCGGCGTCCTGCACCGCGTGCAGATAGGACACCACTGCGCGCAGATGCGCTTCCAGTGCCGGATCGCCGCTGCGTGCAGCCGCCTTCGCCGCCGCCGAAAGCCACTTGCCGGCGTGTTCGCCGTACCAGTCGCCTTCGTCGTTGTGTGCGCGATGCGCGGGATCGAAGATCGCGATGGCCGGGCTGTCCGGCCCCGTGACGAAGGTCGACAGCCGTCCGCGGCGGTTGGCCTCGAGTGCATCGCCGAGCAGACCGCGCAACCGTACCTGTGACGGCGCGGGTGCGCGTTGCACGTCGCGTGTGGTCGTCGGCATCGGATCGCTCATCGCGCGTCCCCGCCCGCATCCACCACGCACCGGAAGCCGATCGTGCCCGAGCGGTCCTTGCACGGCGCCATCAGCAGGTACTTGCCGTGCTGGTCGAGGCGATAGGCCTGCGGGAAATACCAGTGCGAGGTCTGCGGCTGGTAGCTGCTGCCGCCACGCAGGATCGCCGCGCGCGTATGGTCGTCGGCGAATTCATCGGTCCACTGCCAGACGTTGCCGACCAGGTCCTCGACGCCGAACGGCGACGCGCCCTGCGGATGCGCGTCGACATCGGCCGGAAGCTGCAGGCGGCGTCCGCGATTGACCCGCGGCGCGAAACTGTCGCACCAGTCGTTGCCCCAGGGGTAGCGGCGACCGTCGTGACCCTGCGCGGCGATCTGCCATTCCCATTCGCGCGGCAGGCGCTTGCCGGCCCACGCGGCATAAGCGCGCGCGTCTTCCAGCGACACCCAGATCACCGGCTTGCGCTCCCAGCCGGCGCGCGGCGCACCGTTCGCCCAGTGCCGCAGGAAGTTGTGCGCATCGCGCGGCGCGTAGCCGCTCGCATCGATGAACTGCTTGAACTGCGCGTTGGTGACCGGATGGCGATCGATGTGGAACGCCGCCAGATCCATGCGCCGCCGGTGATGGCGTCGCGGGCTGTCTTCCCACGGGTACTGCACGTCGACACCGGACCAGTTGAAGCCTTCGATCTCGATGCCGCCGACCTGGAACAGGAAGCTGCCGGCCGGCACGGTCACCATGCCCTCGGGTGCGTCGGCCTGCGGCGCCGTCGATGCCACATCGACCAGCGTCTGCGGCAATGCACGCCAGGCTGCCGAGTACGCGCCGAGCGGTTTCACCGCCTGCGCGGCCACCGTAGCGAGGAAATCGTCGAGCCCTTCGACATGCGTGGCTGCGTCGATCGCGACCACCGCGCCGAACCCGCGCGCTTCCAGCGACAGTTCGAACAGCGCCTGCCCGTCGACGATGCGCGGCGACAGCGCACGTCCATTCCAGACGTCGTAATAGCGCGTGCCGTCCACATGCGGCTGCGCGAGCTGTTCGCCATCCACCGCATACGCGTTGCGGTTGACCAGCGTCCACAGCGCGCGTCCGTCACCGGGAAAGCGGCTGATGAAAACGCCGCGCTGCAGACTGGTCTGGTACGGCGCCCAGTCCATCGACACGACGAGATCGGGAAACTGGCGATAGATCGTCGCGATGCGGCGCAGGACTTCGGCATCGCGCGGGGTGAACTGGTTCCAGATGCCCCAGATGTTTTCCCAGGCGTTGTAGCCGATGCCGTTGAAGAAGCAGTACTGCAGGTCGTGCGTGCGGTCGCGGCCCCAGCGGTTCTCGTAGTTCACCATGTGCCGCGGTTCGAGCCACTTCCATTTCGACACCGGCGGCACCGGGCCGTCGGGCGCCTTCTTGCCCCAGCTCTGCACGTTCCAGATCAGCTGTTCTTCCGAGCTGATCGTCGATTCGGGCTGCAGCACCACGGTGCGGCCCAGACGCTGGCAGGCATCGAAGAACGCGCGCGGCACGCCGTTGAAGGTATCGCCGTTGATGCCGTCCGCGCCGACCGCCACGACGATCTCCGCCAGGCCGTCCCAATGGCTGACGCCCGGGTCGCGCGTGCCGTGATCCCAGGGCTTGGCCGGCAGGAACACACGTACGCCGCGCGCCTGGAAGGCCTGCACGGCCGCGCGCAGGCCGTCGAGGCCGCCGGGCATGTCGTGGGCGAGATCGAACTGGTTGCGATCATCGACGCCGATGTTCGGATACACGTACCAGATCAGCACCGAATCGAGGCCGCCGAAACGTGCGACCAGATCATCGAGATAGCGGTCGACGGTATAGGTGCCGGTGTCGGGATCGAAGAAGTAGCGGTCCTCGACCATCATCTGCGCGTGCACGAAATTGCGCTGCGCCCATTGCAGGTCGGGATGGCGGTAGTTCGCGTCGTCGTAGCCGATGCGCACCAGGTGCTCACGCCGCCAGTCGCGCAGTTCGGCCAGCCAGTCCTGCGCGCTGTCGTTGGCGTCGATCATCCAGTCGCCGATGTCGGCGAACGGCCAGCCGGGGGCCTTGCCCGGCGTCGGCAGATACCGGCCGGTAGTGACGTGCGAGAACTTGTATTCGGTGCGGCGCGGCGCCGGGCCGTAATCGGCGTCGACGGACGCGCCGTCGCCGGGTTGGTCCTCGTCGAGCGTGCGGTAGGGGGACGGGCTCATTGGGGAACTCTCGAAGAAAAACGGATCAGGCGGCCGACGACGCGCAGCGCGCGGCGAGTGCATCGAGTCCTGCGGCGTCGGCATCGCCGCGCAGCAGCGCCTCGACATCGGCGCGCGCAGGCACGCTCGACTGCGCACCGAGCGCGGTACAGGCGAGCGCCGAGGCAGCTGCGGCAGCGCGCAGTCCGGCCACCAGCGTCTCGCCGCGCGCGAGCGCCGCCACCAGCACGCCACAGAAGGTATCGCCCGCAGCGGTGGTGTCCACCGCCGCGACCGGAAATGCGGGCTGCAGATGCAGATCGGTGCCCTCGCGGGCGATGCAGCCGGCCGCGCCGAGGGTGACGACGACGGCCGGCACCGGCACGCATTTTAGGGCGCTGATGAGATCGTCGGCCTGGTGGGCGATCATCGCCAGCTCGCCCTCGTTGACGATCAGCACGTCGATCTGGCGCAGCAGCGCATCGGGCAGCACGCGCGCCGGCGCGGCATTGAGCACCACACGCACACCGGCCTCGCGCGCACGCGTGGCCCAGGCGGTGACCGCTTCGATCGGGGTTTCCAGCTGCAGCAGCAAGGTGTCGACGTCGGCGAGATCGGGCAGATCGTCCGCGACCAGCGCGGCGTTGGCGCCCGGCGCGACGGTGATTGCGTTCTCCGCGCCATCGGCCAGGCAGATGAAGGCGACGCCGGTCGCGTGCGCGGTCTGCCGGCGGATGTCGAGTGCGACGCCTGCGTCGCGCAGCGAGGCCTCGACAGGCACCGCATGCGCATCATCACCGAGCGCGAGCAGCATCTGCGTATCCGCACCGCCCGCGCGCGCAGCGGCGACCGCCTGGTTGGCACCCTTGCCACCCGGGAAGGTCTGGAATGCGCGACCGAGCACGGTTTCGCCAGGTGCCGGAATGCGTGCGGCGCGCACGACGAAATCGAGATTCGCCGAACCGGCGACGAGGACGCGACCGGCGGTCATGGAGCCGCTCCCTGCTGGACGAGGTTGTAGAACCGTGTCGCTAGCCGCGGTGGATCGCCGGCCACGTCGCGCGGCAGATGCTGGGCGAGCAGGAGCGCGACCAGTCCGCGCGTCGGATCGACGGTGAAATAGGTCGATGCCGCGCCCGACCAGCCCACCTGCCCCGGCGCGCCCAGACGCCCGCGCGCGGCAGGATCGAGCTGCACCGAGACGCCGAAGCCGAATCCCTCGAATGGACTGAAGCTCGTATGCGGTGCGTCCAGAAAGCCGAGCTGGTTGCGCAGCATCATCGCGACGGTGTCCTCGCGCAGATAACGCGTGCCATCGAGCATGCCGTGCCCGAGCAGCATGCGCGCGAAACGCAGATAGTCCGCCGAGGTGGAATACAACCCGCCGGCGCCGCTGGTGTAGGGATTGAGCGCGGCGCCGGGCGTGATCGCACTCGGACCATCGGCGATGCGCAGGTGGCCGTCGTCGCCGGTCGTGGTGATGTCGACCACGCGGGCGCGCTGCTCCGCGGGCACAGAGAACCCGGTGTCGACCATGCCCAGTGGCACGAACAGCCGCGTGCGCAAAAACGCGTCGAGCGACTCACCTGAGACCACCTCGACCAGCCGCGAGAGGACATTCGTCGCGGCGCCGTCGTAGGCGAACACGGTGCCGGGATCGTGCTGCAGCGGCACCGTAGCGAGCCGCTGCACGTACACCTCCAGATCCCGCGCATCGTCCAGGCCCGCCGCCTCGCGCAGACGCAATGCCGCGCCCTCGCTGTTGGCGATGCCGGAGGTGTGGGTCAGCAGATGACGGATCGTCAGTGCACGCACCGGTGTGCGCTGCGCGCCATTTTTATCCAGCACCCGCAGCTGCGAGAACGCCGGCAGATGCCGGGCGATGTCGTCATCGAGTCCGATGTCTCCGCGCTCGACCAGCATCAGCACGGCGACCGAGACGATCGGCTTGGTCATCGAGTGGATGCGGAAGATCGCGTCCTCACGCATCGGCGCGGTGCCGTCGAGATCGCGCGTGCCGGCGGCATGCACGTGCGGCGCCTGGCCGTCCTGCCAGACCGAGGCCACCGCGCCGGTGTAGCCGCCAGGACCCACCGCTTCGTCGACGAACGTATCCAGCGCCTGCCAGCGCGCTGCGGGCGCAACCGCCGCTGCGGATTCGACCGCATGCCCCGACATCACCGGTAAAAGCCATGCACAGGCGAGCAGCGCGATCACCGACAGACGCACACGCCGCCGCCCGCCATCGTTCGCGCGACGCGGTCGCGTCCTGTCTGCTGCCTGCACCTGCATCTCCCGCATCCCGCACCCGCACGCAGGCCCCGCACCATGCGGGGCCATTTCAGCCGATCGCATCGATCAGAACGTGATCGTGTGCGTCAACGACACCATCCGCCCGCGACCGGCCCAGTAGTTCTGGAAGCCCGGCACCTGCGACCAGCTGAGGATGTACTGCTTGTCGAACAGGTTCTCGATGCCGACTGTCAGCTTGCCGTAGCGGCCCGTGTCGTAGTTCACACCCAGATCGAACAGCGTATAGCCCTCGGTGTTCTCGACGTAGCTGAAGCTGCGGTTGTCGAACGTGCGGACATCGCTGCCGGACAGATCCCGATCGAGCAGCGTGGTCGCACCCAGCGTGATGTCGGCCGTCGGAATGAAGTTCCAGGTCACCGACACGGCGATCTTGTCCGGATTGACGTCGAGCACGCCGAGCGGCTTGTTCAAGTCACCGGCGTCGTAGTCGCCATTCGGCGCCGACGACCAGAACGCGGTCTTGCCGCGGATCCGCGAGTAGATGCCTGACACCTTCCACTGCGCGTTGAAGCGGAATTCGCCGTTGGCCTCGAAGCCCTTGATGCGCACTGGCGCACGTGCCAGCACGAAGTCGTTGGTGTCCGGGTCGATCGACAGCGACGTGCCGAATGGCGAGCGCGAATCGTAGTACGACGCGCCGAAGGACGCATCGGCGCCGGCCCAGTTGAAGCCCACTTCGCGGTTGGTGACGATGATCGGATCGAGATCGGCGATGCGGTCGACCGACTGGTTCGGCACGCTGATGTTGCGCAGCGGAATGCCGATGTTCGCCAGGCCGAAGCCTTCGCCGTAGCTGACGAAGGTGGAAAAGTCGTCGGTGATGCGCCAGATCGCGCCGATGTTCTTCATCGTCTCCGAGTATTCCAGCCCACCGCCCTGCACGAACACGCTGTTGCGGAATGCGGTCGTCGTGTAGCTGTCGACGTCGAGCTTGCCGTCCTCGTGGCGTACGCCGCCGCTGACGGTGACCGGGCCGACGTCCCAGCTCAGCTGCGCGTAGGGCGCGACGCTCGAGTACTGCATCGGCGGCACCCACAGGCGATCGGTGATCGCGAGGCGCTGCGCGGCTTCGTCCTCGACGAGATCCACACCCGTGCGCAGCTGCAGACCCTCGACCGAGAACAGGTCACCGCGTGTCCATGACGTGCGCAGGCCGCGCTTCTTCGACACGATCTCGGACTGGTCGTAGATACGGTCCGCTTCGTCGAAGTTGTCGTCCACCTTGACCAGCTGGCGGTCGTCGCCGTCTTCGGGCAGATAGCGCATCGACTGGTCGGCCCAGTAGATGTCGGCATTGAACGTGCCGTCGAACAGATCGCCATGGCTGTAGTTCACGGCGGCCTGGCGGAAGTCGTTGATCTCGGCGAGCGCACCGGCGATCGAGCCACGCTCGGAGGTGTTGGTCGTCGGCACCGGGCAATCGACCGGGTCGAACCGGCAGCCTTCGACCTGGATGTAGTTCGCCTTGCCCTCGATCTTGAAGTCGCTGTAGCTGAACTGCAGACGCTGCTGGAGGCCTTCGCCGAAGTTCATGCCGCCCTTGAAGTACAGATTGCGCGCTTCGGAATCCGACACCGAGCCGCTGGTGTTCATGCCGATGCGGCGACCGTTGCCGTCATAGGAGATACCGCGGTCGATGTACGACGCGCTGGCCAGCATGTCGAAGGCGTCACCCTTGTAGGCGTGGTTCACGCCGACCTTCCAGCCGCTGCTGTCGGTGCCGAACTGCGTGGAGTAGCGCGTGGTCAGCTGGGTTTCGTGGCCCTCGACCGTCGGCACCTTGGAGATGTAGTTGATGATGCCGCCCGCGGCGCCGATGCCTTCCGATGCCGACGGTCCGTTGATGACCTCGATGCGCCCGACCAGGCCCATGTCGGTGAACGTGCCGTTGCGCCCGCCCTCGCGCAGCGGCGAGCCCTGCGGGATGCCGTCGAACAGACGCAATGCGATGCGGCCGCGCAACGTCTCACCGGTGTTGCTCATCGCCTGCGAGGATTCCGCGTAACCCGGCACCGTGCGGGCGAGCACCGCGGTCGCGTCTTCGGTCAGCGCGAGCGTCTGCGCGACCTGCTCCTGCGAGACCAGGCTGATGGCGCCGGGAATCTTGTCGATCGACGTCGCCACACGCGTGCCGGTGACGACCATGCGGTCGAGGGTCTTGGCATCGCGGCGCGCGGCATCGGCAGTGTCGCTGTCGGCCTGCTGCGCGTGTCCGGCGCCGGCGGCGGCCAGCAGGATGCAACCGATCGCGGCGGAAAGCGGCTTGATCATGGTGTGTTCTCTTCGGGCTGTGCGATGCGTGGGCCCCCGATGACGGGGTGCGGACGGCCGGTGGACGTGGCGCTGCATGTGCGCATGGATGCGGCAGGACGGGTTCGCATGGAACGGCGCCTCCCCACGCGCGTTTCCGGTACGTTGCGGCGAAGGTTAGGTGCGCGCAGGGTGCGGATGCACCGCCTGCACCTATGTTCAAACGACAGTTTTTATTGCCTGCGATCGCACAAAATGTTTGCTGCTATGCAGCATCCATCACTCGCGCATTGCGGCCTCGTCGACATGGCGACGCGCGGTCGCGCGGCACTCCTCGCGCAGCGCCGTCACGAGACGACTGCGCACGCTGGCGTTCGACCAGACGATGCCGATGCGGCGTGGCTCCGCAGGCTCCGGCAACGGAATGCGCGCGAGCCGCACGCCTGCCGGCCAGGGCTGCGCCCAGTCGGGCACCAGCGACACGCCGAGACCGCGATCGACCATCACCGCGATCGCGTTGAGCGCGTTGAGTTCGAAACGCTCGCGCGGCGTGATGCCGACACGGCGCAGGTATTCGTCGGCCTGGCGGCCGCCCCACTGGTGGCGGTCGTAACGGATCAGGGGTTCGCTGGCGAGCAGTTCGTGCGGATCGCGATGGGCCATGTGCTGCGGCGCCAGCACCACCAGCGGCTCTTCGCGCAGCACTTCCCAGTTGCAGGTCTTGGGCAGCGCGAACGGCGCCTGCAGCACGATCGCCGCATCCAGATTGCCCTGCTCCACTTCGGTGTAGAGCTCGGCCGAATAGCCGGGTTTGATGAAGACGTTGATCTGCGGCAGCGTGGTGACCATGCGCGCGAGCACGTCAGGCAGCATGCCGGCCAGGGCCGTCGGACAGGCGCCGAGCCGCAGTTCACCGGCGACGGCACGATCGTTGGCGACACTGCGCAGGTCGGAGACATCGCGCAGCAGGTCGCGCGTGCGTTGCAGGATGCGCGCGCCTTCCTCGGTCACGCAGACGGTGCGCCCCGCACGTGCGATCAGGCCGACGCCGAGTTCGCGCTCCAGGGTGCGGATCTGCTGGGCAACGGCAGCCGGCGTGATGTTGAGGAAGCGGGCCGCGGCGGCCATCGAGCCGCGGTCGACGACGTTGACGAAGGTGTAGAGGAACTGGGTGTCCAAGAATCGTCTCCGTGCGGTGCGCACGCGCTCCTTCGCGTGATCGGTCGCTGCGCGCGGGGCCGTCGATGGACGGCCGTGGACCGGGCGTGCCGCGACAGTAGCCCGGCACGCGACGTCGCGCCCCTGCCGGACGACAGGGGTCTGATGATCAGCGGGCGTCGAGCGCCGGCTTGCGGTCGTGGATCGTCAGGCCTTCGAGCGAGCGCTCCGTGGCCGGGAACAGCAGGCTCGCCAGATAGCCGATCACGATGCACAACATGATCGAGATGCCGAGATAGAAGTACGGGTGCACCAGATCGAACGACCACGCCAGCGTGGTCAGCACGATCGCCGCACCGATGCCGATCGCCACGCCCTGGGAATTCGCGCGGCGGGTGAACATGCCCAGTGTGTACGCACCGGCGAAACCGCCGCCGAGCAGACCGGCCAACTCGATCGACACGTCGAACAGCGAGTGGATGTCGAAACGCGACAGCAGCAGCGCCAGCCCCATGCCGATCAGGCCGACGACGACCGTCATCCATTCGGCGAAGCGCACGCTGCCGCGCTCGGTCGGCGCCTTCGCGAGACGGTCGTAGAAGTCCACCGACAGCAGCGTGGCGACGCTGTTGATGATGCTCGACAGCGTCGACATCGCCGCGGCGAAGATGCCGGCGATGATCAGGCCGGTCACGCCGACCGGCAGTTCGGCAGCGATGAAGAGCGGGAAGGTCGCATCGATCGGCAGCAGCGGATCGAGCCGCTCGGGATTCTGCCGGTAGTACATCCACAGCGCGGTGCCGATGGAATAGAACACGAAACCGCCGGGAATCATGATCGCAGCGAACACCCAGATCGAGCGGCCGGCTTCCTTGTCGGATTTGGTGGCCAGCGAACGCTGCATCAGCACCTGGTCCTTGGGGAACGTCAGCACGACGTCGAACACGACAAGGAAGATGAAACCCCAGACCGTGGCCTTGGTTAGGTCGAAGCTGAAATCGAGCAGCTTGGTCTTCTCCTGCACGGCGACCGCTTCGCGTACCGCGTCCAGATCGCTGCCGAGCGACATCACGATGAAGACGATCGCGAAGATCGCGCCACCCATCTTCACGAACACCTGCACGAAGTCGGTCCACACCACCGCGCGCATGCCACCCATCGCCGTATAGATGATGGTGAAGACACCCATGATCATGATGCTCCAGACCACGTCGATGCCGGTGATCGTGGCGATCGCCAGCGCCGGCAAAAACAGGATCACGCTGAGCCGGCTGCCGATCTGCATCAGGATCGCCAGCGCGCTGGCGAGCATGCGGATCGCGGGATGGAAGCGGGTTTCCAGATACGAGAACACCGACATCAGATCGAGCCGCCGCAGCAGCGGTACGATCCACACCGCGACGAACATCAGGCCCAGCACCGCGACCAGGTTGTTGGTCAGGTACTGCCAGTTGGTCTCGTAAGCCTTGGCGGGAATCGCAATGAAGCTGATCGAACTGGTATTGGTCGCGTAGAGGCTGACGCCCGCGGCCCAGAACGGAATGCTGCGCCCGCCCATGAAGAATTCGGCTTCCGAGCCTTTCTGCCCGCGCAGATAGAAATAGCCGCCGATGCCGAGCATCGCGACCAGGTAGACCACGATCACCAGCCAGTCGATCCAGTGCAGCAGGTGCTGGCCCGAGCGCAGGGTTTCACTGTGCAGACGCAGTTGCGCGCCGTCGCCGTCGGCCCACACCAGGCCGTTTCGCCAGCCGGTGGCCAGCCGCGGATTGCCCGCGAGCGTCGCCGGCAGTGATGCCCAAGCATCGGTGATGGTGTGGAACAGCCGCAGATCCGCCGCCGCGCCGGGCGCGCCGCGCACCAGATAGAGGATGTGCGCCTGGCCGATGGACCGGGCGACGCCCGCCTGCACCGCGCCCGGCACGCGGCCGCGATCGCTCCAGCCACCATCGGCGACCCAACGGCGCATATGGCCATCGGCGCTGGTCAGATAGAGGCCCGCGCGTTGCGCGGCCAGCGTCACCGGCGCGGCGCCGCCCGGCCAGACCTCCATCGCGCGCCAGGTCGCCGGGGCCGGCGCGGCGGTCAGCGCCAGTGTCACCAGGCGGGCACTGCCGTCGGCGGCGAGGCCGGCGACATGGAGCGTGTCGCCGAGTACCGCGGCCTGCGGCTGCTGCAACGGTTCGGGCAACTCGGCCAACGGCTGCGCGACCAGCGCGTCGCCGCGCCACGTGAGCGCGACCGGGCGCGCGACGCGTCCGTCAGCGCCCGCCAGCACGAACGCACGGCCGGCGCCGCTGGCACTCGACACGATCGACGCGCCCATGAGTGCGTCGGGCATCGCGACCGGACGCCAGGCATTGCCATCCTGCTCGAGCACCCAGGCGCGATCGGCGGCGAGCACCAGCGGCTGGTCGTCGAGCACGAACAGGGCCTGCACGTTCGCTGGAGAGGGAAGCGCGGGCAGCGCGCGACCGTCGACGGCCGTCAGGCTTTGCGCGTGCGCGGCCAGCGGCGCGAGCAGCGACAGGCATAGCAGGGTCGCGGTCTGCAGCAGACGGCGCAGGAACGGATTCGGCATGCGGATGATTCCGGTGTCGGGCATGCGCGCGCATTCGCGGCGTGCGGTCGGAGCGCGAAGATTCATGTCGGCGATGCACCACGGCCGCGTGCATCGCGATCGGCCTGGACCAGCACGCGTTCGGCGCGACGCAGATAGGGCGCATCGATCATGCGACCGTCGACGACGCAGACCGCGCGTCCATCGCGGCGTGCGTCGGCGGCGCCGTCGACAATGCGCTGTGCGCGGGCCAGTTCGTCGGCATCGACGGCGAACACCGCGTGGGCCAAGGGCACCTGGCGCGGGTGGATGCAGCTCTTGCCGACGAAGCCCAGTTGCCGCGCCAGCTGTGCCTCGCGCTCGAAGCCGGCGTCGTCGACGAGATCCGTCCAGGCACCATCGCAGGCGAACACGCCCGCTTCGGAGGCGGCCAGTGCGACCTGCAGCATCACCGACTGCACGTGCGCCGGCACGCGGTGGATGCCGCCGGGTTCGAACAGATCCCCGAGCCCGAGCTGCAGTCCGGCCACGCGCGGATGCGCAGTGGCGATGGCCGCGGCGTTGCGCAACGCACGCGGGGTCTCGATGTTGAGCAGCAGTCCGGCCGACGGCGCGATGCCGAGCGCGGCTTCCTGCGCTTCGATCCGCGCGACCGCCGCGCGCACGTCGTCGGCGCTGTCGGTCTTGGGCAGATTGATCAGATCGGGCGCGGCCGGCAGCACGGCGGCGAGGTCGGCATCGTATTCGGGCGAGTCAGGTGCATTGGTGCGCACGATCGCCAAAGGCGCGCCCGGGCCGCGCGCCTGCGCCTGCAGGAATGCGGCGACGTTGGCGCGCGCTTCGGCCTTGCGGGCGTCGGCGACGGCGTCCTCGAGATCGAACGAGACCGCGTCGGCCAAGCCGTTCCACGCCTTGCCGAACAGGTCCGGGCGCACGCCCGGCACGAACAGTTTGCTGCGCATCGGCCCTCCCGAGTTGCGGGAGGCAGTGTGCGCGAAGGACACCGCGGAAAAAGTCGCCGCCGGGAGTTTCAGACGATAGTTTTCCTGCGGTGTCGAATGGCCTGTCACTGCACGTGCGCGCGGCTGCGTCCCACTGTCGCGTGCGTGCGTACGCTTGCCAGCACGCGGGCGCGGGCACAAGCTGACGGCGTTGCGAGGGCGGCCGATCCGGCCCGCCCGCACTGCCGGATCATCGCCATCGCACCGCCCGTCCCACCGCCGTCCAGGACCCTCAAACCATCGCCAGACCGTGCCGGCGCGGACCGTCCCCTCTGCGTCGCCCTGCTCGAAGACGACGACGTCCTGCGCGATCGGGTGCTGGTGCCCGGGCTGCGCCGGCATGGTCTCGACGTGCGTCCGCTGCGCACCGCTGCTGCGCTCGCAGCGCTGTTGCCGCAGGCGCCGGTCGACATCGTGGTGCTCGACATCGGCCTGCCCGACAGCGACGGCTTCACGGTGACCCAGTCGCTGCAGGCCGCGCATCCGGGGCTGGGCATCGTGATCCTCAGCGGTCGCGGCGAACCGCCCGACCGGCTGCGCGGCCTGAGCGGCGGCGCGGATGCGTATCTGGTCAAGCCGGTCGAGATCGACATCCTCGCCGCGACGATCTTCAGCCTCGCGCGGCGGCTGTCGCGCGCGCCGCAGGTGGCCGAAGAGGGTTGGCAACTGCAGCCGGACGGCTGGTGCCTGTTCGCGCCGAACGGCCAGTCGATGGCGCTCACCGGATCCGAGCGCCACGTCCTGCAGACACTCTGGGCGCAGCGCGACCAGCTGGTCACGCGTGAGGCCATGCTCGAGGCGGCACCCGGTCGCGCACGCGACGAAAGCGGCGCCGATCCACACCGGCTCGACGTGCTGCTGC
Organism: Luteimonas sp.; assembly: GCA_045810015.1. Taxonomy (GTDB): domain Bacteria; phylum Pseudomonadota; class Gammaproteobacteria; order Xanthomonadales; family Xanthomonadaceae; genus Luteimonas. The sequence goes on from JBJMWR010000015.1 coordinate 68,190, forward strand.
ACCGTCTGCGGCGCAAGGTGCTCGACCGCACAGGTCTGGCATTGCCGCTGGATGCCGTGCGCGGTGAAGGCTACGTGCTGCGCCCGGGCGGCTGAGCCCGCTCAGACCCTGTTCGATGTCCTGCTGCGCTTGCCAGCTGGCGCGCGCGACGGACCTCGCACGGGTTCTCAGGCCACGCGCGGCAACTGCAGGGCGAAACGCGTGCCGCGACCGGGCGTGCTGTCGACGGTCAGCGTGCCGCCTGCTTCCTGCGCCATCTCCCGCGCTACAGCAAGACCCAGGCCCGTGCCTTCGCCGGCCGGCTTGGTGGTGAAGAACGGTTCGAAGGCCTGACGCATCACCTCGGGCGGCATGCCCTGGCCGGTGTCGGTGACGACGATGCGCGCCCAGCCGTCGCCGGTGTCGCGCAGGGTGACGCCGAAGCGACCACCGCCGGGCATTGCATCGCGCGCGTTCGCGGCGAAGTTGAGCATCACCAGATCCAGCTGGCTGCGGTCGAGGAACACCGGCACCGCCGTGTCGGGCAGATCGAGCACGACGTCGACGCGACCGTCGAACAGCTGGCGCAGCATCGGCACCAGATCGGCGAGCGCTTGCGCCGCGTTGAAACGCGCCGGCACCGCGAGTTCGCGCCGGCTGAAGCTCAGCAGCTTGCGGCTGAGCGCGATACCGCGCTGCGCGGCGAGTTCGATGCCCTCCAACGCATCGCCCATGCGACGCGCGTCCGGCTCGGGATCGAAGTCGAGTTCGTCCAGACGATGCCGCTCGGCGGTATAACCGACGATCGCGCCGAGCACGTTGTTGAAGTCGTGCGAGACGCCGCTCGCGAGATGGCCCACTGATTCGATCTTCTGCATGTGCAGCATGCGTTCGCGCATGCGCTCGCGTTCGATCATCTGCTCGCGCAACTGCTGGGCGCTGCGTTGCGCCTTCCACAGGGTTTCGCGCAGCGCGGCCACGGTGCGGTCGAGGACGATGGCGATCATCAGGTAGCTGAAAGCCAGCGACGGCAGGTTCTGGAACGCGCCGCCGCTGCGCGCCGGGCCGAGACCCCATGGGCTGGCCATGCCGAGTGCGAACACGACCGGGATGCAGGCGTAGACGAGCCACAGCGCGCGCCGCCCGATGACGAGCGCGGCCGTGGTCAGCATCACCATCGGATAGGGATCGAACGCCTGCAGCTGGTAGCCGAACGCGATGTTCGCGGCGACCGCGCAGCTCATCAGGATCGTCAGGAACGCCGCGATGCCCTGGCGCAGCCGACCGCGACGGATCATCCAGACCGCGAAGAACGCCGCGCCGGCGATCGCGACATCGGTGCCGAGATCCACGAACAAGCGCGGGCCGGTCATCGAGATGTGCCCGCTGAGCAAGTGGTAGCCCTTGTTGAGCGGAATCTCGAAGCCGAGGAACAGCAGCAGGACCTGCAGTGCGGGCGCGTTGCGGCGGTCGACCGGATCGGAGATCGGCACCCGGCGCAACCATGCCGCCAGGCGACGGCCGGGGGCGACGAGGGACGACGCGTGCGACATGGAGATGACGTGTCCCGGGGCGACGCCCCGACTGCAGATGAGAGGCGAGTGTAAGTCGGCGGAGAGTTCCGGTGCATTGAGCGACCGCCATCGCAACGGCTTAGATCGGGGACCCAGCGCCTGTCACGGCGCCGTCATCCCGCCGCTACCGGAACCCGACGATGTCCACGCCGCGCACGCTTCCTTTCCGCCTCACTGCCCGACGCACGCTGCGCCCCGGCCTGCTCTCGACGGCCCTCCTGCTGGCCCTGTCGGGTCATGCGCTCGCCGCGCCGCAGGCAACGCCCGCCCCCGTCGCGAGCGCCGCACCCGACGCAGCGCCCACCGAGGACGCACGCGACACCGCCACGTCCGAAGCCACCGATCCCGATCCGGACGCCGATGTGGATGCAACCGAGTACGACCGCGTCGTCCCGGCGTACTCCCTGGATGCGGCCGCGTACTATTTTTCCGTCAGCGGCGCACAGGACGGCAGCGACGATGCCAGCGCCACAGGCGCACGTTCCATCGCGGCCGGTCCGCGCGCCGATGCGAGCGGCGGCGATGCCGTCGCCATCGGCAGTCGCGCACGCTCCACCAATTTGGCGTCCATCGCCATGGGCGACAGCTCGCTCGCCAGCGCCACCGGCGCGATCGCCATCGGTGGCACGTTCTTCGGCAGCGAGTTCGGCGAGTCCGACGGCGCGCAGGCCACCGGGTTCGGTGCGATCGCGCTGGGCGCGGCGACGGAAGCCAGCGGCGGGACGTCGACGGCGCTGGGCTGGTCCTCGCGCGCGACCGGCAACGATGCCGTCGCCGTCGGCGCGACTGCATTTTCGGATGCGGCCGGTGCAATCGCCATCGGACGTGCAGCCACGACGTCGGAGATCGAAGCGATCGCCATCGGCTATGGCGCGCAGGCCAGCAATTTCGGTGCGACGAGCCTGGGCGCCTACGCGAACGCCAGCGGCTTCGCGGCGCTGGCCTTCGGCAGCGATGCGCGCGCAACGGGCGACGGCGGTATCGCAATGGGCGACGGCGCACTCGCCGCCGGCCAGCAGAGCGTGGCGATCGGCGCGAGCAACGGCGGCGTGCCGACCCAGGCCAATGGCCTCGGCAGCACCACCGTCGGCGCGGCCTCGTGGGCGTTGTCGGATTACGCGACCGCGATCGGCTTTGACAGCCACGCCGATGCGACGCGAAGCCTTGCCGCAGGCGCCAACGCGCTGGCACTCGCGAGCGAAGCCAGCGCGCTCGGTGCCGGCAGCTACGCGAGCGCCGAGTACGCCACCGCGGTTGGCGCGACATCGGCCGCCTGGGGCATCGGTGCGACCGCGATCGGCAGTGGTGCATTCGCGCTTGAGGAAAACAGCCTCGCGCTCGGTTACAACGCCAGCGCGACCGCCATCAACAGCGTTGCACTCGGTGCGGCGTCCGTCGCCGACCGTGACAACGTGGTGTCGATCGGCAGCGTCGATGGCGAACGTCAGCTGGTGAATCTCGCCGACGGCGTGGATGCGACCGACGCCGTCAACAAGCGCCAGCTAGACGCGGTGATCGCCGCCGGCAGCGAAGCGCAGGCCTACTTCTCCGCCAATGGCGCGGGTGACGGCAGTGATGTCGCCAGCGCCGCAGGCGCACGTTCCATCGCGGCCGGTCCGCGCGCCGATGCGAGCGGCGGCGATGCCGTCGCCATCGGCAGTCGCGCACGCTCGACCAGCGCGGCGTCCATTGCCATGGGCGACAGCTCGCTCGCCAGCGCCACCGGCGCAATCGCCATCGGCGGCACGTTCTTCGGCAGCGAGTTCGGCGAGTCCGACGGCGCGCAGGCCACCGGTTTCGGGTCGATCGCGCTGGGCGCGGCGACGGAAGCCAGCGGCGGGACGTCGACGGCGCTGGGCTGGTCCTCGCGTGCCACGGGCAATGATGCCGTGGCGGTCGGCGCGACCGCCTTCTCCGATGCCGATGGCGCGATCGCCATGGGTCGCGCGGCCACGGCGTCCGAGGTCGAGGCCATTGCCATCGGTTATGGCGCGCAGGCCACCGGATTCGGCGCGATGAGCATGGGCGCGTACGCCAGCGCGATCGGATTTGCCGGGATCGCGCTCGGCAGCGATGCACGTGCCACCGGCAACGGTGGCATTGCAGTGGGAGACGGCGCCCTCGCTGCCGGCCAGCAGAGTGTGGCGATCGGCGCCAGCAACGCAGGCGTGCCGACCCAAGCCAATGGCCTCGGCAGCACGACGGTCGGCGCGGCCTCGTGGGCGTTGTCGGATTACGCCACCGCACTCGGCTTCGACAGCCATGCCGACGCGACTCGCAGCCTCGCCGCCGGCGCGAATGCGCTGGCACTCGCCAGCGAAGCCAGCGCACTCGGCGCCGGCAGCTACGCCAGCGGCGAATACGCCACGGCGGTCGGCGCGACATCGGCGGCCTACGGCGTCGGCGCGACCGCGCTCGGCAGTGGCGCGTTCGCACTGGAAGCCGGCAGCCTCGCACTTGGTTACAACGCCACCGCGACTGGCATCAACAGTGTCGCGCTGGGTACGTCGTCGGTATCGGATCGCGACAACGTGGTGTCGATCGGCGACGTCGGCAGCGAGCGCCAGCTGGTCAACTTGGCCGACGGCGTGCTCGCGACCGACGCGGTCAACAAGGGCCAGCTCGACTCCGCGATCGCGACGGTCGGCGGTGACGTCGGCGTGCTCGATGCGTCGGCGGTGAAGTACGACGACATCGCCAGCAAGGATTCGGTGACGTTCGCCGGCGCAGGCGGCACGGCGCTGCGCAATGTGGCCGATGGCGCGCTCGCGGCCGGCAGTCTGGACGCCGTCAACGGTGGCCAGGTGTTCGGCGTCGGCACCGCGTTCGCGCAAACACTGGGCGGCGGCGCGGCGATGACGGCGACCGGCTTCACCGGTCCGTCGTACACGATCCAGGGCAGCAGCTTCGGCTCCGTCGGCGATGCTTTCGGCGCGGTCGACAGCCAGTTCGATGCGATCCGCGCACGCTTCGATGCAATCGGCAACGGTGGCGGCAACGTGCCGGTCGGCACCGGCGATGGTCTGGCGATCGGCACCGGCAGCGTCGCCACCACAGTGGACAGCACCGCGGTCGGCAGCAATGCGCAGGCCGGCAGCGGCGGCACCGCGATCGGTGCGGGTGCGGTCGCGAGCGCCGATGGTTCGGTGGCGATCGGCCAGGGTTCGGTCGCCGATGCAGCGAACACGGTGTCGGTGGGCAGTGCGGGCAACCAGCGCCGCGTCACCCACGTTGCAGACGGCGTGGCCGTGAGCGATGCAGCGACGGTCGGCCAGGTGCAGAGCAGCGCCACCGCCAGCCGCACCTACGCCGATGCCGGCGACACCCGCACGCTGGCCGATGCGAAGGCGCACGCCACCGCCGGTGACACCGCCACGCTCAACAGCGCCCGCAGCTACACCGACGACGTGTTCGCACGTGCGCTCAACCGCAGCGATTTCGATGCCTTCCGCAGCAGCGTCGACGACCGCTTCCAGCGTGTCGATCGTCGCGTCGACAAGATCGGCGCGATGGGCACGGCGATGTCGCAGATGGCGGTCAACAGCGCAGGCCTGTCCGGCGCCAACCGCATCGGCGTGGGCGTCGGCCAGCAGGGCGGCGAAGAAGCGCTGGCGGTCGGCTACCAGCGCGCGTTCCGTGACAACCGCGCCAGCGTCTCGATCGGCGGCTCGATGTCCGGCTCCGAAAGTTCGGTCGGCGTCGGCGGCGGCTTCAGCTGGTAACGACAGGCACCTCTTTTCTTCCATCCCATCTTCCAGGAATCGCACCCATGTCCCTGTCTTCCCGTGTTCTCCGCCGTGGCCTGCTGGCCGCCGCGCTCGGCGCCGTCGTCGCACCCGCCTTGGCCGCATCGCCGTCCGCGCCGCTGTCGGTGATGTCCACCGCCGATCCCGAAGCACCGCGCGTCGCCTATGACGGCCTGCTGGTGACCTACAAGGCCGGCACCGCCGAACGCCGCAATGCGACCACCGGCGCGGCGACGATGCAGCGCATCCTGCGCGCACCGGCCACGGCGTCGCAGTTCAATGCCACGCATCGCGCCGCGGCACCGGCGCTCGCATCGACGCGTCGTCTCGCGATCGGCGCCGATCTGGTGCGTCCGAACCGCCGCCTGTCCGATGGCGAACTCGACACGCTGATGCGCACGCTTGCTGCCGATCCCTCGGTCGCGCACGTCGAACCCAACCGCTACTGGCAGCGGTTGCGCACCACGTCCGCGGCAACGGCCGCGACGCCGAACGATCCCGGCTTCGAAGTGCAGTGGCATTTCCGCGCGCCCGACGGCACGCTCGAAACGCTGGCGCCGGATCCGGGCTACGCGAACCGCGGCGGCATCGACGTGCTCAACGCCTGGCAGTACGGCCGCGGCGCCGGTGTGGTGGTCGCGGTGCTCGACACCGGCATCCTGGCCCACCCCGATCTCGACACCTCGCTGGCCGACGCCGGTTACGACTTCACCAGCAACGCATTGAACTCCGGCCGCGCGACCGATGGCCGCGCACCTGGCGGCTGGGACACCGGTGACTGGACCACCGAAGACCGCTTCCTGGCCGACAACGGCGGCTGCGTCTTCCCCGGCGACCAGCGCAGCAGCAGCTGGCACGGCAGCCATGTCGCCGGCACGATCGCGCAGATCACCGGGAATGGTGTCGGCATGGCCGGCGTCGCACCCGACGCGAAGGTGTTGCCGGTACGCGTGCTCGGCCATTGCGGCGGCACCACGGCCGACATCGCCGATGCGATCGTCTGGGCATCGGGCGGCAGCGTGCCGGGTGTGCCGGCCAACCAGAACCCGGCCGAGATCATCAACATGAGCCTCGGCGGTTTTGGCGTCTGCGAGGCCGACAGCGTTTACGGGCAGGCGATCGCCTCCGCCCGCCAGCGCGGCACGACCGTCGTGGTCGCGGCCGGCAACAGCAACAGCGATGCATCGTCATTCACGCCGGCCAGCTGCCCGGGCGTCATCAACGTGGCCGCGACCGGCATCACCGGCGCTCGTGCGGTGTACTCGAACTTCGGCGCCAACATCGCGCTGTCGGCGCCGGGTGGCGGCGTGTATCCGAACGACGCCACCAGCGGCCCGACGGCACGTACCGGTTTCGTGTGGTCGGCAGGCAACCGCGGACTGACCACGCCGGGCGAATCGACCTACGTCGGTCAGGCCGGCACCTCGATGGCGGCCCCGCACGTGGCCGGTGTCGCGGCGCTGGTGATCAGCGCGGCGATGCAGGCGGGCCGTCCGGTGCCGACACCGCAGGAGATGCGCGAGATCCTGACTCAGACCTCGCGCGATTTCCCGGTGCGTCCGCTGCGCCAGATCGGCGTGGGCATTCTCGATGCCGCCAAGGCCGCCGCGCGCGGTGCCGGCAATGCGGCCGGCGGCGACGAGCCGACGGCGATCCGCATGGCGAAGACGGTGCCGGTCAACGGCATCTCGGCCGCCGCGGGCGCCGGCACGCTGTATCGCATCGACGTGCCGGCCGGTGCGCGCAACCTGCAGATCCGCACTTACGGCGGTCGTGGCCAGGCGAAGCTGCTGGTGCGTGTCGGTCGTTCGCCGGCACTCGACGGCAGCAACGCTGCGCTGACGTCTTCGCGTCCGGGCACCACGCAGAGCGTGCAGGTGACGATCCCGCTCAACGACAGCTACTTCGTGCGCGTGGTCGGCGGCACCGGCGGCTATCAGGGCGTCAGTGTGATCGCGACTTATTCCGGCCAGTAAGCCCCGTGCGACACGCGCGTCGGCGAATCGTCGCGCGTGTCTGCACCTCCACTCGCCTGCGGCATCCGTGTCGCAGGCGACGGTGTCTCGGCAATCGTCAGATGTCGCAGGACGCACATCGCAATCGGCGCACAGCGCAAGGCGCTTCGCGCAACCAGGACCGGCCGTCCTGGCAAGCGAAGCAACGCTGTGCGGTGTGTGTGGAGGGCAAGTGCGGTCCGGTATCGGACGGTTGTCGCGACACTATGATGTCGGGCCCTCCATCTGGACCGCCCCCATGCGCATCCGATTCCAGTCGCTGCCGCTCGCCCTCGCACTCGCGCTGGCATGCGCCGGCCCGGCTGCGGCCGCCGCGCCCGATGCCGCATTGACGCAGAAGCTCGTCGACTGGCGCCGCGATCTGCACCAGCACCCCGAACTCGGCAACCAGGAAACGCGTACCGCCGACGTGGTGGCGGCCCATCTGCGGGGTCTCGGTCTGGAGCCGCGCACCGGCATCGGCCCGACCGGTGTCGTCGCCGTGCTCAAGGGCGGCAAGCCCGGCCCGCGTATCGCACTGCGCGCGGACATGGACGCGCTGCCCGTCGCCGAACAGACCGGCCTGCCGTTCGCCTCGACCACGCGCGCGACCTATCGCGGGCAGGCGGTCGGTGTGATGCACGCCTGCGGCCACGACATGCACGTCGCGATCCTGATGGGCGTGGCCGAAGCGCTGGCCGGCATGCGCGAACAGCTCGCCGGCGAAGTGGTCTTCATCTTCCAGCCGGCCGAGGAAGGTCCGCCGGAGCCCGGCGAGGTCTTCGGTGCCAAGCGCATGCTCGATGAGGGCGTGTTCGACGATGCGAAGCCCGACGCGATCCTCGGCCTGCACGTGTGGGCGGGCCTGCAGACCGGACAGATCGGCTTCCGCAGCGGGCCGTCGCTGGCGAGCGCCGACGAATGGTCGCTGACGATCACCGGCAAGCAGACGCATGGTTCGCGGCCTTGGGATGGCGTGGATCCGATCACCGTCGGCGCCCAGATGCTGCTGGCGACGCAGAGCATGCTCGCGCGGCAGATCAATACGGTGAACGCCCCGGTGGTGCTGACCGCCGGCCAGTTCCAGAGCGGCGTGCGCTTCAACATCATTCCCGACGATGCGCGTCTGGTCGGCACGCTGCGCACCTACGACGACGCGGTGCGCGAGGATGTCATCACGCGCTTCGACCGCATCGCCACCGACTACGCGCATGCCGCGGGCGCGACCGCGAAGCTCGATGTGGTCAACAATGCGCCGGCCACGGTCAACGATCCCGAACTGGCGCGCCGCGTGCTGCCGTCGCTGCAGGCCGCAGTGGGCACGGACAACGTCATCGAGATGCCACTGGTCACCGTGGCCGAGGATTTCTCGCAGTTCGCCAACGTCGTGCCCGGCGCGTATTTCTTCGTCGGCACCACGCCCCCGGGCCAGGATCCGGCGACGATGCCGATCAACCACTCGCCGCATTACGCGCCCGACGAGGCCGCGCTGGCGGTCGGGGTGCGCGCGATGCTGCGCACGACGCTGGATCTGCTGGGCGCTGCACCGGAAGGCTGAGCAGACGCCCGATCCGGTTCCAGGCAGGCGCCGCGGCTGGCGTGGAACCGGTACGAAACCCGTCGCGCCGCGCCGTGCGCCGGGTTTTGCGTGATCCCCCCGTCATGCGTCACCCCGCCGAAGCGGGTAATCTATGCGGCTCCTTTGCCAGATCCGGCGCCCAGCCCATGCTCTTCAAGAACGTCGCCATCGCCGGCCTCGCCCATGTCGATGCGCCGAACCGCGTGACCAGCGACGACATCAATGCAAGGCTGAAGCCGACCATCGACCGTCTCGGCATCAAGACCGACGTGCTCAAGGACATCGCAGGCATCCACGCCCGTCGCCTGTGGGACGACGAAGTCCAGGCTTCGGACGCCGCGACAATGGCCGGCCGCAAGGCGCTGGACGACGCCGGTATCGAGGTCGGCAAGCTGGGTCTGCTGGTCAACACCTCGGTGAGCCGTGACTACCTCGAGCCGTCCACCGCCAGCATCGTCGGCGGCAACCTCGGGATTCCGGACACCTGCCAGAACTACGATCTGGCCAATGCCTGCCTGGCGTTCGTCAACGGCATGGACGTCGCCAGCCGCATGATCGAGCTGGGTGAGATCGACTATGCGCTGATCGTCGACGGCGAGACCGCGAATCTCGCCTACGAGAAGACCATCGAGCGTCTGCTGCGCCCGGAGACGACGGAAGAGGATTTCCGCAACGAGCTGGCCACGCTGACCCTGGGCTGCGGCTCGGCGGCGATGGTGCTCGCACGCGCCGACCTGCTGCCCGACGCTCCGCGCTACAAGGGCGGCGTGACGCGTTCGGCGACCGAGTGGAACACCCTGTGCCGCGGCAATCTCGACCGCATGGTCACCGACACCCGCATGCTGTTGATGGAAGGCATGAAGCTCGCGCAGAAGACCTTCTTGGCTGCGCGCGAGGCGATGGGCTGGGTGGTCGACGAGCTGGACCAGTTCGTGATCCACCAGGTCAGCAAGGTGCACACCGGCGCCTTCATCCAGTCCTTCGGCATCGATCCGAGCAAGGTCCACACGATCTTCGGCGAGCACGGCAACATCGGTCCGGCCTCGGTTCCGATCGTGCTGAGCAAGCTCAAGGAACTGGGTCGCCTGAAGAAGGGCGACCGCATCGCGCTGCTGGGCATCGGTTCGGGCTTGAACTGCACGATGGCCGAAGTCGAGTGGTAAGCGGTACGCTCCGCTGATCCACCGCCCATCGCAAGGACGCCCGATGCCCCACCGACTTCCCGATCACCTGCAGCTGGCGCTGGCCGCGATTCCGGCCTTCGCCGACGACGGCCGCCTGTCGCTCGACGAGCTCGACCATCTGCTGGGCCTCGCCCTGCGCGACCAGGTCATCGATGCCGACGAGACGCGGGTGCTTGGCAATATCCTCGATCGCGCCGAACGCGATGGCTTGGATGCGGACGTGCAGGCCCGCATCACGCAGGTGCGCAACGCGCACGATCTGCCCGCGAGCTGACTCAGTCGATCGATCCATGAAAAAGGCGCCCGCGGGCGCCTTTTTCGTGTGTCGGCGATGGCGACGCTCAGTTCGCGCTGACCGCCACGCCCGTGCCGATCAACGACTGCAGCTCGTTCTCGAGCTTGTTGATCCGATCCGACAGTTGCGACGCTTCCTGCGGGCTGACGTGCACCAGACCGTCGAGCAGTTCCGACAGCTGCAGCAGACGCGTCTGCTGCTCGCGCACATCCAGACGCACGCGATGTGCATGGATGTCGCCGAGCTCGGCATGGCGCGCGCCGCGACGATAACGCTCGCGCAGCATCATGTGCAGGCGGCCGACGACGCGACGATCGCCGTCGCTCCACGGCGCGCTGCATCCACGCACGGTTTCGTGCCACGCGGCGAAGCTCGCACGCGGACCGATCTTGCTGCCGTCGTGGTCGACCAGGAACGGTTCTTCGGGACTGCCTGCCCAGCGCACTTCTTCCACCTGCTCGCAGCGGAAGAAGAACAGCCATTCGTCGCGATTGAGATCCAGTGGCAGCGCGAGCACGCCAGCGAGACCGTCGGCCTCGTCGCGTCCGTCGCTCCAGTCGGCCGCGCGATCGGTGCTGATCGCGCCAGTGCCGGTGTTGCTGCGGCGCAGCCAGTCCAGCAGACCGGGCACGCGCGCTTCATCGGGCGCACGCCCGGCGCTGTACCAATTGCCGGCCTGCACGAGGCCGACACCATCACAGTTGATCGCACGGTTCAGCAGGCCGAGTTCGCCCTGCAACGCAAGACGCGGATCAGCGGCGTTGTCGAGGCGCAGCGCCAGCGTGTCGCGCACGCTGCGTGCGCTTTCTTCCAGCGTCACCGAATCCTGCTGCTCGCGCGAGGCGATGCGCATCGACACGAACAGGCCGAACAGATCCGCTGCGGCGCGCACGCCCGGCGGCACGCGACGCGGCGTGCGGTGGTGACAGGCGATCAATCCCCACAGACGGCCACCGGCGACGATCGAGATCGACATCGACGCGACCACGCCCATGTTGGCGAGATATTCCAGATGCACCGGCGACACGCTGCGCAACGCCATCTGCGCGAGATCGAGCGCGCCACCATGCGAGTCGCGGTCCGGCAGGATCGGCACCGGCGTGTAGGTCGCGTCCGGAATCACGCGGATGCGGTTGCGCAGATACAGCGTGCGCGCCTGCACCGGAATGTCGGATTGCGGATAGCGCAGGCCGATGTAGGCCGCCAATGCAGAGTCACGCGATTCGGCGACGACTTCGCCGGCATCGTCGTGACGGAAGCGGTAGACCATGACGCGGTCGTAGCCGGTCAGCAGACGTACCTGTTCGGCGACGCGCTGGTTGAAATCGTGGATGTCCTCGCTACCGGCGACGCGCGCGATCATCGTCTGCGCGACCACGGTCGGCGAACGCTCGCCGGTGCTGCGCGGCTGCGGCTCGATCTCGATGTGCACCAGACCATCGGCGACGTGCACGCTGATGTCGCACAGGTTCGCCATCGGACCAATATTGCCCACGGCAGCACGCTGGGGCGGCGAGCCGGGTTCGCCGAACCCGATCGTCTCGGCAATCGCCTGGATCAGGTCATCGGTCAGGAACTCGCGCAGCGTGTGCCGCAGCATTTCCCCGGGCATCGCGCCTGTCAGCGTTTCGATGTTGGCCGAGACATGACGGATGGTCCAGTCCGGCAACTGGCAGCTGATCAGATAGCCGTGCGGCTGGATGGCGCCCGACAGATGGATCGGTTCGTTGGCGCAGTCCTGCAGTGCGCGTTCGAGTGCTGGATTCATGCAGCGAGCTCCTCGTCGGGGGCAGAGATCGCGTCGAAGCTGCGTTCGAAACACGACTGGACCAGCAGGAACGCATCACGTGCACCCTGCATCAAATGGGTGGTGGGCTGCGCGCTGTTCGAACGCGCGACAAGACGATCGAGCACGTTGCGCCATGCATCGCCCCCCGCGTGGCGCGCGAGGAAGCGCGCACCGGTGCGCTCGTCGTGGCCCAGCGCCTGCACGCCGCGCAGCAGATGACGCGCGCCGAGGCTGCTGCCGGACATGACGTATTCCCAGCCCAGACGCTCATCGGCGGATTCGACATATGCACGCACACCCGACGGCGGCAGCGGTGTCAGCGACAGGTCGCGCAGATCATTCGCCAACCAGTACGAAGACTGCGGCACCGCGCCGATCACGATCTCGAAGTCGGATGCGAAGCGGTGCATGCCGACCAGATAGCGCGCGTAGGCCAGCGACGTACCGAGGCCATCGGCGAAACATGCATCGACCCGCGCATGCAGATCCGACGTCCCCGCGCGCAGCACGTGGCGCAGGTCTGCAGCGTCTGTAACAGGCTTGCGTGCAGTCGTATTCATTTTTCCAGCATACGCCGATGCCATACCCGCCACAGTCTCCCAGCGCACACAGTGCAGTGGCCCTTCAGCGCCGTGAAGACGGGCTTTCACGCGGCTTCCTGGCCCATATGCATCCGCCGTTTACAATGCATCGTATTCATCGCAGCCCCTGGTCCTTGCCCCGTGCAGCTTCCCGATTACCCGTTCGAAGGTCACCGATTCGAAGCCCGTCCCGGCGTTCAGATGCATTACCTCGACGAGGGTCCGCGCGACGGCGAGATCGTGCTGATGCTGCACGGCAATCCGTCCTGGAGTTACTACTGGCGCCATCTGGTGCTGGGCCTGCGCGACCGCTACCGCTGCATCGTGCCGGACCACATCGGCATGGGCTGGTCGGACAAGCCGGACGATGCGCCGGGCGCGCTGCCGCGCTACGACTACACATTGGCCTCGCGCGTCGAGGACATCGGCGCCCTGCTCGCACATCTCGGCATCGAGGGCCCGGTGACGCTGGCGGTGCACGACTGGGGCGGCATGATCGGCTTCGGCTGGGCGCTGGAACACACGCCGCAGGTCAAGCGTCTGGTGATCACCAATACGGCCGCATTCCCGTTGCCGACCGAAAAGCCGATGCCGTGGCAGATCGCGCTCGGCCGCGACTACACCGTGGGTGAGTGGATCATCCGCGGCTTCAATGCGTTCTCTTCCGGCGCGTCATGGCAGGGCGTCGAGACGCGCATGCCGGCCGATGTGCGCCACGCGTATGTCGCGCCCTACGACAGCTGGGCCAACCGCATCAGCACCGTGCGTTTCATGCAGGACATCCCGCTCGGCCCGAAGGACCGCGCGTGGACGCTACTGGAAGCGGCCGGCACGCGTCTGCCCGAGTACGCCGATCGTCCCGCCTTCATCGGCTGGGGTCTGAAGGATTTCGTGTTCGACCACCACTTCCTTGCCGGCTTCCGCGCGGCGTTGCCGCAAGCGGAAGTCATGGCGTTCGAGGACGCAGGGCATTACGTGCTCGAAGACAAGCACGCGGTCCTGGTGCCGGCGATCCGCACATTCCTGGATTCGAATCCGATCTGAGGCGCCGTGCGTCCAGAGGTTTGCGCCGGCACACAACGCAGTGTCCGCGCGTGCTTCGCAGGATGGGGAGCGCGCAGCGAAACCTTTCGCGTCGATAACGGACGGACACCCGGAACCCGCATCGCCGATGCGGAATCAGACGTTGGGCGCAATGCCCGCGTGAGGGTTCGACACGCCACCGAATAACGCCGCGGGCGCGATCGTATCGATCAGCACCACGTCGATCGTCGGCACCCAATCGGCAACCGTCAGCGCCGGCAGCCCATGCGCAACGCGAGCCCGATCGCACTGCGCACTCGCCGCACCGGATTCCCATGACGCCTGCACGTCGCGGCAAGCCTGCGGCCGCACCGCATGGATCGTGCAACGCGAGGACGTGCCGATGTCGGCGTCGAGCGCCACGCAACGCGGCTGCGATTGCCAGGTGCCGCGCATCACGACCTGATGCGTACCGAAGGTCTCGGTGAGCGCATGCGGCACGACGCCGCCGGACGCATCGGTGTCCATCCAGTGCATCGACACCCGGTATTGGCTGCAGCAGGCCCCACAGGTCATACACGGATGGCGCATGGGACGACCCCGGGGATCGCGGACACGGACAAAGAGCGCGGAGTTTTGGCGTCTGCCGCGCCCGGCGCAAGTGCCGCGGCGCGCGCCTTCAGGATTCCGTTTGCGGCCGACACGCGGCCGCATCGGAGGCCCGCCTCAGGCGTCCGCACTCGGTCGCCGGATCGCGACGTAGCGTGCCTGCATTTCGGTCGCCGTGCTGCCATCGGGCAATGCGATGCGCGCGGTGAGCGCGACACGGGCGCGCCCACGATCACGCAGCGTACGCGCGAACGTCGACCAGTCGCCGGCCTCGTCGAGCGTGGCCTCGGCTTCGAGATCCCCGAGCAGCGGTGCGCGATAGCGGACCGTGGAATCGGCCACGTAGACCTCGGCATCGAGCCCGGCCTGTTCCACGCGCAGCGTCACCAGCCCCCAGGCCGCCAGCGTCATCACCGACACCAGACTGCCGCCGAACGCGGAGCCCTTGTCGTTGACGTGCGAGGACAGCGGCGCGTGCAGGCGCAAGGAATCGCCGTCGTAACCGGCGACGGACACGTCCATCGCCGCGACGGGCGGCATCGAACCGTAATAAGCCTCGAGGGCGCGGAGCGAATCATCGAGCGTCATGCGGAATCCTGTGGGGGTGCGGTCGTCCGGCTTGCGCCGCAACACCGCAGCCACCAAGCTTGGCGCATGCATGCCGCGCCGGCTTTCCCGCATCTGGCGGGATATTACGTCATCTCGCTACGGCCGGCCGGTGCACATTCAGGCCTGCGCCGCGAAGCGGCACGTCTCGGCGCGCGCACATTCGCGCTGTCGCCATGGCGCATCGTGCATCTCGACGACGCCGATACGCGCGATGCATTGCGACACGCACTCGCGGCCGATGTCGTGATCTTCACCAGTCCGCCGTCGGTCGCGGCGGCCTCCATGCTGCAGACACTCGTCTCCCATGGCACGCAGTCGTGGCTGGCCGTCGGCGCAGGGACGGCAACCGCACTCGAACGTGCCGGCATCGTCGGCGTTCGTGCGCCCGCGCGCATGGACAGCGTAGGACTGCTGGCGTTGCCGGAGCTGGCGGACATGCAAGGTCGCAGCGTCGGATTGATCACCGCACCGGGCGGACGCGGCGTGATCGCGCAGACACTGCGCGATGCGGGCGCGGATCTGCGGCGCGCCGATGTCTACGCACGTGTGCCGACACCGCCATCGCCAGCGCGTATCGCCAGGCTGATGGCATTGCCCGCACCGTGGCTGCTGCCGCTCAGCAGTGGCGAGGCGCTGCAGCGCACATTGGACACGCTGCCGCCCGAGGCCGTCGCGCGTCTGCGCGAGGCGCGCGTGCTCGCCGCCAGCGCGCGACTTGCCGATCTCGCCCGGGACGCCGGATTCGCGCGGATCGAACAGGCGAGCGATGCGCGCCCGGCTTCGTTGCTGGCGGCAGCCTCGCCGGATCACCCAGCCAGCTGAATGGACGCGCGGACCCGCGACGGGCCCGTCACGACGGGCTCTGGCACCGTAGCGATCTATCCCCTGCACCATCCGGAATTCCGCCATGTCCTTGCTCCGAGCCCTGCTGGTCTGGATCGTCATCGCCCTTCTCGGCGCGCTGGCCGCGCAACTGCTGATGTCGGGCGATCCTGGCTACGTGCTGGTCCGCCGCGGCGGCGTCGACTACACGACGACGGTCATCAACGCGATCGCGATGCTGCTCGGCGCAATGGTCGTGGTCTGGCTGCTGGTCACGTTGATCCTGCTGCCGTTCCGCAGTTGGGGCCGCTACCGCGAAACCAAGGCGCAGAGCCGCGTCGGCGAAGGTCTCGATGCGCTGCATCAGGGTCATTACGCCCGCGCCGAAAAGCTGCTGGCGCAGTCCGCCGACGAGAACCCGCATTACGAGCCCGCCGCGCGCATCGCCGCGACCCAGGCCGCGATCGGACGCGGCGACGATGCCGCCGCGCGCGCGCATCTCGACAAATTCGGTGACCGCCATCCGGCAACGCGCGCGATCGCGCTGGCCGAACTGGCGCTGCTCGACGAACGCCCGATCGATGCGCTGACCGCGCTCGACGCACCTGCCGCGCAGCCGCTGCCGCCGCGCGGTCTCGCGCTACGCGCCGATGCGTGGGCGATGACCGGCCATGCCGCGGAAGCCTACGGTCTGCTCGGCGCACTGCGTCGCCAGAACGCGTTGCCGGAAGCGCAACTCGAACTCCGCGAGATCCGCTGGGCCGCCGCGTCGCTGCACGAAGCCGCCGATGCCAACGTGCTCGCCGAGCGCTGGGAAGCGCTGCCCAAGCACATCCGCACCGAGACGCCCGTCGTGCTGGCCTACGCAGACCGTGCGGTCGCGCTGGGCTGGAACGACGCCGCGCTCAAGAGTCTGGAAACCTCGCTCGATGCGCGCTGGGACGAGCGTGTCGCTGCGCGTTACGCATCGCTGGAGGTCGGCGATCCCGCGCATCGCCAGTCGCGCATGGAGCGTTGGCTCAACGCGCATCCGTCGAGCCCCGGCGTGATGCTCGGCCTCGCGCGCCTGCACCACATGCAACGCGACTGGCCGAACTCTCGCGACTACCTGCAGCGCGCGATCGACCAGGGCGCCGGCAGCGATGCCTGGGTGCAGATGGGCGACGCGTACGCCGCCGAAGGCGACGATCGCAACGCACGCCTGTGCTACGCGAACGCCCTGCGCGCCGCACGCAACGAACCGGTGGTCGCGCTCCCGCCACCGCTCGCGGCGCGCGACGATCTGATCGAGCCCGAGACGCGGGATGCGCACGGCCTGCCGTACGTCCACGGCGATGCGCCGCCGCATCCGACGGACCGGTTCTGATCGGCGAAGTGTCCGGCGCTCGCAGCAGCGCGCGCGGGTGACGTGTTTCGCTTGAGGAGGGTGCCTGCCCCGGACCTGATCCGGGGCGGACGCGCGAGGCGCGTCGGCTACGGGCGCGATCTTCAGGCGCTGAGAGTGACGCGCCGCCTCGACTGCCCGAGGCGACTCCAGTCAACGCAGGTGCACTCGCGAAAGGTCAGCGAGCCGCCATTGAAAATGGACGTCGCTCACGGCGCTGATAGCGCTCCGGGAAGCGCAGCCCACCTTCAACGCATCGACCGGTGCACCGACACCGCGCCATCGACCGCCTGATCCAGCGTGATCTCCGCCGCACGTCCGCGCCCGTTGCTCGCCAGCGTGACCGTGACGGGCCCGACGATGACCTGCGGACCCACGGGGCCGAGCGGCGCATTGCCATCGAGCAGTGCATCGGGAATCGCGACGAACCCACCCAGCGCGGCCACGCGCGGATCCTCGACATACATGCCGGCGCGCTGCATGTCATGTGCGGTCAGCGGTGCGTTGTCGACGATGACGATCGCGCCGATCGCCGCACCGTCATCGGGCGCACGCCAGGCGCAGCTGATGCCGTAGCTCTCGGGCGTGTCCTGGCGAGTGCCGGCGTCGTCGACGGCCTCGAGACCGTCGACCAGGCCGCCGAGCGCCGACGCCAGACGCGGACAGTCCGGCAAGGCGTCGCGCGGTGGCGGCGCCGAGACCAGCTGCGGACCGGACGCGGTCGGCGGCTGCGGTGCGTCTGCTTCGTTCTTGTCGCACGCGGCGAACGCGCACACGGCGACGGCGAGCAGGCCGAGGCGGCCCGGAATACGGAACACGGACATGACGACGCTCCCTGCGATCAGCGTTCGAGAATCGCGACGACGCCCATGCCGCCGGCGGTGCAGATCGAGATCAGCGCGCGGCCACCGCCGCGTTCCTTCAGCTGCTTCGCGGCCGTGGCGACGACGCGCGCACCGGTCGCCGCGAACGGGTGACCCGCAGCGAGCGACGAGCCGACCGGATTGAGCTTCGCAGGATCGATACGGCCGAGCGGCGCGTCGAGACCGAGGCGCGTGCGGCAGTAGTCTTCGCTCTCCCACGCGCGCAGCGTGCACAGCACCTGCGCAGCGAACGCCTCATGGATTTCGTAGATGTCGAAATCCTGCAGCGTGAGGTTGTTGCGCGCGAGCATTTCGGCGACCGCAACGGTCGGTGCCATCAGCAGGCCTTCGCCGTGCACGAAATCGACCGCCGACACGTGTGCGTCGCGAATGTGGCACAGCACTTCGTGCCCGTGCGTCGCGGCCCATTCGTCGCTGGCCAGCAGACACGCGGACGCGCCATCGGTCAGCGGCGTTGAGTTCGCGGCGGTGAGCGTGCCGCGGCCGGAGACCTTGTCGAACGCCGGCTTCAGCGTCGCCAGCTTCGCCAGCGACGTGTCGGGACGCAGGATGTTGTCGCGCGAGACGCCGCGGAAACTCACCACCAGATCGTCGAAGAAGCCGCGCTCGTAGGCGGCGGCCAGCTTGTGGTGCGAGGCGACGGCGAGTTCGTCCTGCGAATCACGCGCGATGTTCCATTCCTTCGCCATGTCCTCGCAGTGCTCGCCCATCGACTTGCCGGTGCGCGGCTCGGCGACGCCCGGGAAATCGGGCTTGAGCTCGCGCAGGCGGAAGCCCTTGAACGCGGCCAGCTTGTCCTTGGGCGTCTTCGCCGCATTCGCGGCCAGCAGACGGCGACGCAGCGCGCGGCCGTAGACGATCGGCACGTCCGACGTGGTGTCCGAACCGCCGCCGATGCCCGATTCGATCTGGCCGGCGGCGATCTTGTTGCCGATCGTGATGATCGAATCCAGCGACGTGCCACAGGCACGCTGCAGGGTGATGCCCGGTGTCAGCGGCGACAGGCCCGACGACAGCGCGGCCTCGCGGCCCAGATTCCAGTCGCTGGAATGCTTGATCACCGCGCCCATCGCGACTTCGCCGAGCTGCTGGCCGTGCAGGCCGAACTTCTCCACCAGGGCCCCGAGCGTACGCACCGACATCCCGAGATTTCCGACGTCCGCATAGGCGGTGTTCTGGCGGCAGAACGGAATACGAACGCCGCCGAGCACGGCGACGGGACGACCTAGCAGCATCGGAATGACCTCGACAGGACCTGCGTGAGACTGTCCCTGACACGGGACGGGCATAATGTGAACGAGTGTATCGCTGAGCATGTGCACGGCCAATGACCGCAGATCCCGACATTTCCCGACAAATTCCCGCCCCACAGGTACTCGGCGTGCTCGCCCTCGAGCTGAGCGACGACTCCACGCCCGCGCGCGGCGCGCTTGGCCAGCAGGCCGCGGGCGAACTCGCCAAGCTGCTCGGCCGCGACCTCGGCGCGCTGGTGCCGGGGGTGCGCCATCTCGACCTGTCGTTCGCTGCCGCCCACTTCGACCCCGCCGAACTGCTGCGCCCGGGCTGGCCGGTGCACCGACGCCTCGACGAGCTGCGCGTGCGTGCGCCGCAGTCCGGACAGGGCCCGCGCATCATCGCCTTCGGCGCGGATGCCAGCGGCGCGGTGCCGCTGCCGTTCCAGTCCGACCCGCAGCTCGCCGGCGGCCGCTTGCGCGTGCTGCCGTACCTGTTCGTCGGCGAACCTGCGGCGACCGAAGCCGTCGCGGCGCACATGGAATCGATGCTGCTCGATCTCGGCATGGTCCAGGCCGACACCGCCCTGTGCGCGCAGGCGGCCTTCGGCGCGCGCATCGAACACGCGCGCTATCTCACGCTGCACGACCTGCTGGCGATGACCGCGTTGCAGTACAGCAACCAGGGCCTCGAGCCGTTGTGGGAGGTGCTGGAAACCGCACTGCTCGCACCGGAGTCCGAGGCGTGGCTCGACGCGCCGCCGGAGCCGTTGCTACGGCATGTGGATGGCGAAGTGCGCGTCGCGATGCTCGCGGTTGACGATTGGCGTCGCCGGTGTGCAGCGGGCGAGTCGGACGACGCTCGCCTGGCGAAGGGCTTCGCGATGTACGAAGCGCGGCAGCGGCAGTTGGCCGCGGTGCTGCAGGCGCATGGCCTGCCGGTGATGTTCGTGCACGTGGCGCCGGGGCAGGATCCGGTCGAAGCGTTGCGCTGAGGTTGGGGTTCGGATTGTTGCGGCCAGTCGCATCGGTCGGACTTTTGCGCGAGGAGCGCCCTCACCCGCCGCGCGATGCGCGTCGGCCTCTTCCTGAGGGAGAGGCGCTTGGGTCGCCTGCGTCTGGTTGCGCGTCGACACTCACGCGCTGCTTCGAGCCCCTCTCCCTTGGGGAGAGGGGTAGGGGTGAGGGCCAACGCCGCCGCGGAGTCCGGAACTTAGTCGATGGGTTTCGCTGCGCTCTATCCATCCTACGAATCAGGTTCAAAGGGAACGCTCCGCCCTCACCCGACGCGCGATGCGCGTCGGCCTCTCCCTGAGGGAGAGGCGTCGGGGTCCCCAGTGTTCTGGTGCGCGTTACCCCTTGAGTAAGCGCGGTGCTTCGAGCCCCCCGGGGGAGAGGGTTGGGGTGCGGGCCGACGACGCCGCGGCCTCCGACGCGCGACGACCCAAAAGAAAACGCCCGCCTCCTGCATCAGGAGACGGGCGCCGGATCTTTCTTACGGCGCAGTCGCGCCAGCGATTAGCCCGCCTGGATCACACCGCACGCCAGACGATCGCCGGCATTGCCGGTCGGCTGCGTCGCGTAGTCGTCGGCGTCCTTGTGGACGATCACGCCCTTGCCCACGATGTCGTCCGCGCCACCGCCGCCGATGGTCGCGCCTTCCAGCCAGCCGCTGACCTGGGCGGTGCCGTCGGTGCCGGCGGTGATGTTGTCGCTGTCGCCGGCGTGATGCGCACCCTGGCCGACGCGGCCATGCTCGGTGGCGCCCGGGTTGAAGTGACCGCCGGCGCTGCTGCCGTCCGGTGCGCTGCAGTCGCCGGTCTCGTGCACGTGGAACCCGTGGGTGCCGCCGGCGGGCAGGCCGGTGACGGTGCCGGTGACTTCGATGCGGCCGTTGACCACGGCGAAGCGCAGTTCGCCTGCGGTCTGGTTGCCGGCGGTCGGCTGGAGCGCGGCCATGGCGGTCGCAGCGGCCATCGTGTCCGGCGCAGGCGCTGCCGCGGGTGGCGTCGCGGCGGTGGTTTCCGCAGCGCGGTCGGCTTCGGCCGCGGCGTTGTCGCCGCTGTTCGCGTTGTCGGCACCGCCGCCGCAGGCGGCCAGCGCGAGGGCCAGCGCGGCGGGGATCGGCATCAGGAATGTGTGGGTGCGCATGGAGCTCTCCTCGAATCGGGTGGGGCGCGGCGAACGCGCGGTAACGCAGCGGCCAGCATCCCCGCGGCCGGGTCTGGGCCGCGTGAGTGCGCCACGGAAGCTTATTGGACCTGGACGGTGCCGCATGCGACGCGGGCGCTGATCGCGCCCGGCGTCGCGCCGAGGATCAACAGCGCGCGGCCGACGATGTCGTTGGCCGCGCCGCCGCCAAGCACGGCACCGGGCAGCAGCAGATCGAGTGTGGCGACGCCGCTGCCATCAGCGACGATGCGGCCGCGTTCGCCGGAATCCGGCTGTCGCGACGGCACGCCCTGCTGCGCGTCGAACTCGGGACCGGCGCTGATCGCGTCGACCGCGCTGCAGTCGCCGCGCGTATGCAGGCGCAGGTTGTGGGTGCCGTTGCGGACCAGGCCACCGACTTCGCCGCGCACGCGTACCCCGCCGACATCGGGCGACAACACGAGGCGGCCGCTGACCAGCGAACCGGACGCGGAGGCGAGGTTGGCAATCGCGCCTTGTGCGGTGCCGGTGCTGGCGATCGTGGTGACGGCGGGCGGCGCCGTCTGCGCGGTGGGACGGGGCGCGCTGGCGCAGCCGGCGAGCAGAATCGCGGCGGAAGCCGCGAGCATCGGAAGTCGGGTCGTGCTGTTCATGGCGGCCACCTTAGCCCGCGCACACGGCGCGTCGATGAAGGGCATTCAACTGCGACGCCGGCGCGCGCCGAGTTTGCGGGTCAGCGTGTTGCGGCCCACGCCCAGACGCGTGGCAGCCTCGGCGCGGCGACCGCCGGTGTGCACCAGCGCGGTTTCCAGCAGCGCGCGGTCGAGGCGTTCGCGGGCCTGCGCATGGATGTCGTCGTCGCCGGCGCGCAGGCGCGTGTCGGCCCAGGCACGCAGCGCGTCGTCCCAGTCGCCTGCCGCCACCGGTTCGGCGGCGTCCGGCAACGCCGCGCTCGCGTTCAGCAGGCCGTCGAGATCCTGCGGTGTGACCAGATCGGCCGGCGCCAATGCGGCCAGGCGCCAGCACAGGTTCTGCAGTTCGCGGACGTTGCCGGGCCAGGCGTGTTCGCGCAGGCGCTGCAACGCGGCGCGGCCGAGTCGCTTCGGCGGCGCGTCGAGTTTCTCGGCCGCGGCCTGCAGGAAGCGTTCGGCAAGCTGGCCCACGTCTTCGCGCCGCTCGCGCAGCGGCGGCAGCTTCAGGCGCACGACATCGAGGCGATGCAGCAGGTCGGCACGGAAGCGGCCTTCGGCGACCAGACGCTCGAGGTCCTGATGCGTCGCGGCGATCACGCGCACGTCGACGCGGATCAGCTCGCGTCCGCCGACGCGGAAGAACTCGTCCTCGGCCAGCACGCGCAGCAGGCGCGTCTGCAGCGAAGCCGGCATGTCGCCGATCTCGTCGAGGAACAGCGTGCCGCCGTCGGCCTGTTCGAAGCGGCCGATGTAGCGCCGCGACGCGCCGGTGAACGCGCCGGCTTCATGGCCGAACAGTTCGCTTTCCAGCAACTCGGCCGGAATGGCCGCGGTGTTGAGTGCGACGAAGGGCTTGCGCGCGCGCGGCGATTCGCGGTGCAGCGCGCGTGCGACGAGTTCCTTGCCGGTGCCGGTCTCGCCGGTGACCAGCACCGATACCGGCGCCTGCGCGAGACGGCCGATCGCGCGGAACAGCTGGCGCATCTGCGCGGTGTCGCCGACCAGCGCATCGCTGTCGCCGGTCGGCTGCGGGGCGTCGTCGGGCGCGGTGTCGTGATCGCCGAGCACGCGGGCAGCAAGTGCGACGGCCTCGTCGAGATCGAAGGGCTTGGACAGGAACTCGTGCGCACCGCCGCGGAACGCGCCTGCAGTGCTGGCGACGTCGGTGTAGGCCGACATCACCACGACCGGCAGCTGCGGATGTTGCTGCTTCAGGCCATCGAGCAGCTGCAGGCCCGAATCGCCGGGCATGCGCACATCGGTGAACAGCATGTCCGGAGGCGGTCGCTTGGCCAGCGCATCGCGCACGGCCTGCGCACTGTCGAAACCGGACACGTCGTAGCCGGCTTCGCTGAGCGCGGTGGCCAGCACGAAGCGGACGGAGCGGTCGTCGTCGACGACCCATATCCGCGGGGCGGGCGTACTCATGCGGCGGGCGCCTCCGACGCACGGATGACAGCGGTGGCGGGCGCGTCGTCCTCGACAGGAAAGGGCATCTGCAAGGTGAAGACGGTATGTCCGGTGCGCGAACGGTAGACCAGCGCGCCGCGGTGTTCGCGCGCGACCTGCTGCGCCATGGCCAGGCCCAGACCACTGCCGTCGGGACGTCCGGACACCAGCGGCAGGAAGATCTGCTCGACCATGTCATCCGGCACGCCGCGGCCGTCATCGACGACTTCCAGCCGCAGCACCATCGCATGCACTTCGTCGCCGATGCGCACGCCGAGCGCGGCGCGGGTGCGCAGGGTGATGTTGGCGGCGCCGGCCTGGATCGCGTTGCGCACGAGATTCCAGATCGCCTGGGTAAGACGGTCGGGATCGCCGGAGAGTTCCGGCAGGCTCGGGTCGTAATCGCGCAACATGCGCACCGCCCAGCCGGCGTCAGCTTCGGCGAGGCGCAGCACCTGTTCGAGCACGCTGTGGATGTTGAGCGGGCGGTGCGGCGTGGGCGAACGCGGCGACAGCAGCTGGTCGACCAGCGTGCCCAGACGCGCGACTTCGGTGTCGACCAGCGCGACCAGTTCGCGCGATTCGCCATCGCTGACGCGCCGGGCCAGCAGCTGCGCGGCGCCCTTCAGGCCGGCCAGTGGATTGCGCAGTTCGTGAGCGAGACCCCGCAGCGCAGCCGACAGCGCAAGCGGCATCGCCAGCGTCGGATCGGCGCCGGGGAATTCGTCGACCGGATGCGCTTCGAGCAGCAGCCCGCCATCGGCCTCGCGCGACAGCCAGGCATCGGCGAAGCGCGGCTCGCCGCCGAGGAAGGCCAGCACCAACCGGCGTACGCGCATCGGGCCGTCGGCCGGATCGCTGGGCGTGCGCAGGGCCAGCCGCAGCACTTCGCCATCGACTTCCAGCGCCGCCAATGGCTGGTCGATCAAGCGCTTGCGCCCGACCCCGAGCCAGCGCGCGAAGGCCACATTGCAGGTGCGGATGCGCCCGTCGCCATCGGCCCAGACCAGTGGCGTGACCAGTGCGTCGAAAGGTTGCGGCGGGGGCGTTTCGTCGGCCATTGCACCAATGTAGTGCATTGGGGCGGGTGTCGACAGGCTCAGGCGCAGCTTTGACTCTGGCTTAAACCCTTCCCCGTTGGCGGGGCATTGCGCCCTTCACGGATGAAGGGTTGGGTGGAGGCAAAGCATCCGGTGGCGGGATGACGGCCCCAAGCGAAACGCTTTGCACTTGAAGCCTTCCGCCTGGGAGTGCTTTCCCGCCTCTGATCGTTCGCCCCCTCCCGACCCTCCCCCGCATAGCGGGGGAGGGCTCAACCGCCCACGTCGCGCCGCTGAAGACTCGCGCTGACGAAGTTCGGCAGCGAAACTCAGCCCTCTTCGCTACGCCCGCCGCGCCGATCCGGAAACCGCAGCACCACACCGCGCGGCTCCTCGCTGGGCCGTTCCCACAGCACCGGCACCTCATGTGGGGCGGGTGGCTCGAAGGTGTCGCGGCGTTCGAGTTCGGCGCGGGCGGCGTCTTCCTCTTCGATCTCCCAGCTGTAGCGCCGACGCGGCGGGATCGGGTCCGCGTAGCGGAACCAGAACGCGGCCAGCACCCCGCCGATCGCACCGCCCATATGCGACTGCCAGGACACGCCCGGCTCCTGCGGCAACACGGTCAGCAGCATGCCGCCGTAGAACAGGAAGGCGATCATGCCGGCGGCGATCGAGGGCCGGTCGCGCCGCAGCAGGCCCAACACGAACACCAGAAACATCAGGCCGTGGGTCACGCCGCTGGCGCCGAGATGGTGCGAGCCGGGATTGCCCATCAGCCAGGCGCCCAGGCCGGAGCCCAGCCACATCAGGGGCAGGCCGCGCAGCGTGGCCCGCGGATAGACCACCAGGGCCAGCGAGCCAAGCAGCAGCAGCGCGCTGGCATTGGCGATCAGATGTTCCGGCGACCCGTGCAGCAGGGGCGCGGTCAGCAGACCGAGCAGGCCACTCCATTCGCCGGGCCTCACCGCGAGGAAGCGCCAGTCGATCGCCGCTTGCACGCCGAACACGATGCACAGCAGCAGCACGAACAGCACGCTGGTCTTCAGTGCGTTGGACAGGCGGCGCTTGTCGCGTGCGCGCTGGACGTCGGAATCGGGGAGGTCGTCGGGACTGTCGAGATGCATGCCTCCAGCATGGCGACGGATCGCGCGGTTGCAAGCCGACGTGACCGCGGTCGCCTTTCCCGTCAATCAGGCCACACCCGTTCTCGCCACACGCTACCGTATCGCCCGACCCCGCCCCGTGGCGGCTGACGGAGCGCATGTCGACGTGGATGCCTGGCACGTCACCTTGCTGTCGATGTTCGTACTGCTGGCGGTCTCGCTGGCGGCGATGACGTGGCTGGTGCTGCGCGAGCAGCGCATCCGCGAACGGGCGGGTCTGCGCGAATGGACGGTTGGACTTGCGCTGCAGACGCTGTCCTGGCCGCTGTTCGCGGTGCCGACGTCGGTGCTGGGCGGCACCGTGCAGGCAGTCGCCTGCGCGCTGCTCGTCGCCGGCTATGCGGCGATGTTGCGTGCCCTGCTGCGCAGTCTGCCGTCGACACCCGCGCGCACGTCGTGGTCTTGGGCCGTGGTGTATCTGCCGGCGCTGCTGTTGCTGCTGGCGCTACTGGTACCCGGGCAGGCGCCGGAACAGCGCATCGCGATGTTCTGGACCGCTGCGCTGATGACGGTGCTGCTGTCGGTACGCGCGCCGCTGCGCCGCAGCGGGCGACGGCCGTGGCCCGAGCGCGCGCTGGTGGTGCTGTTCGGCGTCGCGGCACTGGTGTGTCTGTATCGCCTTGCCGAACAGGGCTGGAACCCGCAGTCCGGCCCCACCTTCGGCGCCGGCATCACCCCGGGGCAGCAGCTCGCGCTCGCGTATTTCCTGGTCGCGCCGGTATTCGCGACGTTTGCGTTCCTGCTGTTGCAGCTCGAACGCCAGCAGCGCTGGCTCGAAGGGCTGGCGGCCGAGGACGCGCTGACCGGCATCCACAACCGGCGTGCGTTCTTCGAACTCGCGCAGCGGCGTTTGGCGCGCACGCGCGACGACGGGTTGGCCGCATTGCTGATGATCGATGTCGACGGCTTCAAGGCCGTCAACGACGCATATGGACATGCCGCCGGCGACGGCGTGCTGGCGAGCGTCGCCGCGCGCCTGCGTGCCGCGATGCGCGATGGCGAAGTCGTCGGCCGCTTCGGCGGCGACGAGTTCTGCATGCTGCTGACCGGTGGCGGCATCGGCGATGCGGCCGAGCGCGCAGACCGTCTGCGCGCGCAGGTCGCCGCGTATCCGCCGGTGGTCGATGGCGTGGCCACGGCGGTGACGCTGTCGATCGGCATCGCCCATGTGCGCGAGGGCCGGGAGCCGGACCTCGACGCACTGCTGGCGATGGCCGATCGCCGGCTCTATCTGGCCAAGCGCGCGGGCCGCAACCGCGTCATCGATCGCGATGTCGAAGTCGCACTGCCCGCGCCGGCTTAACCCGGACGCACCTCAGCCACCGGTTACCGGCTTCGGCGGTCGCGCCAGACTCAGCGCCACCGTCACCGCCAAAATCAGTGCCACGACGCCGAGCGACCACAGCACCGGAATCTTGTAGACGTCGATCAGCAGCATCTTGGCGCCGATGAAGACCAGCACCACGGCCAGACCGTAAGGCAGCAGATGGAAGCGGTCGGCCATGCCGGCGAGCATGAAGAACATCGCGCGCAGGCCCAGCACCGCGAACACATTGGACGTGAGGACGATGAAAGGATCTGTGGTGATCGCGAAGATCGCCGGGATGCTGTCGACTGCGAAGATCACGTCGATCACGCCGATCAGCACCAGCACCACGAACAGCGGCGTGTAGGCCCAGGCCCCACCTTCGCGCACGCGCAGCGCAGCGCCGCGGTAGCCGTCGGTGAGCCGCAGATGCCCGCGCATCCAGCGCAGCACCACGTTGTTCTCCAGATCCGGCTCTTTGCCGGCGGCGAACCACATCTTGAAGCCGGTCAGCAGCAGGAACGCACCGAATACGTACAGCAGCCAGTGGAACTGGGCCAGCAGCGCGGCACCGACGAAGATCAGCACCGCGCGCAGCACCAGCGCCAGCAGGATGCCGATGATCAGCACGCGCTGGCGTTGCGCCTCGGGCACGCCGAAGAAGGTGAAGAGCAGCAGGAAGACGAAGATGTTGTCGACCGCAAGCGACTTCTCGACCAGATAGCCGGTCAGGAATTCCAGGCCCACGCGGTTCGCGAGCGCGGCGCCCGCGGTCTCGTGCAGGTACCACCACAGGCCCGCATTGAAGAGCAGCGCCAGGGCCACCCAGCCCAGGCTCCACCACAGCGCTTCCTTGAACGTGACCTTGTGCGCGCCGCCGTGGCGCATCAGCACCAGGTCGACGAGCAGCGCGATCACCACCAGGCCGCCGAAGCCGGCCCATAACCAGACATTGCCAATCGTTTCCATCGAGATTCCCGAGCATGTGGAGGAGGTCCGCAAGGCGCGGACATCGTCGGGAACCGGGAACCGGAATCCGGGGACATGCCTTCGCCATTGCGGCGAAGGTCTTGCTCACAGCCCGGTTGGGCTGCCGTGCGACCGGAGCATTGCTGCTCGAAATGACGGCCTGCACACTGGGAGCTACTCCCCTTCGGGTGCGGATTCTGCGGATACCGCGCGTGACGGGCAAGTGCACGCGGTAAAATCGCAGGGATGAACACACCCTACCCGACCGTACACCTGAAGAACGCCTGGCGTTCCAGCCACCCGTGGATTTTCCAGCGCCTCGTCGAAAAGCCGGCGCAGCGCCCCAAGCCGGGCAGCATCGTCGATGTCATCGGCGTCGAAGGCGAGTGGATCGGCCGTGGTTTCTACAACGGCCATTCGCGCATCGCCGTGCGCATCCTCGAAACGCATCCCGACGTGCCGGTGGATGCGGGCTGGTTCTCGCGCAAGATCGCCGAGGCCGTGTCGCTGCGCCGCGAGGTGCTCAAGCTCGATGACGTCTCCAATGCCTGGCGTGTCGTGCACAGCGAAGGCGATGGCCTGTCCGGTCTCGTCGTCGATCGATACGACGATCTGCTGGTCGTCGAATTCTTCAGTGCCGGCATGTTCCGCCATCGCGAATGGATCTACGAAGCGCTGACCGAACAGTTCCCCGGCTGCCGCTTCCACAGCTTCGCCGACGAACACGTGCAGAAGCAGGAAAGCTTCGACTACCGCGGCAGCGTGCCGGCCGATCCGGCGGTGATCACCGAGTACGGCGTGCGCTTCCGCGCCGATCCGGCCGGTGCGCACAAGACCGGCTTCTTCGCCGACCAGCGCGAGAACCGCGAGTGGCTGAGCCGCCAGGTCGCCGGCAAGCGCGTGCTCGACCTGTGCTGCAACACCGGTGGTTTCGGCGTATACGCGGCCGTGCGCGGCGCCAGCGAAGTCGTCGGCATCGACATCGACGAAGACGTCATCGAGATCGCCAAGGGCAACGCCAGGCTCAACGATGCGCGCATCAAGTTCGTGCAGGCCGACATCTTCCCGTGGTTGCGCGATGCGTCGAATGCCGGCGATGCCTACGATGTCGTCGTGCTCGATCCGGCCAAGATGACCCGCGACCGCGAGCAGGTGATTCCGGCGCTGAAGAAGTACCTCGACATGAACAAGCTCGCGCTCGGTGTGGTCAAGCCGGGCGGCCTGTTGGCGACGTTCTCGTGCACCGGTCTGGTCAGCGAGGAACAGTTCCTCGACATGCTGCGGCGCGCGGCGTTCTACGCCAATCGCACGATCCAGATCCTCAAGGTCTCGGGCGCCGGCGCCGATCATCCGTTCATGGCGCACGTGCAGGAATCGCGTTACCTCAAGGCGGTGTTCTGCCGCGTCGTGGACTGATCCCGCTGCATGGCGCGGACGCTGCGGCCTGGCTTGCGCGGTGCGGTCTGGGGCGTCGCCGCGCTGACGGCGGTCGCCCTCGCGGCAAGTTTTGTCTGGAACTGGCGCACGCCTGAGCGTCTTGCGCTCGGCCCGCCGCCTGCGGGTCTTCCGGCGCGGATCGAATCCGTGGCCGGCGACGGCCATCGCGGCGTGCGCGATGGCGCGCGATCGGAGGCGCGGTTCGACGATCCCTTCGGCATCGCCGTCGCGGCGGACGGCACCGCATTCGTCGCCGATGGCGGCGCGTCGAACCGTATCCGACGCGTGCAACCCGGCGGCCGCGTCGACACCTTCGCCGGCAGTCTAGAAGGGCTCAAGGATGGGCGCGGCGCGGATGCGCGTTTCCACACGCCGTCCGGTCTCGCGCTCGATGCGGGCGGTGCGCTGTACGTCGCCGACACCGGCAACCACGCGATCCGTCGCATCGCGCCCGACGGCACGGTGACGACGCTTGCCGGTACCGGCGAAGCGGGTTTCGTCGATGGGCCGGTGGCGCAGGCGCGCTTCCATGCGCCGACTGGCGTGGCGGTCGATGCGGCGGGGCGCGTCTTCGTCGCCGACGGGTTCAACGACCGCATCCGCGTGATCGAAGCCGGCGCCGTGCGCACGCTGGCCGGCGATGGACGGCCGGGCTTCGCCGACGGCATCGGCGCGCAGGCGCGCTTCGATACGCCGGGGGGACTCGCGCTCGGCGACGACGGCGCGTTGTGGATCGCCGATACCGGCAACCACGCGATCCGTCGCATCGCGCCTGACGGCACCACGACGACGCTGGCACTGCATGGCGACGAACCCGACGCCGCGCCCGTTTCGCCGGTGTCCATCGCGATCGATGCGCAGCAGCGGGTGTATGTCGGCGAACTCGCGCAAGGCCGCGTGCTGCAGATCGAACCCGATGGTCGTGCGCGCGTGCTGACCGGTCGCGACATGGCGCAGCGTCTCGCGCGGCCGACCGGGCTCGCGTTCGATCGCTTCGACCGGTTGTGGGTCGCCGATGCCGCGGCATATCGCGTGCATCGCATCACCCAGGTGCGCCGCGCCGGTGCAAAGCAGAATCTCGCCAACGCCGCGGTCGGTCCTGCGCCCGACGCGGCGTTGCCGGACACGCGCGGCCGCTGGCCGCTCGCACCGCAGGACGGCTGGCACGAAGTCGTCGGCACGCTCGGGGAAGTGCGCGGCAATTTCCGCGGCGAATCACGCAGCCATCTGCACGCCGGCTTCGACGTGCGCGGCAATGTCGGCAGTCCGGTCCTGGCGATCGCCGATGCGAAAGTCGCGAGCCCGTATGCCGCGAGCGGGTTCGGCGACCAGGCCGAGCATCTGACGATCGACGACCTGGGCTACATGCACATGCGCGTCGGCCGCACGCCGCGCGGCGAAGCGCTCGATCCGCGATTCCAGCTGATCACAGACGACGAAGGCCGGCCGATGCGTGTGCGCATTCCGCGCGGCACACATGTCCGCGCGGGCGATGCGATCGGCACCGTCAACGCGCAAGCGCACGTGCATCTGATCCTCGGGCCGTCCGGCTATCAGCGCAACGCGGTGACACTGGGCTTCCGAAATTTCCTCGACACCATCGCGCCGCGCATCGACGATCTCGCGCTGCTCGACACCTTCGACGCGCCGATACCCCCACGTGAGGACGGCCGCGTGCATCTGTCGCGCGATGGCGGCGGCCTGCAGATCGTCGTCGAGGCCTGGGACCAGGTGGACGGCAATCTGCCGCGCCGGCGCCTCGGCCTGCACGCGCTCGGCTGGCAGTTGCTCGCCGCAGACGGGCGCCCGATGCGCGGCTTCGAGACAACACGCATGACCATCGTCTTCGACCGCATGCCGCCGCACCGAGAGGCGGTGCGCGTCGCCTATGCCGGCGACAGCGGCATCACCGTGCACGGCGCCTCACGTACGCGGTTCCGCTATGCGGTCAACAATCTGGTCCGCGACGGTCGCCTCGAGCCGACCCTGTGGGATCCGGTCGACCTGCCGCTGGGCGACTACGTCCTGCGCGCGCTCGTGCGCGACGCAAGCGGCAACACTGCCACGCGCGAGTTGCCGATCCGGCTGGACTGATCAGCGGGCGCCGCGCGCCGGCTCGTCGTCGGTCAGCGGGTAGCCGGCGAAGGGTTTGACCTCGTCCATCAGGAAGTGCGAGACGATCTTCTCGACGCCGTAGTCGCCACTGAGCAGCTCGCGGGCGATGTCCTTCCAATGGTGCACGTCGCGCACGATGACCCGCAGCATGTAGTCGTAGGCGCCCGAGACGCGGCTCGCCTCCACGACTTCGGGCAATGCCAGGATGCAGCGGTCGAATGCGGTGAATGCGTCGAGCGCATGCTTCCGGAAACTGATCTGGGCCATGACGATGGTCGCCGAGCGGATCCGATCGACGGCGACGTTCGCGCGGTAGCTGTGGATCAGGCCGCGCGCCTCCAGCGCACGAACGCGGGCCAGGCATGCGCTCGGCGACAGCGCGACGCGCTGGGCGAGGGCCTGATTGGTGATCCGTGCATCCTGCTGCAGGACATCGAGCAGCTTCAGGTCGGTGCGATCAGGCGGACGGACGGACATTCGGCGCTTCTCGGAGATTGAGATGTCCATGCCGGGCTAGGCATGGCCCCACAACGTATCGAATTTCAGGGACTTCGTCGCAGATTCTGCGTTATTTCCGTGCGGCTTCCGTGAAATATGCGGTGCACATCGGCGTGATTCCCTTCTAGATCATGGGCTTGTGCATCTTCGAGACCCTGTGGAATCTGCTGGACGCGGTCGCGCGCGTCTTCTATTACTCGAAACGTTGCCGCCGCGCGTCGGACTCATCCGGCATCGCACCGCCTCATCCCAGTCCAGCCACCGCCCAACGGGAATCGCCATGAAGCCGCTTACCACCGCACGCCTGGCCCACGCCATCCGTCTCGTCTGCCTGTGTACGCCGCTGATCGCCGCGCCCGCGCTGGCGCAGACCGCGGCGCCCGGCGCACCCGCCGCGCCGACGTCGACCATCGATCTCGACGCGATCGTCGTCACCGCGGGCAAGCGCAACGAATCGGTGCGCGAAATCGCCGGCTCGGTGTCGGCCGTCACCGGCCAGCAGCTGGAGGATCTCGGCGCGCAGTCGCTGGCCGATTACATCCAGCGCACGCCGGGCGTGGTGTTCAACAGCTACCAGCCGGGCGTCTCGCATGTGGTCATGCGCGGCATCGCGACCAGCTCGGGCAACGTGCAGGGCCAGACGACGACCGGCTACTTCCTCAACGAAGTGCCGCTGACCGAACCGGGCTTCAGCATCGTCATCCCCGACATCGACGCCTTCGACATCAACCGTGTCGAAGTGCTGCGCGGGCCGCAGGGCACGCTGTTCGGTTCGGCCTCGATGGGCGGCGCGATCAACTACGTGGCCAACGTCGCCGACCCAACCGGCTTCGACGCGGCTGTCGAAGCCACCGCCAGCCAGACGCGCAACGCCGACATCGGCTTCGGCGGCAAGGCGATGGTCAATCTGCCGATCGCCGAGGACATCCTCGCCGTGCGCGCGGTCGCGCAGTACCGCGACGATCCCGGTTATCTCGACAACATCGGCCTCGGCCGCGAAGGCAGCAATGACAGCCAGACCGCAGGTGGTCGCCTGTCGGTGACGCTGACGCCGTCGGAGGCGACCACGCTGAGCTGGCTGAGCCTGTGGCAGAACACCGATGCCGACGACAACAGCTATCGCATCGCCGGGCTCGGCGAGTTCGAGCGCGACACCGCGATTCCCGAATTCACCGATACGAAGGTCGCCGTGCACAGCCTGCGGCTCGATCAGGATCTCGGCTTCGCCACGCTGACCGCGCTGCTCTCGCAGCAGCACAAGCAGCAGGACTGGCAGTTCGATTTCACGCCGATCCGCGGCGCCTACAACGCCGATCTCGACCTCGATCTCGACACGCCGTTGTTCATCGCCTCGGGCGGCGAGAGCACCGGCCGCAGCCTCGAATTGCGTCTGGCCTCGCCGGGCGACCAGCGACTGGAATGGCTGGTCGGCGGCATGGTGTTCCAGACCGACAAGGATCTTTACGAAACCATCGGCGCCGCCGGCGCTGCAGGTGCGTTCGACCGTTCGTCCCTGTTCGGCCCGGGCAGCGGCGCGGTCATCGCACCCGACGGTTCGACGTTCAATGCGTTCTACAGCCATCTCGACGGTTCCGAACTCGCGGTGTTCGGCGAAGGCACCTTTCACTTCAACGATCAATGGAAGGCCACCTTCGGCGGCCGTTTCTTCCGCACCAGCGTCGCAGCGCAGACCACGCAGGTCGGCTTCTCGACGTATCCCGGCGATCCCATCGTCACCCGCTCGCGCACCGACGAGGACGGCTTCAATCCCAAGGTCTCGCTGACCTGGACGCCGTCGGCGGATCTGATGCTCTACGCACTGGTGTCGGAAGGCTTCCGTTTCGGCGAACCCAACACGCCCGGTCTCAGTGCGTTCCCGATTCCCGCCGGCTCCATCAGCGACAGCCTGATCAACTACGAACTCGGCACGCGCACCAGTTGGGCCGACGGCCGCTGGCTGGTCGATGCGACGCTGTTCTACGTCGACTGGAGCGACATCCAGCTGCGCCTGCAGACGCCGGACTTCTTCAACTACGCCAGCAACGGCGGCAAGGCCTACGGCCGCGGCATCGAACTCGCGACCACGTGGCGCCCGGTCGACAGCTTCGACTGGACGCTGGCCGCGACCTGGCAGCAGGCACGCCTCGACGAGGATCTCGACATCCTGTTCGCCGGCACCGCGCCCGCCGGTTCGCAGTTGCCGGGCTCGGCCGACTGGACCGTCAGCAACGTGCTGAGCTATCGCTTCGACACGCGCTTCGCGCCGACGCTGACGCTGGCCCACCAGTACATCGGCAGCGGCATCAGCGATCTCAACTCCGCCGTGCCCGGCGCCGTGCGCAACGAACAGGGCAACTACAACACTGTCGACCTGCGCTACCGCATGTCGTTCGGTAACACCGATCTGACCCTGTTCGGCAGCAACCTCGGCGACACCCGCGGCATCACCCGCAGCGTGTCCGAGGTCAACGGCATCGGCCAGGGCATCGTGCGGCCGCGCACCGTCGGCGTGACCGTGCACTGGCACTACTGACGATGCGCGATCCACACGCCGGCCTGCGCCGGCTGCCCGACCACGACCGCCATTGCGGCCGGAGATCTCTCTTTCCATGACCGTGTTCGATTCCCCAGCCGGCCACGCCGATGCGCTCGCGCTCGGCCGGCTGGACGCCCACGCCCAAGCCGGGCTGCGCGCACGCGGCGAGCTGAGCGCGCTGGACCTCACCGACGCGGCGATTCTCCGCGCCCGCCATTTCGATCCCGTGCTGGGTGCGTTGAGCCATACCGCGTTCGATGCAGCGCGGCAGCACGCCCGCGCACTCGACACCGCCGGTTTCGACACCGCCACGCCGCTGGCCGGCGTGCCGTGGCTCCCGAAGGATTCGCTGCGCGTGCCCGGCATGCCGACGCGTGGCGGTTCGCGCAGCCGCACCGGCACGCTGGCGACCGCGGACGAAGCCTCACACTTCGTCCGGCGCTTCGAGGCTGCCGGTCTCGTTGCGATCGGCAAGAGCGCGATGCCCGAGTTCGGCCTGATGGGGTCCACCGAACCGCTGCTCGGCCCGGTCACCGCGAACCCGTGGTCGCTGACACATTCGCCCGGCGGTTCCAGCGGCGGCGCCGGCGCGGCGCTCGCGGCGGGCATCGTGCCGCTGGCGCATGGCAGTGACGGGGCGGGTTCGATCCGGATTCCCGCGTCGGCCTGCGGCGTGGTCGGCCTCAAGCCCGGACGTGGCGCCTGCGTGCCGGTGCGCGGGCGCCACGCGATCGAGGATCTGATCGTGGCCGACAGCCTGATGTCGCGCAGCGTGCGCGATACCGCGTGGGCGTTCGCCGCCGCGCATCCCGATACGCCCGCGGCGGTGACCGGTCCGGATGCGCGCCGTCTGCGCATCGGCCTGGTCGTGGATGCGCTGCCGGGGCTTGCGCCCGATCCCGAAGTCGCCGCCGCGCTCGATGCCGCCGCGCGTCTGTGCGAATCGCTCGGCCACCACGTCGAACCTGTGGCCTGGCCATTGCCGGGCGAGGCGGTGTGGGCGGCGCTGTACACGCTGTGGTCGCGGCTCGGCGCGGACGCGGTCGAACTCGCGGTCGCGCAGGGCGGCGCGGCATTCGCCGAACGCGCGCTCGAACCGTGGACGCGCGGCCTCGCGCACTGGCACGAAACGCATTGCGGCGTGCCCGAACTCGAACAGGCCTGGGCGACCGTCGCGGCCCTGCCTGCGGCGTTCGCCAACTTCCACGCGCGCCATGACGTGCTGCTGTGTCCGACGCTGCGCACACCGCCGCCGACACTCGGCACACTCGCGCCTGATCGCGACGTCGACGCGCTGATGCCGGCGATGTTCGAATGGATTTCGTACACACCGCTGCAGAATCTGGCCGGCACACCGGCGATCTCGCTGCCGCTCGCGCACAGCCGCGACAGCCTGCCGATCGGCCTGCAGTTCGCCGCTGATCGCGGACACGAAGCCACGCTGCTCGCACTCGCCTTCGAACTGGAAACGGCCGCGCCCTGGTGCGACCGTTGGCCGCCGGTCTCGGTGGCCGCCACACAGGACACACGCTGATGGGCCACGCCCGCGATTCCCGATATGCCCCGCGCCACGATGGCGATGTGTTGCGCCTGCTCGACGCGCAGCCGTTCGCATGGCTGGTCTCCGCCGGCGGCGACGATGCCGCGTTCACGCCGCTGCCGCTGCGCACCGAAGTCGATGCCGATGGGCGACTGGTGGCGTTGCGCGGACACGTCGCGCGTCGCAATCCGCATGTCGCGCGGTTGCGTCGCGATCCGGTTGCCTATGCGCTGGTGATCGGGCCGCATGCCTACATGTCGCCGAGCTGGCTCGACGATCGCACCCAGGCGCCGAGCTGGAACTACGCGGCCGCCGCGTTCACCTTGCATGTCGAATGCAGCGAATCCGAGGCCGACATCGCCGACGAACTCGATGCACTGGTCACGTCCATGGAAGCGGGGCGTCCCAACGCATGGGCGTTGCCGGAAATGGGCGAACGCTATGCACGCCTCGCGCAGGGTGTCACCGCATTGCGGGGACGGATCATCGAAACCCGCGCCACGTTCAAGCTCGGCCAGGACGAAGCACCGCACGATTTCGCGCAGCTGGTCGCGGGTCTGGTCAGCGGCGGCGAACACGACCTCGTCGCCTGGATGCGCGATTTCGACGCGGACCGCCCTGCATGAGCGCGAGTCTCGACGCATTGGATCCGGCGCTGCGCGAGTTCGTGCACACGGTCTGCAGTGAAAGCGCGCGACTCGCCGGTGGCCGCAATCTCGACTGGCCGCACCAGCGCGAAATCGCGGACACCGTGCGCACGCCGTGGCGCGCCGGCGGACCGGTGATGGCGACGGCCACGACGCACCGGAT
The DNA here is from genome assembly GCA_045810015.1 of Luteimonas sp. GTDB lineage: Bacteria > Pseudomonadota > Gammaproteobacteria > Xanthomonadales > Xanthomonadaceae > Luteimonas. Next base: position 105,180 of record JBJMWR010000015.1, read on the forward strand.
CGCACACGGCGCCGACGGTTTCGACGTGCGCGTGCATCGACCGCAGGGCATTGCCGCGCAGGCGCCGGCGCTGGTGTATCTGCACGGTGGCGGCTGGTGTCTCTTCAGTCTCGATACGCACGACCGGCTGATGCGCGAACTCGCCGAACGCGCTGGCGTCGTCGTCATCGGCGTGGACTACGCGCTGGCCCCGGAAGATCCGTATCCGGTCGCGCTGGAGCAGTGCATCGCCGCGATCCGCGCACTGCGCGAGCAGCCCGAGATCTTCGGCATCGACGCGACACGCCTGGCGCTGGGTGGCGATTCGGCCGGCGCGAACCTCGCGCTCGCGACCGCGCTGCGCCTGCGCGATGTCGGCGCGCATGGCGGCATCGACGCGCTGCTGCTGCTCTACGGCGCTTTCGATACCGCGCTGGACGCCGATTCGGTGCGCACCCTCGGCACCGCCGACGACATGCTCAGCGCCGACGAGATGGCGGCCTACTGGAACGCGTATCTCGGACCCGATGCCGCTGCCTGCCGCGATGGCTACGCCGTGCCCGCACACGCCGCGCTGCACGATCTGCCGCCGACGCTGCTGCTGTGGGGCGAACGCGATGTGCTTGCCGAACAGAACGCGGCCATGGCGACGCGGCTGCGCGCGGCCGGCGTCGAAGTCGATGCGCTTGCGTATCCGCGCACGCCGCACAGTTTCATCGAGGCGATGTCGATTTCGGAGATCGCGCGCGATGCACTCGCGCGTGGTGCAGGCTGGCTGCGCATCCATCTCGCCGTGACGCAGGACGCTTCCGCATGATCCGACCCCTGCTGTTGACGTGCGCCCTGCTATCGCTGGCGCCGCTCGCCTCCGCGCAGACGCCCGCAACCCGCGCGCACGTGCCGACGCCGCAGGACATCGCCGCGCTGGCCGCGGTCGACGATCCGCAGATCAGTCCCGATGGCCGCCAGATCGCCTACACCGTCGGTACGCCGCGGGCGGACGGCAAACCGCCGCGCACACAGCTGTGGCGCGTGGCGTTCGACGGCGATGCTGCGCCGCGCGTAATCCCCACGCCTGCCGAGGCCAGCGACCGGCAGCCGCGCTGGTCGCGCGACGGCAGGCAGCTGCTGTTTCTGTCGGACCGGCCGGTATCGGGCGGGACGTCGCTCGGCGCGAGCCAGGTCTGGCGTGTCGCTGGCGACGGCACACAGGCGACGCTGCTGACCCGCGCCGCGACCGATGTCGCCACCTTCGATCTGTCCGCCAATGGCCGCCGCATCGCCTGGCTCGCGACCGATGCGCCGTCCCACGCAGACGCCGCTCGCATCGCGGCCAAAAACGATGCGGTCGTCGTCGAACAGCCCACGCGTTTCTCGCGCGTCTGGGTGCAGGACCTCGCGACCGGCGCGGCGCGTGTGCTGACGCCGACCGGGATGCAGATCCACGATCTTGCCTGGTCGCCCGATGGCCGCACGCTGGCACTGCGCCGTTCGACCGGCACCACGCTCAACGACTTCTGGTACGACTCGGCGGTCGTGCTGCTGGATGTCGACAGCGGACGCATCGGCGATGTGCTGGAACCCCACGCGTCCGCGCATCCGCTGCTGTGGTCACCGGACGGCACACGCCTGCTGTACGGCCGGCTCGGTGCGCACGGCATGGTCGCGACGCCGATCGTCCACGACGTCGCGCACGGCACGCAGGTCGCACTCGGTGAGTCCTGGCCCGGCACGCTGTGGCTCGCACGCTGGCAGACCGACACCACGCTGCTCGGCCAGGGCCAGCGCGGCATCCGCGGCGCTCTGCTGCGGCTTGATGCGTCGAGCGGCGCAGCCACCGAACTCGCGCAGCCGCAGATTCCGTATCGCAGCTTCACCGCATCCGCCGATGGCCGCATCGCCTATCTCGGCCTGCGCGACGACAGCCCGGGCAACGTCTGGACCTGGGACGGCACGCGACTCGCACAACGCAGCGATCACCAGCCACAGGTCGCGGACTGGGCGCTGGGCCGCGTGCGCGAACTCGAATGGGCGTCGTCGCGCGATGGCCGCGCGATCAGCGGCCTGCTGGTCACGCCGCCGGACTGGGACGGCGCGACGCCGCTGCCGACGCTGGTGCAGATCCACGGCGGACCGGCGTGGGCGTGGTGGTCGGGCTGGCAGGGCTCGTGGCACGAATGGGCGCAGCTGCTCGCCACGCGCGGGTACGCCGTGCTGCTGCCGAATCCGCGCGGCTCCGAAGGCCACGGCGGTGCGTTCGCCGAACTCGCCCGCGGCGACTGGGGCGACGGTCCGCTGCAGGACGTGCTCGACGGCGTCGATGTGCTGGAGGCCGAAGGTGTCGTCGATCCGAAGCGCATCGCGATCGGCGGCTGGAGTTACGGCGGTTATCTGTCGGCGTGGGCGGTCGCGCGCAGCGACCGGTTCCGTACCGCGATCGTCGGCGCCGGGGTACTCGATCTCGCCAGCGCGGCGCTGACCAACGACGTGCCGGATTACCTGCCCGGCTACTTCGGCGACCCGCTGCGCGAACGCAGAACCTACGACGCACAGTCGCCGGTGCATCACGCCGCGGATGTGCGCGTGCCGGTGCTGCTGCTGCACGGCGAAGCCGATGCACGCGTGCCGCTGTCGCAGGCGCAGATGTTCCATCGCGCGTTGCGCTTCAACGGCACGCCGGTCGAACTGGTGACCTATCCGCGCGGGCCGCACTGGTTCCACGAACAGGCGCACGAGATCGATCTGCAGCAACGCGTCGTCGACTGGCTCGATCGCACCTTGCGTTGAGCGCGTCGCGACACGCGCCGACGCATTTCAGTTGAACGCGAGGCGCACGCCGAAGCCGACGAGGCACGCGCCGGCGATGCGCCGCAGCCACGTGGTGATGCGCGGATCGCGGGCAACGCGTGCGCGCAGCGCGTGTCCGGCGAGGATCAGCAGCGAGCAGTACAGCAGCCCGAGCACGCAGATCAGCGCCGACATCGTCGCGAACGTCGCGACGCCGCGGTGCTGGGCCGGATCGATGAACAACGGAAAGAACGCCATGTAGAACAGCACGGCCTTCGGATTGAGCAGCGTGATCAGCAGGCCCTGCCGGAACCAGTGGCCGCTGCCCATCGAAACCATGCCCGCGCCGTCGCCGCGACTGCGCAACAGCTGCACACCGATCCACACCAGATACGCCGCGCCCAGCCACTGAACGCCGCGGAACAGCATCGGATTGGCGGCGAGCAATGCGGCCACGCCGCCGGCGGCCAGCCACAACAGGATCTGGTCGCCGAGCGCCAGGCCGAAGAACGCCGCATAGCCGCCGCGCACGCCGCCGCGCGCGGTCGCGGTCAGCAGCGCGAACGTGCCGGGCCCCGGAATCGCGAGGAACACGAGCACCGCGACCACGAAGGTCGGCAGATCGGAAATGCCCATCCAGCCCATGTCGTCACCGCCGCGGATCGATCGCGAATGATACGCAGGCCACACGCGCGATCGGCACCGCGCTGCGCGTTTCGATGCCGGTTCACGGCGTCTCGTCGGCGCGGCTGGCACGGTATGCAGTCGCGGGCATCGACGCAGGGCGGCCAGACGGCCGGGAGGCGATGGTCGCAATCCCTGCCGCCGGAGATCCCCATGCATTCACGTCGCACTTTTCTGTCCGCCGCCGCGCTCGGCGCCGCCACCCTCGCCGCAGCACCGCTGATTGCCAGCGCGCAGACCACGCCCGGTGATGTCCTGCCGACGCAGGGCCGTCGTGGCACCAGCGCGTTGCCGACCAATCCCGCGGGCGGCCGCAAGTACCGCCCTACCGCACGCGTCGGTCTCGGTGGCGCGCCGCTCGGCAACAACTGGGCGGTGGTCACCGAAGAGGACGCGCAGGCCACGCTGGAAGCCGCGTGGGACGGCGGCATGCGCCTGTTCGATACCTCGCCTTGGTACGGCCTCGGCCGCTCCGAGCGTCGCTTTGGTCATGTGCTGGGCCAGAAGCCGCGCGAGGAATACGTCATTTCCAGCAAGGTCGGTCGCCTGCTGACCGCCACGAAGGAAACCCCGAAGGTCAGCTGGAAGGATCCGCCGCCGTTCGCGTATCGCTACGACTACAGCGCCGAAGGCACGCGCCGTTCGGTCGAGGACAGCCTGCAGCGTCTGGGCATCGATTCGCTCGACATCGTGCTCGTGCACGATCTGTCGCCCGACAACGGCGACATGGGCGAGCGCTGGCTCGAGTACTTCGAGCAGGCGCGCACCGGCGCGTTCCCGGAACTGACCAAGATGCGCGAAGAGGGCCTGATCAAGGCCTGGGGCATGGGCGTCAATACGCCGGACCCGGCGATGCGTGCGATCGAGGTCGCCGACCCGGATATCTTCCTGCTCGCCTGCCAGTACTCGCTGCTCGACCATACGCATGCGCTCGAACACACCTTCCCGAACCTCGCCACGCGCGGCATTTCCGTGATCGTCGGTTCGCCGCTGCTGGCCGGCTTCCTCGCTGGTCGCGACCGTTATCTCTATGGCTCGCAGCCGGTGCCGCCGGATGCGCAGCAGAAGCGTGCGAAGGCCGAAGAAATCGTGCGCTCGCATGGCGTCGATCTGCGCACCGTTGCGCTGCAGTTCGCCAATGCACCGGAAGTGGTCTCGGCGATCGTGCCGGGCTCGCGCAATGCCGAACAGGTGGCCGCGAACATCGAATCGATGTCGGTCGCGATTCCGACGGCGGTGTGGTCGGATCTGCGCGCCGCGAAGATCATCACCGCGAACGCGCCGGTGCCGAACGCGGCTTGAGACCGTTGAACGCGCCCGGCGCTACGGCGCCGGACGTGTAGCGACGCGCGCACGCACCGCGTCGATCAGAGCCGGCAGGCTTTCGTAGCGCGGCACCTCGTAGCGCTCGGCGGTGATGTCGAGATTGCCCTTGCGGAAGTAGCCGGCCGGCGTGGAGAGCAGCAGCTTGCCCGAGCGGGCGTACAGGCCGAACTCCAGCAGCGTGATCGGGCTCTGCGTGCCGGGTGCGAAATACATCAGCACGAGATCGGCGCGCTCCAGCGCGTCGAGTTCCCATTCCACCTGACGGCGGAACTCGGGTTCGTCGGCCTCGGGCCGCCACTCGGGATTCCAGTCGGCGCGGCTCGGGTTGAGCAGCACCACGTCGAGATCGGCCAGCGCGTCCTGCACGTCCTGCTGCCAGTCACCGGCACGGCCCATTTCGATACTGCCCGCGAGAAACACCTTCGGACGCGCATCGTCGGCAATCGCGTCGGGCGAGGTGATCGTCGTCGCGGCGGACGACGACAGCGGCGCCAGGGCGAGCAGGCACAGCGCAACGAGCAGGGATCGGGACATCGTGGATACGTATGGGCGGGGACGCGCCATGATCGCAGACGTGTTCGATCGCTTCCGTGTTAGGGATCGCTCAGCGTGGCGGACGCGCGGTCAGCACATCGAAGGCTTCGCTGACCTGCTCCGGCGAGAAGCCGCAATGGCCTTCGCCTGCCGGGGGCAGCACAGTTACCTTGTCGGCGTGTCCGGCGGTGGCGGCGAGCGCGGGATAGATGCTCTGCCAACGTGGCGGAATCGTCGGATCGTTCTGGTTGTAGCGCAGCACCAGCGGCTTGCCGATGTCGCCGCGCAGTTCGGTGGCATCGCCGAGATAGGTCATCGCTTGCGGATCCGCCGCGTAGCGATGCACCGCGGCGTTGAACGCGGCATCGTCGCCGAAGCCGCTGTAGACGGTGTCGCGATTGCCGACCGGCAGACCGCCCGCGCGCGCGATCATTTCGCGCTGCACCAGCACGTGCAGGCTGAGCGTGCCGGCAAGCGCATCGGGCGCGACTTCCAGCGCGCGCGCCAGTGTTGCCGCTGCGTCCGGGTTGGCTGCGAGCGCAGTGCCGATCGCCTGCATCAGTGCGACCTGATCGGCGCGCGGATCATCGAGGGGTGGCGCCGCGGGATCTGACAGGCGACCGCCCGGCAGGCCGGCATCGGGAAACAGGACATCGAACGCCACCAGCGAGCGCAGCGTCTCGGCGAACACCTGCGTCGCCGGCACATTGACGCCACACAGCGACAGCGCGCCGTCGTAGGCCGCGCCGTGCTGTTCCAGGCTGGCGAGTGCGACCAGCCCACCCATCGACATGCCGACCAGCCAGCTGCGTTCCGGCGCGTGCCGCGCGGCGACATGGGCGCGCAGGCGTTCGCTGTCGGCAATCGCATCGGCGACCGCCCAGCCTTGTGATGCATAGGCGCTTTCGGCGACCGCATAGCCGCGGGCGAGAAAGATCGCCGTCGCCGGATCGGCCGGCCACGGCGTGTCACGCGGCGCACCGCGCGTCTCGTAGCCGTGCAACAGCACGACGAGTTCGCCGTTCCAGTCGGCCGGAATCTCGAAGCGGTAGGGCGCGCCGACCAACGTACCGGTATCGACCACCGGTGCCGTGCTCGTGACCGGCGGTGGCGATTGGGTGGGCGTGCCCGCACAGCTGGCGAACAGGGCGATGGCGACCGCGAGTGCGGCGTTGCGCAGCAGGTGATGTCGCATCGTCAGAACCTCCCCGGGCCTGCGGCGGAGCATCGCACGACGCCGGGGCGCGGTCAGCCGGTGGCCGGCTGCGCCTCGCGCACTTCTTCCATCAGCCCGACGAGGTTGCCGTCCGGGTCACGCAGGAACCCGATCCACAAATCGTGGTCGGGAATCCGCGCGGCGAGCGCAGGTGCGCGCTCCGCGACGGCGCCCTTCGCAACGCAGCTTTCGAAGACACGCACGATGTCTTGTACGTGGAAATACAGCACCGAGTTGTGACCTGGCTCGCCCGCACCCTGCGGCGTGCTGAGCATCAGCCGCACGCCGCCGGCATCGAGGAACGCGAGCCCGGGCCCGGCGCGGAACAGAAATTCGAGGGCCAGTACGTCGCGGTAGAAGCCGAGCGCGGTGTCGACGTCGGACACGGTCACGGCGACCTGGCGCAGGGCAATGGACGCGGGACTGTTCATCGTGCGCAGGTCACGGCGCGTCGGGCCGGCGTCGCCGCGGATTCCCAGGGCGCGCGCTGGATCTGGTCGCTGACGCCCCAGTGATAGACGAACGCGGCGCCGTCATCGGTGGTGCCATGCGCGCGGATCGGGCCGAGGCCCGAATCGAATCCCCAGGGCTGGTCCAGCGTGTCGACGCGCAGCTGCGCGCCTGGCGCGAGCGTGCGGACCAGACGCACGCGGTTGAAGGCGTGGTTCGTGGTGTCGACTGGCAGGGTCTGCAGCGACAGCGCGGGTTCGTCGCGGATCGCGTACAAGCCCGCCGATTGCTGCAGCACGACCTGCGCGGGCACGGTCAGCGGTAGACATGCATCCCGCGCAAGATCGTGTGTGCCCTCGCAACCGGCGAGTGCCAGCGCGGCCAGACAGACGAAAGGTCGAATCGACATGGCGCTTCCACGGCGGACGCGGCGCGTCCGGACGCCGGCACGATAGCCCGGCGACGGTACAGCTGCATCTGCGACACGCAGGATCTGCTGCACTCATGCGTGGTCGACGCGCGCGAAGCGCGGCGCCTCGATGCCGTCGACATCGATCGTTTCGACGAACATTGCATGCGGCCGCACCCACAGCGCGCCTTCGCCATACAGCGGCCGGTAGACCACGACCGCCTCCAGCGTCTCGCTGTGGCGCGCCACGCCGATGACGTCGTAGTCGCGACCCTTGTAATGGCGGTAGCGGCCCGGCGCGAGGTCCGGCAATGCAGGCAGATCGGACATTGGCGTCTCCGGTGAACGTGCGCGGATCAGCGGCGTGTGCGCGAGCGCGACGACACCAGCAGACCGGAGACGTAGACGAGCAGCCCGACCACCACCACGGCGCCACCGACGATCCGGCCGAGGTCGCGCGCCTCACCATCGGTGGCGAAGAGATGGATCGCGACCAGCACGCCCGCGCCGATCAGCAGCAGGCAGCGGCCGAGCATCACCATCGGCCGGGTGAACCGCCGCTTCGCTTCGTCGATCGACCGGTTGCGCTGCATCGTCGTCGCCTCGTGTGCCATTCGGGAAGCGAGTTTCGCATGCAGGCGCAGCCGCTGAGACGGCGCCCGCTAGAATCAGCGGATGAATGCCACGCTCGTACTGCTCGCCCTGATCCTGCTGCTCGTCGCCATTGCGACCGGCCTCCTCGTCGTTCTGGTGTTGCGCCGACCCGGGCAGGGCAGCGACACCCTGGAGCGCGTGCTGCGCGAGGAACAGCGCGACGGCCGCGGCGAACTGCGCCAGCAGCTCGATGCGTCGGCAGCGTCGCAGGCGCAGCGCATCGATGCCTTCGGGGCGCAACTGCAAGCCGTTGCCGCGCGCACCGACCAGCGTCTGGACGAATTCACCGTCCGCACAGATGCGCGGCTCGATACCTTCACCCGCACCACCGATGAGCGCTTGGGCGTGTTGCGTGCGGCGCTGACCGAAGACGCGCGCAAGACGCGCACCGAAGGCGCCGAGCAGCAGCAGCGCTTCGCCGATGCACTTGGCGCACGCCTCAACGAGCTGACCCAGCGCAACGAACAGCGCATCGGCGAGATGCGCACGACGCTGGAGCAGCAGCTGCAGCGTCTGCAGGCCGACAACGCCAGCAAGCTCGACCAGATGCGTGCGACGGTGGACGAGAAGCTGCAGACCACGCTCAATACGCGCCTCGATGCCTCGTTCAAGATCGTGTCCGAACGCCTGGAGCAGGTGCAGCGCGGTCTGGGCGAAATGCAGCAGCTGGCGACCGGCGTGGGCGACCTCAAGCGCGTGCTGACCAACGTCAAGGATCGTGGCGGCTGGGGCGAAGTGCAGCTGGAGAACATCCTCGAGCAGACGCTGACGATGGAGCAGTACGCGCGCGGCGTGCGGGTGAAGCCCGACAGCGCAGAAGCGGTGGATTTCGCGATCCGCCTGCCCGGCCGCGGCGACGACACGGTGGTGTGGCTGCCGGTCGATGCCAAATTCCCGCGCGAGGATTACGAACGCCTGATCGATGCGCAGGAGAAGGGCGATGTCGACGCGCTCAAGAGTTCCGCCGCGCAGCTCGAACGCGCGATCCGCGTGCAGGCGAAATCGATCAGCGACAAGTACGTGTGCCCGCCGCACACGACCGACTTCGCGGTGATGTTCCTGCCGACCGAAGGCCTGTACGCCGAGGTCATCCGCCGCGCCGGCCTGGTCGATCTGCTGCAGCGCGAGCATCGCGTGGTGCTGGCCGGCCCGACCACGTTCACCGCCCTGCTCAACAGTCTGCAGATGGGCTTCCGCACGCTGGCGATCGAGAAGCGCTCCAGCGAGGTCTGGCAGGTGCTGGGCGCGGTGAAGAGCGAGTTCGGCAAGTTCGCCGGCATCCTGGAAAAGGCTGAGAAGCAGATCACCACGGTCGGCAAGAGCCTGGGCGAGGCCAGCCGCAAGACCCGCACGATCGAGCGCCGCCTGCGCGGCGTGGAATCGCTGCCGGGACCGGATGCGCAGGCGTTGCTGGGCGAAGCGCTGGACGATGTGGCGGGCGACGAGGACGACGAAGGGTCGCAGGAACCATAAGCGCACCGGCGCCGATTGCGGCTTGATCGAGCTGGACGGCGTGATGGGTTTCGCTGTGCTCGACCCATCCTGCGGATGTCGTCGAGCCGTCAGTTTGTGGAGACGCGTGGGCCGCTAACATCGGGCCTCTTCTTCTTCGCGAGCGCACCGCCATGACCGCACCGCTGACCGACATCCCGCTCAAGACCATCGACGGCGACACGACCACCCTCGGCGCGCATGCCGGCAAGGTGTTGCTGGTCGTCAACGTCGCGTCCAAGTGCGGCCTGACGCCGCAGTACGAAGGTCTCGAAGCGCTGTACCGCGAGAAGCGCGACGCGGGTCTGGAAGTGCTGGGGTTTCCTGCCAACGACTTCGCCGGCCAGGAGCCGGGCAGCGACGCCGAGATCCAGCAGTTCTGCAGCCTGAGCTACGACGTCAGCTTTCCGCTGTTCTCGAAGATCGCGGTGACCGGCGAGTCGATCCATCCGCTGTACACCGCGCTGACGACCGCGCGACCCGAAGCGACCGGCGAAGGCCCGATGCGCGAGAAGCTGCGCGCCTATGGCACGCCGAATCCTGCGCCGGGCGTGCTGTGGAATTTCGAGAAGTTCCTGATCGACCGCCACGGCCATGTGGTGGGCCGGTTCGCACCCGACGTGAAAGCGGACGATCCGCGCGTACGTGCGGCGGTGGAGGCGGCGTTGGCGGGAGAGTGATTGTCGCGGGTGTGGGTTGTGCGGTGACGGGGCTCGGGTTGATGCTTTGAATTTCTCGCGGGAAGCGCCCTCACCCCAACCCCTCTCCCGGAGGGAGAGGGGCTCAACAGCGTGCGGCCGTGCATGAAACGAGCCCCTCTCCCTCCGGGAGAGGGGTTGGGGTGAGGGGCGCTTTTCGCAGGCGTGCTCTTCGCAGCGACGCTCTCGAAGCGCCACGCCGCGCGCGCTCGGTTCCAACGAAATGCCCAGACGCGGGATGCACCCGCGCGTCGCCAGATTTGCCGACAAGGGGTGCTTCGCCCCCACCCAACCCTCCCTCGTAGACGAGGGAGGGCTACAACAAGAAGCCCCGCTTTCGCGGGGCTTTTTCTCAGAACTTCAACACACCCGATCCATCAATTCGACGGCGACAGCGGCACCATCGGCATCACGTCGACCGGGACCGTCGGCATCGCGTCGTCTTCGTAGAGGTAATCCGGCAGGCCGGCTTCCTCGTCGTCGCGGTTGGCGCGGAGCACCGATTCGATCTGGTAGGCGCGGCGCTGCATCCAAGCGTCACGGATCAGTGCGTACTCGTCGGTCGCGCCTTCGCGCATGCTGTCGACGGCGAACAGACGCGTGCGCAGATCGACGAGTTGCAGGCCCTGCAAGCCGTAGCGCCACGGATCGTCGCCGACCTGGCGCAGCGGCGACAGCGGCGCATCGCCGACCAGGCCGAAGCCGTCGCGCAGCGTGCGCGGGCCGAACAGCGGCAGTTCGAGGTACCGCGAATCGCGCCAACCCCATACGCCCATCGTCTGGCCGAAGTCGGCACTCTGGTTCGGAATCTCCGCATCCGTCGCCGGATCGAAGATGCCGCCGATGCCCAGCGTGCTGTTGACCAGGAAGCGGCCCAGCGACTGGCCGGCCGCCTTCGGGCGGCCCTGCAGCAGCGCATTGAGCGCGCTGACCGGCTGGCCGAGATTGCTGAAGAAGTTGGTCACGCCCAGACGCACCGGACGCGGCACGACCTTGGCGTAGACCTTGGCCAGCGGCTTGGCGAACCCGCGGTCGATCGCGCTGTTGAACGCGAACACCTTGCGGTTGAGGGGCTCCCACGGATCGTAGCTGCGCGGCATCTGCGCGGCTTCGGGGAGCGTTGGATCGTAGATCGGGTCGTAGACCGGCTCGCCGTAGAGCGCGGCGTAGTCGAGCTCGGCATCGGTCGGCGTGCCGTCGGCAGGCGCGGCGTCGCCAGCCACGCGCGCGGCATCGTCGAAGGTTTCGATGACCATACCGGTATCGGGCGCGGCCGGCACATCGGCGGCATCGGCATCCGCAGCAGTGGGCACGTCGGCGATCGCGGGCGCAGGCGCACCGACCGTCTCCGCCACCGGCGAAGGCACGCGATCCCGGGGCGCGCCGTTGCCGGCGCAGGCGACGAGCGCTGCAGACGCGATCAGCGGCAGCAGGAAACGGAACGGGGCAAGCGTCGACATCGTCGGAATCCCGAAGGGGGCCGGGGTGGGCAAAAGGGTCACGCGGACACGTAGGCCAGCGTCGGCGTCAAACGGTAGGCGCGGCAGAGTTCGGCCAGACCCGGCGGGGTGCCGTCGACACGCAGAGCGCCATCGCCGGCCAGTTCGGCCAGCAACGCGAGGCCGGCGCTGTCGAGCGTGGTGACGGCGGACAGGTCCAGCCGCGCGGCACCCGCGCGACCGGCCTGCGCCTGCGACCACAGCGACGGCACCGAGGCGGCGACGACATCACCGGCGAACGCCAGCGCATCGCCATCGCGTCGGACCGAGGCTGCGGCCGTGCCCATCACTCGGCAGTCGCCTGGATCTGGCCGCTGCGCAGATCGCGGGCGACTTCCTGGATCGACTTGCGCTGCAGCGGGGTGTCGAACTGCTCGCGGAAGGTGCGCACGAACGACACGCCTTCGACCATCACGTCGAACACCTTCCAGGTGCCGCCGCTCTGGCGCATCAGGTAATCGACCGGAATCGGCTCGCCGCCGCTGCGCAGCAGTTCGCTCGACACGCGCACGCCGAGGCCACGCGGCAGCGGGGCTTCGGACTTGATGCGCACGCGCAACTGGGTGTTGAAGTCCAGCAGCGACGAACCGTACTTGCGCATCAGGTTCTCGGCCAGCGCATCACCGAACGCCTTGACGTCGGCATCCGAGGCACCGCGGCCGTGGCGACCCAGTACCTGCCGCGCCGCGTAATCGCGGTCGAACATGGTGTTGAATTCGCTGTTGATGAAGGTCTGCAGCGCACCGCGGTCGCGGGTGAACTCGGCGCGGCGCGACTCCAGCGTCTTGAGCACACGCTCGGTGTTGCCCAGCACCAGCTGGCTGGGCGAGCCGGCCTGCGCGGTGCTGGCAGCGGGCGCGGCGGTCGGGCGGGCCTGCGCGAACGCGGCGGCGGGCAGCACCAGCGCGGCAGCGAGGGCGAGCGGCAGGGCGCGACGGATCAGGGGCATACGGATCATGGAAGGACTCCTTCGTCACTGGGGGACGCGTCGGGCGACGCGGTGCCGGCTTCGGGCGCGGCTGGCGTGGCAGCGTCGGCACCTTCGCCGCCGCCACCGAACATGTACTTGCCGACCATCTGCATCAGATCCACCGCCGGCGACGTGAAGGCGATCTCCTCGCCCGGCTGCAGCACTTCGAGATCGCCACCGACCGACAGGCCGATGTAGCTCTCGCCGAGCAGGCCGCCGGTGAGGATCGCCGCCGAGGTGTCGGCCGGGATCTCGTTGAAACGGTCTTCGATCTTCATCGACACGATCGAGTCGAAACGCACCGGATCCAGATCGATGCCGGTCACGCGGCCGATGGTCACGCCGCCCACCTTGACCGGCGCGTTGGGACGCAGCTGGCCCAGATTGCTGAAGCGGGCGTTGAGCTCGTACGTGCCGCCGCGGCTGAAACCGAACTGGCCGTTGGTAGACGCGATCGCCAGCACCAGCAGCGACGCGAGCGCGAGCAGCAGGAATGCGCCGACGGCGAGTTCGAGACGGGGACCACGGGCGCTTGTCATGGGTGTCACCTTTGCAGCGGACCGCCGGGTGCGGCGGTGAAAGAAGGAATCCGGTTCAGGTCGCCGACATCAGCGGAACAGGAAGGCGGACATCACGAAATTGAACATCAGCACCAGCAGCGAGGCATTGACCACCGCGCGCGTCGTCGCGACCGAGGTGCCCTCGATCGTCGGCTCGGCGTGGAACCCAACGTACGAGGCGACCAGCGCCGCGGTACCGCCGAACACGGCCGACTTCACGAACGCGGTCAGGAAGTCGTGGCGGAAATCGACCGCGTCCTGCATCGACTGCCAGAACATGCCGTTGTCGATGCCCAGCACCTGCACCGCCTGGAACCAGCTCGCCGACAGCGCCAGGCTGCAGAAGAACGCGGTCAGCAGCGGCACGCAGATCACCGCGGCCCAGAAGCGCGGCGCGACGACCTTGGCCACCGGATCGATCGCCATCAGGCCGAGCGCGGTGATCTGGTCGGTGGCGCGCATCAGGCCGAGTTCGGCGGAGATCGAACTGCCGGCGCGGCCGACGAACAGCAGCGCGGTCAGCACCGGCGCGAGTTCGCGGTACAGGCCCAGACCGATCAGCACGCTGACCTGGTTGCTGGCGCCGTAGGTTTCCAGCGCGCGATAGCCCAGCAGCGTCAGCGACAGGCCGACGAAGGCACCGCCGACGGCGATGATCGGCAACGAGCGGCCGCCGATCTTGTAGATCTCGCGGATCAGCTCGGAGAAGAAATCGGCGGTCGGCTTCGATGCGCGCAGCACCGACAGCGAGAACAGCCCGGCGCGGCCGAGCGAGCGGGTCGCGGCGCTCATCGTGCAGCCTCCGTGCGGGCGAGATCGCCGCGGTCGAATGCGATGGGCCCGTCGGGCTCGCCGCGCAGGAACTGGCGCACCAGCGGATCGGTCGTGGCCTCGAGTTCGGCCGGCGTGCCCTGGAACACGATGCATCCGTTGGCGATCACGATCGCGTGGTCGGCGACGGGCAGCGTCTCGTGCACGTGGTGGGTGACTATGATGCTGGTCAGCCCGAGCGAAGCATTGAGGCGACCGATCAGGCTCATGATCACGCCCGAGGCGATCGGGTCCAGCCCGGTCAGCGGCTCGTCGTAGATCATCAGCGGCGGATCGAGCGCCAGCGCGCGCGCCAAGGCGACGCGGCGGGCCATGCCGCCCGACAGCTCACGCGGATACAGATCGCCGGCGTTGCGCAGGCCCACGGCCTGCAGCTTCATCGCGACCAGACGCGCGATCACCGGCTTCGGCAACTTCGTGTGCAGACGCAGCGGCAGCGCGATGTTCTCGCCCGCGGTCAGATCGGTCAGCAGACCGTTGCCCTGCAACAGCACGCCGATGCCCTTGCGCAGCTCCAGAAGATCCCGCATGCGGGTCGGCACGGGCTCGCCGAAGACTTCGACCGTGCCGGCCGCCGGCACCAGCTCGCCGGTCAACGCGGACAGCAGCGTCGACTTGCCACTGCCCGACGGACCGAGCACGGCGGTGACGCTGCCGCGCGGCACCGACAGGTCGATGCCGGACAGCACGCTGCGCCCGCCACGGTCGAGGCGGACATCGCGCAGCAGCACGGCGGGGGCGTTGGCGTCGGGCATTCGGCTCGTGGGCGTGGTGTCGGGGGACGATCGTGCAGAGAACGCGCGAAACCCGCAGAGAATGGCGTGAACAGACTGAATCTTAACCCAGTCGGTGTACTGGCGAGTACAGAAATTGTCCCGGGAGCGGGGCGAAGTGTCCCGGGGATCGAACCCATGCGCCTGCCTGAAGCCCGGGCATCCGCGCGGCACCGACTAGGGCGCGCCCCAGCTGTGGCCTCGCCCGGCCGGGCGTAGATATGGCGCGCTGCCGCCGCGACGCCCGCGGAGAGGATCTGTTGCCATGAACATGCCGGTCGAACCCACCCGCGACTACACCCCGCCCCCGCCGCCTCCGCCGACCATCGACGTGCTGCGACAGGCTGATCCCGCCACGACCGGCCCGGCCATCGACGCGATGACGCCCGAGCAGCAGGCCACGCTGACCGACGACGTCGCGGACCTCGGCGTCAGCGAACGCACCGATCTGTTGAACGGACTGGCCGCGCAGCTCGACGCCGGCCAGCTGCAGCGCCTCGAACCGGTGTTCGGCGCCGATGCCGTGCTGTCCGCGGTACAGACCCGCAGCCCGGCCGCCGTGCGCGAGACCTACGAGCAGCAGGCCGGCGCCGGCCCCGCCGCCACGACGGCCGAGCCGTCGGGCCGTACATCGACCGAACAGCGCGCCGATGCCGCCACCGATTATGCGGAGCGCGTCGAAGGCCAGGCGATCATGTCCCAGCACGCACTGGGCGACCTGATGGTCGCCAATGCCGGCGACCCGGCCTATCTCGCCGAACTGGTGCGTCTGGCCAAGGAAGACGGCGTGCTCGAACAGGTGGTCAGCCCGATGTACGGCGGCCTCTACGAGCGCGACGACAGCGGCTATGTGGTGACCAACGCCAACGCCTCGTTCGATGCCGACGCGCGCCGCGAGGCCTTCGCGCTGGCGATCGGCGCGGCAGTCGACGGCGGCGTGCTGTCGGAAACCGACGTACGCACGCTCGGCAACCAGCAGACCGGCTGGGCGGACGTGGCCGGCCGCGCCGGCATCGGCCAGGTGGGCGCCACCGACGCGACCCGCACCACGGCCACCGATCTGGGCAATGTGCTCGACACCTACACCGACGCGGCTGACGACGTCGCCAAGCTCGACGAGCAGCTCGGCGGACTGCTGGCCCAGGCCGGCCCGATGACGCCCGAGCAGCAGGCGGCCTTCGTCACCGCGTTCCGCACCGATCCCGAGAATGCCGGCACCTACACGCGCCTGACCGAAGCCACCGCCGCGCTGGCCGACCACGTCACCCAGAACACCGACGCTTTACTCGACGCCGCCGTGCGCGATCCCGCCGTCGCCCAGCAGGTCGTCGATGCGATGACCGGGCTGGCGCAGGACGGCCGCGGCGAGGAAGTCATCGCCCTGCTGACCGAGATCAACGTTGGCGGCCCGACGTCGGCGCTGGCCGAAGCCTTCGCCGGTTTCGATGAACTCTCGGGTCCGGTGCTCGAGGACGCCGCGTCCTCGGCGATGGCGCAGCTGCTCGAACGCAACAACGGCGACGTGTCGGCAGCCTCGGCGCAGTTCCAGACCGCGCTGCAGAGCCTCGTGCAGGCGTGGCCGGCGAAGGCCGGCGTCGACGATTTCCGCATCGGCTCGCAACTGCTCAACGCCGCCGCAGGTGGCGACGTCAGCGCGATGCAGGGCTACCTCAACCAGTACCAGACCGTCTCGCCGATCATGCGCGCGGTCGCCGGTGCAGGCGTGGTGCTGGGCGCTGTCGGCGCGGTCAATGCCGGCACCAACGAGGACTACGTCAACATGGTCGCCGGCTTCGCCCAGTCGGGCGAGAACGCGGCCCGTCTGGTCGCCGGCACCATGGGCGGCATGGCCGCGGTCGGCGAGGCCGCACAGGCCGCCGGACGCTTCGCGGGCGCGGCCGGATTCGCCGCCAAGCTCGCGCCGGGCCTGGGCCTGATCGCCAACTCGGCGTCGCTGGTCAACAGCTTCAACCATGCTGTCGACGGCAATCCCGGTTATGCGATCGCGATGTTCGGCGACGTGCTCGGCGTGATGGGCAGCGCGTTGGAATTCACCCCGGTCGCGCCCGCCGGTTTCATTCTCTCGGGCATCGGCGCGGTGATCTCGGCGGCAGGTTCGTTCGCCGGCGAAATCATCAACGGCCACGAGCGTCGCGAGACGCTGGAGAAATACCTGACCGCCGCAGGCGTGGATCCGGAGATCGTCGACGAGATGATCAGCTCCTCGTCGCAGCTTTTCGAAATGTCCGAAACGCTCGATCTCACCCCCGAGCAGTTGCAGTCACTGCTGGTCGACTATCCCGATATCGGCGGCGCGCCGGGCTTGGCTGGCAAGTTCACCGAAGTGGCCGCCGCCGCCGGCATCAGCGGCAGCGACGTGCAGGATTTCGCGGCGGCCCTCGCCGCCGACAATCCCAACTTCGCGTGGGATCTGATGGGCATTTCGTCCTACGCACCGAGCAATCCGGGCGAAGCGGCGACGTTCTATCGCAACTATCTGGAAGGCAGCTATCCGGAGGCGACCACGCTGGCCGAATCACTGTCGCCGGATCTGTTCGGTGATGCCGCGCAGCAGCTCGACCTGGCGCTGGCCGACTACAACCGCAGCGGCAGTTCGATGAGCTGGGAAATGGAGATCGGCAACCTGCTGAAGAACAACGACGACCCGGCCTATCGCGCCGAGGTGCTGCGTCTGCTCGCCGAAGGCGGCGACCAGCGTCTGGAGATGTTCGCGCAACTGACCAGCGGCTACGGCGACACCTGGTCCGGCGCGGTGCGCGATTCGGTCGCCGATGCGGTCGACGCCGGCACGCTGAGCCAGTCGCAGGCCGACATGGTGCTCGGCTACTTCTGACCGGCACGCGTCTGAACGTGAGTGCGGGCGACGCCGATGACGTCGACCCGCGCACGGTCTCACGCTGCGAGAGCCCGCTCCGGCATCATGGTCCGATGCCTGATGCCGCGCCCGACTTCCGCCTCTACCACTCCAATGCACTGGAGGTGCTGGCGGGCCTGATGGCGCACGCGCTGCGCACGCCGGCGCCCGGGCAGTCGCTGCTAGCGCCGGACGTCGTGCTGATTCCGCAGGTCGCGATGCGGCGCTGGCTGCAGGCCACGCTCGCTGCCGAACACGGCGTCGCCGCTAATCTGGAGTTCGTGACGCCTGGCGAATTCGTCGGCAAAGCGCTGTCGGCGAATCTCGGTCTGCCGACCGACGAACCCGATGCCGCGGTGCTGCGCTGGCATCTGTACGCCGCGCTGACCGATCCGGCCTTCCTCGCCCAGCCCGCGCTGGCCGCGTTGCGCGCGCATGTCGACAGCGTTGATCCGCTGCGGCCTTGGGCGCTGGCCGGTGAACTCGCCTCGGTGTTCGAGAAGTACCAGGCCTGGCGCCGCGACTGGCTGCTGCGCTGGGAAGCAGGCGCAGATGCCGACGATCCGCAGGCGATCCTGTGGCGGCGTATCGCGCGCGGTCGCCAGCATCGCGCGCGGCGCATCCAGCAGTATCTCGACCGCTTCGAAGGCGCCGATGCGCCGCTGCCCGTCGGTCTGCCGCCGCGGCTGTTCGCGTTCGCCACGCTCAACGTCTCGCCCGACGTGCTGCGGGTGCTGGCCACGCAGGCGCGCGTCGGCACGCTGCATTTCTACGTGCCCTCGCCCAGCCGCGATTACTGGGGCGATCTGCAGCGCGTGCGCGCCGGCGGCGCCGAAGCCGCGCGTACCGAGAACCCATTGCTGCAGGCCTGGGGCCACGCCGGTCGCGATTTCATGGCCGTGCTCGGCAGCTACGAAGTCGTGCATCCCGATGTCGAACTGCGCAGCGATGCCGATCCCGGTGAAGGCGGCGGCGCGCTGCACGGCAGCCTGCTGCGGCGCTTGCAGTCGGACCTGTTCCAGCGGCTGCCGTCACCGCCGCTGACGCCGACCGCCGACGATCCGCGCACGCGGCTGCCCGCGTTGCGACGCGACGATCCCAGCCTGCAGGTCCACGCCTGCCACACGCGCCTGCGCGAACTGCAGGTGTTGCACGACCAGCTGCGCGCGTTGTTCGAGGATCCGCGCTTCGATCCGCCGCTGCAGCCGCGCGACGTCGCGGTGCTGGCGCCGGACATCGATCCCTACATCCCGTATCTCGATGCGGTGTTCGGCGGTCGCGGCAGAGAAGACTCGATTCCGTATGCGCTGGCCGATGCCAGCCCGCTCGCCGGCGAGCCGCTGGCCGACGTCTTCCTGCGCCTGCTCGCGCTGCCGGTCGCACGTTTCGGCCTCGAGGAAACGCTGGATCTGCTGGCGAGCCCGCCGCTGGCCGAATCCGCCGGGCTCGATGCCGGCGCGTTCGCGCGGTTGCATGCCTGGCTGTTCGCGGCTGGTGCGCGCTGGGGCATCGACGCCGCGCATCGCGCGCGCCTCGACGCACCGGCCGACGACGCCTACACCTGGGCGTTCGCGCTCGACCGCCTGCTGCTCGGCCACGCCAGCGGCAGCGATGTACCGATCGCGACGGCATCAGGCCAGCTCATCGCACCATTGCCCGAACTCGAAGGCAGCGCGCTCGATGCGCTCGACACGTTGGTCCGCCTGCTGCGCGTGCTCGCACGTCACGCGCAGGAACTCGGCGACGCGATGCCGCCTGATGCCTGGCGCGATCGTCTGCTGCGCTTGCTCGATGCGCTGTTGCCGAAACCGCCATCCGCGCCCGCGACCCAGCGCGCGCTCGATCGCCTGCGCAGCCTCATCGATGCGTTCGCCGCCGAGGCCACGCGCGCCGGTTTCGATGCACCGGTGCCGTCGGAGGCCGTGCGCGCGCATTTCGCCGCCGTGCTCGGCGAGGCCGATACGCGCGCGCCGCTGCTGACTGGCGGCGTCAGCGTCGGCCGCATGGTGCCGATGCGCCTGCTGCCATTCCGCGCGATCTGTCTGCTCGGCATGGACGACGGCGACTTTCCGCGTCGTGATTCCGCGGCCGGGCTCAATCGTTTGACCGCCGAACTCGGCACCGATCGACGCCAGATCGGCGACCGCAGCACGCGCGACGACGACCGCTTCCTGTTCCTGCAGTTGTTGGCCGCCGCGCAGGACGTGTTCTACGTCAGCTACCAGGGCGCGGATCCGCGCGACGGCAGCGTGCGCGAGCCTTCCGTGCTGGTCACCGAACTGCTGGCCGCCGCCGATGCGCAGCACGCGCCGGATGCACACGCGGCAGCCGGTCTTGTCGTACATCACCCGCTGCAACCGTTCGCGCCCGCCGCTTTCGGCGCCGGCGACGAGCCGCGCCGCTTCTCGTACCGCCAGCAGTGGTGGCAGGCCGCGTCGCAGCCCGTGCAGCGGCGCATCGCATTGCCGGCATGGTTCGACGGCACCGTGCTGCCACCGATCGAAGACGCGGACGACGCGCTGTCGCTCGATGCGCTGCGCCGGTTCCTGCAGGCGCCGGCCGAGACCTTCCTGCGCCAGCGACTGGGTATGCGACTGGCCGAGGTCGACACGCTCGAAGGCGATGTCGAACCGCTGCTCGCACCCGGCCGTGGCCTGGCGAAGCAGCAGCTGCAGCGCGCGGTGTTCGAAGCGCGTCTGCGTGGCGACGACGATGCGACCACGCAGGCGCTGCTGCGCGCGCGCGGATTGCTGCCGTCCGGACCGCTGGGGCGTCGCACGCTCGACGCGGTACGCCGTGAGGTCGACGGTTACGCCGAGGCCTTTGGCGCCTGGCGTGGCGATGCGATAGCCGATGCACCACGCATCGAAGCTGACATCGACGGTGTGCGTCTGCACGGACGACTCGCCGACGTGTATCCGCATGGCATCGCGCGCATCCGCTTCGACGCGCCCAACGGCAATTCCTCGATCCGCGACGGCCTCGACTGGCTGCTCTCCAGCGCCGCCGGACTTGAGACGCCGCTGGTGCAGTTCCACGATGGTGGCGACGCCGGCCACGGCCCGCACACATGCGCCAGGCTCGCACCACACGACGCCCGTGCCCTGCTCGCGCATCTGATCGCGCTGCGCGCCCAGGGCCTGCGCGCGCCATTGCCGTTCGCGCCCTACAGCGGCTGGGAACTGTTCAACGCGCCGACGCTCGAACGCGGTCTCCAGAATGCGGCGAAGAAGTGGCACGGCAGCGACCGCAGCTGGGGCGAAGGCAATACCGAAGCCCTGCGCCTCGCGCTGCGCGGGCGCGATCCGTTCACCGACGAGGCGACGCAGGTCGCGTTCGTCGATCAGGCACTGACGATCTTCAACGCCGTCGTCTCCGGCATGGTCTTCGGCGGCACCGATCTCGACGCGCTGCGCACGATCGCCGCGGACCTCGACGTGGAGGAATCGGAATGAGCAATACCGATCCCTACCTGCTGCTGCCGCTCGACGGCGTGCGCGCCATCGAAGCCTCGGCCGGTACCGGCAAGACGTTCACGCTGGCGACGCTGGTCGTGCGGCTCGTCGTCGAAGGCGGCCTGCGCGTCGGCGAAATTCTCGCCGTGACGTTTACCGAGGCCGCGACGCAGGAACTGCGCAGCCGCATCCACAAGCGCCTGAAGATGGCCGAGGCGCTGGTCGACGCCGACATCGGCGACGACGTCTCGCCCGAGGCCGCGCTGACCCACACCGTGCTCGCGCAGCATCTCGCGCGTGGCGAGGAAAGCGCCGATGCCTTGCGCCATCGCCTGCGCGCGGCAGCCGACGAGATCGATCTCGCGGCGATCTTCACCATCCACGGCTTCTGCGCGCGCGTGCTGCGCGAACACGCACTGGAAGCCGGGCAGGGTTTCGACGCGCCCGAGCTGATGGCCAGCGACACCGCATTGCGCGAGGCCATCGCCGCCGATCTGTGGCGTTCGCACGGCGTCGAGCCCGATGCCGCCGACGATCTGCTGAGCCTGTGGTCTGGTGGCCCGCTCGCCCTCGCCGGCGATCTGTCGCCACTGGTGCGCGAACGCGTGTTGCGTCCGGCCTTGGCCGAACTGCCCGACGATCCAGCGCCGCGTCTGCGCGCCGCCGGTGCCGCGCTCGCGCATGCCTTCCATGCGCACGGCGACAACTTTCGCGCATCGCTGATCGAGGCCGTCGACGCGAAGATCCTGCACGGCGCCAGCTACAAGGCCGACTGGATCACCGCGCTGTTCGCCGATCTGCGCACCTGGTGCGCGGCCGGCAACCACGACGCGCCGTTCCATCACGCCAAACTGTCGCAGCTGCATCGCGACCGGTTGATCGAGAAGACCAACAAGACCGCCAAGGGACCGACGCCGGACTCGCCGTTGTGCGATGCGATTCCCGCGTACCTCGATGCGCTCGACGAGATCGCCGAATGGCAGGATGCGCGCCGCGTCGAACTGCTGCATCGTCTGCGCTCGGATGCCCGCGTCCGCGTCGATCGTTTCAAGCAGCAGCAGCGGGTGCAGACCTATGACGATCTGATCGACCGCGTGGCCGATGCCGTCGACGGCCCACAGGCGGACGCGCTGGTGGCGCAGTTGCGGGCGCAGTACAGGGTCGCGCTGGTCGACGAATTCCAGGACACCGATCCGCGCCAGTGGCGCATCTTCGAACGCGTGTTCGGCGCCGCCAGTGACGCGCCCGCGCTGTTCGTCATCGGCGATCCCAAGCAGGCGATCTACGGCTTCCGCGGCGGCGATGTCGAAACCTATCTCGCCGCGCAGGCCTCGGCCGAACTCGCACCGCCACTCGCGCTGAACTTCCGTTCGCGCCCCGGTGTGCTGCGCGCGGTCGCGGCGCTGTACGCGCAGGCGGAAGGCGCAGGCCATCCGCCATTCGTCGATGCCCGCATCCGCTTCCGCGAGGTCGGTCCCGGCGGCGTGCGTCGCGACGACGACTATCTGCGCGATGGCGCACCCGCGCCTGCGCTCACCGTGTGGCAGGCGCCCGATCCGCCGCCCGACCACAAGGGCAAGGTCAAACCCTGGAGTGCCGGCCGCTCGCGCGAACTCGCCACGCAGGCCTGCGTCGCCGAAATCCATCACGTGCTCAGCGAGGCGAGGGCAGGCACGGCATTGATCGAAGGTCGACCGGTGCAGCCCGGCGATATCGCGGTGCTGGTGCGCTCGCACAGTGAGGCCACGCGCATCCGCGCCGCGCTGGCGATGGTCGGCATTCCCGCAGTCGCGGCCGGCAAGCAGAGCCTGTTCGCGACGGCCGAAGC
Organism: Luteimonas sp.; assembly: GCA_045810015.1. Taxonomy (GTDB): domain Bacteria; phylum Pseudomonadota; class Gammaproteobacteria; order Xanthomonadales; family Xanthomonadaceae; genus Luteimonas. The sequence continues at coordinate 128,199 of JBJMWR010000015.1, forward strand.
GCGCGACGTGCATGCGCTTCTGCTCGCGCTGCTGCACGGCGCCGATGACGGCCGCCTGCGCATGGCGCTGTCGACGGTGCTGATCGGCGAGGACGCGACGCAGGTCGCTGCGCTCGACGAGGACGGCGACGCGCTGCGCAGCTGGCAGCTCGCTGCACTCGGCTGGCGCGACCGTCTGCAACGCGGCGGCCCGCTCGCGTTGATCACCGATCTCTGCGCCGCATACGCAGGCCGCCTGCTCGGCCTGCTCGATGGCGAGCGCCGCCTGACGAACTATCTGCAGCTCGCCGAACTGTTGCAGGAAGCGCAGGCGCACGCGCTGGGTCTGCATGGCCTGGTCGACTGGCTGTCGCGCGCGATTGCGTCCGCCAGCAGCGATGACGACAGCCAGTTGCTGCGCCTCGAATCCGACGCGCGCCGCGTGCAGGTGGTCACGCTGCACAAGAGCAAGGGTCTCGAGTATCCGCTGGTGTTCCTGCCGTTCGCCGGCATCGGCGGCAAGCCGCGCGACGCCGGACGCCACGTCACCGTGGCCGACGACGACGGCCGCGCCGTGCACTGGAAACTGCTGCCGTCGCGCTCGGGCTGGAACGAGGCGAAGCAGCGTTGGCAGGACGGCCAACGTGCCGAAGACGCGCGCCTGCTCTACGTCGGCCTGACCCGCGCTCGGCACGCCCTGTGGCTCGCAGGCGGGAAGTTCTACGGTCACGACAAGGCCGCGATCGCGCACATGATCGATACGCCGGACGCGCTTGCCGAGGCGCTCGGCGATGCCATCCGCATCGACACGCAGACGCCGCCCACGTCGCTGCCGTGGCTGGCGCCCGAATCCGAAGACACCGTGCCGGCGGCGCGCATCGCGACGCGTTCGCTGCTGAGCGACTGGTGGGTCTACAGCTTCACCCAGCTGGCGAATGCCGAGTCCGGTCACGATGCATCGAGCGCGTCCACCCAGGCCGCGCCCGGCGGTCTGGACGAACCGGCCGTCGATCCCGATGCAGCACCGGACGCTGCGGTCGAGACCGATACTTACGATCCGCGCTTCGCCGGCGCACGCTTCGGCGTGGTGCTGCACGACGTGCTCGAACGCAGCGACTTCGCGCACTGGTCCACGTGGACGCCCGGTGCGCCTGCACCCGAGGCCGATGCGGATGTCATCGTCGAGCGCCTGCGCGCCGCTGGTTATGCCGACGCCGATCTCGATGACGGCATCGAGGTCCTGACCCCGCTCGTCGGCCAGACGCTGACCGTCACCTTGCCCGAAGGCGTGCGCCTCGCCGACGTGCCGCCCGATGCGCGCCGTCCGGAAATCGAATTCCAGTTCGCGCTCGCACCGACGCGCATCGACGCCCTGCTCGCCCTGCTGCACCGCCACGACGTGCTGCGTGCGCGCAGCGGTTTCGGCACGCGTCGCCAGCTCGAAGGCCTGATGACCGGCCTGATCGATCTGACCTACGTGCACGACGGCCGCTGGTACGTGCTCGACTACAAGACCAACCGCCTGACCGGCTACGGACCCGCGCAACTCGACGCGGCGATGGCGCACAGCGAATACGACCTGCAGGCGCTGATCTACACCGTCGCGCTGCATCGCTGGCTGCGGTTCCGTCTTGGCGATGGTTACGACTACGCGCGCGACTTCGGCGGCGTGCGGTACCTGTTCTGCCGCGGACTGGATGCGACCCGCGACGACGCGCCGGGCGTGCAGGCGTGGCGCTTCGCGCCGGAGCTGGTGGATGCGTTGGATGGCTTGTTTGCGGGGCGGGATGTGGGGGTGGCGGCGTGAGGTGTGTAGATAACGACGTGGTGTCTTTCAAGCTGCTGCGAGACAGGGAAATGGCGTCGGGAATTGGATGTATCGCGAACGTCGACCCACACCCCAACCCCTCTCCCAGGGGGAGAGGGGCTCAGTTCGTGCGAGCGTTGCGTTGCTTTGAGCCCCTCTCCCCTTGGGAGAGGGGTTGGGGTGAGGGCCGACGCTCGCTGGAAAACCGAACTCCATGAGCACCCCCAAACTCCTCCAAAGCCTCCGCGACGCCGGCGCCCTGCGCACGCTCGACACCGCGCTCGCGCAGTCACTGCGGCGCCTCGATCCCGCGACGCCCGACACCGTGCTCGCCGCCGCCGCGCTCGCCTCGCTCGCAGTCGCCAACGGTCACGCCGGTTTCGACCCCGCCGCGCCGCAGCGTCTCGTCGACGCCGATATCGACTGGCCCGGCCCCGATATCTGGCGCGCCGCGCTCGACGCTTCGCCGTGGATTTCGCAGCCTTCCGACGGCAACACCGAATCCAGCGCCGACACGCCGCTGGTGTTCGAACACGGCCTGCTCTACCTCCGTCGCTATCGCGAATACGAACGCCGCCTCGCGCTCGGCCTGCGCCGCATCGGCGCTCAAACTCCGGAAACGGACGTCACTGACGCACTTGCGCCGCTGTTCGCGCAGCTGTTTCCCGATGCCCGCAGCGGCGACGATCGGCAGGCCCTGGCCGCCGCGGTCGCGCTGCGCGACAACCTGGTTCTCATCACTGGCGGGCCCGGCACCGGCAAGACCACGACGATCACCCGCCTGCTCGCCCTGCTCACCGCGCAGGCGCAACAGGCCGGTCATCCCGTGCCGCGCATCGCACTCGCTGCGCCAACCGGTCGCGCTGCCGAGCGCATGGCCGAGAGTGTGCGCAAGGCCGTGCTGTCGCTCGCGGCAGCCGGTGTCGATGCCGTGCTGCTCGACGCATTGCCCACCGCCGGCACCACGCTGCACCGACTGCTCGGCACGATTCCCGACAGCCCGCGCTTCCGCCACCACGCCGACAACCCGCTGCCGTTCGATGTCGTCGTCGTCGACGAAGCCTCGATGATCGATCTGCCGCTGATGGCCAAACTGGTCGAAGCCGTCGCCGACGGCGCGCGCCTCGTCCTGCTCGGCGATCCCGACCAGCTGCCCTCGGTCGAGGCCGGTGACGTGCTCAGCGGCATCCTGCGTGCGGCCGGAGACGGCACGGACATCGCTGCTGACGACGCGGATGCGTTGCACGCACTGCTCGACGCTTCCGATCGTCGCCCCGGCGAAGGCCGGGGCTCAGCGACTTCGGCTTCAAGGACCTTGGGCAGTTCGAACGATACGTCCATGGATGACCAGCGCGACGCGCTGTTGGAAAGCACCTCCCGCCTGCGCGGGAATGACGTCGCAGAATTCCCCGGCCGCCGCATCCACCTGCAACGCGGCTACCGCCAGAGCGCGGCCCTCGATCTCGCCCCGCTCGCAACCGCGGTGCGCGAAGGCGATGCGCCCACTGCACTCTCGCTGCTGCGCGCCGGCGAACTCGCCGGCGTGCACTTCCACGAAGGCCAGTCCGATCCGCTTGCCGCGCATCGCGAGCATCTGCTCGCGCACTGGGCCGCACTCGCCGATACCACTGATCCGGCCGAGGCGCTCGCGCTCGCTGGCCGGATGCGCATCCTCACCGCAGTCCGCGAAGGGCCGCAGGGCGCACGCGGGCTCAATGCACGTATCGAAGAACTGCTCGGCGGCAGTACGCGTCGCGGCGCCGGCCCCGGGTACTTTCACGGCCGCCTGCTGCTGGTCACCGAGAACAGCTATCGCCATCGCCTGTTCAACGGCGACATCGGCATCTGCCTCGCCGACGGCAGCGGCGCCGTCATGGCTTGGTTCCCCGGCGACGACCCGCTGCATCCGCGCCCCTTCCATCCCTCCGCATTGCCCGCGCACGACAGCGCATTCGCGATGACCGTGCACAAGGCGCAGGGCTCGGAATTCGACGAGGTGTGGCTGGTGCTGCCCGAGCGATTCAACCGCGTGCTGTCGCGCGAGCTCGTCTACACCGGCATGACCCGCGCCCGCAGCGCACTGCACATCGCCGCGCGCGCCGATGTGATCACCGAAGCATTGGCGCGGCATGCAAGCCGCTGGTCGGGACTGGGTTGGCGGCTGGGTGCGGATCGCACACCGCAGCCGCTCGCAGCGCCTGCAATCGAGGCAGAAATCCCGACGCAGGGCGCGTTGTTCTAGCCGTCCCGCACGTCATCGCGCGTGCCTGAGACAGAAACGCCCGGGCCATGCCGGGCGTTCCAGATGAACCAGCGACCCCCGCTTACGCGCTCAACAACTGCGAAGCCTCCTTCACGATCTCCGCACGGATGCCAGCAGTGCCGTCGCCATCCAGACCGCGCAGCAGTTGCGCCTCGATGAACTCGTTGGCGTTGTCGCGGAACGTCGCCAGGTACTGGTCCTGATGATCCGACTTGCTCAAAATCTCGACCATCTTGTCCTTGAACACGTCGACGCTGTTCTCGTCGATCACGCCGCTCACGGATCCCGACGCGCTGTCGAAGGCCTTGGTCACGCCGCTGTTTTCGCCGAAGACCTTGGTGAGGCCCGATTTGAGGTTGTCGGTCAGCAGGCCACCCGGTGACGGCACCATGCCGACGAAGAAGTTGAGCATCTTCATCATGTCGGCCTGGCGTGCGGCGTCGTCTTCGGCCTTGTCGGCGAAGCCGTTGAGCACGGCCTGCTCGGTCGACGCCACCGCGTGCGTCAACTGGTGTTCGTAGAGATACATGCGGTCGGTGTTGCCCGCCTCGCGCGCATCCAGGTAGTCCTTGGCCCAGCCATCGGACAGTGTGGTCAGCGAGTTCAGCACGTCCGGCGCGGCCTCGTTGGTCGGTGACAGGCCGGTCAGGCGCGTGAGGTTGGCCATCGTCTGCACATTGCGATCCACGTTGCTGGTGTTGCTGCCGTCGTGGATGCCGGATTCACCCAGCCCGTTGAACTCGAAGATCTCGCCGGCTTTATTCATCACCAGCTCGTTCACGGCCTCCTGTCGGCCGGTCTTGGGAATGTTCTGGTCGTCGAAGAAGCCGTTCTCGCCCCAGGGATTGTTCTTCGATTCGTCGAGGATCAGCTCGGCCATGTCTGCCGCGTGGCTGCGCGTGTCGCCGGCGTAGACGCTGGCCGGGTCGTTCGCCACCGCGCGGATCAGGATCTCCATCGGATCCTTGTTGTAGGTGTCAGGCAGATTGCTGTCTTCGCGGTTGAGCCACGCGTTTTCGGTGGTGACCTTGCTGAAGCCCGAGCTGACGTCCTGGATCGCCTGCGCGCGCTTCTCGCTGTCCACGCCGTGCAGGATGTTGTTCACCACTTCGTGGTTGTCGCTGGCGTGATCGGCGGCGTTGAGCAGCAGGCCGAGGTAATCGCCGCGGTCGTTGCTGTCGGTCTTCGTCGAACCGACAGTGCCGTCCTGCAACTGGTCGATGGTGAAGCTTTCGATGAATCCGGCGAACTCGCTGCTGCGCGTATCGCCTTCGCCCAGCCCGTTGAGGAAGCGCTCCATCACCTCGCCCGAGGTGTTGTTGTTCTCGATCTTGCTGATGCCCAGGCTGGTCTGCCGCGGGTTCGCCTTGTCCGTCACCTCGCCGCTGACGCCATCCATCTCCATGAAGCGCCACGTGTTCTCGGTGTCCGCCTCGCCGGCCGTGTACGCCGTGCCGAAGGATTCGAGTACCTGCTGGCGTTGTTCACCGGTGATGCGGCCGTCGTCGACCAGCTTGTCCAGCCGGCCGCCCTGCAGCCAGGAATCGGATTTCGTCGCGCCGGTGTCGTTCTCGAGGATCGCGCCGATGAAGCGGCCGCGGTCTTCGGTGCTGAGCTCGGGCAGAAAGTCGTTGGCCAGCGCGGTCAGGCGCTTGTCATAGTCGTCCTTGCCCTTGCGATCGCCGACCGAGTGCAGCTCCTTGGCCATGTCCAGCAGCGCGTTCTTGTCGGGCGAGCTGTAATCGGATGGGAGGGCGGCATCGCGCACAGCGCCCCCTGCGATGCTGCCGGCAGCGCCTCCGGCGATCTCGCGCAGCAGGTTGGCGATGCTCTGGACATCAGTGGCGACGGTCGACATGCGACAACTCCTGGGTAGCGAAGGGATCCTGTTCCGTGAGCCCGAGTCTGGTGACGCGGTACAGATCCCGATACCGGGTTCGCCCTAGGTCGCCGACCCCGCGTTCGGGTGGGGGCAAGGAACGTGGCTGGGCGGTGAGGTTCGATCCGCCCGCGCGCAACACCGCGCACGCATCGCACAAGGTGTGACCGCTTTCACGCCTCGCCCCTTCGCGCTATCGTCGGCCGCAGGGGAAGGGGGATTCGCATGGGACGCGGACGTCGTGGATTTTTCGACGACTTGATCAAACTGCCGTGGCCGGTCGCACTGGTCGTCGGCGTCATCGGCTATGCCGTCATCCGGCACGGTGTGCCCGCGTTCTTCGCGCGGCAGGACGGTCCGTATGCGCACGCACTGGCGAACGCGAGTACATCGCTCGCGCCGCTCGCCTGGATGTTCCTCGCCGCCTGCGCGCTGTGTGCACTGGTCGCCTTCGCCAACGCACGCAAACGCCGCCGCCTGCTCGATACGCGCACCAGCCTCGACAGCCTTGCCGCCATCGGCTGGCGCGATTTCGAACGTCTCGTCGGCGAAGCCTTCCGTCGTCAGGGCTACAGCGTCGAGGAAACCGGCCTGGGTGGCGCCGACGGCGGCATCGATCTGATCCTGCGCAAGCACGGCCAACGCACGCTGGTGCAGTGCAAGCAATGGCGCCGCGAGAAGGTGCCGGTGAATGTCGTGCGCGAGATGTACGGCCTCCTCGCCCACCACGGCGCACACGCCGTGCGCATCGCGACCGTCGGTGGATTCACGCAGGACGCGGCGCGCTTCGCGGCCGGCAAGCCGATCGCACTGATCGATGGCGCCACCCTGCTGGCGATGATCCGCGAGGTACAGAACGCAGACCGCACGCCTGCGTCGGCGCCGCCGCCGATGCCCGCGCCCCGGATCGAACCCGCCTTCGCCACTGCGGCCCCGGCCATTGCAGCAACACCCAACTGCCCACGCTGCGGCAGCGCGATGGTCGAACGCACCAACCGACGCGCCAACAGCACCTTCTTGGGCTGCACGACATTTCCCATATGCCGCGGCACGCGATGAGCGCCGCTCGCGGTCGCCATCTTCCTTCGCCACCGACCAGGCAAAACCCGCCATGCGCTTTCTGATCGTGCTGCTGCTCATCGCCGCCGCGTGGGGCGGCTACCGCCACTTCCATGCGCCGGAACCTGTCGCGATGACACCGATCGCCGCGACCGCCACCCCATCACGCGCCGCTGCGACGCGTGTATTGCCGACGCCAGCCCAGAGCTTCAGCTGTGACGGACGCCAGCACTGCTCGCAGATGCGGTCATGTGAGGAAGCGACGTTCTTCATCCGCAACTGCCCCAACACGAAGATGGATGGGGATAACGATGGGGTGCCGTGCGAATCGCAGCATTGCGGATGAGTGCTGGCGTGAAGCGTTGCACCGGCGTTATTCGTCAACGGATTGGCGATGTCGAATTCGAGTGTGGAGCGGACGATTGCGGTGTATCGGGTGAGTGATAGGCGACGGTAACGGCGCCCAAAGATCTACTGAAAGTGAATCTAGAACCGTTAGCTCACGGATTCGTGCAAAGCGCGGCGGTGGACAAAAACCAGTGACAACGAACGGAGAAGACATATGTCGATACTGCAAGAGATACTGGGCTGGACGCAGGGATTGCCCCCATGGCAAAGCGATGCGGTCGCACGGCTGTTGGCCAAGCAGGCTCTGACAGCAGAGGATCAAGAGGATATTTTCGCGCTGCTCAAGGCGGCACACGGCATCTCTGACCCCAAGAACCGTAAGCCGAAGCCACTTATGGCTGATCAGATTCCCGCACCCGTAGAAGCGTCGACACATGTCGAGTTGCTCGCCATAAAAAACCTGTGCCATGTCAACGCGATCGCGGAGAACCAGCATCTGCAGTTCTGTGCGTCGGGAATGACAGTCATCTACGGCGACAACGGCTCAGGGAAGTCAGGATACTCGCGCGTACTCAAGCGCGCCTGTCGTGCCCGCGATCAGATGGAAACCATCCACCCAAACGCGAACTTGCCAGCGGCAGAGGCTGGCACTCCGAAAGCTGAGTTCGAAATAGCCGTGGATGGAATAGCCAAGGACGCGCAGTGGACACATGGCAAGGCTGCGCCGGCCGAACTGTCGTCATTCGCCATCTTCGACTCGCGCTGCGCGCGCGCCTATCTCGACAGCGAGGACGACTTCTCGTACGTGCCTTATGGACTCGACGTATTCGAGGGATTGGCGAAGGTCTGCAAGCAACTGAAAATTTCGCTCGATGCCGAGCATGCGCAGTCCGCCGCCGACCTTACCGCGTTCGTGCCGCTGCAGGGCGACACACTCGTTGGCAAGCTAATCGCTTCTCTGTCTGCCAAGACAACGATGGCCCAGATTGATGCGCTTGCTACGCTTAAGCCGGAAGAACTGACGCAGCACTCCGCGCTCGAGATAGGCCTGAAAGAGAACAACCCGAAAGAGAAGGCAATCCAGCTGCGCCTCCGCGCTCGCCGCATTGCCGCGATAGCAAACAATGCCACCAGTAAGGGTGCGCTTTTGGACCAAGTGGTCGTCATAAAACTGCGCGAACTGTCGGACAGTTACCGCACGGCGCAGTCGGCAGCTGCACTCGCGGCCAAGCAGTTCAATGAAAGCGAAAGCCTGTTGCCAGGCACCGGCAGCGAGGTCTGGCGCGAACTCTTCGATGCCGCCCGTAAGTTCGCGGCCGAGTCCCACCCGGAAAAGGCTTTCCCGGATTTGGGCGCCGAAGCACAGTGCCCACTTTGCCAGCAGCCTCTTGCGGAGGGCGCAGCACGCATGTTGCGCTTCGAAGCCTTCATCCAACAGGAAGCGGAGAAAACATCGCAGGCGCGCCGGACTGCATTATTCGCGCAATACAAGCCGTTCATTGCCCATGCCATGACTCTAAGCCTTGACGACGTTACACACAGCGAAATCGAAGCCGTAGACCCACAACTCGCAGCTGATGCAAAAGCATTCGAACAGGTGCTGTCCGCTCGACAAGAAGCCATCAAGGCGGCGGTGCTCTCGCACAACTGGGAGTGTGTCGATCCTGCATTAGTCAACCCGGCTGCTCGCCTTGAGGCGCTGGCCGAGAAGCTAAACGTCGAGGCTGAAACGTTGGAGAAGGCTTCGGACGAGAAAGCTCGCGCCGCGCTGCAAGAACAGTTTGTTGAACTTGATGCGCGTTTGCGACTAAGCCAGGTCAAGGGCGCCGTGCTTACTGCGGTCGCTAAGCTCTCTCACCAAGCGAAGCTGGTGAAGTGTTTGTCAGCGGTCAAGACCAACGCCATTTCGCTTAAGGCATCCGAATTGGCTGAAAAAGTGGTCTCAAAGGAACTGGCCGAAGCGCTGAACCGCGAATTCAAGGCTTTGGGGGTCGGCGCTCTACGTGTTTCACTCCACAGCCGAGCCGACAAGGGAAGGGCTCTACACAAACTGAAGCTGGAATTGCCGCAGAGCCGTAATCCCGGCGACATCCTAAGTGAGGGCGAGCAGCGTGCCGTTGCAATCAGCGCCTTCTTGGCCGAAGTCGGATTGAACGGTGGCAAGGGCGGCATAGTGTTCGACGACCCCGTATCTTCTCTCGACCATCGTCGGCGCGAGCGCGTTGCGAAGCGCTTGTCCGTTGAAGCTGTCCAGCGGCAGGTAATCGTCTTTACCCATGACATCTATTTTCTTTGTCTTCTTGTAGAGGAAGCAAAGCTAGCCGGTGCACCGATCGCCACGCAGAGTCTAACTCGACGCGCCGAGGGGTTCGGTATTGCCGACCCGGAACTGCCGTTTGAGGGCAAGAGTGCGAGCAAGCGGATAGGTGCGCTGAAGGCGCAGCACCAAGCCATTGCAAAGCTACACAAGAGCGGAGAAGAGCAGGAGCACCGGAGGCAAACCGTCGATGCCTATTTCCGGCTACGAATGGCTTGGGAGCGTGCTGTCGAAGAGGTGCTGTTACGTGAAGTCATCCTGCGCTTTCGCAAAGGCGTAGAAACGCAGCGGCTTGCTGGTGTCGTGGTCGAAGACGACGACTACGCCCAAGTGAACGCCGGAATGACAAGGTGTTCAAACTACGCACACGACAAAGCGCTGCTGGGCGGCGTCGCCGTCCCTGATCCCGATGAGCTTCTCGTCGACATCACGGCGTTGGAAACTTGGCGTACGCATATCGAAAAGCGCAACGGCGAAGTGGCTAAGAAACGCAAGGCAACTCCTCCTCTCGCGGCGACCGCCGCGATTTAAGTTGATTGAGCGATCAGTTCAAACGGCGCCAGCTTCAGTTATAGCGGCCGCTACTGAGATGAAGGCGCTAGATTTACTTTCTTACAGCGGCCTGAGGACGAATCATGAGCGGGTTGAACGACCGAGCGCCCAGTGGGGCCATCACGCTGGGGCGTCGTACGGAGCGCACCGCCAATGAACTTGTCGGGGTGTGCAGAGGATTGCTGGCGGATGGTCATGTCTGCCAGATGGAAGCCGAGTTCCTGAAAGGCTGGATTGAGCGGAACGACGCATTTGTTTCCGAGTATCCGTTCAACCGAATTTATGGGCTGCTGGCATCGATTCTGGAAGACGGACAGATCGACCCTGATGAGTCTGCGGATCTCCAGGACACCCTGTCCCGCTTCGTGGGCGGAGAGGCATTCGACATTGCGGGTGAGACGGCGTCGCTCAGCACCACACTGCCCCTGTGCCGACCAGAACCCGCGATCCAGTTCGAATCGGCGGTCTTTGTTGTGACAGGCACGTTCTCGTTCGGGAAACGAAAGCAGGTCGTGCAGGAAATCGAAGCCCGACGCGGAATGCTCGCCTCCGCGCCTAGCCGCAAGACGCGCTATCTCGTCATCGGCGAACTGGGCTCGCGCGATTGGCTCAGTAGCAACGCCGGCACCAAGATTCAGAAGGCCGTGGAGCTGCGTGACGAAGGGCATCCACTTGCGATCATCAGCGAGAAGCACTGGGCATCGTCGCTGTGATCCAGAGTGATGTTCTTCTTGCCCGCGCCTTGGACCTCCATCGCAGGCGACGAACACAGTGATCGTCCACTGGAAGAACCTCGCGCGCACATTGGCGGAGGAATGGGAATCGAACGACACGACTCAAACCCTCGTCGAGATGCTTGGCGACGAGGAGCTTGCAGTCGTGGTGTGGGCCTGCCTGAGAAGTCAGTCGGTTGCGTGGTTGAGTTCCGAGGTGCCGGCTCTGGACGGAGCGCGACCGATCGACCTTCTGTCGAGCGAGCGGGAAAAGGATAGGCTGAGGCGGGTGCTTCTCTCAGGTCCTTGGCGGTGAGGGCGAATCGATGAAGGTCGGATCGTTCGCCAAGTTGAGCGAAAGCTGACAGTTCAAGACGCGTAGTTGTTTCAGGCTCGCTTCGATGAGACGACCGCACCATCTGATCTGGACGTTGTCCGATCAGTCGACGGTTCCACGTTCTGGCTCTCAATGGTCGTGCCGCGACCGAGGGGATGCCTGCATGACCACCGGACGCCGTCTTTCCGTTCTCGCCACCGCCATCTTGCTGACGGGCCTCGGGCTGCACGTCACGCCCATGCGGGCGCAAACGACAGCCGCGGCGCCTGCGCCGAAATCGGCCATGCAGATCCAGCAGGACGCGGATGCGGCCGCGCCGCCGCCGACGGCCACGCTGGCTTATGGCGAAGGCGCGCAGCAGCGCGGGCAGTTGCGAGTTCCCGACGGCAACGGGCCGTTTCCGGTGGCGATCGTGATCCACGGTGGCTGCTGGATGGCGGAGCTGGGCGGCAGCGGCTTGCCGGGGCTGTCAGAAATGTTGCGCAAGCGCGGCATCGCAACCTGGGACATCGACTACCGGCGCGTGGGGCATACGGGCGGTGGCTGGCCGGGCTCGTTCGAGGACGTGGCGGCCGGCATCGATCATCTGGTCACAGTGGCGAAGGACCAGCCGCTGGATCTGGATCGCGTGGTGACCATCGGCCATTCGGCCGGTGCGTTGTTCGCCTTGTGGGCGCCAGCGCGCGCGCAACTCGCTGCACCGTGGACGCCGCCCGCGAACAGTCCGCGCATCAAGGCGGCCGTGGCGATCGACGGGCCGGGCGCGCTGGCCCCGATGATCGGCATCGATGCGCAGGTCTGCGGCCAGCCGGTGATCGTGCCGCTGATGGGCGGCACGCCTGCGCAGGTGCCGGACGCGTATCGCGCGGCCAGTCCGTCGGACCATCTGCCACTCGGCGTGTGGCAGCTGTTCGTGACCGCGGAACTCGGCCCCTTCATGCACGGCTACATCAATGCGGCGAAAGCCGCCGGCGATCCGGTCGAAGTGTTCGCTCCACCCGCGCCCAACCACTTCGACATCGTGACGCCGGGTCTGCCGAACGGTGAGGCCGTCGCGGACTGGATCGCCGCGCATGCGTTCGGGATGCGCGGCGCGCCGGCCGCGAAGCCCGAAGCACCCTGATCGGGTGTCGGCTGTGCCGGCTTCGCGCAGTTGCGGCGGTGTCGCGCAGCGCGCGGCGGACGGGTCGTTCCACGTGCATTCGCGGTGGTCGCGCGGGAACAGAACGCAGACCGCCGTTCGCGATTGCGGCGGTCAGCTGATGGTTCGGGCGTACCGATACCGGCGTGGCCACGTCATTGATGTCGAGGATTTCCCGGCAGCTGATCGCTGCATACCGGACTGCGCGAGCGATGCCGCGCGCGGATCAACGCTGACGGCGGGCCTGGAATTCGGCCTCGGCCTGGGCGAGTTCCTTGAGCTTGAGTTCGCGCTGGTGGTCCGCTTTGCGCAGCGACTCGCGCGCTTCCTTGATCACTTCCTGCGCCAGGCTGTGGCTGGTGTGGTGCTGCTTCATGTCGATCGCGGTCGCCAGGCGCTGATGGGCCAGCCGGATGTTCCGGTCGACGCGAAACAGGGGCGAGTTGGAGTTCTCGGTCAGCGGCGGGTCGTAGGTCTTCTTCATGAGTTGTCTGCGTGATCAGGACGGCACGATAGCCGTCTTGTCCCGGCGCCGCACGCGCATTGCCTCGATGCGGTGATCGACGACGGACGTTGCAGGATCGCGACCAACTGCATCGCAGGCTGCGTGTACAGCGCGGGGCCGTGGACTCGACCGCTTGGCACGGCAGATCGCAGACAGCAAAAAGCCGGCAGCCGATTGCTCGGCTGCCGGCTCTGGATTCGACCTCAGTACGCCGCGTGCAGCATGCGACGACGGAAGCCGATGGCGCCGGCGAACCAGCTGATGGCGCCACCGAGGATCAGCAGCACGACGGCTGTCCACGCCGCCTTGGACACGCCGCGAGCGGCGGCATCGCTGGCTTCGCGGGCCTTCTGCTCGGCTTCGGCCTTCAGCGCGTCGAAGCGCGCGACCATCGCCTGCGCCTGCTGCTGGTAGCGGGCAACGATCTGCTCGGCTTCGGCGCGCGGCTTGCCGGTGCGGGCGACGACGATGTTGACCAGCGCTTCGCGGTCCGCGGCCTCCAGCGTGGTACGGCCTTCGCGACGGGCGCGTTCGAACCAGTCGGCCAGCGCGTCGCCGGACTGCGTGGGGTCTTCGAGGGCCTGGCGGGCGCTCTGCTCGCCGTCAGTGCTGACGGCCTCGGCCTTCTGCTCGATCGCGTCCGGTGACAGTTCCGCCTTGCCGGACTGCGCCAGCAACGTCTCGAACTCACCGCGCAGATTGTCCCAGTCCAGGTCCACGCCGCGGTCGCGCAGTTCGTCGCCGACCTGCGACGCGATGCCGGGCGATGCCGCGGCGACGCCCTGACCCGCCAGCGACAGGCCCTTGCCGACCACGCCGAACGCGGTACCGACGAGGCCGCTGGCCGCCGAGGCCAGCAGGAACGTGGTGACCAGCGTGGTGACCGACCAGCTCAGCACGCCATGCAGGCCGCCCTGCGCCGGGGCCGAACGACCCGCGACCAGCGCGCCCACGCAGATAGCGATGATGGTGGACATCACCAGCCAGATGCCGGCGCCGGTCCCGAAGCCGCTCAGCGGATTCGCATCGCCGGTGGGATCGACGGCGCTGGCGCCGACGGCGGTGCCGAGGATGCTCAGGAACAGATAGGCGACCAGCGACAGCACGCAGCCGGAGAACACCGCCGCCCAGGAGATGGCGGGCGCGGGTCGTGGGCGCGCGGCCTCGACGCGGGCATCGCGCGTGCCGGGCGGGCGCGATTCGCCGGGCTGCACACGGCGCGCGAGAGTATCGTTGGGATTCATCGTGGAGGTCATGTCGGTCTCGCCATCTCGTCTGTGGGGAGCGGGCACTGCAGGACGCACTGCCCGGCTGGCGCGCAGTGTCCGGATGCACGGGGCGGGTGTCTGCGTGCATATGCACCAGCGGCGTTAGTGCATGCGGACGACCGGCGGAACGGTGGGCACGAGCCTCTGGGTGCGGGTGTCCGGCGGCGAAGCGCGGGCCGCACAATACGGGCCTTCTCCACCCGATCGCGCCTGGCGCGCAGCCTCCGATGACCGACGACGCCAGCCTGGCCACGCAGACCAACCGCAAGCAGTTGCAGCAGATCATCACGGGCCTGAGCGAAGGCGTAATTCTGGTGGAGCCCGACCAGCGCATCGTGTGGGCGAACGAATCGGCGCTGCAGCTGCACGGCGTGGAAACCGTCGAGGATCTCGGCGCCGACGTCGCCGCGTATCGCGAGCGCTTCGCGCTGCGCTATCGCAACAACCACCCGCTGCAGGCCGGCAACTATCCGATCGACCGGGTGATCGCGGGCGAGACCTTCAGCGACGTCATCGTCGAGGTCATTCCGGCGGCCGATCCCGACCGCTGCTGGGTGCACCGCGTGCGCAGCCTGGTGCTGACCGATGCACGCGGCGAGCCCGACTGCCTGGTGCTGATCATCGCCGACATCACCGAGTGGGCCAGCGCCGAGCAACGCTTCGAGAAGACGTTCAACGCCAACCCCGCACCCGCGGTGATCTGCCGGCTCGACGACCTGCGCTACATCAAGGTCAACCAGGGCTTCATGGAGATGACCGGTTACGCGCGCGACGACGTGATCGGACGCTCGGTGTACGAGCTGGATGTGTTCGAAGGCGCAGAGGCGCGCAAGGCCGCGATCGAGAAACTCGGCGAAGGCGTGACGATTCCGCAGATGCAGGCCGAACTCAGCCTGCCGGCGGGCGGCACCAAACTGGTGATCGTGGCGGGCCAGCCGATCGAGGTGGGCGAAGAGGCCTGCATGCTGTTCTCCTTCATGGATCTGGAGCCGCGCCGCAAGGCCGAGGACGCGTTGCGCCAGAGCGAGGAACGCTTCGCCAAGGCGTTCCGGATGACGCCGGTGCCGACGCTGGTCTGCAGCGCGGATGCGTTACGGGTGATGGAGGTCAACGAGGCCTTCGTGACCACGACGGGGCTGGCCTCGGAGGAACTGCTGGGCAAGTCGCTGGACGAGATCGGCCTGTTCGAGGACCGCACCGCGCATGCGCGCATCCAGGACACGCTGCGCGACAGCGGCGTGCTGCGCAGCACCGAGTTCCGCATCCACCGCAAGCATGGCGAACTGCTCGACTGCCTGGTCTCGGCGGAATCGTTCGCGATCCACGGCGCGCCCTGCCATCTGATGGCACTGCTCGACATCACCGACCGCAAGCGCTCTGAAATGGAACTGGTGGGCGCGATCGAGACGGTGATGCAGGACGCGTCGTGGTTCAGCCAGACGCTCATCGAAAAGCTGGCCAACGTGCGCCGCGGCAATGCGCCGGGCGCCGAAGCCGTCGCGCTGGCCGATCTCACCGCGCGGGAACGCGATGCACTCGGACTGATGTGCGAAGGCCTGTCGGACAAGGAGATCGCTACGCGCCTCGGCCTGGCCACCAATACGGTGCGCAACCACGTCGCATCGCTGTACTCGAAGATCGACGTGCACAGCCGCGCAGAGGCGATCGTGTGGGCGCGCGAGCGCGGTTACTTCGGCAGCGGCTCGTCTTCGCAGAAGAGCGGCTGAACGACGCGCGGGACTGCTGCGGATGCACCAGTGCCGCTGGTGCATTTGCAACTGTCAGCGCTGCGCCGCGCGACGCAATCTGTGTCCACCGGGGCGTGCTGCCATGCAGGACGCCCGTCGGGTCTTTCATCCCCACCAGGAGACACGCATGGACAAGAACCGTATCGAAGGCACCACCAAGCAGGTCAAGGGCTCGGTGAAGGAAGCCATCGGCAAGCTGACCGGCGACCGCAAGACCGAGGCCGAGGGCGCGGCGGAGAAGACCGTCGGCAAGGCGCAGCGCAAGGTCGGCGAAGTGGCCGACAAGGTGCGCGACAAGACCGGCGGCTGATCGACGCCTGACGCCCCGTAACGCTTGGCCGCCGCCCTGTCCGGCGGCATGGCGGGATTACGCTTCTGGCGGATCCCGCCTTCTTTTTGCGCGTCGATTGCGCCGCCTGCGGCCTGTGGTGATCCAGTCGGCGCCCTGCGCCGTAAGCCATGCAGACCGATCGAAGGAGCGTCTGCAATGCACGTCGTGATCCGGAGTGTGGTGGTGCTGGTGGCGGGCCTGTGGCTGGCCGGTTGCGCGACGGGCTTTCCGCGGGCGTCGGCGCCGTATGCAGCCGCGGACGGACTGGATGGATCGGCCGTACTGGCGCGCAGCGTGCAGGCGCACGGCGGTGATCTGCGCGCGCGCGCCGGCGATCTGAACTATGCGAGCGACGGGCGCTGGGAATCGCTGATCCAGCGCATCCAGCCGGTGGTCACCGACGCAGGCTATCGGGTGACGTCGGAGACGCGCTATGCGCCCGCGCAGGGCCTGCACGTCATCCGCTCGCAAGGGCCGACGGGTACGAAGCAGGTGGTGCGCAGGCCCGGCAGTATCGAGGTGTATCGCGACGGCGTGCGCGCAACCGACACCGAAACGCTGCAGGCCGCGGCGATGACCACCGACGCGTTCGAGCTGTTCCATTTCGGGCCGTCGTTCCTGGCCGCGCGCGCGACGCAGGTCACGCGCATGGCCGATGCCGACGAGGCCGGCACGCGCTACGAGCGCGTGCGCGTGGAGATCGCGCCGGGCTTCGGCGAGGCCGCGAACGACACGGTGATCGCGTGGTTCGATGCGCAGACGTATCTGCTGCATCGCGTGCATCTGACCTTGAACGGATTCCCGACCACGCAGGGCGCGCACGTCGACACCACGATGACCGGCTATCGCGCGTTCGACGGCGTGATGCTGCCCACGCGTTTCCATGAGCGTGTGCGCGGCCCGTTGCGCATCGATGCGCACACGTGGTGGGTGACGGGACTGGATGCCGATCGCGGTTGGCAGGCCGGCGATGTGGCCGATGGTGTGTTCACCGGTGCTGCCGCGCGCGCGGCAGAGGCCTTGCCGTAGCGCGTGCAACGACGCCGCGGGCGTCGCGGCGCAATGTGGATGCGTGCGATGCCAGGGACGGATGCACGCGCTTCGGGGCTGGCGCACGCTGCCGCTTCGCATTGCGGCGACAGCGCATGCATGGCGGGTCAGTCCGCCATGGCCCTGGCTTTCGCTGCCGATTCGCGCGCCGCGCGATCGATCACGTCGGCCACCACGTTCGGCTGGGTCATGAAGAGCGCGTGGCTTGCCGATACGTGGGTGACTTCAGCACCGATGCGCTGCGCCATGTGGACCAGCATCGCCTGGTCGAAGGCCCTGTCTTCGCTGGCGATTACGGCCCAGCTCGGCCTGGTCCGCCACGCCGCATGCTGCAGGGGTGTGGCGAATGCACGCATGTTGATCGGCACCTGTGCATTCGCCATGAACGCGGCATCAGCGTCGCTGGTGTCGTGTGCGAAGCCGGCCTTGAACTTCGACAGGCTCACGAATCCGTAGCCGTCGGGCGCGGTCTCGATGACGAATTCGGGCGTGGCGGCGAATCCCATGTACTGGTCGGCGGTGGTCTCGCCGGCATCGGGCGACAGCGCCGACACGTAGACCAGACCGATCACCTTGTCGTGCACACCGGCTTCGGTGATCACGGTGCCGCCCCAGGAGTGGCCGACGAGCACGGTGGGGCCATCCTGCCTGTCGAGTGCGCGACGTGTGGCGGCGACATCGTCGGAAAGCGAGGTCAGCGGGTTCTGCACGATGGTGACGCGATAACCGCGCTGGACCAGCAGGTCGTAGACACCACGCCAGCCGGCGCCATCGGCGAAGGCGCCGTGGACCAGCACGACATTGCGCGCGGCGTCGACCGGCAAGGGCCCAGGTGCGGGTTCCGCGTGGACGGCAGTGCCGTTGATCGCGACGGCCAGGGTGCCGGCCAACAGGGTCGGGAGTGCGATGTGCATGATGAGCTCCGGTGATGTGGGTGCGGCAGTGAAGGTCAGAGGCCGTGGGCGGCCTTGATGAGCTCGGCCGCGCGTTCGCCGATGACGACGCAGGGGGCCATCGTGTTGCCGCTCGGCACGTTCGGCAGCACCGACGCATCGGCGATGCGCAGGCGCTCGACGCCGTAGACCTTCAGCTGCCCGTCGACGACGGACATCGCATCACGTCCCATCTTCGCGGTGCAGGCCTGGTGCCAGAACGTGATGGCGGAATCGCGGATGTAGCGTTCCAGTTCGGCGCCTGCGAGCGGGCCGGGCATGGCTTCGCGCTTGAGCAGCGGCTTGAACGCGCGCGCATGTGCGATCTCCTGCGCGATCTCGATCGTGGCGCGTGCGGCGCGTAGATCGTCGGGGTGCGACAGCGTGTTCGCCTGGATGCGGATGGGATCGTGCGCGTCGGCACCGGTCAGATGCAGGCTGCCGCGGCTCTTGGGATGCGACAGGCCTGCGAACGTCATCCAGCCATGCTCGGGCACACCGAGATGTGCGGTTTCCGGCGTGGGCACCGGGAACTCAAGCTGGCACTGGAAGATGTCGGGCAGACGCAGCGCGGGATCGGTCTTCCAGTACAGCGTGGATTCCGAGCCGCCGTGGCCGACGACCAGCGGTTGCGTGGATTCGAAGAGGCAACCGAATGCGACATGGTCCTGGTGGTTGCGGCCCACGCCCGGCAGGTGATGCTGCACATCGATGCCGTGCGGACGCAGTTCGTCTTCCGGGCCGATGCCCGATTGCATCAGCACGCGCGGCGTATTGATGGCGCCCATCGACAGCACCACTTCGCGATCGGCCATGAACACCTCGCCCCGGTCACCGACGATCGCCTCGACCCCCACCACCGCACGCCCGCTGAAGATCAGCCGCGCGACGTGCGTGTGTGTCAGCACGGTGAGGTTCGCCTGATGGCGCTTGGGCCAGACGTAGGACCGGTACATGGAGGCGCGCTGACCGGCCTTGATGATCAGGTCTTCGAGCGCGACGCCGCCGCGCCCTTCCATCATCGCGCCGTTGGGACTGGCAAAGACCGGGAGGCCGATCGACTCCGCAGCGGCCACCATCGCCAGCGCTGCAGGCTGCGGATCACGCGCGGTTTCGACATGCACCGGCCCGCCACGGCCGCGACGCTCGGGATCCGGCAGGCCGCGCCAGTCTTCGATGCGGCGATAGATGTCGAGTACGGCGCGGTAGCCCCAGGCGTCGTCGCCCACCGCTTCGGCGATCTGTTCCCAGTCCTGCTGGTGGCCGCGTGCCCACACCATCACGTTGATGCTGGAGCTGCCGCCGAGCACCTTGCCCATGTTGAGCGGGATGGCGCGGCCGTTGAGATGCGGATTGGGCTCGGCGACGAAGCCCCAGTCACGCTCGGAGCCGAGGTTCGCCGGCCACTGGCCGGGCGTCAGGACTTCGGGCAAGTCGTCGCTGCCGCCGGCTTCGATCAACAGCACGCGGACATCGGGGTTCTCCGCGAGACGGCCGGCCAGCGCGCAACCGGCCGGGCCGGCGCCGCAGACGATGAAGTCGTATCGATCCGACGGCCGTTGGCCGTTGCCGCCCGCGGACGGACGATCGGTCGGAGTGGTCATGGGGCGTTCCTCGAACACTGGGGGCGAGGACGCAGGCTGCGGGACGCACTGCCCACGGTCCTGCACGCACGGGCCGTGCGTTGAACGATCGGGCCACGCCGTGATGCGACGCGCGCCCGATTCAGACAGGCGCGAGGTTGCGCGTGTCTAGCGCCGCTGCATGCGCCGCCACGCGCCCGGGCTGAAGCCCGTGCGCTGCTGGAACACGCGATTGAAGTGACTCTGGTCAGCGAAGCCGCATTCGAGCGCGACATCCGACAGCGACAGGCGTGCATCGGTGAGCAGGCCCTGCGCCCGTTCGATCCGCAGGCGCATCAGCCAACCGTGTGGTGATGTGCCGGTGGACGCGCGGAAGGCGCGGGTGAAATGGCGGATCGACAGTTCGCACGCCGCCGCCAGTTCGGCCAGGCTCACACGGCCACCCGGATTGGACGCCAGCAGATCCTGTGCGCGCCTCGCCTGCCACGGCGCCAGCGTGCCGGGCTGTGTGACGGGCCGCGGGCGCATGCCGCCGTACGCATGTGCGACATGCGAGGCCAATGCGAGCGCCACGTGGTCGAGGAACAGCTGGTTGGCCTGCGCCGGCAGGGCGAGGGCCGGGCGGATCGACGACAGCAGATCGCGGGTGATCGGGTCACGGAACGCGGCGCCCGTGTCGTGGCGCAGCTCGTCGATGCGGGGCGCACCGGCGTCTTCGGCGAGCGCCGCGAGTGATGTCTGGGGCAGGTAGAGATCAATGGCGTGGAAGGCTTCACGCCGTTCCGTGGCGAGGTTCTCGCGCAGATCGAAGATGGCAACGTTGCCGGCCTCGAAGTCGCGCGGGCGCACGAGGCGGCCATCGGCATAGAGGTCGAAATCGAAGCAGGGCCGGAGCTGCAGTGCGATGAGAAACGCTTCGTCGCGTACCGGCGTCGCGATGCCGGACGCAGCGTCGCCACTGCCGAGTTCGATGAAGGCCATCCCCGAGATACCGACCGCACGCGTCGCCAGCACCGGCGCCTGCGGCAGGTCCATGGCGAAAGTCAGCGCGCGCAGGCCGGGCAGCTGCCGGGCTGACGGCTGTGCAGTCTCCACGTGGTCGGCAGTCGGACGCTCCATGCGCGGAGCATCCGCCTCCGGCGACCGCCGCGCAATGTGGTGCCGCGACCCGTACGACGCGGTTCCAGACGCGTGGACGTCCGGCCTGCCGAAGCGCGCACACCGCGGTCGGCGTTCATCGCTGCATGCAGCGTTCCCAACGTTCCTGGACGCGGTTGGCGAACCACGCGGTGGTCAGGGTGCGGGTGATCTTGGGGCTTTCGAGCACGATGTCGGGCAGCACGGCGCGCGGCAGCGCGCGCCCTGCGGCGGTGTCGGCCAGTGCGAAGACGCGGCGGTAGAGATCGGTGTCCTCGAACCCGTGTTCGCCGCCCTGCGCCAGCGCGCGGCGGATCTGTGCGGCGTCCATGCCGATGCGTCCGCCGAGTGCGCGCACGGCGCGTTCGGTGGCGCCGGCGTTGTCGAGATTCGCCCCGGGCAGCAGCAGGTCGCCATCGAGCGCGAGTTCGATGCCCGAGGCTTCGGTCACCGCGTTCTGGAAGGCCGCATTGCGACTGGCGTACCAGCCGGCATTGAAGTCGGCGAAGCGATACAGCGGCGTGTCGTAGTTCGCGGGGTAGCCCAGCAGATGCGTGGTGCCGAAATACAGACCGCCGCGCCGGGTGAACACTTCGTGCCGGATGTCACGCTCCACCGGATACGGATAGCCACTCGCGTGCGTCTGCGCGAACTCGATGCGGACCTGCATCGGCCCGCCGGTGCGCACCGGGTTGTGGTCGGCGAACAGACGCGGGCCCAGCGGGACCATGGAAATGAAGTCTTCGTAGAGTTCGCTCAGATCGCGCTCGGTGCGCACGCGTTCGAGCCGCTGCGCGTACGTGCGGCCGTCGGGCGACTCGAGGCGCAACGCGGCATTGAGCAGGAAGTCCGGCACATGCACTGCGGCGGCGCGGCGCTCGATCTCGGTGCGTGCGAGTTTCGGCAGGCCCGGCACCGCGGGATCGGCGGTGTAGGTGCTCTCCTGTTCGGTCACGGCGAGCACGGCGCACAGGTGTTCGCTGGTCGGCGCAATGTCCTGCGCGGTGAGCGCGACATAGACATCGTTCGCCCAGCCTGCGCGATCGTCGAGCCGGGCCGGCAGCTTGCGCAGGATTTCGGCGCGGACATCGTCGGGACTGCGCTGCATCCGCAGGGGCGCCCGGCTGGCGCAGCCGGCGAGCAGCGCGAGCGCGATCAGGACGGTCAGAACGCGGGTCATGGCAGGCGCGGCGCAGCAAATGGTGCGGCATCGTGCCAGACGTCGTGCGAAGCGGGCCTGCGCAGCCGTCGCCGCAGGCGGGGAAACGCACACCTCCGGTGTATGGCAGCAGCCGGCGGCGTCAGTGCTTCGGCGTGACGCCCAGACGCTCACGGATCCACTCGTAGTCGCGTCGCACGGGCGCGGCGAGCACCGAGGGATCGCCGTCGTACAGGTAGCTGTCGACGGTGGCGCCGGTGTCGTCGGCCACACGCGGATCGGCGCCGGCTTCCATGAATCGCTTCACCGACGGGATGTCGTTGACCAGCGCGGCCTGGTGCAGCGGCGTGGTGCCCGTGCGGTCGCGCACGTCGACGTTCGCCCCGGCAGCGAGCAGGCGGTCGATGTTGTCGGCCTCGCGGGCGCGCAGCGCATCGAACAACGGGGTCTGGCCGTTGCGGGTATTGGGCACGTCCACCGGCACGCCATGCTCGAGCAGCAACGTGATCCAGTCGTCGTCCTTCGACATTGCGGCTTCGTGCAGTGCGGTGCGGCCCTTGGCATCAGCGCGCGCGGGGTCGGCGCCGAGATCGAGCAGCAGGCGCACGGCATCGCGATCACCTTGGCGGATCAGCCAGTTGAGCGCGGGGGTGCCGTCGGCATCGGTGGCGTCGAGGTTCGCGCCGGATGCGATCAGTTCGCGGGCAAGTGTGGCGTTGCCGTCGCGGACGGCGGTGACGAACTGCGCCTGCGCGGGATTCTCGAACGTGCGCGCATTCGTGGTCATCAATTCGTGTCCTTGCGTGCAACCGGAGGCAGCCAGCATAAGCACGGCGAGCGTCAGGTGCGGAAGCGGAAGAAGGCGGCGGGTCATGACGTGCAGCATGCCGCAGCGCGCGTTAAACGCCGTGCATCGACCGCCTGGGCGCTGCGCAAGGCGGCGCGAAACGCCGCATCCCGGATCCCCGGCACGTCAGGTGCGCCGCTTCAGTTGAACGGGTTCAGTGCACCGAACGCACGACCGGCACCCTCGGCGATACCGCGGCCGAGGTTGCGCGCCCCATCTGCGGCGTTCTGCGCGACGTCTCCTGCGAAGTCGCTCACGTTCTGGCCGACATCACCGGCGAAGTCAGCCACCGCCTCCAGCCCGTCGCCCAGCTTGTCGGCCCCCACGTCGAGGGCATTGCCGACGTTGTCCGCGGCGCTGCTGATGAAGCTGCCGGTGCCTTCGACGGCCCCTGCGACGGCATTGGCCGGCGTTTCGAGGCCGGTAATGCGGCCCAGGTCACGCACGAAGCCGCCGGTGGCATTGGCGGTGTTCTGCGCGCTGTCACCAATCAGGCTCACGGCGCCGTCTGCGACATCGCCCAGCGTGCCGATGCCTGCATCGGCCACGTCACCGAGCAGGCCCAGACCCGCCGAAACGTTGCGGCCCTCGCCCAGATCACGGACGAAATCACCCGCGCCGTCCTTCAGTTCGGAGAACGTACCGCCGAGATCGCCGCCGAGATCGACCACTTCACGGATGCCGGATGCGAGGGTGTTGAACTGCAGATCGCCGTAGGCGCCGAGGCCCGCGAGGCCGACATCGCTGGCGACCCCGGTAGTGGTGCCGACTGCATCGCCGAGCACGTCGCTGCCACGATCGACCACCGCACTGGCGCCGTTGAGCAGGCTGCCGACCACCCAGCTCTGCGGTGTGGCTCCCGGGCCGTTGCGCATCTGGTCGCCCAGCGCATCCATGCCGGTGGCCACCGTGTCACCGGCGGTGTCGATGCCGCTGTTGACCAGGCCACCCAGCACCTGTCCATTGCTCGGGCCGAGCGAGGGATCGGTGGGCGTGGCGTATCCGAAGGCTTCGACGTAGACCGCATCCGGTCCGCCGCCGCCATGCAGGTCACCGAAGCCGGTGCCCGGTGGCGGATCAATGCGCAACGCATGGCCCACGGCATCGGGCGGCGAGCCAATGACCGGCAGCAGCGGTACGTCTTCCTGGGCGCCGGTGAGCTGGTCGCCATTGACGGCGTAACGGCGCACCTGGCCGCTGTCGGCGACGGTGTCGCGGATGTCGTTGGGGTTGAATCCGAGGCTCTCGAGCGTTTCGTTGCTGAGGCCCGAGGCGTTGAAGGTCACCGCGGCGGCGCCGGTGGCGAGCGAGGCGGCCGAAGCCAGGCCACCACCCAGCGAATGGCCGGTCAGCGCGACGTTACCGTCTCCGAATACATGCTCGGCGCGCTTCGCCAGCTCGATGGCACTGCTGTACTGCGCCGAGTCCAGGCCCACCCCCTGCTGGCCGTTGTTGACCCAGTCCATGAGCTGGGTCTGTTCCATGCCGACTTCCGAGCCGCGATAGGCGACCACGTAGCCGCCGTCCTCGTGCTGGTAGATCTCGGCGTGGAAGCCGGAGCGGTCGTCGGTAAGCAGCTCGGGATCGATCGGAATGCGGTTGCCGTGCGGGTCGGTCAGGCTGACGCCGTCGGCATGCGGGGTCAGCGCGCTCCAGCCGGCATCGGCCAGCGCCTGCGTGTACTCGGGGCTGTCGGGCGCGTAGGCACCATTGGCCATCATCGCGAACAGCTGGTCGTCGTCACCCGGCGTGGTGCCGCGGACATCGTTGCTCAGCTGGTGGTCGCCGGCGCGATAGTCGTTGGCGACCGCAGGCGGAGGTGGCGCCGGAATCTGCTGCGGGGCCACGGTGTAGACACGGCCGGAGTCGCTGACGGGGAGCACCATGCTGGGTCCATTCACAGGGATGTCAGTGTTGACGGTACCCGGCGCGCGGCGGCGGAAACACCCGGGGCAACCCTAGCCGGCCCGCGTCGGCGCGGTCACTGCGCACTGCGGGGATACGGTCACGGGCTGTTGGGCCGCCGTCCGCCCTGTGGGCGCCTGCGCGCATGCAGCGTGCTGTGCCATGGCCGACGGATGCACGCACGCGGGGCCGCACTCAGGGAGACGTTTGCTCGCGCGCGTCCCGACGCGCCGCGTCGCGATCCGTGCCCGCCGCATCCACGGCGGCGTCGCGCGCAGCGCCGGCACGGGACACCGCGGCGGCACGCATTCGACCTTCCGGCTGGGTGATCGCCAGCCGCTTCGCACGCGCCTGGTCGTTGGCGTAGCTCCGCTGTTCGGACGTCGCACGCCCCGCGCCGTAATCGGCGGATGAGGCTGCGACGATCGCATTGAACTCGCGACCGGCTTTTTCGACAAGACAGTTGTAGCGCTCCGCGTGCGTGGCGACTGCACGGTTAAACGCGTCGGCTGCGGTATCGATGCGGCAGTTGAAGCGCGCACTGATCGCGGCGAGACGGCGGTTCAACAGCGCATTGAGATCGGCGCGGTTCTGCGCGGCCAGATACTCGCCGCCCCCGGCTTCGGCGACGCTGCGCAGCTGCTGTTCGGCCTGCGCATCGACGTCGAAGCCGATCACGTTGACGACCACGCCGATGTCGCTGGCCTGCAACGCGCGCGCCGCGGCGACGGGATCGCCGTCGCAGGTTTCGATGCCGTCGGAGACGAGATAGACCACGTTGCCGTCGGCATTCGCGCCGCCATCGGCGAAGTCGCGCGCGGCGGCCTGCAGGGACGCGGCAATCGGAGTGAAACCGCTGGGCTGGAACGCACGCACGGCGGTTTCGAACGCGGCCGGGTCGCGCGGTGCGAAGGGCTGCACGAGTTCGGTGGCGCGGCAGGACTCGGGCTTGTCCTGCTCACGATTGCCGCCGCGATGCCCGTAGACGCGCAGCGCGACCTGGGCGTCGCCTTCGATGCGGCGTGCGAAGTCGAGCAGCGCGTCCTGCGCGATCACGAGTTTGGTCTCGCCGCCCTGGCGACCGGCCATCGAGCCGGAGGCATCGAGCATCAGCAGCACGCGCCGCGGTGCGGCGGGCAGACCGGCGACATCGCTGTCGGCGCAGGCCTGCGCATCGGGTGACTCGGCCTGCGGGCAGGTTGCGATGTCTTCGCCGTGGATGGCGACGAGGCCCTCGTAGTAACTGCGCAGGGCGGAATCGTCGGTGGCCGCGGCGGCAGGTGCGTCGGACGCGGCGGGGTCGGCGGGGCCGGTTCGGCTGCAGCCTGCAGACAGGCAGGCGGCGATCAGGACGGCCAACAGATGGCGGGCGTTGCGCGGCATGCGGCGTCTCCGGTGCGGACGCGCAGTGTGCGGCCGGGCCGTCGTCGCGCGATCAAGGCGGCCGCGGGCCGCTCAGCGGTAGGGTCCCGGCCCGCGCCAGACCACTTCGCCGCGGCGGTAGACGCGGTGGAAGCCGATGACTTCGCGCGAATCGCGGATGTTGGCCATCTGCGGATCTTCCGGGGCCAGCATGCGGCAGTCGCTGGACTCGCGGCGGATCGCGGTTTCCAGCGGGCACACCATGTAGTCGCGGGTGCCGGGCAGCGGGATGAAGAGTTCGGTGACGCCTTCGTCGCGCCATTCGCGCAGGCGGGTTTCGCTGGTGGTGTCGTAGACCACCTGGTAGCCGCCTGCTTCCATGCTGGGCTGGTCGGAGGTGGAATCGCGGCCGCGGCCCCGGCCGATCTGCGCGGTGCGCTCGCGACCGGCGTTCACCGGCGCGGTGGCCTCGGGCAGCATGCCGGGCGGTTGGCCCCAGGTACGCGCGCGACGCTGGGCATCGGGCGGGCTGGCGGCGGCCTGCGACTGCACGGGCTGGGGCGGTGTCGCCGGGGCCGGCGGCGCAGGACGCGGCGGGCGCACTTCGGTGAGGGCTTCGACGGGCGCGACCTCGTCGGGCGGCACCGGTTCGGCGGCTTCCTCGACGCGCGTGGTCACCACACGCGAGGTCACGGGCGCGGCCTGCGTGGGCGGCGTCTGCGGCGGCGGGCTCGCAATCGGCGCGGTCACCGGCTGTGGCGGGGTAATGCCGACGTACTGGACCGCCATCGGGCTGCCGGCCGACGAGCCCTGCGGCGTCTTGAACACGATGGGCTGGGAGGTCAGCAGCAGATACGCGAACAGCACATGCAGCACCGCGCTGACACACGCGGCGAACCACGGCTGCAGGCGTTCGTTCCTGGACGGGGCGCGTCCCTCCGGACGGCGAAACGCCTTGCTCATGCCGCCTGCAATGCGTCGGAGGTGCGGGCCTTCATGCGGAATCTGGAGGTGCGGCGTGGGGAGCGGCATCGTAACGCGAGCGGGTGTGCAAACGCGGGGACGCGGGGTTGTGATCCAGCGGTGGTGCAGGTCCGAGGGCGCTTCGGAACGCGTGGCGGCGCGAATGGCGCGCGTGGTCGCCTGAACATCATGCGTCGCCCTAGGGGCGGCCCCACTGGGCGACGTGACAGGCAGGTTGCACGCTGACGCCACGTCCCGCGCGCGCCAGGTTCCGGCCATGACCAATCCCCTGTCTTCCGCCACGAATACGCTGCTCACCCACTACGATCGCGCCGCCGCTGCCGACACCGGCTTCTTCAGCGACACCTCGCGGATCACCACGAGCGATCTCGAAGCCCTGATCGCCGATGGGTCGACGCCGCAGGACCTGCGCGAGGCCGCGCAATTCCTGCTCGACAGCGCGGTCTCGCAGCGCTACCTCG
This sequence comes from Luteimonas sp., assembly GCA_045810015.1. Taxonomy (GTDB): domain Bacteria; phylum Pseudomonadota; class Gammaproteobacteria; order Xanthomonadales; family Xanthomonadaceae; genus Luteimonas. The sequence continues at coordinate 155,866 of JBJMWR010000015.1, forward strand.
ATACAGCCAACGGGTCCGGCGGATTCGATGGGCGCATCAGCCGCGACGATCTGCAGTCGGCCGCACAGGAACTCGCGGGACCGGGCGCGTACAACGCCCTGCTCGACACCGCGGCCGGACAGCGGTCTTCGGCCTGGAATCCCTTTTCGGCCGCGCGCGACGGCAACGTAGGCGATGCCGACATCGCCGCCGCCCTCGCCGATCCCGGCGTGCCGCAGGAGGTGAAAGACACCCTGCACCTGCTGCAGCAGTCCGGCGACACCACGCGTGCCAGCGAACTGCTGCGCAGCCTGACGCCCGAAGGTGCTGCGGCGGCGAGCGCGCTGCAGAACACGCCGGCCTACGGGGCGCTGTCGGACGCGGACCGGGCACTGGTCGCGCAGGCGTTCGTCGATTCAGGGGCGTCGACGTCGGTCGCGCGCGATCTCGCCACGCTGGTCGGCGATCCCTCGTTCCAGGCGATGACGCCGGCGCAGCGCACCGCCGCGCTGAGCGAAGCGGCGCTGCTGCAGACGCCGGAGTTCAAGGCGCTGTCGCCGGCGGACCAGCGCCTGGTGACCGAGGCGCTGGCCAACCGCACACCGGGCGACACCGATCTGCCGGCCGCGCTCAAGACGCTGATCGAAAGCGCAGAGTTCCAGTCGAGCGACCAGTTCGGCGCCGACGAGCGCACCGCGTTGCTGAGTCAGGTGCGCAACTATCCCGATTCACGCTCGGTCGAGAATCTCGGGCAGCTGATCGGCAAGGACTGGTTCCGCGATTTCGATCTGGGCGACAGCCAGCGCGCGTTGAAGGCGGTGGCCTACCTGTCGCAGAACGATGCCGGCGACATGACCATCATCGACAACACGCTGGATCTGTTCCTGGCCGATGACGCGCCGTACCGCTTCGACTTCGGCGAGACCTCGGCCTACGGTTCCGTGCCGCCGGAACCGGGGGACCTGTTCCAGATGAATCGTGCGTACATCGACGCCGACAACAATCCGGTCGACATGTCGATGTCGTCGACGCTGGGCGGCGAGCTGCGCGTGATCGGCCATACCTTCGTGCATGAAGTGAACCACATGCGCAACTGGGACAAGAGTCTGTCCCTCAACTCGTCGTACGGGTTCCACGAGGAATACCGCGCGTTCTACGTCGGCTCGCAGGCACAGCACGGTCGCACGCCGACGGTCGCGGACGTCATCGACCGCGTGGCCGGCTTCGTCAACGTGGATGGCAGCTACGACCACCTCGCCGCGCTGCTGGATGCGAAGGGCGCGGATGCGCAGGGGATCGTGGATCATCTCAATACGATTCTCGGGCGCAGTGATCTGACGGTCGACAATGCCCGCGCCGAGGTCAACGCGCTGGTGCAGGCGAAGAAGGAGGCCGAAACCAATGGCACACCCTTGCCGCCGGAGTTGTCACAGTCTGCCGGCGTCACCACTGGGCCCGATGGCACGAACAATCTGACCAATGCGTAAGCTGATCCACGCCGCCGGCTGTTGCCTGTTGATCGTCGCCCCGACCGGGTGCGCGCAGCAGGCGGCTGCGCCCGCGGCGACCCCAACCGAATCGACGGCGGAGACGATGGACGAGACCAGCAAGCACGTGGCCGAAGTAGCCGCGGACGCCAATGGATGGCAGGTGGCGGATGTCGTGGTGACCGATGTGCCGGACGGCGCCGCCGGTGCATGCCGCCTGGTGGGCGTGCGCTCGAACAACGTGCTGTCGGCCTCGACCAAGACCTATGCGGTGCTGCACGGCGACGAAGTCGTCGGCCGTGGCGACGCGGATGCACTGGCGCGCGTCCTCGACGCCTGCGGCGACGAGGCGAGCCCGACGCTGTGGGCCGAGGCGGTGGCGGCATTCGGCGAGGACGTGCCGCCGGGGCGCGTGCCGAAGACAGAGGCGAACATCTCCAGTAATGCGCACCGCGGCGCGATCGAGCGCGGTGGCTACCGCTTCCATCCGCCGCAGTTCGGGGCTGACGGCGCGGTCGAGTTCTTCATGACCGATGTCGAAGGCGGCCAGCTTTTCGACGTGCGCGCGGCGCGCGGCGCTGATGGCGCGATCGATGTGGCGGTGAAGCCCGCAGGGCGCGGCTGATCGCGTCGCGCGGTTCGGATTGGCTGAAATGCGGCGGGCCGGCGCGTGTGAGGCGCCGGCCCGTTTTTCTACATGCCGCTTCGAGCGGTCAGTCCTTCAGATCGTCCGGCACCTTGCCGCCGTTTTCGGCCAGCTTGCGCATCACCGCCTTGTGCAACGCGAGGTTTTGCTCGGCGCTGCCGTGCGCACCGGCGTTGACGTCGAGCTCGGCGGCGAGCTCCTTGCGCGCCTCGAGGTTGGAATCGAGATCGAGCAACTTCAGCAGGTCGACGATCGAACGACGCCAGTCGCTGGCACCGCCCTTCTCTGCTGCGAGCGCGGTCAGCACAGCTTCGACATCGACCGGCTCGGCCGGTTGCGCGGGCGCAGTCGCAGTGGGCGCCGGGTTGTGCGACGGCGGCGACACCTTGGGATCGTTCTCGCTGCCGGTGAAGATCACGGCCGCCGGCTTTGCGGGCGCGGCAGGCTTGGACGTCGGCGCGGGTGCATCTTTGCGACCGAAGATGCGGTCGGCGATTTTCGAGAACAGGCCCATGCGGGTCACTCCGTTGAAGGGAACGGCGAGTGTGTGGCGGCGTTTGCAAAGGGCGCATGAAAGAATCGTGCGGTTGCGATGACGCAGATCGGGGTTAGGCTGGCGTCGACGCGACCCGTCTTGATTGAAAGGATGTGCTGATGGCTCTGGTGCGATGCAAGGAATGTCAGCGTGAGATCAGCGACCGGGCGATCGCGTGCCCGCAATGTGGCGACCCCAAGCGCATGGCGTCGTCATCCCGGGGGATCCGGATTCTGCTGGGCGTCCTCGTATCCGTTCTGGTGCTGATGTTCGCAGCCGGCATTCTTTTCGCGTGGCTCGCGCCGAAAGCGTCGACGCCCGTGGATGTCTATATCGATGATCTGGAACGCACGTCCGCGCCGCCACGTTGAGCGGCGCCTGACTCACGCATGCGTGTACCACGCCTTGTTCGTTAGACCTGCGCGACGACGAACAGACGCGGAAACGGCAGCAGTACGGTGCCGTCGTCCTGCGCAGGCATCGCGCGCGTGATGCCGTCGAGATAGGCGCTGAGAAATTCACTGCGCTCGGCGTCGTCCAGCGGCGCGAGATACGGACCGAGTGCCGAACCCTTGAACCATTCGACGACGGCGGCGTGATCGGCCAGCGGATGGAAGTAGGTCGTGCGCCAGATGTCGACGCGACTGCACAGCGGCGTCAGCAGTGCGTGGTACCACGCGGCGTCGTGGCGTTCGGGATGCTGCACATGGCCGATACGCGCGGACCAGCGCGGCGATGCGGCGAGCGTCTGCGCGACGCGATGCGGCGGCTCGCCGAGATTGTCCGGCATCTGCACGGCGAGACAGCCGCCGCCGGCGAGTTGCGCCAGTAAATGCGGGTACAGCTGCGCGTGGTCGGGCAGCCACTGCAGCGACGCGTTGGCGAGGATCACGTCGACCGGGCGTTCGGCACGCCAGCTGGCGATGTCGGCGACGTCGAACGCGACGTCCGGCAGACGTTCGCGCGCGGCGCGGATCATGTCGCCGGCGCTGTCGATGCCGAGGATCGTCGCGTCGGGATAGCGCGCGGCCAGCATCTGCGTGGAATTGCCCGGACCGCAGCCAAGGTCGACCGCATACGCCGCGCTGTCGCGCGGAATGGCGGCGACCAGATCGCGAGACGGGCGCGTGCGTTCTTCTTCGAAGCGGCTGTATTGGGTGGCGGACCAGGTCATGCGTGTCTCCGTGCGCGGCGGTTGGGCTCCGTCTACAAAACCCGCAGTTCGTCATCCCAGCGAACGCCGGGATCCATTGTGATCTGCGCGTCTGCGTTGGATCGTGCGACGACGCGCGAGCGAACACAGTGAAGCCGATGGGTTTCGCTTCGCCCTACCCATCCTACGGAGGGGCGTGGTGTCTGCTGTCGGCCGCGTCAGCAAGTTTTGGAGGGCGATGCGATCGATCGGTACTGCGACGGCCCTTGCCCTCACCCCAACCCCTCTACCCCTGCGGGCACGCAGTCCCAGAGGGAGAGGGGCTAAAGCACGCCTTAAGCCGACCTGATGCGCCCGAAAAAAAACGGCGCCATCGGCGCCGTTTTTCCTGACTGCCTGTACCAGCGCCTTACTTCTTGGACGAAGAGCCCTTGCCGCCACTGGAGGACTTGCCGCCGTCCTTCTTCTGCGAGTCCGCGCCCTTGCTGTCACCCGCGCCGGAGCCCGACTTCTGCTGCGGCTTCTTCGCGTCTTTCTGGTCGTTCGCCATCATCTACTCCTGCGCGGTGGAATCACCGCCCGGCCAACGTCCTCTCGCGGAAGTGACGGCGAGGTCGGTTTGCGCACCTAAATCGCGGCCGATCCATGGCGGGTGTCGAAGCGAACGACACACGGTCCGCAATACCGCGTGCACATGAATCAAGCGCGCGTGCCGTCGGTCTGATGGGTGGGCCGGTTGGCGTCCAGAACCGGCGGTCACGCGCGCTCCGTAGACGGCCGGCATCGACCGACACATGCGCCGACCGTGCGGCGGGTTTATCGTCGCCGCATGCGCGCATCCGCTCCAATCCGCTGCAAAGCCCGACTGCTGCGCCCGGCCACTCCGAAGGCCGCGACGTGGACGTTCATCGTCCTGCCGCCCGCGGCCAGCGCGCAGCTGCCGACACGCAGCATGGTCACTGTGGATGGCACGCTGGCCGGCCAGGCATTCCAGGCGACGCTCGAGCCCGACGGCGCGGGCAGCCACTGGCTCAAGGTGGAAAAGAAACTGCGCGACGCGGCCGGGGTGGCGGCGGGAGACACTGTCGACCTCGTGCTGTCACCCGTGGCCGAAGAACCCGAGCCGACCGTGCCCGCCGATGTACGCAAGGCGCTCGCCGATCATCCGCCCGCGCACGCGCAGTGGAAGACGCTGACCGCGGTGCAGCGGCGCGACTGGATCCACTGGATCACGTCCGGCACGAAAGCGGAGACACGGGTGAAGCGTCTGGCGACCGCCTGCGACATGCTGGGCTCGGGCAAGCGGCGTGCGTGCTGTTTCGACCGGTCGGGGATGTACAGCAAGGGGAATATGGGCGCGCCGGAGTCGGCGGACGCGGCCTGACGGCGATCCGGGCGCGCATCGAAATGCGGGATCTCAGCCGGCGCGCAGCGCGCGCCTGACCGCATCCATCTCCGCATCGCGACCTTCGACGATGTCCTGCACGGTGTGCTCCACGCGGATGTCGGGCTCGATGCCGGCATCCGGTGGCGCGCCACCCGGGAACGGCCCGAGCGGAAACTGGCCGACCAGCGGCAGGTCCAGCTCGATGCCGCTATGCGGCAGGGTCAGGAAGAAGAATGCGCTGCCGTTGATGCCGCGCTGGTTGCCACCGGTGGTCTGCCCCACCAGGGTGGCCAGTCCGCTGGCCTTGGCCTGCTGCGCGAATTCGAAGGTCGCCGAACTGTTCTCGGCGCCGATCAGGACGAAGACTTTCCCGGTATAGCGCGGCGCGACGGACACGATGCGTTCGACGCCAGTATCGGGCTGCCAGCGCGTCAGGCGGAAATCATCCTCGCCGCGCGGCGTGGCGGCGTCGCCCCAGTCGTAGAAGCTGCGGTCCCAGGTCGACAGGCCAGCGCGAAGATCGTCCGGCACACGACGGACGCGGACCCGATGTTCGATACGCGGGAGCTCGATGGGTGTGGCCGTGAGATGGGCGAGCAGCACCTCGCCGACCCCGAGTCCACCTTCATTGCCGCGCAGATCGATGACGAGCGCGGGTGTGCCGGCCGCATCGAGTTGCGCGAACGACGTGTCGATGAAGGCGCGCCAGTCCCATGTGCTGTTGAACAGGGCCCAGGTGGGCATGCGCAGCACCGCCAGCGCCGGGTCGCGCGTGTCGAGCGACCATGCCGGCGCTTCGGGCGCGGCTGCGGCAGGATTCACCAACTGCTCGCGGCGCTGGGCGAGTGTCAGCCCCTGCAGTGCGCGCTCGATGCGTGTGCCATCGGGATTCCGCCAGACCAGGACCGGGCTCCCCCCGAGCCTGGGGTACAGCAGCGGCAGGTAGAGATCGAACGCCTCGATGGCGTCGTAGCCCAGTGCCTGCATCTGCGCGATGCGCTTGGCGTCGTTGCCGCCATCGGCGCGGGCGACCTGCAGCAGCGCGGTGAGCATGTCCTGCGCAGGCACGCCGCCGATGGTGAGAACGTCCGCGCCGCGTTGCAGATCCGGAATGCCGAGACCATCGGTGACGACCATGCGGCCTGCGATCCAGCGGAAGTGGAACGGCAGCCGCTGCGCGCCGCCGAGCAGCGCCGACTGCAGCGCATCGGGCTGGTTGAGGACGTTGGGAAACGTGTGTCCGCAGCGGATCGTGGCCGCGAAGCGCGCGAACGCCAGGAAGGCCTCGCCACGCGTGGCGCCGCCGGCGAGTGCGCGACGCAGACCGTCGAAGCGCGTCCGCACTTCTTCAGGCGTGGCGTAGCGGTACAGGCCGGGATGCAGCGCCGTGTAGGTGCGCTGCAGCCGATCGACATCGGAGACGAGGCCGGCGCCCGACAGGACATCGTCCAGACGCGCGCGATCCGGGTCGGGCACTGCGGCCAGCGACACAGGCAACGGAAACGCGAACAGACAACACAGGAGCAATACGAAGCGCGCCATGGAGGTTCCGACAGAGGAGAGACGATGTCGGAGCATCGGCCCGTAGCGGCCGTACGGCGCCTCATCGCGCCAGCGCCTGCACGCGTTTCAGGAATCGGGACGTCGCGTGCGCCGCCATTCGCTGGGCGTGCAGCCGGTGGACGCGCGGAACACCCGGTTGAAGGTGGCCTTGGAGCCGAAGCCGACCGACAGACCGATGTCGAGGATGTCGTCGCCGCCGACCAGCCGGCGTTGCGCGTCCTCGACCCGCATCCGGTTGATCAGGGCGCTGAAGCTCAGCCCGAGACCTTCGTTGAGCGCGCGGGACACGTAGTTGGTGTTGCTGCCGACCCGCCGCGCCAGCGCGTCGAGATCGAGCGTCGGCTCCCGCCACCAGCTGCCTTCAATGATCGCCGCCTCGATACGCGCCCCGAGGGCAGCCCAGTCGCGGGGCGCCCGGGCCGACTGCGTGGCAGACGGCGTGTCGACCGACGCATCCGATGCTGCGGATCCCGCGCCGCCATCACCGATGCGCGGGCGCACATCGCGCGCATGGCGCCAGCCTTCGAGCCCGAGGTAATAGACCAGCGCCGCGAGCGCCACATACATCGGGAACTCGCGAAAGTAGCCCAGCCCGCCCACGACACGGTCGGCGATCGCGAACCCCAACCGCAGCAGACTCCACGCCAGCATCGCCACGATGAAACGCTGCAGCCAACGCAGCCGCCACTCCTCGCGCGCGGCGCTGTGTTGCTCGAGCCAGTGCTGGTAGCCGCGGAAGCTGAGATGCGCGAGCACCAGATAGAGGAGCATCGACAGCTGCACCGCGACGGTTTCCGCCGGCAGCACCCATGGATGATGGACCGCCGCGTTGAACGCCAGCTTGTCCGGCAGCGGCCGCAGGAACTGCACGGCGTAATAAGCCCCCTGCAGTGCCGCCGGCAGGAAATGCCACGCCCAGCCGCGCGGCAGGCGCGTGATCGAGAGCTGGCGCGCATAGAGCCAGACGCAGGGCCCGATCGCCAGATCCCAGTAGAAGGGCGCGAACGTCAGCCACTGGAACGCGTCGTACACGCCCGCGTAGCCGATCGTGTACGGGGTGATCTTCAGCACCATGACGATCAGCAGCGCAGCGAGCACGCGGTTGGCGGTGCCGTTGTCGCGGGTCCGCCACAGCAGCGCCGCCATCAGCAGGCCGTGCAGGCTGGCGAGCAGGAGCAGCAGGCTCCAGGTGCCCAGGCGGATGTGCGTCATCAGGGGGTCCGTGTGCGGCATCGCGCGACGCCGGCGCAAGCCTAGCAATCGCCGATCGCCCCCACCATTTCCTGCGACGACGCGGACGCCGGGCGTGTGAGACCTGGCCGCATCGCCCCGCTGTCCACGTCTGTTGTCGATGGATGCATTCGAAAACAGGACCCGGCATGACCCGCTCACGGCTTTGCGCCCTCGCCCTCTGCTGCGCGCCGTGGCTGGCGTCGTGTACGCCCGCGCCGCCGGTGGTGCCGGTCGCGGCCGCAACGGTCGCGGCGCCCATTGCGGCCGCGCCGTCAGGCGAGCATCTCGTCTACATCGTCGGGTGCGTGAACTGCCATCACCAGACGCCGAAACAGATCATCAATGCGCCGCCGCTGGTGCTGGCCAACGGCTATTCGCCGGCCGAGTTCACCACGCTGCTGCGGACCGGCGTCGCGCGCGACGGACGTGATCTGTATGCGCAGGGCAGTCTGATGGGCATCGTCGCGCGGGAGCAGCTGTCGCATCTGAGCGATGCGGAGATCGGCGCGATCCATGCATTCCTGCGGAATGACTGGACGGCAGCACGCGCCGCGGTGGAAGAAGCCAAGATCGCGACGTTCCCGCCGCCAACGTTCCACAAGGACTGAGTGCACGCGTTGTGGGATTCGATGCGAGGCCTGCATCGATCGTGCGGACGGTGATCAGCCAGCGCTGACACCGTCGATGCGATGATCGCCAGCCCCGGATCGATCGCCGCCATGACCCGCATCCTGACGCTCGACGGCAGCTGCATCCACGATCTCGCGTCCTTCTACGACGAGGTCAACCGGGTGTTCATGACCGGCGTCGACTGGCAGCTCGGCCACAGTCTCGATGCGCTCGACGACATGCTCTACGGCGGCTACGGCGCGCTCGATGGCAATGCGCCGGCGACGCTGGTCTGGACGGATTTCGCGCACAGCCGTGACGCGCTCGGCATCGACACCACACGCGCGTGGCTGCAGGACAAGCTCGACACGCCCGGCCGCTACGACAAGGCCCGCATGCGCCGCGACCTCGATGCACTCGAGGACGGCACCGGCCCGACGTTCTTCGAGCTGGTGCTGGACATCATCGCCGCGCACCCGAACATCACGCTCGAACCGCGTTGACGACTCAATCGCGCTGCACGCGCTCGGCGATCTGCGGGATGAACCAGAACGGGATGCGGTACTCGCGGCGGCGCTGCTTGCCGTCTTCACCGCCGTCCGCATTCCAGGTCAGCGCGAGGTTGTGGCGGCCGGGCTGGCGTTCGCCGAGCGGGATGTAGCCGACGAGGCCGCGCATGCCGAGATCGCGACGTTCGATCGGCACGAAGTCGTCGAGCGGGATCGCGACGCCGTCGATGCTGACGGTCCACATGGCGGCCATGCAGTCGATCGCATTGCGGGTGGCGCCGGCGCCTTCGGCGGTGTTGCGGCCGTCGGTCAGCATCGGACACAGGCGGCGTGCGAGTGCGTTGTCGCGCTGTGGCTGGTGCGGGATGAACAACCGCAGATGCGTTTCGGCGATGCGGTCCGACGGGATCATCGGATAGCGCAGCAGGGCGTCGTGTTCGGCGCGCATGTTCTCGTAGTGGGCGCCGAGCATGCCGTGCTCGACGGCTTCCTCGGTCACGACCTCGTAGCCCTGCAGCAGCGAGAACTTCATCGAATTGATGACCTGCAGACCGCCGATCAGCATCGCGCCGCCGATAACGAGCCCGTAGACGACGAGAAACGCGCGGCCGTTGAGATTGCTCTGCAGGGTGAGCTGCATCGGCCCGATCAGGCGCTGCGGCACCAGCACGCTGTAGAGGCGCAGCAGCCGCAGCAACAGGCGGCGCAGACCGTCGCTGGGACGTCCCTCTGCATCGCGACGCGCGATCATTTTCTCGCACACCACCATCGCCAGCGTGCCGGCGAGGAACAGCGCGTACAGCACTACGCCCACGATCAGCGCGACCCGGTCGGCCATGCCGAACAGGGCGCCGGCCAGACTGCCGAGCACCATCAACGCGATCGCGGTCACGCCGATGCCGGCGATGGTCACCGCCATCAGGATGCTCATCGCGAACAGGATCGACGCCATGCGGTCGGCGCGTTCGATCGCCTGTCCGATGTCGCCGATCAGCTCACGCTGGTAGCCGCGCGATACCGGGCCCATCGAAGTGAGTCGGTCCCAGCGCACGCCGTCAGGGAAGGTCGCCTTCAGACCGATCAGGCCCACCCAGTAACCGCGGATCGCGATGTGGGTCATGAACGCGGCCGCCAGTGCGTAGCTGACGCCGACGCCGACCGCGAAGCCGAACCAGATCGCGTACTGCGCCATGCCGTCGGCGTGGACGGTGTTGGACACCCATGCGTCGAACAGCCGGCCCGGCACGGTGAACAGACCGAACACCAGCAGGCCGGAGATCAGCAGTTCGAGTTCGTCGCTGCGCTCGCGCAGACGCTCGAAGCTTATGCGGCCACTTGGCGTGGCCGGCATCGGCGTGCCGTCGACGGGCCGCGGTGCGGCGTCGGTCTCGTGTTGCATGCGCGGTCTCCCCAGATCCGGAGGGCGAGTGTAGCCGCGCGGGTTGTCGCGTGTTCAGTTCGGATAGAGCAATTGTGCGAGTGCCCAGGTGTCGAGGAGGGCGGTCACGCGCACGATGCGGCCGTCGGCGAGTTCCAGGTGCCAGGCGTAGTGATTGCGGTACGTGCTGCCGTCGCGCGCGGCAGCGGTGCCCTGCCACAGCACGACGACATGCGCGCCGTCGGCGACGATGCGCTCCACCTGCGGCACGATCGGCGTCGCGAGTCGCGCGGTGATCGGCGCGACGGCCTCGTCGAGGAATACCTGCTTCGTGCGGTACGTGCCCGAGACCGGACTGTCGCCGGCGACGGTCCACACGACATCGTCGGCGAGCAGGTCGAACACGCTGCCCTGCCCGAGGCGCCAGGCCTCGAACGCGGCGCGGATCTGCGCGGCGTTGTCATGGGTCGGGACATGCGTCGTCGTATCGCCAGCGTACGCGGACACCACCGGCACCGCGAGTCCCATCGCGATCGCGAGGCCGGCGAGCCGGCAGCAGCGCGGCAACGTACGGGCGGCCATCAGTACGGGCTCGCGACGGGACGCACGATCAGCTCGCTGACATCGACGTCGGCGGGCTGGGTCATCGCGAACGCGATCGCGCGGGCGATGGCCTCGGGCTCGATGGTGATGCGACGGAAATCGCGCATGCCTTCTGCCGCGCCAGCGTGGGTGATGGTGTCGGCGAGTTCGGAAGTGGTGGTGCCCGGGCTCACCACGGTGACGCGCAGCGTGGTGGTCTCCTGCCGCAGGCCTTCCGAGATCGCCCACACCGCGTACTTGGTGGCGCAGTACACGGCCGATGTGGGAAACACCTGATGCGCGCCGATCGAGGCGACGTTGATCACGTGGCCGAAGCCCTGCTGTTCCATCGCCGGCAGCACCGCCGCGATGCCGTGCAGCACGCCGCGGATGTTGACGTCGATCATGCGATCCCACTCGTCGCGCTTGCGCGCCGACAACGGCGACAGCGGCATCACGCCGGCGTTGTTGATGAGGGCATCGATGCGGCCGTGCGCAGCGAGCGCGTGGTCAGCGAAGGCCTGCACGTCGTCCGCCGACACGACATCCAGCGCGCGCGCTTGGGCGCGACCGCCGGCGACGGTGATGTCGGCAACCAGTGCATCGAGGCGATCGACGCGGCGTGCGCCGAGCACGACGGTGGCGCCACGGGCGGCGAGTTCGCGCGCGGTCGCGGCGCCGATGCCGCTGCTGGCGCCGGTGATCAGCACGATGCGATTGGCGAGGTCCTGCTGCATTGAAGAGCTCCTGCGTTGGGCGTCTGCGCCCGGTGCAGATACGGTAGGCGCGGCCCGGTGTCGCGAGAACTCCCTCTTGGCTGGATGCTGTGGTTAGACTCGCTAACCAATGGATCTTGACCTCAACCTGCTGCGCGTATTCGTCGCGGTCGCCGAGAGCGACAATTTCCGCGCTGCCGCCGATCGCCTGGGCGTCACCCGCTCGGCCGTCAGCCAGGGCATGCGCAAGCTGGAGGACCGGCTGGGCGTTGCGCTGGTGACGCGCTCCACCCGCAGCGTGCGGCTGACCGAGGCCGGGCACCGCCTGCATCAACAGATCGCGCAGCCGCTGGCGCGGATCGGCGCCGCGTTGGATGACGCGCTCGACGATGGCCCACCGCGTGGCCTGCTGCGCGTCGCGGTGACCTCGATCGCCGAACGCTTCCTGTCAGGTCCGCTGGTCGCGACGTTTGCGCAGGCCTATCCGCAGATCACGCTGGATGTGACCGTGACCGACGACGAGTCGGACATCGTCGCCCAGGGTTTCGATGCCGGCGTGCGGCTGGGCGAGGTGATCGAGCAGGACATGATCGCGGTGCCGCTGACCGGACCGGTGCGCCAGGTCGTCGTGGCGACGCCCGGCTATCTGGAAGCACACGGCACACCGACGCATCCGCGCGAACTGGTCGCGCATCGCTGCATCGGCTGGCGGTCCGCGCCGGGCGTGGCGCCGTATCGCTGGGAGTTCGTGCAGGACGGCCAGGATTTCGACGTCGCCGTGCAGCCGCAGGTCACGACCAACGACATGCTGCTGATGGTCCGCACCGCACTCGCAGGCGGCGGCCTGACAATCGGCATCGAGGAGACGTTCGCGCCGTGGATCGCACGCGGGGAACTGGTGACGTTGCTCGACGACTACCTGCCGCCGTTCCCCGGCTTTTTTCTGTACTACCCCGACCGCCGTAACCTGCCGCCGAAACTGCGTGCACTGATCGAGCACGTGCGCAGATTTCGCGAAGCGGGTTGAGCGGTGGCGTGGTGACGCGGCGCGATTCACACATCTCTCCCTCTGGAAGAGATCGGCGCGCCGCCTTGAACCGCGCACGACCCGCATCTCTCCCTCCGGGAGAGATCGACGCGCCCGGCGCGTCGAGTGAGGGCTCGCCATTTCAACGTGAAACTAAACGTCAAACGTCCTATCCCTGTGCGAGCGCGACTTCAGCCACTGGGCACGCGACAGGACTCGATACAAGTCCTGCCGCTGCGTCGAGATCGATGTTGCGGGGTTCGCGCTTTTCCGTCCTTCAGAGGGGAACGCCGGCCGGAGGAGATGGGTTGTCGGATTGAAGCGAACTTCTTTGAACGCCGCAGGTGGGTGCTTCCCTCACCCGACGCGCTGCGCACGTCGACCTCTCCCTAAGGGAGAGGTGTGCATGAGTGACGAGTTGAGAGAAAGAGAGAGCGAAGCCTGCTCAAGCCACAAGCCACAAGCAGAGGGACAGAACGCGAGAACGCTTGCCAGCGCTAGCCAATCACGACCAGATCCCGCCCAGCTGGTTGATCGTGGACAGAGCCAGTCCCTGCGTCGGCGACGTCGGCGCTTCCGATACGCAGGCGCCCAGTCCTTGCGATGCCTGCATGCCGTCGAGCGCACTGCGCGCGGACGCCGCGGCTTCGGTCGCTGCCTGCGCATAGCTCGCCGCGAAACCCGCCATCGCTTCGGTTGCCGGCGTCGGATTGTTTGCCGCGATGTCGGCCAATGCCGCAGCCGATTCGACCGCTTCGGCAGCCGCCGCTTCCGCACGGGTCGTCGAGGCTTCGGCGGTGCAGGTGTCGCCCGCAGCGGCGGCGGCCTTGCCGGTCTCGGCTGCGGACACGGCTTCGTTGGACGCGCTGGCGGTGGCGTCCAGACCGTGCTCGGCGGCGGCCTCAGCCGCAGCGCCGCGAGCGTCGTTGGCGCCGTTCGAGGAGTCGGCGCCCGAGACGCCCGATGTGTTGTCGCTCATATGCTCCGGTCCATGTGCAGTGGGGAGGTTCATTTTCTCCACGGCACTGGATGTCCGGACCTCGGGTCGACCCGAGGTGCAGCGCATGTGTTCAGCGATCGTGCGGCGTGCGGCTGCCGTCAGTTCTGGCCGCCCACACGGCGCTCGATCCACGCTACCGCCGTCGCACACCCGTCTTCAGACCGCATCACGGTACCGAGTGCGGCTGCCCGCGCACGGATATCGGGACGCTCGGCGAACGCGATCGCGGCGCGCAGGCCGGACGCGGACGGACGCCGGCCCGACAGCACGCGATCGGCGATGCCCAGCGCGCGCAGGCGGCCCGCCCAGAACGGCTGGTCGCCGGCGAAGGGCAGGACCACCGACGGAATCCCGGCGCGGCAGGCGGAATGCGTGGTGCCCGAGCCGCCGTGATGGATCGCCAGCGCGCAACGCGGCAGCAGCCAGTCGTGCGGCACGCTGCCGATAACGTGGATGTTCGCTGGAAAACCGGTGGTGTCGATACCGCTCCAACCGGGATTGAACAGCACGCGCCGATCGCCCACCGCGGCCAGCAAAGCGGCACGCACGCGCGGTGCATCGAAGCCGCTCATGCTGCCGAAGCCGGCATAGACCGGCGGCGGACCCGACGCGATCCAGTCGACGAGACCGAGCGGTGGCGTCCAGTCCGTCGACGGCGGCACCCATTGGCCGCAGGCGATCGCATCGGCCGGCCAGTCGTCGATGTCCGGCAGCAGCGCCGGCGACACGCCATAGAGCACCGGATGCGCGGTCCACAGCGCCGTGCGCGGCGGCAGACCGATCGCCACGCGGCCGCGATTGGTCGTCGCGCGAAAGGTGCGCCAGACCATGTGGTTCACGAACGCGTGCGAGCTGCGGTTGAGCGCGCGCGGCAGGCGCAGCGGCGACAGCGGCGAGGTGAACGCAGCCGTCGGACTGATCGGAATCATCATCGCGCCGATCGCCGGTACGCCCAGCGCTTCGGCCACCGACAGGCCGACGAATGCGGTGAGGCCCGACACGATCACCGCATCGCAGCCCGCGCCGAGCGTCATCGCCTGCTGCATCCATTCGGGCGTGCGCGCCTCGACGAGGCGGATCAGCGCGCGTTCGATCTGGCGCATCGCCCGCATGCGCGACAGCGTGCCGCGGATGTCGCCGGTCAAAGCAGTCGTCGGCACGCCGAGTGCGCGTGCACTGTCGAGCGTGTCGGCATCGCCGAGCAGATGCACCGAATGCCCGGCGCGCATCAGCGCGCAGCCGAGCGCGGCGAGCGGTCGCGCGTCGCCCTCGGTGCCGTAGGTGATGATCAGCAGGCGCATGCGCGCAGTCTCGCGCAGCGCCGCGGACGATTACGTCGTTTTCAGCGGCTGCACGCGGAACCGGCGGCCCTTGATCTTGCCGTCGCGCAGGTGGTTGACCGCCTGCTGCACCTTGCCGCGCGTGATGGCGACATAGCTGCGCGTGGCGAAGACGTCGATCTTGCCGATCGCGTCCTTGTGCAGCCCGGCCTCGCCGGTCAGCGCGCCGACGATGTCACCGGGGCGCAGCTTGTCGGTGCGGCCGGCATCGATGCGCAACGTGACCATCGGCGCGGCCGGCACGTCACTGCCCTTGCCGCTGAGCGGCAGCAGTTTCTCCCAGCGCAGCGGCGCGCCGAACTGTGCTTCGACGAGCGCTGTCCTCGGCAGTTCGCGCGGCGTGACCAGACTCAGCGCCAGGCCCGAGCGACCCGCACGACCAGTACGGCCGATGCGGTGCACATAGGTGTCGGCATCGTGCGGCAGTTCGTAATTCACCACCGCACCGACGTCCTCGACATCGAGCCCGCGCGCGGCGACATCACTCGCCACCAGCACGTTGCAGCTGCGATTGGCGAAACGCACCAGCACTTCGTCGCGGTCGCGCTGCTCCATGTCGCCGTGCAGGGCGAGCGCGTCGAAGCCGTAGTGCGCGAGCGAGCCGGCGACTTCGTTGACGTCGGCGCGGGTGTTGCAGAACACCACCGCCGATTCCGGGCGATGGCGCAGCAACAGCGCGGCCAGCTGCGGCGCGCGACGCGACGGTTCGACCTCGTGGAAGATCTGCTCGATCTTCGGCGCAGGTGCGTCGCCTTCGACGCCGATCTGCACCGGCTCGCGCAGCATCGCGGTGCCGAGATCGCGGATGCCGTCGGGGAACGTCGCCGAGAACAGCAGGCCTTGGCGCGTCGGCGGCACGCGTTTGACGATGTCGCGGATCGAGTCCTCGAAGCCCATGTCGAGCATGCGGTCGGCCTCGTCGAGCACCAGCGTGCGCACGTGGCGCAGGTGCAGCGCCTTCTTCTTCGCCAGTTCCTGGATGCGCCCCGGCGTACCGACGACGACATGCGGCGGATGCGTCAGCGAAGCGAGTTGCGGCCCGAGCGGGATGCCACCGCACAGCAGCGAGAGCTTGAGGTTCGGAATGCCGAGCGCGAGCTTGCGCAGCTGCTTGCCGACCTGGTCGGCGAGCTCGCGCGTCGGGCACAGCACCAGCGCCTGGGTCTCGATGAGGCCGGTGTCGATCTTCTGCAGCAGGCCGAGCCCGAACGCCGCGGTCTTGCCACTGCCGGTCGGCGCCTGCGCGATGACATCGCGGCCCTCGAGGATCGGCGGCAGCGATTCGGCCTGGATCGGGGTCATCGACGTGTAGCCGAGGGCATCGACGCCCTGCAACAGGGCGGGCGACAGCGCGAGCGTGGAGAACGGAAGAGGCGTGGTCATGCGTACATGATCGCAGGAGTGGGGGCGGGAGGGCGGAACGGGTAGCAGATACGCATGTCGTCTCGCGCTCGCCAGGCCAGGGTCGTGCACTCGACGGGGCAGGCGATGCGCACCTCTCCCTCTGGGAGAGAGCCTGCCCCGGACCTGAGCCGGGGTCGACGCGCAAAGCGCGTCGGGTGAGGGTCGGGGTTCTAAGCAAGGACGACTGAAAGCACCCTCATCCGCCCTACGGGCACCTTCCCCCAGCGGGGGAAGGGAAAGACGCATTCCCCGACTTCGAACTTGCGCGAGCGAGGGCTCCTATTCCGCCTCAGGCGTAGAACGTCGCCGGCGCATCCGCTTCGACGATCGCGTGCGGCACGAAACGCGCGCTGTCTCGGGTGATCGGCGAATCGTCTTCGCGGATGCCGATGCCGCAGGCCTGATCGCCGACGATCCAGCTGCCGATCATCGGGTAGTGGCCATCGAATGCCGGCAGCGGATGCGCGGCCTGGCGGATGCTCGGGCCGGCGTAAGGACCATCGCTGTGCAGGCGCTGGCCGTCGGCGAGGTGCAGTTCGATGTTCGCGCCTTCGCGCGAATGCAGCGGTTTGCGTACCCAGCCGGCGGGCAGGTCGCCGCCGGTGTCGAATTCGGCCGCGAGCAGATTCGGATGCCCGCGATGCCGCTCCCACAGCAGGGGCAGCAGGCCCTTGTTGCTCAGCACGGCCTTCCACGGCGGTTCGATCAGACGCAGGCCGGATCTGGGCAGCGCGCGGCCGAAGTCGTCGTTGAACAGGTCTTCCAGCGGATACAGCTTGAACAGTGAGCCGATCACCGTGTCGTCGAGATCGGTGTAGCGGCCGTCTTCGGACAGGCCGATGTCTTCGAGCGCGATCGCCGCGCCGTGCAGGCCGGCCTGCGATGCGCAGTCGCGCAGATAGGCGATCGTGCCCTGGTCTTCTTCGGATTCGCGCACGGCGGCGAACAGCAGCGGCGGCGGCAGGCTCGACGCGAGGTCGGCGAAGCGGCCGACCAGCGCTTCGTGGATCGAATTGAACTGGTCGGCGTCGCGCGGCAGGCGGCCGCTGGCGCGCTGGTCTTCGAGCCACTGCCACTGGAAGAACGCGGCCTCGAACAGCGAGGTCGGTGTGTCGTAATTGAGTTCGTAGAGCTTGGCCGGCCCAGTCCCGTCGTAGGCGAAATCCAGGCGGCCGTAGAGATGCGGTTCGCGCTTGCGCCAGCTTTCGGCGATCCAGTCGCGGAAGGCTTCGGGAATCACGAGGCGCTGCATCAGCGTGTCGCTCTCGACGATCTCATCGACCAGGCCCATCGCCATCTGGTGGACCTCGACGCTGGGATCTTCGAGATCGTGCTCGATCTGCGCCATCGAGAACGCGTAGTACGCGCGCTCGTCCCAGTAGCGGGCGCCGTCGATGGTGTGGAACCGGAAGCCGCATTCGACGGCCTGCGCCTGCCAGTCGCCCCGTTCGACGATCGGGATGCGCCGCACCTCAGCCGCCGGTGCTGCGACCGTTGGCCGAGCGGCCGAAGCCGCCACGATTCGCGGTGACCGCGCGGTCCGGCGTCGCCGACACCGGCGCCATGCCGGCACGACCGGCGCCCGGTGCGCCGTTCGGACGCAGCCAGCCCTGGCGATTGTCGCGGAACGCCGGCGAAGCCTGCGGCGTCTGCTGGGCGAGGCCTGCGCGGTTGCCGCCCATCATCTGCGACAGAAAAAAGCCGGCCATCAGCGGACCGATGAAGGAATGACCGGTCGAGGTCTTCTGCTCGACGCATTCCTCGGCCGGGAACTCGGCTTCGCACGCGGCGCGGCTGCTGTACTGCGGCGCGGTGTCGGCCGCCTGCAGCTTGGCCTGCTCGAACGCGATGCGGCAGGTGGCGGTGTCGCCGACGGCCTGTGCGCAGGTTTCGACCGAGGTGTAGAGCCCGTCCTGCACTTCGACCGGCGCGGTGCGCTGGCAGGCCGTGAACAGCAATGGCGCGGTGCCCATCAACAGCAGGGCCGTCGTCTTCGAACGCTTGATGCGCCGCGTGCCAGTGGTGTCCGTCATGTCCTGCTCCGTGTGTTGCGTGTGTCCGGCCGGACATGATGCCCGTCGCCGGTCGCGCGGCAAAGCGCGACGCCTACACTGGCGTTCAGTCCCGCCGCCCGGAATGCCGATGCGTCTCGCCTTGTTGCTGCCGCTGCTGCTGCTCACCACATCCGCCGCTGCGCAGACGACGGCCGAACGCGAACGCGCGACCCATGCACGCGCGATCGCCGCCGGCTACAAGGCGCTGACGTTGTGCAGCGTGCAGTTCAATGCCGGACGCACGGCGGCGCAGGCGCAGGCGCTCGAGTTCATCGGCATCTATCCCGATTACCAGGACGACGTGCTGGCGCTGGACGCGGTGGTCGACGCCGATGCGCACACCGTGTCGGTCGCGTTCGACGACGCGCTGCCGCCGCGCATCGCCGCGTGGCGCCCGAATCTCGGCTGCGCGCAGTTGCCGATCGGCGCAGGCGTCGATGCGATCGCCACGTTGCCGCGCTTCGATACCGCGACGCCGGATCTCGATGATCGGCCCTGGCCGCTCGGCGAACGCGACGCGACCGCAACGCCACGCGGCGACACAGCTGCGCTCGAAGCTGCAGTTGCCGCCGCGTTCGACACGCCGAATTACGGCGAAGGCCATGCGACCACCGGCGTGCTGGTGCTGCAGGACGGGCGCATCGTCGCCGAGCGCTATCGCGACGGTTTCGGCCCACACACCTCGCAGCGCACCTGGTCGGTGGCCAAGAGCCTGGCCGGCGCGCTGGTCGGTGTGGCGCAGGCGGCCGGCGAGCTCGATCCGTCGAAGCCGGCGCCGGTGCCCGAATGGCAGGCGAACGGCGATCCGCGTGGCGCGATCACCGTCGACCAGCTGCTGCGCATGTCCAGCGGCCTGCACAGCGACACCGCCGGCAACCGCACCGACGCGCTGTATTTCGGCGGCGTCACCGTGGCCGAGTCCGCGACCGGCTGGCCGCTGGCGCATCCGCCGGGCACGCAGTTCCGTTACGCCAACAACGACAGCGTGCTGGCCGTGCATGCGCTGCGTTCGGCAACCGGCGACGAGGCCCGCGCCCTGTCGCGGCCGTTCACCGATCTGTTCTGGCCGCTGGGCATGACCCGCACGGTGGCCGAGACCGACTGGCGCGGCGGCTTCGTGCTGTCGAGCCAGGTCTGGTCGACGGCGCGCGATCTCGCCCGCTTCGGCCTGCTGCTGCAGCAGGGCGGCGTATTCGAAGGCCGCCACCTGCTGCCCGACGGCTGGGTGCGGGCGGCGACCACGCCGTCCGGCCCGCAGCCCGAAGGCGATCTCGGCTATGGCGCGACTCTGTGGCTGATGCAGCGCGCGCCCGGCGTGCCGGCCGATACGTTCGCCGCGATGGGCAACCGCGGGCAGTACGTGATCGTGGTGCCGTCGCGCGGCGTGGTGCTGGTGCGGCGGGGCGAGGATCCGACCGGAAAGCGCTTCGATCCGGCGACATTCACGGCGGCGGTGCTGGCCAGTCTCGACGCGGAAACCCTTCTGCGCTGAATCGCAGCTGGTGTGTACAGGCCGCAACAGGGGGGCTTCACCGGCGTCAGACAGGTGCGGGTCTAGCGTCGCCTCCAGCAGCACGTCCTCCCATACGCCTTATCGGCGCTGGCGTGCTCGCGGGACCCGCCATGACCAATGACCTCAACAACAGCGCCAATGCTCCAGACCAACGCACGCCGGCCGATGCGGCCGCGGAGGGCCAGGACGCGCTCGAGGCCCAGTTCAAGGCCAGCCTGCCCCAGGCGCCCTACTACTCGGCCGGCCGGCACTGGAACGATTACGCACCGGCTTACCGGTTCGGTCGCGACAGCCGTCAGCGCCACGCGGGGAGTCGCTTCGACGAGGTCGAGCGCGAACTCGAGCGCGAATGGAATGGTGCGCGCGATACCTCACGGTTGGGCTGGATCGAGGCGCGCGGCGCGGTCGAGGACGCGTGGTCGATGACGCCCGAAGGGAGCGATGTCGACGTGGCCCTTGATACGCCCGGCCCCAAAGTCGGGTGATCGAGGCGACTCGGGTGGGGTGAGGCGACGCGGTACCATGGGTTTCTTTGCCGTGGTCCGCCCCGATGACGCCCTCTCCAGACACCGACGCCCGCCACGGCGTCAGCCGCGACGACGCTGAATCAGCGGTCCGCACACTGCTGCGCTGGGCCGGCGAGGATCCAGCGCGCGAAGGCCTGCTCGACACCCCGCGCCGCGTCGCCGATGCCTACACCGAGTGGTTCAGCGGTTACGCGACCGACGCTGATGCGTACCTCGCCCGGACGTTCGAGGAAGTTGCCGGTTACGACGAGATGATCGTGCTGCGCGACATCGAATATGAAAGCCACTGCGAACACCACATGGCGCCGATCATCGGCAAGGTCCACGTCGGCTATCTGCCCGCCGGCAAGGTCGTGGGTATCAGCAAGCTGGCGCGCGTGGTCGAGGCCTATGCCAAGCGCTTCCAGGTGCAGGAAAAGATGACCGCGCAGATCGCCGGCTGCATCCAGCGCGCGCTGGCGCCGCTGGGCGTGGGCGTCGTCGTCGAAGGTGCGCACGAGTGCATGACCACCCGCGGCGTGCACAAGCGAGGCGTGAGCATGATCACCTCGACGATGCTCGGCAGCTTCCGCGAAGACGCACGTACCCGCGCCGAGTTCCTGCAGTTCATCGAAGTGGGCGGCAGCCGCCGTTGAGGTCTGTTTCCGCCGGCGCTCAGGCGCCGGCCAGCGTGTCCCAGCCCATCTTGGCGATGAGCACGACCACCAGGGTCACGAACAGCTTGCGGATCACCGGCGTGCCGCCACGCAGCGCGAGCCGGGTGCCGGCGAACGCGCCGGCCACGTTGGCCGCCGCCATCGGCACCGCGAACGCCAGCAGCACGTGGCCCGAGGGCACGAAGAACGACAGCGCCGCCAGATTGGTCGCGATGTTCACGATCTTCGACGCGGCGGTGGCGCGCAGGAAGTCGAGTCCGAAGAAGCGGATGAACAGAAAAATCAGGAAGCTGCCGGTGCCGGGGCCGAACAGGCCGTCGTAAAAGCCGATCGCCGCGCCCATCAGCAGGGCCAGACCGAGTTCGCGACGCCCGACATCGCGCGGCCGGTGCAGCGCGCCGAAATCCTTCTTGACCAGCGTGTAGGCCAGCATCGCGATCAGCAGCGCAAGGATCAACGGCCGCACCGCATCGCGCGGCAGCAGCGTCACCGCAGTGGCGCCGAGGAACGAGAACACGAACGCGGTGGCCGCGGCGAACAACACCGGTGCCCACGGAAAGCGCACGTTGCGCGCGTAGCGCCAGCCGGCGGCGGCCGTGCCGAAGAACGAACTGAACTTGTTGGTGCCGAGCAACGCCGCGGGTGTGTGCTGCGGCAGCGCAGTGAACAACCCCGGCAACTGCACCAGACCGCCCCCACCGACCGCGGCATCGACCAGCCCGGCCATGAAGGCGACGCAGACCAGCCAGATCAATTCGGGAAACAGCGCGTCCACGTGGGCAGTCGGGTCGAGGGGCGCAAAGCATACGCGCGGCGCAGTCCGAACACGCGTCGTAGCCCTTCCCCACGCGTGGGGGGGGTGAGCGCGATCCGCCTGCGAGGCATGCCGCGCGGATCGATCGAACGACCGGCGCGCTGCGCCGGGCCGGACGGGTTGGGTGGGGGCGAACCGTCAGCGCGCGACACTCCAGACTCGAGCGCTGAGTCGACGCTCAAGTCGGGTTTCCTTTCGATCGGGCCGTTTGCCCCCTCCCAACCCTCCCCCGCACACGTGGGAGGGCGTCCTACGTCCACGCCACTGCGGAGGCCAAGGCTCAGGGCAGCGCTCGCGTACAATGGCGGGCCGTGTATCCGCGATCGAAATTCCGTGAAATCCCAGCTCCGCGCCCTGATCGAGCCGCTCGTCGAGCAGGCCATTGCCGCCCTGCGCGCCGCCGGCACACTGCCTGCCGACTTCGCCACGCCCGACTTCACCGTCGAGCGTCCGAAGGACCGCAGCCACGGCGATGCGTCGACCAACGCGGCGATGCTGCTGGCCAAGCCGGCGAAGTCGAATCCGCGCGCGATCGCGCAGGCGCTGGTCGACGCGCTGCCGGTCAACGATTCGATCGCCTCGGTCGAAATCGCCGGCCCGGGCTTCCTCAATTTTCGCCTGACCGCAAATGCGTGGCGCGACCAGCTGATTGCCGTGCATACGCAGGGCGATGCGTTCGGCCGCAACGACAGCGGCGCGTCGCAGACTGCGGGCGTGGAATACGTGTCGGCGAATCCGACCGGCCCGCTGCATGTCGGCCACGGCCGCGCGGCGGTGATCGGCGACTGCATCGCGCGCGTGCTCGATGCCAACGGCTGGCACGTCAAGCGCGAGTTCTATTACAACGACGCCGGCGTGCAGATCGAGAACCTCGCCCGCTCGACCCGCGCGCGCGCCAAGGGCTTCAAGCCCGGTGATGCGCAGTGGCCGGCCGACGCCTACAACGGCGATTACATCGGCGATGTCGCACGTGCGTATCTCGATGGCGCGACCGTCGAAGTCGACGGCGTCAGCGTCGCGGGCGTCGATGACGCCGACGATCTCGACGCGATCCGCCGCTTCGCCGTGGCGTGGTTGCGCCGCGAACAGAACGAGGACCTTGCCGCGTTCGGTGTCGGCTTCGACGTGTATTTCCTCGAGTCGTCGCTGTATGCCGACGGCAAGGTGGAAGAGACCGTGCGCGAGCTCGTCGCCCACGGCCACACCTACGAGGAGGGCGGTGCGCTGTGGCTGCGCAGCACCGACTACGGCGACGACAAGGACCGCGTGATGCGCAAGTCCGACGGCACCTACACGTACTTCGTGCCGGACGTGGCCTATCACCTGTCGAAGTGGCAGCGCGGCTACACGCGTGCGATCACCGAACTCGGCGCCGATCACCACGGCTCGCTGGCGCGTGTGCGCGCGGGTCTGCAGGCGCTCGATGCCGGCATTCCGCAGGGCTGGCCGGAATACGTGCTGCACCAGATGGTCACGGTGATGCGCGGCGGCGAGGAAGTGAAGCTCAGCAAGCGCGCCGGCAGCTATCTCACGCTGCGCGATCTGATCGACGAAGCCGGCCGCGATGCGACGCGCTGGTTCCTGGTCGCGCGCAAGCCCGATTCGCAGCTGGTGTTCGACATCGATCTGGCCCGCAGCCAGTCGCTCGACAACCCGGTGTACTACGTGCAGCTCTCGCACGCGCGCATCTGTGGCCTGCTGCGCAAGCTCGGCGACGCGGGTCTCGCGTTCGATCTGCAGAACGGCCTGGCGCAGTTGCCGGACATGGCGGACGTCGCGTTGCGCGACGTGCTGATCGACCTGTCGCGCTGGCCGGAAATCGTGGCCGCCGCGGGCGCGCAGCTTGAACCACACCTGATCGCGACCTACCTGCTGGAGCTGGCACAGGGCTTCCAGACGTACTACAACGATCACCAGTTCCTGGTCGATGACGCCGACGTGCGCGATGCACGTCTGGCGCTGGCCACTGCAGTGCGACAGGTACTGCGCAACGGCCTCACGCTGCTCGGCGTGCAGGCCCCGGAGGCGATGTAATGGCGGCACGACGCGGCAAGACCCAGGCCCGACGCAACGGCGGCAGTTCCGGCGGATTGCCGGGCTGGGCGTGGATGATCATCGGTGTGGTGCTCGCGCTGGGCATCGTGCTGGCGGTACCGCGCCTGCTCAAACCCGATTCCCAGGACGGCTTCTTCCGTCCGAGCCCGAATCCCGATGCGCAGCCGGCGGTCAGCACCACGGACGCCGACGCCGAACCCGAACTCCCGACCCCGGCCGGCCAGCGCCCGCGTGCCGCTGCGAACCAGCAGGGCGCGTCGACCGACTACGATTTCTACACGATGCTGCCCGAGCAGGAAGTCCCGATGACGGACGCCGAACTGGCCGCCAGCACGCGCGCCGAAGCCGAGCGCCAGCGTCGCGCCGAAGCCCAGCAGCAGACCCTGCAGGCCCAGCATCCCGACGCCGCCGACATGGCAGGCGGCACGACGACCGGCCCGCAGCCGCTGCCCGAACAGCGCCCGACGCCCGCGCAGCCGGCGACCACCGCGCCGGCCACTGCCGCCAGCGCCACGCCTGCCGCCGCCGGCGATGCCCGCTACATCCTGCAGGCCGGCTCATTCAGCGCCTCCGGAGACGCCGAAGCCCTCAAGGCCCGCATCGCCCTGCTCGGCCTGACAGCACGCGTGGAATCGGGCGAGGCTGCCGGCCGCACCGTCTACCGCGTCCGCATGGGGCCCTACGGCACCGCGACCGATCTGGCAGAAGCCAAGCAGAAGCTCGGCAACGGCGGCCTGCCGGCGCTGGCGATCAAGGCGCAGTAAGTAAGCGACTTCGCCAATGGCGGAGTGAGAAGCGCCTTCTCCTAGAGAGAAAGAGTTTCGAGATTGCACGCCCAAGCGCAGTGAACACCTCTCCCTCCGGGAGAGGTCGACGCGCACCGCGCGTCGGGTGAGGGCAGAGCTCCCGCGCTTGGGTTCTACACCCGGCGGCTGTTTTGCCCTCACCCCAACCCCTCTCCC
Source organism: Luteimonas sp. (assembly GCA_045810015.1). Classification (GTDB taxonomy): domain Bacteria; phylum Pseudomonadota; class Gammaproteobacteria; order Xanthomonadales; family Xanthomonadaceae; genus Luteimonas. The sequence goes on from JBJMWR010000015.1 coordinate 180,995, forward strand.
AGAGGGAGAGGGGCTCAAAAGCGATAATCGCGTTCCAAGGCTGAGGCCCCCTTCGAATCAGCCGACGCCTCCCCACCGCCCCATTCCGTGCCCCCCGTCCCATCCCGATCGCAGCCCACGCGATCCGCCTGCGGACAATGGAGGCTCAAGGGAGGAAGGGCGCCATGACCATCGAAGCGGCACTGATCAAACCCGTCGTCGACGTGCTGCTGGCGCTGTTCCAGCAGGGCAGCGATCTGAAGCTGAAGCACAACGCGCAGGCGTCGGTGCGCGAGGCGATCCGCGAGTTGCTGCAGGCCAATCCGGACGAGAACCGGGCGGCGGCGCGCATCGCGATCGCGCGTGCGGCCGGCATCCTGTCCGAGGATGTGGTGCTCGCCGAGGACATGCTGCAGAAGCACCGCGCGACGAAGGCGCGGACGCGCGGCAAGTCGACGACCGGTCGGCGGCGCGTGCCGAGCGCGCCGGTCGAGACCGAACCCTCGGCGTGCAAGCCGCTCGCGAAACCGGGGCCCGGCACCCCGACATCACACTGAGCCTGCGAGGCTCGACGCTTCATTCCCCGGAGCGTCGCCTTGGCCGGCATTCTTGTCTTCGCCGCACTGAGCGTGTTGTGGTGCTGCAGCGAACTGTGGATCGGGTTGCGCCATCGTGCGTCCGATCGCAGTCGCGACGCCGGCACGCTGGCGCGGCTGGTGCTGGTGATCGGCGGCTGCGTGACGGTGGCACTGGTCGTGTCGATCTGGCCGCCGGGGCGCTTCCCACCCGCATGGCAACCGGTGCTGCTGTGGAGCGGCTGCACACTGATGCTCGCCGGCATGCTGTTCCGCTGGTGGGCGATCCGCGTGCTCGCCGAACATTTCACGGTCGACGTCGCCATTGCTGCCGATCACAAACTGATCCGCAGCGGCCCGTACCGGACGCTGCGCCATCCCTCGTATACGGGACTGCTGGTGACCTTCGTCGGGTTCCTGTGCGTGCTCGGCAGCTGGCTGGCACCGCTGGTCGTCGCGGCGCCGTTGTGGTTCGCGCTGCGCGGGCGCATCCGCATCGAGGAAGCCGCACTGTCCGCAGCGTTCCCGGTCGACTATCCCGAATACGCACGTACCACGCGTCGGCTGTTGCCCGGCATCTGGTGAGCCGGCGCGGCGACGTCACCGGGTAAGCTGTACCACCCCGCACGTTGCCGAACCCGCATGACCACCCAGCCCACGACCGCCCTCAGCGACACCGAACTCGACCGGCTGGATGTGCTGCTCGACCGCTGCACCGATCCCGAAACCGGACTCGGCAATCTGGAAATGCTCGACGGTTTCCTGTCCGCGCTCGCGGTCGGCCCTGTCGATGTCGAACTGCCGACGGTGTTCCCGGCGATCTGGGGCAGCGGCGAGGTGCCGCGCCGCGACGAACGTCAGACCCGCGAAGCCGAGGCGCTGATCACGCGACTGGCCGCCGAAGTCGAACAGCGCATCCGCCACGATCCCTCGGAAGCGAATGATCGCGAATCGCTGATGCCGCTGCTCGGCCTGCCGCCGGAATCCGAAGGCGACGAAGACAAGGCCGATGGCGCCGATGCGCTCGACGGCATACCCGAGGATTTCCCGTTCGCCGCAGCCTGGGCCGCCGGTTTCCTGCGCGGCGCCGCGCAGTTCGAAGACGCGTGGGCGAAGTGGATGGAAGACCACGAGGCGATCGACAACGATCTGGGCGTGATCACGCGTCTGGCGATCGTCGATCCTTCCCAGCTCGCGGACGCGGAAATGACGGCCGAGGAGATGCTCACCCTCGACGAGCGTTTCGACCTGACCTACGACCTGCCGGACATGCTTTACGACATGTACCTGCAGCGTCTGCACGACCGCCGCCCGGCGCCGGCCAAGCGCGCCGACGTGCCCGGCCGAAACGATCCCTGCAGCTGCGGCAGCGGCAAGAAGTACAAGAAGTGCTGCGCGGACCAGGCGTCCGAGTAAGCCACAGCCCGGCGCGGACGACACGCGCCCGCGTTGCCTGATGCCGCATCGATCGCGCGCCGCCCGCCGGCGCGCCGCGTTCCAAGGAGACCCGTCATGACCCGCACCATTCTCATCACCGGCGGCACCTCCGGTTTCGGCGCAGCGGCCGTCGCACGTTTTCTCGCCGGCGGCTGGCGCGTGGTCGCGACGGGTCGTCGCGCCGAGCGGCTGCAGGCGCTGGTCGATGCGCACGGCAGCGAGCGTCTGCACACCGCCGCGTTCGACATCCGCGACGAAGCCGCGATGCGTGCTGCGCTCGATGCGCTGCCGGCGGACTTCCGCACCATCGACGCACTGGTCAACAACGCCGGTCTCGCGCTCGGCACCGCGCCCGCGCAGCGCGCGGACCTCGCGCAGTGGCGGCAGATGATCGACACTAACGTCACCGCACTGGTCACGCTGACGCACGCCCTGCTGCCGACGCTGATCGAACGCCGCGGCGCGATCCTCAACGTCAGCTCGATCGCCGGCAGCTATCCGTATCCCGGCGGCAATGCCTACGGCGGCACCAAGGCCTTCGTCACCCAGTTTTCGCTGGGCCTGCGCAGCGATCTGCACGGCACCGGCGTGCGCGTGACCTCGATCGAACCGGGCCTGGCGGAAACCGAGTTCACCCTCGTGCGCACCAGCGGCGACCAAGGCGCGTCCGACACGCTGTACACCGGCGCGCAACCGATCGTTGCCGACGACATCGCCGAGACCCTGTGGTGGGTCGCGAACCTGCCGCCGCACCTCAACATCAACCGTCTCGAAGTGATGCCGGTCAGCCAGTCGTTCGCGGGCTTCCAGATCCATCGCGAGGCCTGAGGCGGCGCGCGGTCGCGCGTGCACATCGTCTCGCTACACTGCCGATGCGCACAGACGCGCGCCCCGCCCGACAAGGAGTCGTCATGTTCCGGAGCCACTGCACCGCCGCCCTGCTCGTTCCGCTGCTGCTCGTGTCCACCGCAGCGACGGCCAACCCCGAGGTGGACCGCATGTTCTCCGGGCAGGACACCAATCGTGATGGTGTGATCGACCAGGCCGAAGCCCGCGCGGAAGCGGCGCGGGTCTTCCGGACACTCGATACGAACCGGGACGATGTGCTGGTCATCGCCGAACTCGACCCGCAGGTCGCAAAAGGCAGCCCGGGCGGCGTCGGGTTTCCGCCCGATGTCCACGCCGCGTTGCGACAGGCGACGATGCAGCTCTGGGATGCCAACGGCGATGGCCGGGTCACGCTCGCCGAAACGCAACAGGCCTTCGTGCGTGGCCTGCTGATGGCGGACCATGACGGCGACGGGAAGGTCACGCGCGCCGAACTGATCCGCATGCATCAGGGCGTCATCGCGCCGACGCGTTGAAGACGGTGCGGACGATATGCGTCCGCACCCGTGTGACGGGTTATTGCAGCGGCGCCCAGACGAAGCTGCCCTCGCGGCGCACGATCCGACCCAGTCCCGGATACGGGAAGTGCGGCGAGGCCACGGTGACGTCGCTGTCGGCCGCGCGCGCCAGCAGGGCTTCGCGGCTGGCTTCGGCGGCTGGCGCATCGCCATCGAACGCGATCGTCCACTGCGGGCGCTGCACCGACACCGCGAAGTGATGTGCGCCGTCGCCGATGTAGAGCAGATGCGCGTCGCCGTCGACGATCTCATAGGCGCTGTGACCTGCCGTATGGCCTTCGACCGCGACCGCGGTGACGCCCGGCACGACTTCGGCGCCGGGCGCGAATGCATCGACGCGCGGCGAGATCGCGGCCGCCAGCGCGGCGTTCGAGGCTTCGGCCTGCAGCGCCTGCCATTCCGGCGCCGAGAGGTGCACGGTCGCGTTCGCGAACACGGCCTGGCCGGCGTCGTCGACGAGCCCGCCGACGTGGTCGGGATGCGCGTGGCTAATGAAGATATCGGTGATCTGTGCAGGCTCGACACCCGCGGCGCGCAGCGACGCGGGCAGGCGGCCGGCATCGGCGAAGTCGGCATCGCCGGCACCGGTGTCGAACAGCAGCACGCGATCGCCGCTGCGCACCAGCAACGCCTGCACGCTCAGATGCACGGTGTCGGTGGGTTCGCCGGCCTTCGTCAGCAGCGCATCGACTTCGGCCTTCGGCGCGCCGATGCCGAGCGTCTTGCCGTCATTTGGAAACCGGATGTCGCCATCGCGCAGCACGGCTGCATCAAGCGTGCCGATCTTGAAACGATGCACGTCGGCGCTGTCGGCGGCGGGCGCGGCGTCGGTGGTCGTCATCGGCGGCGGCGGTGCATCGACGGTGGCCGGCGGCGGCGCTGGCTCGGCGCAGGCGGCGAGCACGGCGGCGAGGGCAATGGCGAGCAGCGCGCGGGCAGGACGGACAGAACGCATGGGCAGAACTCCGGAAAAGGGACGCGGCCGTTTTGGGGCCGGACACGATGCCCGGCAAGCATAATCCCGGGGCAGGTTTCGATTGATTGCACCGGCGGCCTGATGCATTCCGTGATCATCGCCGCGATGCCAGCGAAAGAAAATCCGACGCAATGGCGTGCCGCTGCTGGACGCACGTGTTGCTATCGTGGTCGCAACACCATGCAAGGAAGCAGGACACATGAAAGGACACATCGCCGCATTGCTCGCGATATCGCTGCTCAACCTGTCTCCAGCACACGCGGACCCGCGCGCCGCCGCGCACGTCGAGAACATGTTCCGCGTCGTGGATACGAATCGCGACGGCGTCATCACGATTGCCGAGAGTGATGTCGCGATCGAAACTGAATTCCGGAAGTTCGACCTCGACGGCGATGGCATCTGGAGCTACGCCGAAGTGAGCAAGCAACAACTTGACGCAGGCGCCTCGCAACTGCCGCCAGACGTGCAGGCGAAGGTCATTGCGGGCGTCTACGCCAACTACGATGTGGACGGCGACCGACGTATCACGCTCGCGAACTACCGGCAGGTCCAGACCGCAATGCTGCTGCAGGCCGACTTCGACAAGGATGGCCAGGTGACACTGCAGGAGGCGCGCCAGCTGCATGGCGTGGACGCGCCCTGACCGCCCGGCGCGTCACTCCAGCGGTGTGTCGTCCAGATACGTGTAACCCGTGAGTCCGGCTTCCAGTGCGTCCTTGAGCCGCTGCGATTCGTCGGCGGCCAGCGCGGCATCGTCGACCAGCGCGGTGTAACGCGCGCGCAGGTCTTCGAGGCGATAGCCCACGTAGTCGAGCATCACGTCGGTGGTGTCGCCGCGGCGCTGCTGCACGACCGTGATGCCGTCGCCTTCGATCTTCACTTCGACCGCGTCGGTGTCGCCGAACAGGTTGTGGATATCGCCGAGGATTTCCTGGTACGCACCGACCATGAAGAAGCCGAGCCGGTACTGCTCGCCCTTGCGCAGCGGATGCAGCGGCAGCGAGGTGTCGAGATCCTCGTTCTCGACGTAGATGTCGATCTTGCCGTCGGAGTCGCAGGTCAGATCGGCGATCACGCCGCGACGCTCGGGCAGTTCGTCGAGGCGCTCGATCGGCACGATCGGGAACACCTGGTCGATCGCCCACACATCCGGCATCGATTCGAACACGCTGAAATTGACGAAGTACTTGTCGACCAGCCGCTCGTTGAGCTCGTCGAGCAAGGGGCGATGACTCTTTTCGTCGAAGGTCAGCCGCGCGCGCACCGCATGCGCGATCGCATAGAACAGATCGTCGATGCGCGCGCGATGCGTCAGATCCATCTGGCCCAGCGCGTACAACGCCAGGCCTTCCGCGTGCTGGTGCTGCGCTTCGTGGAAGAGTTCGACCGCCGGACGCGAGGTCAGTTCGGTATGCAGTTCACGCAGGTTCGCAACGACCGCGGGCTCGTCGTCATGCACGTCGGGCACGCGGCCTTCCGGCGCGCGTTCGACTTCGGACACGTTGGCCACCAGCACCGCATGGTGCGCGGTCATCGCGCGGCCGCATTCGGTGACGATGCGCGGCGGGGTGAGACCGTGCTCGGCGCAGGCCTGCGCCAGCGGCTGCACGATCGAACCGGCGTACTGGCGGATGCCGTAGTTCACCGAGTTGTAGCTGCGCGAACGCGTGCCTTCGTAATCGACGCCCAGACCACCGCCGACATCGACGTGGCTGATCGTCGCGCCGAGCTTGGTCAGCTCGACGAAGTAACGCACCGCTTCGCGCATGCCGTTGGAGATGTCGCGGACATTGGAGATCTGCGAACCCATGTGGAAATGCAGCAGCTGCAGGCAGTCGGCCATGCCGGCGTCGCGCAGCTTCTTCCACAGGTCCAGCAACTGGCGCGGGTTGAGACCGAACTTGGCCTTGTCGCCGCCGCTGTTCTGCCACTTGCCAGCGCCGAGCGAAGCCAAGCGCATGCGCACGCCGAGACCCGGCTTCACGCCGAGCGCCGCGGCTTCTTCCATCACCAGCGCGAGCTCGGACGGCTTCTCGACGACGATGAACGTCTCGAGGCCGAGCTTGCGGCCGATCAGCGCGAGGCGGATGTACTCGCGGTCCTTGTAGCCGTTGCAGACCACGAGGCCGCCCGGACGCGACAGTGCGAGCACTGCCATCAGTTCCGGCTTGCTGCCCGCTTCCAGACCGAAGCCGTCGCCGTGATGCGTGGCCAGCGTGCCGGCGACGCCCTGGTGCTGGTTGACCTTGATCGGATAGACGGCCGTATAGCCGCCCGGATATTCCCATTCGGCCTGGGCCTGCGCGAAGGCCTCCTGCAATCGCGCGAGGCGATCGCCGAGGATGTCGGGGAAACGCACCAGCATCGGCAGCTGCGCGCCGTTCGCGCGCGCAGCGTCAACCGCTTCGGGCAGTGCGATCGACGGGCCGTGCTTGCCGCGTGGCGACACGACGATGCGACCGGCGTCATCGACGTCGAAATACCCCTCGCTCCAGTGCGGGATCGAGTAGGTCTTGCGGGCGAGGTCGGTGGACCAGGCGGTCATCGGCGGCATTCCGGTCGAGCGTGAAGGCCGCATAGTCTAGGGGCTGGCAGCCGAACCTGTGGTGACACCGCCGGCGTCAGGCTTGGCCGTGGCGATAGCTGGGCGCACCCGCGCACTTGCGGACACGCCGCGCCACACGCCGCTGGTTGGGTGCGGTGAAGGCCACCCAGCTCCCCGGCAGCTCGAGCACGTCAACCACGCGCTGCAGCGCCGCGTCCTCACCGAACACCAGGCCACGCCACTTCACCAGCACCAGGAAGTGCGGCGGGCCGGCCGGGTCGCCGTCGACGTGCTTGCGCACGATCCACGCACGGCCCACCTTGCCGGTGCTCGCCAGCGAGGCACGGGCCGCGTCCAGCGCGGCGTCATCCAGGCCATGCGGCAACAGCGTGTCGTGCACGGACAGGGCATTGCGCGCCTGCGCTGCATCGCGACGCAGGCGATCGCGCGCCTGCTGGTCGCCGACCACGCTGTCGAGCGCATCGAGTTCGTCGTGCCGGTGATGGAATTCCGCCAGCACCTCGTTGACCGCGTCGCCAGCGTCGGGATCGAGCATGCGCGCGCGGTGCAACAGGTCGATGCCGGCGCGGTTGTCGCGCGCGAGCAGCAGCACGCCGAGGCGGTAGTGTGCGAATGCATCATCCGGCGCCCTGCGCACCGCATCGCGGTACAGCGGCACCGCATCCACATGCGGATGCAGGCGCTCCACCAGGGCGGCATGTTCAACAGCCTCGGCCGGCGTGCGTTCCAGCTGGCCTTCCAGTTCGCCGAGCCGGTCGCTGTCGAGCGCATGCGCGCGATGCCGTTCGCGCCAGCCGTCCTCGACCCGCAGCCGCCAGTCGTCGCTGAAGTCCGCTTCCAGCACCGGCAGCAGATCGCCGAGAAGAGCTTCGGCCGCGCTGCGCTCAGGCGGTGCCGCATCCCCGGCGGCGGCACCCAAAGCCTGCAGGCGCTGGGCGAGCGAAGGATGGGTGTCGTGGACGTCGGCGCGCGCGGTCAGGCGCTGCGCGATGCGGGCATCGTCGTCGGCGTGACGACTGCGCAGGGCGGCGGCCATGTCGCGCTGCAGACCACGCGGCGGCTCGCTCTCGCGCCGGTTGGCCTCGACCACCGACGGCCAGAACTCGTGCTCGAGCCGGGCGGCGCCGATGTTGACCCGCACCAGCGCGCTGCCGGCGACATCGGCGCCGACCAGACGCGCGGCCATGGCATCGGCCTGATATTCGTTCTGCCGCGCCAGCACGAAGCTGTAGGCATCGAAATAGGGCGCGTACCACCGGAAGAAACGTTCGAACAGACCGCTGACCCAGGCGCCGCGGCCGGCCAAGCCGTCAAGCACGCGATACCAGCTCACCCGCACGCGGTGGATCCAGCCCGAAAAGCGCCCGTGGCCGCCGCCGAAATGGCCGAACTCGTGCGCCACCACCGAGGCGAACTGTTGGCGGTCGAGCAGTTGCATCAGCGGCAGCCCCAGCACCAGGTAATGCCGATGTCCGAGCAGGCCCAGCGCGCGCGGCACGCTGGCCGCGGCGGCGTTGAGTTCGTCGTCGATCAGGATGCCCGACAGCTTCGGTGCCTTCGCCGCGCGACGCAGGCGTTCGACCTCGGCGACCAGCGCCGGCGCCTCGCCGGGCGCGAGCAGGTGGCCGGACGGCGCCTCGAAGCGCACCCATAGTGCGCGCAGCACCACCCAGCCGAACGCGACCGGTATCCAGACCACCTTGGCCAGCTTCGCCAGCAGGATCGGACTGATCGCCAGCAATACGACCACCAGGCCCACCGACACGCCCAGCGCGAGCAGCACCGCGCCACCCAGCACGCCGAAGCCCAGCAGCGCGAGCAGCGCCAGCCGCACCCGGTAGGCCGTGGGTGCACGCTGCGCGAAGGTTTCCAGCCGTGCCACACGTGCGCGGCGATCCGCTTCCGACATCATCCCTGCCGTCCCCTGTTGCGCCCCCCGGCGCATCCCCGAGGCCAATGCTAAGCCGCGCCGCGCGCCGTCGGGAAGCGTCTGCAAGCCGGCTGCAAACACCCTGCCCCATGGCCGCCACGGACGCTCGGCTACAATGCGCGCCCCGCAATTCCCCGGCACGACACCATGACCGACGCCAACTGGCTCTACGAGAACTTCGACACCGCCGGCTCGGCGATCGGCTTCCGCGTCAACGCGAAGCTCGACGAAGTGCAGTCGCCGTTCCAGAAGATCGAAATCTACGAGAGCACCGACTGGGGCAACGTCATGCTCATCGACGGCGCGATGATGGTCACCACTCGGGACAACTTCCTCTACCACGAGATGATGTCGCACCCGGCGCTGTTCACCCACGCCGCGCCGAAGACCGTGGTCATCATCGGCGGCGGCGACTGCGGCACGCTGCGCGAAGTACTGCGCCATCCGGGCGTCGAGAAGGCCGTGCAGTGCGACATCGACGAGCAGGTCACGCGCATGGCGGAGAAGTATTTCCCCGAACTGTGCGAATCCAACGGCGACCCGCGCGCCGAGATCCTGTTCGACGACGGCATCGCCTACATGGCGAATTGCGAACCCGGCAGTGTCGACATCGTGATCGTCGATTCGACCGATCCGGTCGGCCCGGCCGAGGGCCTCTTCAACAAGGCGTTCTTCGAGAGCTGCCACCGCGCACTGAAGGACGACGGCATTCTCGTGCAGCAGTCCGAGTCGCCGCTGGTGCTGCTGGACCTCATCAAGGCCATGCGCGCCGAGATGGGCAAGGCCGGCTTCACCACCTTCCAGACCCTGCCTTTCCCGCAGCCCTGCTACCCGACCGGCTGGTGGAGCTGCACGCTGGCGCGCAAGGGCCAGGGCTTCGACTTCCGCGAGGCCGACGCACGCGCCAAGCCGTTCGACACGCTGTACTACACCGCCGACATTCACAAGGGCGCGCAGTCGTTGCCGCCGTTCGTTGCGAAGGCGCTGGGCGAAGGCTGAGCAACCGCTTCAGACGCATCCGATGGATAAGATGAGGCCCCGCATTGCGGGGCCTCTCGCGTTGCAGCGCGGTACGACCTCAGATCGCGTCGGAATCCAGTTCGCCAGTGCGGATTCGCACCGCACGCTCGAGGTCATAGACGAAGATCTTGCCGTCGCCGATCTTGCCCATGCCGGCGGACTTGAGGATCGCTTCGACGACGTTGTCGACGATGTCGTCGGTGATCACGATTTCGAGCTTCACCTTCGGCAGGAAGTCGACGACGTACTCCGCGCCGCGATAGAGCTCGGTGTGGCCCTTCTGACGGCCAAAGCCTTTCACTTCGGTGACGGTAATGCCGTTGACGCCGACGTCGGCAAGCGCTTCGCGCACGTCGTCGAGCTTGAACGGCTTGATGATGGCCATGACCATTTTCATCGCATGGGCCTCCCCGGTATGGATTCGGGAACAGGATACGCCACGCTCACGCGGCGCCCCACACGATCACGGCAACCGCGGCTTGTCGCGGCCCCACCCGCATGCTGTAGTGCCGCCCCGCCAGGCGCCGGGATTCCCCTACCGCGCCCCAGGGCCGCTGCCGACGGCATGCATGTACCCGCCGGGCGAGTCTGGCCATGCAATCAAGGACACCGTGATGATCGATCTGAACTCCGTCGACGAACTTGCCCGCCGCCTCAGCAGCCTGGTGCCGCCGGGCCTGCGCGAGAGCCGCGAAGAGATCCAGGAAAACTTCAAGGCCGTGCTGCAGTCGGGCCTGACCAAGCTGGATCTGGTGACGCGGGAGGAATTCGAAGTCCAGCGCGCGGTGCTGCTGCGCACACGCGAGAAGCTCGAAGCGCTGGAAGCGCAGGTGCGCCAGATCGAGGCCCAGTCGTCGCCGGCGAGCGCCGCATCGACCGGTAACGCGAGCAACACCGCCCACTAGAGGACACGCCATGGGACTTGCGCTCGTGCACGGACGTGCGCGCGCAGGCATCCGCGCCCCCGAGGTCAAGGTCGAAGTCCATCTCGGCGGCGGACTGCCGTCGATGTCGATCGTCGGGTTGCCGGAAGCTGCGGTACGCGAAGCCAAGGACCGGGTCCGCGCCGCGATCCAGTGCGCGCAATATGAATTTCCCGCGCGCCGCATCACCGTCAATCTCGCACCGGCCGACCTGCCCAAGGGCGGTGGCCGCTTCGATCTGCCGATCGCGCTGGGCATCCTCGCCGCAAGCGGCCAGATTCCCGCCGATGCGCTGCGTGACTGGGAGTTCGTCGGCGAACTCGGCCTGACCGGCGAACTGCGCGCGATCGATGGTGCGCTACCTGCCGCGCTTGCAGTCGCCGGTACCGGACGTTCGCTGCTGGTGCCGGCGTCGAACGGCGCCGAAGCCGCACTCGCCTCCGATGTCGCCGTGCACACCGCGCGCACGCTGCTCGAAGTCTGCGCGATGCTCGGCGGCGAGAAATCCCTCCCGCAGGCGGTCCCGCCACCGCAACGCGACGTGCCGACGATCGATCTGCGCGATGTGCGTGGCCAGGCGCAGGCGCGCCGCGCGCTGGAGATCGCGGCAGCCGGTGGACACCACCTCTTGCTCGTCGGGCCGCCCGGATGCGGCAAGACGTTGCTGGCGTCGCGCCTGCCCGGTCTGCTGCCGCCCGCCAGCGAAGCCGAAGCACTGGAAACCGCGGCGGTCCTGTCGGTCAGTGGTCGCGGACTGGACCCGACCGCCTGGCGCACGCGCCCGTTCCGCAATCCGCATCACACGGCCAGCGCGGTGGCGCTGGTGGGTGGCGGCGCCGAACCGCGCCCCGGTGAGATATCTCTGGCGCACAACGGCGTGCTGTTTCTCGACGAATTGCCGGAATGGCAGCGGCATGCGCTGGAAGTGCTGCGTGAGCCGCTCGAATCGGGCGTCGTCACGATCTCGCGCGCCGCGCGCCAGAGTGAATTCCCGGCGCGCTTCCAGCTGGTCGCGGCCATGAACCCGTGTCCATGTGGATGGGCCGGCGACGTCTCCAGCCGTTGCCGCTGCAGCAGCGACGTCATCACCCGTTACCGCGCACGCATTTCCGGACCGCTGCTGGACCGCATCGACCTGCACGTCGACGTGCCGCGCCTGCCACCGTCGGCACTGCGCCCCGATGCGCCGGGCGGCGAGCCCAGCGCCGACGTCGCCGCGCGTGTCGCGTCGGCACGCGACCGGCAGCACGCGCGCGCCGGCACGCTCAATGCCCAGCTCGACCAGAGCGCGACCATGCGCGACTGCCGGCTCACCCCGAACGACCAGGCGCTACTCGAGCGCGCGATCGAGGCTCTGCATCTCTCGGCCCGCTCGATGCACCGCATCCTGCGCGTCGCACGCACGATTGCCGATCTCGATGGCAGCGAGGCGATCGCCACGGCGCATCTCACCGAGGCGTTGGGGTATCGGGGTGCCAATGCCGGACGCTCGCCCCAGGTCTGACAAGGCGCGCGGCCGCAGCCGCGCTGTGACCTGACCTGCGCGGCTCGAGCGCCTAGCTTTTCGTTCGCGTGCGCAAGCGCATCCAGGCACGCGCGCCCAGCACGGCCGCGATCACGAAGACCCAGAACGGCCACATGGCCACCAGAGCGACCGTGAGATCGAGCACGCCCTGCCAGCCGCCGCGCAGCGCCTGTCCGATCCGGGCGAAGAATCCCGGCCGATGCTGCGCGAATGCCGCATCCGGATCCGGCCGCTCGCTGCGCCGCACCTGCGCCGGCCGATACAGCGACAACGACAGCGTCGCGAATGCAATGCGGTCTTCGACCTCGCGTTGCGCGACGCGGGCTTCGTCGCGTGCAGCCAGTGCCTGCTCGCGAGCTGCGAACGCCTCGCCTTTGCGGTCCAGTCGATCCTCGTCACGGACGGCCAGCGCCAGCGACTGCTGCAAGGTCTCCGACCGCGCATGGGCGAGCTGCTGGCGCAGCAGATCGAACTGCACATCCCGGGCCTCGAAGTCGCGGCTGTCGAGGAACGTCATCTGCTTGGCGAGCTCACGCAGGAAGGACTGCGCACGATCGCTGGGCACACGGACGACAAGCTCGCCCTGTGTCGTGTACTCGCTCAGTTCCAGCAGCCGTCCGTCGCCGATCTTGTGGCGTCGCACATTTTGGGTATCGGACCGGATCCGGTTGGAGACCACGAAGCCGCCCTGGCCAACCGCCAGGTCTTCGATGGCGAGCGCCGACCGGTAGACGTCGTCGACCGAGAAGCGCACGTCCGCGCTCCGCACGAACCGACGGCCTGGATCGTCCTGGGTCATCGCGCCGGATGCCATCTGCACGGACGCGTCGACCGGTGCTCCCGCGGCCGACGCGTCTTCCGCAGAGACGACCTCGGCCTGCGGTGCGTCCGCAGATGCGGACATCATTTCCGCCGCCCCTTCGGGCTGCCTCGCGCAGCCGATCATCAGCACCGCCAGTACGCATGTCGACCACCACGCAACGCGTCGGAACTCGTGCATGAATCTCTCCAGAAAGAGTCGGGGAAAACCGGATGACGCTGGAAGCGCGGAACGCGCAGCGCGCGATCGAGCATCGTGCCCCGCACACACCTACGCCACCCTGCCATCGGTCACGCCGCGTGTTTAACGGGTTTCCAACACGTCCGGCAGGCCGTCGCGCTAGCGTCACGCAGCACCACTCACCCCGGGGACAACCGAATGCGTCAACTCATGCTCGCGACCGGCATTGCCGTCGCGCTGGCCGCCTGTGGCGGTCGCAATGAACCTGCCGACCCTGCCGCGCAGGCACCCGCCGCCGCGCCGACGACGCTCGCCGATGTCGAACTCATCCCGCGCGAGGCACTGTTCGGCAATCCCGAACGCGCCGGCGTGCAGCTGAGCCCCGACGGCCAGTACCTGAGCTGGATCGCACCGGTCGACGGGACGATGAATGTCTGGGTCGCGCCTGCCAACGATCCGGGCGCGGCGAAAGCGGTTACCCAGGACACCGCGCGCGGCATCCGCAGCTACTTCTGGACCTACAAGCCGGGCACGCTGCTGTATCTGCGCGACACCGGCGGCGACGAAGACTTCCATCTCTTTGCGGTCGATGTGGACAGCGCGCAGGCGCGCGACCTGACGCCGTTCCCAAAGACCACCGCGCAGGTCGTGGGCGTGAGCCACCGCCAGCCCGATACGTTGCTGGTCGGCATGAACGATCGTGATGCGCAGTGGCACGATCTCTACAAGGTCGATCTCGCCAGCGGCGCGCGCACGCTGGTCGAGCAGAACACCGACCAGATCGCCGGCTACATCGCCGATGCCGATTACGCGCTGCGCTTCGCCTCGCGCAGCCGGCCCGACGGCGGCATGGATATCCTGCGTCGCAACGGCGATGCGTGGGAGGTGCAGGACGACATCCCGTTCGAGGACGTGCTGACCACCGCGCCTGCCGGCCTCACCGAGGACGGCAGGACGCTGTACATGTCCGACTCGCGCGAACGCAACACCGCCGCGCTGTACGCGATCGACACGACCAGCGGCGAGAAGACGCTCGTCCACCAGGATCCGCGCGCCGATGTCGGCGGCAGCCTGACCGATCCGCGCACCGGCGTGCTGCAGGCGGTGTCGGTGAACTATCTGCGCGAGGAGTGGACCACGCTCGACGATTCGATCAAGGCCGATCTCGCCAAGCTCGAGGCGATCGGTCCGGGCGAAATCTCGATCAACAGCCGCACGCTGGATGACAAGCACTGGCTGGTCGCCTACTCGGCCGCCGAATCGCCGGTGAAGTACTACCGCTACGATCGCGGCGAGGCCGGCGCGGAAGGCACGCTGACCGAACTGTTCTCCGGCCGCCCCGCGCTCGACGGCAAACCGCTGGTGCCGATGTGGCCGCTGGAACTGAAATCGCGCGACGGCCTGACCCTCGTCAGCTATCTCACCCTGCCCAGGCACGCCGACGCCGACAACGACGGCAAGGCCGATGCGCCGGTGCCAATGGTGCTGCTGGTCCACGGCGGCCCGTGGGCGCGCGACGGCTACGGCTACAGTTCGATGGACCAGTGGCTGGCGAATCGCGGCTACGCGGTGCTGAGCGTCAACTTCCGCGGCTCGACCGGCTTCGGCAAGGCGTTCACCAACGCCGGCAACGGCGAGTGGGCGGCGAAGATGCACGACGATCTGATCGACGCCGTGCAGTGGGCGGTCGACAGCGGCGTCACCACGTCCGACAAGGTCGCGATTATGGGCGGCAGCTACGGCGGTTACGCCACGCTGGTCGGCCTGACGTTCACGCCCGAGACCTTTGCCTGCGGCGTCGACATCGTCGGCCCGGCCAACCTCAACACCCTGCTGTCGACGGTGCCGCCGTACTGGGCGAGCTTCTTCGAGCAGCTGACCCGGCGCATGGGTGATCCCCGTACCGAGGAAGGCAAGGCCTGGTTGACCGAGCGCTCGCCGCTGAGCCGCGCCGACGCGATCACCAAACCGCTGCTGATCGGCCAGGGTGCCAACGACCCGCGCGTGAAGCAGGCCGAGAGCGACCAGATCGTCGAGGCGATGACCGCCAAGAACATCCCGGTCACCTATGTGCTGTTCCCCGATGAGGGCCACGGCTTCGCACGGCCCGAGAACAACAAGGCGTTCAACGCGGTCGCCGAAGGCTTCCTCGAAACCTGCCTGGGCGGACGTTCACAGCCGATCGGCGAGGAGTTCAAGGGCTCGAGCATCACCGTGCCAACCGGCGCCGACGGCGTGCCGGGTCTGGCGGATGCGCTGAAATCGCATACGCAGGAAGTGCGGAAGTAAAACCGAAACCACCGCGGCATTTCTGCTGCGGTGGTTTTATCGATAGGTTTCGGGGCAGAAACCCGGGTCAGCACGCGCGTCGTTGACGGCGCAGCGCGAGCGGTCAGGGAAGACGGATCTGCCCTTTTGGGCGCGCGATGCTGCGCAGCGTTCCGTGCGTGTCGCTTCGCAACGTGTCCATCTCACTGGCCTTCCGGCACACACGCTTCGTGTGGTTGCTGCCGATGGGCTTTTCACGCGTGCAGATCGTGCGATCGTCCTCGGACTGTTCAGCCGCTGTGGCTTGGGCGGACGCGGCGTCGGTCGCGAGTGTTCCGACCGGAGCGGCAGGCGGCGTGTCGGAGGCCCGTGCCGGGGCGCCGGCAACGACGAGACCACCGAAGAGGATCGAAAGAAGAATCGTATGTGGCGTGCGCATGGGTCTGCTCCTGCATGAAAGGTCGTCCAACGCTGCAGCCTATGAGATCGAACCGCTGGTTCGATAGTCGGAATCTGGCGTTTCGCGGGATCTGCAGCTCAATGCCGTCTTCCGATCATTTTTTCGGAAATGCGCGGCCGTAGCACAACGCGCCAACGCCCATTCAGATCGTGCCGGTGCGGAGATGTCGCGCTTCACACGACGCCTTTACCGCTGGCCAGCTCGCTTCCAGACGCGTTGGTAGGTCTGATTCTGCGCCTGCAGGCCCCGCGCGGTGCTGCAGCGGGTCTGCGCCTGCAGCGTCCCGACAGGGCGCTCGCGCCAGCACTCCAATCGACCGCCGGGATCGTTGTTGACGAGCGCGGAGATCGATTCCAGCGCATTGAAGAGTTCGATCTGGAGTCGCTCGGGAAGCGCTGCCGTGCTGTCGACGTGCGCGAGCAGGCGGTCGACGCGGTCCTGCTGAGCCAACAGTTCGGTCCTCGACGCCGCGTCGAGGTGGGCGTAACGCGGCGTTCCCGCAAGGACATCGTGGCGGATGCCGGCCTGCTGGGTCCGGATGGCGCTCGCATCCCGTTGGGACGTCGGTGCATCCGTTGCGCTCGCGTCGGATGCCACAAGAACAAGGAGCAGCGGTAATGCGGTCTTCTTCCACATGGCACGCACCTCGACGGATTGGTTGCCGCAGCGTATGCCGATTCGTGTGCCGTTGCGAGCGGCTCCCGCGTGCACACGGGAGCCGCCTCAACTTGCAACCGGCGCGCCTCAGGCCGCCTTCGTCTCGTAGAACTGCTCCTCTTCGGTCGAGCCGGTCAGCGCAGTGACGCTCGACGCGCCGCCCTGGATCACCGTGGTCACGTCGTCGAAGTAGCCGGCGCCGACTTCCTGCTGGTGCGAGACGAAGGTGTAGCCCTTGTCGCGCGCGGCGAACTCGCGTTCCTGCACCTGCTCGACGTAGTGCTTCATGCCTTCGCCGCGGGCGTAGTCGTGGGCGAACTGGAAGCTGTTGAACCAGTTGATGTGGATGCCGGCCAGGGTGATGAACTGGAACTTGTAGCCCAGCGCCGCCAGGTCCTCCTGGAAGCTCGCGATCTGGCGGTCGTCGAGGTTCTTCTTCCAGTTGAAGCTCGGTGAGCAGTTGTAGCTCAGCAGCTTGCCGGGATGCCTGGCGTGCACCGCCTGGGCGAACTCGCGGGCGAAGCCGATGTCGGGCGTACCGGTCTCGCACCAGACCAGATCCGCGTACGGCGCATAGGCCACGCCGCGGCTGATCGCCTGCTCCAGACCGTTGCGCACCTTGTAGAACCCTTCGGCCGTGCGCTCACCGGTGACGAACGGCGCGTCGTTGGCGTCGAAATCGGACGTCAGCAGGTTGGCAGCTTCTGCATCGGTGCGCGCGAGCACGATTGCCGGCACGCCGAGCACGTCGGCGGCCAGGCGCGCAGCGACCAGCTTCTGCACGGCCTCCTGCGTGGGCACCAGCACCTTGCCCCCCATGTGACCGCACTTCTTGACCGCAGCCAGCTGGTCCTCGAAATGCACGCCCGAGGCGCCCGCGACAAGCATGTTCTTCATCAGTTCGTAGGCGTTGAGCACGCCGCCGAAACCAGCCTCGCCGTCGGCGACGATCGGCAGGAAGAAGTCGATGGCGTCGCGCTCGTCGAGCTTGCCGTCGGCGATGTTCTTCCATTGGATCTCGTCGGCGCGCTGGAAGGTGTTGTTGATCCGGCGGACCATCGTCGGCACCGAGTCGTAGGCGTATAGCGACTGGTCCGGATACATCGTCTCGGAGCTGTTGCCGTCGGCGGCGACCTGCCAGCCGGAGAGATACACCGCTTCCAGGCCGGCCTTGGCCTGCTGCATCGCCTGGCCCGCGCTGATCGCGCCGAAGGCGTTGACGTAGCCCTTCTTCGCGTTGCCGTTGACGAGGTTCCACAGCTTCTCGGCACCGCGCTTGGCCAGCGTGTGCTCGGGCTGCACGCTGCCGCGCAGGCGCACGACATCGGCAGCGGAGTACGGCCGTTGGATGCCGTTCCAGCGGGAGTTGGTGGTCCAGTCCTCTTGCAGCGCGTCGATCTGTTGCTGGCGAATGGTCATGGAGGATCTCCTAAGAAGGCGGATGTGGGATCGGGATGTGTGGGAGCGCGTCAGTCGAGCCGCGCGTACGCCGGCAAGGTCAGAAAGTCTTCGAGCGTGTCGCAATGCGTGAGCTCTTCCAGCAGCGCGATGGCTTCGGGCACGCGCGCCGCGCCCGGGATGTCCTGGCCGGCGAGCTTCGACGGCAGCGACAGCAGCACACGGTCGAGCAGCGCGTCGTCGATCGCGGTGCCGTCGTCGAGATGGAGCGGCGCGTGGCCGTCGTCGGCGTAGTGGATCCACTGCCAGACCTGCGCGCGCGCGATCTCGGCGGTCGCGGCGTCTTCCATCATGTGGTGGATCGGCACGCAGCCGTTGCCGTCGAGCCAGGCGGCGATGTAGCGCACGCAGACCTCCACGTTGCCATCGAATCCCGCGCGGCTGATCGTGCCGATCGACGGTGCGATCAGATCGTCGCGGTCGACCAGCACGTCGTCGCGCGTCATCGCATGCTGGTGCGGGCCGCGCATGCGCTCGTCGAAGATCTGCTTCGCCAGCGGAATCAGCGCCGGATGCGCGACCCAGGTGCCGTCATGGCCTGCGGTGACTTCTCGGAGTTTGTCCGCACGCACCCGCGCCATCGCGGCATCGTTCGCCGCCTCGTCGCCGGCGATCGGAATCTGCGCCGCCATGCCACCCATCGCATGCGCGCCGCGGCGGTGGCAGGTCTGCACCAGCAGCTCCGAATACGCCTTCAGGAACGGCTGCGTCATCGTGACCTGCGCGCGCTCGGGCAGCACGCGGTCGCGGTGGCGGCGGAAAGTCTTGAGGTAGGAAAAGATGTAGTCCCAGCGGCCGCAGTTGAGGCCGGCAATGCGGCGCTTCAGCGCGTGCAGGATCTCGTCCATCTCGAACACGGCCGGCAGGGTTTCGATCAGCACGGTCACGCGGATCTGCCCGGCCGGCAGCCCCAGCGTGCGTTCGATGTGGGCCAGCACGTCATTCCACAGCTGGGCCTCTTCCATCGACTGCAGCTTGGGAACGTAGAAGTACGGGCCGCGGTCCTTCGCTGCCAGCGCGTGCGCGTTGTGGAAGGCGAACAGGCCAGCGTCGAACAGCGCGCCCGACATCGGCGCGCCGTCGATGCGCACATGCTTCTCGTCGAGATGCCAGCCACGCGGACGCACGATCAGCACCGCGCGCTGGTCTTCGGGCTTGAGCGCATAGCGCTTGCCGATGGGCGAGACGAATTCCAGCGTGCCGGCGATCGCTTCGCGCAGCGCGCGCTGGCCGGTCAGCAGGTTGCGCCAGGTCGGCGAGGTCGAATCCTCGAAGTCGGCCATGTAGCAGCTGGCGCCGGAGTTCAGCGCGTTGATGACCATCTTCGGATCGACCGGACCGGTGATCTCGACCCGCCGGTCACGCAGCGCGGCCGGCAATGGCGCGACCCGCCATTCGGACTCGCGGATGCTGCGTGTCGCGGTGCGGAAGTCCGGCAGCGCCCCGGCATCGAAGGCAGCCTGCCGGTTCCGGCGTTCGGCCAGCAGGCCCAGCCGGCGGGCGTCGAACCGTTCGTGTAGATCGGCCAGGAACGCGAGGGTGGCTGCGTCCAGCAGGTCGGCCGGGGTGGCGGCAGGCACGGTGATGCGCGGATCTTCGGCGGGCGGAGCGGGCTTGATGACGGCATTCACAGGAGCGGTCCTTTCGCGTGCAGCGGCGGTATTGCGGTGCAGCAGACCGTCCTCCCATGCCGGTTATTTGACAACCGAGTTCTGTCAATGCCTATCATCAGCTGCGCTTATACGAGTAGCCCGATGTCCGCCAAGTCCCCGTCAGAGCTCAGATTTCCGTACAAGAGCGATCGGCTCAAACCGCTTCGCGCCTTCTGCCAGACCACGCGTTTGGGTTCAGTCTCACGCGCCGCGGAGGCGCTCTACGTCAGCCAGCCGGCGATTTCGCTGCAGTTGCAGGCGCTGGAACGCGAGCTGGGCGTCAAGTTGCTTGAGCGCAGCGGTCGTCGCCTTGTGCCCACGCGCGAGGGTGAAGCGCTCTACGCATTGGCAATGCCGTTGGTCGAGGGGCTCGACGGCCTGCCGGCCGCGTTCCGGCGCGAAGTCGGCGGGCTCGACGCCGGCGAACTGACGGTCGCAGCCAACAGCTCGACGATCCTCTACCTGCTGCCGCGCATCGTCGATCTGTTCCGCCGCCAGCATCCGGACGTACGCCTGACGCTGCAGGACGCGATCACCGCCGACGGCACCGACCTGCTGCGCAGCGACGCGGTCGACCTCGTGGTCGGCTCGATGGTCGATGTGCCCGGCGATCTCAGTTACGCGCCGGTCTACCGCTTCGACCCGATCCTGCTGACCCCGCCCGACCACGCCCTCGCGCGCGCGAAGACACTCACGCTGGAAGAGATTGGCCGCTACGGCCTGATCCTCCCGCCGAAACGCCAGATCACCTACCGCCTCGTCGACCAGGTGTTCCAGCAGGCTCGCGTGCCCTACACGGTCGCGCTGGAAGTCGGCGGATGGGAGGTCATCAAGCAATACGTGGCGATGGGCATGGGCATCTCGATCGTCAGCTCGATCTGCCTCGACGACAGCGACAGCGCGCGCCTGGCGACGCGTCCGGTATCGGCGTGGTTCCCGGCGCGCTCTTACGGTGTCGTCGTGCGCAAGGGCAAGGTGCTGTCACCGCAGGCGCGGGCATTCATCGAGCTGATCCGGCCGGATCTGTTCGTGCGGCGGGATCATGAGGATGCGGGGCATTCGGAGCGGTAGCTCGAATCGGCTGTTGCCGCCGACCCGCGCTTCGCGACATCTTGGAGTTGACCCCGGCCTCGGCCGGGTGGTCCGTGTCGAGGATCGAACACCGAGCGCGCAGATCGAAGCGGGGCATGCCGCGTTCACGCGGGCCGACACAATCACCTGCCGACCGGTACGACCTCCTCCTCGACATCCACCACCGGCACCACCACCCGCCGCGTCGCCTTCTCCAGCTGCGCCAGCGCCACCTGGCCCGCCGCCTTCGCTTCCAGTGCCTGCTGCTGCACCTGGCAGAGCGTCTGCATGTGGTCGGCGTCGAAGTTCAGACGCTCGATCAGGAAGTCGACGAACGCACGCACCTTCGGCGAAACGAGGCGGCCGCCGGGGAAGACAGCATTGAAATCGACTTCGGGGCCGGTCCAGCCGGCGAGGACGCGTTGCGCCATGCCGGCTTCGACGAAGGCCTTGGCCATCACGTCGCCGGTCAGCATCAGGCCTTCGCCCTTGATCAGCGCCCAGTTGAGCGCGGCGGGATCGTTGGCGACGAGCTGCGGGTTCACCGGGAAATCGCGCAGCGCGCGGCCGTCGGTCAGCGACCAGATGAAACGGTTGTTGGCGTTGTGGCTCTTGCGCATCACCAGCGTGCGGTGGTGCTGCAGGTCGTCGGGATGCAGCGGTTCGCCGTGCTGTTCGATGTAGGACTGGCTGGCGAAGACCTGCGTGCGCAGGCTGCCGAGCTTGCGCGCGACGAGGTTGGAATCGGGCAGCGTGCCGATGCGCAGGGCGAGGTCGGCTTCGCCTGCGATCAGGTCGAGCTTCTCGTTGCCCATGTGCATGTCGAGCTGGATCTCGGGGTACTGCGCCTGGAAGTCGCCGAGCAGCGGCGCGATCCAGGTGATGCCGATCGAGTACGGCACGGTGAAGCGCAGCCAGCCGCGCGGGCCGGACTGCAACTGCGCGACCGCGCTTTCGGCGTCTTCCAGTCCGCGTGCGATGCGCTGGCAATGCTCGTGATAGATGCTGCCGGCTTCGGTCAGGCCGAGCCGGCGCGTGGTGCGGTTGAGCAGGCGCGCGCCGAGTCGCTGTTCGAGTTCCTGCACTTTGCGGCTGACCGTGGTCTTGGGCAGGCCGAGCGCATTGGCGGCAGCGATGAAGCTGCCCTGCTCGACCACCTTGACGAAGATCAGGGTCTCGTTGAGATCGTGTGCCATGTGGAACTCCTGGAGCGGGCGCGCGCACGGTGCGCGGAGGATTGGACCGTGACGGGGATAATTATTCCCTCGAATAGGGACTAATCAAGTCCCCTTTCGAGGCGGATGATCTGCGGCATCCCCCGAGTCGACGCCGCCCATGTCCGCCCCCCGTCCCGCCGCGCCCCCCGCGCTACGCCTCGCGACCGCCCCCGCGCGTCGCCGCGGGCTGCGCATGGAAATCCCGCCGAATCAATCGTCTAGCGCACGGATCGCCACCCCCAAGCGGCTCCAGGCCGGCCATGCCGGCTGGGGCTGGCTGTGGTCCTGGCTGCCCGGCAATGCCCGCCGCCGCAGTGCCCCGGCATCGATCGAAGACAGGTTTTCGGGAGACAAAATCCCATGAAAGGGACAATCAAGGCGCCTCTGGTGATTGTGGGCGCCACCGGGATGGTCGGAACGCGCGTGGTTGCGCAGACATTGGTCGCCGGGCGCCGCACGATCGCGGTCGCCAATGACGCCGAAGCGCTCGACCAGCTGCAGGCCAAACACGGTGCCGGACTGACCACGCTGTTCGCCGATATCCGCAGCGACGGTGACGCGGCCGATCTCGCCACGCGCCTGCGCGCACTGCCCGGCCCGGCGCCGGGTTCGGTGATCGCGGCGATCCGCGGCGCGGCCGGCAGCCAGCGTGTGCTCGATGCGCCCGCAGACTTCCTGCGTCGTCGCCTCGACGAAGACCTGTTGCCGCACCTGTCGATCGCGCGGCATCTGCTGCCGCTGCTCGCCACCCAGCCGCGCGCCGGCTACGTGCTGGTCGGCGGCCCCGGCGCGGACCATCCGTGGTCGGGCTACGGCCATCACTCGATCGGCGCGTCCGCGCTGCGGATGCTCGCGCGGGTGCTGCACGAAGAAGCCCGCACGCTGCCGGTGCGCGTGCAGATGCTCGCCGTCGATTCGCCGGTGCGCTGCGATGCCAACGCCGCCCATGCGCGTGCGCAGTGGCCGGATGTCGATGCGATCGCCGACCACGCGTTGCGTCTGGTCGATGGCGCGGCGAATGCCGACGTCGCCCTCGTGCGCTTTCCGATCGGCGCGGCCGTGCGCCCGCCGGGTCTGTCCGACGACCTCGATGTCGGCCCCTGCGCACCTACCCATTCCCACCAGACCGATGCCAGCGCCTTGCTGCGTCGCCTCGCCACCGCCGCCTCCCCCCAGGAATCACGCTCATGATCCGCTCCCACCTTTTCCATTCCCTCCCAGGCCGGCGCGCGTGGCGCGCCCTTGCTGGCACCGGTCTCGCCGTTGCTGTCGCGCTCGTCATCGCCGGCTGCGACACCCAGGCCCAGGAACAGAACCAGCCGCCACCGCCGGATGTCGGCGTCGCCGCCGTGCTGTCGGAACAGGTGCAGGACTGGAACGACGCCACCGGCCGCATCGCTGCGATCGAAAGCGTCGAACTGCGCCCGCGCGTCAGCGGTTACGTGCAGCGCGTGGCGTACGCCGAAGGCGATGAAGTGAAACAGGGCGACCTGCTGTTCGTCATCGACCCGCGTCCGTATCGCGCCGCGCTGCAGCGCGCGGAAGCCGAGCTGGCCCGTGCCCGCGCTGATGCGCAGCTGGCGACGACGCGTCACGCACGCGCACAGTCGCTGATCGATGCCAGCGCGATCTCGCGCGACGATTTCGAAGCCCGCAGCGCCGGTCGTGCCGAAGCCGAGGCCGCCGTGCGCGGTGCCCAGGCCGCGGTCGAAACCGCGCGCCTGGATCTGGCATTCACCGAAGTGCGTGCGCCGGTTGCCGGCCGCGCCGGTCGCGCGATGCTGACCACCGGCAATCTCGCCCAGGCCGATGCGTCGATGCTGACCACCGTGGTCTCGCAGGATCCGGTGCACGTCTACTTCGAGACCGACGAACGCACCTATCTGCGCCACCAGGCGATGTCGCGCGCCGGGACACGCACCAATGCCGACAACGCGGTGCGCGTGGGTCTGGCCGACGAGACCGGTTATCCGCACGCCGGCACCGTCGACTTCCTCGACAACCAGATCGACCCCGCGACCGGCACCGTGCGCGCCCGCGCCGTGCTGCCGAATCCGGATCGCCGCTTCACGCCGGGCCTGTTCGCCCGCGTGCAGCTGGAAGGCGCTGCCGCGCGGCCGGCGATCCTGATCGACGACAAGGCCGTGATCACCGACCAGGACCGCAAGTTCGTCTACGTCGTCGGTGAGGACAACACCGCCCAGCGCCGCGACATCGTGCCGGGCCGCGTCGTCGAAGGACTGCGCGTCGTCGAATCGGGCCTCGCCGCCGGCGACCGCGTGATCGTCAACGGCGTGCAGAAGGTCTTCATGCCGGGCATGCCGGTCGCGCCGAAGGCGGTTGCGATGCGTGGTGGTGCGCCGATCGAGGCGGTCGCGAAGCGCTGACGCTTTTCTTGTTCTGAGCCCCTCTCCCTTTGGGGCGAAGCGGCGCGTTCGAGCCACCGGCTCGTGCGCCGCTGAGCGCGTGAGGGCTATGCCCGAAGGCCGGGGTGGGGTTGGGGTGAGGGCTGCCGGTCGCACCGGGAGTGCCCCGCCCTCATCCGGCCCTCCGGGCCACCTTCTCCCCAAGGGAGAAGGGCTCGCTGTTTCGATTTTTCTCCAAACGGCCCCCGCGCCGCCCACAAGGATTTCCCCGTGGACTTCTCCCGCTTCTTCATCGACCGGCCGATCTTCGCCGCGGTGCTGTCGATCCTGATCTTCGCCGGTGGCCTGATCGCCATCCCGCTGCTGCCGATCGGCGAATACCCGGAGGTCGTGCCGCCTTCGGTGGTCGTGCGCACCGTGTATCCCGGTGCCAACCCGAAGGTGATCGCCGAAACCGTGGCGACGCCGCTCGAGGAAGCCATCAACGGCGTCGAGGACATGATGTACGTCAAGTCCGTCGCCGGCTCCGACGGCGTGCTGCAGCTCACCGTGACCTTCAAGCCCGGCACCGATGCCGACGAAGCGGCGGTGCGCGTGCAGAACCGCGTGGCGCAGGCGCTGGCTCGATTGCCCGAGGATGTACGACGGCAGGGCGTGACCACGCAGAAGCAGTCGCCGGTGTTCCTGATGGTCGTGCATCTGACCTCGGAAGACGGCCGCTACGACTCGCTGTACCTGCGCAACTACATGCGGCTGCACGTCAAGGACGAGATGGCCAAGATCACCGGCGTCGGCGATGCGCAGCTGTTCGGCGGCGGCGATTACGCGATGCGGCTGTGGCTCGATCCCGACAAGATCGCCGCACGCGGCATGACCGCGAGCGATGTGGTGCGCGCGGTGCGCGAGCAGAACGTGCAGGTCTCCGCCGGCCAGCTCGGCGCCGAACCGATGCCCAACGGCAGCGATTTCCTGCTGCCGATCAACGCCAAGGGCCGCCTCGAAAGCGTCCAGGAATTCGGCGACATCGTGCTGAAGTCCGGCGCCGATGGTGAGCTGGTGCGTCTGGCCGATGTCGCGCGTATCGAACTCGCGGCCGGCGACTACACGCTGCGTGCGCGCCTCGACGGCAAGAACGCGGCCGCGATCGGCATCTTCCAGGCGCCGGGCGCGAACGCGCTCGACATCCGCGACGGCGTCGTCGCGAAGATGGACGAGCTGCGCCCGCAGCTGCCACCGGGCGTGGAGATCCAGTCGATCTACGACACCACGATCTTCGTGCGCGATTCGATCAAATCGGTCGTGGTGACGCTGATCGAAGCCACGCTGCTGGTGGTGCTGGTGGTGATCCTGTTCCTGCAGACCTGGCGCGCGTCGATCATTCCGTTGCTCGCAGTGCCGGTGTCGATCGTCGGCACGTTCGCGGTGCTATATCTGCTCGGCTATTCGCTCAACACGCTGACCCTGTTCGGATTGGTGCTGGCGATCGGCATCGTGGTCGATGACGCGATCGTCGTGGTGGAAAACGTCGAGCGGCATATCGAACTCGGCGCCACGCCATTGGAAGCCGCGCATCTGGCGATGAAGGAAGTCTCCGGACCGATCATCGCGATCGCGCTGGTGCTGTGTGCGGTGTTCGTGCCGATGGCGTTCCTGACCGGTGTGACCGGCCAGTTCTACAAGCAGTTCGCGGTGACCATCGCGATCTCGACCGTGATCTCGGCGATCAATTCGCTGACCCTGTCGCCGGCGCTGGCTGCGAAGCTGCTGCGCGCGCACGACGCCCCGAAGGATCGCGCGACGCGCATCATCGATCGCCTGTTCGGCTGGCTGTTCCGTCCGTTCAACCGCTTCTTCAACCGCAGTTCGGAGCGTTACGAGAGCGCGGTCTCGCGTTCGCTGGGTCGTCGCGGTGCGGTGTTCCTGGTCTATGCGGTGCTGCTGGTCGGCGCGGGCGTGATGTTCAAGGTGGTGCCGGCCGGCTTCATTCCGGTGCAGGACAAGCTGTACGTGATCGCGGGCGTGAAAATGCCGGAAGGCGCGTCGATCGAGCGCACCGACGTAGTGCTGAAGAAGATGGCGGCGCTCGCCAATGAAGTGGACGGCGTCGCCAGCGAGATCGCGTTCCCGGGCCTCAACCCGCTGCAGTTCACCAACACGCCCAACAACGGCGTGATCTTCTTCACCCTCGATCCCTTCAGCGAGCGCTCGCGCACCGCTGAAGAGATCACCGCAGAACTCAACCAGAAGTTCTCGACGATCCAGGAAGGCTTCACCTTCGCCTTCATGCCACCGCCGATCCAGGGCCTCGGCAACGGCTCGGGCTGGTCGTTGTTTGTCGAAGACCGCACGCGTCTGGGCTACGGCGAACTGCAGGCCGCCGTGCAGGCGTTCCAGGGCGCGGCGATGCAGACGCCGGGCCTCGGCTATCCGATCAGTAGCTACCAGGCCAACGTGCCGCAGCTCGATGCCGACGTGGACCGGGTCAAGGCGAAGGCACAGGGCGTGCCGCTGACGGAACTGTTCGACACGCTGCAGACCTATCTGGGTTCGGCCTACGTCAACGACTTCAACATGTTCGGTCGCACCTGGCAGGTCATCGCACAGGCCGACGGCCAGTTCCGCGACGAGGTGACCGACATCGCCAGTCTGCGCACGCGCAACGAGGCGGGCGAGATGGTGCCGGTGGGTTCGATGGTCAACGTGCGCCAGACCTACGGCCCCGATCCGGTGATCCGCTTCAACGGCTATCCCGCGGCCGACCTGCTGGGCGATGCCGATCCGCGTGTGCTGTCCTCGGGCGAAGCCATGGCCAAGGTCACCGAACTCGCCGGGCAGGTGCTGCCGGCCGGCATGGGCATCGGCTGGAGCGATCTGAGCTATCAGCAGTCGAACCAGAGCGGCGCGGCGATGGTGGTGTTCCCGCTCGCGGTGCTGCTGGCGTTCCTCGTGCTGGCCGCGTTGTACGAGAGCTGGTCGCTGCCGCTGGCGGTGATCCTGATCGTGCCGATGACGCTGCTGTCCGCCCTGTTCGGCGTGTGGCTGGCCGGCGGCGACAACAACGTGTTCGTGCAGGTGGGGCTGGTCGTGCTGATGGGCCTGGCATGCAAGAACGCGATCCTGATCGTCGAGTTCGCCCGCGAACTGGAAATGCAGGGCAAGGGCATCGTCGAATCCGCGCTGGAAGCCAGCCGTCTGCGTCTGCGCCCGATCGTCATGACCTCGGTCGCCTTCATCGCCGGCACCGTGCCGCTGGTGCTGTCGACGGGTGCAGGCGCCGAAGTCCGCTCGATCACCGGCGTCACCGTGTTCGCCGGCATGCTGGGCGTGACCCTGTTCGGCCTGTTCCTGACGCCGGTGTTCTACGTCGCGCTGCGCAAGCTCGCGAACACGCCGGTGGTATCGCACAAGCCGGTGGCGCACGACGCACCTGTCAGCAGCTCGCACGCATGACGGATGTCGTTGCAGTGCAAATCGCACCTGTCTGTCCCTTCGATCCCGGCCGCGCGCATCCGCGCGGCCTCACCGCCAATCCCCACGCCAGGAATCATCCATGAGCACCTCTCCCCGTATCGCCCTCGTCACCGGCGCCACCCGCGGCATCGGTCTGGAAACCGTGCGGCAGCTCGCCGAAGCCGGCGTGCACACGCTGCTGGCGGGCCGCAACCGTGACCGGGCTGTCGCCGCCGCATTGAAGCTGCAGGCGGAAGGCCTGCCGGTCGAGGCCATCGCGCTCGACGTCACCGATGCCGCGAGCATCGCCGCGGCCGCAAAGACCATCGAAGACCGCCACGGCCGCCTCGACATCCTGGTCAACAACGCCGGCATCATTGCCGACGATCCGCAGCTCGGCACGGCAGGCCAGTCGATCGACACCTGGCGCACGACGTTCGAGACCAACGTGTTCGGCCTGATCGCCACCACCCAGGCGCTGCTGCCGCTGCTGCACAAGTCCAAGGCTGGTCGCATCGTCAACGTGTCCAGCCTGCTCGGCTCGATCAGCGAGCACCAGAATCCGGATTCCTTCATCTACGACTTCAAGGGCGTGCCGACCTACAACGTGTCCAAGAGCGCAGTGAACGCGTGGACCGTGCATCTGGCGCACGTGCTCAAGGACGCCGGCATCAAGGTCAACACGATCCATCCGGGCTACGTGCGCACCGACATGAACAAGTCGGGCGACGAACAGAATGGCGAACTCGAAGTCGCCGATGGCGCGCGTACCAGCGTGCGTCTCGCGCTGATCGACGATGCCGGCCCGACCGGCGGCTACTTCTATCTCGACGAGGTGCTGCCGTGGTGATGCGTCCACTGATCACGGTGCTGGCGGCGGCCTTGCTCGCCGCCTGCGCCGTCGGCCCCGAACACGTACGGCCGTCGATGGCCGTGCCGCAGACCTTCGAAGGCACTGCCGCGCCGCATGCGACCGCGGCGAGCGCGAACATCGCGACCGCCATCGCCGCGCCGGCTGTGGTCGACACCGCGTTCTGGCAGGCGTTCGGCGATCCGCAGTTGAACGCGCTGGTCGACGACACGCTGCTCGCGAACCATGACCTGCGCATCGCGCTGGCCCGCTATGACCGCGCGAACGCATTGCTGCGCGGTACGCGCTTCGACCAGCTGCCGACGATCGATGCCAGCGGGACCGCCTCCAGCAATCGCGCGAGCGCCGACCAGGCGCCCGGCGTGCCGCGCGATGCACGCGACACCGACAGCTTCGACATCCGCATCGGCGCGAGCTGGGAGCTCGACCTGTTCGGCCGCGTGCGGCGCAGCGTCGAGGCCGGACGCGCCGATGTGGCCGCGAGCGCGGATGATCTGCGCGCGTTGCAGGTTGCGATCGTGGGTGAAGTGGCGACGGCGTATCTCGACCTGCGCGGCCTGCAGGAACGCCTGCGCGTGGCGACCGAGAACGCCGGCAACCAGCAGCACACGCTGGCGCTGGTCGACGCGCGTCGCAATGCCGGACAGGACAGCGACTTCGACAGCGCGCGCGCTTCGGCGCAGGCCGCATCGACGGCGGCACGCATTCCGATGCTGGAAGCCGAGATCGCCGTCGCAACGCATCGCATCGCCGTGCTGACCGGGCGCACGCCCGATGCACTGCGCGCGCAGCTGACCGTGGCGCGTGCATTGCCCGCGGTGCCGCGCGCGATCGATCCCGGCACGCCGGCCGACGTGCTGCGTCTGCGCCCCGATGTCTCCGCGGCCGAGCATCGCCTGCACTCGGCAACCGCGCGCGTGGGTGTCGCCACGGCGGACCTGTTTCCGCGGCTCACGCTGGGCGGCCTGATCGGCAGCCAGGCCGGTGACATCGACGCGCTGTTCGGACGCGACAGCGAAACGCGACTGGTCGCGCTGGGCATCGACTGGTCGTTCCTCGACATCGGCCGCGTGCGCGCACGCATCGCCGCGGCTGACGCCGACGCCTCGCTGGAACTCGCGCGCTACCAGCAGACCGTGCTGCGCGCGCTCGAAGACACCGGCAACGCACTGGTGCGCTTCGACCGCGCCCACGACGCCGACGTCGAACTCGAACGCGCCGCCCGCGACAGCGCCCGCGCCGCCCAACTCGCCCGCCTGCGCTTCGATGCCGGCGGCACCAGCCTGCTGGAAGTCCTCGACGCCGAACGCACGCAGCTGCAGGCCGAAGACGCCTTTGCCTCCGGACGTGCGCGCACTGCGACGGATGCGGTCGCGCTGTATCGCGCGCTTGCGGGCGGCTGGCCGCAGACCTTGCCGGCGCGTGAGACGGCGGGTGTGCGCTGACGGCCATCGCCTCAGATCATTGATCGGGGCTGCTACTGCTCGGAGCCCGTCATCCCGGCGGCTTCTAACAGACGAATGTCCGGTCAAGCCGGGATCCAGTGCCTTCCACTCGCTACGCATGCGCCCTGTAAGCCAGATTCGGGCGGTGGCTTGATTGGGTAAGTCGCGATTCGTGAAGCACCAAAGACACTGGATCCCGGCCTTCGCCGGGATGACAGATGGATAAGCAAAATTGCTCTGCTGAGATCGGTTGTCTCTGATGAGGGTCAGATCTCTCGCATGCGCAAACCCGAATCGATCAGAGCGCAGGTCCGTCCAACTCATGCGCCGGTGCCAAGACATGCGGGCCACCGCGTCCAGCGACATCGCGCGACTGCCGCTCCAGCGCTTCGAATCCCTGCTGTAGCCACGTCTGTCCCGCATCACTCGCCAGCTGCTCGCGCAAGCGTTCGGAGATTGCATGCCCATCCTCGCGTGCGGCAGATGACAGCAGATCACTCGCGAACGCGGAGGTCTCTAGACCTGCATCGCGCACCGGCACACTGCCCTGCACCGGCCCGATCCCGACACGCTGCCACTCCAGCGCCGCGGCCATCGTCTCGTTGCGCGGCATCGCGTCGCGGCAATCGATCCGGCACAGCGACGGCGGGGCCAACAAATCTCGCATGCCACGCACGCCCGCCTTGTCGAAGACCGAAGTGCCGTAGATGGAGAGATGCTCTTCGGACCGATGGACCACGTAGCGATCCGGATCGTCGGGAAGCGCGCGCTTCTCCAGCGGCGGCGGCCGGATCATGCTGTTGAGGTAGTCGACACCAAGATTCCCCGCAAGAATTCCGAGCCCATCGCGTCGATAGCCGCCACCGATGTCGCTGTGCGCACCCGCAACGCCGACGTTGAGGAAGCGGCCATCCGACGTGGTTCCGAAATCGGTGATCCATGTGCCCTGGAACAGATTGCGCCGCTCGCTCATCGCCGTGATCTGGAACGCGGACACGACGGATTCGGCGAGGCGCCGGTCATTCTGCCGCGGCGCGCCGGTGCCGACCGGATCGAATAACGCAGCGGCCTGGATCACACCTCCAGGTTCGCGCAACGGTGGACGCGGGTAGATCACCTGACCAATGATCAGACCGTCCGCGTCGCGGTTGACCACAGCATCCGTCGGATTCTGGATGCCGCGCGCTTCGACCAGTCGGGTGAATCCAGCCGCCTGCTCCGCGCCTCTGCTGAAACCAGTCGCCAAGATGCGGATGTCGGCGCCCGGATTCTCATCCAGCCAGATCTTCGCCTGGGAGACGAACTGGAGATACATGTCTTCGATACGCGCTTCGTAGCTGCCGCCATACGCGGCATCGATCATGCCGCTGACGCCACCCTGCGTACCTGGCCCCGCAACGTAGCCTGCACGGATCGGCACATAGCCGAGTCGGTCTTCTGCTGCCCGCGCGTAGCTGCGAATCTGCTCATCGACAAGCGCGACATTGGTGAACTTCGCCGGATCGCGCTTGCTGTTTCCGGTGCCATCGAAGGACGCGACGAACAGGCGCTGCTCAGGCTTCTCCTCATCCAGCAGCACGGGGGCAGTGAAACGCTCGAGTGCGCGTTCGGCCTGCTCGAAACTCGCGAGCTGCGCGGCTGTCGCGGCATCCGCCCGCACCCCATCGGGATGTCGATTCCCACCCATGCTCCACCTCCATGTGGATCCGGATCAGTACGTCTTGGTCCAAGCGAGAACGAGATCGCTTCTGTAGTCGCTGTGCGGGTTGCCTTCGATTCGTGGCGCCTTCAACGAGATGAACGCCTTCATGTAGACATTGATCGTGCGGTCGTTGATTTCCATGATGACGTCCGGATTCACCATCGGCGTGTACTCGGAGACCTCTTCGCGCGGAGTTTCGTGGACGACCAGTTCGTTCTTGAAGATCTCACCGATGTCGACTTCAGCCTCCAGCGGCGTCCCGTCGCGGCTCTTCCACTTCACCACGGCGGGCGGCGGGAAATTCCGGATCATCAAGTGGTTCGCGGTCTTGGCCTTGAGCGAGTTGGGGTGCACGTCCTCGAGCGCAGGACGCGGTCCACTCGTGTGCGGACGGTCTGCATAGACCACCAGACACTCCTGCAACGCGTAGGTCGCGATGCCGAAGTTGTGGCGCATGAACCTGAGTGGCCAGTCGGCCACGATCCGTGGGTCCGCATTGGCCGGAGGCGTTGCACTGGAGTTCTGTGTTGTCGCCATGCCCTGGCATCCTGTCGTGGTGAGTGCAGTCGCGACGATCGCGGTCGCGATCCGCTGCGCTGGCCTGCCTTGTCGACGCGGACGCCCGATCCTGTGGGCCATCATCGTGCTCCCTGCCGTTGAACGGTTCCGCCCTGCGCCCCGGCACCTGGCCGATGTATCCGGCGGGTTCGAACGGACGCGGGACGGAGGCAGACAGGATGGCGCAAGCCGGTGCTGCATGGAATCGGAGCATGCCGGGTCACTGTGTGGGGATTGGCGGGCTGGCAGTTCCTGAGCGCATCCGCATGTGATCAAGCGATGAGGTGTCCCTCAAGCCAAAGCGCCCTCACCCCAACCCCTCTCCCAGGGAGAGAGGGGCTATCAGACGCCGCGCGCGTCTCGGAATCGCGATGTACACGCTTCGAGCCCCTCTCCCTCCGGGAGAGGGGTTGGGGTGAGGGCGGACACGCTCTGGAACACAACGAACTTGCAAGCCTGACCGGGCGCAATGCGGCTCATCGTCCACAGCATAAGAGCGCGTCTTATAGCTGTTGTGTCGCCCACGCAAAGCGGCACGGCAGCTACAGACAGCTGCGCACGCATCACGTTTCATGCGGTCGGAACGCGTGCCCCCACCCAACCCTCCCCCGCGTGCGGGGGAGGGCTCAAGACTTGAGGCCGCAGCTGGCGGGCTGCATGCGCTTCAGCTGCCTGCCTCAGCCGCCCAGCAGCACCCGGTTCATCCGCTGCACGAACGCTGCCGGATCCGGCAGCGGCGCGCCGGCGGCGATCTCGGCCTGCTCCAGCAGCAGCGTCGAAAGATCGGTCGCCTTCGCATCATCCGCTTCGCTTTCGATCCGCTGCAGCAGCGCGTGCTGCGGGTTGATCTCGAGCGTCGGCTTGCTCTCCGGCACGTCCTGGCCGGCTTCGCGCAGCAGGCGGGCGAGGTGCGGGGCCATTTCGTAGTCGGCGAGGGCGAGGCAGGACGGCGAATCGGTCAGACGCGCGGAGACGCGCACGTCGCCGACGCGGTCACCGAGCAGACCCTTGATGCGCTCGACCAGCGGTGCGGCGGCTGTCGCGGCTTCGGCCTGCTTGGCCTTGTCGGCCTCGTCGAGCGGCAGTTCGCCCTTGGCGACGTTCTTCATCGACTTGCCGGCGTACTCGTGCAGGCTGCCGAGCATCCATTCGTCGATGCGGTCGAACATCAGCAGCACTTCGATGTCCTTCGCGCGGAAGGCTTCGAGCTGGGGGCTGCCGGCGGCGGCCTTGTGGCCATCGGCGGTGATGTACCAGATGATGTCCTGGCCGACCGGCATGCGGCCGACGTAATCGTCGAGCGACACGGTCTGCGATGCGCCCTCGCCCTTCGTCGAGGCGAAGCGCAGCAGCTTGGCGATGCGCTCGCGGTTGCTGGCATCTTCGACGACGCCTTCCTTCAACGTGTTGCCGAAGGCCTTGTAGAACGCAGTGAACTTCTCGGGCTCGTCGCGCGCGAGCTTCTCGATCAGATCGAGCACGCGCTTCACGCACGCGCCCTTGATGCGTTCGAGCTGGCGGTTGTGCTGCAGCAGTTCGCGGCTGACATTGAGCGGCAGGTCGTCGGCATCGACGACGCCGCGCACGAAGCGCAGGTAGTTCGGCAGCAGTTCCTCGGCGGCGTCCATGACGAACACGCGCTTGATGTAGAGCTTCAGTCCCTTGCGCTCGTCGCGCCCGCCCATCATCAGGTCGAACGGCGGCTGCGACGGCAGATACAGCAGCGTGGTGAAGCTCTGGCTGCCTTCGACGCGGTTGTGCGTCCACGCGGACGCGTCGTTGAAGTCGTGGCCGAGCGCTTTGTAGAAGCCCTGGTATTCCGCATCGGTGATCTCGGACTTCGGCCGGGTCCACAGCGCGGACGCGTCGTTGGCGGTTTCCCACTCCGGCGCGGCGTCGGCCTTTGCCTCGTCCTCGCCCTCAGCGCCCGACGGCGCGTCCTTCGGCATGCGGATCGGGAACGCGACGTGGTCGGAGTATTTCTGCACCAGTGAGCGCAGCTTCCAGCCGTCGAGGAACTCGTCCTCGTCGGCCTTGAGATGCAGCACGACGGTGGTGCCGCGCTCGGGCAGGGTGACGTCTTCGAGCGAGTACTCGCCGCGGCCGTCGCTTTCCCACTTCACACCGGCGTCGGGCGCAGCGCCCGCGTGGCGGGTCAGCACGGTCACGCGATCGGCGACCACGAAGGCCGAGTAGAAACCGACACCGAACTGGCCGATCAGGCGTGCATCGGCCTTCTGCTCGCCGCTCATCGCTTCGAGGAAGCGGCGCGTGCCGGAGCTGGCGATGGTGCCGATGTTGGCGACCACGTCGTCGCGGTTCATGCCGATGCCGGTGTCGCGGATCGTTACCGTGCGCGCCGCCTTGTCCCAGCTGACATCGATGTGCAGCTCGCCGTCGCCCGCCAGAAGATCCGGATTGGCGATCGATTCGAAGCGCAGCTTGTCGCAGGCATCCGAGGCGTTGGAGATCAGCTCGCGCAGGAAGATCTCCTTGTGCGAGTACAGCGAGTGCGTGACCAGGTGCAGGACCTGGGAGACTTCGGCTTCGAACTTGCGGGTTTCGGCAGTTGCGGTCATTGCGTGCGGCGTCCGTGTGGATGTGGTGCGAGCGGTCGATATTGGTGTGGATGATGGGGAATCAAGGCGCGGCAGGTGGACGGATCGATGGACACCGGATCACCCGGCCCCAGTTGTGGACCCGGGCTGTGGTCGAGAGCACAAGAGATCAGGGTGCGCGCATCGAAGTATGCGAACCGGAGAAACGGCGGCAGGCCAGACCGTTTGGGGATATTCGAATCCGGCTTTTACACAGTCCGGATTATCGGCGCCGCTGCCCTCCCACGCGCGGACCATCCGACTGCGAGCGAGCGGCGCCTTCATTGACTTTCGCCCAAGCGTTGCGCGTCGGATCCACATTGCGCGCTTCGGATCATGAATACGCAGCCCTCGCTATTCTGGAAAATGAATAGACAACCGAAGTAACTCCGCGTTGAATATTCAGAGAGATAAATCCGCTTAATAGCCATCCGTCACGCGCCCGATACGTTAACAAAATATTAACTGGCGCCGAATCGCTCGACATCGGATGTGGATCGATCCCAGCAGTCGTCATCCATGCAATTTCACGCTCGAGGATGTCCAGATGAATGCGACCCACAACCGTTTGCCGGTGCGACGCACCCGGCTCAGCCTCGCCGTCCCCGCCGCGCTCTGCGCCCTCGTGATGCCGCTCGCTGCATCTGCGCAGAGCAGCACCGGGCAGCCGACCACACTCGACCGCATCACCGTCACCGGCTCGAATATCCCGCGCACCGACACCGAGACCGCATCGCCGGTACAGGTGATCTCGCGCGATCAGATCGACCGCACCGGCAAGACCACGGTCGGCGAATACCTGCAGAGCCTGTCGGTCGATGGCGCCGGCTCGGTACCCAAGAGCTTCGGCAACGGCTTCGCTGGCGGTGGCTCGGCGATCTCGCTGCGCGGCCTGGGCGCGGGGTCCACGCTGGTGCTGCTCAACGGGCGGCGCATGGCACCGTTCGGACTCGCCGATGACGGACAGAAGGTCTTCACCGACCTCAGCACGATTCCGCTGGACGCGGTCGCGCGCATCGAGATCCTCAAGGATGGTGCGTCGTCGATCTACGGCTCCGATGCGATCGCCGGCGTGGTCAACGTGATCCTGCGCGACGATTTCCAAGGCGCGATCGCCAGCGTGTCCTACGGCTGGTCAGGCGATGGCGGCGGCGACCAGCCCAAGGCCTCGCTGACCGCGGGCACCGGCAGCATGAGCGAGGACGGCTACAACGCGTTCTTCAGCATCGAGGCGGCCAAGACCGACGCGATCCGCGTACGCGACCGGCGCGATCGCAAGTGGATCGGCACCGGTGACCTGCGGCCCTACGGCTATGCGATCGGCACCAATCTGCCCGGCCGCATCACCGGTGGCGGTACCGGCGCCGGCGGCGGCCCGAGCGGCGCGATCGAAAATCCGAACACCGGCCTGTTCGAATCGCTGCCCGGCTGCGCGGGACTGTCGAACGTGACGCCGCAGGATCCGGCAGGCGGCTGCCTGTGGGATGTCGCGCAGTTCCGCGATCTCTCGCCCGAAGAGGAATACGTGAACTTCTTCTCGCGCGCAGCGTTCGCGGTCGGCGACACCGGCGAGCTGTACATGGAACTGAGCGCGGCGAACAAGAAGACGACGTTCCAGAACACGCCCTCGGGCGTCTCCGGTGCCTGGGGGTTCCCCGGTGGTCCGGTCAACGCCAGTGATCCCGGCCCGGGCGCCACCGTGCTGGGCCCTGACCATCCGGACAATCCGTATCCGGGCACCGCGAACCGGCTGCGCTACACCGCGTTCGACGTCGGCCCGCGCGTGACCTACAACGACAGCCGCTTCGTCCGCCTGCTGCTGGGCTTCAAGGGCACGGCCGGTGCGTGGGACTACGACGTCGGCTATCTGCACTCCGGCACCGACCTCACCAATGAGCGCACCGGCTTCCTGCAGTACAGCCACGTCAAGACCGCACTGGAAGATCCGAACAGCCCTGTCGGTTACTGGCGCATCGGCGACAACGGCGGCCAGAACTCGCAGGCGTTGTACGACTACATCTCGCCGCGCATCAGCGCGACCGGTCGGACACGGCTCGACATCTTCGATGCCAAGGTCACACGCCCGTTGATGGATCTGCGCGGCGGCGCACTCGGGCTGGCGCTCGGCGCGGAGTACCGGCGCCAGTCCGTGCTGCTCACGCCGCAGACGTTCACCGACCAGGGCGACATCATCGGCCTGGGCTATTCGGCCTACGGCGGCGTGGAGAAGGTCACCAGCGCCTACGCCGAACTGCAGGCACCGGTGCTGGAAAGTCTGGAGCTGACCGGCGCGCTGCGCGTCGACAAGTACGACGGTGGCGATACCGCAACGACGCCCAAGGTCGGCGTGAAGTGGTCGCCCACGGACTGGATCGCGGTGCGCGGCACGTATGCCGAAGGCTTTCGCGCCCCGAACCCGGCGGAAGCGGGCACCGGTGGTCTCGCGGCCTTCAGCACGGCGGTCGATCCGGTGCGCTGCGCCGCACCGGGCAATGAACCGCAGGATTGCGACGCGGGCCCGATCGCGTTGATCACCTCACCCAATCCTGCGCTCAAGCCGGAAGAGTCGAAGAGCACGACGGTCGGCATCGTGCTGTCGCCGTGGACCGGCGGCTCGCTCGCGGTGGATGCCTTCCGCATCCGCCGCACCGACGAGATCTTCGGCGGCAGTGCAGATGCGGCGATCGCAGCCGGCGGCGACAACGTCGTGCGCGGCACCAACGAGATTCCCGGCACGCCGGGCAGCGGTTCGATCCTCGCGGTGCTGGTCGGTTACGAGAACGCATCGTCGACCACCGTCGAAGGCTTCGACATCGACATGGAACAACGCTTCGATCTCGGCGCGGGCAATCTGCGGCTTGACCTGCAGTTCACCCACATCAGCGCGTTCGAGCGCGAGGATCTCGACGGCACGGTGTACGAGTTCGCCGGCACCCACGGCAACTGCGACGTGACCAACTGCATCGGTACGCCGAAGAACAAGGCGAACTTCGGCGCGACCTGGGAGATGGATGCGTTCTCGATCAGCAGCGTCGTGAACTGGCGCGACAGCATCCGCAATGTCACCGAGGCCGGCGACACCGAATGCGCGAACGGGTTCGCCAATGGCGACGACGCACCCCGCGGTTGCGAGTTGGCGTCGTTCTACACGGTCGATCTGTCGGCGCGCTGGATGCCGACCGAACACTGGGAACTGTTCGGCTCGGTCAACAACGTCACCGATCGCATCGCGCCGCTCGATCCGTTGACCTATGGCGCGATCAACTACAACCCGATGGATTTCAGCGGCGCGATCGGCCGCTACTTCACGGTCGGTGCGAAGTTCAAGTTCGACTGAGCGCGTTGCAATCCGCTGGACCGGACGCCCCGCATGTCGGGGCGTTCGCGTCTTCGGGGTCTCACTGCAGGCATCAGACGTGCGCGATCCACTGGCGCAGCAGCGTCTGCACGGCGTCGGCGCGGGCTTCGACGTCGTTGCGGTCGGCGAACGCGAGCAGTGCGCGATCCGGCGATGGCCAGGTCAGCAGTCCGTCGGGATCGTCGATCACGAGTCCGCCGTCCGGCAGTGCACGCGCTTTGGCGCCGCGGTGCAGGACCAAGCCGATGCCCGCCTTCGCGCGCAGCTGCGTGGTCGCGAAGTATTCGGTGGTACGCCAGCTCGGCGCATTCCACTTCACGCCTTCGGCGATCGTCGGGTCGACGCCGAGCACCAGCGCGCGCAAGCGCTGCACGGCGTCGGCGTGCGGGTGGTCGAGATCGGCCATGAAGGCATCGACGGCGACGGAAGTGTCGGCCGGTGTGCCGTGTTGCGGACGGGCGGTCTTCGCCATGGCTGGACTCCTGTCGAAAGGCACCAGCCTAGCGAAGCCGGTGTCGCAGGTGGCTCAAGGCGCGTCGATCTCCGGTCGTGTGGCGATGCGATCATCGTGCGGTCGCGGCCCCAGCGGCACCGGCGCCATCGTGCGGTACACGCCATCGCGACGGACCCACGCGTGGTACAGCGCGGCGGCGAGATGCAGCAGGATCACCGCGAGCAACGCACGCGCCAGCCACGTGTGCGCGGCGCGCAGCACGCTGTAGATCGCAGGATCGTGCGGCGCGATCGGCGGCAGATGCAGATCGCCCCACACCACGACCGGATTGCCGGCCGCCGACACCATCGCCCAGCCGATCAGCGGCATCGCGAACATCAGCGCGTACAGCGCCACGTGCGACGCGTGCGCGGCGGCGCGTTGCCAGACCGGAAGATCGCGCGGCAACTCGGGCGTGCGACGTCGCAGCCGATGGATCAAGCGCACGATCACCAGCAGCAGCAGCGCGATGCCGATCGGCCGGTGCAGCATCAGCAGCGACGGGCGCAGCGTCATCGACGACACCATCGCCACGCCGACGAACAGCATCGCCAGGATCAGCACCGCCATGCTCCAGTGCAGCACGCGGGCGAAGGCATCGTGGCGATCGGTCGGGGCGTTCATCGCGCGGCCTCCGGCGGCGGGGTGCCATCGACATCGGCGCCGCGCGCGACCTCGCGTTCGCGTCGATCGAAGGACTGCGCATACACGGCCGCGCGCGCGGCGAGGATCGGATCGTCCGACAGCGCCACGCCGCTCGGCACGATGGTCGGATCGAAGTTGAGATCACGGCACGCACCGGTCGCCTGGTCCTGCGCCTCCGTCAGCACAACGGTGCCGACGACCACTTGTTCGCGATCCTCGGGCCAGGGTGTGCTCGGATCGCTGGCGTCGTCGCCTTCGGCCGCGATCGTGGTGACCATGTCCCAGCGCAGCGGACCCTGCGCGAGCCGCTCACGCAGCTCGTCCTGCAGATAGTTGCCTTCCGCCGCCTCGCGCTGCGCAGCGGTCATCTCGACGAACGGCGCCTGCGGACGCAACGACCAGCGCACCAGACGTTCGCCGCCCGCGCCGTTGAAACGATAGGCGTGGATGCCGTTGTACTGCGTGTTGGCGAAGCTGTCGGACCACGGCGCGGACTTCGCCCACGCGGCGAAGCGTTGCGCTTCGGGGTGCTGCGCGGCGAACGCGGCCATGCGTTCGGGATCGGGCTTGCCGGTTGCCGGATCCGGCGCCGACGCGCGCGTCTGTTCGAGAAACGTCTCGATCGACGCCGCACCGAAGAACGGAAAACTGTTCATCGCCATGCGCCATTCGCTGCCGTCGGCGCCCTTGAGCACCAGCGCCATGCTGCGCACGCGCGCCTGCGCATCCAGGCCGTAGGGCGAGCCCCCGCCGATCGAGATCCGGCCGAGCACCGGTGTGTCGGTTCGAGAGAACACACTGGCCCGGCTGAGCGCCGCGCCGTCCGGGTTGCCTTCGAAATGGCCGGCGACGCAGATGCCCTTGGCGTGCGCGCGCCGGAAACCGGGATACGGCGTCGTCGACGTCGCCTCGATCGCATCGGTCATGCGCGCGGACGTGAGCCGGTCGGGCGTGAGCCAGCCTGCGGTCCAGGCGAAAGCACCGCCGACGGCGGCCACGCTCGCCGCGATCGCGACATAGGCACCGGTGCGGCGACGGGGTATGGGGACTTGCGACATGGGCGCGGCTCGTGGCGGATCGCGGCGAGCGTACGCCCCGCACGCCGCGCGGCGGGTGAAGGATGACCGGAGTGCGCGCAGCGCGCGGCCGCCCCCTGGATTACTGCAGCTGGATCTGCGCCGCGTCGGTGACGCGCACGTGGGTCTGGTAGTAGTACTTGCCGGTCGGCAGCCCGTCGGAGGTGAAGTTGATCTGCACCCGCCGCGCCGCGCCGCGTACCACGATGCGCTTGCCTTCGAGCGCCTCCACGGGCACACCCAGGCGTGCCTCGACCTGACGCGCCGCCGCCTGAGAGAGCGCGATCGTCAGGTTGCGCTGGTCTCGGTAATCGGTTTCGGAGTTGAGGTACGTCACACCGTCCTGGAAACCGACCGCATGGATCTGCATCGAGAAAACACCGGATACGCCACGCGGCGCGGCGTCGGCGGCAAGCTGGATCGCCTGGCTGGGCTGTAGCCAACGCGCCTGGTCATCGGACGTTGCGCCGGTCGCGCAGCCGACCAGGAGAACAGCGGCAAGCACTGCCGTCATGGATTTCGAGAGCATGTGTCGTCCTTGGATCAGGGAAAAGATAAAAGGCGTGTCATGCGAAGGAACGGGCGGATCGCCCACTCCTTTTTCCTCGCGTCAGGCACTCGGCGCAGACACGGTGCCTGCAGCGCGCGCCGCGGCGCAGCTGTCATGCAACCGCCCACCGGTCACATCGATGCGCCAGCTGTCAGGCCCCGTCACCTCGACGATCAGATGGCCTGTCTGCCCGAGCGTGACCCCCAACGGCATGCGGGCGAAATCAAAGATTTCCAGATACCGTCGGGCACCGCGGTCGTCGCGCCGG
Organism: Luteimonas sp.; assembly: GCA_045810015.1. GTDB lineage: Bacteria > Pseudomonadota > Gammaproteobacteria > Xanthomonadales > Xanthomonadaceae > Luteimonas. The sequence goes on from JBJMWR010000015.1 coordinate 222,494, forward strand.
TTGCCGGAACTCTCGACGATCCGGGTGTCGCGCGTGCGCCCGCCTTCGGTGATCGTCGTCTGGAGACACACTGTCGGTGCAGGTGCGCCGGTCGGCGCGGTCAGCACCGATGATGCGAGCAGGACCATGCCGTACATCGTCAACCTCCTTGTCGAAGCAGTAACACCGCGCGGACGTCGGTCCGCCCGTGCGGCAACGCGGACCGCGATCAGATCGCGATCCGCATGCCGTAGTCAAGGCTGGTAACAGGCACCCGACGGATCGGCCTCGATCTGGATCAGTTCGCTGCCGCCGCCGCCCCAGACGTTGCCGCCGGTGAAGATCAGGCAGCCCTCTTCACGGAACAGCGCCTGCAGGCGCGTGGCATCGTTGCCGAAGTAGAACGGAATCCAGCGCTTGCCAGACTCGTAGGTGTGGAAGCGGTCGGGCACGCGGTCGAGCAGTTCCTGCACGTCCTGCATGCTCATGCCGATCTCGAGCTGCGCGAACTTGCTGCCTTCGGCGGGCGTACCGACGATCTCGCCGGTGAATGTCCCGTCGTTCGACTGGACTTCCCGCGTCTGTCCATCCTGCGCGACGACCGATCCCGAAGCCGCCACGGCCAGCGCCAGCGCGGCGCCGATTCCCCAATTGCGCATTGCAATCCCCTTGCGTGCTGCGTCGCCGGAATGGCGACGGCGTGGGGATGCTAGCAGGCAGCGACTCCCGGTGAGCAACGTCCAGGTGTGGGCGCCCGGCTACTGTCTCGCATCGATCCTGTCGATCTGCGCAGCAATGTCGAGCAGATCGTTTACATCGGCATTCCTGTGTGTTGCCGCCTCGGCCATTTGCCGGACCAGCGCGCCGATGCCCGCGCCTCTTGGTTCTTCCGTGAAAGCACAGTGCTCGGAATCCCGCCCCACGTAGTAGGCGGCCCCGTCGAGGCCTTCGAAGACAGACGCACTGGCCGCGTGGGTCACCACGCGATCAAGCGTTCGGATGACGCGATAGATATGCATCGGATCGACACGCGTGCGTGCGTTCTCTCGTACGACGCCCTCCAACCAGCGGCGCGTCGGCGGCGCCAGGTTGGTCGCGCCATCGATGCGATAGGACGCAATCGATTCAGGTCCCAGCGTCACGATATTCGCGTCTTCGAAGGCGTGCAGGACAACAATCTTGAAGTCACCGCTAGCATGGCCCGCGTCGAGCAACCTGATGTCTGCGCGCGCAAGAACCTGCTGCTCTCTCGGACCGCAAGGCGACAGTCCTTGCTCGGTCTGAAACCGGAGTTCCGATCGCTGCTCGATGACGCGCGCCTGCGTCTCGAAGGACGGCGGAGTAGGCGCCTGTGCGAACCAGAGCATCAAGCCGAGAAAGGCTGCTGCGGTGGACACTTGAATGACGACTGGCGAGACACGCATCCCTGCTTTCCTTCAGTGCGAACTACACCAGACTCTGCGCCGCCCCGTTGCTGCGCCCGATCTCGCTGATGGCCGTGACATCCACACCCTCGATACACGCCAGATTGAACCCGTACTCGTTCGGGGCGCTGCGGCGCTGGTGGTGGGTGTAGATGCCGCAGACGCTGCAGAACCAGTGCTTGGCGATCTTCGTGTTCCACTGATACAGGCTGAGCACATCGGCGCCGCGGGTCACGCGCAGGCGGTCGAGCGTCACGCCGGCCATCACCGCGCCCTTGCGGCTGCAGATCGAGCAGTTGCAGCGGCGGATGTTCTCGAAGCCGTCGATCAGATCGACCTCGAATTCGACGGCCTTGCAGTGACAGGTGCCAATGACCGTCTGCATCGCAGGCCGATCGGCGGCAGAGGCGTCCGTCACTTCTGCAGACCCGCCACGACTTCCGACACGTTGAGCCCCAGCTCCAGCTGCAGGCGCACGTATTCGCGTTCCTTGCGCGAGAGGCTGCGGCCCATCTCGATGCGCACATCCTCCGCCTGCATGATGCGGATGATGCGGGGCATCGCCGAGCCAATGGCATCCGGGCCATAACCGGCCTCGCGCAAGGCAGCGACGAGCAGGGCTTCAAGTTCCATGACGGGTCCAGCCGCTTCGGGATACGCATTGTGCGCCACGTCGCGTGCGCCGGCCGGATGCGATCCGCCGATCGGGCGTGTGTGCCGCGTGTCGCGGCCGCGTCCCGCGTCGCTCACGAGGCGGATCGGGGCCCTCGGCGCTCCGCGTCGCGCGATCTGCGCGACTCAGTGCTCCGCAGGTCCGCCGTGCCGACAGCGCACCTGTCGCAACGTCATACCGCCTTCGGGCAGCGCCGGTACCCGGGTCATCGCGATCTCAGGCGGACCATCGGCCGACCACGCCATCCGCTCCGCGAGCCACGCGGTGGCCTGGGTCATCAGCGCAACGGTGATCCATTCGCCGGGGCAGCGATGACCGGTCTCGTGGTCGCCGCCGCCCTGGGGCACGAAGCCGAAACGCGCATCGAACGCCGTCTCGAACCGCGCCGGATCGAAGCACTCGGGCGAAGTCCAGTGCCGGGGATCATGGTTGGTGCCGTAGAGGTCGAACATCACGCGCACATCCGCCGGGATCTCGAAGTCCCGCCACGTGAACGCGACGCAGGTGCGGGCGGCCACTGCCGGGAAGAACGGATAGAACCGGCGCACCTCCTCGGCGAATCGCTCACGGGTCGCATCGCCGACGCGCACGTACGCGCGAGCCGCGGGAGACCGCTGCAACGCATGCGCGACGAAGGTGATGTACACCGCGACGGCGATGACGGGGCGGATCAGGTTGAGCAGTTCCACGGCGACGATACGCTCGGACAGCGTCTGTCCATCCGCATCCCGGTGGGCGACCAATCGCGCGAGCGGTGCTGCCGGATGGACCTGCCACACGCCGTGTCGTACGGCATGCGACACTTCGGTCAGCCAGGCCTCGAGGCGCCTGCGCGCCAGTCGCGCTTTCCAATGCCGCGGTCCGACGGCGCCGGCGCCATCGAACAGTGCCGCGACATCGGGCGTGCGGGCCGCGACGGCGCGATCGTCGAGCGGCAGACCCACCCACTCGAACGCGGCTTGCGACAACAAGGCGATGGCGCCGTCATACAGCCGGACCTGTCCGGCCGCCGCCCACAGCCGTGTGTGCACGGCCCACTGCCGCTCGACGAGCGCCAGCAGACGCGCCAGGCCATCTCCGGTCGCGAGTGCCAGGAACAAGGCCTTGCGCAGGCGATGCAGGTCGCCGTCGAGCGACTGCACGCCCCCTTCGCCGAGCAATGTCTTGACGATGCGTCCGGGCATCGCGCCTGCGCGGCGCATGCGGGTCGTGTCGTAGAACAACCGCCCCGCCTCGCGTCCGGTGAGGCAGAGTGTGCGCTGCCCCAGCAGGCGGGTCTCGAAGAGATCGGTGTCCAGCGCGCGCGCCCGCTTGCCGATGAAGCGATAGGGATCGGCGAGAAAACCGAGCGTGCGGTCGGGCGCGGCGTCTCTGGGGATCCGGGTCATGCGGATCTCCTCGGCGTCATGCGCTGCGCGCTGCGAGCCGGTCCTGGGCAGTCAGGCCGCGCATCAGATGTCCGATGCGATCCGACCGTCCCCGTCGACGCCGTAGACATGCCCGCGCTCGCCCGGCTTGAACAGGGCGCCGTCGGGATCGCGCGGTGCCAGATCGTGTTCCTGCCGCGTGGCCTGCTTGCTGGTCATGCGTTCGGCCAGCCGGGGCAACAGCTTGAACAGTGTGGTGTTGACGTGGGCGAGCGCACCGACCTTGATCTCGCGACCGCCTTTTTCCGCGGCATCGAGAATCGCCTCGGCCACCCGATGCGGGTCGATCAACGGGCTCGGCAGTTTCGGCTCATGGGCAAGATAGTTGCGCGCGTTCTGCGGGTACGGGGTATTCACCGCCGTCGGCTGGATCAGCACGATGGACACCGGCTGGTCGTCCACACGTTCCTGTTCCACGCGCAGCGCGTCCGTGAACCCTTTCACCGCGTGCTTGGAGGCCGTGTACATGCCCTGCAGCGGCAGTGCGGCATCGGACACTTCGCTGCCCAGGTTCACCAGCACGCCGCGGCTGGCCTGCAGTCGGGGCAGCGCGGCCAGCGAGCCGTTCACCACACCCCAGAAGTTCGTGTCGAACAGCCGGCGATTGTCGGCCTCGGACACGTCGACCAGCCGCCCGTAGATCGAGACACCGGCATTGTTAACCCAGGTATCGATGCGCCCGTGACGCTCGACGACGTCACGCGCGGCCGCCTCCACCGCATCGCGGTCCGACACGTCGACGCGGATCGCCTCCGCACGACCCCCTTCGGACCGGATGTCGTCGACGATCCCGTCGAGCACTTCACTGCGCGCCAGCAATACCACCTGCGCGCCCCGCTGGGCGGCCAGCAGCGCCGTGCACAGACCGATGCCGCTCGACGCCCCGGTCACGACGATGACCTGTTCGTTCAATGGTGTGTGCTGCATCGGAGTGCCTCCGGTTCGTGAGGCTTGCGAAGCTAGGACGCGCCGGATGGTCGAATCGTGAATCGGCTGCGGTCATTGGTGCGGATCGCTCGCCGCGGCGCGCACGCCCGCGATGCAGAGAGCGCCTTTGCCGGATCCGGTGTCGTGAGCGGCAGTCGCTCAGGCCTGCTCCGGATGCGTCCCCACCGCCGCGCCCATCTGCACACGCGCCCCCTCGAGGGTCGTGCTATCCCGCGCCGCGTCCCAACGCAGCAATGCATCCAGCGCCGGGCACAGCGACTGGCCCCAGTCGGTGAGCCGGTACTCCACTCTGGGTGGCACTTCGGGATACACCTGACGCTGCACGATGCCGTCGTGTTCGAGCTGCCGCAGTTGCTGGGCCAGCATCTTCGGCGAGATGCCCGGCATCAGACGTTCGAGATCGGAATAGCGCTGCACCTGGCCACCGAACAGGTGAAAGAGGATCAACAGCTTCCAGCGGCCACCGAGTCGTTTGAACACTGTTTCCAGGTCGCCGGCTGCGGTCGCGGGTGTGTAGGACTTACCCATGGGGAAGTGACTTCCTTCTTCGTGCGTTCTTGCGGGTGCATGGCGCGGCACCGACAGTACCTCGGACCACTCTTCCATCGGCGCAGACCCATGCGACTCCCCGACACGATCGCGTCCTTCTTCGCCATCAGCAACGGCGGCGATCTCGCCGGGCTGCATGCGTGTTTCACCGCCGATGCCGTCGTGCACGACGAACACCGGACCCACCGCGGCATGACCGACATCGAAGCCTGGCTCGCGGCCGCACGCACGGCGTCCGACTGGCGCGCCGAACCGTTCGCGATCGCCGGTGATGCCGCACATCCCGTGTTGCAGGTCCATCTGCGCGGCAGTTTCCCCGGCAGCCCGGTCACGTTGACCTACCGCTTCCGCATGATCGACGACCGGATCGCCGAGCTGGAGATCGGCTGATGGCAGTCGATCTCGAACTTGCCGGCAAGCGTGTCCTGGTCACGGGGGGCACCCGTGGGATCGGCGCGGCAACCGTGGCGCTGTTCCGGGCGCAGCGCGCACGCGTGCTCACCACGGCGCGCAGTCCATCCAGCGATACGGACCGCGAGGCGCTCGTGATCGCGGACCTCGGCACGGAAGCGGGTTTCGAACGGGTGGCCGCTGCGGTACACGACCGCCTTGGCGGCGTGGATATCGTGGTGCACGTCGTAGGCGGTTCAAGTGCGCCGGTGGCTATGCAGCGCTCACCGATGTCGCGTGGCATGACGAACTGCAGCGCAACCTGTTTCCCGCCGTGCGCCTGGATCGCGTGCTCGTGCCCGGTTTGCTGGCGCACGGCACCGGCGTGGTGATCCACATGACCTCGATCCAGCACCGATTGCCGCTGCCCGAATTCACCACGGCCTACGCCGCCGCCAAGGCCGCGCTGTCGACGTAGGAACTCGCGCCCCACGGCGTGCGCGTGATGCGCATCGCCCCGGGCCGGGTCGAGACGGACGCATCGGTCGCGCTGGCGGAACGGCTGGCCACCGAAGCCGGCATCGATGACGCCGGCGGCAAGGCGATCATCACGCAATCGCTCGGCGGCATTCCGATCGGGCTGCCTTCGACACCGGATGAAGTCGCCAATCTGATCGTCTTCGTGGCATCGCCGCGTGGCCACTGCTGGCACCGAGTTCGTGATCGATGGAGGCACCGTGCCGACGGCGTGGCCTGCAGCCACTGCCTGGACCGGGGCTGATCCCACGGCGCCGGTTACGCTTCGGATGCCCGACTGGGCGAGCCCGGAACCCATCGCGATGCGCCATCCATGAAGATCACCCGGCTGCTCGGCATCTACGCACTCGGCATGGGCCTGGTCTTCGTGCTGCTGCTCGCATGGATCGGCGCGGTGTATGCGATCAACGTTTACACCACGGCGAAGCTGTCCGCTGAAGCCATCCTCAACACGATGCTGACCGGCCTGCTGAGCGTCGTCGGACTGCCGATCGTGCATCGCGCCGTGTACCGGCACCATTGGCACATCAGTCGCAAACTGGCGTCGGGCGAACTGCGGGTCGGCGACCACATGCCGGTCATGGGCACCCAACCCGCCCCGCCGGTGCCGCGGGTCCGCAAGACGCGGTTACAGATCGCGCTGTACGTCGCGCTCTATGTACTCGCGATGGCATCGCTGCTCGCCGCCTACGCACCCTTCGGTCATCAGGAAGCGTTGAACGCCTTCCTTGCACGCTTCAGCATCGGACGCAGTTCGTTCTCCAGCTTGGCCACGCTGGTGGTCGTGTATGTGCCGATGGCGATCGGCCTCGGAATCGCGATGCCGCTGCTGGAGATGGATCGCAAGCGCATACAGTCACGCGAACTACCTGCGACTGAGGCGCTGCGCCTGCAGCTGCGTCAGGACTGGGTATTCTCGTTCGTGATGTCGTACGTCACCGTCAGCTTCCTCGCGTTCGTGACAGGCAACATGATCCTCAATCGTCTTTGAGGCGCGCCGCACGTCCGAGCGTTCATTCGCGCACCGCAGTCACACAAGCTGCATCACCTCGCATCGAGCAACGCACGCAGCTTGAGCACCGTCGCCCAGTTGCGGGTCGTCAGTGCGCGACCTGCCTTGCCCAACAGTGCGGGCGCGACCTTGCTCTCCAGCAATCCGGCCGGACATTCCAGATAGCCTGCGTCGCCGGTGACGACGAGCCGCTCCGGCGACACCGCCAGTCGCTGCAGATCATCCAGCGTCCGCAGCGCTTCCGGTGCCTGCGCGAAGATCACCAGACACCGCGAATGCGCCGCCTCGGCCGGCAGCATCGGGCTCTCGCTGACGATGCGGTCCAGCTCCGCTCCCGACTTGACGATGACCGGCGTCGACACGTCCAGCTGCGCGGACAGTGCATCGGCGATGGTCTGCGCGAACTTCGCCGTCGAACGCACCGGCGCTGTGACCACCGCATTGCCGCTGTTGAGCAGCGTCCGCACCTGCGTGCAGCCCAGGGTTTCGAGCAATTGCTTGAACGCCCCCATCGGCACGCGGTTGCCCTTGCCGACGTTGACGCCACGGAGCAGAACGACGAAGCGGGGCATGGCGGTTGCCTGGAATGTCAGGGCGTCAGCGAGTGTGCAATGAAGCGGACGGTGCGGCGACTGACGCCATTACCGGCCCGGTCCACCGGGTCGTCAGAATTAGACGCGGGCACCTTGCGCGTAATCGTCTCCTGCAGACGGCCGATCGGAATACCCAGCAGCCTGACCACGCCCACGTTGTCGATCGTGCGCCCATCCGCAGACAGCACCAGTTCCTGATGCATGAACACCGGCCCTTTCACCCTGTAGCGCAACGACAGACGCGGTCCCGCGACCGTCGCGTCGACAGGCCCTGCAGCGTCGCTGAGCGTTGCCGCGTAGCGATGCGCCGCGGTGCGCGTCATGACCCAGAAGCGCGACTGCGGCGGCTCCCCGGCGAAGGTGATGGTCTGATCCAGACGGAACGTCCCGTCGCCCTGTTCGGTGCCATGGCTGGTGACCTGAAACGCGCGCGGCCTGCGGAAGACGAACTTCAGCGTGCCTCGACCCTCGCTCTCACCCTCGAATCCAGCGCTCGGCGTGAACTCGACCGGCACTTGTGCTGCGGCCATCGGACAGGCACCGGTCGCTGCAGCAAACAGTGCAAGGCATAGCCATTTCATTGCTCTCGTCACACGTGACGCCTGTTCGGAGCGGAGTCGCATTGTGGCGGCAAAGCCGCCGCTGATTGCGTCCGGCGTTGCGAGCGTGAGCGCATTGCGGCGCGATCCACGCCAGAGCCCGAGTCCAACAGATTTGTTGAGGTGTTGCGCAACGCTTCAAGCGACACCCGATGCCCCGGCATCCTCGACTCGGCGGCGACGAACCCGAGCCCGTTACCGCAGCGCCTGCGTCACCCCGATCGCAAGGGCAGCCGAAAGCAGCCAGACCAAGCCACGGGTGAGGAAGGCTTTATCGACAGCGCCTCCACCAACCGCCTGATTCGGCCCGAAGCCCACCACGAACGCGTGCGCCGGCAGGGCAACGGCCAGCAGGAAAGCGACGACCATCAGCATGGTGTCGTCCGCAAGTCGCAACCAGAAGACCGACATCGCGGTGCCTGCGACGATGCCAGCAAGCGCAGCGGTAATCGGTGTGGGCGTGATTCTCAAGATATCCGGACCAGTCGCTTCAGTCCCCGAAGTCTAGCGAATACGTCTTTTGCATTCGCAAGCGGGTGTGATGCGTCTGGACGTCTGGACGTCTGGCGACTGCGTCCTTCCTCTGTCGCCCGCGATGAGAGTCGGTGAATCGGGCACCGTGACGCCCCGTCCCCATCAGGCCCAGCGAGACTGGCACCCGTATGACCGGGCAGCCACCTAGCAACCGCTTGCGCCGCCGTCGCCTCCGCTACTGTCACCGCAACTGTTGCCTCCGCTCCCGCAGCTTGCGTCACCTTGACCCACCGAGGCACTCGTGTCCGACCGTATCCCTGCAGAAAAGCCATACGTCCTGTGGGAAATCGATGACAGGCACACAACGGATCCGAGAATCGGGACAAGCCAGATGAATGCAAGTTGGAGCGCCCGGCTGGATCTGGATACGCCCGGGAAGCGAACGACGGCAATCGTTGCGAACACGTTGATGACCGAAAATATCGCGATCGGCAGCAGGAGCAGCCAGTCCATCGGTTCCATCAAAACCTCCACTGCCGCCTGGCGCCGGCATCAAGCCGCTTCGCGAAACGAAGGTGGGCGTCAAGGCGCACCGTACTGCGCTGCCGGAGCCCGCGCAACGCCTACTTCGACGATGCGGCGGGATCGGATTTCGCCGCACGGATGTCCCTCTCGCGGCGTTCGTCTCGAATGACGGGTCAGCCCCCGGACAGCGGATCTGAGGGTATCGGCTCATACCCGTTTCCTCGACCACTGAGCCAGTTCAGATGCACCTTGCCGGCGCCGATCAGATGAGACCGGGCCGCGACGAACAGAGGGTGAGTAAGATCGGCATCTGTCAGATGCCGGGGATCTCCGTCCAACTCGACCCGGAGGAAGTGGGCTTCATCCGATGTGTCCGTGTAGCTCCGTGCAACGAAGCAGACGGCTCCATCCAAAGCGATAGACGTCGTATTCGTAGTGGTAGTCGCGGAAGCCAGCAGCGTCCGGCTCGCTCGCATCAATGTGACGGGTGCTTTCAATACGCATGGACAGGGCCTGACTCACGAATCAAGCCGCGCCGCTACGCAGCGTCGGCTGAATGAAATGTCAGAGGCGGCCATCAGGTCTAGGCCTGTCAGGAAGCGAAAGGGATCACGGTCCGTAGACTCAAGACAGCAAGCACGATCAGCGAAGCTGTCTCTAACAACATTATTTGTAACCTGTGCGACTCACGATGCGGGATCGCAGTGGAAGACCCGCAGCTCCTGATCGCACCGGCAGGCGGTCGCAATCTTCGCGGCCCACGCCAATGCTGCGTCGCGTGACGGAAGCTCGAGCACCGCGAATCCACCGTCGAGTTCGGGAGCGGATGGATAGCCGCCTTCAGCCACGCTCCCATCGCCCGACACGCGCACCACCGGCACCCCCGCATCGATGCCCCCGCCGAATACATAAACGCCGGCTGCTTTCGCCGCTTCGATGACGGAATGCGAATCGCGGCTGGCGCGTTGCAGCTCGACGTCGCGCGCCACCATCGCGGCGGCAGGGAAGGAGATCAGGTACTTGGCCATCGGGATCCACCTATCAGAGGACCGGCGTGGCCGCGGGACGTGAACCAGGCGCCGTCATCTACTTGAGTCGCGAGCATTCGTACTCCTGTTTCAGGCGCGACATCAGAACAGGAGTGTGCCGATGACGAACACGGCCGGAATCGACAGCACACCGTAAGTTACGAGAGTCGCGCGATAGGCCGACGTGTTCGGGACAAGCCGCTTACTCCAGGCCCGCATTGCCAACGCAACCACCACCAGCGCCGGCAGAAAGAGCAGTGCCGACAGGTATCCGGAGCCCCCCTCAAACGTCGATGCGCCCGCGATGTAGGGGATGAAGAACGCAATCGCGCCTGCCACTGTCACCGCGGCCAGCACTGAGACACATCGATGTATGGCGCTTGTTTTCATACAACTCTTGTAATGACGGAGCGCCGCGCCCTTTGCGTTGATGCCTGGCGCAACGCTTTCCCCGGAGTTGGGTGAAGCTGGCATCGTAATCTCGCGCCTGCGTCCTTGCTCCGTTGCGACGATGAGAATATTGAACGCGGCACCCTCAATCGGCTACGCGCGTGATCAGTCCGAGCTGGACGGTGCGGGTGCGATATTGGTGTTGTGGCCGCTGGTGATCAGCCATTCCGCGCCACGGCGCACGATCACCAGGCTCATCTGGCTGTCCGCACCAAGGCCCGCGGCAGCCGGCACAGCGCTTCCCGTGATCGTTTCTTTGGCGTGGACCAGCGCAATGTCGGGCGCGATCCTCCTGACGCTGACTTCCGAGAACTTCAACCTGCTTCTGGCATAGAACCGATCGTGGATCGCAACGTGGTTGTCACGGATCTGATCAACGCCCGTCCAGCGATTGCCCCGCACGTTGACCCAGTCGGCATCGCTCGTGAAAAGCCTGGAGAACTTGACCATGTCGTGCTCGTTCCACGCGTTCGCGAAAGCGGAGATCACAGCCACAACCTCGGCATTGTCCTCGGCCGCGGCGGCATCGGCCGCGAGCGCTGGCCTTGGCAACAGTGCGACGGCGGCGACAAGGAACAGTCCAGCGATACGTAATGTCATGTGAGACTCCATCAGGGTGAGAACTGGCGCGCCCGACATTGCTCAGCAACGACTGACGGCGGCAAAGACTGCTCGCTCCTGTAGCAACGGCAAAGGGTGCTGCCGCGTGACATCAGTAGGCCGGAAGTGAGCCTGGCACCGTTATTGAGATCGTGATTGAACCTCGCGGTCGATATCAGAGTGCATCCCGACTATTCGACTAAGGCCGTCCCACGAGTCCACCACGGGTGCTCTGTCACGAGGATCGGCCAGTTGCATTTCTTCAAGTGCCCACTCGCCACGGCCGAACTGACAGCAATAGCAGGCGGTCACGAAGTTGGAAGGCTCGTTCCTACCACCACGCCCGTGTGGTACCACGTGATCGAGCGAGGATGCCATCGCATACAACGCGGAGTGACGTTCAAACTCTTTGCGCGTCCAAGAGGTTTCCGACGGAAAAGCTTTCGTGAGCAATGATCTCGCAGATCTGCACAGGACCCTGATTCCGCAGAAACGGCAGCGCCAACCATCACGCGCAAAGATGCCGTCTTGTTCTGATCGCGTCGGCATTCTTGTCGGGTCGCGCTCAGTTATTGGCAGGCACTTCGGCCGCCGCACCTGTAGATGTACTTCGTGGCTCAGCTTCCCGACAAGTCTGATCGCATAGCTTCTGATCTCGGGAAAATTCGACCTTTCGAGAAGCTCGGCAGCAAGGGTCACACGTCCGCTCAGGAACGCATCCGCAGCTGCATCCAGCAGCTTGGCTGCAAGGTCGAGCCCTGGAATTGGTTCGAGCAGCGAATTTCTCAACGTGCAGCCTCAAATAAGTGAACCTGACACCATTATCGCCTGGCGAGAACCAGGGCGAGCAAAAGGGCAAGTACTTTCATAAGGCCTAACACCTGAATTAAGCCGCGCCGAAGGCGTCGGCTTGAATGAATGGTTAGGCGTCGTGGCCCGTGACCTCTGAGAGCCAACGAGCGCCGCCCGGATCGGCCAGGACGTAGTGCCCAAGCGAATCGCTGTGTGCAATGGTGCCATTAAAAGTCAGCGCGTCGGCGTTGCCACTGTGACCCACATCCTCTTGGACGAAACTGAAACGTAAACCTATCGCCATCTCCGGGGTGAAGCCCAAGGCGCGAAGATCGTCCAGGGCTCCGCGGACAAGCATGTACGCGAGGTCCGCGAGTTGTGCGTTACCGTCGAAGTAGATTCGGGGATGAGGAAGGTGCTGATCCATGACGCCTAACGCCTAAATTGAGCCGATTTGTGCAGTGGAGGAAAAAGCGTGGCAGGCTTTTGTTGCCACGCTTTTGCCGTAACGAAACAAGTTCGGCTTGAATGAATTGTTAGGCCTCAGCCGGAATCCCGTCCCAGCCACGCCTGTCCCAAATCGATTGCACTCGTTGCCAAATCTCGTCACTCATCTGGAATTGCCAAACGCCGCCGAGCATCCATGCAAATTTCGGATTGATCTTGGCTTGGTGCTCTATGCGCTCGATGAAGTCATGTCCATGGAACGATAGCAAGTCTTCAAGCACCCCAGCTGCTAGCAATCCGAGGTTTTCATCTGAGAAGCGATTATCCGCCACTGCGAAAAGAAGGCACTCCCACGCTCTCTCTGGGTTGTCTCTCGCTTCGTCAGAGGGCCCCATAACCGCCCAATTGTTCTCTTCTTTTGTCTCTGGATCGGATGACTGAGATGCCAGCCAACACTCCATCAGATAGTCAATCGGCCGGCCCAGCTGTTTCCAGCGCTGATATGTGTTCATGAGGCCTAACGCCTGAATTAAGCCGTGCCGCGAAGCTGCATCGGCTTGAATGAATTGTTAGGCGGCACCCTGTCCGTCCCAACCGCGAACTGTAGAAGGTACCGGCATGGGCGCGGGATTGTCTGAGTAGCCGACGATCTCCAGCCTCTGGAAGTTGCCGCCGAGTGCAAAAACAAGAACGCCCACTCGTTCCCCGGCGAGGGTCTCACCAATAGCGTCAGCAACCACGTTGGCAATCTCACCAGGCTTGAGGTGCTGAAAGTCAACTGACGCGCAGCCGCACTGACATTTGCCCACGACGTGTAGCGAATCGAGCTGGTCTAGCGAGGGCAGGTGAGCACCATCTGCTGGAGCGTTCTGAAGTGCGCGCTGGAGAATGATGCGCTCCTCGACAGATATCGCCCTAACAGCTATCGGTGATCTTCCCATGCCGCCTAACGCCTGAATTAAGCCGCGCCGCGAAGCGGCGTCGGCTTAAATGAATTGTTAGCGCCCACTACTGCGAGTCGCCAGCCGCTGCGACAAGGCGCCCGCAAGTTGCGTGTACTCGAGTACAGACTCAGGCTTAGGCGAGAACTCCGGATCGTGTGTTGCTTGATTTCTAAGTGAGCGGAGCTGGTCAAAGATCGCGACTTCCTCCGGGTTTAGAAGGCCACTCTTTGCCAAAGTGTGACCAGTGGAGATCGCTGTGCGCCCGGCAAACTCGTTCACGCCAAAGGCTGCCTTACGGGCAACCGCTTCAAGATGGAGCCATGCCTCGAGAATGGCCGCTCGCGGGTTGGTTGCGGACAGACTGATCGTGGCACTGCTGGGTGCCGGAGGAGCCGGCAAAGCTCTTGCAGCTTCTACGGTCAGTTCGCGCACTTCTTCGGCGAACTCAATTTCCGCGGACCCGACCTTGCCTTTGCGGATGCGCCCAAGCAGCGCTCGAACCTCCGACCGGAAGATCAGGGCCACAGATACAGCTGCAGCTGGCACTGCTAGTGCTTTGACAAGTTCTGCGATGAGCGTGAATCCATCCATGGGTGCTAACGCCTGAATTAAGCCGTGCCGCGAAGCGGCATCGGCTTGAATGAATTGTTAGGCAGCTGGCCATGAAGACCGGCCGCCATAGCCTACTTCCCAGAGTCAGAGCGCACTTGCCACGCAAAGCTGAGGACACACCCTGAAACCCCGATTGGCGCGCAAATTGCCCAAGCGATCCAGCCGGGGGCGCCTTGGGGAATAAGTGAGAAGGATACGACGCAAAGAGCGACCGTGACTGCAATGCCAACGTAAAGACGCCAAGAAAGAAAGAGCTCTCCGAGTTCAAGTAGATCAAGAAGCGCCATTCACCGTCTCCAGCTGCCTAACACTTGAGTTAAGCCGCGCCACGAAGCGGCGTCGGCTTGAATGAATTGTTAGGCATACCAGACTAGGGAGTCACCATGCTCTAAGCACTCCTCGTAGTAGTGCTGGAACACCCTCATTTTCTGTGGGTTGATGCTCTCTGACTGGAACGGCCCGGCGCGCCTCATCTCTGAGTCCGTCCA
>JBJMWR010000016.1:0-112017 GCA_045810015.1 Luteimonas sp.
AGCCCTGCACTTGCTTGCGCTTCTTTGCTCGTCGCTTTGCGACTTTGATGTTCCAAGCAAAGAGTTAACGCAGGAGCGAAGATCAAGTACAGGGCTTCCGCGCTGTCGCGCGGCTTACTTTTGTCTTGGCAAAAGTAAGCAAAACCGTCTCCGCCGGACGCGATCCGCCGCGATACAGCCGCGGCGGTCCCCTGCGCTTCACGGACGACGGGGCACGCAGCCCCAACTCGCTACGCTCAGACATGGGCTGCTCTTCGACCCCGCCGCCCTGCGATGCTCGGCTCGCTTTACGGCTCGATTCAAGTCAAAAGCAGAAGCAAGAGCGAGCAACGGCAACAGCAACAGCAGCGCAGCAACACCGCAGAACCAAGGCGAACCAATGTCCCTGGATGCCCGCCTGCGGGCATGACAGCGAAAGAATCAGTCGCGCGGCAACGCGCCTGCAAAGCGGACGAATCGCTGCAACACCGCCCGCGCCTCGGGCGCAGCCCGCACGCCTGCGACCAGCGCGACCGGATCGAGACCTTCCTGGTACAGCGGCCCCGAGCGCGCGCGGATATAGCCGCGCATGTGGGTGGCGCTGAACTCCGGGTGGAACTGCACGCCCCAGACGCGCTCGCCCCAGCGGAAGGCGTGGTGCGGTTCGAGTGCGGAATGGGCTAGCAGAGTCGCGCCTTCTGGCAGGCGCAGGACGCTCTGCAGGTGTGTGGTCTGCGCAAGAAATCGCGGGCGTGCAGCGGCGAACAGCGGGTCGTCGGATGCAACTGCGTTCGTTTCGATGTCGAACGTGCCCATCTCGCGACCGCGCGGGTTGGGGCCGACTTCGCCGCCGAGGGCGTGGGCGATCAGCTGGTGGCCGTAGCAGATGCCGAAAACCGGCATGCCGGCATGCGCGGCATCGCGCAGCCATGCAGCGCTGCGTTCGCTCCAGTCGGCGTGGTCGGTGACCATCGCGCCGGAGCCGGTCACGATGACACCTGCGAAATCTTCGGCGCTCGGCAGCTCGGCGCCGTGCTCGACATCGACCACCATCGCATCGCGCTCCGACAGACCGGCAGCGACGCGGATCCAGTGCGGAAAGCCGCCATAGCGGCGCATCGAGGGCACGGGCTGGCCGGTTTCGACGATCAGGAACGGGCGGTCGGACGACATCGAGAGGCAGCCGGAACAGGAAGACGGCGCAGCGTAGCGGATCGGGATGGCTGGGCGCTGGTGTTCGCGTTCGTGTCAGTCCACCTACGTCGGATATCGCTGCAAGCGAAGCGGCGCGAGTCGGCTGAAGCCCTCCCCTGCTTCGCGGGGGAGGGTTGGGAGGGGGCGAAGCTCCAGACGCACTGCAAGTCGGCGCTGCAGGGTTCACCCTGCCCTTGCGCACAGAACTTCATGCGGTCGGGACGTTTGCCCCCATCCCGACCTTCCCCCGCAAACGGGGGAAGGAGGAGTCATCCGGGACCGGTGATATCGACTTGGAGGCAGCACCGACCGCGCCGTCGCGAACATGCGATGCGAAATCCGAAGCACAGTGCATCTCGCGACCGCGCGCTCAACCAAGCGCGCGTTCTGATTCACCTACTCCCGCGGCGGCAACACCGTCATCACTTCTTCCACCGTGGTCACGCCCTGCGCGACCTTTTCCGCGCCGGCCATGCGCAGCGTTCGCAGGCCTTCGCCGATGGCGGTCCGGCTGAAACCCGACAGCGCCATGTCCGGCTGGATCTTCGCGCGCAGCGCGGGCGTGATCGGCATCAGTTCGTAGATGCCCACGCGGCCGAAATAACCGGTGTTACGGCACTCCAGACACCCCACCGGTCCGCAAGCGGTGTCCGGTGGCGGCACGTCGCTGTCGGGGCCAAGCAGCGCACGCCAGCCTTCGGGATCGACCGGATGCGGTGCCTTGCAGTGCCGGCACAAGGTGCGCACGAGTCGCTGGGCGAGCACGCCGTTGAGCGTGGACGCGATCAGGTAATGCGGCAGGCCGAGATCGAGCAGGCGGGTGATCGCCGACGGCGCGTCGTTGGTGTGCAGCGTCGACAGCACCAGATGGCCGGTCAGCGAGGCCTGCACCGCCATCTGCGCGGTATCGATGTCGCGGATCTCACCGATCATGATGATGTCGGGGTCCTGGCGCAGCAGGGTGCGCACGCCCTGCGCGAAGGTCAGGTCGATCGCGTTGTGGACCTGCATCTGGTTGAGTTCGACCGAGACCATTTCGATCGGGTCCTCGACGGTGCAGACATTGACGTCGTCGGACGCCAGCTTCTTCAGCGTCGAATACAGCGTCGTCGTCTTGCCGGAACCGGTTGGACCGGTGACCAGCACGATGCCGTGCGGACGCGCCACGAGATCGTTCCACGCTGCCGCTTCGCCGGCATCGAAGCCGAGGTGTTCGATCGGCTTGAACGCGGTGTCGGGATCGAAGATGCGCATCACGACCTTCTCGCCGAAAGCGGTCGGCATCGTCGACAGACGCATCTCCACTTCGCGCCCGCCGGGCGAACGCGTCTTGATGCGGCCGTCCTGCGGACGCCGGCGCTCGGCCAGGTCCATGCGGCCCAGCACCTTGATGCGGCTGACGGCGGCAGTCATCACCGGCGGCGGCATCTCGAACACCTTGTGCAGCACGCCGTCGATGCGGAACCGCACGCGGCCCACGTCGCGGCGCGGTTCGAGATGGATGTCGGAAGCGCGCTGCTCGTAGGCGTACTGCAGCAACCAGTCGACGATGTGGACGATGTGGTGGTCGTCGGCGTTGACGTCGCCCGAGCGGCCCAGCTCCACCAACTGCTCGAATGTCGGCGCATTGCTGCTGGTCTCGCGCCCGTCCTTGGCCCCACGGATCGAGCGCGTGACGCCGAAGAACTCCATCGTGTAGCGGTGCAGATCCAGCGGATTGGCGATGACCAGATCGATCTCGCGCCGCAGCAGGCGCTGGATGTCGGTCAGCCAGTCGAGCGCCAGCGGTTCGCTCGTGGCGATGCGCGCGCGATCGGGTGTCACTTCGACCGGCAGGATGCGGTGGCGCTTGGCGTAGGCGTGCGAGAACAGATCGGTGACGTCGCCGACCGCGATCTTGGTCGGGTCGATACGCAGATAGGCGTGGCCGGTGGCTTGCGCCAGCCATTCGGTCAGCGCTTCGAGGCCGAGTTCGGTCCCGGGCCGGCGCGCCGACGGCAGCTTGAGGTTGGCCAGCAGCACCAGCGGGTGCACGGTATCGAGACCGCGCGTGTTGCGACCGCCCACGCGTGCGCGGTCGGCATCGGCCGGCGTCAGCAGGCCATCAGCCAGCAGTGCGTCGATGACGGGTTCGAGGGTCAGGCGGCCCGGTGGCAGACGGCCACCGAAGACGGCGGGCGCACGGGTGCCGGTCGAATGCTGCGGAGCGCGCGGATCGTTCAAGCCGGGTCCTCCATGGCGCACGGTGCGTCGGGCGCTTTGATGCGGCCCGCTATACTAGCGCGCCGCCGCAGACGCGATTTTCTTGATGACCGGACCGACGTTCCAGGAGCTGATCCTCACGCTCAACGCCTACTGGGCCAAACAGGGCTGCGTGCTGATCCAGCCGCTGGACCTCGAGGTCGGCGCGGGCACCTTCCATCCGGCCACGTTCCTGCGCGCGCTCGGCCCGGAGCCGTGGAACGCCGCCTACGTGCAGCCGAGTCGTCGCCCGACCGACGGCCGCTACGGTGACAACCCGAATCGTCTGCAGCGCTACTACCAGTACCAGGTGGCGATGAAGCCGAATCCGGACAACATCGTCGAGCTGTATTTCGACTCGTTGAAGGCGCTGGGCATCGATCCGCAGGTGCACGACCTGCGCCTGGTCGAAGACAACTGGGAATCGCCGACGCTCGGCGCCTGGGGTCTGGGCTGGGAAGTCTGGCTCAACGGCATGGAAGTCACGCAGTTCACCTATTTCCAGCAGGCCGGCGGCATCGAGTGCAAGCCGGTGCTGGGCGAGATCACCTACGGTCTCGAGCGCCTGTGCATGTATCTGCAGAACTGCGACAACGTCTACGACCTGGTGTGGACGCACGGCCCCGACGGCACGCCGGTGACCTACGGCGACGTCTATCACCAGAACGAAGTCGAGCAGAGCGCCTACAACTTCGAACACGCGAATGTCGAAGTCCTGTTCCGCCGCTTCGACGAATGCGAAGCCGAGGCGTTGAAGCTGGTCGAGCTGGGCCTGCCGCTGCCGGCCTACGAGCAGGTCACCAAGGCCAGCCACAGCTTCAACCTGCTCGACGCGCGCCGCGCGATCAGCGTGACCGAACGCCAGCGCTACATCCTGCGCGTGCGCACACTGGCGCAGGGCGTCGCCAAGGCCTATTACGCCCAGCGCGAGGCGATGGGATTTCCCGGGCTGAAGCGCGAGACAGAAACTGCTTGAGCCCCTCTCCCGCCCGCGGGAGAGGGGTTGGGGTAGGGGTGCTTTTCGCGCACCGCCAATAAAGCACCCTCATCCGTCGCTGCGCGGCACCCCGTATCAAGTACGGGCAAGCTCTTCTCCCAGAGGGAGAAGGGAATTTCTTCTGGATCGAATCGCCATGACTGACATGCATCCCCTCCTGATCGAACTCGGCACCGAAGAACTGCCGGTCAAGGCCCTGCCCGGCCTGGCCCAGGCATTCTTCGACGGCGTGATCGCGGCGCTGGACAAGCGCGGCATCGCGGTCGACCGCGACGATGCGAAGCCGCTGTACACGCCGCGCCGTCTCGCCGTGCTGCTGCCGGGTGTCGCGAGCGACCAGCCCGAGCAGCGTTCGGAAGTGCTGGGTCCGTATCTCAGCATCGCGCTCGATGCCCACGGCAATCCGACCAAGGCGTTGCAGGGCTTCGCGGCGAAGGCAGGTATCGACTGGACGGCGCTTGAGAAGACCAGCGACGCCAAGGGCGAGCGATTCGTGCATCGCGCGGTGACACCGGGTGCGGTGACGGCGGCGCTGCTGCCGGACGTACTGCGCGAAGCGATCGCGGCGATGCCGATTCCCAAGCCGATGCGCTGGGGCGCCCACACCTATGCGTTCGCGCGGCCGGTGCACTGGCTGGTGCTGCTGCATGGCGGAACGATCGTCGACGCCGAGCTGTTCGGCGTGCGCAGCGGCCGTACGAGTCGCGGGCATCGCTTCATGCACGACAGCGCGATCGAGATCGGAGCGCCGGGTGATTACGTCGACGCCATGCGCAACGCGAAAGTGATCTTGGATGCCGACGCGCGTCGCGCCCGGATCGTCCAGGAAGTCGAGGGCGTCGCCCGCGCGCTCGGCGGTGACGCGCGCATCGAACAGGACAACCTCGAGCAGGTGAACTGCCTGGTCGAATGGCCGAAGGCCGTGGCGTGCACGTTCGAGCACGAGTTCCTCGCCGTGCCGCAGGAAGCCTTGATCGCGACGATGGAAGCGAACCAGAAGTTCTTCCCAGTGCTGCAGAACGGACGCCTGACCGAGCACTTCATCGGGATCGCGAACATCGAGTCGCGCGATCCGATCGAAGTGGCCAAGGGCTACGAGCGCGTGATCCGTCCGCGCTTCGCCGATGCCAAGTTCTTCTTCGACGAGGACCTCAAGCAGGGCCTGTCGGCGATGAACGACGGTCTGAACACCGTGACCTACCAGGCCAAGCTGGGCAGCGTCGCCGACAAGACCGTGCGCGTGGCCGCGCTGGCCGAAGTCATCGCGCCGCAGGTCGGTGTGGATGCGGCGCTCGCGAAGCAGGCCGCGCTGCTGTCGAAAGCCGATCTGCAATCGCGCATGGTCAATGAATTCCCGGAACTGCAGGGCATCGCGGGCCGCTATTACGCCAAGCAGGACCCGGCACTGGCTGGCCTGTCCGAAGATGATCGCGCGTCGCTGGCGAACGCCCTCGACGAAGCCTGGCAGCCGCGCTTTGCTGGCGATGACATCGCCCTGTCGCCGCTGGGCAAGGTGCTCGCGATCGCCGAGCGTCTCGACACCCTGGCCGGTGGATTCGCGGCGGGTCTCAAGCCGACCGGCAACAAGGATGCGTTCGCACTGCGGCGCAATGCACTGGGTCTGGCGCGGACGTTGATCGAGAGCGGATTCGATCTTGATCTGAAGTCGCTTCTCATCGATGCACATACTGGTGCTGTCGAGGCGGTTTCATTGACGGCCCTGAAGGCCAAGGTCGCAGCGGTGGATGACGCAGTTGCGAAGGGCGCCAAGGTCGATACTTCGCAGTCGAATCTTCGCCACATGTCGATCGAGCAGATTGATGAGCTCTACGACTTCGTCCTTGATCGCCTGAAGGGTTACTACGCCGACAAGGGCGTGACCGTACAGCAGTTCAACGCGGTCGCCGCACTGCGTCCGAAGTCGCTCTACGACCTCGACCGCCGCATCGACGCGATCGGCACCTTCGCCGCGCTGCCGGAAGCCGAAGCGCTGGCTGCCGCCGACAAGCGCATCCGCAACATCCTGCGCAAGGCGGACATCGATATCCTCGGCGACGTCGATCCGGCGCTGTTGCGCGAGCCGGCCGAGGCCGCGCTGGCCGAGGCGGTGGAAGCGGTGCGTGGCGAGACCGGTCACGCGCTGGCACATGGCGATTACGTCTCGGTGCTGACGCATCTGGCACGACTGCGGCCGCAGGTCGATGCGTTCTTCGACAGCGTGATGGTCAATGCCGACGATGCCGCGCTGCGCGCCAATCGTCTCGCCCTGCTCAAGCGCCTGTCCGAGCGCCTGGGCAGCGTGGCCGCGATCGAGCATCTGTCAAGCTGAACGAATGGTGCGTCGGATGGGTCGAGCGTCGCGACACCCATCACGCGGTACCGCGTCGTGGTGCCGCAATCCGGATGCGCTGGGCGGTTTCGATCGTTGGCGTGGCGCGCGTGTGGATGACGACGATGGGTTTCACTGCGTTCAACCCGTCCTGCGAGCGTCTCATCCGGACATCCCGTTAATCGGCTCTTGACACACCTCCGGTATCCTCGCGCGATGCCTCGTGTCCATGCGTGTTTTGCCGCCGTCCTTCTCTTGTGTTCGTCGGCCGCGGCGCACGCTGCGCGTGTCGAACGCGTCGACATCGTGGGTCTCGACGAAGAGATGACCGAGAACGTCCGCGTCTCGCTGGGACTGCAGGATGCCGTGGGCCGCGATATCTCCGGCCGGCGCATGGGCTATCTGCTGCGCGAGGCCGAGCGGGAAACGCGCAAGGCACTCGAACCGTTCGGGTATTACACGCCCACCATCGACGTGCAGCGCGAACGCGCAGGCGAGGCACTCTCGGTCCGCGTAGTCGTCGATCCGGGCCAGCCGGTGCGCGTGCGCAACAGCGACATCGCGATCATCGGCGAGGGTGGACAGGACCAGTATCTGGCCCGGGACATCGCGCGCTTCGTACCCAGTGAAGGTGCCGTCTTCAGCCATCCCGACTACGACGCGAGCCGCAACCAGCTCAGTCGTCGCCTTGCCGAGCGCGGCTACTTCGATGCGGAGTTCGCGTCGCGTCGGGTCGAGGTCACGCGCGCGGACTTCGCCGCCGACATCGATGTGGTCTGGAACAGCGGCGACCGCTATAACATGGGCGCGACTACGTTCGAGCAGACGCCCGAGCAGATCATCAACGACGATCTGCTCGAGCGACTGATCTATTGGGAAGAAGGCAGTTACTACCACCAGGGTCGTATCGATCGTTTGCGCTCGTCGCTCGGTCGCCTCGACTATTTCTCCAACATCGACATCGAGCCCCAGGTCGACCAGGCCAACGACCGCCGCGAAGTACCGGTCAAGGTCACGCTCACTCCGGCCAAGCGCAGCATCTACACCTCGGGCGTCAGTTACGGCACCGACAGCGGCGCCGGTATCCGGCTCGGCGTGGAGCGCCGATACGTCAACATGCGCGGCCACAAGGCGCTCGCGCAGATCGACTACGCGCAGCGCCGCAAGACACTCACCCTGCAGTACCGCGTGCCCGCCTTCGCCTGGATCGACGGCTGGTACACCGCCAGTCTGCAGATGGCCGACGAGCAGACCGACTACATCGATTCGCGACGGGTCGAACTGGTCGGCAGCCGCAACGGCCAGTACAACGAATTCCTCAATCTCATCGCGTCGATGCACGTGCTGCGCGAGCGCTGGGCCTATGCGCCCGAAGAGGATCCGGACAATCCGGTCGTCGACGTCGACGACGATTTCGATGGCGCGCTGTACCGCTATGCCACGTTCGCCTATCCGTCGCTTCGGGCCGAATACATCGACGTGGACGATCGCCTGTTTCCGACCAGTGGTATCGGCGGTTCGGTGATGCTGCGCGGCGGTCTCGAAGGCGTGGGGTCGGATGCTTCGTTCGGACAGATCCATGTGCGGGCCAGCTGGTTCAAGGGCATCGGCGAGCGCAACCGCCTGATCGTGCGCGGCGAGCTCGGCCACACCTTCACCGATGCGCTTGTGGCGCTGCCGCCCAGCCTGCGCTTCTATGCCGGTGGCGACCGCAGTATCCGCGGTTACGACTGGCGCGAAGTCGGTCCGCGGATCCCCGCGCGCGATGGCCGCCGGGCATTCGCGATCGGCGCCAAGAACGTGGTCACCGCCAGTGTCGAGTTCGAACGCTATTTCACCGACACGATCGGCGTGGCGGTGTTCGTCGACAGCGGCGACGCCTTCGACGGCACTTCGCCGGAATGGCGTACGGGCGTTGGCATCGGCGCGCGTTACAAGTCGCCGGTGGGGCCGCTGAAACTCGATATCGCGCGTGGTCTCGACAACCCCGATTCGTCGTTCACGATCGGCTTGTCGATCGGCGCGGAGTTCTGACATGGTTTTTGGTCGTCACCGCCTGCCCAACGATCTGACCCCCGAAGAGCGCGAGGCGCGCATCGCCGAACTGCGCGCGCGCCGCCGCGCACGGGCGCGCAAACTCGCAATCCGCAGCGCGATCGGCATCGCCGCGCTGGTCGTGCTGCTGATCATCGTCGTGTGGTGGCTGCTGACCACGTTCGGCGGCCGCGATTTCCTGCTCAACCAGGTCGCCTCGCGTCTGCCCGCGGGCACCGAACTGACCTGGCGCGCGGCTGAAGGGCCGGCCTCGGGTCCGTTGACGATGTACGACGTGCGCTACGTGCAGCGCAGCTGTCCGGATGTGGAAGAACAGCCGGTCGCCTACGGCGATTGCGACGAACCACGCGTGCTGGTGTTCGAAGCCGAGCGCGTGACCGTGGATCCGGCGGTGATGCCGCTGGTCGGTCGTCGCCTGCGGCTCGACGTGCTCGATATCGACAACGCGGTGCTGTCGATGCCGCCACCGGTCGATACGCCGTTCGAACTGCCGCGCTGGCCCGATTCGCTGCCGCGCATCGATCTGCCGCTGTCGCTGCAGGCCGACACGATCCGTATCGATGGCTTCCGCGTCGAACAGGCGGGCGAGTCGTTGATCGACATCCGCAGCGTGCGCGGTGGCCTCGACGCGCAGCAGGGCGAGCTCAACCTCGCCAACGTCGTCGTCGACAGCGACCGGGGCCTGTTCACCGCGAACGGCGTCTACGCACCCGACGACGACTACCGCATGGACGTCACCGCGAGCGCGCTGATGCCCGCGCCGCCGGCGCGCACGCGTCCGCGCATCGGTCTGGTCGCGCGCGGCGATCTGTCGCGCCTGGATATCGCGGTCGTCGGCCATGTGCCGGAACCGTTGAAAGCCGTGGTGACGCTGCGTGGCCGCGAGAATCCCGGCTGGGCGCTGCGCGCCGACAGCACGCGCCTCGATCCCGCGTTGCTGATGGGCAGTGGCGAGCCCGGCACGCCGCTGGCGTTCGACATCCGCGCCGATGGCCAGGGCGGCGCTGCCGAACTGCAGGGCAATGCCACGTACGGCGAATCCGACGCGAATCCGATCCGCGTCGTGCTGCAGCCGTCCAAGGTGAAGCTGGAAGACCAGCGCCTGGATCTCGATCCGCTGGTGGTCGACATTTTCGATGGTCGGGTCACGCTGCGCGGTTTCGCCGACGTGACCGAGCCGGGCGATGTGCGCTTCCGCTTTGCGACCAATGCGCGCGGCCTGCAGTTCGGCGCCGATCCCGACGCCGCCGAACCCGCGCCGCCGATCACCGCGGACGCCGATCTCGGCATCGCCGGCAGCACCGCGGCCTGGGCGGCGATCGGCAAGGCCACCGTCGAACGCGACGGCCTGCGCGCGAACGTGGACTTCGATGGCCGCGGCGATGCGGAGCGCATGCGCCTGCAGACCGCGCGCGTCACGATGCCGACCGGCACGCTCGATGCCAGCGGCGACGTCGCCTGGGCGCCGGCGCTGCAATGGAACCTCGATGCGACGCTGGCTGGCTTCGACCCCGGCTACTTCGCGCGCGACTGGAAGGGTGCGGTCAACGGCACATTCGCGACGACCGGCAACACCCGCGACGACGGCGGCCTGGAAGTCGCAGTGGACGCCAGTGATCTGGGCGGCACGCTGCGCGGTCGCCGGCTCGATGGCCGCGCGACGTTCGCGATGCATGGCCCGGCCACCGATGCCGGTGACGCCGGCCGCACCGATTTCGAAGGCGAAGTCGCGCTGTCGCTCGGCGGCAGCCGCGTCGATGCGACTGCGACGGTGACCGATCGCCTCGACATCGATGCGACGCTGGCGCCGCTGCAACTCGCCGATTTCCTGCCCGACACTGGCGGCGTGCTGCGCGGCACCGTGCGCGTGACCGGCGCGCGCACCGCGCCTGACATCGCCGCCGACCTCACCGGCAGCGCGCTGCGTTACGGCGACTACGCGGCCGCCAGCGCGCGTATCCAAGGCAACCTGCCGTGGCGCGGCGACACCGGTTCGCTCGATGTCGTGGCGACCGGCGTCAATGCCGGCATCGCCCTCGACGAGGTGCGTCTCGCGGCGCGCGGTGCGATCGAGAAGCTCCAGCTCGAAGCCAGCGCGCGTGGCGAGATCGGCACGGTGGATCTGTCGGGCAACGCCGAAAGCCGCAACGGCAACTGGCAGGGCGCGCTCGCCAATCTGCGCCTCGCACCAGCCACTGGCGCGAGCTGGGCGCTGCAGTCGCCGGCGCAGTTCCAGCAGATCGGCACGCGCTACACATTGACCGAGAGCTGCTTCGCATCAAGCGGCGGCGGCTCGCTGTGCGCGAGCGCGGACTGGCCGCGTCAGGGCGTCTCGATCACCGGCACGGGCCTGCCGCTGGCCCTGGCGACGCCGTATCTGCCCGAGCAGGACGGCGGCCGCCCGTTCGTCCTGCGCGGCGAGATCGCACTCGAAGGCAGCGCGCGTCCGGTCGGCAACGGCTTCGTCGGCAGCGCGAGCATCCGCTCGGCCAGCGGCGGCGTCCGCACATCCGAGCGCGCGCGCAGCGATGTGGTGACCTACGACAATTTCGTCCTCGACGCGGAGTTCGACGCCAACCGCCTCAGCGCCACGCTGTCGACGACGCTCAACGAAGTCGGCCGCGTGCAGGCGCAGGTGTCCAACGGCTGGGATGCGTACTCACCGCTGTCGGGTTCGCTGGTGGCCAACGTCGAAGACCTGACCTTCGTCGAATTGTTCTCGCCCGACATCGTCGAGCCCACCGGTCGCCTCACCGCGGACGTCACGATCGGTGGCACCCGTTCGCAACCGACGATCGGCGGCCAGGCGCGCCTGGCGGATTTCTCGACCGAGATTCCGTCGCTTGCGATCGCGCTCGAAGACGGCAACATCAATCTCGATGCGCTGCCCGACGGCACCGCGCGCATCGCCGGCAGCGTGCGTTCGGGCACCGGCACGCTGAACATCGGCGGCGGCATCGGCTGGCAGGGCGAAGGCACGCCGGTGGTGCTGACCGTCAGCGGCACCGACGTGCTGGTGGCCGACACCAGCGACATGCACATCATCGCGTCGCCGGACATCACCGTGCGTTACACCGCGCTGCAGCCGCTCAACGTCACCGGCAAGGTGTTCGTCGATGTCGCGCTGCTCGATCTGGAACGTCTGAGCGAAGGCGTGTCGGTGTCGCCCGATGTCGTCGTGCTCGATCCGGTCGACCCGGAGGAGAACAGCACCGCGTCGGCGCTGGAACTCGATCTGACGCTCACCGTTGGCGACAACGTCGGCCTGCGCGGCTTCGGCTTCGACGGCCGCATGAAGGGCGAGCTGCGCGTACGCGCGGTGCCGGGTCGCGAGATGACCGGCAACGGCCGCCTCGCAGTCGACGGCCGCTACAAGGCCTACGGCCAGGAGCTGCGGGTCACGCGCGGCAATCTGGTCTTCAACAACGGCCCGGTGTCGGATCCGATGCTGGATGTGCGCGCCGAGCGCCGCATCGATGCGGAAGACATCACCGCCGGCATCGACGTCAGCGGCCGTGCGTCGGCGCCTCAGGTCAACGTGTGGACGAATCCGTCGACCGACGATTCGCAGGCGCTGTCGTATCTCGCGCTGGGCCGTTCGGCCTCGAGCCTGACCAGCGACGAAGGCCAGCAGATCGACGCCGCCGCGGCCGCGCTCAACGCCGGCGGCAACCTCGTCGCCGGCCAGCTCGGCAGCAAGATCGGCCTCGACAACGCCGGCATCAGCCAGTCGCGCGCGCTCGGTGGCAGCGTGCTCGGCTTCGGCAAGCAACTCTCGCCGAAACTCTATGTCGGCTTCGGCGTGTCGCTGCTCGGCACCGGCCAGGTGCTGACGTTGAAGTACCTGCTGCGCGCGGGCTTCGACGTGGAGATCGAGTCGAGCACGCTGGAGAACCGCGGTTCGGTGAACTGGCGGCACGAGCGGTAGGAATCTAGCGAACGATTCCGCTTGGCGCGTCGTCCCAGCTGAAGCTGGGGCGACGGTCGAAAGTCGTGCGACATCGATTCTTCGACCACCCCAGATGCCGCTGGCTGCGCCAACTTCTCTACCCCGTCATTCCCGCGAAGGCCGGAATCCAGTGACTTGGGGCTTCGATGAAGAGCTGAAGGCGCTGGATTCCGGCTTTCGCCGGAATGACGGGGACTCTCTGAGGTTTCCGTCAAGACGAACCAGGCGGATCCTTGCAACCCGAAGAATCAACGCCCATCCGGCAACGCGATCTCGTCCTCACGGAACACCGCCACATGCGGCACGCCGTCGGCGCCGATCCAGCCGCGGTACATGCCCGGGGTGTTGAACGGGAACGCGACACGGCCGTCGGCATCGAGGGCGATCGCGCCGCCGTCGCCGCCGGCACCCGGAATCAACTGATCGATCACCGCATCAGACGCCACGCGGATGTCGTCGCCGCGCAGGCGCACGCGCGCGCAGATCTCGTGCGCGGCGGCGGTGCGGATGTAGTACTCGCCCCAGCCGGTGCCCGAGACCGCGCAGCGCGCGTCGGCCCAGGTGCCGGCGCCGATGATCGGCGCATCGCCGACACGGCCGTAGCGCTTGTTGGTCATGCCGCCGGTCGAGGTGCCCGCGGCCAGCAGGCCATCGACATCGAGCGCGACCGCGCCGACTGTGCCGAAATAAGGACGCGCATCACCGGTCAGCACCGACGCCTGCGGCTGCGCCTTGCGTTCGGCGTCCAGTGCGCGCTGCAGCTGCTGCCAGCGTCGCTCGGTGCGGAAATACGCCGGATCGACGAGTGCGATGTCCTGCGTCTTCGCGAACGCCTCGGCGCCCTCGCCCACCATCATCACGTGCGGCGACGACGTCATCACCGCATCGGCGAGCAGGATCGGATTGCGCACGCGCGACACGCCGGCGATCGCACCGGCCTGGCCGCTGGCGCCGTCCATCACCGCGGCATCGAGTTCGTTGCGGCCGTCGTGGGTGAACACCGCGCCCTTGCCCGCGTTGAACATCGGCGCGTCTTCCAGCACGGTGATCGCCGCCTTGACCGCGTCCATCGCCGGGGCGCCCGCCTGCAGCTTCGCGTGACCCGCCCGCAGTGCGGTTTCCAGCGCAGCGCGCGCTTCGGCCAGACCGGCGGCATCCAGATCGCCGCGTTCGACGCCCGCGCCGCCGTGGATCGCCAGCACCACCGGCACGCCGGCCGATGCAGGCAGTTCGCGCAGGCGACCGCGCTCGACGGCGTAGCTCTGCCGCGAGACCGCATGCTCGACCCGGCCCGTCGGCAGATGCAGCACCGAACCGGTGCCGGCGCCCACAGTGTCCGCGCGCGCGATGCGCAACGGCTTGCCGCGCTGCTGCACGTCGGTGAAGCCGCCACGCACCACGAGCGCGCCGCTCTGCGGCGTGGTCGCGAAGATGCGCGAGGTGCCGTCGCCCTCGACCGCGACGGCCGCGTCCTCGTCGACGCCAAGGCCGATGACCACGCGTCCATCGCTCAGCGTCTCGGCCTTGGCGATGAAGGCGAGCAGCCGGCCGAGCCGGTCGCGCTCGCGGAAGTGCGTGTCGGTGACCACGCCGCGCAGCAGCGGCACGTGCAGGAAATCGCGCTCGATGGTGTTGGCATCGCCGAGCGGATTCGACAGCGCCTGCGGACTGCGCAGGCTGCCGCCATCCATCGCGCCGTAGAGGAACTCGCCGAGGATCGCCAGGCCCGCGCTGGTGCCGCCGATCGGCTTGCCGGCTGCGATGTGCGCGTTGAGCGCGTCTTCGACCGGCGTGCCCTTCCAGAAATTCACGTAGTTGGCCTGGTCGCCGCCGGCGATGAAGATGCCGTCCGCCTTCGCCAGACTCGCGAGCACGACCGGATCGGTCGACGCCTCGCGGCTGGAGAACACGAAGGTTTCCACCGACGCGACGCCGCCGACATCGTTGTGGAACTCCTCGCCGATCTCGCCGGCGTAAGACGCGCGCAGCACGACGACGTGGCCGTGTCCGGCCTTGCCGAGGAACCAGCGGATCGCCTCGTAATTGCGGTCGCCGCCGCCCATCAGCAGCAGACCCGGCGTCGGCGCCGACGGCGTGGGCAGCGCGGTGTCGCCGATCACGTGACGCTCCACGCCGGCCGCCGATGCGGCGCCCGCGATGCCGAGCCACAAGGCCAGCGTCCACTTCATCCCCATCTTGCGCATTGCCCTGCTCCCCGTATGTCCGGCGCGGCGAAAGCCACGCATGTCCGATTCCATGACGAACGGAGGCGTGCGATCCCCCCGCTGCGTTGATGCCATCTGTTCGGCTATGTTGCCGCTACATGACCGCCGCCCTCGATGCCTGGTTCGTCGAAGAGATCCTCGTCCACGAGGGCGCGCTGCGTCATTATCTCGCGCGCCACTGGCCGAACGTGGAGGAACGTCACGATCTGCGCCAGGAGGTCTACACGCGTGTCTACCAGTCCGCCGCCAACGAGCTGCCGCGACATCCCAAGGCCTTCCTGCTGACCACCGCGCGGCATCTGGTCGTCGACCGCGCGCGGCGCGGGCGGGTGGTGTCGATCGAACCGATGGGTGATCTGGAGCCCTTGCACGTCCTGGTAGACGAGGTCTCGCCGGAACGCTGGTGCGGCGGGCGACAGGTGCTGGCGCGTCTGTCGGATGCATTCGACCGTCTGCCCGCCCGCTGCCGCGAGGTCGTGTGGCTGCGGCGGGTCGAAGAGCTGTCGCAGCGCGAAGTGGCCGAACGGCTGGGCATCACGGAGAAGACCGTGGAAAAACACATCGCCAAGGGCATGCGGCTGCTCGCCGACCGGTTCCTCGGCAGCGACGACGCACCGCGCACGCGCAGGGACGCCGGTGTCCATCACAGGGATGCGGACGATGACGCACGCCAGGCCGACTGACGCCGTCGCGATCGAAGCCACCGCCGCCGACTGGCTCGCCCGTCGCGATGGCGGCGCGTGGACGACCGGCGACGATGCGTCGCTTGCGGCGTGGCTGGACGCGGACGTCGCGCACCGGGTCGCGTTCCTGCGGTTGCAGGCGGTGTGGGCGGAGACTGCGCGACTGCAGGCGCTGGGCGCGGGACGCGTGGGTGCGGGCATGCCGCTGCGCGTGGTGCGTGACGCACCCGGGGATGCGTTCACCGACCTCGCCTCGCTGACCTTCGCACCGCGTACGTCTTCGCCACCGCGTCGACATGGCACGTGGATCGGCGCGGCGCTTGCCGCGTGTCTCGCGCTGGTCGCCGGCGGCGCGTGGTTCGTCTCGGTGCCGGTCGATCCGGTGGACGTCCGCACCGCGACCGGCATCACCCGCACCGTCGCGCTCGCGGACGGATCGCAGACCACGCTCGCCAGCGACACGGCGATCGAGGTGCGCATGTCGCGGCGCGAGCGCCACATCGCGCTGACCGCGGGCGAAGCCTTCTTCGAGGCGGCCAAGGATCCGCAGCGGCCGTTCGTCGTCGAAGCCGGCGACCGCCGCGTCGTCGCGGTCGGCACGCGGTTCTCCGTCCGGCGCGATGCCGACGCCCTGCGTGTCGTGGTCACCGAGGGCACGGTCCGGCTGGAACCGCTGGGCGACGCCATCCGTCAGCCGACGACCCTGCTGCCCGCCGGCAGCGTCGCCACCGTGCGTCGTGACGCCGTGCTGGTGCGCAGCCTGTCGCTGGCGGAAGTGGAGGAACTGGTGGACTGGCGCAGCGGACGACTCGTGTTCCGCGATACCGCACTCACCGACGCCGTGGCCGAGTTCAACCGCTTCAACACGCGCCAGATCGTGATCGCCGACGCCACCGTCGGCGCGCTGCGCATCGGCGGGAGTTTCCGTTGGGAAAACGCGGAAGGTTTCGTGCGGCTGCTCGAACGCGGCTTTCCGGTGGAGGCGGAGTACGGGCGGGAGCGGATCGTGTTGCGGGCGCCTTGAGGGCGGGAGGGCGGGAGGGCGGGAGGGCGGGAGGGCGTCAGTGTGTGAGGGCGTAAGGGCTGCACACCCGCTGCGGACGAAGGCAGTGCAGCGGATCCAGAGCGCGTGGTGATATCCGCGGGCGCCCTCTGCCCTCACCCGACGCGCTTCGCGCGTCGACCTCTCCCGGAGGGAGAGGTGCTGTTTCTCCCGCAAGTGAACTGCCACGCGCTGTCTCTGACCTCGGCTGAGACATCGCGCCCCTCTCCCTTTGGGGTGAAGAGGCACGCTTGCGAGCCACTGGCTCGCGTGCTGATGAACGCCCTCGCGATATCGCGAGGGCCGGGGCGCGGAGCGGGGGTTGGGGTGAGGGCGACGATCGCGACACAGTCGTTTCAAGCGCAAGCAAAGCCATCTTGACTTGCCTTGCGTGTCGATCCCGGATCGAGTCCGGGGCAGGCTCGCTTCCGGAGGGGGAGGTGCTTGTGATTCTTGCGCTGCGACACGACGCAAATCGCGCCCCCGAAGCGCCAAGCACTCAACACCGCGGGGGGATTTCCCCGCTTCGTTCGTCGAGTTGGATTGGGGAGGCGCCGTCCGGGCGCCACGAAGGGGAAGGTCTTGCATCGCTCACGTCCATTGCGCGCGGTCCTGCTCGCGCTCGCTTGCGCCACCGCGCTGTCGGCGCAGGCCCAGACCGCTCCGGTCACGGCCGTACCGGCCGGTGACCTCGCCACCGCGCTCGACGCCTTCGCGCGCCAGTCCGGCGTGCAGCTCGTGTATCGCGCCGATCAGTTGCGCGGTGCGCGCACGCGCGGTATCGATGCCGGCCTGTCGCCACAACAGGCGCTGGACCGGCTGCTCCAGGGCAGCGGCTTCGTCGCGCAACGCGATGCCGATGGCGCGGTGCTGGTCGTGCCGCAGCCGCTGCTCGCGCAGACCGGCCGCGCAACGCCGCCGCGCCCGGCTGCCGCACCGCCACCGCCGACGCCGCCCGTGCCTGCGCCGGTCACCGAGCTGCAGACCTTGCAGGTCACCGGCTCGCGCATTCCCCGCGCCGAGATCGAAGGCCCGGCGCCGATCACCGTCATCACCGCCGACGACATCGCCGCCGGTGGTTTCACGTCCGTGCCCGACGTGATGCAGGCGCTGACCCAGAACGGTGGCCAGACGCAGAGCCAGCAGTCGGCCGGCGGCGCGGACTTCGCGCCGGGCGCGCAGCAGGTCGATCTGCGCGGCCTCGGCCCCAACCACACCCTGGTGCTGGTCAACGGCCGACGCATCGCCGACTTCCCGCTGCCGTTCGGCGGCCGCAGCAACTTCACCGATGTGTCCAGCCTGCCGCTGGGCATGATCGAACGCATCGAAGTGCTGACCGGCAGCGCGTCGGCGATCTACGGCTCGGACGCGATTTCCGGTGTCGTCAATTTCATCCTCAAGCGCAAGGTCGACGGCACCACGCTCGACTACCGCTACGGCCAGACCGAACGCGGCGATGCGGAATCGCATCGCCTCAATCTGTCGGGCGGCTTCTCGCGCGGCGCGCTCGATGTCGTCGCCGGCTTCGAATACCGCCGCCAGGAACCGCTGTGGGGCTTCGATCGCGCGCAGCAGGATTCGACGTTCGACGGCCCGACCGAAACCTCGCGCCTGCCGCAGCGCACGTTCCTGATCACCGACTACTACGACGACTATCTCGATCCGGGCGAGGACACCTGCGACGCGTTGTCGAACCTCAACGAGGGCACGGTGCAATACGCGTTGCGTCCGCGCTACGGCTACTACTGCGGCAGCGACCGCTCGGTCGCCTACCGCACCGTCCTCAGCAAGCGCGACGGCATCAACGGCTACGCGTCGCTCACCTACGCCTTCGAGAACGGCAGCGAATGGTTCGCCGATCTGCAGGCCGGCCGCCATGAAGTCTCGCTGTTCCGCGCGCCGCGCAGCTGGGCGCTGATGACGCCCGACGGCGTGGAGCACGACTACTTCTACAACCAGAACACCGAACAGCTGGAGTACTGGCAGCGCCAGTTCACGCTCGAGGAAATGGGCGGGCTGCGCACCGGCATGGTCGAGACGACGCAGAAAACGCTCGGCGTGACCACTGGCCTGCGCGGCAGCTGGCCCGGCGACTGGGACTACGAGCTCGCGCTGTCGCATTCGCAGTACACCGCCCGCATCAGCTGGCCGCAGATCGTCGCCGAACGTGCGAACGCGCTGTTCCTCGGCCCGCTGCTGGGTTACGACGAGGATGACTATCCGATCTACGACGCCGACCCCGCGCGCATGTACCAGCCGCTGTCGCGCGCCGAGTACGACAGCATCTTCGCGCGCACCACCTATCACCCGGAATCCGAGAGCCAGACGCTGGCGATGACGTT
Source organism: Luteimonas sp. (assembly GCA_045810015.1). GTDB lineage: Bacteria > Pseudomonadota > Gammaproteobacteria > Xanthomonadales > Xanthomonadaceae > Luteimonas. The sequence goes on from JBJMWR010000016.1 coordinate 19,037, forward strand.
GACCCAGGGCGAGCTGTTCACCCTGCCCGGCGGCGCAGCCGGTTTCGCCGCGACCGCGGAAATCGGCCGCCAGTCCTACGATCTCAAGCCCGATCCGCTGGCGACGCAGTACTACTACTACAGCTGGAAGGACTCCGACGGCGCGGGCAGCCGCAACCGCTGGGCGCTGGCCGGCGAGCTGCGCATGCCGGTACTGGAGCGTCTGAACCTCAGCGTCGCCGGCCGCTACGATCAATACCGGTTCGCCGGCCGCGACCCGGGCAAGTTCACCTGGAGCACCGGTCTGGAATGGCGGCCGATCGACAGCCTGCTGGCGCGCGCGTCCTATGGCACCGCGTTCCGCGCGCCGGATCTGCATTACGTGTTCGCCGGTCCCGGCAACGACGAGACCTCCGGCGTGGATTTCTGGCGCTGCGCGGTCGAGGAGCCGGACACCGATCCCAGCGACGACTGCAGCTACTCCGACGAAGGCATCATCCGCGGCCGCACAGGCAGTCCGGACCTCAGACCCGAAACCAGCACCTCGTGGACGGCCGGTTTCGTGTGGTCGCCGCTGTCGAACGCGGACCTGTCGGTGGACTGGTTCGACATCGACATGCGCGACCAGGTGCAGGACCTGCGCGTGAATACCGTGCTGCGCAACGAGGCCGACTGCCGCCTCGGCGTGCAGCCGATCGGCTCGCCGCTGTGCGTGGACACGCTCTCGCGCATCACCCGCCTGTCCGACGACAGTCTCTACAGCGTGTTCGTCAACCCGATCAACATCGCCCGCGAACGCACCAGCGGTCTCGATGTCAGCGGCAACCTGCGCTTCGAAACCGGCATCGGCCTGTTCCGTCTCAACGGCGGTTACACCTGGGTGCGCACGCACGACATCCAGCAGTACCCGGACGAGCCGGTCGTTGATATGTTCGCGATCAACAGCGGCTACGACATCCCGCGCACGAAGGCGACGCTGCGGCTGTCCTGGGAACGCGATGCGTGGCAGGCGTCGATCCAGGGGCGCCGTCTGGGTCGCCTGCCCAACGACGACTCCTACTTCGAAATCTGGGAAGCCGACTCGGGCAACGATCCGTGGATCGGCGCGACCTACCGCTACAACGCGAACGTGCAGTTCAACTTCACGGATGCCACGCAGCTGTCGCTCACCGTGGTGAACCTGTTCGACAAAGAGCCGCCCTACGATCCGACGTCGACCGGGTATCCGTATTACGACATCGCGTGGTTCGACACCGAAGGCCGAACGTTCTACGTGCAGTACACGCACAAGTTCGGGGGTGTGGCGGCGCGTTGAGATGGGTTGAGCCCTCCCTGACAGGGGGGCGCTGCGTTAACCCGCGTCATCCCGGCGAAGGCCGGGATCCAGTGCCTCTATGGCGACGACGCAGCGGATGCCTGCCGCCTGCTGCCACGTCGAATCGTCAGTCTCAAGTCGCTGGATCCCGGCTTTCGCCGGGATGACGGTCCGCGACAGGTTGTCGGCTGCTTGGGCCGGTTCTGCGAGCTCCTACAACCCCAACGCCTGCCTCAAGAAGGGCGCCGTCCGGCTCTTCTTCGACTTCGCCACCTCCGCCGGCACACCCGCAGCCACGACGTGCCCCCCCGCATCGCCCGCGCCCGGGCCCATGTCGATCAGCCAGTCGCTGGCCGCGGCCACGCGCATGTCGTGTTCGACGACGACCACCGTGCTGCCCGCATCCACCAGCCCACTCAACTGCCGCATCAGCGTGTCGACATCCTTGGGATGCAGACCCGTCGTCGGTTCGTCGAGCACGTAGACCGTGCCGCGGCGCTGCGCGCGTTGCAGTTCGCTGGCGAGCTTGATGCGTTGCGCTTCGCCGCCCGACAGTTCGGTCGCCGGCTGGCCGAGTCGCAGATAACCGAGTCCGACTTCCAGCAGCACCTGCAGTGGACGCACGATCGCGGCATCGTCGGCGAAGAAATCGGCGGCCTCGGCCACGGTCATCGCGAGCACGTCGGCGATGTGTTTGCCGCGCAACGTGACTTCGAGCGTCTTCGCGTCGTAGCGGCTGCCATGGCAGGTCGGGCACGGCGCATAGACGCTGGGCATGAACAGCAGTTCCACACTGACGAACCCTTCGCCATCGCAGGTCGCGCAGCGGCCTTTGGCGACGTTGAACGAGAAACGCCCGGCGTCGTAACGCCGGCGTTTCGCGGCCGGCGTGTCGGCGAAGCGTTTGCGCACGTGGTCGAACAGGCCGGTGTAGGTCGCGAGATTCGAACGCGGCGTGCGGCCGATCGGTTTCTGGTCGACGCGCACCAGACGTTTGATCGCCTCCGCGCCGCCTGCGATGCGCCCGTCCAGCGGTACCTCGACACCGCGTTCCAGCGGATCCAGCGGCGTGTCTTCGTCGCCGCTTCCCTGGCCCAGATGCGCGCCCAGCAGTTCGACCAGCGCCTGGCTGACCAGCGATGACTTGCCCGAACCACTCACCCCCGTGACGGTGGTGAACACGCCGATCGGAATGTCGACGTCGAGATCGCGCACGTTGTGGCGACGGATCCCGCGCAGCTGCAACCAGCCGTCCGGCGTACGCGTGGTGTGCGCGATCGATGCAGCGTCGTCGTCCAGATAACGACGCGTCGACGACGCCTCGACCTTCGACAGACCCGCGAGCGGTCCGCTGTAGAGCACCTGCCCGCCGTGCTCGCCGGCGGCCGGTCCGACATCGACGATCCAGTCCGCATGGCGGATCACTTCGATCTCGTGCTCGACGACGAACAGCGAATTGCCGGCGGCCCGCAATTGGTCAAGCGCGCGCAGCAGCGCCTGGGTGTCGGCCGGATGCAGACCGGCGGATGGTTCGTCCATGACGTAGACCACGCCGAACAGCTGCGAACGGATCTGCGTGCCCAGGCGCAGGCGCTGCAGTTCGCCAGGGGACAGTGTTGGCGTCGCGCGGGCAAGGGTCAGATAGCCGAGGCCAAGATCCTGCAGCACCTTGAGTCGCGCGAGCAGATCCTGCGCGATGCGCTGCGCGGCCAGCGCCTGCTCGGGGTGCGCTTTCGCATGCGTTTTCCCAGCCGCAGCCGGCGCCAGCAAATCGGCGAGTTCATCGAGCGGACGCTGCGAGAACGCAGCGATGTCGAGACCGGCGAAGGTCACCGACAGCGCCTCGCGCCGCAGCCGCTTGCCGTCGCATTCCGGGCACGATGCGCTCACCAGATACTGCGCGGCGCGCTTCTTCTGCTGCGGACTCTGGGTGTTGGCGAAGGTGTGCAGCACATGCCGGCGCGCACTGGTGAACGTACCCATGTAGGCCGGTTCGGTCTTGCGCTTGAGTGCGTTCTTGACCTCGTCCAGATCGAAACCGGGATACACCGGCTCCACCGGCTGCTCGTCGGTGAACAGGATCCAGTCGCGGGTCTTCTTCGGGAGCTTCGACCACGGCACGTCGACGTCGATGCCGCGCGTGGTCAGGATGTCGCGCTGGTTCTGTCCATGCCACGCGCCGGGCCACGCTTTGATCGCGCGCTCGCGGATGCTCAGCGAGCGGTCGGGGACCATCGAGGCTTCGGTCGCGTCGTAGATGCGCCCGAGGCCATGACAGGTCGGGCAGGCGCCGGCCGGCGTGTTCGGCGAGAAGCCGTCGGCATAGATGATGGCCTGCCCGCGCGGATAGTCGCCGGCGCGCGAGTACAGCATGCGCAGCGAGTTCGAGATCGTGGTCAGGCTGCCGACCGACGAGCGCGCGGTCGGCGTGCCGCGTGCCTGCTGCAATGCGACCGCCGGCGGCAGACCTTCGATCGAATCGACCTGCGGCACGCCGGCCTGGTCGATCAGTCGACGCGCATAGGGCGAGATCGAATCGAGATAGCGCCGCTGCGCCTCGGCGAACAGCGTGCCGAAAGCCAGCGAGGACTTTCCCGAGCCCGACACGCCGGTGAACACCACCAGCGCATCGCGCGGGATGTCGACATCGATGTCTTTGAGATTGTGTTCGCGCGCCCCGCGTACGCGCACGCAATCGGAGATGGCGTGGGCGCCAGGTGGGGGGGCGGTTTTCGAAGAATCGGATTCCATTCGCCGATTATCCCCGTGGCGCGTCGCGCGCCCGTCATCGAAACGGAATACGCGGACTGCACACGCCGGTCACGACAGCGCGCCCAGTCTGCGCGCTCTTTCCCCGGAGCCCTGCCCATGGCCAGCAAGACGCCAGCCCCCGTCACGTCCCGCAAACCGTCTGCGTCCGGTCGTACACCGAAGCGCGACCCCGCCGACGTCCGCGGCGACGGCGATGAACTGCAGCAGCAGGCCGGCGGGACGCATCCGCAACTGACGACCAATCAGGGCATCCCGGTCGCGGACAACCAGAACTCGCTCAAGAGCGGAGGCCCGCGCGGTCCGGCGCTGCTGGAGGATTTCATTCTCCGCGAGAAGATCACCCACTTCGACCACGAACGCATTCCCGAGCGCATCGTCCATGCGCGCGGCAGCGCCGCACACGGCACATTCGAACTCACGCAGTCGCTGGCGCAGTACACCACCGCGCGCCTGCTAACCGAGGTCGGCGCGAAAACGCCGGTGTTCACCCGTTTCTCGACCGTCGCCGGCGGTGCGGGTTCGGTGGACACGCCGCGCGACGTACGCGGCTTCGCCGTGAAGTTCTACACGCAGGACGGCAACTGGGATCTGGTGGGCAACAACATCCCGGTGTTCTTCATCCAGGATGCGATGAAATTTCCGGACGTCGTGCATTCGGTGAAGATGGAGCCCGACCGCGCGTTTCCGCAGGCGGCCAGTGCACACGACACGTTCTGGGATTTCGTCTCGCTCACGCCCGAAACCATGCACATGATCATGTGGGCGATGAGCGACCGAACGATTCCGCGTTCGCTGCGCACGATCGAGGGCTTCGGCGTGCATTCCTTCCGCCTGCTCGACGCGGACGGCAACAGCACGTTCGTGAAGTTCCATTGGCGGCCCACGCTGGGGATCCAGTCGACGGTGTGGGACGAAGCGCTGAAGCTGCAGGCCGCCGACAACGATTTCCATCGTCGCGATCTCTTCGAAGCCATCCAGGCAGGCGACTTCCCGGCGTGGGATCTTGCCGTCCAGCTGTTCACCGAAGCGGACGCGGATGCGTTTCCGTTCGATCACCTCGATCCGACGAAACTGGTACCCGAAGAGCTCGTGCCGCTGCAGGTGATCGGTCGAATGACCTTGGACCGCTGGCCGGACAACTTCTTCGCCGAGACGGAACAGGTCGCTTACTGCCCGGCCAATATCGTCCCCGGTATCGACTTCAGCAACGACCCGCTGCTGCAGGGCCGGCTGTTCTCTTACCTGGACACGCAGCTTTCGCGTCTGGGTGGACCGAACTTCCACCAGATTCCGATCAATGCGCCGAAGTGTCCGTTCGCCAACAACCAGCGCGATGGTCACATGCAGATGCAGGTGCCCAAGGGCCGCGTGAACTACGAACCGAGTTCGTTGCAGGCCGACAGCCCGCGTGCCTCGCGGGAGGCCGGCTATCGCCACCATGCAACCGTCGACGACGGCGCGAAGGGTCGCGTGCGGCCGGAAAGCTTCGCCGACCACTACAGTCAGGCGCGCATGTTCTTCCGCAGTCAGAGCGCGATCGAACAGGCACACATGGCGAGCGCACTGGTGTTCGAGCTGTCGAAGGTCGAGACCGCCCATGTACGCGAGGCCGTCGTCGGGCATCTGCGACATGTCGATCCAGCCCTGGCGAAGCGCGTGGCCGATGGCCTCGGCATGGACGATCTGCCGCCTGCACCCGATGCACGCGTGCTGCCGCAGGACATGGCACTCTCGCCCGCTTTGCGGATCATCGACCGCATGCGCGACACGCTGCAGGGGCGCTGCGTCGGCATCCTGGTGCACGACGGCTCCGATGCGGCGACCGTGCAGGCGCTGCGCAAGGCAGCCGAAGCCGCGGGCGCGATGGTCAAGATCGTCGCGCCCAAACTGGGCGGCGCGACACTGTCCGACGGCAAGCGTCTGCCCGCCGACGGTCAGCTTGCCGGGACGCCATCGACCGTGTTCGACGCGGTGGCGCTGGTGCTGTCGACCGACGCCGGCAAGCAGCTCGCACGCGAAGCCGCTGCGGTCGACTGGGTGCGTGATGCCTACGGCCATCTGAAGGCCATCGCTGCCGATGCCGGTGCGCAGGCCGTGCTCAAGGCAGGCGGCGTCACCAAGGACGCGGGCGTGCTCGATGCGGCCGATGCCAAAGGTTTCGTCGGCGCCGCGAAGACGCGACAGTGGGATCGCGAGAAGACGGTGCGCACGCTGGCGTGATCTGCAAACGACGTCACGCCACCTGAGGCATCAGGCCTGCCTGCGTCGCGAACCTGACGCTGGAAACGAAACGGCCGCCCGGATCGGCGGCCGCGACAGATATCGGGATGCAGTGCGTCGCGGGCAGATCGCCGCGCGACGGATCAGGCGGCGACGGCAGCCTTGAACGGGATCGTCGCCGCAGGCATCCGGGTATTGGCTGCCGTAGCGCGCGAATCGGCGGGCTGGTAGGTACCGTCCGCATTCCTGACCCGCAGGATGCAACCACGTTCGACCAGGCCGCGAATGGTCTCGTCGCGCAAGGCATTGGAGCGGCTGAGGTAGGTCGCCACCGTTTGCCCTTGCGTATCGGTCAGCACCCAGAATCGCAGGCCCATGTCGTATTGGAGCGTATAAGTGCGCATTCCGGTCTCCACGAAGATGTGCCGCGATCTTCCGCCGCGCCGCATCGCTCACGCGTGAATAAGCCGCTTTATCGGCTCGAAAATCCGCCCTGTGCGGTACAGCGCACATATGGCACCGCCGGGACCTGTCGCGCGCGCAACGCGGGGCCGGACGGGCACCATCGCATGCAGGACGGCGGCGCGAATTTCCAGCTGCCGGGCAGACAACGTCAGACGGTGCGCGTCTCGATCCCGTGTTCCAGGGCGGGCAGCAACGGTCCACCCGGAGTCGCGAACAGCGGCCCCGCAAGCGCGCGCGTGCGGGCCTCCAATGCCAGCAGATAATCGGCGAATCCACCCTGCGCGCGTGCCACGCGACGGGCGCTGGTAAACACGACCGGCGTCGCGCGGCGCGCAATGCGTGCGCCAGCGCGATGCAGGGCATCGACAATCGCGACATCCTCGTGCGCTTCCAGCGGTGGAAAGCCGCCGCAGCGCAGATACATTGCGGCGCTGAAACCCATGTTGGCGCCGTGCACGTGGGGATGCCCGTCGTGCTGCGCTTCCGCCGTGCCGAAACAGGTCTGCACGATTTCGTCGTAATCGAGCCAGTCGTCGACGCTGACGATGCCGCAGAACGCATCGGCCCCGCACGCGACCTGGCAGGCCAACCAGTCCTGCGGTACGCGGGAATCCGCATCGGTGCAGGCGACCCAGCGCGCGCCGCGTGCGATGACTGCCGCCGCGCCGGCTGCGCGTGCACGTCCAACGTTGCCATCGTGCAGCACCACGCTGTCCACGCCATGCGCGGCGACGATGTCGGCAGTGCCGTCGCTGCAGCGATCCAGCGCGACCACGATCACCACGGTCTCCCCATCGAGCGCGGGGTGGCGCGCCGCCAGTTGCACCGACGCCAGGCACTGCGCGATGCAGGCCGCTTCGTCGTGTGCGGGAATGACGACGCCGATCACCGCAGTCCGGCCCGTTGGGCGACGGAGTCACGACGTCGCCCCCATCCGTCCAACCGCACGTCGCGATCGCTGTAGCCGAACAGCCGGTGCAGACCGAGTTCGCGGTGCAACACACGATGCACGTCGCGTCCGGACAACGGCGCCTGCGCGAAAGGCGTGAGCCAATGGCAGGCCACCAGCACGCCGTCCGCCCCCAGACTCGATGAAAGACGCCGCGCCATCGTCTGCAAGACGTGCGCGTCGAGGTAGTAGCCGACCTCGCTGAACACGATCAGATCGTAGGACCCCGTGGGCCATTGCGCCGGATGCGCCGCCTGACGGACTTCTACATGCGCCAGATCCTGCGTGCGCACCTTCGCGAGCGCGACCGCGCGCGCGTTGAGATCGGTCGCCAGCAGATGATCGCAACGCGCAGCCAGCCCGGCGCTGAGTTCGCCGTTCGAACATCCGATCTCCCAGATGCGGGGGAAATGGCGCGCAGGCAGGCTGGCGAGCAGCAGCGCGCGCTTGCGCGCCTCGTACCATCGGTCCCGGTATCCGAAGGGATCATCCTCGGTGTAGATCGCATCGAAGTAGTCGCCGGGTGTCGCGGCTGTCATGGCAACACCACTTCGAAATCGCGATCGAAACGTTCGAGAACGTGAGGCGGCAAGATCGGTGCAGGCATGCCCGGCGCATCGCGCTGCAGTTGCGAGACGAAACACGCAAGCGCAGCCGCCTTGGCTTGGCGGGCCGAGGGCGACAGCATGCAACGCCGCGCGCCGGAAAGCGGGGCCGACGCGGCCCCGGGCGAAAGCCAGTGCCAGGCCCACACCGGAAACTGCTCGACCCTCGCGCCGGTTTGCGCGGCAGCCTGGTCGACTGCACGTGCCGTGGCTTCATGGTCTGGATGGCCATCGTCGCGCCAGGTCGTCAGAACGCGATCGCCGGCGCTCAACAGGGGGGGCAACAGGCGGGCCAGCGCCTGCTCGCGCTCGCATACCCGCCCATCCCCCAGATTCAGCGTGTCGATCTCCGACGGATCGACGCCCAGAACCGCCAGTGCACGTTCCAATTCCTGCCGGCGCGCCGCGCGCAGATGCGCTTGGGGCCACACGGGGGAATCGGGATAGCAAGCCTCGCCATCGGTCACCGAGACCACGCGCACCGGTATTCCGGACGTGCGTGCGGTTGCGATCAGACCACCGCAGCCCAGGACTTCGTCGTCGGGATGTGGCGACACCACGACGAGACGCGATGCGTCGGCCAGCCATGCCTCCGCGGACACTGTCGGCAGCGCCTGCAGCCAGGCGGATGTGCGCCATGCCCACTCCGGCGTGCCGTCGCCGTGGATGCGCGGTGTCTGCGGCTCGCAATCGAGTGCGCTCACAGGTGCCATGGGGTGTCCCGCGCCTGTGCCATCTCGCCCAGCTCGGCCCAGTCGCGCTCGGCGTGACTCTGCCGCAGGAACGTCGTGAGGTCGGCGCAACGTCTCGCGTGCGCGCCGTCCTCGCACAGCGGTCCGGGCCCCAGCGCGCGTCCCACGCGGTCGATGACTTCTGTCGCCGCGCGTTCCATCACACTGCGCACCCGTGTCACGTCGGTCGCGTGCGCCTGGCGGGGTGCACTGTCGATCAGCGCGGCGGTATCGCGCAGCAGACTGGCGGCCGCCGAAAGCGTCATGTCGATCGCGCCCAGATGCGCCAGCGCATGTGGATTACGCGCAGCGCGCGGTTGTACGCGGAGCGTCTCGGCGATTGCCGCGGCCGCGCCGAACCAGCACGCGGCGATGCCACCGCCGCCATGGAAAAACCCCGGACGCGCGAGGTACGCACCTGGCGCGCCGATCTGCTCCGCCTTCACGCTGCGGAAGTGCACAGGGCCGCTCTGCACGCGTGCCATGCCCACCGCCTGCCACTGGCCGTCGACCGGCTCCAGACCCGGCGCATCTCGGCGCACGCGCACCAGCACCCGGTCATCGCCGACATGTGCGGTGACCAGCGCCGCGTCCACCAGATCGATCCCCGAGCACCAGGCCTTGCGCCCCGTCAGCGTGCCGATGCCGTCCGCACCAGGCGAGAACTCGAGGCGCGCATCGGGCGGCTCAGCGGCCCAGACCGCGTACACCGAACCGTCGTCGATCACGTGATCAGGCGCGAGCTCGGCCAGAATCGCCTGCGCGTCGTAGTGCGCTTCGAGCACTTTGACGGCGCAGACATCCTCGGCGGCGATCGCCGCAAGCGTGGCCCAGCGCTCGCGCGTTGCGCCCGAGCCGGGACGCGGGAGACAAGGGTTCTGCATCAGCCAGCGCCGCACGACGGCTGACAGACCTGCATCCGGCGAGAACACCGGCCGGGAAACTGACGTTTTGACCACGGGGCACCCGCTCAGAATGAAGCGGCCAGCTTGCACGCTGGCCGATGATCCCCATGCGACCAACCCGCGTTCAGCGTTGTTGCGAGTGCGTGTGCGCGGATCGTCACCCGAGCAGCTGGCGCCCCGCCAATCCGGCTGCGCGCGCCGTCACCGCACCACGCGCACGCCACGCAATGTCGGTGCGCCGTCGACGACATCGGTCCAGACGACATAGGCCTGCCCGCCCACCACCTGCAGCTGCGGGAAGCCGGTGCCGCGACCGCGACCCTGTGGACGTGCGACTTCGATGCGTTCGTACTCGGTCCCCAGATCCGGACTGCGGCGCGACAGCCACAGCGACTGCGCACCTGCGGCGTCCTCGCGCAGCCACAGCGCCCACGCCTGCTGACCATCGAGTGCGACGGCGACGCGGCCCTGCACCGCCGCATCGCTGTCGAGCACGACCGGCGCCGCGAACGTCGTGCCGGCATCGTCGCTGCGTGCGATCTGCACCTGCGGCGTACCGGTCTGCGCGCTGTACCAGCCCACGACCACGCCGGTGTCCACCGCAGCCACATCCGGGCCATTGACCGGACAGGCCGGCATCACCCAGTTGTCGGCGTGCACGGCCGTCGGCGTCGTCCACGCGTCGCCCTCGCGGCGCGTGACCATGATGTCGCGCACCTCGCCGTCGCTACGTCCGCGATAGACGAGTATCGGCCCCTGCGCAGTGACCGCCGCGGCGGTCTGGCAGCAGTCGCAGACGCTGGCGTCGATTTCCACCTCGCCGGTCTTGCCCAGCGTCCCGTCGAAATTCGCGGCACGCAGCGTCATCGGCCGGCCCTCGCCGGGTGAGGCATGCCCCTCCGGCGAGTCGTGGCCTTCGTGACTGGCGCCGACGGTGTTGCGACCATCCAGCCAGGCGATGCCGATGCCGTTGCCTTGCGGCCACATCGACACGAAGCCGTGCTCGGTCTGGGTGCCGTCGTCGTGCGGCACGGTGTAGGCGCCCCAGTTCGCGCCGCCATCGCGCGAACGCACCAGCGCGACGTCGTAGGCATACGGCGCCTCGCCGTTCTTCTGCAGCCAGTGCGCCCACAGCGCGCCGTCGGCGGTGGCCTGCACGTGCGGCGTGTCGGCCCAGTTGACGAACATGCGGTTGCCGATCGCGATCGTCGTCGGCGCATTGCGCCAGCGTTGCTGCGCGGGATCGAAGCGCGAGAACTGGAACACGTGGCGGCGACCTTCGCGCGAGTTCACCCAGCTCAGCATCAGGACGCCGTCGGGTCCTGCGACGAGATCGGGGGATGCCGAACCGGCGCCGGTCTCCGGCAACGCCCAGTCGATGACCTCGCTGGGCGCGGTGACATCGGTGGTCGCAGTGCGCGCGGCCGCCTGCTCGGGCGCATCGCTGCCGCAGGCCGCGAGCAGCAGTGCAGCGGTCGACACCGCGAGTACGTTGCGCAGGCGCGAGAGGCGTGCGGGACGATCGAAAGCAGACATGCGCCAGGCTCCACGTGAGCGTCGGATTCAGTGCGCAAGGTTACCCTCCCACGCATGTACGCGCGTCCACACACTCGGCCATGAGCGTCATCGTCGCCCGCTATGCAGACCCGATCGAAGCGCAGATCGCCTGCGGTCTGCTGCAGGCCGAGGGCATCGACGTGCATCTGGGCGACGCCAACATGGCGCTGGCGAACTGGGAATGGCGGCTGGCGATCGGCGGCGTGAAGCTGCACGTGCGGGACGACCAGTTCGAGCAGGCGCAGGACCTCATCCGGCGCCTCGATGCCGGCGAATTCCAGCTCGGCGCCGAGGACGATCCCGAAGCGGACGCGCCGCCGCCGGACACGCGTGAAAGCGGCTCCAGTCGCCTGGCGTGGATCGCGCTGATGCTGTTCCAGATTCCGCTGCCGTGGCGCCGGCGGCGCGACTGAGTCGCACGCTGACTGGACCCGCTTGTCAACGGGTACCGCCAACAGGACCGGGTTGCCACAATCGCCGCGCGGCGCTGCTGCCGCGACCCGATGTGGAACCGATGTCCAAGCCTGATGCCGCCCTCGCCCGTCGAATCGCCGACACCATCGCCGCCGAGATTGGCGCCCAGCCCGCGCAGGCGATCGCCGCGATCGCGCTGCTCGACGAAGGCGCAACCGTGCCGTTCATCGCGCGCTATCGCAAGGAAGTCACCGGCGGACTCGACGACACCCAGCTGCGCGATCTCGAAGTGCGCCTGTCCTACTTGCGCGAGCTCGAAGACCGCCGCGCGGCGATCCTCTCCAGCATCGACGAACAGGGCAAATTGACGCCGGAACTGCGCGCCGACATCGAAGCCGCCGACAGCAAGGCGCGCCTCGAAGATCTGTATCTCCCCTACAAGCAGAAGCGCCGCACGCGCGCGCAGATCGCCCGCGAGGCCGGACTGGAACCGCTGGCTGACGGCCTGCTGGCCGATTCCACATTGGTGCCCGAGGCCTTCGCTGCCGGCTTCGTCGACGCCGACAAGGGTGTCGCCGATGCGAAGGCCGCGCTCGAAGGCGCACGCGCGATCCTAATTGAGCGCTGGGGCGAGGACGCGACGCTGCTCGGCGAGCTGCGCCACTGGCTGGACGCGAATGGCGTGATCCGCGCCAAGGTCGCAACCGGCAAGGAAACCGCGGGCGAAAAGTTCCGCGACTACTTCGACCATGCCGAACCGCTGGCGAAGATTCCCTCGCACCGTCTGCTCGCGCTGTTCCGCGGCCGCCGCGAAGAGTTCCTGACCCTGGAACTCGAGCCCGGCACCGATCCCGAACAGGGCAATGCCTACGCCGAAGCCCGCATCGCACTGCATGCCGGCATCGCCGCGCAGTCGCGCGCCGCCGACGCCTGGCTGCTCAACGCATGTCGCCTCGCGTGGCGTGCGAAGATCCATCTGCATCTGATGATCGATCTGTTCGGCAAGGCCCGCGAGAAGGCCGAAGCCGAAGCGATCAACGTGTTCGGCGACAACCTGAAAGACCTGCTGCTGGCCGCGCCCGCCGGCCCGAAGACCGTGCTCGGTCTCGATCCGGGCATCCGCACCGGCTGCAAGATCGCGGTGGTCGATGCGACCGGCAAGCTCGTCGCGACGGACACGATCTATCCGCACGAACCGCGCAAGCAGTGGGACCAGTCGGTCCACACGCTGCGCAAGCTGTGCGCCGAACACGGCGTGCAGCTGATCGCGATCGGCAACGGCACCGCCTCGCGCGAGACCGACCGCCTTGCCGCCGATGTCATCAAGCTCGCACCGGACCTCAAGCTGCAGAAGATCGTCGTCAGCGAGGCCGGGGCGTCGGTGTATTCGGCGTCGGAAACGGCGGCGAAGGAATTCCCGAACCTCGACGTGTCGATCCGCGGCGCGGTGTCGATCGCGCGGCGTCTGCAGGATCCGCTGGCCGAACTGGTCAAGATCGAGCCGAAAGCGATCGGCGTCGGCCAGTACCAGCACGATGTCGACCAGTACCGTCTGGCGCGTGCGCTGGATGCGCGCGTCGAGGACTGCGTCAATGCGGTCGGCGTGCACGTCAACACGGCATCGGGCGCGCTGCTCGCGCGCGTCGCCGGCCTGTCGAGTGGTGTGGCCGAGAACATCGTCATGCACCGCGACGCGAACGGCCCGTTCAAGCGCCGCAAGGATCTGCTCAAGGTGCCGCGTCTGGGCGAGAAGACCTTCGAGCAGTGCGCGGGCTTCCTGCGCATCGCCGACGGCGACGAGCCGCTCGATGCGTCCTCGGTGCATCCCGAAGCCTATCCGGTGGTCGAGCGCATCGCGGGCAGCAGCGGCCGCGACGTGAAGCAGATCATCGGTGATGGCGCGTTCGTACGCGGGCTCAAGGCGGAACAGTTCACCGACGAAAAGTTCGGCCTGCCGACCGTACGCGACATCCTGAAAGAACTCGAGAAGCCGGGCCGCGATCCGCGTCCTGAGTTCAAGGCCGCGGTGTTCGCCGACGGTGTCGAGGACATCAAGGACCTGCAGGTCGGCATGATTCTCGAAGGCGTGGTCAGCAATGTCGCCGCGTTCGGCGCGTTCGTTGACATCGGCGTGCACCAGGACGGCCTCGTGCACATCTCGGCGCTGTCGGACACCTTCGTCAAGGATCCGCGCGATGTGGTCAAGGCCGGCGACATCGTCAAGGTCAAAGTGCTGGAGGTCGATGTCGCGCGCAAGCGCATCGCGCTGACGCGCCGTCTCGATGATGTGCCGGGCGAGAAGCCGGCACGTGAGTCGCGCGAGGATCGCACTGCATCGCGTGGTCCCGGCGGTCCGCGTGGCGGACGCCCTGCAGGCAAGCCGCAGACCGCGGCCGCGCCGAGCAACAACGCACTGGCTGACGCGTTCGCCCGCGCCAGGGGCGGCTGAGCAACGCGCCAACGCGTAGCACTAGCTGACGCGCAGCTCCACCCAGGTCGGCGCGTGATCGCTGGCACGCGGCTCCAGCCGCACCCAGCGGTCCACGCCGACCGATTCGAGCCGCGACGCCAGCACGGGATTGAGCAGCAGGTGATCGATGCGCAATCCGCGATCGCGCTCGGCGTGCTGGCGGAAGTGGTCCCAGAAGGTGAAGACCTGTTCGTCGCCGAAGACCTCGGCCAGGGCGTCGGTCCACCCCTGCTTCAACAGTTCGAAGTACGCCTCGCGGACCCCGGGCTGGATCAACGCATCCTTCTTCCAGGCCTTCGCGTCGTAGACGTCGTTGTCGGTGGGAATGACATTGAAGTCGCCGACGAGGGCGGCCGGATGTTCCAGATCGACCAGGGATTTCGCATGCCGCTGCAGGCGCCGCATCCACGCCAGTTTGTAGTCGAACTTCGGCCCCGGCTGCGGATTTCCGTTGGGCAGGTACAGCGCACCGACGATGATGCCGTGCACTGCAGCCTCGATGTAGCGGCTCTGCGCGTCGTCCGGATCGCCCGGCAGGCCGCGCCGGCTTTCCACCGGTTCCACGCCGCGCCCGAGCAACGCGACGCCGTTCCAGGCGCGTTGCCCGTGCCAGATGGCGCCGTAGCCGGCGGCTTCGATCTCGGCGGCCGGGAACGCCTCGTCGGTCGCCTTGAGTTCCTGCAGCGCGACGATGTCGGGCGCCTCGTGCGCCAGCCAGGCGAGCAGGTTCGGCAGGCGCGTGCCGATGCCGTTGACGTTGAACGTCGCCAGCTTGAGGGTCTTCTTCCTGGGCATGCGGGGATCCGGTCGACAGCGTTGCTGCCGTTTTACCGCGTGCCAGGTGATGGGCGCTGCTACCGGGACGATGCCGTCCTGCACCACAATCGCCACATGCCGACACATCGCCCCTGCACATCACTGCGTCACATCGCGCTGCCCCGGCCGGGCGGCGTGCCCTGATGGCGACGCCGCGCTCGCCGTGGCGCTGGGCGCTGCGCGTGCTGCTGTGTGTCGCCGCCGTTGTGTGCGTGCTGTGGGGCATCGGCGCGATGTGGTACCAGGCGCCGCTGCGCTGGTTGTGGCTGGTGCCGTGGAGCTCGCTCGGTGCCGCGACGCTGCTGGCAGTGGCAGGCCGCATGACCCCATCCCGACGCCGTCGCGTGATCGGCGCCAGCCTGGTCGCCGCGCTCGCGCTGCTCGGCTGGTGGCAGACGGTGCTGCCGCTGCACGACCGCGATTGGGCGGACGACGTCGCGCGCCTGCTCGATGCCGACGTCGACGGCAACCGCGTGACCCTGCACAACGTCCGCAACTTCGACTGGACCCGCGACGGCGATCCGGCGCCGCGCTGGGAGACGCGCACCTACGATCTCGACGGACTGGCCTCCGCCGATCTGGTGATGTCGTACTGGATGGGCCCGGCGATCGCGCACACCCTGGTGTCATTCGGCTTCGACGACGGCAGCCGCGTGGTGTTCTCGCTGGAAATCCGCAAGGAACGCCACGAGTCGTTCTCCGCGATCGGTGGCTTCTTCAAGCAGTTCGAGGCGGTGCTGATCGCGGCCGACGAACGCGACATCGTGCGGGTGCGCAGCAATGTGCGCGACGAGGATGTCTATCTGTACCGGCTGGCGATTCCGCGCGAACAGTTGCGCACGCTGTTCCTGGCCTACGTCGACGAGGCCGGCACGCTGCAGCAGGCGCCGCGCTTCTACGACACGGTGACCAGCAACTGCACGACGATCGTCTTCGATATCGCCCGCCACATCGCGCCGGGCCTGCCGCTCGACATCCGCCTGCTGCTGTCGGGTTACTTCGCGCAGTACGCGCATGCGCACGGCGGACTCGCCGGCCAGGGCTCGTTCAACCAGCTGGAAGCGGCGGGACGCATCACCGACCGGGCGCGCGCCGCGGATCGCGACCCCGATTTCTCCCGTGCGATCCGACGCGGCGTGCCCGGCATTCCGGAGGCCGAGACCCGATGACGTCCCACAACGCACCGCGATGGATCCGCAGCGCGACGAGTCTGATGCTCGTGTTGTCGCTGGCTGGCTGTTCACTCGCGATGGTCGACGTGAAATCGATCCCGCCGGGCGCGTACATCGCGATCAAGCGCGGTGACATTCTCACCACCGGCGAACCCAGCGCCGCGACACGCGAGATGCTGCGCGTGGTCGGCGTCGACGATCGCGCCTGCGGACGTCCCCAGAACGACTGCCTGGAAGCGCTGACCGACGTCAAAGACATCAATGACGAACGCCGCATGGCGGCGCTGACCGAGCTGTGGATGCAGCGCGCCCTGTCGCTCGCGCCCAAAGGCGAAGCGCCTGCGTCCGACGCACAGCTCGATGCCTGGTTCGAAGTCGCGCGTCATGCGTACGCCTATCTGTTCTTCAGCGCGCGCACGCCTGGCGAGCGCGCCTTCGAAGACCGGCAGACGCAGGTGCGCGACTACTACAACCTCGCCACGCAGGAGGCAGCGACGGCGCTGTTTGCCCGCTACGCCGGCGCGCCCGGCGCCGAGGGCGACGCGCTGCAGCATGCCGGCTGGACCATCCGCACCACGCTCGAAGGCGTGCGCCTGCCCGACGGTGTGGACTTGCCGGAAGAACTCATTCCGGCCTCGTCGCTCCAGTTCGCAGGCCTGCGCAGCGTGTACCGGCGCGACGGGTTCGGCGCCGAACTCGTCGCGGTGATGCAGCCCGATCCGGTGACGACGATCGTCGTGCCCGATACGGACGACGCCGCGGACACGCCGCACCGTCGCCAGCGCCCGCAGCGTCGCGACTACAGCGAAATGCCCTCGCCGGCGCTGACCGTGCTGCTGCGCTTTCCCGCGAACGATCTCGCGCAGCTGCTGGCCACGCGCGACGTCGCGTTGAGCGTGCACGATCCCTATGTCGACAGCGTCGCGCAGATGCATGGTCAGCAGGTGCCGCTAGCGGCGAACTTCACCGCCGGTTACGGCCTGTGGCTCGCGCGTTCCGGCTTCGCCACGCAGTCGCTGCGCACGCTGTTCGGCCGTGACCACGGCATCGACCGGCCGCATCTGTACATGATGCAGCCCTACGATCCCGACCGCCGGATCCTGCTGATGCTGCACGGGCTGGCGAGCAGTCCCGAAGCCTGGGTCAATGTCGCCAATGAAGTGCTGGGCGACGAGACGCTGCGGCAGAACTTCCAGATCTGGCAGATCTACTACCCGACCAACATGCCGATCGCGCTCAACCATGCGCAGATCCGCCGCACGGTCGACGACGCGCTCACGCACTTCGATCCCGACCGCCGCGCACGCGCTTCGCAGGACATGGTCGTCGTCGGCCACAGCATGGGCGGGGTGATTGCGCGGCTGATGGTGTCGTCGTCGGGCGATGCGCTGTGGGACGCGGTGATGGCGGACCGCGAGATCGCGCCTGGCGATCTGCGCCGCGTGCGACGTCGGCTGTCGCCGTTCCTGCGCTTCGAGCCGATGCCGCAGATCGAACGCGCGGTCTTCATCGCCGCGCCGCATCACGGCACCGACATCGCCGGCACGCGCGCCGGTCGCTGGATCTCACGCCTCGTGCGCCTGCCTCTGACATTTCTGGAGAACTTCGATGATGTGCTGCAAACGCTCGCCGGCAGTGCGCAGACACCCGACGGCAGCACCGGCCGCATTCCCAACAGCATCGACAACCTCAGCGCCAGCGATCCTTTTGTGCGCGCAGCCGCCGATCTGCCGCGCGCGCCGGGCGTGACGCTGCACACGATCATCGCCCAGCGCGATCCCGCGGTCCCGCTCGCACAGTCGAACGACGGCCTCGTGCCCTACGCCAGCGCGCACCTCGACGACGCGGTGTCGGAAAAGGTAATAGTCTCCGGCCACAGCGTGCAGGAGACCGCGCCCGCGATCCTCGAACTGCGCCGCATCCTGCACGAGGACGTCGACGCGCATCCGCTGGACTGATCGTCTCTAGCGCGCCATTGCCAGACGCAGCGGTTCACGATGACGCCGGCTGCAGGGCACGACGGCGCCGTCGTGCAGATGGATGCGCGCATCGCCGCTGTCGAGCGGTTCGATCGAGGCGATCCGGTCGACGTTGACCAGATGACTGCGGTGCACGCGCAGGAACCGCGCGGCGTCCAGGCGGGATTCGAGTTCGGTCAGCGTGCTGCGCAGCGGATAGACCTTGCCGCGCACGTGCAGGTTGGCGTAGTTGCCCGCGGCCTGCACCCATTCGATGTCATCGGCGGCCACTAGGAATTCGCGCCCGAGCTTGCGCACCAGAAAGCGCGAGGGTCGTTCGACCGGCTCCACCGGCGCGCTGTCGTCATCGGGCGCCGCCAGCAGCGAGGCTTCGCCCTGCAGGCGACGCACCAGCAGGCGATAGCCATGCAGCACTACGACGGTGCCGAGAAAGGTGCGCGCATCCTTCAGGTACTCGTAGACGAAGGCATCGCCGAAGACATAGCTGCCGCCGTGCCATGCGTAGACCAGCTTGCGGATGGCCACCATCAGTCCGACGTGCAGCATTGACCAGACGACGCTCGCCACCGCGTACAGCGGCAGGCGCTGCCGCCAGTTGTCCAGATGCACCGGCCAGCGCGCGGTGAACCACACCATCGCCGGCACCAGCATCAGCAGCGCGATGGCACTGCTGCCTTCCCAGCTCGCTATTTGCCACGCGGCGTAGTCCAGGCCGAGGCGCTCGACGTCCATCCAGGTGGTCACGCTGTTGCCCAGCCCGGACAGCAGGTAGGTGAGGAGCCAGTAGCCGACCTCGACCGGTCGGCGGATGGTGAGATAGCGCTCGGCGCCGGTGCGCGGTATCGCGGGATGTTCGGACATCCACGCATTCTAGGCAGCGCCCACGAACCGAGCCGTTCCGTTCGTCCCTGCGGGCCCGCGGTTCGTCCCCGGAACCGCGCCGCGAAGCCCTTCCCCGCAGTGCGTCGCGACCTGGCCCGGCACCGTGATGGCTTCTTCAGCACTGCCTGTTCCCATGAACCGACGCCACGACATCGACACGCTGCGCGTGATCGCCCTCGCCCTGCTGATCCTCTATCACGTGGGTATGGTCTACGTGGTCGACTGGGGCTTCCACATCAAGAGCCCGACATTGCTCGGCTGGGTCGAGTGGCCGATGGTGCTGATCAACCGCTGGCGGATGTCGCTGCTGTTCCTGCTGTCGGGCATCGCGCTGGGGCTGGTGCTGGCGCGGAAGTCACCGGCGCGCCTGATCGGCAATCGCAGCTGGCGCCTGTTGTTGCCGCTGGCGTTCGGCACCGTCGCCATCGTGCCGCTACAGGCCTGGTGCGAGGCGCGGATGCTCGGGACGTATGACGCCGGCTTCGGCACTTTCCTGCTGCGTTACCTGCAGCTGCGGCCGTGGCCGGCCGGCACGTTCACCGGCGCCGAGTACGGCTTCACCTGGAACCATCTCTGGTATCTGCCGTATCTGTGGGTCTACACGCTGCTCGCGCTGTTGGCCCTGCCGGTGTTGCGCGTGGTGGGCGGTGCGCGTGGCGCTGATTGGTTGACCACGCGGGGTCGCTGGCTGCTGTGGACGGTGCCGCCGCTGTGGATGCTGTTCGCCATGGTCGTGCTGGCGCCGCGCTTCGAATCCACGCATGCACTGATCGGCGACTGGTTCAATCATGCGCACTATGGGGCCGCGTTCGCATTCGGGCTCCTGATCGCCCGGCAGGCGCCCATGTGGGACGCACTGGTGGCACGACGCTGGACGCTGACGACGTATGCGCTGCTGGGCGGTGGTGTCCACATCGGCCTGCGCGCGCTCGGACGGCTGATCGACGCCGGCCTGGTGTCGTCCGAGCCGTTCCTGCGGCTCATGCCGCTGGCGGCCTGGGATTTCCTGTCGACCGTGGCACACGCGATCTACTGGTGGACGGCGCTGCTCGCACTGCTGGCCTGGAGCGCCCGCCTGTTGAACCGGGCGTGGCCGGGTCTGCGCTATGCCAGCGAAGCGGTGTATCCCTGGTACATCCTGCACCAGAGCCTGATCGTGCTCGCCGCGTACTGGCTGATTCCGCTGCGCCTCGGTGCGTTGTGGGAACCGCTGCTCGTGCTGGCGATCACCGTGGCCGGCTGCCTGCTGATCCACGAACTGCTGATCCGGCGCATCCGCTGGCTGCGCCCGCTGTTCGGACTGCCGATGCGCACGCGCGTAATGCCAGCACCACGCACGGAAGGCGTCAGATCGCCAGCGTTGCGTGGCGCCTGAGCATCGGCAGCAGAGGCGCGCGTTGTATCAGTGAGGCGCCACGCCACGCATGCGGCGCCGGATCCATCCGGCGACACCCGAGATCACTGCAGCCGGAATCGACAGCACCGCCGCATAGAGCACGCCTGCGAGCAGCAACGGCCCAGCGCCTGCCACGGCGATCACGACCGGCACTTGGGCGAGAACCACGATCGGACCCCAGAGCCAGGCGCGTACCGGCATCGCGAATCCGAGGATGGCAGACAGCAGCAGCGCGCCCGGATAGACCAGCGTCCAGTACGCGGCGGCGTCCCAGGGCTCGCCACCGCCCGTCATCCCGGACACGGCCGCCCAGTACGCGATGCCGGTGATGGCGGCGATGCACGCGCCCACGAGTACAGGTCTCTTCGTCATTCCTGTCGTCCTGCTTGATCGAAGTCCGCACCAGACCACAGACCTGCGGAACGTCGGATGATCGGCAGCTGCGAATACGGCGTCGGCGCGCGGTTGTCTGTCTGAAACCCGTGCATCGTGGTGCAACCACACACGGCCGTGCCGCGACGTCTGTTCAGGCTGCGTGCGTGCGCCGCGCGCGCTCGAGATGCACCAGCAGCAGCGAGATCGCGGCCGGCGTCATGCCGGGAATGCGCTGCGCCTGACCGACGGTGAGCGGTCGCACCTGCACGAGCTTCTGCGCGAGTTCGGCTGACAGGCCACGCACCTGCGCATAGTCGAAACTCTCGGCGATCGCTGTGGTTTCCTGGCGCTGCTGGCGTTCGATCTCGACGCGCTGTCGATCGAGGTAACCCGAGTACTTGGCTTCGATCTCGACCTGCTCGGCGACGTCGGCTGCCTCGACACCCGGACCGATCGCGGGCACACGCATCAGATCCGCGTAGCCGAGTTCGGGGCGACGCAGCAGGTCGATCCCGTTGCTCTCCCGGCGCAGTTCGATTCCCAGCGTCGCGACGACATCGTGGCCGATCGTGTTCCGCGGCGACGCCCACAGGCCGCGCAGACGTGCGGTCTCGCGTTCAACCCCTTCGCGCTTGGACTCGAAACGTGCCCAGCGCGCGTCGTCGACGAGGCCGAGACTGCGACCCGCTTCGGTCAGGCGCAGGTCCGCATTGTCCTCGCGCAGCTGCAGCCGGTACTCGGCGCGACTGGTGAACATGCGGTAGGGCTCCTTGGTGCCGTGCGTGATCAGATCGTCGACCAGCACGCCGATGTAGGCCTGGTCGCGACGCGGACTCCAGGCATCCAGACCGCGCACTTGGCGCGCGGCGTTGACGCCGGCGAGCAGGCCCTGCGCGGCGGCTTCCTCGTAACCGGTGGTGCCGTTGATCTGGCCGGCGAAATACAGCCCGGCGACGGCGCGCGTCTCGAGCGTGTTCTTGAGCCCGCGCGGATCGAAGAAGTCGTACTCGATCGCGTAGCCGGCGCGGGTGATGTGCGCGTTTTCGAAGCCGACGATGCTGCGCACGAGCGCGAGCTGCACGTCGAACGGCAGCGAAGTCGAGATGCCGTTGGGATAGATCTCGGCGACATCGAGGCCTTCGGGCTCGACGAAGATCTGGTGGCTGGCCTTGTCGGCGAAGCGCACGACCTTGTCTTCGATCGACGGGCAGTAACGCGGGCCGATGCCTTCGATCTGACCGCAGTACATCGGCGAGCGGTGCAGCGCGCCGCGGATGATCTCGTGCGTGCGCTCACTCGTGTGCGTGATCCAGCACGGCACCTGGCGCGGATGGTCGTCGCGCGTGCCCATGAAGGAGAACACCGGACGCGGATCGTCACCCGGCTGGATGGTCATCGCGGTGTAGTCGAGCGTGCGACCATCGATACGCGGCGGCGTGCCGGTCTTCAGACGGTCGACGACGAACGGGCGCTCGCGCAAACGCACGGCCAACGTCGCCGCAGGCGGATCGCCCGCGCGGCCGCCTGCGGACTGCGCTTCGCCGATATGGATGCGCCCGGCGAGAAACGTACCGGCGGTCAGCACCACCGCCGGCGCGTCGAAACGCAGGCCGGTCTGGGTGATCGCGCCGCGCACGGCGTCGCCTTCGATGACGAGGTCATCGACCGCCGACTGGAAGATCGTCAGGTTCGGCTGGGCTTCGACAGCGCGGCGCACGAACGCGCGATAGAGGTTGCGGTCGGCCTGGCAGCGCGTCGCGCGCACCGCCGGACCTTTCGACGCATTGAGCCGACGCCACTGGATGCCCGCCGCGTCCGCCGCCCGCGCCATCACGCCGCCGAGTGCGTCGATCTCGCGCACCAGGTGGCCCTTGCCGATGCCGCCGATCGCGGGGTTGCAGCTCATCACGCCGATGGTTTCGACGTTGTGGGTGAGCAGTAGCGTGCGGGCGCCGGCGCGCGCGGACGCGAGCGCGGCCTCGGTGCCGGCATGGCCGCCGCCGACGACGATGACGTCGTAGCTGTGGAAGTCGTTGGACATGGGGCGATTATCCGCGAGTTCGGCGGCGCACGTCGGACGACTGCGCCAAAGTTGGCACAGTTTCTGCGTGGTTGTCGGGGCACCCGCAGCGGCAAGCGTCTGAAAGGGGGGCGCGGCCGGAATTGGAACAGGGCTGGCCAAGTACGCTGCGGGGAAGCACGGGGCCGGATGTCGGGGGACATCCGGCCCCATCTTTTTGTGGCTCGTGAGCAGCGCATCGGGGGAGATGCGCGGATCAAGAGCCGACACCCGGCGGAGGCGGAACAGGGGGGATCCGGTGATCCCCCGCCGGGAGTCGACAGCTGGTGTGACCATTTCGTCGGAAACCGACGCAGCCGGTCACTCGGGGGCCAGCTTCCTCCGCCACTCCAGCCAGCGCAAGCCTTAAATCGGCTCGACTTCCCGGGGTGTGATGGTGGTCCGCCTTTCGCCGCGCGGACTTTGACGCGACTCGGTACGTGTCGGCTGCGGACGGCTCACGGGCGCGGCCTGCGGCGGACGCTGGAAGTCCGGACGCGGCTGGCCTTCCGGCCGGCCGGGACGCTGGCCACCAGGACGCGAGTCCGGACGCCCCTGCCCATCGCCACGCGGCGGACGACCGCTCCAGCCACCACCGGGACGACCCGGACGACCCGCGTCTCCGCTGTTGGGCGGACGACCACCGAAGCCAGGACGATCCGGGCGATCGGGACGGCCCATGCCGGGACGATCGGGACGGTCCGGCCTGCCATCGCCCCAGCCGGGACGGTCGGGGCGGTTCGGACGACCATCGCCCCAACCGGGCCGGCCGGGCCGATCCGGACGTCCATGCCCGTACGGCGGACGATCCGGTCGATGGCCACCCGGACGACCCGGATAGACGGGACGCACGATCACCGGCGGCGGCCGGTAATAGCCGCCGCCGTAGCCATAGGGATAGCGGTTCCACGCGTCGTAGCGACCGTAGGGCGCGCCGTATCCCGCACCGCCGTACCAGCCGTAACCGCGTCCGTAGCCGAGGCTGCCGTAGGGCGCGCCGTAGTGACGGTACGTGGTGCCGGGCGAGCCGTAGTAGTAATCGCCACTGCCGCCGCGGTAGCCGTAGGTCGCACAGCCGGCCAGCGTCATGCAGGCAATGAGCAGAAAAGCCTTGCGGATCATGTCGGTCCACCCCTGTCGATCAGGGGTCCAGAATCCGCCCGCGGCATTGAATCCGCCCTTAAGCGTTTCCACCACGTGCGGGTCGCTTCATCCCGCGTCCGGCCTGTGAATCCCGAGGGTCGCTCCGTTACGCTTGCGCCATGACGGACATGATTTCCCTGCCGACACCGGACGATGTGCTGGCCGCGGCCGCGCGCATCGCCGGCCGCGCGCATCTGACCCCGGTGCTGCGCGCGCGCACGCTGGATGACGCGGCCGGCTGCGCACTGCATTTCAAGGCCGAACATCTGCAGCGCGCGGGCGCGTTCAAGTTCCGCGGCGCGACCAATGCGGTGTGGTCGCTGGATACCGGATCAGCCGCGCATGGCGTGGTGACCCACTCCTCCGGCAATCACGGCGCGGCCCTGGCGCTGGCGTCCGCGTCGCGCGGCCTGGTCTGCCATGTGGTAGTGCCCAATGGCGCCGTGGCGGCGAAGCTCGCGGCGATTGCCGGCTACGGCGCCGTGCTGCACCACTGCGCGCCGACGCTCGCCGCGCGCGAGGCGGCCTGCGAACGGCTGCGTGTGCAGACCGGCGCGACGCTGATCCATCCGTATACGCACCACGACGTCATTGCCGGCCAAGGCACGGCAGCGCTGGAATTGCTGCACGCGGCCGGGCCGCTGGACGTATTGGTGGTGCCGGTCGGCGGTGGCGGGCTGGCATCGGGCACGGCGCTGGCGCTGCAGCGCGTCTCGCCGGCCACGCATCTGGTTCTGGCCGAGCCGCGTGGCGCGGACGACACCCTGCGCTCGCTGCAGGCCGGCACGCGCGTCGACGATCTGGTGCCGGACACCGTCTGCGACGGGCTGCGCGGCCTGCTGGGCGCGCCGAACTTCGAGATCCTGCGCGCGCACCGCAGCAGCGATGGCACGCCTGTCGAAGTGATCGCGGTGGACGATGCCGACACGGTCGCGGCGATGCGAAGGATCGCAGTGCACACCAAGCAGCTGGTCGAACCGTCGTCGGCCATCGCGCTGGCCGCCGTGCTCGCCAACCGCTCGCGCTTTGCCGGTCTGCGCGTGGGCCTGGTGCTCAGCGGCGGCAACGTCGATCCCGATCGCCTGCCGTGGCTGTCATGACCGGCGCACGCGTTCCATGAGGCGCAAGCGCGGCCCCATGCGCCGCTTCTTCCGTCTCATCTTCTGGCTGGTGCTGCTTGTGGCCATCTGGCTGCTGGGCGTGGCCGCGTGGATCGTGCACGTCGGCAATCGCGACGAGGCGGGTCCCGCCGATGCCATCGTCGTGCTCGGCGCGGCGGCCTATGACGCGCAACCGTCGCCGGTATTCGAAGCCCGCATCGATCACGGCCTCGATCTCTATCGCGCCGGCCATGCGAAGACGTTGATCTTCACCGGCGGCTATGGCGGTGCAAAGGCGCGCTTCTCCGAGTCGCAGGTCGCGCGGCGGTATGCGTTGCGCCAGGACATTCCCGAATCGGCGATCCTGATCGAATCGCGTTCGCGCACGACGCTGGAAAACCTCGTCGAGACCCGTCGCCTGCTGCAGGACCATCGCCTGCATCGCGTCATCATCGTCAGCGATCCGCTGCACATGGCGCGCGCGTTGCGCGCCAGCGAACGGCTGGGCATCGACGCGCTCGGTTCGCCGACGCCATCGACCCGTTTCCGCACCTTCCGTACCCAGCGCGAGTTCCTGCTGCGCGAGGTGTATTTCTTCCATCGCGACCTGTGGGACGCAGCCCGGGAAACCATCAGACCGTGACCGAAACCGCACAAACCACCACGCTGCAATTGGTGCAGGCCTACTACACCGCGTTCAATGCCGGCGATCGCGACGCGATGCTCGCGCTGCTGACCGACGACGTCGCCCACGATCTCAACCAGGGCGTACGCGAAACCGGGCGCGCGGCCTTCGTTGCCTTCATGCAGCGGATGGATGCGTGCTATCGCGAGCGGCTGGAGGACATCGTGGTCATGGCTTCACCCGATGGTGTACGCGCCGCTGCCGAATACATGGTCCACGGCGCGTACATCGCCGACGACACCGGCCTGCCCGCTGCACACGGTCAGCGCTATGTGCTGCCGGGCGGCGCGTTCTTCGACATCCGCGACGGGCGCATCGGGCGCGTCACGAATTACTACAACCTCGAAGACTGGATCGCGCAGGTCGGCTGATCGCACCGACGCGCGCGCTCACCAGCGCAGGATGAAGTGTGCGAATCCCGCAATGTCGTTTGGCGTGTAGGTGGCCTGGTAACCGCGCTGCGCAAGCAATGCAACCGCCTCTGCCAGTGCCTCGTCGGTCATCCCGCGCACATCCACTGTCCATTCGAAAGTTCGTGCGCCGCTGAAGGAGCGACCCTGCCATTGCTTGAGCAGATCACGCACGACCTGACGCGCTGTACGGGCGCGCAGGGGCCGATCGGTAGGGCGTGTGTCTCGCGCCATGGGACTGCCGCCGTTGAAGTCATCGTGCGGGCGCAGATGCCTGCGGAGATGCAAGCACGATCCATCGGAACCGGATGCGACTCCGGTCCGCGGTATCTGGCGTGATGTACAGACAGACCTCTCTGCCGGACGGCGCTTGCGTTGGAGCGCGTCAGGTGGCCTGCGTGCGAAGAACATGCACTGTACGCGGCCTACCGCACATTGGATAGGACGCGCGCGTGAAGCATTCAGCACAGACATGCATGTGCGTCGTGATCGTCTCCACCGCGGTTCGTCGCGATCAGCCTCGCGGCTGTCCCTCGGCGACCAGCGTCAGACCTTCGCTGAGCAACCAGCGCGTCGCCAGTACACGCTGCGGCTGCGGTTGATCCTTGAGCACGTCGACCATCTGCCGGAACGAGAGACAACGCGCGCGACGGCTGGCCTCATCGGTGCCGGTGGAGGTCATGCCGAGCATGAAGCCGTCATGGAGCAGCGTGGCCGTGATCGCCGCAGCGCGCAGGACCTGTTGTGCAACAGCCGGATCGTAGGCCTGGGGCTGTCCCTGCAACCCACTCATCGCGACGTTGGTGAAGGCGTTTGCGAACCGGTTTCTGCTTGCTGGACCGAGCGTGTCGACGGTGCGCTGGAACGCGGCGAGATCGCGGCGCGCATCCGGCTCGAACAGTGCACACAGCGCGCGCGCTTCCTTCGGATCGCGCGAAGACAGGAGCACCGCCTGGAACAGTTCGTCGACGGACTGGGTGGATGCGCGTCGCAACACATCGCCACCGGTCGACAGCACCGCGGCGGGATCGAGACGCGATAGATCGATTTCGTACTGTTGCGCGGACGCGATGCCCGGCGCGGCAAGTGCGAGACACAGCAGAGGTGCGAGGACGATCCGGCGCATCGAAGACTTCCCGTGGGCCCGACGGGCCGATGAATCCGAGTCTATGCAGAGCAGGCTGAATGTCCGACGTGGCGGGCATGGTCGTCGCGATCGATCGCGCGTCGCGCTCACGCGCCCATGTAGCGCCCGGGCCGGTGGTTGAACAGCAGCACCAGATTGAGCATCAGCACGCCGAGCGCGGAATACAGCACCTGCGCGGGCGGGACGATCATCAGTGCGACCAGCATCAGCACGGTGTCGAATCCCATCTGCAGTTTGCCGGCGCTCCAGCCGCGGCTGCGCTGCAGCCAGACCACGACGATGCCCACGCCGCCGAGACTCGCGCGATGGCGGATGAAGGACAGAATGCCCATGCCCACCAGGGCACCGCCGAAGATCGCTGAGAACGCGGGGCTCATCGATTCGAACGGCGCCCAGCGCGGAATCGCGTCGGCGACGAAGCCGGTCACGCCGACCGCCAGAAAGGTCTTGAGGGTGAATTCCCAGCCCATGCGCCGCACCGCGATCCAGTAGAACGGCAGGTTGATCAGCACGAACAGCAGACCGAAGTTCCAGCCGCTGGCGTAGTGCACCAGCAGTGACACGCCCGCGATGCCGCCGACCAGCAGGCCGCCGGTGGCGAGGATCGACATGCCGAGCGCACCGACCAGGCTTGCGAGTACCAGGCCCTGCACGTCCTCGACCAGCGTGTGCCGCTGCGCCGACGCCTCGGGCGCGGCCACGGCGACGGCCGCTTCGGCTTCGGCGGCATCGTGGGGATCGGGCTGGGACGGTTTGGCGTGGATGGCGGACACGGGCGCGAACGGTGGATGTTGCGTTGCAGCATAACCGACCGCTGGAGAAGCGTTCGTCAGACCGCTCTGGAGCCGTGCAGGTCCTGGCAGCGAGTCGTCTGGATCGCGCCTGATCGATGGCGCCCTGCTGAAGACACGCCCGGCGCGTCTTAAATGTAATGTTATTACATGATAGAGTGCGGCCCCGTTCATCGAAGGGCCTGCCGTGACGCCTCCCACCGCCGTCGTCGACATCCATGCGCTCTCCGTTGCGTTCGCGGGCCGCCCGGTCCTCACTGACCTCGAACTCCAGGTCCGGCGCGGCGACATCTACGCCCTGCTAGGCGGCAATGGCGCCGGCAAGTCCACCACGCTGTCGGTCCTGCTCGGCTTTTTGAAACCCGACGCGGGCACGGTGCGCGTCGCCGGTGTGGACCCGGCGCAGGCCCCCGATGCGGCGCGCGCGCAGCTGGCCTATCTGCCGGAGAACGTGGCGCTCTACGAGCATCTCTCCGCCCTCGAGAACGCCGACTATCTGCTGTCGCTGGCAGGCCGGCGCGCAGGGGCCGGGGAGATCCGCGATGCTTTGCGCGCGGCCGGCCTGCAGGAAGCGGCGTGGACGCAGCGGCTGGCCGGATTCTCCAAGGGCATGCGCCAGAAGGTGGCGATCGCGATCGCGTCGATGCGCGAAGTGCCGCTGCTGTTGCTCGACGAGCCGACGTCGGGCCTCGATCCCGGTGCGAGCGCGAACTTCCACGCGCTGCTCGAGTCGGTCCGCGCGCGCGGCACGACGGTGCTGATGGTCACCCACGATCTGTTCGGCGCGGTCGAAGTGGCCGACCGCATCGGTGTGCTCGACCACGGCCGCATCGTGCACGAGGCCGCGCGCGCGCAATTCGATCTGCCGGCACTGCACGCACACTTCTCCGGACGGGCCCGCGCTGCATGAGTGTCGTGGTCGCGGTGATGCGCAACGAATTGCGCGCGATGGCGCGGACCCGGACGGCGGTGGCCGGCATCGTTCTGCTGGCGATGCTGGCCACCGTCGCCACCGTGGTGTCGCTGCACCACATGGCGGACGCCGCGGACTATCGCGAACGGCAGCAGGCGGCCGCGCAGGCGGACTTCGATGCGCAGCCCGACCGCCATCCGCATCGCGTGGTCCATTACGGCCACTTCGTCTATCGCCTGCCTTCGGCACTCGCGGCCTTCGACGCCGGCGTCGACCCGTTCACCGGCAGCAGCATGTTCCTGGAGGGACATCGCCAGAACACCGCGAACTTCGGCGACGTGATGCAGGGCTCGGTGCTGACGCGCTTCGGCCAGCTCACGCCCGCCTTCGTGCTGCAGATCCTCGCGCCGCTGGTGCTGATCTTTCTCGGCCACGGCGTGCTGGCACAGGAACGCGAGCGCGGCACCTTGCGGCAGTTGATGCTGCAGGGCGCGCGCCTGCGCGACATCGTCGCCGGCAAGCTCGCGGCCCTGTCCGTGGTCGCGACGATCTTCATGCTGCCCGCCTTCGCAGGTCTGGCGATCATGGCCGCCAGACCCGGCGCCTCGGTCACCGTGGCCGTCGTGCTGATGCTGGCGTATGCCGCATATCTGGGCATCTGGTGCGTGCTGATTGCCGCGCTGTCGGCGCTGGCCGGTCGACGCCGCGATGCGCTGCTCGGGCTGGTCGGCATCTGGGCGGTCATGGCGTTGCTGGTGCCGCGCCTGGCCACCGATGCGGCGTATGCCGCGTTCCCGCTGCCCGACCGCTTGCAGACCGATGTCGGCATCGCCGCCGATCTGCGCGCGATCGGCGACAGCCACGATCCCGACGATCCCTACTTCGCCGACTTCAGGCGCGGCGTGCTCGAGCGCTTCGGCGTCGACCGCATCGAAGACCTGCCGGTGAATTACCGCGGCCTGGTCGCGGTCGAAGGCGAACGCCTGACGTCGGGGCTGTTCGATACCTACGCCGCGCGCAGCGCTGGGATCCAGGATCGCCAGAACACGCGCGTCGCAATGTTCGGCGCACTGAGTCCGGCCATCCCGCTGCGGCAGGTGTCGATGGCCGCGGCTGCGACCGACCTGTCCGCGCATCTGCGCTTCCTCGCGCAGGCCGAGGCGCATCGCTACGCGATGGTGCAGCAGCTCAACCAACTGCAGGCCGACGCCGTGGACTACGCCGACGACACGGCCCGCGATGCCGACGCCGACCGCCGCAAGCGGGTGGACAGCGCGCACTGGCAGGCCATTCCCGAATTCGCGTTCGTGCCCGAACCGGCCGGGCGCCTGCTGCAGGCGATGCTGCCTGCGACCGCCGTGCTGCTGGGCTGGCTGCTGGTCGCCGCCCTGCTGCTGGCGCTGGCGACGCGTCGACTGGGAGCCGCCCGATGACCCTCTGGCGCTACGAATGGACGTTACTGCTGCGCGCGCGCGTCGCCGTTGCCGGACTCGCGCTGCTGGCCGTGCTCACGTGCGCGAGCCTCGTCTCGGGTGTGCAGCGCATGGACAGCCAGCGCGCGGCGATCGAACGGATTCCGGCGCTGCAGCAGACCGATCTGGCGGCCGTGATCGACGGACACGGCGATTCCACCGATGCGGGCCATGCCGCGTACTACACCTTCCATCCCACCTGGAATGCGCCCGCGCCACTTGCGTTCGCGGCGGTGGGCATGCGCGACGTCGCGCCCTACATCCTGCGCGTCCGCGCGCTCGGTCTGGAAGCGCAGATCCACGACGGCGACACGTTCAACCCCGAACTCGCACTGGCAGGCCGCTTCGACTTCGCCTTCCTGCTGACGTTCCTGCTGCCGGTGTTCGTGATCGTGCTGTTCCACGACCTGCGTTCGACCGAGGCCGAGTCCGGGCGCGAACGCATGCTGCGTGCGCTGCCGCATCCGCTGTCGCGGGTCTACGCGCGCCGTGCGGTGGTCCGCGGCGTCGCCCTGCTCGCGTGTGTCGTGCCGCTGTTCGTAGGCTTTGCGCTGCACCAGGGCGTGTCTGCCGGACTGATCGCCGCGGTCGTCGGACTGACCATTGCCTACACGGTGTTCTGGATCGCACTCTCGCTGCTCGTCGCGCGGCGCAGCTGGTCGTCGTCGACGAACGCGGCGGCGCTGGTCACGGTGTGGGCGACCATCGCGCTCGTCCTGCCTGCGCTGTCGCATGTGGCGATCGAACGCACGATTCGCGTCGACCAGGGCGCGGAAATCGCACGCGCGCAACGCGAAGCCGTGAACCACGCCTGGGACATGCCACGCGACATCACGATGCAGCGCTTCTACGCGCACTATCCCGAGTGGCAGGACTCGCCGCCGCTCGGCGACGGCTTCCACTACAAGTGGTATCTCGCCTTCCACCAGAACGGTGACGACAGCGTGGCCGACCGGGCCGCGGCGTACCGGGACGGGATCGAGCGACGCTCGGATGCGGCCGCGCGTCTGGGTTGGGCGCTGCCGCCGGTTGGCATGCAAGCCGTGCTGACGCGATGGGCCGGTACCGACATGCGCGCCCACCTCGCCTACCAGGACCGTATCCGCGCGTATCACGGCCGCCTGCGCCACTTCTATTACGGCTATCTGTTCCGCGACGTGCCGTTCACCGCGGACGACTATCCGCGCGCGCCCGATTTCGCCCCGGATCACCGCTGACCCACGACGTCTTCCCGTTCCCTGACCGGCACGCCGCCGGCACCTGCACGAGTCCCCGCACGCCATGAACGTCCATCTGCTCGCCGCCGCCGTCGCCGCGGTCCTCACCGCGCCCGTCGCCCATGCCCAATCGCAGGGCGCCACCACCACGATGGGGCCGGTGCACGTGCACCAGGCACGCGGCCAGCTGACCGCCCACGAAGTGCTGACATCGGTCGACGTGCTCGGCGCCGAGCAGATCGAAGACAAGACGGTGACGCAGAGCTGGGAACTGCTCGGGCAGATGCCGGGCATGCAACTGACCGAGACGCGCCAGGGCGCGGAGTCCGGCAAGGTGAGCTTTCGCGCGTTCAATGGCGAGGGCTATCTCAATGCCATCAAGACGCTGATCGACGGCATTCCGAGCAACGTCAACAGCGGCAACCAGCGCTTCATCGACATGCTGTTTCCGCTGGAGATCGATTACATCGAAGTCGTGCGCGGCACCAACGATCCGCGTTACGGTCTGCACAACATCGGCGGCAACATCAATTTCGGCACGCGCCAGGGTGGCGAGTACACCGATGCGCGCTTGACCTACGGCAGCTTCGACACGCGCGAAGCGCAGATCGCGGTGGGCCGCGAGAGTGGCGGCTTCGCGCAGAACTATTTCATCGGCGCGCAGGCCTCTGACGGCTACCGCGACCACGATGCGTCGGAGAAATATTCGCTGGGTGGCAAGTGGTTTTACGGCAGCCTCGACGACGGCATGCGCATCGGCCTGACCGCGCGCGCGTACAAACAGGAAGCCGAAGAGCCGGGCTTCATGACCGCCGAGGAACTGGCCGCCGACCGGCGCAGTTCCGACCGCCGCAATGCCAACGATGGCGACGACCGCGAGATGCGCCAGATCGGCGTGCACATGGATCTGAAGCTTGCCGAGAATCTCGTCCTCGGCAGCAAGCTCTACTACAACCGTTACGAGGACGACCGCCGCGTCACCTTCAGTGATCTGCCCACCGGCAACGCGCCGCGGCAGCGCCGCATCTGGGACGAGAAGCAGACCGGCATGCTCGCCACGCTGACCTGGGTCGCGAGCGATACGCTCACGCTGGAGAGCGGCGCCAACTACGAGCAGCAGCGCAACGGCTACACGCGACAGCGCTTCGACTATGCCGAGCCGACCGATTTCGACATGCCGCCCGCCCGCGTGCAGAACGACGACTTCCACAGCTTCGACAACACCGGCGCCTACGTGCAGGCGATCTGGCAGCCTGTCGACGCCCTGAAGATCGTGCCGGCCTATCGCGTCGACCGCTTCGATGGCGCGACGCAGTTGCCCGGTGGCGTGCGTGCGCCGCTGCAGGACTACGGCACCATCGGCCAGCCCAAGCTCAGCGTGGTCTACGCGCTGTCGCCGGCCACCAACCTCTACGCGAACTGGGGCCGCACCTTCCAGGTGCTGACCGGTTCCACGCCGCCCGCCTATCTGACGCCGGGCCAGGCGGCGATGCGGCCCTCGACCAACACCGGCATGGAAGCCGGACTGCGCTTCGCGCCGTTCACCGGCAGCCAGGCGCGCATCGCGGTGTGGCAGCAGGACGCGGAGAACGAGGTCTCCAACATGCCCGCCACCGGCACGACCGTAGTGCTGGGCAAGACCCGCCGCCGCGGCGTGGATGCGCAGATCGATGCGCAACTGGGCGAGCGCTGGACAGTGCGGGCCTCGCACGCCTACCAGGAAGCGAAGATCGAACGCGACGGCCGCGCCGCCGGTCTGTCGATCGAAGGCAACGAGGTCGCCGCGACGCCGCGCACGATCAGCAATCTCGGCGTGGATTACCGCGCCAGCGATGCCCTCGCATTCGGACTGCAGGCGCGTGCGCAGGGCGATTACTACCTTGAAGAACGCAACGTGACGGACAAGTTCGGCAAGTTCGCCGTGCTCGATCTGGGCGCGAATTACCAGCTCAATCCACGCGTGCGCGTCGACTTCCAGATCAGGAACCTGACCGACCGCGAATACGC
This sequence comes from Luteimonas sp., assembly GCA_045810015.1. GTDB lineage: Bacteria > Pseudomonadota > Gammaproteobacteria > Xanthomonadales > Xanthomonadaceae > Luteimonas. The sequence continues at coordinate 52,983 of JBJMWR010000016.1, forward strand.
GTACGCCTGGTACGACAGCTTCTTCCAGGACACCGCCCAGGCGATGTTTTCGCCAGCGCCTGGGCGCAGCGCGTTCGTGTCAGTCAGCCTGCGCCTCTGACCCACGTTCGACCTCCGCCTCAGGGCCGGTCGCAGACCGGACCCGAGGATGGGGCGCCGCTGTCAGAAGCTGTACTTCACATGGGTGTGCACGCGCTGCAGATCGCCTTCGAGGCCGTTCTCGAGGCGTCGATCGGCCCAACTGATCTCGCCGCCGATGTCGAGCTTCGGCGCGGGCGAATAGATCATGTTCAAACGGAAGGACTGCGCGCGCTCGGTGACGAAGCCACCGGTGAGCAGCGCATCGTTGTCGAGCGAAGCGATCGAGTAGACGACGTTGCCGCGCAGCTTCGCGTTGAACGCATGCCGCCACGCGGCGAATCCGCCGTAGCCGCTCTGGCTGTGCAGTCCGCCATCGGCATCGAGCACGGTGTCGCTGCCGAGGGCGAAGCCGAGATAGCGGCCGATGCCGTCGCCACCGCTGACCATGTAGCGGATGTCGTCATTGGCACCGAGGTTGAAGCGGCCGGAGACACTGAGCGCCGCGCCCGATGCGGTCGCATCGCCATTGCGGAAGCTGCGCGCAAGGCCCGCGACAGTGAAGTGTCCCCAGTCGCCGCGGGTGATCCAGCGCGCGGTCACGTCGGGCGCGCGGTTGTCGCCGCTGTTGAAGCGCGCGGCCTGCGACAGGTATGGCGTCACCGTCGTCTGTGGATTCTCCACCGAGACCGACCACGGTCCGCGCGTGTAACGCACCTGCGCCTGGCGGCTGAACACCGTGCCTTCGGATGGACCGGTGAAGTCGACCGTATCGGGCAACGCCGCCACGTCCTGGAAGTTCGACCAGGTCTGGCCCGCGAGCCAGCCGTTGTAGCTGACGTAGGCCTGGCGCAGCGTCAGCGCATAGGTGTTGGTGATGGTCTCGTTGCCGGCCAGCGCATTGCTGCCGCCGCCGTACATGTCGGCCTCGATATAGGCCTTGAGGGTGTTGCCGCTGTCGGTCAGCGTGTCGGCGCTGAACGCGAAGCGCGAGAACTGCGCGTGGATGTCGCTGTAGGTGCTGCGCTCGCCCTGTCCGTCCGCCGCCACCGGCGTGGCGCCGGGGAAGTAGAACAGGCGACCGGCCGAGCCGTCGGCGATCTTGCCGTCGCTGGTGCTGGTGGTCATCGCATCGAGCTTGATGAAGCCCCCGAACGAGAACGTGGTGCCCGGCACCGCGCCCGGCATCGACACGGTCTTCTGCGTTGGCGCCGGGGCGGCGGATGCCGTCGCTGCGGCGGGTGTCGTTGCGACAGGCGCCGACGATTGCGCGACGGCTGGCGACACGGCGGTGCCACCATGCGCTTCGAGCAGCGCGCGCAGCTCGCGCATCTCCTGCTCCATCTGGCCCAGACGCGCTTCGACCGCGGCGACGTCGATGTCCTGCGCCGCAGCGGGCGCCGCGCAGGCGGCTGCGAGGGCCAGGGCGAGCGACAGGCGCGCGCCCTTCCGGTTCGATCTCAACATGAAGTTCCCCTCCCAGGGCGACAGCCGGCGCCGGAATGGCGCCGGGCAGAACGTGTGTCGTGGACTCAGACGAAGCGCAGTCCGGTCGAGCCGAGGCCATCGATGCGGACCTGGACGTTGTCGCCGGCCTCGACCGCGACCGCGGCCGTGATCGCGCCCGACAGCACCACGCTGCCGGCGGGCAGCGACTGCCCGCGCGCATGCAGCATGTCGACCAGCATCGCGACTGCGCGCGCGGGATTGCCGAGCACGGCGGCGCCCGCACCGACTTCGACCACCTGGCCGTTCTTCTCCAGCACCACGCCGATAGATTCCAGATCGCGCCCTTCCGCGGTCGCGGCCTTCGAGCCGATGACATACCGGGACGCGGACGTGTTGTCGGCGATGACGCTCGGCAGGTCGAAGCGGAAATTCTCGTAGCGCGAATCGATGACTTCGATGGCCGGCAGCAGGCAGGCGGTCGCCGCCAGTACCTGCTCGACGGTGCAGTCCGGGCCCTGCAACGCATCACGCATGACGAACGCGATCTCGGCTTCGACCTTTGGATGGATCAATGCCGCGATCTCGACCGCCGCACCGTCATCCACCGCGTTGTCGCTGCCGAGGAAGCCGTAGATCGGCGTGTCGACGCCCATCTGTTCCATCTTCGCGTACGAGGTCAGGCCCATCTTCATGCCGACCAGTCGCACGCCGCGCGCGCGCTTGAGGGCGCGCAACGCATCCTGCACGCGGTAGGCTGCTTCGGTGTCGAGATCCGGCTGCGCGTCGGTGACCTTGACCACGTCACGCACGTCGCGCTCGGCGTCGTGCAGCAGCGTGGCGATCTCTTCGATGGTGGCGGGCGACAGACTCATGCCGTCACCGCCGGCTGCGCGGCCGCGGTGCCGCGCGCGCGCGCCACGTCCAGGGCGACGTCGACGATCATGTCCTCCTGACCGCCGACCATGCGCCGCTTGCCGAGCTCGACGAGGATGTCGACGGCGCTGATACCGAAGCGTTGCGCCGCGGCTTCCGCATGCCGCAGGAAGCTCGAATAGACGCCGGCATACCCGAGCGCCAGGGTTTCGCGGTCGACGCGCACCGGACGTTCCTGCAGCGGACGCACGATGTCGTCCGCGGCGTCCATCAACGCATACAGGTCGCAGCCGTGCTGCCAGCCGAGCTTCGACGCCGCGGCGATGAACACTTCCAGCGGTGCATTACCCGCGCCCGCGCCCATGCCCGCGAGGCTGGCATCGATGCGGTCGCAGCCTTCCTCGACGGCGACGATCGAATTCGCAACGCCGAGCGACAGGTTGTGGTGCGCGTGCATGCCGGTCTGCGTGGCGCTGTCCAGCACGTCCTTGAATGCACGGAAGCGTTCGCGGATCTCGGTCATGCCCATCGCGCCGCCGGAGTCGACCACGTACACGCACGAGGCGCCGTAGGACTCCATCTTCTTCGCCTGCGCGGCGAGCGCCGCCGGCTCGGCCATGTGGCTCATCATCAGAAAGCCCACGGCATCCATACCCAGCGCGTTCGCCGCCTCGATGTGCTGACGGGCGACATCGGCTTCGGTGCAATGCGTCGCCACGCGCACCACGCGCGCACCGGCGACGTACGCGTTCTTCAGGTCCTGGACGGTGCCGATGCCCGGCAGCAACAACGTCGCGACCTGCGCGTTCTGCACGGTCTCGGCGACCGCCTCGATCCACTCCAGATCCGAGTGCGCGCCGAAGCCGTAGTTGAACGAGGCGCCCTGCAGCCCATCGCCGTGCGCGACTTCGATGGAATCCACACCGGCCTTGTCGAGGGCCGCGGCGATCTGCCGCATCTGCGCGACCGTGTACTGATGACGCACGGCATGCGAGCCATCGCGCAGGGTGACGTCCGAGATGTAGAGCTTCTTGTCGCTCATGCCGGCGTCTCCTGCGATGCGGCCTGCAGCTGCGCGGCGATGCGTTCGCCGGTCGCGAGCGCAGCCGAGGTCATGATGTCGAGGTTGCCGGCGTAGGCCGGCAGGTAATGCGCGGCGCCTTCGACCTCGAGGAACACCGAAGTCTTGAGGCCCGTCACCGGTCCGAGTCCCGGCACGTTGACCGGCTGTTCGATGCGCTCGAACTGCACCGTCTGCTTGAGGCGGTAGCCCGGCACGTCATGCGCAACGCGCGCCACCATCGCCTTGATCGCCGCCTCGATACGCGCGGTGTCCACATCGTCCGACAGCACGTAGACCGTGTCGCGCATCAGCAGCGGCGGCTCGGCCGGATTGAGCACGATGATCGCCTTGCCCTTGCGCGCGCCGCCGACCGCTTCGATCGCGCGCGACGTGGTTTCGGTGAACTCGTCGATGTTCGCGCGCGTGCCCGGGCCGGCCGAGCGGCTCGAGATCGACGCGACGATTTCCGCGTAATGCACGGTGGCCACGCTCGCGACGGCGGCGACGATCGGAATCGTCGCCTGCCCGCCGCAGGTCACCATGTTGACGTTGCCGGCATCGAGGTGCGCATCGAGATTGACCGACGGCACGCAGTAGGGGCCGATCGCCGCCGGCGTCAGATCGACGACGCGGATGTCCGGCCGCGATGCGCGCAGCACGGCATCGTTGTTGACGTGCGCCGCGGCGGATGTCGCGTCGAACACGATCTGCACGTCGTCGAACGCAGGCGACATCGTCAATCCGTAGACGCCGGCATCGCAGGTCTCGACGCCCATCGCGCGGGCACGCGCGAGGCCGTCCGAATCCGGATCGATACCCACGAGCGGACCCATGGACAGCGCCTTGCCGTGGCGCAGGATCTTGATCATCAGATCGGTGCCGATGTTGCCGGAACCGATGACGGCAGCCTTGACGGGCATGTGTGACTCCTTGAAGCGATGAAGGATCCGGACGCGCGACGGCGCCAGGAAAAAATGGATCGACGTGCGATCAGACGAAGTGCAGGTCCACCGCGCCGATGCCGCCGACGCGCAGGCGCAGGTGATCGCCGCGGACGACCGGGGTCAGCGGCACGAGTGCACCCGAAAGAATCGTGTCGCCGGCTTTGAGGCCACCGCCCAGCCGGCCCAGCTGATTCGCCAGCCAGACCACGCAGTTCAATGGCGAGCCCAGCGCCGCAGCGCCTGCGCCGGTCGAGAGCAGCGCGCCGTTCTTCTCCAGCGCCATGCCGCAGGTGCCCAGATCGAGTCCGATCGGCGACACGCGGGCGTCGCCGGTAACGAAGGCCGCAGCGGACGCGTTGTCGGCGACGGTGTCGAGAATGCCGATCTTCCAGTCGCGGATCCGCGAATCGACGATCTCGAAACACGCCGACACCGACTCGGTCGCCAGCAGCACGTCGTGCAGGGTGACGCCCGGGCCGGCGAGGTCGCGCTTGAGATGGAAGGCGATCTCGCCTTCCGCGCGCGGCGCGATCATGCCGTCGACGGGAATCGCGCCACTGCGCGAATGGTCCATGCGATCGGTGAGCACGCCGAAGTCCGGCTGATCGACGCCGAGCATCCGCTGCACGGCGACGCTGGTCAGACCGATCTTGCGACCCACGACCGTCTCGCCCTCGGCGAGCCGATGGGCGATGCCGGCCTGTGCGATCGCGTAGGCGCCAGCGAGATCGAGTCCGTCGACGCGACCGGTCAGCGGATCGATCGGCTGGCCACTGCGTAGCGCCGCATGCAGGGCATCGGCGTGCGTCGAGATCGCCAGGGTCATGCCGCAGTCTCCGGCGCCGGATCGCTCTTGAGCCGCGCGCCGACCGCAAACCGGTTCGCCGGCACTTCGTGGACCATGACGCGGATCGACGGCAGCGGTGCGTCCAGTGTGTCGCTGACCACGCGCGCGACTTCGCGGATGCAGGCTTCGATGCGTTCGGAATCGCGGCCTTCGACCACGGTGATCTGGATGACGGGCATGGGGTTCTCCAATCGGTGTCGGGTCAGGCGAGCTCTCGGCCCTTGGTCTCGGGCAGAAACACCCAGACGATCAGGCCGGCCAGCGCGAAGAACGCGGCCGTCGTCACCAGTCCGCTGGTGACGCCGTAGCGCGTGGAAATGAAGCCGATGAGGAACGGCGCGATGGCGGCGATCGCGCGGCCGCCGTTGTAGACGAAGCCCTGGGCGGTGGCGCGTATCGTTGTCGGGAACAGCTCGGCGAATGTCGGTGCGAAGCCGCTGTAGAAGCCGGTACCGAAATAGGCGACGACCACGCCGAACACCATCAGCATGTCGGGCGAGCGGATGGTCGCGAAGACCGGCACGACGACGGCCGAGGCGAGGAAGAACAGCAGGAAGGCCTTCTTGCGGCCGATCCGGTCGGCGATGTAACCGAAGGTGATGAAGCCCGCGGCCGCGCCGACCTGCATGATCACGATCCAGATCGTCGACTTGACCAGATCCAGACCGGGGCCGCCTTCGGCGACCGGCGTGGCCAGATACGTCGGGATCCAGGTGAACAGTCCCCAGTAGCCGCACATCGCCGCGGTGGTGAATGCCAGACCGATCCAGGTGTTGCGCGCGTACGGGCCGCCGAACAGTTCGCGCACCGTTTCGCCGAACGTCAGTCGCCTCGTCTGGTTGAGCCAGATATCCGGTTCCTTGACGTGGCGGCGTACGTAGAACGCCAGCAGCGCCGGCAGCAGACCGACCGCGAACACCCAGCGCCAGCCGGCGACCGGAATCACCAGCGCCGCGACCACGGCGGCGGCCGCGTAACCGGCCGCGAATGCGCTCTGCACCCACGCCATGACCTTGCCGCGATGCTTCGCCGGCCAGGTTTCGCTGACCAGCGCCGAGCCCGCCGACCATTCGCCGCCCACACCGAGGCCGACGATGATCCGGAACAGCATCAGCTGGCCCAGCGTGTCGGCCAGACCGCACAGGGCGGTGCCGACCGAGTAACAGATGATGCTGAGCATCATCGAACGTGCGCGTCCGAGACGGTCGGCGAGGAAGCCGAATACCAGACCGCCCGCGGCCGTCGCCATCAACGTCGCCGACATCACCAGGCCGGCCGAGGACTTGTCCATGCCCAGGTCGACGATCACGTACTTGATGACCATCGCGAACAACATCAGATCCATGATGTCGAGCATCCAGCCGAGATAGGCCGAATTGAACGCGCGCCACTGCTGTTTGCTGGCGCCCTTCCACCAACGCTCGCCGTGGGCGTTGCTTCCCATCTCCGCACTGTTGTCTTGAGACATCGCACGCCCTCCCGAGCGAGTTGGCAGCAGGTCTGCGCCTGCATGACTGGTCTGTTGCGTTTGTATCGTTGATCGATACTCGTGTATCAATATACAATAAGTCTCGATCAATGATCCACATCATTCATTTCGTATCGACAGTCGATACAGATGAGTCTCACGAGGAGCTCCTGCATGCGCGCGCTGACCCTGCGTCTCTACGAAGACCTGTTGCCTGCGGATTGCCCGCCCGTCTTTCTGCCAGCGACGCCGCGTGCGCTGTACGTGGTGGACGGCGGCCTGACGCTGGAAGGTCCGGACGACGGGCAATGGCTGATCGCCGGCACCGCGCGCGTCTCCCAGGACTGCACCACGCTCATCGGCGACGGGATGGATACACGGATCTGGCGATGGGAGCTGACGGATGCATCGCTGCCCGTGGCGCACGTGCTGCCCTCGGCGCCTGCGACGTCGACCACACTGAAGCTGGAAGCCGACGTCGCACTCGATCCACGCTTCGAGTGGCTGATGCGTTGCGACGAGGTGGGCTTTCCGCCCGGTGGTGTGGCCCTGACCCACGTGCATCAGGGTCCAGGCATCCGCATCTGCGCGAGCGGCGAGATCTCGATCGAGACCCAAGGCAAGCGACACACGCACGCACCGGGCGAGGCGTGGTTCGAACTCGGGCCTGCGCCGGTGCTCGCGCCGACCACGGAAGACAGCTCGACGCGCTTCGTGCGCTGCTTCCTGCTGCCGCGCGCGGTGCGGAGCCGCAGCTCGATCCGTTATGTGCGCCCGGAAGACGCGAGCGCACCGAAGGTGCAGACATATCGTGTGTTCGCTGAGCGCGACATCGAACTCCCTGCGTAAAGGCGCGCGGGTTACCCTCCGACGGCGCACGTCGCGCGATCGATTCCCAGAGACACGTCACCGACTCATGCAGAACGCAGATCCATCCTCCGATCTCGGCGATGCCGCACTGCCGACCGCCGTCGTCTCGCTGAAAGTCATCGAGGCGCTGGCCAATGCGCCGCAGGGCATGGGCGTGACCCAGCTGTCGAACCTGCTCGGCATGCCGAAGGCGCGCGCGCACCGGCACCTGAGCGCACTGCGCGAACACGGCTACGTGACCCAGGATGCGACCAGCAACCACTATCGCGTCGGCTGGCAGCTGTATCTGCTCGGCCGCGCGTGCGTGGGCCGCTTCGATCTGATGACGCTGGCCAAGCCCGCGCTGCAGCGCCTGCGCGACGAAGTCGGACAGACCATCGTCATCGCCTCGTACGCCGACGATTCGGTGATCGTCATCGACTTCCTGCGCGGCACGTCGCCGATCGAGATCACGTTGCGACCGGGCAGTCGCTTTCCGCACAACACCAGTGCGCAGGGCAAGGTGGTGCTGGCGTTCGGTCCCGACGACGTGCGCGACGGCTTCCTGTCCACGCCACTGCCACAGAGCACGCCGCTGTCGATCACCGATGCGAACACACTGCGCGCTGAGATCGACACCGTCCGCGTGCGCGGCTGGGCCGATGCACCCGAACAGCTGTTCACCGGCATCAACGCGCTCGCCGCGCCGCTGCTGCAGGCCGACGGCTCCCTGTTCGGCACGCTCGCGATCGTCGGCTCGATCCACTACCTGCCGGCGTCGGCGGATCCGCAGCACGTCGACTCCCTGCTGCGTACCTCGCGCGAAATCTCGGCGATGCTGGGGTTCCAGGCGGGCTGAAGATCCACCCGGCAACGCGGCTCGACACACGCTGCTCCGGCAGTGGGACTCGCGGGCAACGCCCCTCAATCGGCCTTGCGACGCCGCACCGGAATCGAACCCGCATCGAAGCGCGCCAGCTCTTCCGCGCCCTCGCGGATCGGCGCGCCGTGCGGCGGCGACCACGCCATTGCGGTGATCCACTCCCAGCTGGCCGGCAGACCTTCCGGCGTGCGGAACTGTTCGTAATGCGCAGCTGCAGCGGCAAAGCGCGCGCGGCCGGTCAACGCGCGGCGACGTTCGGCCAGCGCGTTCGTCGCGCCGATCGCACGCTGCTCGCGCATCAGCGCGGCCATGTCGGGATGCCAGTGCACGGCGACGTCGCGATCCAGCACAGGATTGCGGAAACCGGCGCGCATCAGCGCATCGCCGAATTCGGCGATCGAGGCGAACGGGCTGACATGCGGCACGGCGTCGGCGACGCCGAAGGACTCGCGCAGTTCGATCAGCGTCTGCGGGCCGAACGTCGACACCAGCAGCAGGCCATCGGGCTTGAGCACGCGGCGGAATCCGGCGAATGCCGACGGCAGGTCTTCCACCCACTGCAGGCACAGATTGGAGAACAGCACGTCGACGCTGTTGTCGGAGAACGGCAGCAGGCGCAGATCGGCGCACACGCGGTCGACCGGTTTCTGCAGGCCGAGACGATCGCGCCAACCGGTGCGGACTGGCGCCTGCTGCAGCATGGACAGGGAGAGATCGACCGCGACGATGCGCGACTTCGGCCAGCGCTGCCGCATCGCCAGCGCGGCATGCGCCGGACCACTGCCGACATCGAGCACGATGCCCGGCACGCGGTCATCAAGATACTCGAGCGATTCGAGCAACTGCGCTTCCACGCCGCGTTGCAGTGCGGCGGCGCCGGCGTAACTCGTGGATGCGCGCGAGAACGCGCGGCGGACCTGACGGGGATCGAAAATCGGTTTCATGGTGCGTTGAGGAACTCGAGCAGCCGCGCGGCGACCGCGTCGGCGTGGGTCAGGAATGGTGCGTGCCCGGCATGCGCGACGGTGTGGGCGACGGCGTCGCTTGCGAGGGCGGCCGAGGCCTCCATCGCGCGCGGATCGACGAGGCGGTCGCGCCGGCCGGACATCCACAGGCTGGGCACCGACAGCGCCGGCAGATGTGCGCGCAGATCGGATTTCTCCAGCAGGCCGAGTCCATCGGCGAGCACGTGCGCAGCCGGCTCGCCGCGCGCGAACACTTCAGCGCGCAGCGCGCGCAGTTCGCCGCGTGCATCGTCGGACCCGAAGGCTTCCAGCGCGATGAAACGGTCCAGCGTGCCGCGGTAATCGCTGCGCAGACCCTTCGCGAAATCGCGGAAGATCTCCGCCGACATCCCATGCGCCCAATCGCTGCCGCGTACGAACCGCGGGCTGGCGCACAGCATGAGCAGCGCGGGCACGCGATCGGGATGCAGCGCTGCGGCCTGCAATGCGAGCAGACCACCGAGCGACCAGCCGAGCCACGGCGCGGGCGGCAGCACCTCGACCAGCGCGTCGACGACGGGATCGATCGCCAGCGGCAGGGTGCTGTCGCGGCTCAGTCCGTGGCCCGGCAGGTCGACGAGATACAGCGTGCGCTGCGACTCGAGGCGCTCACGCAATGCGGCGAACACGCCGCCATGCATCGCCCAGCCGTGCAGCAACACCAGCGGTGCGCCCGCGCCCGCCACTTCGATGTGCAGGCCGTGCGGATTGTCCAATGTGTTCATGCGCCCTTGTCTCCACGCAACGCTCTGGTGCGACGCGCGCTGCCGGCCGCGGGACGTGCGACGACGATCGCGAACGCCACGATGCCCAGCGTCACCACGACCGCCCCGGTCAATGCGCGGCCCTGCGGCCACGCTTCCTCCAGGAACAGCGCGCCGAGGAACGCCGCGAACAACAACTCCGCCGCCTGCATCGCCTCGGCCGCGCCCAGCGCGACCGGATTGTTGCGGACCATGCCGGTTGCCTGGAAGAACAGGATGGTCGCGATCACGCCCGCGCTCAGCGCGACGCCCGCCGCCAGCCACACCTGCGACATCGACGGCGTGCCGACCTCATTCCAGGCGAACGCTGCGACCAGCAGCCACAGCGGCTGGCTGGCGAGCGTGAGCCCGAACACGCGCTGCGTGGCGTTGAGGTCTTCGCCGGTGCGTTCGAGATGCAGCAGCAACAGCCGATTACCCAGCGGATATGCGACCGCCGCAGTCAGCACGCAGAGCAATGCGATCCATCCGGCGCGATCGAGGCCTGGACCGCCATGGCCGAACTGCATCAGCAATACGCCGACGAGGATCGCTACGGCGATGCCGAGCGCGGCGGGCGGCACGCGTCGGCGTGCATCGCGATACAGCAGGGGCGCGCACAACATGCCGGCGATCACCGTGAACTGGAAACTGCCGGCGATCAGCCACGCCGGCCCGCTCGATGCCGCGAACGAGAGCATGCAATAGAACAGCAGGAAGCCGATCGCACTGCAGCGCAGCCACGCCCCGGGATGCGCGGCGATCGCGCGCAGTACCGGCCTTGCGCCGCCCTGCAACGGCATCAGCGGCAACAACAACGGGAGCGTGATGAAGTACCGCAGGCAGGCCGTCCACGCCCAGTGACCGCCGCCACTCGCGCTCGCGCGGTTCAGCACATACGTCATGGTGAAGAACAACGCGGATGCGAGTGCGATTCCGACCGCGAGCAATGCGCGGCGGGAATCGTGTTGCGGATCGATCATGGTGTCGAGACGGCGGGTGTGGCGGCACGTGCCTGCGGCAACGCATCGCGCGCCGTGGCGAGTGCATCGACCAGTGCGTCGACATCGGCATCGGCATGCGCGGCGCTGAGCGTGACGCGCAGACGCGCCTGGCTTTCGGGCACGGTGGGCGGACGGATGGCGGCGACCCAGAAACCGGCCGCATCCAGCGCGCGCGACAGTGCCAGCGCGGTCGCATTGTCGCCGCAGCGCAGCGGCTGGATCGGCGTGTCGGACGGCATCAGATCGAGACCGCGACGCTGCGCGCGCACGCGGAAGCGCTGCACCAGCGCAGTCAACCGTTCGCGACGCCAGTGCTCCTGGCGCGCAATGCGCACCGCGGCCAGCGCGGCGCCAGCGACCGCGGGTGGCAGCGCGGTCGTGTAGATGTAGGGACGCGCGGTCTCGGCGAGATGGCCGATCAGATCGGCATCGCCCGCCAGCACCGCGCCGCAACCACCGAGCGCCTTGCCCAGGGTGACCAGCTGCAGCGGCACCGCGTCGATGTCGAGTCGCGCATCGGCAACACTGCCACGGCCGTCGGGCCCGAGTACGCCCACGCCGTGGGCATCGTCGACGTACAGCAACGCCTGCTGCACGCGCGCGACGATCGCCAGTTCGCGCAGCGGCGCGACATCGCCGTCCATGCTGAAGACGCCGTCAGTCGCGAGCACCGCCGCGCCGTCGGGCAAGGTGCGCAACTGACGCAATGCGCCCTGCGCATCGGCATGCGGATAGCGGCGCAGACGGCAGCCGGCGAGTCGCGCGGCATCGATCAGGCTGGCGTGGTTCAAGCGGTCCTGCACACAGGCATCGCCTTCGCCGAGCAGCCCCTGCAGCACCGCGAGATTCGCCGCGAAGCCGCTGCCGAACAGCAACGCCGCCGGCACCTGCAGCCAGTCCGCGATCTCGCGTTCCAGCGCGTCGTGCAGGGCATGGTGACCGCTGACCAGATGCGAGCCGCCACTGCCGGCGCCGTGCAGCGCCGCGGCGTCCTGTAGTGCGCCGGAGACCTGGTAGTGCGAGGCGAGGCCGAGGTAATCGTTGCCGCAGAAGTTCAGCAGCCAGCGCGCGTCTCGGCCGGCGTCGAGCACTTCGCAGCGCATGCCGTCGCGACGCGCGACCGTGCGCCGCACGCGACGTGCCTGCGCCTGCGTGCGGGTATCGCGCGCATCACGCGCACGCGTGCGCAGATCGGGCCGCTCAGGCGCCACGGCCGGCCCAGATCGCCAGGGCGCCCATCGCGATCGCAGGCAGCACGACGAGACCGTTGATGGCTACGCCGGTGCGGGCCGAACGGTCGAGCTTCATGCGCGTGGCGTCCTGCGCATCGGACACGCTCTTGTGTGCGAGCAGCAGCACCGCGACGAACAGCGCGCCGGCGAACAGCACATGCGCGCCCGCATCGCGGAAATACAGCACCACGCCCCAGACCAGCACGGCGACCGCTGCCAGACGCGCGAGCGCCAGCAGTTTGGACTGGCCATCGCGCACGGTCAGCGCGAATCCGCTCAGACCCACCAGCGCCAGCAGCACCAGATAGGCCCAGGCGAACCAGGGAATCATGCGGCAAAGCTCCGCGGGTGCTGCGGCAGTTCGATGATGTCGACGTGGGCCGTGCCGGGGTGATCGTGATGCTCGGCATCGACGTGCACCTGCATCGGCCGCAGGCCCAGACGCGCGAACAGCGCCATATCGCGTTCGGTGTCCGGATTGCCGGTGGTCAGCAGCTGCTCGCCGTAGAAGATCGAGTTGGCGCCGGCGAGGAAACACATCGCCTGCAGCTCGTCGCTCATGTCCTGACGGCCGGCCGACAGCCGCACCATCGAGCGCGGCATCAGGATGCGCGCGACCGCGATCGTGCGGACGAAATCGAAGGGATCGATCTCTTCGGTACCGTGCAGCGGCGTGCCTTCGACCTGGACCAGACGGTTGATCGGCACCGAGTCGGGATGCGAAGGCAGATTCGCGAGCGTGCGCAACAGTCCCGCGCGCTGGCGCCCGGTCTCGCCCATGCCGACGATGCCGCCGCAGCAGGTCTTGAGGCCCGCATCGCGCACGTGTTCGAGCGTGGTCAGGCGGTCCTGGATCTCGCGGGTCTGGATGATCGAGTCGTAGAACTCGGGATCGGTGTCGAGATTGTGGTTGTAGTAGTCGAGGCCCGCGTCCTTGAGCGCGCGCGCCTGGTCGCCGGTCAGCATGCCGAGCGTCGCGCACGTCTCCATGCCCAGCGCTTTGACCTCGCGGATCATCGCGGCGACCTTCGGCACGTCGCGGTCCTTCGGCGAACGCCAGGCCGCGCCCATGCAGAAGCGCGTGGCGCCGGCGGCTTTGGCCTGACGCGCCTTCTCCAGCACCGCGTCGGTCTCCATCAGCTTCGTCGCCTGCACGCCGGTGTGATAGCGCTGCGCCTGCGGGCAGTAGCTGCAATCCTCGGGACAACCGCCGGTCTTGACCGACAACAGCGTGCTGACCTGGACTTCGGCCGGATCGAAATGCTGGCGGTGCACGCTGGCCGCGCGGAACAGCAGTTCGGGCATCGGCAGCGCGAACAGCGCTTCGATCTCGCTGCGCGACCAGTCGTGACGGAGAGGCGCGTGGACGGGAATGGGCTGGCCGGCGGCTTCGCGGGCGTGGCTGACAACGGACATGGCGATCTACCGACGGTGACGGCGGGACAAGCCCGGCAGTCTGGAAAGCATGCCCGGCGCTGTCAACCAGAATCCACCCCGCCCGGTTGACAGAACGTGGCGCCAATGGCTCCGCGCCTTGCTGCAAGGCGCACTGCCCGGCCGGTGCCTGGTCTGCCGCGAACCCGGCACCGCAGCCCGCGACCTCTGCCCAGCGTGCACCGCCGCGTTGCCCTGGATGCCGCATGCCTGTACGCGTTGCGCGCAACCGTTGCCGACGCACGACCCGGTCTGCGGCGCCTGCCTGCGTCGCCCGCCACCGCTGGACGCGGTGATCGCCGCGTTCGATTACGGCTTCCCCGTCGACCAGCTGCTGCCGCGCTTCAAGTTCCATCGCGATCTCGCCGCCGGTGCCTTGCTTGGAGACTGTCTGGCATACGCGACGTCAGACGCGGCGCGCTCCGCTGCACTGGTGCCGATTCCTTTGCACACCGTGCGACTGCGCGAGCGCGGCTACGACCAGGGGCTGGAACTCGCGCGCATGCTCGCACGTCGCCACGACCTGCCGCTGCGCAGCGATCTCCTGCGCCGCGTACGCGCGACCGCGCCACAGTCGCGACTCGATGCGAAGGCGCGGCGACGGAATCTGCGTAACGCATTTGCGGTCGAGCGCCTGCCCGACATGCCGGCGCACATCGTGCTGATCGACGACGTCATGACCACGGGCGCGACGCTGCACGCTGCTGCCCACGCATTACGGCGCGCCGGTGTGCGCCGCGTGGATGCGTGGGTCTGCGCGCGGGTGCGATAACCATGTCGACGTTGTTGCAGGCGTCAACACGTGCTCGATCATCACTGCATGCAGATCGTGCGGTCTGCACGGTGATTGATCAGCCAGCCGGGTGATCCACCGCGTCGCTCGCGGCATCAGCGCAGTGGTCCCGATGCTCCGCAGGAATGCGCTCGGTCCGACCAGGCCGAGCGCTCAGTGCTCCCAAGCGCCGAGCCGCCATCCACGTAAACCGCTCCGCCCCAGATTCAGCCGGGGCCGTCAGACCGCCGGGACTGGTGCGACCTGGCGGCGCGACTGGATCGCGCGTCTGTGCTGATGCAACAGCCGGCACGGTAAGGAACTGGCGCCGGTCTCCAGGCCGTGCTTGGGTACGGATACGCGTCCTACTTCCGGAACATGTAGGTCTTGGTGTTGGTGAACTCGCATAGGCCTTCGTGACCGTTCTCCACGCCCATGCCCGACAGCTTGTGGCCGCCGAAGGGGATGTCGATGCCGTGGATGTGGATCTCGTTGACCCACACCGTGCCGGTATCCAGCCGCTTCGCCATCTCGATGCCGCGCGTACGGTCACCGCTCCACACCGATCCCGCGAGGCCGTATGGACTGGCGTTGACGCGCGCGATCACGTCCTCCACATCGTCGAAGGCGATGATCGGCAGGATCGGACCGAACGGCTCCTCCTGCACGATGCGGCTCGATTCGGGCGGGTTGTCGACGATGGTCACCGGCACGAAATTGCCCGCCAGGCTCTCGTCGATCGAGCCACCCAGCGGCACCTTGTAGCCGTGCTTCTTCACGTCGGCGAACAGGTCGAGCAGCTTGCCGTATTGCATCTTGTTCTGGATCGGGCCGAGGTGCGTCGCCGGATCCATGCCGTCACCGACGACTTGCTGCCGCGCGTAGTCGACGAACGCCTCGACGAATCGGGCATGGATGCTCGCGTGCACGTACAGCCGCTTGACCGCGATACACCACTGTCCCGAGTTGCCGAACGCCGCCCAGAACAGCGCCGGCACGATGGATTGCCAGTCCGCATCGTCGAGCACGACGGCCGCATCGTTGCCGCCCAGTTCGAGGGTGATGCGCTTGAGCGTGCCCGCACCGCTGGCCATCACGCGCTTGCCGGTCGCGGTGGAGCCGGTGAAGCTGATCTTGGCGATGTCGGCGTGTTCGGTGATGTGCTGGCCGAGGTCATTCCCGCCCGACACGATGTTGAGCACGCCCGGCGGCAGCACCGACTGTGCGATCTCGCCGAAGAACAGTGAGGTCAGCGGCGTGTACGGCGAGGGCTTGAGCACCATGGTGTTGCCGGTCAGCAGGCACGGCGCGACCTTCCACAGACCCAGCAGCACCGGGAAGTTCCATGGCGTGATGGCGCCGACAACACCGAGGGGCACGTGGGCCACTTCGACGACGTGCTCTGCGGTGTCCTCGATGGTCTCGACCGGCAGCGTGCGCTTGGCGACTTCGCGTACCCAGTAGATCGCCGCCTCGACCTCACCGGTCGCCATGCTGTGGCGCGGCTTGCCCTGTTCGAGCGTCAGCAGCGTGATCAGATCGTCCTTGCGCGCTTCGAGCGCGTCGGCGTAGCGGGTGATGTAGTCCGCGCGCGTGGCCCAGGGCAGCTGCGACCATGTACCGAACGCGCGCTTCGCCGCGGCAACCGCGGTGTCGAGCTGCGTGGTGCTGCCCTCCGGCGCATGCGCGATCACCGCATTGCTCGCGGGGTTGTAGACCTCGAACGTGGTATCGGCGTCCACGAGCGCGCCGTCGATCGACAGCTTGAACCGGTGGTCGAGGATGTCGTGCGTGACGGGTTTCGGAATGGCGTTCATTGCAGTCTCCCTGGATTCGAGATGTGGACTCGCATACGTCCGACGCGCGGACGCATGCGCAACGTCAGATCGTGCGGCCGCCGTCGACCGGCAGCGAGACGCCGGTGATGTAATCGGCGCCGGCGAGGTAGAGCGCGGCTTCGGCCACGTCATCGGGCTCGCAGAACCTGCCGAGCGGAATCGAACCAAGATATTTCTTCCGGTTCTCGGGCGTGTCGGGCATGCCCATGAAGTCCTCGAGCATGCCGGTCACACCCATCACCGGGCAGATCGCGTTGACGCGGATCTTCCACGGCGCCAGCTCCACCGCCAGAGACTTGGAGAGGATGTTGGCCGCACCTTTCGAGGCGTTGTACCAGGTGAGTCCGGGACGCGGCCGGATGCCGGCCACCGAACCCACGTTGAGCATCACGCCACCGCCGTTGTCGCGCATCGCCGGCACCACGGCCTGCACCATGTTGTAGATCGACTTCACGTTGACCGCGAACACCCGGTCGAATGTCGCCTCGTCGACGTCCAGCAGCGGGCCATTGCGATGGGTATAGCCGGCATTGTTGATGACGATGTCGGGCACGCCGAACACCTCGCACGTGGTCGCGATCGCCGCGTCGATATCGGCGCGCAGGGACACGTCGGCGCGGACGCCGATCGCATTGCCGGCACCGAGCGAGGCGGCGACCGCCGCTGCCTTCTCGGCATGCAGGTCGACGATGACGACGCGGGCGCCTTCGGCCGCGAAGCGACGGGCGGTGGCTTCGCCGAAGCCGCTGGCCGCGCCGGTGACTAGGACGATCTTCTGATTGAACTTCATGCGTGCTGCTCTCTGTGCTGGTTCGACGGCTCAGCCGTGGTGGATGACGAGCGTCTTGGTGGTGCTGAAGTCGTGCATCGCCGCGAAGCCCTTCTCGCGGCCATGCCCGCTCTTGCCGATTCCGCCGAACGGCAGCTCGATGCCCGCGCCGGCGCCGTAACAGTTCACGAACAACTGGCCGGCGCGGACCTTGCGTGCCAGCCGCAGCTGACGCGCCCCGTCGCGCGTCCAGATCGCCGCGACCAGTCCGTAGTCGGTGCCGTTCGCGAGGGCCAGCGCATCGGCCTCGTCGTCGAACGGCAGGACCGCGAGCACCGGGCCGAACACTTCCTCGCGCGCGAGGTCGTGGTCGCGCGGCACCGGGCCGAACAGGGTGGGTGCAACGTAGAAGCCCGACGGGGCGACGTCGCCGTCGACACAGCCCTCGGCGAGTACTGGTACGCCGTCGGCGCGCGCCTGGTCGATGAACTGCTGCACGCGCGCCTGCTGCTTCGCAGTGATGATCGGACCGCAGTGGCGGTCGGAGGCGGGCGCGCCGACGCGGACCTGGCCGAACGCCTCCCCCAGCTTTGCTACGACGGCGTCGTAGGCGGTGCGCTCGACCAGCAGACGGCTGCCAGCCGAACACGTCTGGCCGCTGTTCTGAATGATCGCCTTGACGATGACCGGAATGGCCGCATCGAGATCCGCATCGGCGAACACGATCTGCGGCGACTTGCCCCCCAGTTCCAGTGTGCAGGTGATGAAATGATCGGCGCAGAGCTTCTGAATGATCTGCCCCACCTGCGGCGAGCCGGTGAACGACATGAAATCCACACCCGGATGCGAGGCCAGCGCAGCGCCCGCGCCGGATCCGCTGCCAGTGACGACGTTGATCGCACCGGCGGGAAAGCCCGCCTCACCCGCCAGCGCGGCCAGATGCAGCGCACTGGCAGAGGCGTCCTCGGCGGGCTTGAGCACCACCGCGTTGCCGACCGCGAGCGAGGGCGCCAGCGTGCGTCCGAACATCTGCGCCGGATAGTTCCACGGCAGGATGTGACCGGTAACGCCGTGGGGCTCGTGCACGACGGCGACCATGTAGCCGTCAAGATACGGAATGGTCTCGCCGTGCAGCTTGTCCGCGGCGCCGCCGTAGAACTCGAAGTAGCGCGCGAGCGCGGTGATGTCGGCGCGGGCCACGCTGGCCGGCTTGCCGGTATCCCGCGCTTCCACGTCGGCCAGCTGCATCGCGTCGCGTTCGATCAGTGTCGCGAAGCGCGCCATGATGCGACCGCGTTCGGTCGCCGTCATGCGGCCCCAGGCGCCGGTGTCGAACGCGGCGCGCGCGGCGGTGACGGCCACGTCCACGTCGCGCGCATCGCTGTCGGCGATGTGGCCGTAGACCTGCCCGGTGGCGGGCTCGATCATCGGCAGCGTGGCCGCGGATCGCGGCGCACGCCACTCGCCATCGATGTAGTTGAAACCCGTTTCCATTCAAGCGGTCCTTTTCGAAGAATCAGTAGTGCTCGAACACCAGCCCGAGCAATGGCGCGTGCTGCTGGGCGCCGTAGATGTCGGTGTCGCCAACCGCGCCCGACGGCGTCGGACGACGCATCGTGGCCTTGATCGCCCAGGCGGGCTCGAATGCGATCACCGACAGCACGTCGTCCTCGCGCTGGCCGTACAGCCGCGCGATCAGCGCGCGGTCGATCAGGCCTTCCGAGACCACGCGATCGAAGGCTTCGCGCGTCTTGAAGATGATGTCGAGCGTCAGCTCGCCGGGACCTGCGTTCTTGCTGCGGATCACGCTGGCGAGATCGATCAGGCGCGTGCTCATGCGTAGGCCTCCCGGCGCGCGAGCGGCTGCACCTGTTCGTAATGCACAGGAAACCGAGCCACAGGATCGTCGATCGGCAGCAGGTGATACACGCTGAAGCGGTAGACCTCGCCCGCTTTCAGATCAGACGGCGAATACGGAAAGGCGAGATTACCGGCGGTCGACACCCGCCCCGGATAGCCGTAATGCAACATCGTTGAACGGGCGAACCCGCAGATCGTGTCTGCCAGTTCCTGGGTCGGTGCGACCGCTTCGATCACGATGCCCAGTTCGTGCACGCCCGCGTTGGGCTGGGGTTCCAGCGCGCCCATCACACCATCGCGTCCGTAGAGACGGAACAGCAACGCGTAGCTGTCGGCGTGGATGTCGCTGAAGTTGTCGGCGATGCGTGCGCGCACCGCGGCGACGATCGACTCGACTTGGCCGATGAAGATCGGATCGCGCACGCCCGCGATCGAAATGGTGCGATACCCCACGCGTGCCGCGCCTTCGAGCTTGACCGCATATGCGCCGGGCACGTGCCGGCTGCCACGCACTCGCACCGTCCGGGCGTCAACCTGGTCGAACTGCGTGCCCGTGAGATCGAGCACGCCACCGGGACCGGGCAGATGGTACGGGTCGCTTTTTTCGTACAGCGTGTGCGCGGCGACAGATGCCACCGTACAAGCGCGTGCCGGGTCGAGCGGATGCAGCAGGAAGTGATCGTCGCGCAGCACACCCATCATGCAGTCGCTGCCACTGCCGGGCGTACAGGCGATCGCGGCGCACTCGAGAATCTTGCCCATGTGCAGGGCCAGGCCGTGATCGAACCCCTTCAGCACCGGCAGGGCCGCGAACACGACCGGATCGTAGGCGCGGCCAGCGAGGATCACGTCCGCGCCCTGAGACAGCGCCTCGACGAAGGGCTCGACGCCCAGCTGGGCGACGATGCGCGTGCTGCCGTGCACATCGTCCTCGTTCAACGCAGGCCACTCGCCACAGGGCGTGACCCGGCCCGCGCGCAGCGCCTGCATCACGGTCGCGCTGTCGACTTCCGCATCGATCACCGCGAGCTTGAAGGTCAACGCATGGTCGCGCGCGACTTCGAGCAGGATCTGCAGCGTCCAGTCGAGATGCGGTTGACCGCCCGCCCCGCCGCAGGAGCCGACGATAAGGGGAATCCGCCGCGCCCGTGCGGCCCGCAGCATGATGCCGAGATCGCGTTTGACCGCATCGCGATCAGTGAACGAGTACCCGGCGCCGAGATAGTGCGGCCCCGGATCGGAGGATCCTGCGTCGACGGCAATGACATGCGGATCGAGCGCAAGCCCGGCCTCGAACGAGGCCATCGGAAAGCCGTAGCCGAGGATCGCGGTCGGCGACAACACGCGGATTTCTGGCTGCCGGATGTCCGGCTGGGCGGACGAGGTGCTGGGCATGACGGCTCCTGGGGACTGCTGCACCCGGCTCCGGCCGGGCAGAAAAAGGCTAGGCCCGCTCCGTGGATTCGTCCAATATATGGATTGACTCCCGAGCATCTATTCTCGATATGGAACTCCGCCACCTGCGTTACATGATTGCGATCGCGGAAGAGCTCCACTTCACCCGCGCCGCCGAGCGCCTGGGCATCGCCCAGCCGCCGCTGAGTCAGCAGATCAAGCAGCTGGAAATCGAGGTCGGCACACCGCTGTTCCAGCGCCACGCACGCGCCGTCGCCCTGACCGAGGCCGGCCATGCCTTCCTGCCGCATGCGCGCGATGCCGTGGACGAAGCCGACCGCGCGATCGCAGCGGCGCAGCGCGCGGCGCGGGGCGACATGGGCCACCTGCGCGTGGGGTTCACCAGTTCGGCGTCGTTCAATCCACTGGTGCCCGGCATCATCCGTCGGTTCGGCGAGCTGTACCCCGATGTCACGATGGATCTAGCGGAACAGACCACCAGCCAGCTGCTCGCGGACCTGCGCGAGGAACGTCTGGATGTCGCGTTCCTGCGTGCATCGGCCAGCGAGCGCGATGGTCTGGAGCTGGTCGAACTGCCGGCGGAGGAACTGTGGGTCGCCCTGCCGTCGCGGCATCCGCTGGCCACGCAGAAACGCATCGATCTGATGCAGCTCGCCGGAGAGGCGTTCGTGCTGTACCCGCGTGGCAACGGCCGGCTGCTCTACGACACCATGGTCAGCGCCTGCCGCAATGCCGGCTTCACGCCGCGGGTCGCACAGGAGGCGCCGCAGATGGCCTCTACCGTGCATCTCGTCGCGGCGGGCGTGGGTGTCGCGCTCGTGCCAGCATCGATGTGCCAGCTGCACGCCTCTGGTGTGACCTATGTGCGCATCGCCGGGGACGTGCCCCGCGCGCAGTTGTGGCTGGCCTATCCCGCGCACGTGCGGCTGTCGGCGGCCGCACACAATCTGGTCGCACTGGTGCGCCAGGATCTCGGACCACTGCATCGCAACCGGCCGACGCGCGACGCTGCTTGAACCGGGTCGCCGGCGCGGGGTGCGCGCCGGCGCAGGTCCTCAGGCGGAGAGCAGTTCCGCTGCCTTCCAGCCGATCAGGATCGACGGCGCATTGGTGTTGCCCGTGGTGATCGACGGCATGATCGACGCATCGGCCACGCGCAGGCCTTCGACGCCGTGCACGCGCAATTCCGGATCGACTACCGCGTCGCTGCCCGTGCCCATGCGGCAGGTGCCGACGGGATGGAAGAACGTCGAGCAGGCCTTGCGCAGGAAGGCTTCCATGTCAGCCTTGCTCTGCACAGACGGGCCCGGCAGCACCTCGCGTTTGCGGATGCCTGCGAACGCATCGCCGTTACCGATTTCGCGACCGAGCTCGGTGGCCGCGAGAAACGCACGGCGATCCTGCTCGGTGGTGAGGTAGGCCGGATCGATCAGCGGATCGACACGCGGATCCTTCGACGCCAGCGTGATCTGGCCACGCGAAGACGGCCGCATGACGCCTGTCAGGATCGAATAACCGTTCTCGAACGTGGCCGGCAGCTCCGGGGTGTGGAACGGCAGGCTGACGTAGAGCGTGCTGATGTCCGGCGCGCGCAGCGCCGCGTTGGACTTCGTCCAGAAATAGGTCTCGGACATGTTGTATTCCGAGGGCGGCACCGGCGCCTTGGCTTCCCAGTTCAGACCGCCGCCCAGCACGTGATCGTGCAGGTTCTGGCCCACGCCCGGCAGCGCATGCTGTACCGCGATGCCGTGCTTGCGCAGCTCGGCTTCCGGACCGATGCCCGAGAGCATCAGCAGCCACGGCGAGGTGATCGAACCCGCGGACAGCACCACTTCCTGCGCGGCGCGCACCATCGCCGGCTTGCCGTCGTGCAGGTACTTCACGCCGACGCAGCGACCGCGCTCCATCACCAGCTCCAGCACGGGCGCTTCGCACATCACGGTGAGATTGCTGCGCTGCTCCATCGCCGGATGCAGGAATGCGACCGCCGACGACTGCCGTTTGCCGCCGGCGATCGTGAAGTTGACCCAGGTCGGCCCTTCCATCGACGGGCCGTTGAAATCGGGGTTTTCCGCATGGCCCATCGCGATCGCCTGCGCCATGAAGGCTTCCGCGCCGGGATGGCGGTGGCCCGGCGCGGGCTGGGTAACGAACAGCGGGCCGCGATCGCCGCGGTATTCGCTCGCGCCGCCCTGCCAGTGCTCGAGCGCCTTGTAGGCGGGCAGCACCGAGGCGTAGTCCCAGCCGTAACACCCGTCATGCGCCCAGCTGTCGAAATCGCTGACGTGGCCGCGCTGATAGATCATGCAGTTGACCGCGCTGCAGCCGCCGAGCGTCTGCGTCCGCGGCCAGGACACCGAGCGGTTGTCGGCGTGGATCTGCGGTGTGGTGTTGAACATGCGCGTCAGCGGCATGCCAAGCACCTTGGGCCAGTCGCGCGGGTCGTGGATCTCGGGTGCGTCGTCCTGCACGCCGGCCTCGAGCAGCAGCACCTGTGCGTCGCTGCGCATCGCCAGTTGCGCGGCCAGCGTGGCACCCGACGAGCCGCCGCCGATGACGATGTAGTCGAAGGCCTGGCGGGGCACCGGGCTGCTGCGGGTGGACTGCGCCCGTGCCTGCGGTGACCAGATGCTGGCCAGCGTGCCGGCGAGGCCGATGCCCACGCCCGCGGCGGTCGCCATCTTCAAGAATCCGCGCCGGCTCACCTGGCCGTCGCGGTAGGCACCGAGCGCGCGCCCGATGGTGTCGTCGTCGTTTCCGAATTTCATGATCCCTCCCAGGACACGCGAATGATGGACCTCAGAACGCCTTGAGAAAGCGCAACTGCACGCGGCTTTCCTCGCGGAAGCCGTTCTCGATGCGGATATCACGGCCGGCCTGCAGCAGCAGTTGGGTGTTGCCCGGCAGCGCGCGGCTGTAGGTCGCCAGCGCGGACCAGTTGCCCAACTCGTCGTCTCGATCGAGGCCGTTGACGCGGGTCTCGCCGCCGGCCTGGTAACGCACGCGCAGCGAGAGCTCGTTGGCCGGGTTGAAGGTGTAGCGCAGGAAGCCCTGGGTGTCGTAGAGCGGCTTCTGCTTCAGCGTGTTGTTCCCGGCGAACTCGTCGTTCTCGCCGTGAACCTGGACGTCGAAGGACAGTTCGGTGGTCCAGTGTTCGCCCAGGCCCTGCGAGACGACGGCCTGCAGGGCGCCCTTCCAGCGGTTCTCGCCCGGATTGAGCGCGCGGTTGCGGTCGTAGCTGCCGGTCGGCAACCAGACGTAGGGCGTGACGCCGAAGTAGCGGCGCTGGTCCTTGTCCTCGACCAGCCACAGCGTGCTGACCAGGATTACGTCCGCCATGCCGCTGGTGCTGCCGAGCCCGGCGGTGCTGCCCCCGCCCTGCAGGCGGACCCAGGGCGCGAGCACCTGCAGGTCGAGCGTACGGCCGCCGACCTCGACGAATTTCACGTAGCGGCCCATCAGCAGATCCACGCCCAGGCGCGCGTCGTCGTCGACGCGGTTGCCGTTGGCATACAGCCCTCTGGCATCGGAATGCTGCGCGTAGAGCAGGAACAGATCGGTACCCGGGGGCGCGGCGACGTAGTCGCCGGCATCGATGCCGACAGCGCTGGCGGCTCCGCTGGTGAGCAGCGCGGCGGCGAGCAGCGCGGGGCGCAGCACGCGCTGCAGCGAGTCGGACGGACGGCGCCCTGTGGACGCCTGAAGCTGGAATTGCATGATCCCCTCCCGTGGACATGGCCGCGGCAGGTGGCGGCGCTCGCAGTGTCTTCACATCCGCGCCCACTTGGAATTCGAAATCAGTCCATCCCGATTTCGCAAATTGCGAAGACGCAGTCTAAAGTCGAGCCACCGCAACGAGGATCGCTCCGATGCTGCCCGACCCCAGCTCGCTTGCCCTGTTCCTCAACGCCGCCGAGATGGGGAGCATTTCGCGGGCAGCGGAGGTCTCCAACATCGCGCTGGCGGCCGCGAGCCGGCGCATCGCCCTGCTCGAACACCATTACAAGGTGAAGCTGCTCAAGCGCACCTCGCGCGGCGTGGAACCGACCGATGCGGGCAAGGCGGCAATTCCGCAGATCCGTCAGCTTCTGAACATGGTCCACAAGATCGATCTGGACCTGAGCGACTACGCGGCGGGAATCACCGGTCACGTTCGTATCCAGGCGGCCACCTCGGCATTGGCGCAGTTCCTGCCCGATGATCTGGTGTCGTTCTCCAACCTCCATCCCCAGGTGCGCGTCGACATCGAGGAGCGCTGGAGCCACGAGATCGTGCAGGCGGTGCGCGCCGGCGCGACCGACATCGGCGTGATCGTCGACAAGGACAACTGCGACGATCTGTCGGTGTTCGATTATCGCCAGGACGATCTGGTGGCGATCGTGCCGGCCAGCTATGCGATCCGCCGCAGCCGCATCCGGTTCTCGGAACTGCTGGCCTACGATTTCGTCGCACTGGAAGGCAGTACCGCGTTGACCCGGCGCCTGATGGTCGAGGCCATGACCGCGCGCACGGCGCTGCGGCTGCGCGTACAGGTGCGGAGTTTCGATGCCGTCTACCGCATGGTGGAAGCGGGATTGGGCGTGGCCGTATTGCCCCGGAACATCGTCAGATCGTTCGCGCTCGACCAGCGCGTGCGGCTGATTCCCCTTCAGGACGCCTGGGCCACGCGCCGGATGCATCTGTGCGTCGCGTCGTTCGAACGCCTGCCGGCGGTTGCGCGGAAGCTGGTGGAACACATGACCCGCGCGGCCTGAGGGGCGCAACGCGTCTCAGTGGAGAAGGACCGTCGCCGGCGGGAACGCATAGTGCGCCGCGATGCCGGCGAACACCGCCATGCCGACCCACTGGTTGTGCAGGAACGCGCGGAAGCACGAATCGCGCTCGCGGTGACGCGCGATGCCGAACTCCCACATCACGAGCAACGCGGCCAGACCGAGCCCGAGCCAGTAGTTCGCACCCAATCCCGCCTCACGTCCGACGAGCACCAGCGCCCCGAACGCAAGTGCGTACAGCACGCCCTGGGCGACGAGATCGAGATCGCCGAACAGGATCGCCGTCGACTTCGAACCGGCGCGGATGTCGTCCTCGCGATCGACCATCGCGTACCAGGTGTCGTAGCCCGTGGTCCAGAAGATGTTGGCCACGAACAGTACCCAGCCGATCGGCGGGACCGTGCCCTGCACGGCCGCGAACGCCATCGGAATCGCCCAGCCGAACGAGATGCCCAGATACACCTGCGGCAGGTAGGTGTGGCGCTTGAGATAGGGATAGCTCGCCGCGAGAAAAATGCCGACGCCGCTCATCGCAACCGTCAGCCAGTTCATCGTCAGCACCAGCGCGAACGCGACCAGCATCAGCACCGCGAACAGCAACAAGGCCTCGCGTCCACGCACCGCGCCACTGGCGAGCGGCCGGTCCCTGGTGCGTTCGACATGCGGATCGAGCCAGCGATCGGCGTAGTCGTTGATCACGCAGCCCGCCGAGCGCGTCAGCCACACACCGGCACTGAACACGAACAGGGTCCACAGCGGCGGCACACCATCGGCCGCGATCCACAATGCCCACCATGTCGGCCAGAGCAACAGCAGCCAGCCGATCGGGCGATCGGCCCGCATCAGCGCCCAGTACTGCCGCAGACGCTCGCGCCAGCGTGGTACGGCGGGTTCGGAGAAGCGTTCGTAGTCGTGCATGGCGGCGAGAGGATATCAGGCAGACGCGGGCGTCCGGTCCGACGGCGGACCCGTGCATCGGATGTCTGGCCGATGCAGAGATGGGGCCTTCGGCGTCTTTACTGCGGTTGTGGTGATGGCTGATCAAGTCAGCATCGACGCGGATGTTCCGGCGCACAGCAACACACCAAAAAAAGCCCCCGGACATGCCGGGGGCTTTCTCACACGGGACCTGCCAGTTGGCTGATTCCTGCTACGCGCTCAGCGCGCGCCTGTCGTGATCGGCATCTCTTCGTTGGCGTTGGACGGCGTCGGCATAGCCGCAGCTGCGCCACCGCGTGACAGCTGGAACATGACGCCGTTTCCGGAATAACCACTGCCGGATTCGCGCCTGAGCTGGAAGGTCGTCTGCCAATTCGCCGACAGCGCCAGTTCGAAGCCTGCACCGACCGACCAGAGGTCCTCGATCTGGCTCCGTGAGGTCAGACGGTAGTCGACTGTCACTGGTCGCACGACGTAGTTGATGCGCGCATCGCTGGTGTTGCGCAGGGCGTCCTGATACTCGATGGACCAGAACGGCCGGAAATCGCGGCCACCGATCTGCATCGGATGACTTGCTTCCACACCGACTGCGGCTGTCTGGTGCTCGATCGTCTGTACCCGGTAATCGAGATCATAGATGCCGAGACCGGACTCCCGGTAGGAATCGAGCGAGGTTCGGCTGAAGTCGAACCGTCCGTAACCGGTGATCTCGAATCCCGGACGTCGTACCGTGTAGCCCGTACTGGTCGACCCGAAGACCTGATCGCCGTCGCGGCGCGCCGTCGCCAGCGCGGAAGCGGTGTCGCTCCAGCGACGCAGGTCGAAGTCCAGCTGGCCAGCGCCGAACATGCCATCGATGTGCCAGTGCTCGTTGCCTCTCCACAGGCCGTACGCCATGACCGAGCGCTGGGATGCATCCTGGTTCGAGCGCTCTTCGGCAAAGTCGGCCTTGCTCCAGCCGGCGCCTGCGGCGAGTCCGAACACGAATCCGCCCAACGCACGGTCCACGCCCACGGTGAGTCCGTCGGTACGCAGATCGAAGCCGCCACCTGTGGTGTGCCGGCCCTGGTCACCGAAGAGAACGCCACCCGCAAACCAGAGACCATAGCTGCGCGGCTGCGCGGTCTGATCCGCTGCGGCGCCACCCGCGTGCAGTGGCAGCGAAAGTGACTGACCGTGACCGCTGGTCGAGGTCACGCTCAGACCGTTGTAGGACGGGGTGCCCTCGACGTAGCGAAGCTGACGCAGACGATTGCGGATGTTGGACTGCTGGGCGGAGGCGAAGCGGACGCTCGCGTCGATCTGCGCCTGTACACCCTCGATCACGCTCGGGTCTTTGGTCGGATCAGGACGGTCGGCGATCGTCAGCGTGAGCGAGACGGATGCCGCAGCGTAGTTCCCCGTCGCCGCCTGTCGTGCGGTGATCAGCACGGTACCGGGCGCGACAATCCTGACCAGGCGACCGGTCACCGTGGCGACAGCGTTGTTGCTGCTCTCGTAGGTGAAGGTGCCTGGACTGTTGCTCACGGGCAGGGGCAACTCGAAGTCAGCCTCGCCGTACACCTTCTCGATCGCGTCGATCCAACGCAGGTCCGGCGTTGCGACTGCAATCGCAACCGACAACGTGACGGTAGGCGCCGCTTCGTAGTCACCGCTGCCTGCCTGGTTCGCCGTCAGGGTGCACAGGCCCGCGGTGCGCATGGTCGCGGTGCTGCCCGACACCGCGCACACTGCCGGGGTCGTCGTGGCGAACACAACAGGATTGCCCGAAGCGCCCGGCGTGGCCGATACCGTGAACGTGCCATTGGGCGCGTAGACGGGCGACGCGGGATTGGCAACGAAATTGGTGATCGACTGGCTCGCCGTCGCAATCTGGACAGACAGCAGAACCTGCGCAGCGGCTTCGTAGTTCGCATCGGCCGCCTGGTCCGCGGTCAGACCGCAAGTGCCCGCCGATCGCATCGTGACGACATTGCCGCTGACGGTGCATACGACGCTCGTCGTCGAAGCGAAGATCACAGGGCTCGTCGAAGCCCCGGGCGTTGCCGACAGTGTGAAGGTGCCATTCGGTACATAGGTCGGGGTCGCAGGATCCGAAGCGAAATTCGTGATCGTCTGCGCCGCCTGCCCGATGGCGACATCGAGTGCGACCCGGGGCGCGGCCGCGTAGTTCGCATCGCCCGCCTGGTCGGCGGTGACCGTACACGAGCCCGCTGCGCGCATCGCGACGGTCGTTCCGCTCACCGTGCACGTTGCAGGCGTGGCCGATCCGAAAACGATCGGACTGGTGGATGCACCCGGCGTCGCCGACACGGAGAATGTGCCGTCGGGCGTATAGACGGGCGCGACCGGATTCGCCGCCAGATTGGTGATCGCCTGATCCGCCAGTGCAATCACCACATCCAGTGCAATCTGCGGCGCGGCCTGATAGTTGCCATCGCCCGCCTGATTGGCGGTCAGGGCGCAGGTGCCGGCGGCCAGTGTGGATACGCTGCTGCCATTGACCGCGCAGATCGTCGGCGTCGTGGTCGCGAAGACCACAGGGCTCGTCGACGCTCCCGGCGTCGCCGAGACCGCGAATGCACCATTGGGCGCGTACACCGGTGCAGCGGGATTCGCGATGAAGTTCGTGATCGTCTGAGGTGCCTGGTCCACGCCCACGTTCAGCGCGACCTGCGGAGCCGCCTGATAATTCGTATCGCCCGCCTGGTCGGCCGTCAGTGCGCAGACTCCCGCAGCGACCATCGTGACCGTACTGCCAGTGACCGTGCAGATCGCCTGGCTTGTGCTGGCGAACACGAGCGGGCTCGTCGAAGGGCCAGGGGTCGCCGATACGGTAAAGGTACCGTTGGGCGCGTAGACCGGCACGCTCGGGTTCGACACGAAGTTCGTGATGACCTGGGCTGCCTGTGCAATCTGCACCGCGAGAACGGCTTGCGGCGCGGCAGCGTAGTTGGCATCTGCCGCCTGATCAGCCGTCAGTCCACAGATGCCGGCCGCGATCATGGTGACCGTGCTGCCACTCACCGCACACACTGCAGGTGTCGTCGAACCAAACGTGATCGGACTCGTCGATGCGCCCGGCGTCGCCGTCAAGGTGAACGTGCCGCTGGGTGCGAACACCGGCGCTGCAGGCAGCGACGCGAAGTTGCTGATCGTCTGCGCGCCTGGTGCGATCTGTACACCGAGCGTGACCTGTGGCGCGGAATCGTAATTGCCGTCAGCGGCCTGGTTCGCGGTGACCGTGCAAAGACCCGCCGCCAGCGTCGTCACCGTGTTGCCGCTGACAGCGCAGACGGTGGGCGTGGTTGTGCCGAACACCACAGACGCCGTCGACGCACCGGGCGTTGCGGAGATGGCGAACGCGCCATTCGGCGCATAGGCCGGCGTAGACGGGCTTGCTGCCAGATTGGTGATCGCCTGCGCGGCGCGCGCGATGGTGACGTCCAGTGCCACTTGGGGCGCGGCTGCGTAGTTGGCGTTGCCTGCCTGGTTCGCGTTGAGGCTGCACACACCCGCCGACACCATCGTCACCGTGCTGCCCGAGACCGTACAGATGCCAGGCGTCGTGCCCGAGAACACCACCGGATTGCCGGATGCCCCACCGGTTGCGCTGATGGTGAACGTGCCGCTCGATGCGAACACGGGCGTCGCCGGCGTTGCTGCAAACCCGGTGATGGCCTGGGCCGCCTGACCGACGGTCAGCGTATAGGCGCGTGTACCGATGAAACCGTTGCTCGACGTGGCCTGCACGGTGAAATTGAACGCGCCTGCGGCTGCTGGCGTGCCCGACAGCGTTCCGCCCCCGCCCAGTGTCAAACCAGCCGGCAGCGCGCCAGCACTGATGCCGAACGCGTAGGGTGCGACGCCGCCATTCGAGCTGGTTGCACTCAGCGTCTGTGAGTAAGCCGATGCCAACGTCGCGTTTGGAAGCGCGGCCGGCCAGATCGTCACCGAAACCGTGGCGCACGTGAGCGCCAGGTTTGTGACATCAGCAGCCAGATTTGTGCCGCTCGAGGGCGTCACGCTGCAGAGCTGACCGGCAGGCGGGGTGAGCACGCCCACGGTCCAGTTGGATCCGGGTGGCAGGCGCGTCGGAAAGGAGAACGTGCTTGCACTCTGTGCAATCACGACCTGCTGCGTAGCGTCGGGGTTCGTGCTGTCGAGCCGCAATGTGACCGGGCCCGTCTGGCCATTTGCGGTGCCGCCGATCGCATAGCTCGGCGTTGCCAGGCAGATCAGCGCTGCGCCATTTCCAGCCTGCACGCCGTTGTTGATGCTGACGGCTGTCAGCCCGGCCGCGCCCGAACTGCCGCCCGAACCGCCACCGCCGCCGCCATTCCAGTTCTGCTGACACCCGGTCGTGCCGACACCGGCGCCACCGCCGCCGGCGCCGATCGTGGCGCCGCCGCCACCGCCGCCGCCGAAGCCCGCGCCCACGAAAGAACCGGAGAAGTTGTTGGAGTTTCCGCCTTTGCCGGTCGTCGCGTTACCGGCGGTTGCCGGAAAACCGCCGCAGCCAGCGCCGGGGGTGCCGCCAGTGCCCACCGCACCGCCACCGCCGCCGAACGGACCTGTGCCTCCGGGCACTGTGGCCCCGGCGCCACCCGCGCCGCCGCCGCCCACGCCGCCGGTGCCGCCCGCGATCACATTCGCGGTGCTCCAGCCTGCGTTGCCACCGCCGCCGCCGCCGCCTGCAACGGCGACGCGGTTCCCGAGGCCGTTGCCGCCCACGCGCAAATCCGTGGCGCCGCCCCCGATGCCATCAACACCGTTGCCGAGGCCGCCCGGATTGACCGCCTGAGATCCCTGCCCGCCGACCCACACCGAGAGAAGGGTTCCAGGGGTGACCGCCAAGCTGCCGCGCACGCGGCCGCCAAAGCCGCCGGACCCGCCTGGAGAGTTGGGGCTACCCCCAATCGAACCGGCACCACTGCGCCCGGCACCGCCTTGCGCGCCGCTGAGATAGACGGTTGCCGACTGGACGCCCGCGGGAACGGTGAGCGTCTGCTCGCCGCCCGTAAAACCCAGTACAACCGGCGTCTCACCTGCAGCGCACGACTGCGCCAACGCCTGCGATGACCACAGGCTCGCGGTCGTGAGCATTGCGACCGCCAGAAATTTGATAGCCCGGGCTTCGCCGGACGGGCACAGCCGAGCGCAACGAGCGCGCTGCGCAACCCGCGTCATCATGGTTTTCATGGAGCCCCCGAAGCGCTTCAAGGCCAGTGCATCCCCATGCACTGTGACCAGCTTCACAAACAGTATCCGCCTGCTTCAGTGGGTAAACAAGCCTGGGGGTCTACCAGACCGGACGAGTCGTCGAGCACGAGCTCCCGGGAGACTGCGCGCGCATTGCCTTGTGGAGGGCTAGCCAGCAGCGCTCGCCACTCACCTGTGGTGCAGTGCGCGAGGTCCGCGCATCTCATTAAACAGAAATCACCCCGGGAGACACGGGGCGATCAGCGCGGGACAACAAACCGATCAAGTCGACGGGCGAATCACGCCAAGCCCGCGCACGACGGCTTGGTCGTCCTGAAGCGGCACGCTACCCGGCCGCCAAAACTCAGGGCTTTATGCCTTCGCGTCCGCCTTGTACTCGTAATACCCGTAGCTGTAGTAGCCGGTTGCGCGCTTTTCGACGGCGTTGAAGATCGCCCCCTTCACTGTCACGCCGTTCTGCTCGAAGCGCTTCTTCGTCAGCAGGATTTCCTTCGGCTGATTCACGCCGAAACGTGTGACCAGCAGGTTGGAACCGGCATGGCGGGCGACGATCGCGGCGTCGGTCACGGCGAGGATCGGCGGAGTGTCGACGATGACCATGTCATAGCGCGCGGCGAGCGTCGTCAGCAGTTCACCGAAGCGCGGGTGCATCAGCAGTTCGGACGGGTTCGGCGGTATGTCGCCGCGGACGAGGTAATCCATACCTTCGACGCCCGGCGCCTGCTTGATCGCGTCGTCCACCTGCACCTTGCCGGCCAGCACGTCGGACAGACCATCGGTATGCGTCGTGCCGAGCACTTTGTGCAGCGTGCCCTTGCGCATGTCGGCATCGATGACCAGCACCTTCTGACCGGCCTGCGCGATCACGGCCGCAAGATTCGCGGATACGAACGTCTTGCCGACTGCCGGGCAGGGACCCGAGATCGTCAAGATGTTGTTCTTCGCTTCGAGCATCGCGAAGTGCAGGCTCGTGCGCAGGCTGCGGATCGCTTCGACGGCGAGATCGGCCGGCGCGTTGACCGCGAGCAGATGCTGGCGTTTATCGAAACCGGCATCGCGGCGCACTCGACCACTTCGATTGCGAATACGGTCGGTAATCAGCAGATCCTTGGACGTACTCAGCGGGATCGCGGCATAGACCGGCAGGCCGAGTTCCTCGATCTGCGCCGGATCTTCGATACCGGGATTCATGATCCGCTGCAGGAACACCAGGCCGACAGCGAGGAAGCCACCGAGCAGCGTGCCGACCAGCACGATCAGCGACTTGCGCGGCTTGACCGGCTTGGCAGTATCGACGACGGCCGGATCGACGATGCGGACATTGCCCACCGTGCCCGCGCGTGCGACGTCGAGCTGCTGGGCCTGGTTGAGCAGACCGGTGTAGAGCTCGTTGCTGACCTGAAGATCGCGCGTCAGGCGCAGCAGCTCCTGCTGGGTGTCGGGCAGATTGCTGACCTGGCGACGGAAGCCGGCCTTGCGGCCTTCGAGTTCGCCGAGCTGACTCATCAGCGCGCGATAGGCCGGATGCTCGCGCGTGAAGCTGCGGTCCATCTCGGCCTGCTTCATCTTGAGCTGCTGGATGCTGGTCTCGACCGCGACTTCCTGCTGCAACAGACCCTGGGTCTGCATGGTGATGTCGACCGAGTTGGCCGTCGTCTGGTACTGGCTCATCGCCGACTGCGCGGCTTCTACCTGCAGACGGATCGTCGGCAGCTGCTCGCGCACGAACGTCAGCTGCGAAGACGCCTCGGCCGAGTTGCGCTCGACGTTCTGGCGCACATAGGCGGCTGCGACCTGTTGCAGAAACGCTTCGGCGAAGACCGGATCCTTGTCTTCGAAGTTGAGTCGCAGGATGCCCGAGTCCTTGCCCTGCTCCGACGCTCGCACTTCCTGCTGATAGCCGGCTACGACATCGAGGCGGCGCAGGCGTGTGACCTCGAAACGTGTGCCCGGGTTCGCGCGCAGCGCGGCGACCTGCAGCTTCACACCATTGCCTTCCGCCTCGGTGCCGACCGTGCCTTCAAGCAGCGTTTCGTCGTCCGGGCCCTGCAGCACGAAGCGCGATGTATCGTCGCCGACGACCAAGGTCAGCGGCTCGTCGACAAGAAACGCCGGCACATCCAGACCCACGACCTGCAGCGATTCCCCGCCCCAGCCGTAGCCGGACGCGCCGAACTTCGCGGGTGCCACGGCGTCCGCTGCGTCAGCGCGGAAGCGACGTGCGAAAAAGTCTCCGATCAGCGGAAAGCGTTTCGGTTCCACGACGATATCGGCCTGCAGCGCGTCGACAGCTTCGCCGATCACTGCACGCGAAGTGATGAGCGCCACTTCGGTGGTCGACGCCGAGCTGGTGCCCCCCATGCCCAGCGACGACAGGTCTGACAGGCCGGGAATCGACGGCATCTTCGATTCCACCTGCACCATCGACTGCGCCTGATACACCGGTGTCGCGAGCAGTGCGTACGCCACGCTGACCACGAAGAACAGCGCCGTGATGCCCGCGATCCACCATTTGCGGTCGATCAACATGCCGGCCAGCTCTCGCAGGTCGATTTCGTCCTCATCCCTGGACGGGTTCTGCGAATCCTTGTTCATTTCATTTCCGGTCGTATCAAGCGGCGCAACGCGCCAATAAAAAAAAGTCAGCGAAGGTAGGGTCGCCAGCCCGCCACGCTCTCGTCGATCAGGCGCAGCACGTGTTCGAACGCGGGCCGCTGCTGACGGTAGGGATCCGGAATTTCCAGATCACCACGCCACTTCCCCAGCAGCAAGGTCTTGCCGCTGGCCTGCGGCGCGTCACGGACGATGCGCGCCTGGTGGGCGCGTTCCATTACCAGCACAAGATCCACGCTGCCGAGCAGATCGGGCGTGACCTGGCGGGCCCGATGCGCATCCGGATCCAGTCCACGTCCGCGCAGCAACTCCGCCGCCGTCGGATCGACGGGGCGATCGACCAGCGCCTGCAATCCTGCCGAAGACACCTCGATGTCCGGTGTGTCCAGCGCATGGCGCAGCACGACTTCAGCGGTTGGACTGCGGCAGATATTGCCGATGCAGACGATCAGGATCTTACGAAACACCCGGCTTGTTCCCTGTTCCACAGCCGCGCATCCAGCGCGCGGCGCACAGAATACCCGCACCCGGCTCGCAAAACCGGACGCAGTCCGGGTTTTTCGCACTGCAGCATTCTTTTCCTTGACAGTGCTCTGGCCGCCTCATAGCGTTCTCTGTTGTAGGACGCGAACCAGATCGCGTTTCCAGGACCGGAGACTCCCATGCGCCAGACCGCTCGCCTCATCGGCATCCTCGCCCTCGCCGGCATGACTGGCGTTGCATTCGCCGCGCCGCAGGCCCAGAACACCACCGCGGTTGGCGCGCAGTCCGCCGAAACGGCGTCGCAGGCAACGGTCGAAGCGTCCGAAGCCACCAGCGTCCAGGTGGGCATCACGACCGAGGCGGCGACTGCTGCTGAAGCGGCTGCAGCTGCAGAAGCCGGTGCGGGCACCGCGGCCGGCACGGCTGCTGCGACGGGCGCAGGCCTCAGCGCTGCAGCGACCGTCGGCATCGTCGCCGCAGGCGCCGCACTTGCCGCGACTGCCCTCAACTCGGGCAGCGACAGCGCCGGCAACGACGCGGGCGGCGGTGGTGACGGTGGTGGCGGTACGGGTGGCACCGGCGGCACGGGTGGCACCGGCGGCACCGGCACCGGCGGCTAAGTCGACATCTGTGAATTCCAGCCCGCCGGGCCCTGCCCGGCGGGTTTTTCATGGGCGGGTATAAAGCCGCCCTGTTCAGATCGAGGGAAGTGGGGCATGAAGTCGTTGCGTCCGTTTGCCGCCGCCATTGCGGTGGCCGGCCTGCTGTCCGGTTGTCTGTGGGCGCCGGGCCAACACATGGGCGGAAGCTCGAAAGGTGCCGAAGGCATCCGCACGATCGGCAACGACCAGCTCGATCTGGTGCCGATCACGCCGAAGCTCATCGCGATGGACCGTGCAGCGCGCGCAGGATCCGGCGCGCTGCCGAGCGCGTTGGCCGATTACCAGCCCGAGGCGTACACGATCGGCGCGGGTGACGTGCTCTACATCACCGTCTGGGACCATCCCGAACTGACGGTGCCGGCGGGTCCGCAGCAGCAACTCAATGCCGCGGGTCGTCTCGTACAAGCCGACGGCACGCTGTTCTACCCCTACATCGGCACGCTCGACGCGGCAGGACTGACGCCCGGCGCACTGCGCTCGCTGATCACGACCAAGCTGGCGCGCTACATCGAAGCGCCGCAGGTCGACGTCTCGATCCTGACCTATGCCAGTCAGCGCGTCTGGGTGACTGGCGCCGCCGCCAACGCGACGGCAGTACCGCTGACCGTGGTGTCGATGACCCTCAACGACGCCATCAGCCAAGCCGGCCTCAATCCGACAGTTGCGGACCTGTCGGGCATTCGCCTGACCCGTGACGGTGTGACCTGGACGCTCGATCTCGATGCACAGGCGCGCGGTGCCGTGTACCTCAAGGCGAACGACCACATCTACATCCCGTACCTCGATACCAAGGAAGTCTTCGTCGTCGGCGAAGTGACCTTGCCCGGCGCGCAGAGCTTCCGGACCGGCACCATCAGCCTGAGCCAGGCGCTTGGACGCGCACGCGGACTGGCCCAGACCACGTCCAACGGCAATGCGGTGTACGTGATCCGCGGCAACAAGGGCCTGGACGAGATGCCGTCGACGGTCTACCAGCTCGAAGCGAAGTCACCGGCCGCGTTCGCCGTCGCCAGCCAGTTCGAACTGCTGCCGGGCGATGTGGTGTTCGTCGGCGCGGCGGGCATCACTCGCTGGAGCCGCTTCGTCGGTCAGCTGCTGCCGTTCGCTGGAATCATCACCAACGCGGCCAGCGTCGGCAACGACTTGCGCTGAGTCGAATTCGTGTCGGGTACTCGCGCCATTTCGTGGACGCGCGCGGCAGCGTGGTCGTTGCTGATCGTCGGTCTGCTCGCCATCACCGGCTGCACCGGACTGCCGCGCGGCAGTCTGGACGCCGCGCGACTCGCGATCACCGGTAGCTCCGTCGATGCCACGGCCGAACAGGTGGCCGCGAGCCCGTTCGCGCAGATTCTGGTCGACGGTCCCGATGGCGAGGCCTTGATGGTGCTCGGCAACGACGATGCCGGCCTGACCTCGTGGTACAGCCCGGATCGCCGCATCGTCTTTCTGCGCAATGGCGTGCTCGCCGGCACCTCGGGGCTGACCGCCGACGCTGTCGACATCCGCATCGTGGGCGACAACCCGTTCGAGCGGCTCGCATCGATCACGTCTGCCACCACCGTGCGCCGCTATGACTGGATGCCCGGCTATCGCTACGGCGTGGAACTGCGGGGCAGATTGCAGCGCGGCAACCTCGAGTCCGTCGAGATTCTCGGCACGACGCGCCGTCTGCAACGCTTCGACGAATCGCTGGAAGGTGCCGGCACGCGTGCCAGCAACCGGTACTGGGCGGACCCGGCGACCGGGGCCATCGTGCGCAGTCGCGAGTTCGTGGCACCGGGCGTGACACTCGAGATCACCGTGCTCAAGCCGTACGTCGCGGGACCCGCGCGATGAGCCGGAAGGCGCTCGCGTTCGCAGCCCTGCTGTTGTCGGCCTCAATCGCCAACGCGCAGACCCTGCAGGTCCGAGTCGAGGGCGAAGTCACAAGGCCCGGCGTGCAAACGCATGCCGCGGATACGCGGCTCGCCGAAGCGGTGATCGCGGCCGCGCCGACCGACACCGCATATCCCATCGCCGCGATGCTGATGCGACGGCCGGCCGAACAGGCGCAACGACGCCTGAAGGCCGGGCTGATGCACGATCTCGGTGTACTCGAATCTTCGGACGATCGCGAAGTCGCGGCAGTCGCGCGGGACCTTGCCGATTGGATCGATCGCTTGCCGGTCACCGGCCGCGTTCGCACCGAACTGTCGCCTCGACGGCTGGAAAGCACACCCGCCGCGAACCTGCCACTGATCGATGGCGATCGCGTGCATTACCCGGCGCGTCCAGGCGAGGTGCGCGTCGTGGGCGCCGTCGTCGAACCCTGCACGATCCCGCATGTGGCCTTGCAGGACGCCCTGGCTTACACCACAGACTGTTCGCTCCGCACCGCCAGCCGCGACTGGATGTTCGTCATCCAGCCCGATGGTGCGGTCCAGCGTCTTGGCATCGCAATGTGGAACCGCAGCGAAACGCAGGCGCTTGCACCGGGCGCCGTGGTCTACGTCCCGCTGCCCGATCGCGCAACGCGCAGGCTCGATGGCGACTTCAATGCCGAGCTTGCGGAATTTCTCGCGACTCAGCCGTTGGACGAGCACCTGACGACATCGGCCGGCGAGGCACGCCGATGAAACGCCGGTCGGTTCTGGCCGCCGGCGCGCTTGCGCTGGCCATCTCCTCGGCATTGCAGGCGCAGGACCGCGTGACCCAGGGCGACTGGGGCGGCGCGGGACTCATGCAGACGCCGATCGCGCGTATGGAAGATGAAGGTCAGATCAGTCTGACGGCCAGCTATACCTCGCCATACGCGCGCTACAACCTGTCGATGCAGCCGTTCCCGTGGTTGGAGGGCACGTTTCGCTACATGTCGCTGAACAATGTTCGTTATGGACCGGAAGGGCTCAGCGGCGACCAGCACTACAAAGACAAATCGATCGATCTGAAGCTGCGGCTTTGGCAAGAAAGCCGCCGACTTCCGGAAGTTGCCGTCGGTTTTCGCGATCTCGGCGGTACAGGGCTGTTCTCCAGCGAGTACATCGTCGCGAACAAGCGGTATGGCAATTTTGATCTGAGCTTGGGCGCAGCAACCGGCTACATCGGAAATCGCGGAGACTTTTCGAATCCGCTTCGCCTGATCAACGACCGATTCGCCGATCGCCCCGGGTTCCGCGGTGTAGGTCAGCTCAACTCCACCGCGATGTTTCGCGGACCGGTCGGAGTTTTTGGGGGAGTTTCATGGCAAACCCCACTGCAACCTCTGCTCGTCAAGATCGAGCTGGAAGGCAACGACTACGAGAACGAACCGAATCCCTGGAGAGACGGAAACCCCGTCTTGGAGCAGCGATCGCCGATCAATCTCGGGCTGGTATATAGCCCGCGCCCCGGCTTGCAGCTCACAGCCGGGTACCAGCGCGGCACCGAAGCCATGATCAGTGTGGCGTTTACTGGCAATCTCAAGACCGCGCGCAGCCTCGCTCCGCTGCTGGACCGGCCTGCGCCGGCGATCCAAGAGCGGAGCCCGCCGAATGCGGCATCGACCCAAAACTCGACGCCCAGTGAGGACTGGTCGACCGTCGCGGCGCAGCTGCAACGCGATGCCGGCCTCAAGGTGTCCACGATCTCGCGACGCGGTGCCGAACTGATCGTCAGCGGCGAGCAGCAGCGTTACTTCTACAGCGCGCAAGGCGTCGGCCGCAGCGCGCGCGCGCTCGACTCTGCGGTACACGCCGATATCGATTGGTTCACCTTCGCGCACGAACGAGTGGACATGCCGATCGCCGAGACCAGCGTGTCGCGCAGCGCATTTGCCGATTACGTCGACCGTCGCATCGATCTCAGGACCTTGGCCCGAAGCGTCGAAGTCGCGCCGCCCGCATCGCAGCGGCGCGAGCTGCTGTACCAGGCGCCATTCGACCGCTTCCAGGCGGGCGTCGGCCCCGGCTACAAGCAGGTCCTCGGCGGCCCCGACGGCTTCATCCTCTATCAGCTCTCCGCGGATGCGAATGCGACTTACTGGTTCGGGCGGCATACGTGGCTGACCGGCACCGTCAGCGTCGATCTGCTCAACAATTTCGACAAGTTCCGCTACGACGCGCCGAGCCGTATGCCGCGTGTGCGCACATGGCAGCGACAGTTCCTGACCACGTCGACGGTCACCGTGCCCAACCTGCAGCTGACGACCGCGCATCACCTCGGCGGCGATCTGTACGGCATGGCGTATGCCGGCTATCTGGAATCCATGTACGGCGGCGCTGGCGGCGAGCTGCTGTATCGGCCGTTCGGCGAACGCTGGGCGCTGGGCGTGGATCTCAATCAGGTGCGCCAGCGCAACTTCGACCAGCACGCCGGCTTCCGTGACTACGAAGTCACGACCGGCCATGCGACGGCCTACATCGGCTTTGGCGATACGCATCGCGTGCAGGCCAACATCAGCGTTGGTCGCTATCTCGCCGGCGACGTTGGCGCCACCGTCAACGTGGCGAGACGCTTCAACAACGGCGTGACCATGGGTGCATGGGCCACGAAGACCAACGTGTCCTCGCGCACATTCGGCGAGGGCAGTTTCGACAAGGGCATCTACTTTTCGATCCCGATGGACTTCCTGCTGCCTCGCCCCACGCGCGCGCGCGCCAACATCATCTGGCAGCCGCTCACACGTGACGGCGGTGCGCGTCTGATCCGCCGCTACGGTCTCTACAGCCTGACGGGCGAACGCGATGGCGAGTTCCTGCTCGACAACCTTGAGTGGATCGATCGCTGAGCTTTGTTGCGAGGTCTCATTTTGCAGGTGACTGTGCATAGCAAATCGACACGTTTGCGTTGCGGTGCAACATCGCATCTGTCACAGTTCTTGGCGTTGGTGTGACGGACTGCCACAGCGGCTCGGCTCAGGGGACACCTAGCGGAATTTATAGGTTGATGCGCATGGGCATGCGCGGCGCCGATCTGGCTGCCGTAGCACCGTGCTCGAGCGCGAGGGTTGGGCATGTTGTTCTCACCGATTCGGCAACAGGCCGAATCCGACTGGCGCATGGCCAGCAAATTCACTGCGTTCTTCGCGTGGGGACTGCGGCTGTCCGACCTGGCGATCGTCGTCGGCGCCGGTCTGCTGGCGTATCGATTGCGCTTCGACACCTTCGAGATGCCCATCGACTATGTGCGCAGCCTCGCGCGCAGCGTGTTGTTCGCACTGCTCGCGCTCAACGGCTCCTCGCTCTATCGCAGTTGGCGCGGCAGCAGTGTCACGAAAGAAGCGTTCAAACTGGTCACCTTATGGTCGATGGTCTTCGCGGCGGGCATCGTCTACACCGTCGCGCTGCAGCTGGCTGAAGACTTTTCGCGACTGTGGTGGCTGACCTGGTTCGCGCTGACGCTGGCAGGCACGATTGCTACGCGCGTCGTTCTGCGCCGCATGGCAGATCACCTTCGCGCGAAGGGCATGGATCAACGGACTGCCGTCATCGTCGGCGGTGGTCGCGATGCGCGACGTATCGCGCAGGGCTTCGCGGCCCAGCCCTGGACGGGCATCGAGATCAAAGGCTGGTTCAGCACCCCCGCGTCGCAGAAGCATCTCGACGATGCACCGTTGCTCGGTGCACTCGACAAGCTGGCGGAGTACGTGGAGTCGAACCGGATCGACCAGGTCTGGATCGCGCTGCCGATGCGTGCGGAGTCCGAAATCCAGGACATCCTAGGCCGACTGTCCCACTCCACGGCGGACATCAAACTGGTGCCCGACCTCTTCGGGCTGCAACTGCTTAACCATTCTGTCGAGCAGATGGCTGGCGTGCCGGTGATCAGCCTGCGGAGCAGCCCGCTGCATAGCGGCGCGCGCGTCGCCAAGGCGATCGAAGACAGAGTGCTCGCCACACTGATCCTGCTGCTCATCGCGCCGCTGATGCTACTGATCGCAATGGGCGTGAAGCTGACCTCGCCAGGCCCGGTGCTGTTCCGGCAGAAGCGTCACGGTATCAACGGCCGCGAGATCGAGATCCTCAAATTCCGCAGCATGCGCATGCATGCCGAACACGGCACGGTGACGCAGGCTACCAAGGGCGATGCCCGCATCACACGGTTCGGTGCATTTCTGCGGCGCACCAGCCTTGATGAACTGCCGCAGTTCTTCAATGTGTTGACCGGCGAGATGTCAGTGGTCGGACCGCGCCCCCACGCGATCGCACACAACCACCTGTATCGCGATCAAGTGGACGAGTACATGCAGCGGCACAGGGTGAAGCCGGGCATCACCGGCTGGGCACAGGTCAATGGCTTGCGCGGTGAGACCGACACGCTCGACAAGATGGTGAGCCGTGTCGAGTACGACCTGTATTACCTGCAGCACTGGTCGCTAGCCTTCGACCTGCGAATCGTCTTCCTGACGATCTTCAAGGGCTTCATCAATCGCAATGCGTACTGAAAACACCTCTCCTCCCGGGAGAGGTCGCCCGACGGGGCGGGTGAGGGCTGTAGCAGTCCCGAGCCATCATTCCTCTTGTCAACTTTCTAACGAACTCATCCATGAAAATCGCGATCGCCGGCACCGGCTACGTCGGCCTGTCCAATGCACTGTTGCTTGCGCAGAACCACACCGTAGTGGCGCTCGATATCGATGCCGCCAAGGTCGAGATGCTCAACCGCCGCGAGTCGCCGCTCGACGACAACGAGGTCCGTGAATACCTCGCCAAACCGGAACTCGATTTCCGCGCAACGCTTATGCCGTCGGAAGCGTTTGACGGCGCCGACTTCGTCGTGATCGCTACGCCCACGAACTACGACTCGACGACCAACACATTCAACACACGCTCGGTCGAGGCTGTGATCGCCAACGTGCTGGCAATCAACCCCGACGCAGTGATGGTGATCAAGTCCACAGTGCCCGTGGGCTATACCGCATCCGTGCGCGAGAAGTTCGTGACCGACAACATCCTGTTCTCGCCAGAATTTCTGCGCGAAGGCCGGGCGCTCTACGACAACCTTCATCCCAGTCGGATCGTGGTCGGCGAGCGATCTGAACGCGCGCAGGTTTTTG
Source organism: Luteimonas sp. (assembly GCA_045810015.1). GTDB lineage: Bacteria > Pseudomonadota > Gammaproteobacteria > Xanthomonadales > Xanthomonadaceae > Luteimonas. The sequence goes on from JBJMWR010000016.1 coordinate 95,213, forward strand.
CTGAGTTGCTTCGTGCAGGTGCGGTCAAGGTCGACGTGCCGGTGCTCTACACCGACTCCACCGAAGCGGAAGCGATCAAGCTGTTCGCCAACACTTACCTCGCGATGCGGGTTGCGTACTTCAACGAACTGGACACCTACGCGGCGACGCACGGCCTGGACACACGCCAGATCATCGAAGGTGTTTGCCTCGATCCGCGCATCGGCGGCCATTACAACAATCCGTCTTTCGGTTATGGCGGTTACTGCCTGCCCAAGGACACCCGTCAATTGCTGGCCAACTACGACGCCGTGCCGCAGAACCTGATCCAGGCCATCGTTTCAGCTAATACAACGCGAAAAGACTTCATTGCGGAGGAGATCCTGCGGCGCAATCCGAAGGTGGTCGGCATCTATCGCCTGGTCATGAAAGCAGGTTCCGACAACTTCCGTGCCTCGGCGATACAGGGCGTTATGAAGCGCATCAAGGCCAAGGGCATCGAAGTCATCGTGCATGAGCCGGCGCTCGACGCACCCGATTTCTTCAATTCCCGAGTCGTCAACGACCTCGCCGCCTTCAAGCATGAGGCCGATGTCATTCTCGCCAACCGCGTGACCGACGACGTGCGCGAGGTGGCCGACAAGGTCTACAGCCGCGACCTGTTTGGGGGCGATTGATGGCACGCATTCTGGTCGTCGGCATCAACTACGCGCCTGAGAACATCGGGACAGGCAAGTACTCGTCGGAGATGTGCGAATGGCTGGCTGCGCGTGGACACCAGGTCCGCGTGATCACCGCACCGCCTTACTACCCCGCGTGGAAAATCTGGAAAGGCTTCAGCGCGTACGCGTGGAAGCGCGAACAGCGTAACGGCGTCGAACTGATTCGATGCCCGCTGTGGGTGCCCAGCAAGCCCAGCGGGCTGACCCGACTATTGCACTTGGCGAGCTTCGGGACGTCCAGCCTTCCAGCCTTGTTGGCTTCGGTCGCGTGGAAGCCGGACCTCGTGCTCAACATCGCACCAACGCTCGCCAGCGCACCCGGTGCGTGGCTGACCGCAAAGCTGGCACGCGCGAAATGCTGGCTGCATATCCAAGACTTCGAGTTGGACGCCGCGCTCGAGATGGGCATCGTCAATGCCGGTCCTGCCAAGCGTTTCGCTGCAGCCTGTGAGCGCTGGTTGCTGGGCGCGTTCGACCGCGTTTCGACCATCTCCGAGAAAATGCAAACACGCCTGGGAGAGAAGGGCGTCCTCGAAGCACGACAGGTCGCATTCCCGAACTGGGCCAATATCGCTTCGATCACGCCATTGCGGACGCCCAGTCGGTACCGAAGTCAGCTGGGCGTTCCCGAAGGCGCTGTAGTCGCGCTGTACTCCGGAAACATGGGGCTGAAGCAGGGACTCGATGTGTTGGGCGACGCTGCACGCGCGTTGTCAGATCAGGATTGCGCCAAACGGGTGTCGATCCATTTCGTCTTCGGTGGTGAAGGCCCGGCGCGCGAACTCTTGGAACAGTCCTGCCATGGATTGGGGAACGTCCATTTCCTGGGGCTGCAGCCCGTCGAGCGCCTCAACGACTGGTTGGGCCTCGCCGATATCCATTTGCTGCCACAGCGTGCCGACGTGGCCGATCTGGTGATGCCTTCAAAGCTGACGGGCATGCTCGCAAGCGGGCGCCCTGTGCTGGCGACTGCCTATCCGGAGACAGGCGTCGCAAACGCGCTCGTCGAGTCCGGTGTGGTCACACCACCAGGCGACGTATCTGCATTCGTCACAGCGCTCGGTAGGCTTGCTGAATCGACGTCCCTGCGCACCGCCCTTGGCGAAAACGCGCGCAAGCAGGCCGTCACGACACTTTCCCGCGACAGCATCCTCGCTCTCTTCGAGCAGCACGTATCCGAACTGCTTGGCACTGCGAACGCCGCCGGCACAGCTTCCAAAATTCAGACGACACAGGATCAAGTATGACCAAGCGCGCACTTATTACCGGAATCACCGGCCAGGATGGTTCCTATCTCGCAGAGCTTCTTCTTGAGAAAGGTTATGAAGTCCATGGCATCAAGCGCCGAGCTTCTTCATTCAACACACAGCGCGTCGATCACATCTACCAGGATCCGCATGCGCCCAATCCCAAGCTGCACCTGCATTATGGTGACCTGAGCGACAGCAGCAACCTGACAAGGATTCTGGCTGAGGTAGAACCCGACGAAGTGTATAACCTCGGCGCCCAGAGCCACGTGGCAGTCAGCTTCGAAGCGCCCGAGTACACCGCTGACGTGGATGCGCTGGGCTCGCTGCGTTTGTTGGAAGCAATCCGATTTCTCAAGCGCGCTGACAAGACACGCTTCTATCAGGCTTCGACCTCCGAACTCTATGGGCTCGTGCAGGAGACTCCCCAGCGCGAGACCACACCATTCCATCCCCGCAGCCCATATGCGGTGGCCAAGCTCTATGCCTACTGGATTACGGTGAACTATCGAGAGGCATACGGGATGTATGCGTGCAACGGCATCTTGTTCAACCATGAAAGCCCCCGCCGTGGCGAGACCTTCGTGACACGCAAGATCACTCGCGGTCTAGCGAACATTGCCCAAGGTCTAGAGAGATGCTTGTATATGGGTAATCTAGACGCGTTGCGCGATTGGGGCCACGCAAAAGACTATGTGCGTATGCAATGGATGATGCTGCAACAGGAATCCGCAAAGGATTACGTGATTGCCACTGGCATTCAGTACAGCGTTCGAAAGTTTATTGATCTAGCCGCCAAGGAATTGGGAATTACACTAGCCTTTGAAGGAAATGGCGTAAACGAGCGCGCCATTGTGGAAAATGTTTATGGGGACAAAGCACCGACGGTGAAGCCAGGTGATGTACTCGTAAAAGTGGATCCACGCTATTTTCGTCCAGCGGAGGTTGAAACGCTTCTGGGCGATCCATCGAAGGCTAAAACAGAATTGGGCTGGGTGCCACAAATCACTTTAGAGGAGATGGTGAGGGAGATGATAAACTCCGACTCGGTAGAAGCAAGAAATCACTCTCTTCTGAGAGCACATGGATTTCGCCAATCCATCGCGAAAGAGAATTGAGACATAAAGTTCTGAGATGAAAAAATTCTCGGTAACTGTCGAGATGCTGCTCTACAGCGCCTCAAACTTAGCCATTCAAGTTGTTCTTCTTTCGAGACTTGAAGGAGATTTCTTAACGATAGCAACGTTTCTCTTATTTCTTGCGCCCCTATCAAATGGGCTAATTCTGGCCCTTCTCGGCGAGCCTGCCTCGCTTTACCGCGCTCGTGGACCGAGCTACACGATCAGGGTGAGCATCGCAGCTCTTTTTATATCATTGGCTGTAGGTCTTTCGGCTCTATTCGTGGCTGATTCTTGCATTGGTCAACCAGCATTACTTGCACTTTTACTTACCATTGTTCTCCAGCAGACGACCGGACCCGCGAGAAGAATAAGTTATGGCAGCAGCGGGACATCCCCATTCCAATCGGCGTCTGCATTCATCATAATTCTGAGTTTGGCTTGCTTATTCAAGCTACTCAGCGTCACTCTCTATATGACGTTAATCGCGTCGGCTAGCCTCGTTTCCCTAGCCGTATTCACCTTCTTCGAAAGAAGATCAAGAGAAAATATATCTCGCGGCATCGTTGAGGCGGCAATTAAGTATGGGGTCCCACTCACACCCTCGGTGATCCTTGCGTGGATTCCAATAGGTGTCAGCGGCTTAGCGCTTACCCATTCATCGCCAGAGATGGGGACTTACTTTAAGGGCGCGCTTAACTTTATAGTTCCCGCTCAGGTCTTAATATCAGCAAACCAAGCTCGATTGCTGAGCCAAGGCGCGACTGATACTTCTGCATCAGCACTCAAGATTCTCTATCCCTATTCGGTTCTGATAGGAGTATTCAGTGCAATATTGGTTGCGGGCAGCCCACTGGCGTATGAGATTGCATATGGATCGCCGCCACACCCGACGATACGCCTAATTACTGCGATTTTCGCATTGAGCATGGTATTTCAGTTCCTAACATCCATACATGGCGTGCAAATCAGGATCTCAGGCAAAACTTCTGTGATCTCTAAAGGTTACTTTGTAGGCGCAGCTTTCTCTGCTCCTTCAATCATCTTATCGTACTTATATTCTTCCCCCATTCTGGCTGCTTTAGCTGTGCTTGCCTCAGGAATCTCCACCTACATCTACCTCAGAAGAGTGGACGACCGCTCATGATAAACGTACTAGTTATTATTTCCTTATTGATTACCGCAGCATTGGCGGTCAACATTGCCCGTCGAGGTAACGTTTTCAGTGCCGCCTTTGGCGCGCTCTTGTCCATACTTTTCTTCTTGGGTGGGCCACTGCTGTGGGTCGCTATCGCTGGAGAGCTCCCCCTCTCATTTGATTTCTCATATTCCGGCCTGAGCGGCGTAACAGATGACGACGGAGATTTCCTTCTTTATCTAGTTACCGCATTGGTATTTTCGTCAGTCATCCTAGCCAAATCAAGATTCTCAAGTCGTTCTTACGATTACTCATACTATTTGGATAGCCCTGCAAACGCACTTGCGCTGCGATTCTCTTCTGCTATTTACGTTTGCAGTACGCTTTGTATATATATTTACTCCATGAACTCTGAGAGTGCGCACTGGTATCACTCTCGAGAGGAGTTCATGGAAACCACGGGCGTGCTTGGAGTATTAATAACCTACCTAACAACCGGAAGCAGGCTTATTACGGTCGTAGGACTGTCTATTTTGGTGGCAAAAAATGGACTTTCAAGTCGGGTTATGTTTGTCATCGGCGCGTTTTCTACGTATGACCTAATCATTACCGGAAACAGAATTGGCATACTTTTATTGATGCTGGGGATCCTCTGTGTACTAATCCACAGAAAAAATTATAAAACCGTAATAGCTGCGGCGACCATCGCACCATTCCTAGCGGTTTCTCTGTCGGCGTTCGCTTATATACGACCGTACCTAAGATCAACAGAAGCCGCGACTTCAATAGTCGAGATGAGCGGAGATAACATTTCTCAATCGGTAGACGGAGTTGGAAGCCTAGCCAAGGGAGCAATGGAAAGCGTGAATTTATCGACACTTAGAAGTTTATACTACGAATCGGCTGAGATTGAGCCTCAGTTTGGACTTACTTATCTTAGGCCGCTTTTCATCTTCGTGCCTAGATCGATGTGGTCTGAGAAACCGGAGTCTCCTACTGTGCAGGCGGGAGAGGCTTACGCAAGTGGCCGAACATCCTTGGTCGTCACTTACATAGGCGAGGGGATGATAAATTTTGGAAAATCTGGTTTTCTAATCGGGCTACCCATTATCATAATTTCGATTTTCGCTCTCGGCCGACTTTTCTCAGGGTGGGCTGGCAGAGGACTTATTCAAACGATGCTAGCATTCCTTTCAATGCGAATGGCCTTCAGTGACGTCGTCATCTGGGCTCTTTTCGCCGCAGCAATATGGTTGTCCGCCAAGTACTTCTGTAAATTTTCTGGCGCAAACGCAAGCTATCGTGATCTCAATTAGGTTTCACAGCATATGAATCGGGTTTCATTCCTATATCATTTTTTTCCACACTATCGGGCGGGCGTGATTAATCAGCTGGACGCGGATTTCGATTCAACTTTCGTATGCGATCCGAACGGCATCGACGGTATTCCATCCCACAAATTTAAGAATAGTCAGCGAGTGGTTGATTCAAAATGCCACTCTTTAATGGGATTTATCTACCAACCTCGGACTGTTAGTCATTGCGTATTCTCCGGCGATGAAGCTTTCGTTTTCCTAGCGAACCCCAACCACCTATCAACTTGGCTGGGCGCTATTATTGTAAGGATTCGTGGAAAACGCGCGGTATTCTGGGGGCATGGGTTCTTGTCGCCAACTAAGAGTACTAAAAATTATTTAAGGAAGATTTTCTTTTCCCTTGCAAATGATTTTTACACATATGGTTGGAGGGCAAAGAAAAACGCTATATCGTTTGGATTCAGCCCCTCCAGAGTGCATGTCGGATTCAATTCTTTGGATTACGGTAATCAGTTAGTTTTCAGAGAAAGATTGCTTAGGACTCCCTGTGCCGCTACTCCGCGTGGTTTTTTGAAGGTCTCATGCATATCAAGGCTTACGACAATCTGCCGTTATGACTTGCTTCTTGAGGCTGCCGCGATGGCTGGTAGAAAGGGAGTGCTCGTAGAGATAGATTTTGTTGGTGAGGGTCCAGCTATGGATCAGCTGATTTTGCTCGCTAATGAGCTTGACCTAAAATGTGTCTTTCACGGAGCCATCTACGACGAGGAAAGAATTTCTGAGATTCTTTTTAACGCCGATGTGACCGTGTCCCCAGGAAAAGTTGGCTTGACGGCAATGCACAGCTTAATGTTTGGCACCCCAGTTATAACTCACGATAATTTCGATTCTCAGATGCCGGAAGTCGAGTCGGTTTTTCCTGGATTCACAGGTTATTTCTTTAAAGAAGGGTCTGTGGAAGATTTAGCAGCAAAGCTTGAAGATGTCTATTACAATGCGTCTGACAGGAACGAAGTTCGACGTCATTGCTTTCGGATGATCGACGATCTTTACAACCCACTTAAACAGTCGGAAGTTATGCACGCCGCGGTTAAGGGCGCTATCGCGGCGCCTGGCGATGACGCGTTTCAGATGTTTAAGGAGCCCGAAGCATGCAATTGAGAGCGTTGGTTCGCTTACTTCGTCGGACATATTGGATTCAGAGGTTGCGACTTAGAAATGTACATTCGACAACGCTTATTGGGGGAATGTCATCGATAAGCCGCGACTTTGTCGCCGGCGCTTACTCCTATGTAGGTCCAGGATGCCTAATCGACCCTGGCGTTGAAATCGGTGCTTACACGATGCTCGCTCCCGGTGTAAAAGTGGTCGGGAACGACCATGTATTTCAAAGGCCCGGTACCGCGATCATTTTTTCAGGGCGCCCACCTTTCAAGCAAACGAAAATCGGCCGCGACGTGTGGGTTGGAGCAAATGCAGTGGTGATTTCTGGCACCAACATCGGTGACGGGGCCATAGTCGGAGCGGGTTCCATAGTTACCCGCGACGTGCCTCCACTTACCGTGGTCGGAGGGGTTCCCGCGCGAGTCATCGGCAAGCGTTTTAACGATGAGGCGAGTGGGAATCTACACTTAGACTTTCTAAGTCAGCCGCCTACGTCGGGTGTCTACTGTCCACCCCTTGGCTCAGCGTCCCCCGAGGATTGAACCAACATGTATGTTCTTAAATCAGAGAAGCATCGTTCGCTTGAAGGAGGTCCCAGCTTTACCCTGATGCACAGAGCAAGGCGTAGCTTATGGAATTTAACCTGGACAGTTTTGGCCTCGTGGACTCCACCGCCGCTACATCGTTGGCGCGCTTTCTTGCTCCGCCTTTTTGGTGCCGACATTAGCGCTAGTGCGCGTGTTTACGGGTCTGCTAAAGTATGGTACCCACCAAATCTAACCATGGAAGAGTACGCCGTTCTAGGGCCGAACGCTAAGTGTTACTGCATGGGCAGAGTTCACATTGGAAGTAAGGCCGTAGTTTCACAGGGTGCGCATATATGCGCCGGCACTCACGACATATCGGACCCTCACTTTCAACTAATTGTCCGTCCCATTTTTATCGGCGATCGAGCTTGGGTTGCTGCAGATGCTTTTATTGGCCCAGGCGTGACTGTTGGACAAGGTGCTGTAGTAGGAGCACGCGCCGTTCTATTCAAGGATGCTGAACCTTGGGGCGTCTACGTAGGGAATCCAGCGCGCCTAGTCAAGACACGCGTGCTCCGCTCCTCTTAGCTGTTCCTTGCAGCTAGTTATCTATCATCCTGCTCGAAATTTGCTTTGGTTTATCTAAAAACCAATCATATTTTTTAGATATTCCTTCTCTAAGCCCCACGCCTGCAGACCAACCGGTTGCGTGCAGAAGCGAGACGTCGAGCAGCTTGCGTGGCGTGCCGTCGGGTTTACTTACGTCGTTGATGATCACGCCGTCGAATCCAATAGTAGCTTTCACCAGTTCAGCCAGCTCGAGAATACTTAAGTCAGTGCCTGTGCCAACATTGATCACGTCACCCGCTTCATAGTTCTCGGTCAAATAGACTGTGGCATTAGCCATGTCGTCCACGTACAAGAACTCGCGCCGTGGGGTGCCCGTGCCCCACATAACTACTTCATGGTCGCCGCGCAATTTTGCTTCGTGGAACTTCCGGATCAGCGCGGGCAGTACATGTGAGTTCGGGCGACCGCCTCCAGGTCAAGCGCATCACGGTGAAGCCGGGCGCGGCGTTGAGCCTGCAGATGCATCACCACCGTGCCGAGCATTGGATCGTCGTGCGTGGTACCGCACGTGTGACCTGCGGTGAGGAGACGTTGCTGTTGAGCGAGAATCAGAGCACGTACATCCCCTTGGGGACGACGCATCGGCTAGAGAACCCGGGCAAAGTGCCGCTGGAGCTAATCGAGGTGCAGTCGGGCAGTTATCTGGGCGAGGACGATATTGTGCGGTTCGAGGATGTATACGGGCGCGGTTGAATACCGCTTCGCACGGCAGGTCGACCGGATCGCGCCCCATGATCCTCGCGACCACCCCCCCAGCCCCTCACGTGAACGGGCGGGTTTTCGATTGGAGTCTCTAAGTGTCGATGTTGTCGAAAGATGTGTTTCTGACCGTGGTAACGAATGCGCCCTTGGTCTCGATCGATCTGCTGGTGCGTGATCCCGCAGGGCGACTGCTGGTCGGGCTGCGAACGAATCCGCCGGCACAGGGGCTCTGGTTCGCGCCCGGTGGGCGAATCCGCAAGGACGAGACGCTGGATGATGCGTTCCGGCGAATCACGGAAGTCGAACTGGGGCGGTCGTTTCAGCGCAGCGATGCCGGACCACCGGTTTTGCACGAGCATTTCTATGCCGAAGACTTCAGTGGCGGCGATGCCGGCACGCATTACGTGGTGCTTGCACATGTGTTGAACGTTGATCCAGATGCGCTGGATCTGCCGGAGGACCAGCACAGCGGGTATCGATGGGTCGATGCAGCGGAAGGGTTGGCTGATCCGCAGATCCATGCCAACACGCTGGCCTACTTCAAAGGCTGAGAGAACTGCGTTGTCTTTTGACAACGGTCTGTAGACATGTCGCCGCGGCTTCTGGTTGGCCAGCTCAAGGCAGACACTGCTCTTCTTCCGTCTGAAGCGTTTGCCGCCATCTCAATCGATCCACCGGCCGGTGTGCGCCGGAAAGTGCAGTACCGATCTTCTGGAACCAACGTTCAGTGTGCGGGCGTCTCAGCCCGGCCTGCGTAAGCAAGGCCAACACGAGCAGCAGTGCGACCAGCATGGCGATTCCGCGTCTATCGAGCGCTTGATGCCGCATCGCGCGGATGATCCAGCCGGCTGCGCCGGCACCCAGCAGCGTGCCGGCGATGACCTCGCTGACAGGATGCGCACCGAGCGATACGCGGGACCAGCCGACGCACGCGGCAATGGCGATTCCGGTCAAGAGCAGTGCGATGCGCAGCGCGCGCAATCGGGCTGGCGCCATGACCATCAGCAATGCGGGCCATGCAAGCCACGCGGATACGGTGTGGCCGCTGAAGCAGGTGAGATTCCAACGGCGGATGCCGGTGCCCCAACCGTGAAAGGCGATTTTGCTGGCGGCGACGAGCAGCAGGCTCGTCGCGATGACCAACGCCCATTGAAACGCGGCGCGGCGCTGGGTGGGCCCCTGGATGGCCAATCCGACGATGGCCGCGACGAGCAGCGGAAGCACGAGGGCGGCGTCGCCGAGGTGGGTGATGCGGGACCAGTTCACGTGGGGATGCGGCTCGGGGCGTTGGATCGGCTGGTGGCGATTCTGGTGTGCGGGTGCGATGGGTTTCGCTTTGCTCTACCCATCCTACGGATGTGTTCTGGCGAAGATGGGCGGGCTGTCTGCGGATGCACGGTTTCGATACAATGCGCGGCCGCCCTGCCCGTTGTTCCGGCTCGGTGTGGACGACGCGCCTGTAGCTCAGCCGGATAGAGTAGTGGCTTCCGAAGCCATTGGTCGGGGGTTCGAATCCCTCCAGGCGCACCATTTCTGCGATGTTCCGTGCGGTGGTTTTCCGCAGTCGAGGACGCGGTGCAGCAGATGTTCCCGGTTTCCTGTGCTCTGGCGGCGCGACGCGTCGCCGGTCTTTGTGCGCGCGCTTGTCGCGGGGAGCGCGGCCGATGAACCGGTTGGCGTTGATCGCGCTGGGTGGTGCGTTGGGGTCGGTGTGCCGGTATCAGCTGTCGGTGTGGCTGCTGCAGTTCGCGGGTGCGACGACGGAGGCGCCGCCGCGGTTTCCGGTGGGGACGTTCGTGGTGAATCTGCTGGGTTGCCTGGTCGCCGGGCTGCTGGCGGGCGGGATCGCGCGGCATGGCTGGTTCACGCCGGATGTGCGGGCGATGCTGATCGTCGGCGTCATGGGCGGCTTCACCACGTTCTCGGCGTTCGGGCTGGAGATGCTGGCGTTGCTGCGCCGTGGGGATGTGGCAATGGCGGCGGTGTATGTGATCGCGAGCATGGCGCTTGGGGTGTTGCTGGCGGGGTTGGGGTGGTGGGTGGTGGCGCGGGGGAGTTAGTTCGCGCGCTTGTTGCGCTGAGCGCAGGGGCGACGGGCTCGAGCGGCCGCGCTGTCTGTGGATTTCTTTTGCGAAACACATCACGAGCCAAGTCGCTGGGCCCCGGCCCACGCCGGAGCGACGGTGGCTTGGGGGCGCTGAGTGCTGCGTTGTTGGCGAATTCTGATGTGCGCGTCAGCGGCTGCGGCGGCTGAAGTTTCAGGCAACGTCAAAATGGGCCCCAGCGTGCGCTGGGGCGACGGGCTCTGGCAGCCGTGTCGTCTGTAATCTCTCGTGCAGAGCGCATTGCGAGCCAAGTCGCTGGGCCCCGGCCTGCGCCGGGGCGACGAATGCGTCAGTTGGCAATTACCAGTGGTCCATCGCCCTTCGCTTGTGACGTGTCGCCCTTTGCCCTTCGCCTTTCGCCTTTCGCCTTTCGCCTTTGGCCGTTCGCCTTTCGCCGATCAGGGTGTCGGCGGTGCGGGCTCGGAGGTCTCAGGCGTTGCGTCGGAATCAGTCGGGTTCTCGGACGTCGACGGGTCCGTCGGGGTCTCCGGTGTCTCAGCCGGCTCTGCTGCAGGAACGGGTTCGGATGTCGGCGCCGGCGTGGTTTCCGGCGTTGTATCCGTTGCAGGCGTCGGCCCGCTCGCAGGTGCAGGCGTTGCGGTCGCCGGGGCAGCGGCGGACGACCTGTCTTCGGCGTGCACCTGGGCGGTGGGCACCCACGGCTTCTTCAGTTCGGCGAGTGCGGCGTTGATCGGGCCGTCGCCGGGCAGGGCTTCGCCGCCGGTGGAGCCGTCTTCTTCGTCGCCCTGCAGATGACCCGGCAGGTTGGCTTCGGTGTAGACGGTGGCGGCGCGCGGGGCGTTGGGATCGGCGGTTTCCGCGCCTTCGGGGCGCAGGGTGGTGTCGGGGTCGATGCCGCGGGCCTGGATGGAGCGGCCGCTCGGCGTGTAGTAGCGCGCGGTGGTGAGCTTCACCGAATCGCCGTTGTCGAGCGGCAGCACGGTTTGTACCGAGCCCTTGCCGAAGGTGCGGCTGCCGATCACGCGGGCGCGGTTGTTGTCGCGCAACGCGCCGGCCAGCACTTCGGAGGCGCTGGCCGAGCCGACGTCGACGAGCACGATCACCGGTGCGCCATCGAGCAGATCGCCCGGCGTGGCGCTGAACTCGGCATCGCTGATCGGAATGCGGCCGCGGGTGCTGACGATCTTGCCGCTGTCGAGCAGGTCGTCGGCGATCTGCACCGCCGAGGTCAGCAGGCCGCCGGGGTTGCTGCGCAGGTCGATCACCAGACCGCGCAGTGTGCCGCCGGACTGCTGCTTGAGTTCGCCGACGTTGCGCGCGAAGTCGGCGGCAGTCTCGACCTGGAACTGGCTCACGCGCACGTAGCCATAGCCCGGCTCGAGCATGCGGCTGCGCACGCTGACGACGCGGATGGTTTCGCGATCGACACGGATCTCCAGCGGCGCGGTTTCGCCATCGCGCAGGACGCCGACGGTGACCGACGTTCCGGGCGCACCGCGCAACGGGCCGGCGCCGTCGTTGTCGGACGGCGTGAGCGTGCGACCGTCGACGCTGACGATGACGTCGCCCGCGCGGATGCCGGCCTTCTCGGCGGGCGTGCCGTCGATCGGCGCGATAACGCGCATGCTGCCGTCGCCTAGATACATCACTTCGACGCCGATGCCGTCGTACGCGCCCTCGGTGCCTTCGTCGAAGGCCGTGGCGGTTTCTTTCTGCATGTACACGCTGTGCGGATCGAGATCGAGCAGCAGGCCACGGATCGCCGAGGACATCAGCTTGCTGTCTTCGACGGGCTCGACGTAGGCCTCGCGCACGGCGTTGAAGACGCCGACGTAGCGGCGGATCTCCTGCAGCGGCACGCGATTGGAGGCCTGCTCCATCGCGCCGGGATCATCGCTGGCGGCAACGGGGATCTCAGTGTCGTCCGCGGCCGACGGCGTTTCGCTCGGCGCGGTTGCGGGCGGCGCGGGCGGTGTGGGTTCGGACGCGTCGCCGGGGGCTTGCGCCGGCGTTTCGGCCGGTGACGGGGTCTGCGCGAACGCGGCTGGCGACAACAGCAGGGACAGGGCCAGCGTCAGTGAACTCACGCGCATGCAGGACTCCGGGGAAAGGCGGGCGACACGCGCGGTCGCGCGTCGATCGATTATGCGGGCAGGGTGTGTGAATGCGTTAAAGGCGGGCGGGGATGTTCAGTTCTGCGGGTGGGGTGGGTAGAGGGGCGCGGGCGAGCGGTTCTGTTGCCGCCCGCTCTAAGAGGACTGCGGTCGGCAGCCCTCACCCCAACCCCTCTCCCTGAGGGAGAGGGGCTCGATCTCGTGCATGGCCCGCTGCCGTGCATCTGCTGATGGATCGCTCAACGCAGTTTGAGGTTGTACTCGTGCCCCTTCCCTCCGGGAGAGGGGTTGGGGTGAGGGTCGACGTTCGCGAGGATGACTTCGAGCACCGATTCCGTGCGCACCAGGACATCGTGATTCCAGAAGCGCAGTACGCGATAGCCGCGACGCTCCAGGAAGCGCGTGCGGCCTGCATCGACGGCTTCCTGATGCTGGGAGCCGTCAACTTCGACGATCACTGCGGGTTCGACACTCAGAAAGTCGACGATGAAGGGTCCGACGGGTTGCTGCCGTCTGAACTTCACCCCGAGGCGCCGGTCGCGCAGGTGGAACCACAGCAGGCGTTCGGCGTCCGTCGATTCGCGGCGGAGGTGGCGCGCGAACTGCAGCTTGGCGGATGTGCAGTGCATGCGCCGGACTCCGGGGGATCCGGATGCAGTGTCGCGGTGCGTGGGTGGTGGGTTCGCTCGGGAGAGGCGGAATGGGGGCGTGGGGGATTGCCGCGGTGTACCCGCCCGGGGGCCGTGCATTGCGAGCGTCTGCCCTCACCCCAACTCCCCGCATCGCGTTCCAGCCCTTGCGCTGACGCAAGGGCGTTCGTCGACACGCGAGCCAATGGCTCGCCAGCGCGCCGCCTCATCCCACCGGGAGAGGGGCTCGTACGGTGCGAGCGTCGAGGCCTTAGCCCCTCTCCCTCCGGGAGAGGGGTTGGGGTGAGGGCGTTTTCGGCAGGCGACTAAGGGAGCTCAGCCAGCAGCATTTACCGCCGCTGCAACCACGTCGTCGGATTCACCGGTGTGCCGTTCTGGCGCAATTCGAAATACAGGCCGCTGCGGCCCTGGCCGCCGGAGCTGCCGACGCTGGAGACGGTGTCGCCGCGGCGCACTGCGTTGCCGACGCTCTTGAGCAGGCCGTCGTTGTGCGCGTAGAGGCTCATGTAGCCGTTGCCGTGGTCGACGATCAGCAGCATGCCGTAGCCGGTCATCCATTCGGCGAAGACCACGGTGCCGTCGGCGACGGCTTTCACCGCGGTGCCGGCGGGGGCGCCGATCAGGATGCCGGTGCTGCTGCGGCCGTCGGGCAACTTGCCGCCGTAGGCGGTGAGCAGGCTGCCGCTGACCGGCCAGCCGAGGCCGCCGACCTGCGGTGCGGTCGTGCGGGCCACCTGGGTGGGCGGACGCGGCGGTGGACGCGGTCGGCCTGCCGCGGTCGCTTCACGGGCTTCGCGCGCTTCGCGTTCGCGCGCAGCGGCGGCTGCCGCGCGGCGTTCGGCTTCGGCACGGCGCGCGGCTTCGCGCAGCTGGGTGAGCACGCGTTCCAGCGAGCGGGCATCGCGGCCGAGTGCTTTTTCGCGGGCGCTGCGATCGCTGAAGCGCGATTCGATGCCCTTGACCGCTTCGGCGCGCTGGCTGCGATCGGTTTCGACCTTCGCCAGCTGCGCGCGTTGCTCGGCCTGCGCGGCTTCGAGTCCCGCGCGGCGGTCCTGGATCGCAGCTTCGATGCCGTCGAGCTCCTCCATTTCCGCGCGTAGTTCGGAGATGCGCGCGCTGCGCTGCTGTTGCAGATAGCGGTGATACGTCAGCAGGCGTCCTGCATCGGCGACGCGATCCTGCGCGAGCATCAGCTTGAGCGCCGCCTCGTCGCCGACGGTGTACGCAGCGCGCACCAGTGCGGCGAGTTCTTCTCGGCGCGTCTCGACCGTGGATTCGAGTTCGACCCGGCGCGCCTGCAGTTTCTCCAGCGCGATCTGTTCTTCGGCGAGCTTGATGCGTGTGTCGCGTAACGCGCGCGCCGAGGTCGACACCTGTTCGTCGGCCGCGCGCAGATCACGCGCCGCTTCGCCGCGCTGGCCTTCGAGACGGCGGCGCTCGGCCGCGACATCACGCAGCTCCTTGCGCACGCGCTCGAGGCGGCGCTCGGTTTCGCGGCTGTTCTGCGCCGCGGCGTCGAGCGCGGGCAGCGCCGCGACGAGCAGCGCGACCAGCAGCAGCGCGCGGCCGCGGGACATGTTCAGCCGGCGGCCTGCAGCAGACTGCGGCCGGTCATCTCGGCCGGTTGTTCGACGCCGATCAGATCGAGGATCGTCGGCGCGAGATCGCGCAATGCACCGCCGCCACGCAGCGGCACGTCGCGACTGCCGACATAGATCAGATCCACCGGACCGACGGTGTGCGAGGTGTGCGGCTCGCCGGTTTCCGGGTCGCGCATCATTTCGACATTGCCGTGGTCGGCAGTCACCAGCAGTTCGCCACCCTGCGCGCGCACGGCCGTGACGATCTCGCCGACCGCCTTGTCCACCGTTTCCACAGCCTTGATCGCCGCTGCCAGCACGCCGGTGTGGCCGACCATGTCCGGATTGGCGAAGTTGCAGATCACCACGTCGAAGCGCTGGTCACGCACGGCCTGCACGAGCTTTGCGCAGACTTCGGGCGCGCTCATTTCGGGCTGCAGGTCGTAGGTCGCGACCTTGGGGCTCGGCACCAGGATGCGGTCCTCGCCCGGATAAGGGTCCTCGCGGCCGCCGCTCATGAAGAACGTCACGTGGGCGTACTTTTCGGTTTCGGCGATGCGCAGCTGGGTCAGGCCGTTCGCACCGAGCACTTCGCCGAGCGTGTTCGGCAGGGTGTCGGGCGCGAACGCAAGCGGCGCCGGCAGGCGCGCGTCGTATTCGGTCAGGCAGACGAAACGCGCGAGCTGCGGACGACGTGCTTCGAAGCCGGCGAATGCGGGATCGACGAAGGCGGCCGTCAGCTGGCGCGCGCGGTCGGCGCGGAAGTTCATGAAGACGACCGCGTCGCCGTCGGCCATCGGCGCGGCGCCGTCGATGGCGGTCGGCAGCACGAACTCGTCGTTCTCGTCGCGCGCATACGCGGCCTGCAGTGCGGCGACCGCATCGGGCATGTGGTGCGGCGATGTCGCGTCGACGATCGCATCCCAGGCCAGGCGCACGCGCTCCCAGCGATTGTCGCGGTCCATCGCGTAGTAACGGCCGGACACGCTGGCGACGTGCGCATTGCCGAGCGCGGCGCAGTGGTCCTGCAGCGCGCGCAGGCTGGGTTCGGCCGAACGCGGCGGCATGTCGCGGCCGTCGGTGAAGGCATGCACGGCGACGCGGGCGACGCCGCGCTTCGCGGCGAGGTCGAGCATCGCCGCCAGATGCGCTTCGTGGCTGTGCACGCCGCCGGGCGACAGCAGGCCCATGACGTGCAGCGTGCCGCCGTTGTCGCGTACCGCATCGCAGGCGGCCAGCAGCTCGGCGTTGTCGAAGAAGCTGCCGTCCTCGATCGCCGCATCGATGCGGGTCAGGTCCTGGTATACGATGCGGCCGGCGCCGATGTTCATGTGGCCGACTTCGGAATTGCCCATCTGCCCGTCCGGCAGGCCGACGAAGCGGCCTTCGGTATGGATCAGGGTGTGCGGATTGTCGGCGACGAGCGCGTGCCAGTTCGGGAGCTGCGCCTGCGCGAGCGCGTTGTCGGCCGGATCTTCACGATGACCCCAACCGTCGAGAATCAGCAGGACGACGGGCTTGGGGCGCGGATTCGACGGCACGAGGTGGCTCCGGTGACTTCGGGCAGGGGCAAATTGTATCGGAGAGCTGCATTGTGTCGGCCGTGACACGCTTTTGAAGGCGCCGCCTTAAACCGGTGCCATCGCGACTGCATCCAACCCGGTGATCCCCAATGGAGTCCGCCATGATCCGCAACCGCCTTGCCCTCGCCCTGGTGCTCGCCTGCGCCACCCTTACCGTCCACGCCAATGAACGCGACGTCTCCAAGGTCAACAGCGGGATCGACGTCGAAGCCGGCGGCCAATACGGCTCGCTGGACACAGTGAACGGCGGCATCGACATCGGCGCGAAC
>JBJMWR010000017.1:0-30656 GCA_045810015.1 Luteimonas sp.
TCAACGCGCGCCGCGCGACGGCAGATGAGGCGCCGCTCGACATCGCTGCGCTGCCGCTCGACGACGTGGAGAGCTACAAGCTGTTCGCGCGCGGCGACACGGTGGCGGTGTTCCAGTTCGAATCGCGCGGCATGCGCGAGCTGCTCAAGCGCGCGCAGCCCGATACGTTCGAGGACATCATCGCGCTCGCCGCGCTGTTCCGTCCCGGCCCGCTGGGTTCGGGGATGGACAAGGAATGGGTCGACCGCAAGCACGGCCGCACGGACGTGAGCTATCCGCATCCGTCGCTGGAGCCGGTGCTGTCGCCCACCTACGGCGTCATCGTCTACCAGGAACAGGTGATGCAGATCGCCCAGGTCCTGGCCGGCTATTCGCTGGGCGGCGCGGACATGCTGCGTCGCGCGATGGGCAAGAAGAAGCCCGAGGAGATGGCCAAGGAGCGCGCCAAGTTCGAAGCCGGCGCGGCCGCGAATGCCGTGGACCCGGTCCAGGCCACGCAGATCTTCGACCTGATGGAGAAGTTCGCCGAGTACGGCTTCAACAAGTCGCACTCGGCCGCGTACGCGCTGGTCGCCTACCAGACCGCGTGGCTGAAGGTGCACTACCCGGCCGAATTCATGGCCGCGGTGCTGTCGTCGGACATGGACAACACCGACAAGGTCACCGGCTTCCTCACCGAAGCACGGACGATGGGCCTGGACGTGCTGCCGCCCGACGTCAACGCGTCGGCCTACATGTTCGAGGCGATCGATCCGCAGACCATCCGTTACGGTCTGGGCGCGGTGAAGGGCGTGGGCCGCGGCGCCTGCGAGAACATCGTCGAGGCGCGCGTGCATGCGGGCGTGTTCCCCGACCTGCTGGATTTCTGTCGCCGCGTCGATTCCTCGCGCCTCAACAAGCGCACGCTCGAAGCGCTGATCAATGCCGGTGCGCTCGACGCGCTCGGCAAGAACCGCGCGTCGCTGATGCTGCAGCTGCCGGAGGCGCTGAAGGCAACCGACCAGCTCGCGCGCAACCGCAGCGCCGGCATCGTCGACATGTTCGGCAGCAGCGTCGGCGACAGCGATGCGCTGCACATCGATCTGCCCGAATGCGAGGAATGGCCGCTCAAGCAGAAGCTCGACGGCGAACGCGACACGCTGGGCCATTACCTCAGCGGCCATCCGCTCGATCCCTACCGCGACGAACTGCAGGCGCTGGTCGGCACCGATCTGGGGCAGCTCGACAGCCTGTGGGCGGCGCGCGACCAGAAGGGCGGCGGCAACAGCTGGCGTCCGGAAACCCAGGTGATCATCGCCGGCCAGGTCGGCGCGATGCGCAAGCGCGGCGACTCGCAGGCCTTCGTGCTGCTGGAAGACGGCCGCGGCCGGCTCGAATGCGGCTTCTTCGCCGATGCCAGCAGCGAGTACGCGCATCTGCTGACGCGCGACCGCATCCTGATCGTCGAAGGCGGCCTGCGCGAGGACGAGTTCAGCGGCGGCTTCGCGCTGCGGGTGAAGCGTTGCTGGGACTTCCACACCGTCTGCCCGGAACATGCGCGTCGCCTGTCGCTGCGTCTGGACCTGCGCGTGCCCGGCACGCTGGCGCGCGTGGAACAGGTGCTGGCCCAGCATCGCCCCGGCAAGACGCCGCTGCGTCTGGACCTGCTGCTGGAGGCCGGCAGCGCCGGCACACTGGACGTCAACGGCACGCACTCGGTGCGCGTGGACGCCGAACTGCCCGGCACCCTGCGCGCCCAGGCCGGTGTGCGCATCGCCAGGCTGGACATCGCCAAGCCCTGGGCCAACTGAGAACCTGTTCAATGTCCTGCTGCGCTTGCCGGCTGGCGCGCGTGCGGTGCTCGGAATGCTCACGTAGCGTGTGTACGCTGCGCTTCCTGCGCGCCACCTCACACCATCCGGCTGCGCTCGCGACGGACCTTGAACAGGTTCTTCGCGAACAAACGGCGCCACATCCGGCTCCGCAACATCCGCCAACATGCGGCGATCTGCGATCCAGACGCCCTCGTACGGCCCCATCGGGCGCTCTCCGCTAGACTGTCGCCCTTTCCGGCTCCGGCCGGGCCCGTGTGGCGCACCGCGCCCGGGTCCGCACCGCGGTCGCCTCCCAACGGACGTCTCTCCCGAATGAATCCGAACTACCTCGACTTCGAACAGCCCATCGCCGATCTCGAAGCGAAGATCCAGGAGTTGCGCCAGGCCAGCGACGGCCCGGCGGTCAACATCGACGCCGAACTCGCCACGCTGCGCGACAAGCTGCGCAAGCGCACCGCGCACATCTTCCGCGACCTCACGCCGTGGCAGGTCTCGCAGCTGGCGCGCCACCCGCAGCGCCCGTACACCAACGACTACATCCGCAGCATCTGCGACGAGTTCGAAGAGCTGGCCGGCGACCGCGCCTACGCCGACGACGCCGCGATCGTCGGCGGCCTGGGCCGCATCGACGGCCGCAGCGTCGTGATCATCGGCCACCAGAAGGGCCGCGACACGAAGACCAAGGTGCGCCGCAACTTCGGCATGCCGCGCCCCGAGGGCTACCGCAAGGCGCTGCGCCTGATGAAGATGGCCGAGCGCTTCAAGCTGCCGCTGCTGACCTTCATCGACACGCCCGGCGCGTATCCGGGCATCGGCGCGGAAGAACGCGGCCAGTCCGAAGCCATCGCCCGCAACCTGCTGGAAATGGCCGAGCTCAAGACGCCGATCATCTGCACCGTGATCGGTGAAGGCGGCTCGGGCGGTGCGCTGGCGATCGGCGTCGGCGACCGCACGCTGATGCTCGAATACAGCACCTATTCGGTGATCTCGCCGGAAGGCTGTGCGTCGATCCTGTGGAAGGACGCGGGCAAGGCGCGCGACGCCGCCGAGCAGCTCGGCCTGACCGCCAAGCGGCTCAAGTCGCTGGGCCTGGTCGACAAGGTGGTGCGCGAGCCGATTGGTGGCGCGCACCGCAATCCGCGCCAGACCGCGACGCGCCTCAAGGCTGTGCTGATGAACGAGCTCGACCAGCTCGAACAGTTGCCGGTCGAAACACTGCTGCAGCGCCGTTACGAGCGCCTGCGCAGCTACGGCGCATACGAGGCGGCGTAAGGGAGCGACGCGATGGGACCGATCCTGCTGCTCTCGATCCTGCTGCAGATCGGCTGCGGCGTGCACGTGGTCCGCACCGGCCGGCCGCTGTACTGGATCTTCATCCTGCTGATTGGTTCCTACATCGGCGTACTGGTGTACCTGCTCGCCGAAGTGCTGCCCGAACTGCGCAGCAACCGCGGCGCGAACCGGGCGTTGGGACGCGTGCGCGACCGGATCGATCCGACGCGCCACACGCGTGCGGCGAGCCGCGATCTTGAAATCGCCGACACACTCGACAACCGCCGGCGGCTCGCCGAGCGCAAGCTTGACGATGGCGACTACGCCGGCGCAGAAACCTTGTACCGCGAGGCCCTGCGCGGCCTGTACGCGACCGATCCGACGCTGATGCTCGGCCTGGCGCAGGCACAGTTCCATCGCGGCGAACCCTCCGCCGCGCGCGAGACGCTCGACGCACTGATCGCCGCGAATCCCGACTTCCGTTCGCACGACGGCCACCTGCTCTACGCCCGCGCGGTCGAAGCCGGCGACGATTTCACGGCCGCCGTCGAAGAATACGAAGCGCTGGTCCAGGACTATCCCGGCGAAGAAGCCCGGGTCCGCTACGCGGGCCTGTTGCAGCGCAATGGTCAGGCGGACAAGGCGCGCGCGCTGTATGCCGACACGCTGCGCCGGGTCGATCTGGCGCCCGCGTACTACCGCCGCGAACAACGCGAGTGGGTCGAGATCGCCAAGCGCGAAGCGCGCGACTGAATTCTCACCACGCGCGCAGGTACTGGTCCGGCGTCTCGATCTCGACGCCCAGTTCGCGCGCCGCGCGACGCGGGAAATACGGATCGCGCAACAGTTCGCGGGCCATCAGCACGATGTCGGCATCGCCGTCGGCGACGATGCGCTCGGCCTGCGCAGGCGTCGTGATCAGACCCACCGCACCGGTCGCGATGCCGACCTCGTCACGGATGCGCCGCGCGAACGGCACCTGGTAGTCCGGCACCGCGTCGATCGACTGTCGCGGAGACAGGCCGCCGCTCGAGGTGTCGACGAGATCCACACCGCGCGCTTTCAGCAGGCGCGCCAGTTCGACGCTCTGCTCGATATCCCAGCCGCCTTCGACCCAGTCGCTCGCCGAGATGCGTACCCACAGCGGCAGCCGTTCGGGCCAGACGCCGCGCACGGCATCGACGACGTCGAGCACCACGCGCACGCGATTGTCGAAACTGCCGCCCCAGGCATCGTCGCGCGTGTTCGACAGCGGCGACAGGAACTGGTGCAGCAGGTAGCCGTGCGCGGCGTGGAGTTCGGCGACCTCGAAGCCCGCGTCCAATGCGCGCAAGGCGCTCGTGCGGAAATCGTCGACGACCTGCGCGATGCCGGCGGCGTCGAGCGCATGCGGCGCCGGGTACTCGGCGTTGTAGGCCAACGCCGACGGTGCCACGACCTGCCAGCCACCATCGGCGATTGGCACTGCGCCGCGCCCGCGCCACGGCGCAAACGTGCGGGCCTTGCGTCCGGCGTGCGAGAGCTGGATCGCCGGCGCCGCGCCCTGCGTGCGGATGAAGTGCGCGATCGACGCCCAGGCCTGCGCCTGCGCGTCGTTCCAGATGCCCGCGTCTTGCGGGGAGATCCGGCCTTCGGGCGACACCGCGCAGGCCTCGGTCATCACCAGTCCCGCGCCGCCGACCGCGCGGCTGCCCAGATGCACCCGGTGCCAGTCGTCGGGCAGGCCCTCGACGGATGCGTACTGGCACATCGGCGAGACCGCGATGCGGTTGCGCAGCGTCAGATCGCGCTGGCGGAACGGCGTGAACAGGACGGACATGCGGGGACTTCCTGCGGGTGTGATCCGCGACTTTAGGCGTCGGATCGACCCGCGACCACCGCACCGTCGGATCGCTGCGTCGCGTCCACGCACAATCGCTGCGGCTGCAGGGCGAAACGCGGAGGCGGGTTGTCTCGCTACCATGGCCGCATGCCGATCGACCTGCCGCTGCCGGACCTGCCACCCGATGCACCTGGCGGCCTCGTCGTCGGATACAGCGGCGGACTGGATTCCGGCGTGCTGCTGCACGCACTCGCCCGGACGCCTGCACTCCGCGCGCGAGGCTTGCGCGCAGTGCATGTCCATCACGGCCTGCAGGCGGGCGCGGACGAGTGGGCCGTGCATTGCGTGGCGACGTGCGCCCGTCTCGTGGTGCCGTGCAGCGGGCACCGCGTCGACGTGCCGCGCGACAGCGGCGCGGGCCTCGAAGCCGCGGCACGTGCCGCGCGACATGCCGTGTTCGCGGCACAACTCGATGCGGGCGACGTGCTCGTGCTCGCCCATCACCGCGACGACCAGGCCGAAACCGTGCTGCTGCGTGCGCTGCGCGCGTCGGGTCCGGAGGGACTTTCGGCGATGCGTCCACTGCGTCCGTTCGCGAACGCCTGGCTGTGGCGGCCGCTGCTCGCGCTGCCGCGTGCGCAGCTGCGCGCCTACGCGCGGGCGCACGGTCTCGAGTGGATCGAGGATCCGAGCAACGCCGTGGACGAGGCCGACCGCAACTTCCTGCGCAATCGCGTGCTGCCGCTGCTGCGCACGCGCTGGCCGCAGACGGAATCCGCGCTGTCCACGGTGGCCGCGTTGCAGGCCGAAGCCAGTGCACTGCTCGAAGGAGGCGATGTCGATGCGCTGGCGACGGCGCGAACACAGGATCCGCGCGTGCTGCGAATCGACGCGCTGCGCGCGCTCCCGGATGCGCGCCGCGCGCGCGTGCTGCGTCGCTGGATCGAGACCCTGCAATTGCCCTCGCTGCCAGCGCGCGCGGTGGACTGGTGCAAGGCCGAGCTCGACGGCGGCCCTGCGGATGGCGTGCCCTGCTTCGACTGGGCCGGCCATCGCCTGCAACGCTGGCGTGGGCTGCTGCAGGCCGCGCCCATCCGGGCGCCGCTGGATGCCAGCTTCAACGCGCGTTGGGATGGCCGTGCACCGCTGCAGCTGCCCGATGGTGGCCGACTGTGGCTGGACGGCGCGCCGGATGACCGCATGTGGACTGTCCGCGCCCGCCAGGGCGGCGAGCGCATCCTCCTGCCCGGCCGCGCCCACACGCACGCGCTCAAGCACGTGCTGCAGTCGCTCGGCGTGCCGCCCTGGGTCCGCGCGCATCTGCCGGTGCTGGCCGATGCCGACGGGCGCCTGCTAGCCGCAGGCGATCTCGCCTTCGACGCCGGCTTCGAGACCTGGCTGCGTCACGGGCAACGCCGCCTGTACTGGTCGCCACCGGACGACATGCACACGGTCCTCGACGCGCCGATCGCTTAAAATCCGAAGATGCCGAAGAAACCCGCTGCCGCCGAAACCAGCCCCGTTGCCGACTTCGAAAACGCCCTGACCCAGCTCGAGACGCTGGTCGAGCGCATGGAAGGCGGCGAGCTGAGCCTCGAGGAATCCCTGGGCGCCTACGAGCGCGGTGTCGGTCTGTACCGCCGCTGCCAGCAGGCCCTCGAAGACGCCGAGCTGCGCGTGAAGCTGCTCAGCGATCCTGCATCGCCGGAGCGCGCGCAGCCCTTCGGCGATGCCGCGACCGACGATTCCGATGCCTGACGTACCGGCCGACACCGGCGCGCTGATCGAGACCTGGCGCGCACGGACCGATGCCACGCTCCAGCAGGCCCTCGACACCGTCGCCGACGGCGAACCACGGCTGCATGCGGCGATGGGCCACGCGGTGCTGCTGGGCGGCAAGCGCATGCGCCCGCTGCTGGTCCACGCGACCGCGCACGCGTTCGGTGCGCGTGCGGGCGCGGCCGATGCCGCCGCCGCTGCGGTCGAGCTGGTGCACGCCTACTCGCTGGTCCACGACGATCTGCCTGCGATGGACGACGACGCCCTGCGTCGCGGCCAACCGACCGTGCATATCGCCTTCGATGAAGCCACCGCGATCCTCGCCGGTGACGCATTGCAGACGCTCGCGTTCTCCCTGCTCGCCGATGCACCACTCGCTGCCGAGGTGCGACTGGCGATGGTGTCCACACTCGCGCGCGCGTCCGGCGCGAACGGCATGTGCGGCGGTCAGGCATTCGATCTGGCGGCGACCGGCGAAGGCATTTCGATCGATGTCGCCGCGCTCGAACGCCTGCATGCGATGAAGACCGGTGCGTTGCTGCGGGCGGCCGTCGTGCTGGGCGCACTCGCTGCCGGCGTTGATGCAGGCACGCGTGCGCGTCTCGACGATTTCGCCGATGCGCTGGGCCTAGCCTTCCAGATCCGCGACGACCTGCTCGATATCGAAGGCGACAGCGCGACGCTCGGCAAGACCGCCGGCAAGGACGTCGCGCAGGACAAGGCGACGTTCCCGGCGCTCATCGGCGCCGATGCCTCGCATGCCCGCCTCGACGCGCTCGCGACGCGCATGCAGGACGCGCTCGCCCCGTTCGGCGATACCGTCGCGCCACTGGCCGCACTCGGCCGCCGCGCGATCGAACGCGATCACTGAGGCGCAGTGTTCGCCTCGCCGTAGGATGGGTAGAGCGCAGCGAAACCCATCGCCCTGCCCCGGCATCCCGGGGCACCCAGAAGCCTCACGCGACCGTTGATTTCGCCGAGTGTCTCCGCGCGCGTGCGGATGGCGATGATGGGTTTCGCTGCGCTCTACCCATCCTAAGAAGCAGTCCTCGGTTTCTGCCTCAGCCGCCGAAGAACCGGATCGTCAGCGGATGCCGGTAATGCTCGCCATTCAAGGCGCGCACCGCCGCGACGATGCTGCTGACCAGCCACAGCATCGCCAGTCCGCAGGCCGCGACGACCAGCAGCAGGCCCGCAGGCAGCGTGACGATCGCGCCGATGCCCAGCGTGAGCACCGTCGCGCCGAGCACGCCGATCGCGGCGACGAAGATCGCGCAGGCATACACGCACATGCTCAGGTGGAAGTTCAGCGCATCGCGCGCATGCGCGGCGACGAACGCGTCGTCGTCGCGCTTGGCCAGATACACCACGCCGGCCACGAGCGCGCCGGCGATGCCCGACATCCAGCTCGTCAGCAGCGCGAGCACCAGTGCGCCGATGTGCATCGCCGCCGCCCAGTGGCGGCTGTCGCTGGCGGGCAGAGTCTGCGGAAAGGATGCGGTCTGCATGGGACACCTCCGGTCGTGGATCGTGCACGCAGCCTGCGCGTTCGCCGGACGCCGCGCCAGACGCGGACGTCACCCGGACTTCCGGCACCCCTGAACGCAACATGCCCCGGCGCGGACGCCGGGGCATGTGCGGTGCAGCCGGTTCGATCGCTTACTTGACCAGACGCAGCGCGAAGGGATAGCGGTAGGCCACCCCGTCATTCGCCTTCATCGCGCCGAGGACGGTCAGCACCAGCCACGCGATACCGAGCAGCAGGCCGATCGGCATGGTCAGCACTGCGCCGAGGCCGAAGGTCACGAGCGTGATCAGGAACAGCACCACGCCGACCAGCAGCAGGGTGATGTTGAAGTTCAGCGCCTCGCGCGCCTGGTCGGCGGCGAATGGCATGGTGTCCTTCTTGATCAGCCAGATCACCAGCGGACCGACGATGTTGCCGATGCCGCCGGTGAACAGGCCAGTCAATGCCGCCAGGTGGCCGAACAGGCCCCATTGGCGTTCTTCCGCGGACGCGACGCCGGCGGGGGGAGGCGATGCAGTGGTGTACTTGTCGAACTCGCTCATGCGGGACGCCTCGGGTTGGGTGGAAGGATCAGGCCGTGGCCTTGCGGCGCACTGTTCAGGGATGCAGGGCAACCGTCAAGTGCGGCAACGTCACTCGCCGCCGGCAACGGTCATGCGGCCGAGCAGGATCGAGCCCGTCCGCACATGCGAACGCGGGTCGATGTCGCTGCCCACGCCTTCGATGGCGGCGAACATCTGTTTCAGATTGCCGGCAATGGTGATGCCGTCGACGGCGTGGCGGATCTCCCCGCCTTCGACCCAGAAACCCGACGCGCCGCGCGAATAGTCGCCGGTGACCGCATTGACGCCCTGCCCCATCAGGCCGGTGACCAGCAGGCCGCGATCCATCCCGCGCAGCAGCTCCTGGAGCCCGCCAGCGTTGGCGGGGATCTCGAGGTTGTGCACGCCGCCGGCATTGCCGGTCGTCTGCAGGCCCAGCTTGCGCGCCGAGTAGCTGCCGAGCACATAGCGCTGCAGCACCCCGCCTTCGATCAGCGACGATTCGCGCGTGGCCACGCCTTCGGCGTCGTAGGCCGACGACTGGAAACCGCGCGCGAGAAACGGGCGCTCGAAGATGTTGAACCACTCGGGAAACAGCTGCGTGCCGACGCTGTCGAGCAGGAAGCTCGCGCGGCGGTACAGCGCCCCACCGGACACCGCGCCCAGCAGATGACCGATCAGCGAGCGCGCGATCTCGGCCTGGAACAACACCGGATAGCTGCCGGTCGCGAGCGGCCGCGGGTCCAGCCGCGCGAGCGTACGCTCGGCGGCGCGTCGGCCGATCGAGGCCGGCGCATCGAGATCGGATTCGGCGAGCGCCACGCTGTACCAGCCCTCCCGCTGCATGTGCTCGCCCTCGCCCGCGATCAGCGCGCAGCCGATGCTGTGGTGGCTGCCGCGCTCGGCGCCGACGAAACCGTGGCTGTTGGCGTAGACGCTCAGGCCTTTCGAGGTACTGACCGAGGCGCCATCGGAGTTGGCGATCCGCGGATCGGCATCGCGGCCGGCCGCCTCGCAGGCCAGTGCCAGATCCACCGCGGCGTCCGCGTCCAGCGCCCAGGGGTGCCAAGCGTCGTACTCGTCGAAGCGGCCATCGGCACCGGGGCGCGCCATCAGGTCGGCATCGGCGAGGCCCGACGCCGCGTCGTCTTCGGTGAAACGCGCAATCGCGCAGGCCTGGTCGACAGTCGCGGCGAGGCTCTCCTCGCGCAGATCGGCGGTGCTGGCGGTGCCTTTGCGCTTGCCGAAATAGACGGTGACGCCGATGCCGCGGTCGCGCGTGGACTCGACGGTCTCGACCTCGCCCATGCGCACATTGACGCTCAGACCCGCGTCTTCCGAGCACGACACCTCGGCCTGGGTGGCGCCGGCGGCGCGGCAACGGTCGAGCAGGCGCTGCGACAGCGCGGCCAACGCGTCGAGGCGGACGGCCGAATCATCGGCCGAATGAACGTCGATCAAGGCGTGGGACATGGGCAATGACTTATCCTGTTGCAATGAGAGGCATAAACGAAGATTCGGGCGAGTACCTGGGCCCCAGCCGCAAGCAGAACCGGCGCGAAGCGCTGGAAGTGCTGTCGCTGGCCGACGACCTGGCTGCACTGTCCGAAAACCAGCTGGGCAAACTGCCCATTCCCGAAGGCCTGCTGACGCACATCGCCGATGCGCGGCGCATCACCTCGCACATCGCGCGCAAGCGACAGCTGGCGTTCCTCGCCAAACAGATGCGCCGCGAGAGCGACGAGACGCTGGAAGCAATCCGCGACGCGATGGATGCAGGCGGCACCGCCGCACGCGTCGAGACCGCCCAGCTGCATCGCGCCGAAGCCTGGCGCACGCGCCTGCTCGACGACGGTGACGCGGCACTGGCCGAACTGCTCGACGCGTATCCGGAAGCCGATCGCCAGCGCCTGCGCCAGCTGGTGCGCAATGCACTCGCCGAGCGCGCGAAGAACAAGCCGCCGGCCGCATTCCGTGAGCTGTTCCGCGAGCTGCGCGGCGTGTTCGCGGCCGCGTCGCTGGCGGCGGGCGAAGACGCTGCGGCCGAGGAAGCACGTCTGGAAGACGAAGCCGACGAACCCGGCAACGGCGACGACGCCCCCTGAGCGTGATCTGCCGTCATTACCGCCTGCGCGGGAATGACGGCGCTGCTTAGGCGCAGCCTCAGGCCGCTCCGAGTCCCGAAATCCCGATCCCGCATGCCGGCTCTCAAGCCTGCGTGCCGCCGACGGTCAGCTGGTCGATCAGCAGATGCGGCTGGCCTACGCCGACCGGCACGCTCTGGCCGTCCTTGCCGCAGACGCCGACGCCTTCGTCCAGCGCCATGTCGTGGCCGATCATGCGCACGCGCTGCATCGTCTCCGGACCGTTGCCGATCAGCGTCGCGCCCTTGACCGGCGCGGTGATCTTCCCGTCCTCGATCAGATAGGCCTCGGTCGCCGAGAAGACGTACTTGCCGTTGGTGATGTCGACCTGACCACCGCCGAAGTTCACCGCGTACAGGCCCTTCTTGACCGAGCGGATCATGTCCTGCGGATCGTCCTGGCCGGCCAGCATGTAGGTGTTGGTCATTCGCGGCATCACCAGATGCGCAAAGGATTCGCGGCGGCCGTTGCCGGTTGGCGCGACGCCCATCAGACGCGCGTTGAGCGTGTCCTGCATGTAGCCGGTCAACACACCGTCCTCGATCAGTGTCGTGCAGTGCGTCGGCGTGCCTTCGTCGTCGATGTTCAGCGAGCCGCGGCGACCGGCGAGCGTGCCGTCGTCGACGATGGTCACGCCCTTCGAGGCGACACGCTGACCGATGCGGCCCGCATACGTGCTGGTGCCCTTGCGCGCGAAATCGCCTTCCAGACCGTGGCCGACCGCCTCGTGCAGCAGCACGCCCGGCCAGCCGGCGCCGAGCACGACCGGCATGGTGCCGGCCGGTGCGTCGATCGCTTCGAGGTTCACCAGCGCCTGGCGCAGCGCTTCGCGCGCGAAGCGTTCCGGCTTGCCGTCACCCAGCAGTTCTTCGTACGAATAGCGTCCGCCGTAGCCCGAGTAGCCGGATTCGCGGCGACCGTTGTGTTCCACCAGCACCTGGATGTTCAGGCGCACCAGCGGCCGGACGTCGCCGGCAAGCACACCATCGCTGCGC
The DNA here is from genome assembly GCA_045810015.1 of Luteimonas sp. Lineage (GTDB taxonomy): Bacteria > Pseudomonadota > Gammaproteobacteria > Xanthomonadales > Xanthomonadaceae > Luteimonas. The sequence continues at coordinate 11,897 of JBJMWR010000017.1, forward strand.
GCGACCAGCACCGTGTCGACACCGCCCGACAGGCTGACCATCACCTGCTGCACGCGCGGATCGGCTGCGCGCAGCATGCGATCGACGCGGCGCAGTGCCTCCACTTTCGCCTCGCTGCCGAGCGCATCGATCGGATCCTGCGCGGGATACAGATCGTGGGCACGGGTCCGCGCCAGCGCGAGGGGCGCGTGCGCGCGGCCGTCGCGCGCGATCGCGCGTGCCGATTGCGCCGCGCCGAGCAACGCCGCCGCGTCGATGTCGTCGGAGTACGCGAAGCCGGTTTTCTCGCCGCTGATCGCACGCACACCGACGCCCTGCTCGATCGCATGCGAACCGCTCTTGACGATGCCGTCTTCGACCGCCCAGCTCTCGCGACGCGAGTGCTGGAAATACAGGTCACCGAAATCGATGCCGGGGCCCAGCAACGCGGAGAACGCACGGTCGAGACCGGAGGTGTCGAGACCAGCGGGCAACAACAGGCGGGATTCGGCCAGCGCGAGCGCGCCGCCGGAGGAAACGGGAGATTCGGACATCCGACAAGTGTGGGGGCAAAGCCGGCGATGGCAAGCTGGAACTGGACCCGCAGGCGCGTGATTCCCCGCGAAAACGCCTCAGTCGGCCGATTGCGGCCGAGTCGAGGGCGCTGTCGCCGGCTGCGCCGCATCGCGACGCTCGACCACATCCACTTTCGGGTCCTGCCACGGGCCACTGACGTGGTAGTTCCGCGCGCCCATCTCCGCCAGCGGCTTGCGCAGCACCGCATTCGCGACCGCGCCCACGGCGGCGCCCACGGGGCCCAGGGTCAATGCGCCGACGGCCGGCAGCAGATTGCCGGTCTTGGGCAGCACTTCGATGTCCTGATCGTGCGTGCGCGCGGCCAGATCGGCGCTGCCGCGAATGCGGATTTCCGCCGCCGGACCATCGATGACGAGGTTGTCGCCGCGCGCGGTACCGTTGCCGAAGCGGATGTCGCCGGCGATACGGTTGAAGCCGAAGCCCTTGCTGAAGAAATCCCGGAAATCGAGCATCAGCCGGCGCGGCAGCTCGGCGACGCTGAGCAGGCCGAGCACCCGACCCGCACCCGGCTCCACCTCGACCAGTTGCCCGTCGCGCAGTGCGATCTTCATCGCGCCTTCGAGCTGCGCCACCTGGAACGCATTCGGTGCGCCCGGCCACGCGGCGTCGAAATCCACGCGTCCCTGCCCGCCGACGATGCTGCCGGCGAAGCCGAGGCCCGACGCGAGCCGGCCGAAATTGTCGCTTTCCACATCCGCCTGGAGCGCGGTGCGCGCCGCCGTGCCGCGCCCGGTCCAGCGCCCGCTCACGTCGATGCGATGGTCCGGCGCGCGCACCTGCAGGCGATCGACCGAAAGACCGCCGGGAATACGACGCGACGCCGCTTCCACGCGGCCGAGCACCACCGTGCCGTAGCGCAGATCGTCGATGGCGAGCTGGATCGGCGGCACGGAGGCAGGATCGAGCGTGTCGTCGACCGGCGTCGATGCCGGCACCCGTGCGATCACGGGCGCAGTCGGCGCGGCGATCGCCACGGCATCGGGCTTCGGCGCGGGCGCCGGCCAGTGCAGGCGTTGCAGCGCGATCGCGACCGGCGCGCCGTCGGCATCGGGAATCCGGACATCACCGGCCAGCGCAGCGCCGTCGAGGCGCACATCGGTACCGGCATCGCGACGCGCGGCGGTGATGCGGGTCTGGCCGAGACGCCCGCCCGCCAGTCGCAGATCGGCCGTGGTCACGTCGACCTGTTGCAGCGCAAGGCCGTCGCCATCGCCGCCCGCGCCCATCAGGCCGATCCAGTCGAGCACGTCGACCACCGGCGTGCGGCCGAAGACGACGATGCCGGCCGCGGGCGCCGCAGCCTCGACGCGCGCCTGCCCCATGTCGACCCGGATGCCCGCGCGCGCGCCACTGGTGCGCGCACGCAGCGCAAGACGATTGCCGAAGCCGACCAGCACATCACCGGTGCCGAACGGCAGCGGCGCCTCGATGGTCGTGCGCAGCGTGCGCCCGGCCGGTTTGTCCAGCGGCGCCGGCAGTCGCAGCGTCGTGCCGACGAGATCGGACCGCAGCAGCAGACGCGCGGCCGGCGCACCCTCGGCCGCGGGCGCGTTGGGCACCGCGACCTGCACCTGCCACGGTGCGCGGCCGCCCACATGCGGGCGCAACCATGCGAGATCGGGGGCACGCGCCAGCAACGCGCTGGCATCCAGCGGCATGTCGAGTTCGCCCTCGAACGCATTGGCGTGCTGGCGCACATGACGGCCGCCCGCGCGCAGGGCGAGCGTGCCGGCCTGCCCTTCCTGGTGCGCTTCCAGCGCGTCGGCATGGAATCCCGTCTGGTCGAACGCGACCGGGCCGCGCACGTGGTCGAACGCGAGATCGAAGCGCGATTCGCGCATCGCCACGCCTTCCAGCTTCACTTCGCCGTCGAGCCGCATTGGTTCGCCATGCCCCGCCGCGACCGACACCGCCACGTGCGCAGGCCCTACGACGTCCAGCGCATCGAGTGTCTCGGCGTGCGCAGCCTGGAACGGACTCTGCCGCAGCAACGCGAGCAACTGTTTCGCATCGGCCTGCGCCGTCGCGGCGACTTCGACCGGCGTCTGGCCATAGTTGCGGATGCCGGCGACGACATCGCGCAGCGGCACGCCGACGAGGTCGCCGGTCGAGGGATCGAGCCGGAAGCCGTCGTTGATGAAACGCACGTGGCCACCGAGCCTCGTCATCGCCGGCCAGTCGTCCTGGAAGCGGATCGTGGCATCGGCGATGTCGCCTTCGGCGAAGAACACGCCGCGACGGTCCTTGCCGTCCTGGACACCGAACGGCCAATCGTCGAGATCGCCGGCAACGATGCCGCGGCCATTGCGCACTGTTCCGGCGACCAGCGCCATGTCCAGCCACTCGCGCGCCGCGACCGGCATCGTGTGGCGCACCCAGAACTTCTTCGCGACCGGAATCTGCGCCGCGTCGACATCCGCTGCCAGATCGAGTCGTGGCCGCGTGCCGTCACCGTCGAACGACAGGCCGCCGCGCGCATCGGCGGCGTAGCCATCGCCTTCCACGCGCAGTCCCGGCGTCTGGATGCGCCACGCGCCACCCTCGCGCCAGCCGGCGATCTCGCCCTCGAGCCGCAGCGGGTGCGGCACACCGAAACCGGCCGGCCAGTCGAACACCGGGCGTGCCTCGGGATCAGGCCGGAACACCACGCCCTGTCCGTCGCCCAGCAGCGTGCCGCCGACGCCGTGCAGGCCGGGGCGATCGGCAACCGGCGCGAATCCGAACGCCTCGATCCGCGCGGACACGCGCGCCGGGCCGTTCGCGCGCGCGGTGAACGCGACATCCGACAGCACGGCGTGCGGCGCCGCCGCCTGCAGCCACGCCCGCAGCGATGGCGGCACGCCATCGCCGAGTGCGGCCAGCGCGATCAACGGCGCGACTTCGACGCGATCGGCCTGCATCACCCAGTGCTGCCCGCCAGCGATGACGAGACCATCGAGCACCTGCTCGCGGCCCTGCTGGGTGACCCGCAACGTGGGTGCATCGAGACGCCAGTCGCCGTGGGCATGCGTCCAGTGCAGCCGTGCGGTCGCGCCTTCGAAGACGACCGTCGGCGCGTCACCGGCGGCCCGCGCCACATCGCCGGCGCGCTGCAGCGACAGCGCGTCGAGCGCCACATCGCCCGTGATCGCTTCGACCTTGCGCGCGCGCAGGTCGATCCAGGCCGTGACACTGCCATGGCCTTCGCGGATCGCCACGCCGCTGGGCGCGAGCAACGGCGACCACAGCTGCAGGTCGTTGCGTGGCATCTCCACGTACGCACGGCCGTCGCCGCGCTCGCGCAACAGATCGACGCGCAGATCCAGCGGCGCGCCGTCGGTTTCGACCCAGGCGCGCGCGGCCGCGCGGACGCGGCGTCGATCGACCTGCATGCGCAGATCCACCCGCGGCAACGTATGTGAGATCGACAGCGACGGCGCGTCGATCGTCAGCCGCGCATCGACGACCTGCAGCTCGCCCAGCCCCTGCAACGCATCGAGCGGATCGTCCTCGGCATGCGCCGCGCCCGGCAGGCCGCGGACCTGCCAGCTGCCGTCGTCATTGCGTTGCAGGGTCAGCGCGATGCCGTGCAGGCGAAGCTCCGTCAGCGAGCGCCCCGGCAGCAGACCCGAGTACTGCGCCACCTGGATCTCGGCCGTGCCGATCGGCACCGCGGCAGCGGGATCGCCGATGCGCAGACCGGTCACGCGCAGCAGCGGACCGCGACGCGTCCACGTCGCATCGAGCGTATCGAACGCGACCGGACGACCGGCGCGCTCGCTGAGCCACGACGCGACGGTCTGCGGATTACGCTCCAGCCACGGCAGCGCAAACTGCGCGGCCACCACCGCGACCAGCGCCATCGTCACCAGCACCGCAGCGACGAGATACCACGCGCTGCGCCGCACGCGGTGCAGGCGCGTCGACCAAGCGCCAGTCACGCGCGTGCCCACCCGGCGTGCGCGGGATGCGCGGTCCGCCTGCGGTGGATCTCAGAGCAGCACAACGTCGAACTGTTCCTGCAGGTACTGGTCGTCGGCCTGGAAGCGGATCGACTTGCCGAGGAATTCCTCGAGCTCGACGACCGCCGCCGACTCTTCGTCAGTGATCGTCGACACCACCTTGGGCGATGCGATCACCAGCAGGCGATCGGCCTCGAACTGGCGCACCGCGCGCACGATCTCGCGGAAGATCTCGTAGGTCACGGTTTCGATCGTCTTGACGATGCCGCGGCCGTTGCAGGCCGTGCAGGCCTCGCCGAGCTGGCGCTCCAGACTCTCGACCGTGCGCTTGCGCGTCATCTCGACCAGACCCAGCGGCGAGAAATCGTAGACCGTGGTCTTGGCGTGATCCTTGGACAGCGACTTCTCCAGCGTACGCAGCACCTGACGCTTGTGCTCGGGGTCCACCATGTCGATGAAGTCGATGACGATGATGCCGCCCAGATTGCGCAGCCGCAGCTGGCGCGCGACCGCCTGCGCCGCTTCGAGATTGGTGCGGAACACCGTTTCCTCGAGATTGCGCTGCCCCAGGAACGAGCCGGTATTGACGTCGACCGTGGTCATCGCCTCGGTCTGGTCGATGACCAGGTACCCGCCGGACTTCAACGGCACGTCCTTCTTGAGTGCGCGCTGGATCTCGTCTTCCACGCCGTACAGATCGAAGATCGGCCGCGTGCCGGTGTAGCACTCGATGCGGTCGACCAGGCGCGCCTGCTCGGCCGGGCCCGGCGCCGGCAGATACTGCGCGGCGAAGATGCAGAGCTTCTCGTAAGTGTCGCGCGAATCGACCTTGACCTTGTCGACGTCGCGGCGCATCAGATCGCGGACCGCGCGCATCGGCAGCGTCAGATCCTCGTAGACACGCGCGCCCACGCGCGAATCGCCGGTGGTGTGGGCGATCAGCGCCCAGGCGCGCTGCAGATAGGCGATGTCCTCGGCCAGCGCCTCGGCGCTCTGGCCTTCGGCGTTCGTGCGCACGATGTAGCCGTGACCGCCGGTCGCCGCGGCAAGTTCGGAGACCAGCGTCTTCAAGCGCGTGCGTTCGACGTCGTCCTCGATCCGCGCCGACACGCCGACCACGCGCGACTGCGGCAGCAGCACGAGGTAACGCGAGGGAATGCTGATCTGCGTGGTCAGGCGCGCACCCTTGGTGCCGATCGGATCCTTGACCACCTGCACCACGATGTCCTGCCCGTCGCGCAGCAGTTCGGTGACCGGCAACGTCGGCGCGGTCGACGGAAACAGGCTGTCGCCGCCTCCATCGCCATCGTTGCCGGTCTGCGGCGGGCGCATCACGTCGTTGGCGTGCAGGAATGCGGCGCGTTCCAGGCCGATGTCGACGAACGCCGCCTGCATGCCCGGCATGACGCGCTGGACCTTGCCCTTGTAGATGTTGCCGACCACGCCGCGACGCCAGCCGCGTTCGATGTGCAGCTCCTGCAGCATGCCGTTCTCGACCACCGCCACGCGGGTCTCGCGCGGGGTCACGTTGATCAGGATCTCTTCGGACATGTCCGTGTCACGCCTTGTGGTCGTGGGTGGCGAAGGGCTGCGGTTGCAGTCCGAAGATCCGCAGCAGCGCCGCGGTCTGTTGCAGCGGCAGTCCGATCACGCCCGAGTGGCTGCCGGCCATGCGGGTGACAAACAGTTCCGCGCCGCCCTGGATCGCATACGCGCCGGCCTTGCCGTGGGGTTCGCCGCTGGCGACGTAGGCCGCGATGGTGTCGGCGTCCAGCGCGTCGAAGGTGACCTCGGTGACGACGGTCGCCTCGGCCTGTCGGCCGGCGGCGGCCAGCACCACGGCCGAGATCACCTGGTGCGTGCGGCCCGACAGCGCCTGCAGCATGCGGATGGCGTCGGCGTCGTCTTGCGGCTTGCCGAACACGACGCCGTCGAGCACGACTTCGGTATCAGCGCCGAGTACGATGGCGTCGCCCGGTTCGCCGGATTCGACAAGCGCCTGCAGCCCGGCAAGCGCCTTGTCGGCGGCCACGCGCCGCACGTAATCGGCAGCGGATTCGCCGCGATCCTGGACCTCGGGCACATCGACATCGACCCGCCCGAAGGGCAGTCCGAGACGGGCCAGCAGATCGCGGCGGCGGGGGGATTGCGAAGCCAGATGCAGCATCCGGGAAGGATACCGTGCGGGCGGCGGCCGACCGCCCGCTGAACCGGCTTGACCCCGGCAAGGCTCACGGCCCGTTCACCGGAGCGTGCCAACCCTTGTTCATCCCAACGGAGCCTCGAATGCACCTGATCCCCCGCCCCCTGCTGCTCGCCTGCGGCCTCGCCCTCGGAACCCTGACGATGACCGCCAGTGCCCAGCCCGCCACCCACCAGGCCGCGCCGAGTGACGGCACGCTGCTGTCGATTTCGGCGCAGGCCGAAGCCAGCCGCGCGCCCGATATCGCCACGCTGTCCACCGGCGTCGTGACCCAGGCCGGGGACGCCAATGCCGCCATGCGCGCCAACGCCGAGCAGATGTCCAAGCTGATGGGTGCGATCAAGACTTCGGGCATCGCCGAGCGCGACGTGCAGACCTCGGGCATCAACCTCAGCCCGCAGTACCGCTACGCCGACAACCAGCCGCCGGTCATCACTGGCTATCAGGCCAGCAATACGGTCAACCTCAAGGTGCGTGACATCGGCAAGCTCGGCCAGGTACTCGACGCGCTCGTCGCCAGCGGCGCCAACCAGATCAACGGCCCGACGTTCGAGATCGAAGACGCCGAAGGCGTGCAGGATCTGGCACGTGCGGACGCGCTGAAGAAGGCGCAGGCCCGGGCCGAGGTCTACGCAGCGTCGCTGGGCATGCGCGTGCGCCGCATCGTCAGCATCAGCGAAGGCGGTGGTTTCCAGCAGCCGCGCCCGATGATGGCGATGCGCGCGATGGCCGACAGCGCGCCGGCCACGTCGGTTTCACCCGGCGAAACCACGCTATCCGCCAATCTCGACGTCGTTTTCGAACTGGGACGCTGACATGAGCCAGAGCAGGACTACCCCCGAACCGCCGGTCAAGCCGGGCCAGAATCCCGGTTACTCGGAGAAGAACCCGACCGACAAGGGCGACGCCCAGCAGCCGGCCGATACCGGCGAGCACAATCCGGACGACGGTGGCCTCGACCGCGAGCCGGAGAGCATGCCGGAGGATTGATCCACCGCGATCGAGTGCATCGACAGGGCCCGCCATGTGCGGGCCCTGTCGTATCCGGATGTGATGTCGGAGCAATTGCGCAGTAACCGCGCCGCTACGGTCCGTGGATTGATGGGTTCCGCTGCGCTCGTTCCATCCTACCTGTAGGCCGCGCCTGCGATCGGTGCTCGCAGGATGTGAACAGCGCCGCAAAATCCATCCCCTGTGCCCACAGCCGCAACGCACCGCCAATCCCGCGCACGCCTCCGTTCGTCGGGACGGTCTTGTCGAGATGCCCCGATCGGCGCAGGTTCGAAGCGAACGATGCGACGGCGCGGCTGGCCTTCGACCCCATGGCCACCGCTGCCACGTTGACGCTTCCACGGGCCATCCGGCCCGCACACAGGAGGTGGTGCATGGTGCTGCAGCCCGTTGGTCCCCGCATGCGCGGACCCGTCCAGGAACCGTCGCGTCCCGATGCCGTACGCATCGTCGGACTCAGCGGCACCCTCGCCCTCAACGCGATGTTGTTCATGGTCCTGCTGGTGCCGGCCAGTCGCGACGCGCTCGATTACGCCCTGCCCGAACCCAGGCAGGAATTCGAGTGGATCGTACCGCCCGCGCCGAAACCCGAACTGCCACCCGAACGTGTCGAAGTCGTGCAACCGCGCAGCGCGCCGTCGCCGGTCGTGCCGCAACAGACGGTGCCGCGGACCGCACCGGACGACGTCGCGGTCGTCGTCGATGCCGGGACCTTTCCCGCCTTGCCGATGATCGAAGGTCCGCCGGTCGATGTCGCACCGGCCGTGACCGACACCACGCCGATCTCCGGCATCGCCCTGCAGTACGCGAGCGCACCCGCGCCCGCCTATCCGCGTGCGGCGCTGACCGCGGGTGCCGAGGGCGTGGTGTTGCTGGAAGTCCACGTCGGCACCGACGGTCGCCCGATGGACGTGCGCATCCACCGCAGCAGTGGCAACCGCGACCTCGATCGCGCCGCCCTTCGCCACGTGCAGCGGATGTGGACCTTCCAGCCGGCGATGCGTGACGGCGTGCCGGTGGAGGCGATCGGGCTGGTGCCGATCGCGTTCAATCTGTCGCGGGGGTGAGCCAAGCTTGCGCCCAGCCCGATTCGCGTGTTCTGAGCGAGCGGGCACGGAACACCTCTCCCACCGGGAGAGGTCGGCGCGCTACGCGCGTCGGGTGAGGGCCGGGGTCGCAGAAGCGCTGACCGGCGCCTACTCTCGACAGGTCAATAAAAAGCAGGTCACTGCCGGTCACTTCGCCGGCTTCCAACCGACGCATGTCTGCTCATGCAGGCGCGGCGATTCAATGGGTCACAGGGCGCATCGCACGGACACCGAGTCCAGAAACAGCGCCTCCGATCAATCGAATCAAAGCGCGGCAGCCAAGCCAGCCCTACGCTCGGTGATACGGATGATTCGCCAGCATCGCCGCGGCGCGATAGACCTGCTCGGCGAGCACCAGGCGCACCAGCATGTGCGGCAGCGTCAGCGGGCCGAGTGACCAGCGCTCGTCGGCGCGGGCGAGCACCTCCGGGGCGTGGCCTTCCGGCCCGCCGATCAGGAATGCGAGATCACGCCCCTGCATGCGCCAGTGTTCCAGACGCTGCGCGAGATCTTCCGAGGAATGCAGTCGGCCGCGACCGTCGAGTGCAACCACCAGCGCGTCGCGCGGGATGGCGGCGACCACGCGCGCGCCTTCGTCGGACATCGCGCGCACGGTGTCGCGGCCCTTGCCGCGCACCCCGGGCTCGACTTCAACCAGATCCAGCGGCAACCAGTGCGACAGCCGCTTGCGGTATTCGGCGAATCCCTCGGCCACCCACGCGGGGGCGCGTTCGCCGACGGCGATCAGTTTCGCTTTCATGTCGCCCAACTCATCCCGCTTCAGGCCCCGGCACACGTGCCGGGACTCCGCGGTCAGGCATCGCGACGCGGGCCGCGCTCGTCTTCCGGCGGCTGGTCGCCGACGGTCCACAGACGCTCGAGCGCGTAGAACTCGCGCACGCGCGGCAGCATCACATGGACGACGACGTCGCCCAGGTCGACGAGTACCCACTCGGCCTCGCGCTCGCCTTCGACGCCCAGCGGCTGGCAACCGAGCTTCTTGGCGTGCTTGACGACTTCGTCGGCGATCGACTTGACGTGACGGCTGGACGTGCCGGACGCGATGACCATGAAATCGCAGACGCTGCTGCGGCCACGCACGTCGATGTCGATGACGTCGACGGCCTTGATTTCTGCGACGGCCGCGCGGGCCACTTCGAGCAGCGCATCCGGGGACGGCGGCGGCTCGGGCAGGCGGGTCTTGATGACGTGTGCGGGATTGGACAAAGGTCTGGCTCGGAAAGTGCGGCGGAAATTATAGCGGAGCGCAGGCCGCCGGCCCGTACAACCCCTTCTCGTGGATGAATGCGGCCACAGCGGGCGGCAGCCAGTCGGCGGTCGAGGCGCCTGCCGCGAGGCGCGCGCGGATCGCGGTTGCCGAGACGTGGGACAGCGGCTGATGCAGCCGAAGCACCCGTCCTGCGGGCTGCGATTGCAGATCCGCGGCCTCGCGGGTCCAGCGATCCTGCAGTGCTTCGGCGAGCTCGGTCGGCAGTGCTGTATCCAGCGCACTGCCCGGCCGTTCGGCGACCACCAGATGCGCGAGCCCGAACAGATCGCGCCAGCGGTGCCAGCCCGGCAGAGCGAGCAGGCTGTCGGCACCGACCAGCCAGGCCAGCGGCGTCGACGGGCCGAGTGCGTTGCGCAGTTCGGCGAGTGTGTCGACGGTGTAGCTACGTCCCTGACGTTCCAGTTCGCGGCGATCGAGCACGAGGCCCGGCATGCCGCCGATCGCCAGCACGATCATCGCCGCGCGCGTCGCGCCGTCGGCGCCGGGCGGTGCGCGATGCGGTGGATCGCCTGCCGGCATCAGATGGACCGTGCACGCCAGCGCATCGCGCGCGGCGCAGGCGATCGCCAGATGCCCGTTGTGAATCGGATCGAAAGTGCCGCCGTAGACGAGGTGCAGCGACATCGCAGCCGGTCAGGCGGCCAGCAGGGCGCCCGCGCGCGCGTCAGCCACGGCGACCAGCAGACGCTCCAGCGCGAGCCAGCCGTCGACGGGGTCCACCCCCCAGCGGCCACGGCCTTTGGCGATGCGATCGACACGTCCGGCCTCGGCGACAAAACGCACCCAGCGCGCTTCGGGATGACGCTGCAGCGCGCGCCGGTAGCCCGCCTGACGGGCATCCCAGATGCGCTGCGCCTTGAATTCGTTGGCCATGTTGCCGCCGCGGGCCTGCACCTGCGCCAGTTGCGCGGCGCGCGCGAGTTCCATGACGACCATGCCCATCAACGCCGGAATCGCCGCGCCCTCGGCGCGCAGGCCGGCGAGCATGCGCACGACCTGGGCCGGCTGGCCGTTGAGCGTGGCGTCGAGCAGACGGAATACGTCGAAGCGCGCGGCGTCGGCGACCAGCGCCTGCATGCGCGGCCCATCGAGCGTGCTGCCATCGGCCAGCAGCGCGAGCTTGTCGACTTCCTGTGCGGCCGCGAGCAGGTTGCCGTCGACGCGTTCGGCCAGCTGCTGCACGGCCGCGCGGTCGGCCAGCACGTTTCGGCTGCGCAGGCGCGTCTCGATCCAGCTTTCCAGTTCGTGCGGCTTGACCTGCCAAGCGACGACGAGATGGCCGATGCCCGTGATTGCCTCGCTCCACTTGCCGCCGTGCTGGCGGCTCCACTCGCCGCCGGTGACCAGCAGGGTGACGTCCGATGGCGGGTCGGCGCAGAAGCCGCTGATGACCGCCGCGCCGTCCTTGCCGGGCTTGGTCGTCGGCAGACGGAGTTCGACCAGACGCTTTGATGCGAACAGGCTGGGCGCGCGGAACGTGGCTTCGACCGCGTTCCAGTCGATGTCGCGGCCTTCGGGTTCGAAGACTTCTCGCTCGGCGACGCCCTGCTCGCGTGCAGCAGCGCGCACGGCATCGGCGGCTTCGAGCACGCGCAGCGGCTCGGGGCCGGCGATCAGATACGCCGGACGCAGCGGCTCACGCGCGAGCTGCGCGGGCAGGCGTTCGGGGGTCAGTTCCACGACGGGCGCAGACCGTGCACGGACGGGGTCACTCGCGAGTGCGTTCCTGGGGATTGCGGAACACCGCGTCGATGCGACGGATGATCGAGGCGGTCATTTCGCGCTCGAGTTCGCGCGACAGCAACTCGCGCTCTGAATCGGCACCGATCGAATCGGTCGGCGGAGACAGATAGTCGCGGGCGAGTTCGATCGCCTGCTGCGGCACGATGTCGCGGCCGTCGGCGTCGCGCATCGAGAACACGACTGCGTAGCGCAGCGTGTATTCCTGCGCGCGGCCTTGTGCGTCGAGGCTGGCCGGCAGTGCCGCCCAGCGTTCGGACTGGATGTTGAGCGTCGCGACACCGGTAGCGTCGGGATCGGCGATCTCCGCGCCCGCCGCGGCCAGTGCGCGCTCGACCGAACGGGCCAGACGGCTGTAGGGATCGCTCGAGACGATGTCGACCGGGCCGAGGTTCGGCGGCAGCGTCAGCGCATTGCGCAGATGGAAGCCGCAGGCGGACAGTGTCAGCACGAGGGCGACGAGGGCCAGAGGCAGAAAAACCGGTCGGAGGATGCGCATGGGCGGAGTCTGGACGAGGGGGACAGGGCCGGCAAGCGCCGCGCACGGGGCGCGGCGACGCCGGGTTCAGCCGGCGACGATGTTGACGATCTTGCCCGGCACGACGATGACCTTGCGGACGGTCAGCCCGCCCAGGAACTTCGCGACATTGGGCTCGGCGAGTGCCATCGCCTCGATCGCGTCCTTGGCCAGGTCGACCGCAACTTCGATCGTGCCCCGCAGCTTGCCGTTGACCTGCACCGCCAGCGTCAGCGCGTCGCGTTCCAGCGCGGCCGGGTCGGTCTCCGGGAATGTCTGGTCTTCGAGCAGCGTCTCGGCGTGGCCCAGCACCTGCCACAGCGTGTGCGCGATGTGCGGTGTGATCGGGTTGAGCAGCAGCACGATGGTCTCGAATGTCTCCTGACGCAGCGCGCGCGCGTTCGCGTCGGCCTCGTCGAACTTGCCGACGTGGTTGAGCAGTTCCATCACCGCGGCGATGGCGGTGTTGAAACTGTGGCGGCGGCCGTAATCGTCGCCCACCTTCTGGATCGCCTCGTGCAACTGGCGGCGCAAGGTCTTCTGCGCGGGTGTGGCAGCCGCGACATCGAACGCGCCAGCCTCGCCACCCTGCACGTGCTTCTGCACCTGGTTCCACAGGCGGCGCAGAAAGCGCGACATGCCTTCGACGCCGGCCTCGTTCCACTCCAGCGACTGCTCGGGCGGGGCTGCGAACATCGAGAACAGGCGCACCGTATCGGCGCCATACTTGCCGATCATCGACTGCGGATCCACGCCGTTGTTCTTCGACTTGGACATCTTCTCGGTGCCGCCGATCGAAACCGGCTGGCCGTCGAGCTTCGACGTCGCGCCGGTAATCCGGCCCTTGTCGTCGCGGACGATCTCGACGTCGGCCGGGTTGATCCAGTCCTTGCCACCGTTGTCGAGGTCCCGATAGAACGTATCGGCGATCACCATGCCCTGGGTCAGCAGGTTGATCACCGGCTCGTCGCTGCGCACCAGGCCTTCGTCACGCATCAGGCGGTGATAGAAGCGGAAATACAGCAGGTGCAGGATCGCGTGCTCGATGCCGCCGATGTACTGGTCGACCGGCAGCCAGTAGTCGACGACCTCGCGGTCGAAGGGCGCCGTCGTCAGGTGGGGCGCGGTGTAGCGCAGGAAGTACCAGGACGAGTCGACGAAGGTGTCCATCGTGTCGGTCTCGCGCCGCGCCGGACCGCCGCAGATCGGGCACGCCACCTCGACGAACGACGGGTCGGCCGCGAGCGGGCTGCGGCCCCGCGGGGCGTAGTCGTCGACCGGCGGCAGCAGCACCGGGAGGTCCTCGTCGGGAACCGGCACTACGCCGTGGTCGGGGCAGTGGATGACGGGGATCGGCGCGCCCCAGTAGCGCTGGCGCGAGATCAGCCAATCGCGCAGCCGGTAGCCCACGGTCGCCTCGCCCAGGCCGCGCTGCTCGAGCCACGCGCTCACGGCCCGCGTGGCCTCGTCGACCTCCAGGCCGTCGAGGAACTCCGAGTTCACCAGCCGCCCGGGCCCCGCGTAGGGCTCCTCGAGCGGGGCGTCGGCCGGCTCGCCCGCGGGCGCGATGACGCGCCGCACCGGCAGGCCGTGGGCCCGGGCGAAGGTGAAGTCGCGCTCGTCGTGGCCTGGGACGGCCATGATCGCGCCGGTCCCGTAGTCCATGAGGACGTAGTCGGCCACCCAGACCGGCAGGGCCTCGCCGTTCACCGGGTTGATCACGTAACGCCCCGTGAAGACGCCGGTCTTGGGCGCGCCGGCGTCGCCGCGGTCGGCGGCGGTCGCCCGCGCGGCCGCGGCGGCGTAGTGGCGGACCGGGTCGGCCTCCGGCCGGCCCGCGACCAGGTGCTCGACCGCCGGGTGCTCGGGCGCGACCACGAAGAAGGTGGCGCCGAAGAGGGTGTCGGGGCGGGTCGTGAAGACCGGGATCTCCTCGTCGCCGTCCTGCAGCCGGAAGACGACCCGGGCCCCCTCGGAGCGCCCAATCCAGTTGCGCTGCTGGGTCAGCACCCGCTCGGGCCAGTCGATCAGCTGGTCCATGTCGTCGAGCAGGCGCTGGGCGTAGTCGGTGATGCGGAAGAACCACTGGGTGAGCTGGCGCAGCTCGACCTCGGCCCCGCAGCGCTCGCAGTGGCCGTCGATGACCTGCTCGTTGGCCAGCACGGTCTGGTCGACCGGGCACCAGTTGACCGCGGCCTCGCGGCGCTCGGCGAGGCCGCGCTCGAGGAGGCGCAGGAAGAGCCACTGGGTCCAGCGGTAGTACTCGGGATCGCTGGTGGCGATCTCGGTGTGCCAGTCGACCGAGACCCCCAGGCGGCGCATCTGATCGCGGATCCGCGCGATGTTCGACGCGATGACCTCCGCCGGCGGCTCGCCGGAGCTGATCGCCGCGTTCTCGGCCGGCAGCCCGAAGGAGTCGTAGCCCATGGGGTGGAAGACCGCAGCGCCGTTGCGGCGCCGGAAGTGCGCCACGACGTCGCCCATCGTGTAGTTCTTGACGTGACCGATGTGGATCTCGCCGGACGGGTAGGGGAGCATCTCCAGCACATACGCCTTCGAGCGGTCGGGCAGCGGGGAGCGCTCCCCGTCGCGCGCGAGCGGCTCGGCGTGGAAGGCGTCGTCGCGCTCCCAGACCCCCTGCCACTTGGACTCCACCTGCGCGGGGTCGTACCGTTCGGGCAGGATTCGGGATGGCGCCGGCACGCCGGCGAGTATCGCACAGCCCCCCGGGACGACCCCCTGACGACGACCCGCCCCCCGATCGCGATCCGCGAGGCCGATGTCCCCGATCACTTCCTCGGGATCATCGCCCTCTACCGCGCCCACGGCTGGACGCACGCGGGCGACCCCGAGCGGCTGCAGACCGCCATCGAGTCGTCCTCGTACTCGGTCGTCGCGCTGGAGGAGGAGCGGGTGGTGGGCTTCGCCCGGGCGATGTCCGACGAGGCCTTCGCGGTCTACATCGCCGACGTCCTCGTGGCCCCCGACCGCCAGCGCATCGGCATCGGCCGGACGCTCGCCGAGGCGATCCTTGAGCGCTACCCCATGGACCGCTTCCACCACCAGGTGCTGGTGGCCGAGCGGGGCGCCGAGGGCTTCTACCGCAAGCTCGGCATGGTGCCCGTCACGGCGTACGGGCTGACGGCCTTCATCCGGGCGCGCCGCTGAGCCGCACCGCCGGGCGCCGCGGCATCAGCAGCAGCCCCAAACATCATCGGCGACCTCTGGAACGCCCCGGACGCCGGTGACGCCGTCGGCACCTGGGTTGATCCGGATCGCGCGCGTCAGACGACGCCGGCCTCGTGGGCCCGCCGGGTCGGCGGCATCAGCGCCCCGACCACCCACAGCAGGGGGAAGATGATCCCGATGAAGAAGAGCACCCAGTGGCCCCTCCGGATCGTCTGAACCCCCAGCACGATGAACAGGAAGATGTAGATCACCGCGAGCACCCACCCCAACGCCCACTCCATGCGCCACCTCCCGTCGTCGCTGTCCGGGGTGGATCCAACCCCGCCGCCGGGGCGCCGGCATCGCCCCGATGGGATGAAGGGCGCGTTCGTCCCGTCGGGGCCGTGGGAAGCGCCGTCCGGAGCCGCTGAGATCGTGTCGTGCACGCCCGCCGCGAGCGCCGTCCTTGGAACCGCCGCCCTCCACGCCCACCGCCGACGCCGCCGAGCCGGTCGTCGTGGAGTCGCGCTGGCCGATCGCCGTCGCGATCCTGGCCTCCATCGCGTTGTCGGTCGGCCTGCGGATCGCCGAGCCCGACCGCGAGGCGCTCGGGCCGGCGTGGCTCATCGGTGATCGCCCGGGCCGTGAACGTCTTCTCGTAGCGGCGCATGACCGCCGACCGCCGGAGGCGTGGCTTGCGACCTTCCCGATCGACCTCTGATCGCGCCGCTCATCCCCTCGGGAGGATGCGGCGGCCACCGCGGCGCGGCTTGACTGGCCCCCACGGCGCCGCGAGGGCGCGCGCGCGGGAGGATCACGGGGGATGGCGACCACGCCCGATCCGGCGCCGGCCGGGGCGGGAGGGGGCATGAGCGACGGCGCGGCGCGGGCGGCCGCCGGCCGGCACCCGGCCTGGCGGCCGGAGCGCCCGCGTCTGCGCCCGGCGTTGCTCGTCGTCTCCTGGGTCCTGGGCGCGGCCGCGCTGATGGTGGCGGCCGCCGTGTTGCCGGGCGTCCACATCCCCGGCTTCTGGGGCGCCATGCTCGCGGCGCTCTTGATCGCGGTCCTCAACGCGCTGCTGCCGCCGCTGATCGCCGCGCTGCGCGTCCCCTACACGGTCGGGCTGAGCTTCGTCCTGGTCCTCCTGATCGACGCGCTGCTGCTGGAGCTGGTCGCCGACATCGCGCCGGACGCGATCCAGGTCGACAACTTCGGCTGGGCGCTGCTCACGGCGCTCCTGGCGTCGGCCGTCGGCATGGTGCTCGAGGTCCTGGCCGGCACGAACGACGACGACACCTACAACCTGCGCGTGGTCCAGCGCATCGCCGGTCGCACCGCGGGCACCACGCGCACGCCGGTGCCGGGCATCGTCTTCCTCGAGATCGACGGCCTGGCGTCGCCGGTCCTGCGGCGCGCGATGCGCGACGGCAGCGCGCCCGTGATGGCGCGCTGGCTCGCCGAGGACACGCACCGGCTGACGGAGTGGGAGACGGACCTCTCCTCCCAGACCGGGGCGAGCCAGGCCGGGATCCTGCTCGGCTCGAATTACGACATCCCGGCCTTCCGGTGGGTCGAGAAGGAGACCGGACGGATCATGACCTGCTCCGCCCCGGCCGACTGCGCCGAGATCGAGCGCCGCCACGCCAGCGGCCGCGGCCTGCTCACCGGCGGGGGCGCCAGCCGGGGCAACCTGCTCTCGGGCGAGGCCGACGAGACGATCCTCACCGTCAGCCGGGTGGAGGCCGAGAAGCGGGCCAACCCCGGCTACCGCGCCTTCTACGCCAATGGCTTCAACGTGACGCGGACCCTCGTGCTGATCATCTGGGAGGTCGTCCTGGAGTGGACGGCCGCGATCCGCGCGATCCGCCGCGACGTGCGCCCGCGCGGCCACCGCGGCGGCATCTACCCGCTCCTGCGCGCGGCGATGTGCGTGGCCGTCCGCGACCTGGTCGTGCACGGGGTCCTGACCGACATGATGGCCGGCCGGCCGGCGGTCTACGCGACCTTCGCCTCGTACGACGAGGTGGCCCACCACTCCGGCCTCGAGCGCGCCGACACGCTCGAGGCGCTACGCAAGCTCGACCAGCAGTTCGGCCGCATCGACCGCGCCCGCCGCTACGCGCCGCGCCCCTACGAGCTCGTGGTGCTCTCCGACCACGGCCAGACCCAGGGCGCCACCTTCCTGCAGCGCAACGGCTACGGCCTCGAGGACCTCGTCCGCGGGGCGCTCTCCGGCGGGTCGGTCGCGAAGGTGGAGGCGGGCGACGAGCACGACGCGGCCGTCGGCCACGCGCTCCACGAGGCGACCGGGCGGCCGGTTTCCGACGGCGCTCCCGGCGACGCGGTGGGCGGCGGCGACGTGATCGTGCTCGGCTCCGGGAACCTCGGGCTCGTCTACCTGATGGAGCACCGCGAGCGGCTGACGCGCGAGGAGATCGACGAGCGCCACCCCGGGCTCATCCCCGCCCTGCGCGCCCACCCCCACATCGGCTTCCTGCTGGTGCGCTCACGGACCGACGGCCCGCTCGTCCTGGGACCGCGCGGGACGCGCCACCTCGCGTGGGGCCGCGTGGAGGGCGAGGATCCGCTGGCCCCCTTCTCGCCCACCGCCGCCGAGCACCTGTCGCGCGCCGACGGCTTCCCCCACGTGGCCGACATCATGGTGAACAGCTTCTACGACCCCGAGCTGGACGAGGGCTGCGCGTTCGAGGAGCTGATCTCGTTCCACGGCGGCATGGGCGGCCCCCAGACGCGGCCCTTCGTCATGCACCCCGCCGGCCTGCGGCGCCCCGAGGGCCCGCTGCGAGGGGCCGAGGCCGTGCACGCGCTGCTGGCGGGCTGGCGCGAGCTGCTCCAGGGCACGGCGTCCGGCTCGTGAGCGGGCGCCCGGACCTGGTCACGTGGCTCGGGCACGCCACGGCCGTGATCGACCTCGACGGGGCCCGCGTCGTCACCGATCCGCTCCTGTCGGACCGGCTCGTCCACCTGCGGCGGTTCGCCCCGCCGGCGGCCGTGCCGGACCGGGTCGACGCGGCCCTGGTCTCGCACCTGCACGCCGACCACCTGCACGCGCCCTCGCTGCGCCGGGTGGCGCCGGCCACCGTGGTCGCGCCGCCGGGCGCGGGCCGCTACCTCCCGGCGGGCCTGCCCGTCGTGGAGGTGGACGAGGGGGACGAGGTCGAGATCGGGCCGCTGCGCGTGCGCGCCGTCCACGCCGAGCACGAC
>JBJMWR010000018.1:0-184452 GCA_045810015.1 Luteimonas sp.
CCAAAAGGAACCAAAAGGTCCCTTCGCCGGACGCGAGCCGATGCGATGAAGCCGCATCGGTGCCCTGTGCTCCTCGCCTGACGCGGCACGCAGCCCAAACTCGCTGCGCTCAGACATGGGCTGCTCTTCGGCCACGCCAGGCTCCGGTGCTCGGCTCTCTTTACGGCTCGATTCCAGATCAAGAGCCACAGCAACAGCAACAGCATCAGCAACAGCAACAGCAACAGCGAAGCCTCAAGCCAAACGCGAAAAGCGAGACGCAAGAACTACAGCAGAGCCAGAAAGCAGAAGCGCCCAAGCGCTTGGCTTGAACAGAAGGCGAAACTTTGCGCCCTCATTCGCGCGCCAAACGCACGCGTCAGCTGAGCACCTTGCCGGCAATCCGCAAACCCGCCACCCACACGCCGATACTCGAACCAACATTGGCGAGCAGGAAGCTCAACAGGGTTCGTGAGACGCGGTTGCGGTACCAGCCGCGGACCGTGCCGGCGTCGTCGCGCAATGACATGAAGTCGCTGTAGGCGGGTTTGCGCAGGTAAGCCTCGACCAGACCACTAAACAGACCGGGCGAGATGCCCGGCGGTCGGATCGGCTTGAGCGGCGCGGCGATCGCGGCGGCCAGGATGCCGATCGGATGGGACAGCGCGGCCAGAGCGCCGAGCGCTGCGAATCCTGCGGTGATCACGATCCATTCCTTGACCAGCTGGCGACCGAGTTCGGCGCCGCCCTGGTAATAGCCCCAGCCGATCATCGCCAGGATCGCCAGCGTGATCACAGTCATGACCCAGCGGACGCTCGTGCCCTTGGGCGCGTGTTCGAGTTCGGCGGTCGTCGCCGCTGGCGCCTGTGCATCGTCTGCGAGATGGCGCGCCAGACCCGCGAGATGGCCGGCGCCCACGACCGCCAGCACTTCGCGTGCATTGCCCGCCTGTTCGCGCAGCTTCGCGGCCATGTAGCGGTCGCGCTCGGCGATGATCGCTTCATAGAGTTCCGGGCTGCTCTTGGCGAATTCGCCGAAGCTCGATTCGAGCATGTCGCCCTGCTTGAGCTTCTCGATTTCCTCTTCGCCGAGTTCGTCGGAGGCCATCAGACCGCCGAGCAGACTGCCGACCAGTTTCATGCGGCCGAAGAAGCCGAGCTTCTTCGACGCGCGCTTGAACGTCAGGCCGACATCGCGATCGATCAGCGCGACCGGCAGAGCGCGCTCGTGGGCCAGCGCGACCGCGCGCTTGAGTTCGGCGCCCGGCTCGATGCCGAGCTGTTCGGCGAGGCGGCGCTGGTATGCGGCGAGCGCGAGGTTCGCGGCGAATAGCGCGACGCGGCCCTTGCGGATCACATCGACGAGATTGAGTTTGGCCAACGCGTCGGGATCGCTGATCGCCTGCAGACGCTGCGCGTCGAGTTCGACGGCGACCGCGTCGAAGGCGCCACTGCCGATCGCATCCTCGACCGCTTCCACGCTGACCCGTGACACGTGTGCGGTGCCGAGCAGGGTGTAGCGCACGCCGTCGCGTTCGACGATCGCGTGCGGCTGCGACTGCCAGGACGTGGCGCCATCAGGCGTCAGCGCGCCGGTCATCGGTTCGGTCATCGGGTCATTCGTCTTCAGGAGGAGTGGCGGCGCCGTCGCCGAGGACGCGCTGCATCAGGATGGTGTCGAGCCAGCGCCCGTGTTTGCGGCCCGAACCGGGCAGCACGCCGACGGTCTCGAAGCCGAGGCGTTGGTGGAACTGCACCGAGAGGCCGCCGAGCGGCGGACCGATCACCGCCATCATCTGCCGGTAGCCGCGTGCAGTGCACAGTTCGATGAGGCGTTCCATCAGCGCGCGGCCGATGCCATGACCATGCTGTGCATGCTCGACGTAGACCGAACTTTCGACGGTGAAGCGGTAGCCGATGCGCGTGCGGAATCCGCCGGCGTAGGCATAGCCGGCGAACACGCCGTCGCGGATCGCGACGATGTACGGATAACCGGCCGACGTAATCGTCGACCAGCGCCGCCGCATCTCCTCGACGTCGGGCGCGTCGTACTCGTAGGTCGCCACCCCGTCCGCGACCTCGCGGGCGTAGAGCGCAGTGATGACGTCGAAGTCGGCTTCGACGGCGTCGCGGAGTTGGAGTGGCATCGGGATCAGTCGATGTAGCGCTTGAGCAGATCGCCATACGCGTCGATGCGACGATCGCGCAGAAACGGCCAGATGCGGCGCACGTGTTCGCTGCGACCCAGATCCACCTCGCAGCTCAGGACGGTCGGATCGGTTCCCGCTTCGGCGAGGAATTCTCCTTGCGGACCAAGCACGTGGCTGTTGCCCCAGAAGTCGATGCCGGATGCACCCATCGGCGACGGCTCGTGGCCGACGCGATTGCACGACAGCACCGGCAAGCCGTTGGCGACCGCGTGGCCGCGGTGGCTGAGAATCCAGGCATCGCGCTGGCGCTTCTTCTCGTCTTCGCCGTCGTTGGGATCCCAGCCGATCGCAGTGGGATACAACAGAAGATCCGCGCCCGCCAGCGCCATCAGGCGGGCAGCTTCGGGATACCACTGGTCCCAGCACACGAGCAGCCCGAGCCGGCCGACCGAGGTGTCGATCGGCTTGAAGCCGATGTCACCCGGTGTGAAGTAGAACTTCTCGTAGAAGCCGGGGTCATCGGGAATATGCATCTTGCGGTACTTGCCTGCGAGGCTGCCATCCGTGTCCAGTACCACGCCGGTGTTGTGGTAAAGCCCAGCCGCGCGGCGTTCGAACAGTGAGCTGACCACGACCACCTTGTGCTGCTTCGCCAAAGCGGCGAGGCGCTCGGTGCTTGGACCCGGGATCGACTCGGCGAGATCGAACGCATCGACCGATTCCTCTTGGCAGAAGTAGGCGCCGTTGTGCAGTTCCTGTAACAACACCAGCTTCGCGCCCCGTGCGGCGGCTTCGGCGACGCGCGATTCGATAATCGACAGGTTGGCGTCGGCATTCCGGGCGCCCTGGTCGATGACTGCGCGCTCCTGGATCAGCGCAACGGGCAACGTGGTCTTGCGGGACATGGCTTCGAATCCTCGGGCGATGACGACAATGCTAACGCGAGGCAGCCTGCAGGCAGATAAACGCGTGATGCGGCGGGCCGCAAGATCCACATCGAGCAGCGCGCGTCGGACGTGAGCGGGGCTCAGGTGCGGAACCGGGCCCGACTCCTTCGTTGTGAACTCTGGGGTCTGTTCCGTTTCAGCCGGGGATGTCATCCCGCAGCAGGCCCAGGGGCAACTGCATCGTGATGCAGTGCAGGCTGCCGTTCTGCCAGATCAACGGGCGACACGGCACCTGCACGATCTCGCGGCCGGGATGCGCCTGCGCGAGCACGGACGCCGCGGCGTCGTCCGCTGGATCGCCATAGGCCGGCATCAGCACTGCGCCATTGAGGATCAGGTAGTTCGCGTAGCTCGCAGCGAGACGGCGGCCGTTGTCGAGCACCGGCTGCGCCCACGGCAGCGGGAACAGGCGATACGGCGCGCCATCGCGCGTGCGCAGCGCGGCGATCTCGTCGGCCATCGCCTGCAGTTCGGCGTGGTGCGGATCGGCGACGTCGTCGCAGGCCTGAAACACGATCGCGTCGCCGGGCGCGAAGCGGGCGAGGGTGTCGATGTGCGCGTCGGTGTCGTCGCCTTCCAGATAGCCGTGGTCGAGCCACAGCACGCGGTCCTGCGCGAGCCAACCCGACAACTTCGCGGTCAATGCATCGCGAGAAGCATCGGGATGGCGTTCGTGCAGGCAGCGCCAGGTGGTCAGCAGCGTGCCGGCGCCATCAGTTTCGATCGCGCCACCCTCGAGTGCGAAGTCGATCTCGCGCCGCTGCGCATCGCCGGCGAACACGCCGGCGCTGTGCAGATGGCCGACCAGCAGATCGTCCTGGCTCGCATCGAACTTGCCGCCCCAGCCGGTGAAGCGGAAATCGTTGAGCAGGAACGCGTCATCGCCAAGACGCAGCGAGATCGGACCCGAGTCGCGCAACCAGGTGTCGTCATAGGCCGCTTCGATGAACCGCACGCGCGCCATGTCGATGCGGTTCGACGCCAGGCGCACGTACGCGTAACTCTGGATGTCCTCGTCCGGCACGCAGATCACGACCTGCTGGAAGCGGGTGATCGCCGCGACCAGCGCGATGTAGGTGTCTTCGACCTCGCCCAGGCGCGCGGCCCAGTCGGTGTCTTCGTTCGGCCAGGCGATCAGGATCGCGGACTGGGGTTCCCACTCCGCGGGGAAGCGCAATGCGTGTTCGGTCATGGACTCAACGGATGGCGGGCTTGGGGCCGATCTCCGACGCCGTGGCACGGTTGGCGACGGTATCGATGACCCGGTTCCGCTCGAAATAGACGGTGAAGGTGGGATAGACCCAGCGGTTGATCGTCGGCCACTGGCGCTTCTGGCCGCCGCGTGGGTCCATGCGCTCGCTCGGCACGCCGAAGCGGGCTTCGACATCGGCCATTGACATGCCGCGCGTCGGAACGCCAGCGCCGGTGGCCTGCTTGGTGCGGTCGACGAGCAGCGTGTCTGCAGAAGCGGGCAAGCTGGCGAGCAGCGCGCAGCTTAGCGCGGTGCCTGCGAGGATCGAAGCGAAGGAACGCGACATGGCGGTGACTCCTGGGCAGGACGGCGATGGATGGCAAGGGCGCCGGAACAGCGCACGCGCCTGTTTAGCAGAATTCGCGCGATGGTGACGCCGACGCGGGGCGACGGGTACTCAAAACGAAGAAAGGCCGCATCGCTGCGGCCTTTCTCGCGTGCACACCGCTTGCGCGGCGGCAACGCGTCTTAGCGCTGACGCGCCTTGAAACGCGGGTTGGACTTGCAGATCACGAAGACCTTGCCGCGGCGACGCACAACCTTGCAATCGCGGTGGCGGGTCTTCGCCGACTTCAGGGACGACAGGACCTTCATGGTGAACCTCTGGGATGGGATACAAACAGCAAGCCGGCTATTCTAGCGGCTCTTTCCCCCACGATTCAAGCGCTTGGGTGTTCGCCCGCGGACACGGCCCCGGCGCAGGAGACGCAGATGACGGCAACGGTGCCGGTTTTGACGATCGACGGGCCTTCGGGTTCGGGCAAGGGCACTATCAGCCGCGCAGTGGCGCAGCAGCTGGGTTGGCACTACCTCGATTCGGGCGCGCTGTATCGCGCGGTCGGCGTTGCAGCGGGCTGGGCCGATCTGGATCTCGACGACGGCGGTGCCCTGGTGCGTTGCACCTTCGATACGACCATCGGGTTCGATGAAAGCGGCGAAGAGTTGCGTGTACTGGTCAATGGTCACGACGCGACAGATGAGTTGCGGACCGAAACGGCGGGGGCGGCCGCTTCGGCCATCGCCGCGATTCCGGAGGTCCGCGCTGCACTCAAGGACCGGCAGCGTGCATTCAGGGTGGCACCTGGCCTGGTCGCCGATGGACGCGACATGGGGACGGTGATCTTCCCGGATGCCGGCTGGAAGGTGTTCCTGACGGCTAGTGCCGACGAACGTGCGGAGCGTCGCTATAAGCAGTTGAAGAACAAGGGGGTTTCGGTGACAATGGACGGTCTGCTGCGCGAGATCCTCGCCCGCGACGCCCGCGATGCCAACCGTGCGGTGGCGCCGTTGCGGCCGGCCGAAGACGCCGTCCGGATCGACACCACCGGCCAGGGCATCGAAGCCGTCGTCCAACGGGTACTCGCGTTGTTCCCCGAACACAGCGCCTGACCGGATCCAGGGTCGGGCGTCTGCTGCAGGCCGGGGTGGTCCGTTCCGGGCCGCTTCGGCGTTGTTCCAAGTGTCCAGTGTCACCGCTGTATCGCTTCATCCATGTCGGCGTCCGGAATCGTTCCGGCTCCGGTCCATTCACCTCATCAACACTCACGGCCCTGCAATCCCGCGACGGCCGACCAACGGGTGGACTGCCGGCACTCCGCGCTGACAAGGCGCCGCCACGCAGTCTGAGTCAACCAGGTATCTACCAATGACCGAATCATTCGCAGAACTGTTCGAAGCCAGTCAGACCAATCTGGCCAAGCTCAAGCCGGGCTCCATCGTCACCGGCATCGTCGTGCAGGTCCGCACCGACGTCGTCGTGATCAACGCCGGCCTGAAGTCGGAAGGCATCGTGCCGATCGAACAGTTCCGTAACGACGCCGGCGAGATCGACGTCGCGGAAGGCGACACCGTCAAGGTGGCGCTGGACTCGCTCGAGAACGGCTTCGGCGAGACCGTGCTGTCGCGCGAGAAGGCCAAGCGCGCCATGGTGTGGGACGAGCTCGAGGAAGCGCTCGAGAAGAACGAAACCATCACCGGCCGCATCAGCGGCAAGGTCAAGGGCGGCTTCACCGTTGACATCAAGGACGTCCGCGCATTCCTGCCGGGCTCGCTGGTCGACGTGCGTCCGGTCCGTGATCCGGTCTACCTCGAGGGCAAGGAACTCGAGTTCAAGCTGATCAAGCTGGACCGCAAGCGCAACAACGTCGTCGTCTCGCGTCGCGCAGTCGTCGAGAGCGAGCACTCGGAAGAGCGCGAGCAGCTGATGGAAAAGCTGGTCGAGGGCGCGGTGCTCAAGGGCGTCGTCAAGAACCTGACCGATTACGGCGCGTTCGTGGACCTCGGCGGCATCGACGGCCTGCTGCACATCACCGACATGGCCTGGAAGCGCGTGCGCCATCCGAGCGAAGTCGTGGAAGTCGGCCAGGAGCTGGACGTCCGCGTGCTCAAGTACGACCGCGAGCGCAACCGCGTCAGCCTCGGCCTGAAGCAGCTGGGCGAGGATCCGTGGGACAACATCGCCCGCCGTTACCCGTCCAACACCCGCGTGTTCGGCAAGGTCTCCAACGTCACCGATTACGGCGCGTTCGTCGAGATCGAGCCGGGCGTCGAAGGTCTGGTGCACGTGTCCGAAATGGACTGGACCAACAAGAACGTCAACCCGTCCAAGGTGGTGCAGGTCGGTGACGAACTCGAGGTCATGGTGCTCGACGTCGACGAAGAGCGTCGCCGCATTTCGCTCGGCATCAAGCAGGTCACCTCGAACCCGTGGGAGACCTTCGCGGCCATCCACAAGAAGGGCGACAAGGTCGACGGCCAGATCAAGTCGATCACCGACTTCGGCATCTTCATCGGCCTGGACGGCGGTATCGATGGCCTGATCCACCTGTCGGACATCGCGTGGAACTCCACCGGCGAAGACGTGGCACGCGCGTTCAAGAAGGGCGACACCGTCGAAGCCGTCGTGCTGGCGGTCGATCCGGAGCGCGAGCGCATTTCGCTGGGCGTCAAGCAGCTTGAGCAGGACCCGATGGGTCAGTTCATGGCGACCACGCCGCGCGGTTCGAAGGTCACCGGCACCGTCAAGGAAGTCGATGCCAAGGGCGCCGTCGTTGATCTGGGTGAAGGCGTGGAAGGTTATGTGCAGGCGCGCGACATCAGCGACCAGCGCATCGACGATGCCAGCCAGCATCTGAAGGTCGGTCAGGAAATCGAAGCCAAGTACTTTGGCGTCGACCGCAAGACCCGCGTTCTGCAGCTGTCGATCAAGGCGAAGGACGAGGCGGAAACCGCCGAGACCTTGGCCGAGTACAACAAGCAGGCATCGGAAGCGTCGAGCGGCACCACCAAGCTGGGCGCGCTGCTGCGCGAACAGCTGGGCAACAAGGGCGAGTAAGCCCATTCGGCGCCGGCCCGGGGCTTCCCCGGGTCGGCGCTGTCGCATCTGCTAGAACGAGATATGACGAAGTCGGAACTCATCGAACTGCTGACCCAGCGTCAGGCGCATCTCAAGGGCGAGGACGTCGACCTTGCGGTCAAGGCCATGCTCGAAATGATGGGCGGCGCCCTCGCGGCCGGCGATCGGATCGAGGTCCGTGGGTTCGGCAGCTTCTCGCTGCATTTCCGTCCGCCGCGCACCGGACGCAACCCGAAGACCGGCGATGCCGTCGCGCTTCCGGGCAAGCATGTGCCGCATTTCAAGCCGGGCAAGGAACTGCGCGATCGCGTCAGCGACGTACAGCCGATGCCGGCCGAAGACTGACCGCCACACGGCGGTCCCATTTTCTGTTTGCGCGCCCTGCGGATATCACCGCATGGTTGGCGTGCAGGATCGGCAAGCGGGTAGGATCGTCGACGCACCGTCGGCGGGCGCGCATCGCGCTGTGATGTCCATCGCCGGCCCGGGTCGCGCGTACGCGGCCGATCCATTGCTGGAGCGTGATCCATGGCGTTTGTGACCGAGTGGTTCTGGTTCTTCCTGTTGCTGCCGATCGCGGCGCTCAGTGGCTGGGTGATCGGTCGTCGCGGCGGCGAACGCCACAGCGACACCCAGGTCAGCCGTCTGTCGACGACATATTTCCGCGGCCTCAACTATCTGCTCAACGAGCAGCCGGACAAGGCGATCGAGTTGTTCCTGCATATCGCGGAACTCGACAAGGACACCTTCGAAACCCAGGTTGCGCTCGGACATCTGTTCCGGCGTCGCGGTGAAGTCGATCGCGCGATCCGTCTGCACCAGGGCCTGGTGCAGCGGCCTGATCTCAACGACCAGCAGAAGGTCCAGGCGCTGCTCGCGCTGGGCGAGGATTACATGAAGTCTGGTCTGCTCGATCGGGCGGAAACAGTGTTCACCGATCTGGCGCGGATCGATCAGCGTGCGCCGCAGGCGCTACGACATCTGATCGGCATCTACCAGTCCGAGCGCGATTGGCCGAAGGCAATCGAAAATGCTACGCGTTACGAAACCGCGACGGGCGAGCCGATGGGCAAGCTGATCGCGCAGTTCGAATGCGAACTGGCCGATCGCCTGCGTTCGGCCGGCGACACCGATGCGGCGCGCAGCGCGGTACAGCGTGCATATGCAGCGGATTCCGGTTCGGTACGCGCCGGCATTCTTGAAGGCCGTATCGAGATCGATGCCGGCAACGACCCTGCCGCGATCCGCGCATTCGAGCGTGCGGCGCGGCACGACGCGGACTTCCTGCCAGAAGTCCTGCCACCGTTGCTGGCCGCGTACGAGCGGGTCGGCGACGTACCCGGCGCGCGCAATTTCCTGTCGCAGATGACCGAGCACTACAAGGGCGTTGCGCCGGTGTTGGCGTTGACGCGACTGGTCGAGCAGGAAGAAGGCGTGCACGCGGCTCGCACGTATCTCGCGCGTCAGCTGAAGGATCGACCGTCGGTGCGCGGCGAAGCGGCGCTGATCGACCTGACGCTGGCCGATGGCGTTGATCATGTCGGGACGCTGCAGGAACTGCGCCTGATCACCGAGCAACTTCTGGTGCGCAATCCCAGCTACCGCTGCAAGCAGTGCGGCTTCGGCGCGCGCAGCCACCATTGGCAATGTCCCAGTTGCAAGGAGTGGGGCACGATCAAGCCGCTGCTCAACTACGCCGTGGTCTGAGTGCCGGTATCTCCGTTTTTCATGGCGACGCTGTGCGTCACTGCGTGTCTGGCCGCATTCGCGCTCACGGCACTCGCGCGCCGCTATGCACTGGCACGGCACCTGGTCGATGCACCCGGCGAGCGCCGCAGCCACACCGTGGCGACGCCCCGCGGTGGTGGCAGCGCGATCGTGGCGGTCGTGCTGCCCGCGATGATCTGGCTCGGAATCGCGGGGCCGAGTTTCTCGCCTGTGTTCCTGTTGGGCGCCTGCGGCCTCGCGCTGGTCGCCGCGATCGGCTGGATCGACGATCACCGTCCGCTGTCGCCCTGGGGACGACTGGCGGTACATGTCCTCGCAGCTGCGCTGCTCGCGATCGGTGTCGCGTTGTCAGGTCAGCCCGTGTGGTGGGCGATTATCGTCATGGTGCTCGCATTGGGCTTGATCAATGTCTGGAATTTCATGGACGGGATCAACGGTCTGGCGGCGACGCAGATGATCCTCCTGGCGGTGGGGTGCCTGCTTCTGGGTTTCGTGGGCGAGGGCGCACTTCTAGCCTGCATCGTCGCCGCGGGCTGTGCAGGCTTCCTGCCGTTCAACTTTCCCGTAGCCCGGATCTTTCTCGGCGACGTCGGCAGTGGCGCGCTCGGGTTTCTGGCCGCCTGTCTGATCGCGCTCGTCCCCCGGCCTGATCCTGCTGCTTCGTTGCTCTTGCTTCTGCCCCTGAGCGCCTTCCTGATTGACGCGGCTTTGACATTGCTGTCCCGCATCATTCACGGCGAACGGTGGTGGGCGCCGCATGTACAACATATGTACCAGCGGTGTGTGCAGGCGGGGCACGCCCATGCCGTCGTGACAGGCGGCTATGCCGCCTGGACGCTGCTGTCGATCCTGATCGCTATCCGGATGGCAGGCGCGTCGCAACCCGTTATCATCGGAGCCTTCGCCACGTGGTATCTCTTCGGTGTCACCATCTGGCTCACTTTCCGTATCCGGCATGTACGTCGGACGCGCCTGTCGTAAGGAAGCGGCTGGATGATTGACCTCAAGGCCAGGATCGGCGTCCTGGGGCCGCGCGTGGCCGTGGTGCTGCACGATCTGAGCATGGTGTGGCTGTGCTGGATCGGATTGCATCAGTTCCGTCACTCGGTGATGGAGAGCTCCCCGACATTCGCGTTCTGGTCGCCCGAGATCGCATTGATCCTGCTTGCGCAGGGCCTGATTTTCTGGCGCGTCGGCCTGTATCGCGGCGTCTGGCGCTTCGCCAGCGTTCCCGATCTGATGAATATCGTGAAGGCCTCGGTGCTGGGTCTGCTCACGATCATGCTGGTGCTGTTCGTCTACAACCGGCTCAATCTGGTTCCACGTACCGTCCTGATCACGTATCCCTTGCTGCTCGCGGCCCTGCTGGGCATGCCGCGACTGCTGTATCGCGCGTGGAAGGATCACGGCATGACGCGGACGAGCCAGTCCGCGGTGCGTGTGCTGATCCTGGGCGCCGGGCAGGCTGGCGAGACCCTCGTGCGCGATCTGCGGCGCACGGGTGCCTATGACCCTGTGGGCTTCCTAGACGATGCCCCCAAGCTGCGCGGCAGCCAGTTGCAGGGTGTGCCCGTGCTGGGTCGTATCAGTGATGTCGAGCAGGTGGCGCCGGAGACGGCCGCCAAGCTGCTGGTCATCGCGATGCCGTCGGCGGATGCGGCGGCGATGCGCAAAGTGGTCGAGGCGTGTGAGCGCACCAATCTGCCCTTCCGCACCGTGCCCAAGCTCGACGATCTGCTCGAAGGCCGATCGCTTCCCGGAGAACTCAAAGAGGTTGCGATCGAGGACCTGCTCGGTCGCAAGCCGGTCATGCCCGACTGGAAGGCGATTCGTGCGTGGCTACGCGGTCGAAGCGTGCTCGTCACAGGCGCAGGTGGTTCGATCGGCTCCGAACTGTGCCGCCAGTGCGCGCGCAACGGGACTGCGCAGATTGCGCTGGTGGAGATGGACGAGCTTGCGCTGACCCGTATCGAAGGCGAGCTGCGTCGGGATTTTCCCCGGATTACGCTGGTCCCGGTGCTGGGCGATTGTGGCGATACGGCCGTCATCGAGCATGCGATGCGACTGTCCGCGCCTGACGCTGTGTTTCATGCCGCGGCCTACAAACAGGTGCCGGTACTCGAGGCGCAGCTCCGCGAAGGGGTGCGCAACAACGTCCTGGCGACGCGCGCGGTCGCGAATGCGGCAATTACGCATCAGGTCGGCACTTTCGTGTTGATCTCCACCGACAAGGCGGTCGATCCGGTCAACGTCCTCGGCGCGACGAAGCGGTTGGCCGAAATGGTCTGCCAGGATCTGGCGGGCGGCACGGCCACGGATTTCATCACGGTGCGATTCGGCAATGTGTTGGATTCGGCTGGCAGCGTCGTGCCGTTGTTCCGCGAGCAGATCCGTCGCGGTGGTCCGGTGACCGTGACCGATCCGGAAGTCACCCGCTACTTCATGACGATTCCCGAGGCCTGCCAGTTGATCATGCAGTCGGTGGCGATCGGTTCGGGGCAGGCGGTGTACACGCTCGACATGGGCGAGCCGGTGTCGATCCGTTTGCTGGCCGAGCAGATGATCCGCCTGGCGGGCAAACATCCAGACCAGGATGTCGCCATTGTCTATTCCGGTCTGCGTCCGGGCGAGAAGTTGCACGAAACGTTGTTCCACGCGGACGAACGCTATCGCCCCACCACCCATCCGAAGATTCTGCTGGCCGAGGCGCGCACGGTGCACGCGGAGCGGCTTGCAGCGGCGTTGGTGAAGCTGACCGACGGCGTCGCGCGCTACGACCTGGAACTGCTCGCCGCGTCGTTGCGCGAGGCGGTGCCCGAGTTCGCACCGCTGCAATCGCGGTCCACACACAATGAAGGTGCGACGATCGTTGCGTTCCCCCCACGACACGCGAGACATACATGACGCAGAGGATCCGCAAGGCAGTATTTCCCGTTGCAGGACTCGGGACACGCTTCCTGCCGGCGACCAAGACGGTCCCCAAGGAAATGCTGCCGATCGTCGATCGGCCCCTGATTCAGTACGCGGTGGACGAAGCCATCGAAGCGGGCTGTGACACGCTGGTGTTCGTCACAAACCGCTACAAGCACGCGATCGGCGATTACTTCGACAAGGCTTATGAGCTGGAGGATCGTCTCGAGGCGGCAGGCAAGCATGAACTCCTGGAGAAAGTGCGGCGTCCTCTGCCCGATGGTGTGCAAGCAATCTTCGTGACCCAGCCCGAGGCGCGGGGTCTGGGTCATGCGGTGCTGTGCGCACGTGCGGTCATCGGTAACGAGCCTTTCGCGGTGATGCTGCCGGACGATCTGCTGTGGAACCGCAATGGCGACGGTGCGCTGCGTCAGATGGCGGACGCGCACGAGGCGAGCGGCGCGAGCATGATCGCCGTGCAGGACGTGGCGCGCGAGCAGACCGCCAGCTACGGAATCGTTGCGACCGATGCATTCGAAGGGCGGCATGGACGCATCAATGCGATGGTCGAGAAGCCAAAGCCGGAAGATGCGCCTAGCACGTTGGCGGTGGTAGGGCGATATGTGCTCGATGGCCGCATCTTCGAACTGCTCGAGAACACGAAGCCTGGCGCGGGTGGTGAGATCCAACTGACTGACGCGATCGCGGCGTTGCTGGCCGAGCAGCCGGTGCACGCTTATCGGTTCAAAGGTGTTCGCTTCGACTGCGGCACGCATCTGGGTTTGATCGAGGCGACGATCCGCTACGCGCTCGACAACGAGAAGCTCAGTGAGCCGGCGGCCGCGTTGATGCGCAATGCACTCCAGGAACTCGGCGTCCGCGAGCTGGAGTGATGCGTGGTGTCACGAGATAGTGGAAAACGCCCGGTACCGCCGGGCGTTTTCGTATCTGCATCTTTCGTCGCTCTCCGGCCTGCGCGAGGCGTGCTGAGAGAAGCGCGCCCCTCATCCAATCGCCGGGATCGGCGGCCGCATTCGTTCCGATGGTCGAACGCCGCGGAGCCGTGTTGCGGTGAGTAGACGACGATCGATGCATGGTGAATCCGCGTGCAGTTCAACCACGCCGTATCCCGAGAAACGCCGCCGCTACGGTTCCGAAAACGTACAAAAAGAAACGCGCCCTGCAGGCGCGTTTCTTCGATCAGACCACACAGTCGACGCCGCGGCGTCGACCGGTGCGAGACGGATCAGGCCAGGCCGGCCTGCTTCATCACTTCAGCGGCGTAATCCTCGACCACCTTCTCGATGCCTTCGCCGACGGCCAGGCGCTGGAAGCTGATGACTTCGGCGCCGGCAGCCTTCAGCACGGCTTCGACGGTCTTGTCGGTGTCGAGCACGTACGGCTGGCCGTAAAGCGTAACCTCGTTGACGATCTTGTTGATCTTGCCGCTGATGATCTTCTCAAGGATATCGGCCGGCTTGCTCTTGTCCTTCTCGGACATCTTGGCCAGCTCGATTTCCTTTTCCTTCTCGACGAATTCGCTCGGGACGTCGCTCGTCTTGTTGTACGGCGGGTTCATCGCGGCGACATGCATCGCCAGGCCACGCGCCAGTTCGACATCGCCGCCCTTGAGCTCGACCAGTACGCCGATACGGCCACCGTGGACGTAGGCCGCCACGTTGTTCGTGCTTTCGACGCGGACCAGACGACGGATCTGCAGGTTCTCGCCGACCTTGGCAATCACCGCGGCGCGGATCTCTTCGATCGTCTCGCCGGACTCGACCTTGGCGGCCTTCAGTGCGTCGGCATCGGCAGCGCCGGAGGCCAGCGCGGTCTGGGCGACGACGTCGGTGAAGCGCAGGAAGTTGTCATCCTTGGCGACGAAGTCGGTCTCGGAGTTGATCTCGACCAGCACGGCGACGCTGTCGTTCTGCGCAGCCGCGATACGGCCTTCGGCGGCGATGCGGTCTGCCTTCTTGTCGGCCTTGGCCAGACCCGACTTGCGCAGCGCTTCGGCGGCGGCGTCGATGTTGCCTGCGGTTTCGCTGAGTGCCTTCTTGCACTCCATCATGCCGGCGCCGGTGCGCTCGCGCAGTTCCTTGACCAGGGATGCGGTGATTTCCATTGGAGACCTCTGAATTCGGGGATTGTCGTGCGGGCCAGGCCCGCATCACGGAATCGACGCCGACGGCGCGAACATCCGCGCACGGCGCGATGCGCGCACCGTCCAGCATGGACGGTGCGCATGTCGCGGCGGTTACTCGGCCGCAGGTGCTGCCGGTGCGGCGTCCGCTGCAGGCGCAGCGTCTTCGGCCTTCTTGCCGCGCGGCGCACGGGCCGGCTTCTCGCCACCTTCGACGAACTCTTCCTCGCGCACGGTCGCCGCGCTCGGGGTCGCTGCCTTGCCTTCCAGCACGGCGTCGGCCGCAGCGTTCGCGTACAGCTGCACGGCGCGGATGGCGTCGTCGTTGCCCGGGATCGCGTAGTCGACCAGGGCCGGATCATAGTTCGTGTCGACGACCGCGATCACCGGGATGCCGAGCTTCTTGGCTTCCTTGATGGCGATGTCTTCATGGCCGATGTCGATGACGAACAGGGCGTCGGGCAGACGGTTCATGTCCTTGATGCCGCCCAGCGAAGCTTCCAGCTTGTCGCGCTCACGGCGCAGGCCCAGCACTTCGTGCTTGACCAGCTTCTCGAACGTGCCGTCGGTCTCGGCTGCTTCCAGCTCCTTCAGACGCGACACCGACTTCTTCACCGTGGCGAAGTTGGTCAGCGTGCCGCCGAGCCAGCGCTGGGTCATGAACGGCATGCCGCAACGCTCGGCTTCTTCCTTGATCGCTTCGCGTGCGCTGCGCTTGGTGCCGATGAACAGGATCATGCCGCGCTTCTGCGCGATACCCGAGATGAAGTTCATCGCGTCGTTGAACAGCGGAACCGTCTTCTCGAGGTTGATGATGTGGATCTTGCCGCGGGCACCGAAGATGTACGGACCCATCTTCGGGTTCCAGTAACGGGTCTGGTGACCGAAGTGGACGCCGGCTTCGAGCATCTGGCGCATGGTGATCTGGGGCATGGTGGAACTCCTGACAGTGGAACCGGCCGCCACGGGTAGGTATGGGCGGTTGCGCCGCACGGGGCGGGGCAGTGGTTCCGGGGGTTGAGCCTCCCTGTCGCCTCCGTGACCGAACCTCTTGCGAGGCACCCCGGCACGGGCTGTTGCGGCAGGTGTGGATTTGCCGGTGACGCCCGGCATTGGCGACCCGGTACTCCGGGCAGCCGCCGATGATACGCCGCCGGCCTGCGGGAGGCAATCGAGGCGCTCGCAAGCGCGGGTCGCCCTTCTCAGTAGGTGATCGTGACCGTGACGGTATCGGCGTAGGTGCCTGCGGGCACCATCTGCCCGCCTGGCACACGGCCTTGGACCGTGACCGTCTGCGCGCCGCCACTCCCTGTGCCCGACGCGGTGTCACTGCCGGCCGTCGTACCCCAGCGCTGGCTGCGCCCGGCGTCGCGATACAGCTCGTAGCGGACATAGTTCGCGCTCGTGCCGAGGCGCATGCGTCGCGTCGTGCCCGCAGCATGGATCCCATTGTCGAGACCGACGTTCCAGGCCGTCCGCCCTGTGCAGGTGAAGGTCACCGCCGAGGTCTGGTCGCGATTGCTTGCAATGGCGCCGGGCACATTGCCGAAGTCGAGATCCGTCGCGGTCGAGATTGTGCAACGGCTGGCGACCGGGGCGCTGGCGGTGAACGGGAATCCGATGCTCGCGCCGCCGTTGCCGCCCGCCAGGCAGCTTGTCGGCCACGGGGGCATGGCCAGCAACGCCTCGCTGTAGCGATAGGTGAGCACGGCATTCGCAGCGGTGAAGCTGTTGCTGAACGTCCCTGCGGCCAGGCCGCTCTGGGCGGGGACCCGTCCGTAGATCGTCGCCGTCGCGGTGCCCGCGCCGCCGAGTACGGGCACGCCGTATTCCAGATCGATCTGCACGCTGGCAGGGACGCCGGGCGCTGCGTTACCTCCCCAGATCACGGTGTGGGCCGGGTTGCTGTACAGCTGAAAGTTCAATGGATCGCCGAAGCCGTTCTGCATCCGCCTGGGCACGATCTGCGCGGGGGCGACGCTGCCTCCATCGAGGTTGAGGCACATGCGCACGCGGGCAGTCGCCAGCAACGACAGTCCGAAGGTATTGCAGGTCACGGTGACCACGGCATTGCTGTCGACCTGGGCGGGGCCTGCCGGCGGGAAGTTCATCGGCGTGCTGATCGCCGTGCAGACAGTTGCGGCCTCGGCGGCTGGTGTCACCCAGATCGCGGCGAGCAGCAGCAGGCACAGACCAAGGTAACGGATCATCGCGCCTCCTGGACCGGCAGGCAGCGCAGTGGGCCGATGCGGGGAATGGTCGAGGTTGCCGCGTCGGGCATGCGGAAGTCGACCACACAGTCGCCTGCACCGGTGCGGACACGCAGGCGGTTGTCGTCGGAGAGGCGTTCCACGTAGGTCTCGCCGTCGTACCCGACGATCGCGCCGACGCCGTCGACATCCGCGTGACCGGTGACGGTTGCGCCCATCGGCAGTGGCGCATCGTGGCTGTCGTGCAGCACCAGTAGGGCGGCCCGGACGCGACGCAACTGGAAGCCGACCGTAGTGCCGGCGCGATCGCTCGGCGTGGCGCTCAGGGACACGTCGTCGATGCGCACGTCGGCTGGCAACGTCATCGGGTCGAGCCCGAGCTGGTTGCGCTGCCACGCGCGCAATGGCGTGACCAGCAGCCGGCCGCGTGCGTCGGTGCGACCGATCGTGCGGTTTTCGAGCCGCACCGGGACGTCGGCGAATCCATCGGTGGTAACGACGGCGAAGGCGTCATCGATGCGGCGCGACGGAAACAGGCCGCCGCCCATCCACACGAGTGCGCCATCGGCCTGTGCATAGGCCTGGCGCCGATCCCCGAAGCGACCGGCGCCCAACAGCAGACGTCCATGCTCCCGGAGCCAGCCGACTTCGGCCAGGCCGCCGTCGCCATCGCCATCGCCCGCGCGACCTTGTACCCGCCAGCCGAAACCGCCGTCGCCAGGGATCGGGCGGGATACATCCATCAGCAGGTCCTGTCCTTCGGGCTGGCGTTGCGCGGCGACGCTGAGCTGATGATCGCGACCCAGCGGCACCAGCACACCCACATAAAGACTGCGGTCCGCGCCCGCGTCGAGATTCTGGTTGACGCTGACGCTCGCTGACCAGCCGCGCTGGAAGGTGCGGCTCCAGAACGCACCGGCGTACCGGGCGGGCGCGATGTCGAAGTCGGCCTGGTCCAGACGCAGGTAGCTGAGGTTGAAGCTGCCGGCGCTCTGGCTGAGATAGCCGATGAGCGCGCGGTCAGTGCGCGGAGGCGGCAGGGGGCCATACAGCGATGCGACATCACGGTAGGCGCCATGCGTACGCTGACTGTCGAGCGACAGGTGCAGGTGGCCGGGCTGCCAGCTGTAGGCGAGCGTGGTCTGGCCACCGGCGTGATCGCCTAATCGGCTCCGGACGTGAGAACCGCTGAGCACGCCGGCCATACCCAGCAGCCAGGCGCCGCCAATACCGGCATTGCGTAGCCCGCCCCCGCCTTCCGTGTGTGCTTCCAGAGTGAGGCGGTCATTGGCGCCATAGCGCAGATTCGCGCTGACCACGGTGTCCGGGTAATAGGCGAACGAGCGCAGGCCGTAGTCCTGGCGCACGCGGCCGGCCGCCAGTGACCAGTCCGACAGTCCCGCGGCCAGCAGCCGCTGGGTCGTATAGAAGGGAAAATCGAGCGTGCGGCTGCGCCCGAATGCATCGGTGATCACGACCTGGGCAGTGCCGGCGCCGCTGATGCCGGGTAGCGTCGTCATTTCGAACGGGCCGGTTGGCAACTGGCCCTGGTACTGGCGCAGGCCGTTGACGTAGAGCTCGACCGCAGAAGGAACCGCGACCTCGCCGAAGAACGCGGGCGTCGGGGTCGTGATGCGATAGGGCTGGAGTGCGAAATTGCGGCCGATCTGCAGACCGCCGATGCGCACAGGCCGGCTCCAGTCGAGAAAGCCGGTCAGCGTGTCGCCCACAGTGACCGAGACCGCCGAGGCGGGAAACGCGATGTCCCAGCGCGTGTCCAGTCGGACGCTGTCGCGCTGCCAGCCGCTGGTTTGATCGTCGTCCCCGTTGCGCGCCTGCCAGGTGCGCAGCAGCGTCGTGTTGCTGAGTACGCCAGTTCCGATACCGAACACGCGCAGTTCGGTGCCCGCGCTGAGTTGCGTACCATCGCGGGCGTCGCTGGCGTAGAGGTCGTAGTTCAGCAGTACACCCGGACTGCTGTCCGCGGCGACGGGCCCTGGATCATCGGATGGTTGGCCGATCCGCGTCGTGTCGAGCGCGAGTTGCGAAAGCGGTGCGTCGATCGACACATGCTGTGTGGCGCTGTCGTAACGCACCTGCGCGCCGGGGATTGCGTCGAGCGGCAGCCAACCCGTCGTATTCGAAGCTGCCAGCGAGAAGCCCAACGCACGCAGCGTTCCGGCATCGGCGTGCAGACGTCCAGCGCGCGACACGAACGGGAGCAATCGCGATTGCGGCGTCTGGTTGAGCGTCACGGCGAGCCGCAGCGCAATGTCCGCATCAGGCTGGATGGCGGACGGGCGATCCAGCGCGTGCGCGGGCAATGTGGCGAGGCCGCCGTTTGCCCACGCTGGCGTCGCGATCACGCCCAGCAGCAGCACATCAGCGATCCGGGGCCAGCGCACGCGCCTGCGGCTCGCCATTGAGCTTTGCCTCGATGCGGCCTTCGGCCGTGGCGCCGCGCGGCAGCGGCCACTGTCGCTGTTGA
The DNA here is from genome assembly GCA_045810015.1 of Luteimonas sp. Taxonomy (GTDB): domain Bacteria; phylum Pseudomonadota; class Gammaproteobacteria; order Xanthomonadales; family Xanthomonadaceae; genus Luteimonas. The sequence goes on from JBJMWR010000018.1 coordinate 19,163, forward strand.
CCTGGCAGCACGTAACCCGCGAGTCCCTGCGCCACGACATGACGACGGCCGCGCGGGTCGATCACCACCAGATCCGCGAACTGCGCGCTGCCGGACCCGGTATTGCGGATTTCGATCGCCGCACCGGAGGCGCTTTCGACGAAGCGCGTCTGCAGCTGCGGCGCCGGTGGCGCCTCTGCAGATTCGAGGATGAAGACGGGGATCGAGTAGCGCAGCGCGAACCGCAAGCCGGGGCCACGCGGCCCCGCACTGTCGACCGGCAGTTCGTCGACGACGACGCGATAGGTTTTCTCGCCGCCGGCGGGCGGTGGCGAGCCGGTATGCACGATACGGATCAGCTGCTCGGCCCCCGGGCCCAACTGCAGCATCGGGGGGCTGACCACCAGATCCTCCGCCGGCTCCAGCATGTCTTCTCCGTTCTCCTGCCACCAGCGGAACGCGCGCACCTGCACGTGGACGACGTCGGCGCCATTGTTGCTGAGCGTGAGACCTTCGGCGCCGCGTTCGACCTCGATCGCGATCCGCGTCGGCGCCACCTGCAGGCTGGCGGCTGATGCGACGGGCGACGCGCACAGCAGCAGTGTCAGCACCAGTAGCCAGGCGTGGACGCGCGGAACGCCCTGGGGCCCGATCGTCGGGCGCGACATGCTCAATAGACGACCGTGGCAGTCATGATGTCGAGGTAGCTGCCGGCCGGCTGGTTCGCGCTGAGGACGCGTCCATAGACCGGGATCGTCTGCGCCGTGCCCGTGCCGGTGTTGGCGACGGTGTTCGTGCCGACCGTGTCGCCCCAGATGAGCGAGCGGCCCGGGTCGCGGAACAGCTGGTAGGGCACGAGCGCGGCGGTGCCGTTGCTCATGTTGCGGGCCGTGACGCCGCCGGCGCCGGGGCTCTGGCCTGCATCGAGCGCGATGTTGTAGGCGGTGCCGGGCGTGCAGGTGACCGTGAGTGCGCCATCGGCGTCGACATTGACCGCCGTCGACGGCTGCGGGCCGAAATCCACGTCAGTCGCGCCGGGCGCGGTGAACGCACAGACGCTGCTGATCGAGATCCGCACCTGGAATGTCGTACTCGTGGACTGCGCGGCGGCGGGCAGGGCAAGACAGGAAGCGGCGAGCAGTACAAGAGTAGCGAGCAGGCGGTACGGGGTCATCGGGCGTCTCCGGGCGATGTTGGCGAGTCCGGGCTTGGCGAGCGCGCAGAGTGGGCGCGAGGCAGTACCGGTGCAGCGTCTGGTCGAATGACCATGTCCGACAGTGTGGAGACACGCCCGGAACCACGTCTGTGAAACGACCTGTGAATACGGCGCTTTCAGATAATTCTCAAGACGCGCCGTTTCGGTTTTGAGGCGGGCGATCCCGGCGCCGGTGTGGGAGATGGCCGCCGTTTGCCCGCCGATCATTCCGACCAGAGCGAATTCGGCGATAATGCCGTCATGAGTATCCACACCAAGACGCCCGAAGAAATCGAGAAGATGCGCGTGGCTGGCCGGCTGGCCGCCGAGGTGCTGCAGATCGTGGCCCCGCATGTGAAGCCTGGCGTGACGACCGAGGAACTGGACCGCGTCTGCTACGACCACATCATCCGCGTGCAGGGCGCGATTCCGGCCAACGTCGGCTACAAGGGCTATCCCAAGACGACGTGTATCTCGGCCAACAACGTCATATGCCACGGCATCCCGAACGACGGGAAGGTCCTCAAGGAAGGCGACATCATCAATATCGATGTCACCGTCATCAAGGACGGCTGGCATGGCGATACGAGCCGCATGTACTTCGTCGGCACGCCGTCGGTGATGGCGCGTCGCCTGGTCGAGGTGACCCGCGAGGCGATGTGGCGCGGCATCCGTGAGGTGAAGCCGGGCGCGACGCTGGGTGATGTCGGTCACGCGATCCAGAAGTACGCGGAAGGCGAGCGTTTCAGCGTGGTGCGCGAGTACTGCGGCCACGGCATCGGCAAGGTCTATCACGACGAACCGCAGGTGCTGCATTACGGCACGCCCGGCGCCGGCGTCGTGCTCAAGGAAGGTATGACCTTCACGATCGAGCCGATGATCAATGAGGGCACGCGCTTCACCAAGGTGCTGCCCGATGGCTGGACTGTGGTCACCAAGGACCGGAAGCTGTCCGCGCAGTGGGAGCACACGGTCGCGGTCACCGCCGACGGCGTGGACGTGCTGACCCGGATCCCCGGCGACGACAACGACCCGTTTCTCGACAACGCGCCTCGCTGACGTGGGCGAGCGCACCGCCCCCCAGGTCTCCGGCGCCGACAGCGACGACATGGCATGGGTGGCGGAAGCGCGTGCCGCCCTTGCCGCCCACGATTCACGTCTGGCGCAGGGCTTCGACGCCGGCCAGCACATCGACCGTCTGCTCGCCGCGCGCGCCAACGCCGTCGATGGCTGGGTGCGCAAGGCATGGGCCCGCTGCATTCCCGGCGACGCGCCGCTGGCGCTGTTCGCGGTCGGTGGGTACGGCCGCGGCGAACTGTTTCCGCATTCCGACATTGATCTGCTGGTCATCGCGAGCTCCGAGGCACAGGCCGAGCACGCCGAAGCACTGGGTCGCATGCTCGCGTTGCTGTGGGATTTCGGATTGCCAGTCGGCCACGCGGTGCGCAGTTTCGAAGAGTGCACGCGCGCCGCCGAGGATGTGACCGTGTTGACCGCGCTGCTGGAAGCACGGCCGCTGCTGGCCAACATCGGCGAGGTGCGGGCGTTGATGGACGCGATCGCCGATACGAAAGTCTGGTCGGCGGACGATTTCTTCCACGCCAAGCGCCGCGAACTCGAGATGCGCCACGCGCGCTTCGGCGACACGGCCGACAACCTCGAACCCAACATCAAGGACGGCCCCGGCGGTCTGCGCGACGTGCACAACCTGCGCTGGATGGCGCGTCGCGTGCTGGGCGTCTACGGCACCGAGGAACTGATCGCGCTAGGCCAGCTCGGCGTCGACGAACACGCGACGCTCGAGCGCGAACGCCGCACGCTGTCGCGGCTGCGGTTCGGCCTGCATCTGGTGGCCGGCAAGGCCGAAGAACGTCTGCGTTTCGATTACCAGAAGGCGCTGGCCGCGCGGCTGCATCACGTCGAGGCCGCAGACAATCCGCTCGTCGAAAAGATGATGCAGGAGTTCTACCGCAGCGCCTCGGTGGTGCAGCGGATCAGCGAACGCATGCTGCAGCGCTTCGAGGAACAGATCGAAGGCGAGGGTAGTCTGCAGCCGCTCGATGCCGAGTTCGGCAGCCAGCGCGGCTATCTGGTGGCACGCGACGACGTGTGGCCGGGCGGTGACATCGCCCGCGTGTTCGACCTGTTCGCGATGTGGGCCGATCACCAGGAACTGCGCGGCCTGCATTCGCAGACGGCGCGCGCGCTCGCTGAATCGCTGCATGCGCTGCCGTCGTGGCGCAACGCGTCGACCGGATTGCGCGAGCAGTTCCTCGGCCTCCTGCGCGGTCCGATTCCGGTGCGCACGCTCGAACGCATGGCGCGGCTGGGCGTGCTGGGCGTGTGGATTCCCGAGTTCGCGAACGTGACCGGGCGCATGCAGTTCGACCTGTTCCACGTCTACACGGTCGATCAGCACACGCTCGCGGTGCTGCGCAACATCGCCAGCTTCGCGTCCGAGGCGCCGGACGAGCGTTTCTCCAGTGCGCACGAAGTTTGGCCGCAACTGCGCAAGCCCGAACTGCTGCTGATCGCCGGTCTGTTCCACGACATCGCCAAGGGCCGTGGCGGCGACCATTCCGAACTCGGCGCAGTCGATGCCCGCGAGTTCTGCGAAGGTCACGGTCTCGGCGAGCCGGACACCGCGCTCGTCGAATGGCTGGTCAAGCGCCATCTGCTGATGTCGACCAGCGCGCAGAAGCTCGACATCTCCGATCCGGCGGTGATCCACAAGTTCGCCACCGAGGTCGCCGATCGTGAACGCCTCGACTATCTCTATCTGCTGACCTGCGCCGACATCGCCGGCACTTCGCCCAAGCTGTGGAACGCGTGGAAGGACCGGCTGCTGACCGACCTGCGCAGCGCGACGCGGCTGGCGTTGCGACGTGGCCTGGAGAATCCGGTGGCCGCCGTCGAGCGCATCGCCGAAGCGCGTGATCGCGCGCGTGGCCTGCTGTCGGCGCACGGCGTCAACGACGCCGAAGCCGATGCGCTGTTCATCCGCATTCCGCAGGAGAGTTTCCTGCGCGGTCGCGCCGACCAGGTGGTCTGGCAGGCGCTGGGCCTGCGTGACACCGTCGACGGCGATGTCGTGGTGCGCGTGCGCCGGCTCGCCGCGGGCGCGCAGGCGCTGGAAGTCTTCGTGCATTCGCCCGATCGCGATGGGCTGTTCTCGGCCATCGTCATCACGCTTGATCGTCTGGGTCTGGTGATCCAGCAGGCGCGCGCGCTGGACGGGCCGGGCGGCACGATCTTCGACGTGTTCCAGGTGCTGCCCGCGGATACGCGGCAGAGCCTCGAGCTCGCCTCGATCGAACGCAAGCTCACCACGGTGCTGACCGGTTCGCTGGATCTGCGCCCGGCACGTCGCGCGCAGCCGCGGCATCTTCGCCATTTCCGCGTGCCGCCGCGCATCGAGTTCAATGCCAGCGCCGATGGCCGGCATACCGTTTTCAGCCTCGTCTGTACCGATCGTCCCGGCCTGCTTGCCGATGTCGCCCACGAGCTGCGCCAGCATGGCGTGCGCGTGCACGACGCGCGCGTGGCGACGTTCGGCGAACGCGTCGAGGACGTGTTCCGGCTGAGCGACAGCGCCGGTCGCCTGCTCGACGACGACGCGCAGGACGCCTTGCGCACCGCGCTGCTCGCCTCGATCGATGGCGACGTGGCACGATAACGCCCCGTTTTTCCCCCACGAAGTCTTGTCATGACCCAAGCCCTGCAGACCACCATCGAAGATGCGTTCGCGCGTCGGAGCGACCTGACCGCCGCCGAGATCGGCGATGCCGTCAAACCGGCCGTCGAGCAGGCGATGCAGGGCCTGGAATCCGGCGAACTGCGTGTCGCCCAGCCTGATGGCAACGGCGGCTGGCAGGTCAACGAGTGGCTGAAGAAGGCGGTGCTGCTGTATTTCCGCACCAACGACATGGCCGTCGTCGACGCCCAGCCGGCGCCGTTCTGGGACAAGGTCGAGCCGCGTTTTGCGGGCTACGACGAAGCGAAGTTCAGGGCCGCCGGCGTGCGCGTGGTGCCGGGTGCGGCCGTGCGTCGCGGCACGTATTTCGGCCGCGACGTCGTGCTGATGCCGAGCTTCGTCAACATCGGCGCGTATGTCGGTGAAGGCACGATGGTCGACACCTGGGCGACCGTCGGCTCCTGCGCGCAGATCGGCAAGCACGTGCATCTGTCGGGCGGCGCCGGTATTGGCGGCGTGCTGGAACCGCTGCAGGCCAGTCCGACGATCATCGAAGACCACTGCTTCATCGGCGCGCGTTCGGAAGTCGTCGAAGGCGTCGTCGTCGGCCATCACAGCGTCATCGGCATGGGCGTGTTCCTCGGCCAGTCGACCCGCATCTACAACCGTGCGACCGGCGAAGTCAGCTACGGCTACGTGCCGCCGGGCAGCGTCGTCGTCTCTGGCCAGCTGCCGGCGCAGGACGCCTCGCATTCGCTGTACTGCGCGGTGATCGTCAAGCAGGTCGACGAGAAGACCCGCAGCAAGACCAGCGTCAACGACCTGTTGCGTGGCCTGGCGGACTGAGCGCCATGACCACCACCATCTACGGCCTCAAGAACTGCGACACCTGCAAGAAGGCGACGAAGTGGCTCCACCGCTTCGGCGTCGCGCATACGTTCGTCGACTACCGCGATGTCAAGCCCACCCCGGAAACGCTGGTCGAGTGGGCCGGCAAGCTGGGCGGATTCGAAGCGATGGTCAACAAGTCCTCGACGACCTGGCGCCAGCTGCCGGACAACCGCAAGGCCGCGGCCAGCGATGCGGAATGGAAGCTGCTGCTGCGCGAGTATCCGCAGCTGATCCGGCGTCCGCTGGTGGTCACCGATGACGGTGAGATCAGCCAGGGGTTCAGCGACAACGGCTTCAAGAAGCGCTTCCACATCGACTGAGCGCGCGCGGTGCCCGTTACGATGGCGGGCATCGCAGCTTCCGGAACACATGTCGTCATGAGCGCCGTCCTCGATCTCACCCGTGATCTGATCGCACGCAAGTCGGTCACGCCTGATGATGCCGGCTGCCAGGCGCTGATCGCTGCGCGCCTGCAGACGGCAGGTTTCGCGATCGAGTCGATGCGACATGGCGATGTCGACAATCTCTGGGCCACGCACGGGCAGGGCGCACCGGTGCTGGTGCTGCTCGGGCATACCGATGTCGTGCCGAGCGGGCCGGTCGAGGCGTGGACGTCCGATCCTTTCAAACCGGAGATCCGCGACGGCGTGTTGTACGGCCGCGGCGCGGCGGACATGAAGAGCGGGGTCGCGGCGTTCGTCGTTGCGGCCGAGCGCTTCGTCGCGGCGCATCCCGATCACCTGGGAACGCTCGCACTGCTGCTGACCTCGGATGAAGAAGGCGATGCGATCGACGGCGTGCGCCGCCTCGCACGCACCTTTGCCGAGCGCGGCACGCATATCGACTGGTGCATCACCGGTGAGCCGTCGTCGACGTCGACGCTGGGCGATCTGCTGCGCGTCGGTCGGCGCGGCAGCCTGTCGGGCACGTTGACCGTGCGCGGGGTGCAGGGACATGTGGCGTATCCGGACAAGGCGCGCAATCCGATCCACGACGTGGCGCCGGCGCTGGCCGAACTCGTCGCGCGGCGCTGGGACGACGGCTTTGAATCTTTTCCGCCGACCAGCCTGCAGATCAGCAATATCGCCGCCGGCACCGGCGCGACCAATGTGATTCCTGGCACCGCGACCGTGCAGTTCAACCTGCGCTACACGCCGCACTGGGATGCGCCGAAGCTCGAAGCCGAGATCGCGGCCCTGCTCGATCGCCATCCGCTCGACTACGCGCTGGCCTGGCATCGCAGCGGCGAGCCGTTCTACACGCCCGAAGGCCCACTGCGCGCCGCGGCGCGCGAGGTGCTGACGACGTTCGCCGGCGCGCCGCCCGAGGAAAGCACCGGCGGCGGCACCTCGGATGCGCGCTTCATCGCGCCGCTGGGTGCGCAGTGCATCGAGATCGGGCCAGTCAACGCCAGCATCCACCAGGTCGACGAACACATCCGCGTCGCCGATCTCGAAGCGCTGCCCGATCTCTACGAAACGCTGATCGCGCGCCTGCTGCCCGACGCGGACTGACATCTTGCCCGCGTGTCGACGCGCGCGCGTGCACGCTCCGCAGGAAGGGAGAACACCATGACCGATTCCGCCATCGTTGCCTGTCCGCAATGCCACACCCGCAACCGCGTGCCGCATGCGCGGCTGTTGGATGCGCCGACCTGCGGCAAATGCCAGTCCGTCCTGCTGCCTGCGCACCCGATCACCTTGACCGCGGGCACGTTCGACGCGCACGCCCTGCAGTCGGATCTGCCGCTGCTGGTCGACTTCTGGGCGCCGTGGTGCGGGCCGTGCCTGTCGATGGCGCCTGCGTTCGAACAGGCCGCCGCGCAGCTCGCGCCGCGGATCGTGCTGGCGAAGGTCGATACCGAGGCCGAACCGGTGCTCGGCGGCCGCTTCCACATCCGCAGCATCCCGACGCTGGTGCTGTTCGCCGGCGGTCGCGAGATCGCGCGCCAGTCCGGCGCATTGCCTTTGCAGGCGATCCTGCAGTTCGCGCGCCAGTAGCGCTGACGCGGACCTTCAGACCCAGCCGGTCGCGTAAAACAGGCCGATCATCACGAACACCGCGAGTGTCTTGATCAGGGTGATCGCGAAGATGTCCTTGTAGGCCTGGCGATGGGTCAGGCCGGTCACAGCGAGCAGGGTGATCACCGCGCCGTTGTGCGGCAGCGTGTCCATGCCGCCAGAGGCCATCGATGCGACGCGATGCAGGACTTCCATCGGAATGCCGGCCGCGTTCGCATTGGCGATGAAGGTCTCCGACATCGCGGCGAGCGCGATGCCCATGCCGCCCGATGCCGAACCGGTGATGCCGGCGAGCGCGGTCACGGTCACGGCTTCATTGACCAGCGGGTCGGAAATCGTGCCGAGGCCGCGTGTCACCAGCAGGAAACCCGGGAGCGCGGCGATGACCGCACCGAAGCCGTACTCGGACGCGGTGTTCATCGAGGCCAGCAATGCGCCGTTGATCGCGGTCTTCGTGCCTTCGGCGAAACGGGTGAGCACCGGCTTCCACGCAAACGCCAGCACGGTGAGGATGCCGACCAGAAGCGCGCCCTGGACCGCCCAGATCGCCGCGATCCGCGCGACTTCCTGCACGACCGGCGCCGGGTCGCCGATCACGCTGGGCAGGAAACTGTGGCTTTCGTCGTAGAAGGTCGGAATCCAGCGGGTGAACACGATGTTGCTCACGCCCACCAGCACCAGCGGCAGCAGCGCGATCAGTGGATTGGCGAGCGCGCCGCCGGCGAACGGCGCGGGTTCGTTGAGCAGCGTCGCCGGGTCGCCGTAGCCTTCGCCGGCACGCAGCGCCGCGCGACGGCGCCATTCCAGATACGTCATGCCGACGGCGAGGATGAAGACGCCGCCGATCGTGCCCAGCACCGGCGCGGCCCAGGCATCGGTGCCGAAGAACGAGGTCGGGATGATGTTCTGGATCTGCGGCGTGCCGGGCAGGGCATCCATCGTGAAGGTGAAGGCGCCGAGCGCGATCGTGCCCGGAATCAGCCGCTTGGGAATGTCGCTCTGGCGGAACAGCTCGGACGCGAACGGATACACCGCGAACACCACGACGAACAGCGACACGCCGCCGTAGGTCAGCAGCGCGCAGACCACGACGATGGACAGCATCGCCTGCTTCGGGCCGAACAGCCGGATGGTCGCGGCGACGATCGATTTCGAGAAGCCCGACAGCTCGATGACCTTCCCGAACACCGCGCCGAGCAGGAACACCGGGAAATACAGCTTCAGGAAGCCGACCATCTTGTCCATGAAGAGGCCGGTGAACATCGGCGCGACCAGTGTGGGGTCGGTCAGCAGTACCGCGCCGAGCGCGGCGATGGGCGCGAACAGGATCACGCTGTAGCCGCGGTAGGCGACCACCATCAGGAACACTAGCGCGCCCAGTACGATCAGAAAGTCCATGCCGTCCCACACCACCCGCGGCCCGCGGGCCAGATGGGGCGCAGTGTCGGCGTCGCCGCGCATGGACGGCCATTGTCCGAAGGTACGATGCCGCGCGCCGCCGTCACTCCCTAGTCTTGCGTTCGGGCGGCACCGTGCCGCACGAATGCGACCCGTGGGAGGGGACACAATGAAGCGCAACACCATCCGGCATACCGCCTTGAGTCTGGCTGTGGGTCTGGGACTTTCCGTGCCCGCTGTACACGCGCAGCAGGCCGCCGAACCGGCGCCGCAGACGCAGACCGGCAGCGCCGCGACGACGCTCGACGCGATCACCGTGACCGCGCGCCGCCGCAGCGAATCGATCCAGGATGTGCCGGTCGCGGTCAGCGCCTTCGGCGAGGAACAGTTGAAAGACCTGCAGGCCAACAACATCGACGGCCTGCAGGGCGCCGTGCCCAACCTCAACATCGTCCAGGGCCGCGGTTCGGCCAACAGCGTCAACGCCTTCATCCGCGGCATCGGCCAGCCGGACGCGCTGCAGACCTTCGATCCGGGCGTGGGCCTCTACGTCGACGACGTGTACTACTCGCGCATCAATGGCGCGCTGTTCTCGCTGTTCGACGTGCAGCAGGTCGAAGTGCTGCGTGGCCCGCAGGGCACGCTGTACGGCAAGAATTCGACCGGCGGCGCGATCAAGGTCACGACCAAGAATCCCTTCGACGACAGCGGTGGCGCAGTCGAACTGACCGGCGGCGATCACGGGCGCGCCGAAGGCCGTTTCTATGTGTCCGGCAAGCTCAGTGACACCGTCGCGGCCAGCTTCGCCGGCGCGTGGCTCAACCACGACGGCTTCATCCGCGACCACGTGAGCGGCAAGCACTACAACGACGACGACACGCGCGCGCTTCGCGCCAAGATCGCGTTCCAGCCCACCGACGATTTCCGCGCGACGCTGTCGATCGACCATACGAAGCAGGACGCGGCGCTGTCGCTCGGCCAGCCGACCGCGCCGCTGCGTCGCACGGATCTCGCATTGGGTACGGTCACGCTGCTGCCCGCGCCGACCGGCGAGTTCGACTTCACCGCGCGCACCTCCTTCCGCCCCGGTCAGGGCCAGGAACTGAAGCACTCCGGCGTGTCGCTGGCGGCCGAGTGGGATCTGAACGATGCGCTGCTGTTCAAGAGCATCACTTCGTACCGCGAGCTGGAAACGCATTCCTTCATCGACATCGATGCCTCCGAATTCGAACTCGGCGACGTGCTGGTCGCGCTGGACCAGAACCAGTTCAGCCAGGAATTCCAGCTGCAGTACGACAACGGCAGCAACCTGCAGACCACGTTCGGCGCGTACTACATGAAGGAGGACGTGCCGTCCTACCAGGAAGCCTACGCCGACGATCTGTTCGCGTTCGCCGGTACGCGCGTGCCGTTCCTGCGCACGATCGCCGACGATCTGAGCACCGAAAGCATCGCCGCGTTCGCGCACGCGAACTGGGAGTTCGTGCCGACCTGGACGCTCGCCGCCGGCCTGCGCTGGACGCGCGACACCAAGGATTACGACCGCAGCACCAGCACGTTCTGGGGCGCGCCGCTGAGCGCGCTCAACGAGACCGTCGCCTTCAGCGCGAAGAAGAGCTGGACGGCGTGGACGCCGTCGGTGAGCCTGCAGAAGGCGTTCTCCGACAACCTGATGGGCTACGTGTCGGCGAACCGCGGCTTCAAGTCGGGTGGCTTCAACGGTCGCGCCAACTCGCGCGCCGATGCGGCAGCGCCGGACTTCGATCCGGAATTCGTCTGGACCTACGAAGTGGGCATGAAGGGCAGTTCGTCCGACAACCGCCTGCGCGGCAGCGTCGCGGCGTTCTGGAGCGAGTACAAGGATTTCCAGGCGCGCGTGTCGCAGGACGTCGGCACGTTCCCGGTGCTCAACGCCGCCGAGCTCGAGATCAAGGGCATCGAGTTCGAAGGCAGCGCGCTGCTCGGCGAGACCACGACGCTCAGCGCGCAGCTCGGCTATCTCGACGCGCAGTACAAATCCTTCGAGGATTTCCGTCTCGACCCGTCGTATCCGGGCTTCGATCCGAACGTCAACCACGACCACGTGCCGTTCTCGCCGGAATGGACCGCGCGCGTGGCCCTGCAGCACGGCTTCCCGCTCGCCAACGGCGGCCAGGTCAGCGTCGGTGGTGACGTGTCGTACCGCAGCGATACCTGGCTGTCGGTCGACAACCGCGCCAACCTCAGCCAGGACGCCTACACGCTGGTCGGCGCCTACGGCGTGTGGGATTCGCCGCAATACGTGTGGCAGGTGCGCGCCGGTGTGCGCAATCTGACCGACAGGACCTACAAGGTCGAAGGCCAGGAGTTCGCCAGCGTCGGCAACATCCAGACCGCGTACTACGGCTGGCCGCGCAACTGGTACGTGTCGGTGCGCTACAACTTCTGACGCGTCGCGATGCGGACGTGTCAAATGCCGGAAACGGAGGCCGCCTGCGGGCGGCCTTCGTGCGTCCAGAGTCCGCACCGCGCTGCGCTATGCTCGCCGGCGAATCGAGGGGACACCACGCCGTGATTGCGGCATCGACAACGCGCTTCAGGATCACGGCATGTTGAGTGTCGGCGTCGTCGTCGCGGCGGTCGGCCTGTGGCTGGCCGCGATGTTCGCTGCAGCGGTCTACGGCGAGCGGCATCCCGATGCGCTCGGCGCGCGCTGGCGGCACATCTATGTGCTGTCGCTCGCGGTGCACTGCACCTCGTGGACCTTCTACGGCACGGTGACGCAGGCCGCGCGTTACGGCTGGCCACTGCCGCCGACGTTTCTCGGCGCGATCCTGTTCCATCTGCTGGCGTGGCCGGTGCTGCTGCGCCTGGTGCGGCTCGCGCGCGACAGCAACGCGACATCTCTGGCCGATCTGATCGCATCGCGACTCGGGCGCGATGCCTGGCTCGCGGCGACGGTCACGCTGGTCGTCGCCCTGGGTCTCGTGCCTTACATCGCACTGCAGCTGAAAGCGGTGGCGATGAGCTACGCGACGCTGCTGGGCCATCCGCAGGCGCAGGCCGGCGCAGTCGCGCCATGGCAGGACAGCGCGCTCTACGTCGCGCTGGCGATGGCACTGTTCACGATGCTGTTCGGCACGCGCCGCGCGAGCGCTGCGGGACACAACCGTGGCCTCGTGCTGGCGATGGCGTTCGAGTCGGTGTTCAAGCTCGCGGCGATGCTCGCGCTGGGCCTGTTCGTCTGGTTCGGGTTGCGCGGTCTGCCCGCACTCGCATCGTCTGCGGTCGCGGCGCCGGCGGTCGGTGGTGCCAGTGGCTTCGTGCCGCTCGTACTGCTGGGGGCGGCGGCGATGTTCATCATGCCGCACCAGTTCCATGTCGGCGTCGTGGAGTGCCGGGACGAATCCCACGTGCGCGCGGCGCGCTGGCGCTTCCCGCTGTACCTGCTGCTGATCGCGCTGCCGATGCTGCCGCTCGCGCGTGCGGGCAGTGCATTGCTCGGCGATTCGGTGTCGTCGGACATGTACGCGCTCGCGTTGCCGCTGGCGATGGGGCAGGAGGGCCTCGCGCTGGTGGTGTTTCTCGGCGGCCTGAGCGCGGCGACCGGCATGGTCATCGTCAGTACGCTGACGCTGAGCCTGATGATCGGCAACCACTGGTTCGCGCCGGGCCTGCTGCGCGGCGCGTGGTCGCGCGGCGATGGCGACGATCATCGCGGCGCGTTGCTGATGCTGCGGCGTGGGGTGATCGTCGCGATCATGCTGCTGGGCTGGATCTACAGCCGCATGGTCAGCGGCAACGACGCGCTGGCCGATGTCGGCGCGGTCTCGTTTTCGGCGCTGGCCACCCTGGTGCCGGCGCTCGGTTTCGCGGTGCTGCGTCCGCAGACGCCGCCGTTTGCCGCACTGGTCGGCGTACTTGCCGCGTTCGGCGCCTGGGCCTGGGTGATGCTGGTGCCCATGCTCGCCGGCGATGCGTCGACGTGGCTGCAGGCCTGGCCGGCCGCGCTCGCGTGGTTGTTGCCCGATGGTCTGTTCGGACTCACCGGCTGGAGCCGGCTCGGTCGCGCGGTGGGCGCGAGCCTGTTCGTCGGCGTCGCGCTGACGCTGCTGTTGTCGCTGCGCCAGTCACCCGACACTGCGGCCGCGCGGCGGCGGCGTCCCGGTGCGAGCCGGCAGACCCTTGCGAGCGCCGGCCGGCGCTTCCTGTCGAGTGCGCGCGTGGACGAACTGCTGCAGGACGCGCCCGCGCAGGGACCCGTCCCGCGGCGCGTGCAGGCGCGGATGGAACGCGAACTGTCGGCCGTGCTCGGTGCGGCGTCCGCGCGTCTGTTGCTCGACGCCGCGCGGCGCGATGCCGGCCCTGATTTCGACACCGTCGCGGCGATTGTCGGCGAGGCCTCGCAGGACTTGCGCTTCAACCAGCGCGTGCTCGAAGCGGCGCTGGAGAACATGACCCAGGGGATCAGCGTCGTCGACGACAAGCTGCGGCTGGTCGCGTGGAATGCGCGTTACGCAGAACTATTCGGCTACCCGCCATCGTTGCTGCGCGTGGGCGTGGAAGTGGCAGCGCTGGTACGGCACAACGTCGGCGCCGGCTTGATCGGCGCGGTGGACATCGAGGCCGAAGTCAACAAACGCCTGCGCCACATGCGCGCAGGCACGCCGTACGTCGCAGAACGCAGGCTTGCGGGCGGGCAGGTCATCGAGATCCGCGGCAACACGATGCCTGGCGGTGGTTTCGTCGCGACCTTCACCGATGTCACCGCATTCCGCCACACCGAGCACGCGTTGCGGCTGTCGAACGAGACGCTGGAACAGCGCGTCGCCGAGCGCACCGACAGCCTTGATCTGGCGCGCCGCGAGGCCGAGCGCGCGAACCTGGCGAAAACCCGCTTCCTGACCGCCGTCGGTCACGATCTGATGCAGCCGCTGCACGCGGCGCAGCTGTTCACCGATGCACTGTCGCAGCAACTGCCGGGCGACGTGGAACCGCGCTTGCGGCAGATTCGCGGCGCGCTGGATTCGACCAGCGATCTGCTGACGGGTCTGTTCGACATGTCGCGGCTGGAGGCCGGCGGTCTGGTGCCGCAACCGCGCGCGTTTCCGCTGGCGGACGTACTCGAACCGCTGGCGTCCGAGTTCGCTGCGCTCGCGGCCGAGCGTGGCCTGCAGTTCCGCCATGTGCGCAGCCGCGCCTGGGTCGACAGCGACCCGCAACTGCTCCGGCGCGTGCTGCAGAACTTTCTGGCCAATGCGGTGCGCTATACATCGCGCGGCGGCGTGCTGCTCGGCGTGCGCCGCGTGAACGGCCAGGTACGCATCGAGGTGCACGACACCGGGCCGGGCATTGCGGATGCGCAGCAGGCCGTGATCTTCGAAGAGTTCCGGCGCGGTGAAGGCGCGGCCGGGCAGGGGCTCGGGCTGGGCCTGGCGATCGCAGACCGCATCGCGCATCTGCTGCAGGCACCGATCGCGCTGCGCAGCCGCACCGGGCATGGGACGGCGTTCTCGATCGCGGTCGCCGGTGCGCATGCCGATCGAGCCGCGCCGCTGCCGACTCGCGCAGGACTCGCCGGCGCGCGCGTGCTGGTCGTCGACAACGATCCCGCAGCGCTCGCGGCACTGGCGACGCTGTTGCGGGGTTGGGGCTGCGGCGTGGACGCGGTCGCCGATGGTGATGCGGCTGGGCATGCGCTGACGCAGATGACGGCCGACCTGTGGGTGTTCGACTACCACCTCGACGATGGCGACACGGGCATTGCTTTGCACACGCGCCTCGCCGCGCGCTTCGGCGAGCGGCCCACGCTGATCGTCAGCGCCGACGATACCGGCACGGTCCGCAGCGACGCGCTCGCCACGGGTCTGTCGCTGCTGCCCAAACCGGTACGGCCACTGGCGCTGAAGTCGGTGCTGGATCGCATGCGCGCGATGCGCGGGTAGCGGATGTCCCGTCCGGTGATGTCGAAACCGGACGCCGTCATCCCGGCACACGCCGGGATCCACTTTCGCTGTGTCCTCCACTCACGGGAACGCAGGGCGGGGCGCAGCCGCGCTGGGACGACGGGTTCGAGGATATGTGGGGGCTAGAGGATCGGTCGCAGCCATCGGGCTCTGATCGCCGCCTCGTTACAATGACCGGCTTCCGGAATCGTCGACGCCGTTCTCATGCCCTATACCCCGATCGTCGCCACGCTCGGCTACGTGCTTTCGCCAGACCGCCGCCAGGTGCTGATGATCCATCGCAATGCGCGGCCCGGCGATCACCATCTCGGCAAGTACAACGGCCTCGGCGGCAAGGTCGAGCCGGACGAGGATGTCGTCGCCGGCATGCGCCGCGAGATCATGGAAGAGGCCGGCATCACCTGTGAGGCGATGACGCTGCGCGGCACGATCAGTTGGCCCGGCTTCGGCAAGCATGGCGAGGACTGGCTGGGCTTCCTGTTCGTCATCGAGGCGTTCGAGGGCACGCCGATGACCTCGAATCCGGAAGGCACCCTGGAGTGGGTCGACGTCGACCGCATCCTCGATCTGCCGCTGTGGGAGGGCGACCGCCAGTTCCTGCCGCTGGTGTTCGACACCGATCCGCGCGCATTCCACGGCGTGATGCCGTACCGCGACGGGCGCATGCAGTCCTGGTCGTTCTCGCGGCTTTGAGGCGCGCTGCGCGCTGCTGGTCCATCGATCGCGGCGCCCGCTGAACCGCATCAGCGGGAACCGCAGGCGACGGATCCTGCGGCGACGCCGTCCCTGCGCCGCAGGTGTATGCTCCGCCGCCATTGCGCCCCGCAATCGTGTGAGGGCGCTGGCGAGGGGTTCGCATGGCGTTGTCGTCCCGGCGTTCGCTGCAGGCACTGGTCGCGCGCGTGCTCGCGCATGCCGATGCCCTGCGTCGGATCGCGATCGTCGTCGGCGTACTCGCGATCGGCACCCTGCTGGTGTTCGCGCTGCGCGGCTTCTGGCACGAACTGCGCTATGACGACATCGTCGCCGCGATCGAGGCCACGCCCGGCACGCGGATCGCGCTCGCGGTGCTCGCAACTGCGGTGAGCTTCGCCGCGCTGGTCGGTTACGACGCCAGTTCACTGCGCTACGTCGGCGCCCGTGTGCCGCCGCGCACGATCGCCAAGACCGCATTGGTCGCGTATGCGCTGAGCAACACCATCGGGCTCGGTGTGTTCACCGGCGGCGCGGTGCGGATGCGGCTCTACGGCGCGGCCGGTGTGGAGCCTGCCGACGTTTCGCGCGCGATCGTCTTCAACGCACTGGTGTTCGGACTCGGCGCATGCGCGGTCGGCGGCGCCGGTCTGTGGTGGGACGCCGCCGCACTTGCGCCACTGCTGCGTCTGCCGGCCTGGGCGGTCGCGGTCTGCGGCGCGTCGGCGTTGGCCGCGGTGCTGCTGGTGCTGGCGCTGTGCCACGTGCGCGATCGCATCGGCCGCGTGCGGTTGCCTTCGCCGCGACTCGCCTGGACGCAGCTGGCGCTGTCGGTGCTCGACATCACCGCGGCGGCTGCGGTGCTGTGGCTGCTGCTGCCCGAAGGCGCCGTCGGATTCGCCACCTTCCTCGGGTTCTATGCCGCGGCCGTCGTCATCGGCGTCATCAGCCATGTGCCCGGTGGGCTGGGCGTGTTCGAGGCGGTGATGCTGGTCGCGCTCGGCAGCAGCGTGCCGGCCGGCGAACTCGCGGGCGCGCTGGTGCTGTATCGCCTCGTCTATTACGTGTTGCCGCTGCTGATCGCGCTGGGCGTGCTGATCATCCACGAGACCGGACAGCTGGCGACGCCGGCGCGGCGCTTCCTGTCCGGACTGGCGCCGCGTGTCCTCGCCGCCGCCACCCTGGTCGCGGCGGTGATGCTGCTGGTCTCGGGCGCGACGCCGGCGACCGGTCGCGCGTTGCAGACCCTGCAGGTGCTGCCGCTGCCGCTGGTGGAGGCGGCGCATTTCCTCAGTTCGATCATCGGCGTGCTGCTGCTGTTCGTCGCGCGCGCCTTGCTGCGCCGACTCGATGCTGCGTGGTGGGCGGCCGTCCTGCTGGTGGCCCTCGCGCTGCTGTTCGCCTTGCCCAAGGGACTGGCGCTGACCGAAGCGGCCGTGTTGTCGGCCCTGCTGGTCGCGCTGCTCGCGTCGCGGCGCTCGTTCAAGCGCCGGGCCTCGCTGCTGGCGGTGCCGTTCACCGGTGGCTGGCTGCTGGCGATGGCGGTGATCTGCATCGTCGTGACCGGGCTGCTGTTCTTCGCCTATCGCGATGTCGCCTATGGCCATCAGCTGTGGTGGCAGTTCGCGGTGTCGGGCGAGGCGCCGCGCTCGCTGCGCGCGATGGTCGCGGTCGCGGTGGTCGCGCTGGTGCTGGCGCTGCGCCAGCTGGTGCGGCCGGGCATGCCGGCGCCGCCCTTGCCCGATGCCGCACAGCTCGCACAGGCGCAGGCGGTCCTGCGCACGCAGTCGCAGGCCGATGCAGGCCTGGTGCTGACCGGCGACAAGCATCTGCTGTTCTCGGACGCCGGTGATGCCTTCCTGATGTACGGCCGTCAGGGACGCTCGTGGATCGCGCTGTTCGATCCGGTGGGCCCGCGCGAATCCTGGCCGGAACTGGTCTGGCGCTTTCTCGAACACGCCCGTGATGCCGGTGCGCGGGGCTGCTTCTACCAGGTCGGGCAGGACGCGCTGCCGCTGTATCTCGATGCCGGCCTGCGGCTGTTCAAGCTCGGCGAGTACGCGAGTGTTCCGCTGGCCAGTTTCTCCCTGCAGGGCAAACGCCGCGGCAATCTGCGCACTGCGGTGAACCGGGCGGAGCGGGAAGGACTGACCTTCGCGATCATCGACGTCGCCGACGTGCCGGCCGCGGTGCCGGCTTTGCGCACGGTGTCCGATGCCTGGCTCGGCGAGCATCGCGCTGCAGAGAAACGCTTCTCGATCGGCGCGTTCGATCCCGAGTACATCTCGCGCAATCCGGTCGCGGTGGTGCGCGATGGCGAGCGGATCGTCGCGTTCGCGAGCCTGCTGGTCGCCGGTGAGCCTGCGAGCGGCGAGGCCGAAGCCAGCATCGATCTGATGCGGCATCTGCCCGATGCGCCGCCCGGCACGATGGATTTCCTGTTCGCGCGCCTGCTGCAGCATCTCTCCGATGCCGGCTACGTGCAGTTCGGCCTCGGCATGGCGCCGCTGTCGGGCATGGCCGCGCACGCGCTCGCACCGAACTGGCATCGGATGGGCCGGCTGCTGTTCGCGCGCGGCGAGCAGTTCTACAACTTCCGCGGCCTGCGCGCGTTCAAGGACAAGTTCGATCCGCAGTGGGATGCGCGCTACCTGGCCACGCCCGGCGGCGTGGCGCCGTTGCTGGTGCTGGCGGACGCCGCGGCGTTGATCGCCGGTGGCTATCGTGGAGTGCTGTCGAAATGAGACTGCTGTGGATCTGCGTGCTCGCACTGGTGTGCGCGTTGCCTGCGGCCGCGCAGGAACGCGTCAGCCACGGCTTCTTCCACGACGTCGCGCTGACGCGTCCGGCGCAGCCGGCCACGCACACCGTGTTGCTGCTCGGCACGGGCGACGACACCGCGACCGCGGCAGCGCTCGCGCGCGACGGTGCGCTGGTCGCCGCGATCGACGTGACCCGTCTGCAGGCCGCATTCGCCAAGGACACCGGTCCCTGCGCCTTCCCCGATGGCGATCTCGAAAATCTCTCGCACTGGCTGCAGGGCTACGCGCGGCTGCCGGATTACCGGCCGCCGGTGCTGGTCGGGCAGGGCGATGGTGCTGCGATCGTCTATGCGATGGCCGCGCAGGCCGATCGTGGTGTGTTCGCCGGTGTGATCACGCGCGGCGCGCTGCCGTTGCTCGCGCTCGGAAAGCCGCCGTGCAAGGGTGCGGGCACGTTGTTCAAGGCGTCGACGCCGGTGTCGAAGACAGTAGCGCTGGAGGCGGTGCCGACGTTGGCGACGCCGTGGCTGGCGCTGGGCGATGCGCGCGAACTGCCGGAATTGCGGGCGTTCGCCGCCAACATCGATGGCGCCGCGGCGCGCGCGCATGGAGATGCGCTGCCGCCGCTGGTCGCGGCGGTGGGCGCGTTCGCCACCGCGTCGGCGCGCAGGCAGCCTCCGCCACCGCCGGCCGACGTGCGTGACCTGCCGTTGGTCGAGGTGCCCGCCACCGGCGCCGCGCAGCCGGTGTTCGCTGTACTGCTCAGCGGCGACGGCGGCTGGGCGGGCCTCGATGCCGAAGTCGCCGCCGCGCTCGCCGCGCGTGGCATTCCGGTCGTCGGTTTCGATTCGCTGCGCTACTTCTGGTCCGCGCGGACAGCCGATGGTCTCGCCCGCGATCTGGATCGTGTGGTGCGTGCGTATGCCGCGCGCTGGCAGCGCCCGCAGGTGCTGCTGATCGGCTACTCGCAGGGCGCGGACGTGCTGCCGTTCGCGGTCAACCGCCTGCCGGCGTCCACGCGCGCGACCGTTGCACACACGGTGCTGATGGGACTGGGCAAGCGCGCGTCGTTCGAGTTCCACGTCGGCAACTGGCTGTCGGCCGGCGACGACGATGCGCTGGAGATCGCGCCGGAAGTGCTGCGTCTGTCGGCCGGACACACACTGTGCATCGAAGGCGAGGGCGATACGGACGCGACCTGCGCAGCGTTGCCGCCGGGCCACGTCACCGTGCGCACGCTGCCCGGCGGTCACCACTTCGGCGGCGACTACGCGCGGCTCGCCGAGCTGATCCTGTCCAGCACGGCCGAAGCACCGCGCTGAGCGATCAGACCTTGCGGTGAATCACTGTGCAGCCTGCGACGGCGCCAGCGCGATCAGCAGCCCACGTGCGGCCTGGATGCGCGTCTCGGCGTCCGGCAGCTCGAGAGTGATGCGCAGTTTGTCGGGCCCATCCATTTTGTAGTGCTTCGGCTGCCCTTGGATCAGGCGGATCACTGCCATCGGATCGACCTTCGGCTTCTCGATGAACTGCACACGGCCACCCTTGTCGCCGAGATCCAGCTTGCGCAGGCCGAGCGCCGTCGCCTGCAGCTTGAGGTCGGCGATCTGGAACAGATGCTTCGCGGGATCGGGCAGCAGACCGAAACGGTCGATCATCTCGACCTGCAGCTCGCGCAGCTTGTCGATGTCGCGCGCACTGCTGATGCGCTTGTAGAGCATCAGGCGCGTGTGCACGTCGGGCAGATAGTCCTCGGGAATCAGCGCGGGCACGTGCAGCTCGATGTCGGCGCCGCGTGCGTCCACGTCGTCGACGTCCGGCAGCTTGCCCTGCTTGATGCTGCGCACCGCGCGTTCCAGCAGCTCGGTGTAGAGGCTGAACCCGACCTCGGCCATCTGCCCGCTCTGGCCTTCGCCCAGCAGTTCGCCGGCGCCGCGGATCTCCAGATCGTGGGTCGACAGGGTGAAGCCGGCGCCGAGTTCGTCCATCGAGGCGATCGCTTCCAGCCGCTTCTTCGCATCGCTGCTGATCGAACGCTGGTCGGGAATCACCAGATACGCATAGGCGCGATGGTGCGAACGACCGACGCGGCCACGCAGCTGGTGCAGCTGGGCGAGGCCGAACTTGTCGGCGCGATTGATGATGATCGTGTTGGCATTGGGAATATCGATGCCCGACTCGATGATCGTCGAACACAGCAGCACGTTGAAGCGCTGCTTGTTGAAATCCAGCATCACCTTTTCGAGTTCACGCTCGGGCATCTGGCCGTGGGCGATGCCGATGCGCGCCTCGGGTACCAGTTCTTCCAGTTCGCGCTGCATGCGGCCGATGCTCTCGACATCGTTGTGCAGGAAGTACACCTGGCCGCCGCGGCTGAGCTCGCGCTGGAAGGCTTCGCGCAGCTGCGCGTCGTCCCAGGGCACGACGAAGGTCTGCACCGCGAGGCGATGCGCCGGCGGGGTCGCGATGATCGACAGGTCGCGCAGGCCGGCCATCGCCATGTTGAGCGTGCGCGGGATCGGCGTCGCGGTCAGGGTGAGCAGATGCACGTTGGCGCGCAGCGCCTTGAGCGCTTCCTTCTGGCGCACGCCGAAACGCTGTTCCTCGTCGACGATGACCAGGCCCAGATCCTTGAACTTCACGTCCGGCTGCAGCAGCCGGTGCGTGCCCACGATGACGTCGAGCGTGCCGTCGGTGATCTTGCCGATCTCGGTCTTGATCTCCTTGGTGCTCTTGAAGCGCGACAGCACCTCGACGCGGATCGGCCAGTCGGCGAAGCGGTCGGCCATCGTGCGGTAATGCTGTTCGGCGAGCAGCGTGGTCGGCACCAGCACCGCGACCTGCTTGCCGGCCGCGGCGGCGACGAAGGCCGCGCGCACCGCGACCTCGGTCTTGCCGAAACCCACGTCGCCGCAGACCACACGGTCCATCGGCTGGCTGGAGCCGAGGTCGCGGATCATCGCTTCGATCGCCGCGTGCTGGTCGGGCGTCTCCTCGAACGGGAACGCAGCCGCGAACGGCTCGTACATCGTGCGGTCGACTTCCAGCGCGAGGCCGGCGCGCGCCTGGCGCTTGGCCTGGATTTCCAGCAGTTCGGCGGCGACGTCACGCACCTTGTCGGCGGCCTTCTTGCGCGCCTTGGTCCAGGCCTCGCCACCGAGCGAATGCAGCGGCGCGGTTTCCGGCGAGGCGCCCGAATAGCGGTTGACCAGATGCAGCTGCGACACCGGCACGTAGAGGCGATCGCCCTTGGCGTATTCGATGTCGAGGTATTCGCCCGGCTGACCACCGGCTTCGAGCACGACGAGCCCGCGATAGCGGCCGACGCCGTGATCCTCGTGGACGATCGGCGAGCCTTCGCTGAGTTCGCCGAGGTCGCGGATGATGCTTTCGGGATCACGCGCGGCGCGCTTGCGGCGACGCGGCTGCGCGGCGCGTTCGGGGAACAGCTGGCGCTCGGTGAGCACCGTCAGCTGCGGCGCATCGAGGGCGAAGCCGTTGTCGAGCGGCGCGATCGCGACGGCGAATTTGGTGTCCGTATCCGCGATGAAGCCCGGGAAATCCTGCAGAACAGAGGGGCGCAACTTGCCCGCGTGCAGGATTTCCAGCAGCGCTTCGCGGCGACCGGCGGAATCGGCGGCGATCAGCACGCGACCCGGATAGCTGCCGAGGAAGGTCACCAGCGCATCGGCCGGCGTGTGGTCGCGGGCGGCCAGCGGCAGGTCGGGGGCAGGCTGGTCGCCCAGCGCGGACGCCTGCGCGTGACGCGGATGTTCGGCGTCGCAGACTTCGACACGCGCGCCCTGGTTGAGCCGCTCGCGCAGCGCGTCCGGCGTGAGCCAGAGTTCGGCCGGCGGCAGCAGCGGTCGTTCGATGTCGTGACGCAGCTGGTCGTAGCGGTGCAACACCTGCTGGGTCCAGAAATGGTCGCTGGCCGGTGACGCGCCAGTGTCGATGACCGGCAGCGTGTTCGCCGGCAGGTAGTCGAACAGCGTGGCCGTCGATAACGGCGCATCGCCCTTGTCGACCAGCGCGCGGCGCGGCGCCTCGAAGAACAGCGGCAGGTAGTACTCGATGCCGGCCGGCGCGGCGCCGGCCTTGAGGTCCTGGTACAGACCGCTGCGGCGGGTATCGATGTCGAAGCGCTCGCGCAGCGTATCCATCGCGCGCGCGGTCGCGGCATCGTCGAGCGGCACTTCGCGACCGGGCAGCATGCGCAGCGCGGCGATCTTGTCGAGCGAGCGCTGCGATTCGGGATCGAAGGCGCGGATGGTTTCGATCGCATCGTCGAACAACTCGATGCGATAGGGCTGGTCGGCGCCCATCGGATAGACGTCGAGCAGGCCGCCGCGCACGGCGAAATCGCCCGGATCGTGGACCTGCGGCACGTGCGCATAGCCCGCGCTTTCGAGCCGGCGCTTCTCGGCATCCAGATCCAGCCTCTGGCCGACATCCAGATCGAAGCTCGCGCCGGACACATGCCGGACCGGCGCGAGCCGCTGCATCAGCGTCTGCACCGGCACCACGACGATGCCCCGCTTCAGCGAGGGCAACCGGTGCAGGGCGGCAAGGCGCTGCGAGACGATGTCCGGATGCGGGCTGAAACGGTCGTAGGGCAGGGTCTCCCAGTCCGGGAACGGCACCACCGGCAGATCGTGATCGTCGCCGCCCAGCGTGCGCAGATCGTGTTCGAGCTGCTGCGCGCCGTGGTTGTCACGGGCGACCAGCAGCAGTGGGCCGTCGTGCGTCCGCGCCGCCTGCAGCACCGCCCACGCCAGCGCGCTGCGACTCGCGGGCGCGCGCCACCAGGCGCGTGCATGACCGGCGGTGGGCAGGGGAGGCGAAGCGGTGACGGCGTGCGGCATGGAGAGATCCGGATGGCGGAACACAAAACAACGGCAGCGCCGAAAGCCACATGGCCGGCGCGAATCAGGGTGTGAAGTCTAGACGAGCGCGTCGCAGAACCTGCGACGGTGCAAGACGGAACCGCGCCGCCGAGCGGCGCGGTCGGGTCAGAAAGTCAGCCCAGCCGCACGTTCGGCGTCGTGTCGACGACCTGGCGCTTGAGTTCGAGCGACACCCGGACCATACCGGGCGCCTCGACCGCCTGCTGCTGGAAGCTCAATGACTTGGCCAGCGCAAGCATCGGCTCGTTCTCCTCCAGCACGTCGCCGAAGATCCGCTCCAGGCGCTTGCCCTTGGCCCAGCGCACCAGACGGCGGAGCATGTGCCGGCCCAGCCCCATGCCGGCGACGTAATGGCTGACCAGGATGTGGAACTCGGCCTGGCGCGTGCCTGGCAACACGGCAGCGCGGGCCACCGCTCCCACCAGTGCGTCGCCGGGCGTGTAGGGCTCGGCGGCGACCAGCACGAATTCCGACTTCGGGTTCGGCTGGGTCAGGCGGTTCGCGGTTTCGGGCGACAGCTCCGCCTTCGCGTACAGGAACCGCTGCCGGACCTCGTCGGGCTCGAGCAGCGCGAACGACGCCCGGAGCGGCTCGGCATCGGCCGGACGGATCGGGCGGATCAGCACCTGGCGACCATTGGCGAGGCGGATCTCCTCGTGCCACGGGGGAAGTCGGTTGCGTGCGGTCATCGAAAGTCATGTGTGAACGGATTTGCCTGACCTTACCCGGACCGTCTATTCACGAACCGTGAAGGGGTCGCGCCGCTTACGCGAAGTTTCCCCATTCATGCGACAGGTCGACGTGCAGCGTTCAGGCCGGCTCGCGCAGCCAGTGCAATCGGGTGTCCGCGCCGGCTTCGCCGATGGCACCCTTCAACGCGTCGAGCGCGGGCGCGAGCGCGGTCGCCAGCTGCCACGGCGGATCGAGGATCAGAAGGCCACTGCCGTTCATGCGCAGCGGCGAGTCGTCGGCGCGCACCAGCAGTTCAACCAGCAGCGAGGATTTCGTCTGCAGCTTGGCGGCCGAACGCAGGAACGGCGTCAGCGTGCGGCGCTGCTTGATCGGATACCACAGCATCTGGATGCCCTGCGGCCAGCGCGTCAGCCCCTCGCGCATCGCCTTGAGGGCGATCTCGAATTCGGCTGCCTGCGCCTCGTAGGGTGGGTCGACCAGCACGAGACCGCGATTGAAGCGCTGGTCGCCGATCTTCGGCGGCAGCAGCGATTTGAACGCCGCGTAGCCGTCGCCCGAATGGATCGCGACGCGCGGATCGGCGCCCAGCGCCCGACGCAGGGCGCCTGCTGCCGCGGGTTCGGTCTCGAAGCAGGCAATGCGGTCCTGCTCGCGCAAGGCATGCGCCAGCAGCCACGGCGAACCGGGATAGGCATCCGCGCCGTGCTCGACCCGACAGGCGTTGACCGCCGTCAGATAACGCGCGATCAGCGGCTGCTTCGGCGCAGTGGCCAGCAGCAGGCTGATGCCGTCGTCGGCCTCGCCGGTGCGCCGGGCACGCTCCTCGCGCAGGCGATAGACGCCGCCGCCCGCATGGGTGTCGAGCGCGAAGCAGGGCGCCGGCTTGGCCGTCAGCGCATCGCAGATCGCGAGCACCACGAGGTGCTTGAGGACATCGGCGTGGTTGCCGGCATGGAAGGCGTGTTGGTAATTCATCGTGTCGAGGTTGCCGGTTGGCGGGGCTGGGAACGAGGTTGGGTCGGAATGCGTTGTACATTCCGGTCCCCGCGTGCGGTGCTTGAGCCGGAGGACTGAAGCGCGGAAGATCGCGCACAGGCTGGCTTGTCGCCTGTCATGGAGGATGGAATATGGCATCTCGTGGAATCGCAGGAATTCTGGTTGGAATTGCGCTGCTTGGATCGGTAGGAGCTGTGAGCTTCGCCAATGATGGCAAGGGTCTGGGCGTCTGCGAAGGCGCGACTACGAAGATGCTGTTTGGTCCACGAGTGAGGACCATTAACGACAACATGGCGTCGTGGGTCGGATCCAGTCTGGACGAGATCGTGGCTGATTGGGGCGCGCCATCCTCCACATTCGAGAACCGGGACGGTTCAAGAATCGTCACGTGGAAGAACTGGGATTGCACGCAGAACTTCAAGGTGGACGCACAAGATGTCCTGACGCAGTGGAACGTCAGCTCAGGCTGCAGCTGTTTCGGCAATTCCAGCCGTCGCGACATCCCGAGAAGCACGCCGATTCCGCAGATGACGTTGTGATGCACCGCTTCCGGACGCGGCATGCGTCGGCCTTTCCACACTGATCTGCGCGAGCCTCTTCGACGATGTCGCGAATTTTGCTGGTCGAAGACGAAATCGCGATCGCCGAGACCGTGGTCTATGCGCTGCAGGCCGACGGCCACACGGTGCGCCATTGTCTCGACGGGCAGCAGGCGCGGGCGGCCGTCGTCGACACCGCATTCGATCTGGCGATCCTCGATGTCGGCCTGCCCGACATCAGCGGCTTCGCGCTGTGCGGCGAACTGCGTCGCACAGCGCCGCTGCCGGTGATCTTTCTGACCGCGCAGGCAGCGGAATCGGAACGCGTCCTCGGCTTTGATCTCGGTGCCGACGACTACATCGCCAAACCGTTTTCGTTGCGCGAGCTGGTGGCGCGTGTGCGGGTGGTCCTGCGTCGCGGTGTGTCCGACACGGCGAAAGGCGAGGCGACGCGCAACGGTGCATTCGAACACGACGCCGAAGGCCGGCGCATCCGCTATCACGGGCATGCGCTCGATCTCACGCGTTACGAGTACGGTCTGCTGGCCGCGCTGCTGGCGCGGCCGGGCGCGGTGCTGTCGCGCATGCAGTTGATGGAGCGGGTCTGGGGCGACGCGCTCGACAGTGGGGATCGGACCGTCGACACCCACGTGAAAACTCTGCGCGGCAAGCTGCGCGCAGTCGCGCCCGAGTCCGATCCGCTGCGCACGCATCGCGGCATTGGCTACTCGCTGGATCTCGACTGACTTGCGCATCGGCCTGCGCATCCTGCTGGGCTACTTCCTGATCGTCGCGCTGGCGGCGTTCCTGCTGATGCGCGTCTTCACCCAGGAGATCAAGCCGGGTGTGCGCCAGGCAATGGAAGACACGCTGGCCGACACCGCCAACGTACTCGCGGAACTGGCGACCGACGACTTTCTCGCCGGGCGCATCGACGACGGCCGCTTCGCCACCCGCGTCCGCGCACTGCGCGAACGCGACATCGGCGGCAACATCTGGGGCTTCCGCAAGGCGCAGGCCGAGTACCGCGTTTACGTGACCGACGCCGACGGCATCGTGGTGTTCGATTCGGCCGGTCGTGATCTCGGTCGCGACTATTCGCGCTGGAACGATGTGCTGCTGACCCTGCGCGGCCAATACGGCGCGCGCTCCACGCGCACCGACCCGGCTGACGACAGCACGTCGGTGATGCACGTCGCCGCGCCGATCCGAGATGGCAACCGTGTGGTCGGCGTGCTGACGGTGGCCAAGCCCAACAGCGCGATCGCGCCCTTCATCGCCCGCAGCGAACGCACGATCTTGCGCTGGGGCTTCCTGCTGCTCGGCACTGCGCTGGCGGTCGGCCTGCTCGCGGCGTGGTGGCTGTCGCGCCAGCTCGGCGGTCTGCGCCGCTATGCCGACAAGGTGACCGCCGGCGAGCGGGCGACGCTGCCCGATTCGGCCGGCGAGTTCGCCGACCTCGGCCGCGCCCTGGAGACCATGCGTGAGCGCCTGGAGGGCAAGCAGTACGTCGAGCGCTACGTGCATGCGCTGACCCACGAACTGAAAGCGCCGCTGGCGGCGGTGCGTGGTGCGTCCGAGTTGCTCGAATCGCCCTTGCCCGAGGCCGACCGCGCGCGCTTCGCGACCAGCGTGCGCGAACAGAGCGAGCGCATGGCGCAGATGATCGACAAGTTGCTGGCGCTGGCCGCGGTCGAGCATCGCCAGCGGATCGAGCAGCCGACCGACATCGACGTACGCACCCTGATCGATGCGGCCGTCGCGCCTTTCGCGGATGGCGGCGTGCAGCTGCGGGTGGACACCGGCGACATGGCAGGCCTGCGCATCCGCGGCGACGCCTTCCTGTTGCGACAGCTACTGTCGAACCTCGTCGACAACGCCTGCGACTTTTCGCCGGCCGACGGCGTGGTCGACGTCACGGCTCGTAGCGACGGCGCGCAGCTGCGGATCGTCGTGGCCGATCGTGGCCCCGGCGTGCCGGACTACGCGCTGCCGCGGGTGTTCGAGCGTTTCTTCTCGCTGCCTCGCCCCGGCGGGCGCAGTCGCAGCAGTGGTTTGGGGCTGGCGTTCGCGGCCGAGGTCGCGGCGCTGCACGGCGGCACCGTGCGACTGGAACACCGCGAAGGCGGCGGCACGCGCGCAATCGTCGAGTTGCCGCTGCCGACCACAGGCTGAGACTTCTTTTTCGCTTCACACAGCCGCCCGCGTGCCGCCACGCAGGCGGCGCAGTCTACGCGCATCCCAACACGGAGCGTCGCGATGCGACTGATGCTGAAGATCCTGATCATCGCCGGGCTGAGCCTGGCGATCCTGATACCGCTGGTGCTGATTCGCGTCGTGATCCAGGACCGCGAGCAGCACCGCGCCGCCGCGGTCGCGCGCATCGCCTCGAGCGAGGCGGGCGCCCAGACCCTGAGCGCGCCGGTGCTCGTCGTGCCCTATACCGAGCGCGTCGAAGTCGAGCAGACCGATGACCAGGGCCGATCGACCGGCCGCGTCTGGCGCGACCGCAGCGGCGCCTGGACGTTCTTTCCCAAGACGATGGAGATGACCGGCACGATGTCGCCGTATCTGC
The DNA here is from genome assembly GCA_045810015.1 of Luteimonas sp. Lineage (GTDB taxonomy): Bacteria > Pseudomonadota > Gammaproteobacteria > Xanthomonadales > Xanthomonadaceae > Luteimonas. The sequence continues at coordinate 47,451 of JBJMWR010000018.1, forward strand.
GCCAGCTCGGCCTGCACGACGTGCGCATGTATGCACTCGGCGGTCAGCTGTCCGCGGACTTCGACGTGCGGATTCCCGAAGACGCCGAGGGCGTGCCGCCGCGGAAGATCGGCACGCCGTGGATCGGCTACACCGTCGCCGACGTGCGCGGCCTGCGCGGTACGCCGCAGTTGCGCGTCGACGGCGCCGGCATCGCGCTGCACCAGGGCGCGGGCGGCGACGGCGGCACCGGTGTGCATGGTCTGTTGACGCGCCCCGCACTCGCCGGCGCGCCCTTGCGGCTGCGCACAGTGCTGGACTTCGAGCTCACCGGCGCCGAGACGCTGGCCGTCGTGCCACTGGCCGACGAGAACCGCGTCACGCTGGATTCCGCATGGCCCCATCCGCAGTTCAACGGCCGCTTCCTGCCGCGCGCCCGTGAGGTCGGCAACAATGGCTTCCACGCGGAATGGGCGGTGTCCTCGCTGGCCAGCGACGCGCAGCTGCAGTACCGCAACGGCACGCGAGCCGATGCAGGCACCGCATCGCTGCTACGCGGACATGGCGATGCGGGCGTGGACGTGCTCGGCATCTCGCTGGTCGACCCGGTGGATGCCTACACGCGCGCTGACCGCGCCAGCAAATACGGCATCGTGTTCGTGCTGCTGACGTTCACCGCGTTCTTCATGTTCGAGATGCTGCGCGGCTTGCGCATCCACCCGATCCAGTACGGCCTGGTCGGTCTGGCGCTGGCGATCTTCTTCCTGCTGCTGCTCGGTCTGTCGGAGCACATCGCCTTCGACTGGGCCTACCTCGCCGCCAGTGGCGCCTGCATCGGGCTGATCGGCGTGTATCTGAGCGCTGTGCTGCGCAGCCGCGTGCGCGGGCTGGGTTTCGCGGCCGGACTGGGCCTGCTGTATGCCGCGCTGTACGGCCTGCTGGTGTCGGAGGACAACGCGCTGGTGCTGGGCGCGGGCCTGCTGTTCGCGATCCTCGCTGCAATCATGCTGGTGACGCGCCGGGTCGACTGGTACCAGGTTGCCGCCACGCCGACGGCGACACCGCCGCCTTTGCCGCCGCGCTGATCCCTCGATCGCGCGCACGTGGCCGCGGGCATGCCTGCGGCCACGCTGCGTTCCACCGCGCATACGAAGCGCCCACTGCACGCATGCCAGACTTCCTGCATGACGTCTTCAGCTCCCACCGTGCGCACGCTGTCGGGCGATGCGATGCACCCCTGGCTCGATGCGGTCGCGCAGTTGCGCATGGCCGTGTTCCACGACTGGCCGTATCTCTACGCTGGCGATGCCGACTACGAACGCGACTATCTGGCCGCGTATGCGCGCTCGCCGCGCAGCGTGTTCGTGCTTGCGTTCGATGGTGACAGCGTCGTCGGCGCGTCGACCGGTCTGCCGCTGGCCGATGACACGACCGAGTTCCAGGCGCCGTTCGTCGATCAGGATGTCGCTGTCGACCGCGTTTTCTATTTCGGCGAGTCGGTGCTGCTGCCGCAGTGGCGTGGACACGGCATCGGCCATCAGTTTTTCGATCTGCGCGAAGCCCACGCACGCGCATACGGCGGTTTCGACATGACCGCATTCGCCGCCGTCGATCGCGCCGAGGACGATCCGCGTCGGCCCGCCGATCACCATGACAACGAGGTGTTCTGGCACAAGCGCGGCTACGTGCGGCAGCCGGGCATGACCATGTTGCTGCGCTGGGACGAGCGTGATGTCGGCGACGTGGCACATCCGATGACGTTCTGGACCCGTCCGCTGGAAGCCAGTGCATGAGGGTCGCCGCCGCACGCTACGCGATCGGCATGCCGCCGGATTTCGATGCCTTCGCTGCGCATCAGCGTCGGCTGCTCGGCGACGCCGCCGCGCAGGGCGCACAGATCGCCGTGCTGCCCGAGTACCTCGCGCTGGAATTGGCCGCGACCTTCGACGACAGCGTGCGCAGCGACACGCGCGCTTCGCTGGCGGCGGTCCAGCGCTACCGCGACGACTGGCTCACCCTGTTCGCCGGCCTCGCGCGACACCGGCCTGCACATCGTGGCCGGCTCCTTCCTCGTCGACATCGGCGGCGGCCGGTATCGCAACCGCAGTGACATCTTCTCGCCCGACGGCGGACACGGCTGGCAGGACAAGCTGCAGCTGACCGGCTTCGAGAAGAGGACCGGCGTGATCGAACCCGGCGATACGCTCAAGGTCTTCGACCTCGGCGGCGTGCGCGCCGGCATCGCCATCTGCTACGACATCGAGTTCCCGCTGCCGGCCCGTACCCAATGGGAAGCCGGCGCGCGCCTGCTGCTGGTGCCCAGCTGCACCGATACCGCGGCCGGCGCGACCCGCGTGCGTGTCGGCTGCCTTGCGAGAGCGCTTGAAAACCGCTGCTTCGTCGCCCAGTCGGTAACGGCGGGCGATGCGCCCTGGACCCCGATCCTTGACGTCAACACCGGTAGCGCCGGTCTGTTCGCGCCGATGGATGTGGGGTTTCCGTCGGACGGGGTGCTGGTCGAGACCGGCGACGCGGATGTCTGGGCGATTGCCGATGTCGATGTCGAAGCGCTGGAAGCGGCACGGGTGGATGCGCAGGTCGACAATGATCGGGATTGGGTGGGGCAAGCGCGGCCTGCGTTGGCGAGAGCGGTGTTGTCGTCGTTTGATTCGATCGCTTAGCGCTCGCTCCAGCGCCAATCGCGCGAGAGACTTGCTTCTGATCTCCGATCCGCCGTTGCGGTCGTTACTTACCCGGAGGGCGCCGCACAGGACGTGCGGCGTTTTCCGGCCGAGGCAGGATGCCGAGTCGGAAAATCCCATTGAACGTGACGCCGCGGGCTTCGGACGTGTCGGGGAGACGTTTTTCTTTGGTTCCGTTTTTTTGACTCGCATCTACGATGCTCGCCCCTTCGGGGCCGGCTGCGCCGTTCGCGCTACGCGCGTGGGCGTCAACCAAAAGAAATGAACTCGGCCGCGTCAGCGGACGAAAGCGTTTGATCTACGCCTGTGAGTTCGCCTCCGGGGGGATAAGCAACGTCAAACGCTTCCACTCGCCTCGCGGCGAGCGGGTTCATTTCTTTTGCTGGCCCAAAAGAAACGGAACCAAAGAAAACGGCCAGCCCCGACGGAGCAAATCCGGCCAGTTATTCGTTACGGGATTTTTCGACTCGCCATCCTGGCTCGGTCGAAAAACGCCGCACATCCATGTGCGGCGCCCTACGGGTCTGTGGGCTGCACGGCGGCGATCTGGAGAGCGAAAAGCGGAAAAGCGGAAAAGCGGAAAAGCGGAGCGTTGCTTCGTCAATATCAAGTCGGATCAGATGACACCACCCACCCAGAGCGAAGTGGCGCCCAGCGCGCTCCCGATCGCCGTCGCCGCCAGCACATCACTCGGATAGTGCAGGCCCAGCACCACCCGCGACACCGCCACGCTCGCCGCGAACGGCACCAGCACGCCGGCGAGCATCGGATACCACGCCACCGCAACGATCGAGAACGACACCGCGTGCAGCGTGTGTCCGGACGGAAAACTGAACTCGTCGAGCGGGGCCACCCAGGCGTGGATGCGGCCGTCGGCGGCGAAGGGGCGGGGGCGTTTGGTCCAGCGCTTCAGGGACTTGTAGAGCAGCAGCGCGACGGCGCCGGTGGCGGCCATGTGCGTCGCGGCGACCAGTCCGTCGACGCCGTCGATCAGCACCAGCGCGGCCATCAGCAGGTACCAGAACACGCCGTCGCCGAGGCGGCTGACGGTGGAGAAGTAGCGGCGGATCCACAGCCGGGTGCAGGCGCGGTTGGCGCGCAGGCACCAGCCGGTGTCGTGGTGGAGCAGTCGGCTACGCGGCGGCGCGTGCATCGGCATCCTCGGCATCGGTCGGGGCGGGAAGCGGTGTGCGCGCATCGGGCGCGCTGCTGCGCAAGCCGGACAGCAGCGCATCGAGATCGTCGGCGACGTGCGCAGGCGTCAGCCGGCGCATCGCCTCGCGACCGGCGAGTCCCATCGCGCGGCGCGCCGACGGGTTCTGCGCCAGCGCGACCGCGGCGGTCACGAACGCGTCTTCATCGTCACCGGCGATCCGCGCGCCCTGGAAGCCGTCGCACAGGTGTTCGGTCGCTGCGCCGTGGTCGAAAGCGACCTGCGGCACGCCGCAGGCCATCGATTCGAGCACGACGTTGCCGAAGGTCTCGCTGCGGCTGGGGAAGAGGAACAGGTCGGCGCTGGCGAAGTGCCGGCCGAGATCGTCGCCGCGCTGCGAGCCGCTGAAGATGAAATCCGGATTCGCGGCCTGCAGTGCGTTGCGTTCCGGACCGTCGCCGACGAAGACCATGCGCGCGTCCGGTCGCTCGGCCTGCAGGGCGCGGAACGCGCGCACCGCGAGACCCAGGTTCTTCTCGGCGGCGATACGGCCGACGTAGATCGCGACCAGACCGTGTTCGTCGACGCCCCATTGCGCGCGGAGGTTCGCATCGCGCCGCGCGGGATCGAACTGCGCGCAGTCGACTGCGCGCGACAGCACGACCGGATGGCCGATGCCCGCGTCGCGCAGTTCGAGGGCGAGTGCCTGGGTGGCGACGAGCGTGGCATCGGCGCGGGCGTGGAAGCGCCGCATCCACGACAGCGCCGCCGGCTGCAGCCACGGCACGCCATACGCGCCCATGTAGATGTCGAAGCGGGTGTGCAATGCGGTGACGACCGGAATGTCGAGCGTCTGCGCGGCATTGAGCGCAGACCAGCCCAGCGGGCCTTCGGTGGCGACGTAGATCGCATCCGGGCGCGCGGCGCGCCAGCGGGTACGCAGGCGTTGTCCGGCAGGCAGGGCGAGTCGCAGCCCCGGATAGCGCGGCACGCGCAGGCCACGGATGCGCAACGACTGCGCATCTGAGCCTGGTGGTTCGCCGGCGCGGGCCGGGCGGATCACCTCGACCGCGTGTCCGCGTGCGCGCAGACCGCGGACGTAGGATTGCAGCGTCAGGGCCACGCCGTTGATGTCGGGCGGGTACGTGTCGGTGACGATCGCGTAGCGCATCGTTCGGTCCGGTCGCTGGTTGTGCGCAGCTTGCGGGCGGACGATGCCGCTTCGATGACCGGGGTTTGACGCTTCGGTGACAGCGTGACCGGATACCGGTCACGCACTTTCGGAACTGGCGGACTCAGTCCGCCGTGAGCGCCAGGGTGATGCCGAGCGCGGCCATGTCGTCGGGTTCGCCTTCCAGATCCGTGCGCAGCAGCGGACGCGCATCCAGCCACTGGCGCGGCAGGCTCAGACGCAGCAGCGGGCCGTCGGCAGTCGCCTGCAGGCGCGGGATGTCGTCGGCCTCGTGGCTGCGATGCAGCAGCACTGCGATCCGCAGCAGCGCGGCGGCGCGACGCGCCTGTTGCAGCAGACGATCGGGCAGGGCCTCGAACGTGGACTTGCCGACCTTGCGGCGCTGGCAGCGCACGAGCGTCGCGAGGAACAGCTGTTCCTGGCGCGAGAAGCCAGCGATGTCGGAATGTTCGAGCACGTAGGCGCCGTGCACGTGGTACTGGCTGTGCGCGATCACAAGGCCCAGCTCGTGCACGCGCGCGGCCCAGGCCAGCATGCGCAGATCGTCGCCGTCGAGGCTCCAACTGCGCGCGACCTGGTCGAACAGGCGCAGTGCAGTCGTCTCCACGCGCGTGGCCTGCGCCTGGTCGATGCCGTAGCGCTGTTCCAGCGCGGCGATCGAGCTTTCGCGCGGATCGTCGCTGCCGCCGCGGCCAAGCATGTCGCGCAGCACGCCTTCGCGCATCGCGGCCTTGCTGACCTGCATGCGATCGATGCCGAGCACCTGGAACGCGGCTTCGAGCACCAGCACGCCACCGGCGATGATCGGCCGGCGATCATCCGACAGACCGGGCAGGTCGATCGCATCGATATTGCCGGCCTGCAGCAATGTGTCGCGCACGATCGGCAGCGCCTGCGCCGTCACCGCGCCCTTGGTCAGTTTCATCGCCGCGCAGATCTCGCCGATGGCCTTGTTGGTGCCCGAGGCGCCGACCACTTCCTGCCAGCCGAGCGCGCGATAGGTGCTCGCGAACTGCTGGAATTCCGCGGCTACTTCCGCCAGCGCTTCGCGCCAGCGCTTCTTCGACAGCTTACCGCCGGGAAAGAAGCGCCGCGTGCTGGCGACGCAACCGATCTGCAGGCTTTCGCGCTCCAGCGCGTCGAAGCCGCTGCCGATGATGCATTCGGTCGAACCGCCACCGATATCGATGACAAGGCGCCGTTGTCCGGGCTTGGGCGGCTGCGCGTGGGAGACGCCGAGATAGATCAGGCGCGCTTCTTCGCGGCCCGAGATCACTTCGATCGCGTGGCCCAGTGCGGTTTCCGCCGGCACCAGAAAGGCCTGCGGCGCGGACAGCCGGCGTACGGTGTTGGTGGCGAGTGCGCGCACGCGCTGCGGCGGAATGTCGCGGATGCGCTGGCCGAAACGCGACAGGCATTGCAATGCACGCTGGCGCACATCGGCATTGAGACCGCCGCGGCCATCGAGGCCCTCGGCCATGCGCACGGTCTCGCGCAGACGATCGACGACGCGCAGCTGGCCCAGCGTGTAGCGGGCCACGACCATGTGGAAACTGTTGGAGCCCAGGTCGATCGCGGCGAGCATCTCGCCGTCTTCGAGCGGTACCGTCAGTGCCTCGGCGAGCGCGAGCGTGTCATGACCGGTCATGGCATTCCTGGATGCCGGGGCGCAGGACGCGACCGCGGCGTTGGGGGAGCGGGCATGTTAATGCATGCCGCGCCACCCGCTCAGCCGCACAGATGTGCGAGCAGCCAGCCCTGCGCCGAATGCGGCATCGTGTCGCCGTCCGGCACGATCTTGTCGTAGGTACCGTCCTCGCGCAGTTCCCAGGCGTTGAGGTTGTCGGCCAGGTAGTTGTCGAGCGACTCGCTACGCACGCGCACCGCGATCTCCGGATCGAGGATCGGGAAGCCCGTTTCCACACGGCGCAGCAGATTGCGCTCCAGCCAGTCGGCGCTGGCGCAGAACAGGTCCGGGTCTCCGTCGTTGGCGAACCAGTACACGCGGTGATGCTCGAGGAAGCGACCGACGATCGAACGCACGCGGATGTTCTCCGACACGCCAGGCACGCCAGGACGCAGCGCGCAGGCGCCACGGATGATCAGATCGATCTGCACGCCGGCCTGCGAAGCCACGTAAAGCGCACGCATCACCTGCGGCTCGTTGAGGGCGTTCATCTTGGCGACGATGCGCGCCGGCCGTCCCGCATTCGCATGCGCGGTCTCGCGTTCGATGCGTGCGATCACACCGGCATGCAGGGTGAAAGGCGACTGCAGCAGACGCTTGAGCCCGATCGCAGGCGCCAGGCCCGACATCTGCTGGAACAGCAGGTGCACGTCATTGGCGATATCCGGATCGGTCGTCAGCAGACCGAAGTCGGTGTACACGCGCGCAGTGCCGGCGTGGTAGTTGCCGGTGCCCAGATGCACATAGCGACGCAGCTTGCGGCCTTCGCGGCGCACGACGAGCAGCATCTTGGCGTGAGTCTTGTAGCCGACCACGCCGTAGACCACCTGCACGCCGGCTTCCTGCAAGCGATCAGCGAGGCCGAGATTGGCTTCCTCGTCGAAGCGCGCCCGCAGTTCGACGACGACGGTCACGTCCTTGCCGTTGCGCGCCGCCTGGATCAGGTGCTCGACGATGCCCGAGTCCTTGCCGGTGCGGTACAGCGTCTGCTTGATCGCCAGCACGTTCGGGTCTTCGGCCGCCTGCTTGATCAGCTCCAGCACCGGCGCGAACGAGTCGAAGGGGTGATGCAGCAGGATGTCGCCGTCGGCGATCAGCTCGAACATCGCATCGGTGCCCTTGGGCAGCCGCTGCTGGAAGGGCGGGAACTTGAGGTCCGGCCGCTGCACGAGATCGAAGATCTGGCTGATGCGGTTGAGATTCACCGGGCCGTCGATGCGGTAGACCGCGTTCTCGGGCAGATCGAAATTCTGCAGCAGCGTGCGCACGATCGGTTTCGGACACTTGGCCGAAATTTCGAGGCGCATCGCGCGCAGGTAGCCGCGACCGGCGAGTTCGTCGCGCAGGGCGAGGGCGAGATTCTCGACTTCCTCGTCGTCGACGATCAGTTCGGAATTGCGGGTCACGCGGAACTGGTAGGCGCCCTTGACGTCCATGCCGGGGAAAAGCTCGTGCACGAACTCCGACAGCACCGACGACAGGAACACGAAGTCGTACTCGCCGCCGGAGATGCTTTCGGGCAGCTGGATGATGCGCGGCAGCGAGCGTGGCGCGCGGACGATGGCGAGATTGCCCACGCGGCCGAACGCGTCCTTGCCCTTGAGCACGACGACGATATTGAGCGACTTGTTGAGGATCTTCGGGAACGGATGTGCGGGGTCGAGGCCCAGCGGCGACAGCACCGGCATCACCTCGTCACGGAAGTAGGCGCGCAGCCAGCGCGTCTGGCGCGCGGTCCATTGCTCGCGGCCCAGCACGCGTACGCCGGCTTCCGACATCGCGGGGCGCAGCACCTGGTTCCAGCACGAGTACTGCGCCTCGACCAGCTGCGCGGTGCGCTCGTGGATCCGCTTGAGCACGGTGGCAGGCGTCAGTCCGTCGGGCGGCAGCGGCACACCGAAGTCCTGCGCGTGATGCATCGTCGCGGCGCGGATCTCGAAGAACTCGTCGAGGTTGGTGCAGGCGATGCACAGATATTTCAGACGCTCGAGCAGCGGTACCGACTCGTCCTGCGCCTGCGCCAGCACGCGGAAGTTGAAGTCCAGCTGCGACAGTTCGCGGTTGAGATACAGCGCCGGGTCGCGCAGCGGATCGACCGGCTCGTTCGACGCGTCGACAGGCTCAGGACCACGGGCGGATTTCGCGGCTTTCTGCACACGGGGACGTGTGGCACTCATGCGGTGGCTCCGAAATACTGGGTGTCGCGAGCGCGGACGCGCTCAGCGGTGAAATGGCAGGCGAAGCGACTGCCCGCGCCGACTTCGCTCTCGATCTCGAGGCGCGCCTGGTGCAGATGCAACACATGTTTGACGATGGCGAGGCCAAGGCCGGTGCCGCCGGATTCGCGCGAGCGGCTGGTCGACACGCGATAGAAGCGTTCAGTGATGCGCGGCAGGTGCGCGGCCGGAATGCCGTAGCCGGTGTCTTCGACCGACAGCGCGACGCCGCCACTCGCCAGCGGCGCGTAGCGGATGGTGATGCGGCCACCGGCCGGCGTGTAGCGCACCGCATTGCTGACGAGGTTGGAGAACGCGCTGTGCAGTTCGCGGGTCGAGCCGACGAGGTCGGTCGGCGAGCTGTCTTCGACCGCGATCGTGTGCCGCCCCTGGCTCAGTACTTCGAGTTCGCGTCGCAACGTGGCCAGCATCGAGGCCATCGACACGATCTCATCGCCGATCCCCTCCTGCGCTTCCAGGCGCGACAGGGTGAGCAGATCCTCGACGAGCTGGGTCATGCGCTGCGACTGGTTCTGCATCTCGGACAGCATCGGCGCCCATTCGGGGTGATCGGTCGGGTCGAGCATGTCGAGATAGCCGTGCACCACGGTCAGCGGTGTACGCAGCTCGTGGGAGACGTTGGCCACGAAGTCGCGACGCATCTGTTCGAGTTTCATGATCCGGGTGACGTCACGGGCGAGCAGCAGCCACAGATCGTCGGAGTAGGGGATCAGCCGCAATTCGAGGCGCGTGCCCGAGGAGTGCGGCGAAGGCACATCGAGCATCGGCTCCGCGCGGCGTCCCTGCGCCAGCCAGTGCGCGACCGGCAACGGCTGCAGCGTATCGCCGACCGGCTTGCCGACATCGCGCGGCATCTGCAGCCCCAGCAGGCTGGTCGCTGCGCGGTTGAACCACTGGATGCGCTGGCTGTTGCGGTCGACGACGATCACCGCATCTGGCAGCGCCGCCGCCACCGCGCGATACGCGCGCAGCATCGCAATCAAACGCCGCTTGCGCGCGCGCATGTCCTGTTGTCCCCGGTGCAGCATGCGATCCGTCTCCTGCCACACGCCATCTCCCTGTGGCGGCGGCACACGGCTGCGCGAGGTCAGGCGCGTCAGCAGGTCGTAAAGTTTCCAGTAGTGCCAGGCCAGCACACCCAGCGCCGCAACCGCCAGCGCCATCCAGATATGCCCAGCCAGCGCGCCCAGCACGGCCGCCACGCCGAGCACGGCAACGAGCTGCAGCAGCGTGCGGGTCCAGGCGGCATGGATGCGGGGTGGCATGTCGTTGAGTCTAGGCAATGTCAGGTGACAGGTTGGCGTAAGAAATCAGGATGTCGATGGTGCTTCTGGTTTTGTTGTTGCTGTTGCTCTTGCTGTGCCAGGAACCAAACGTCGCGCACCCGATGCAGACCCGGAGGGCGGCGCCCATGGATGGGCGACGTTCCGACCGAGGCAGGAGGCCGAGTCGGAAAATCCCGGTAAGCGCGACGCCGCGGGCTGTGGACGTGTCGGGGAGACGCTTTTCTTTGGTTCCGTTTCTTTGACTCGCATTTCCAATGCTCGCCCCTCCGGGGCCGGCTTCGCCGTTCGCGCTGCGCGCGTGGGCGTCAACCAAAAGAAATGAACTCGGCCGCGCCAGCAGACGAAAGCGTCTGACGTTGCTCTTCGTTCTTCGCCAACGGCGATACAAGAAAGATCAAACGCTTCCACTCGCCTCGCGGCGAGCGGGTTCACTTCTTTTGCCGGCCCTACGCACGTAGTGCGAACGGCGCAGCCGGCCCCGAAGGGGCGAGCATTGAAGATGCGAGTCAAAGAAACGGAACCAAAGAAAAGGGCCAGCCCCGACAGAGCAAACCCGGCCAGTCCTTCGTTCCGGCATTTTTCGACTCGCCATCGTGGCTCGGTCGGAAAACGGCGGGCATCCATGCCCGCCGCCCTCCGGGTGTTCGATGCGCAGTGCGGCGTCGCGAAGATCAAACGCAGACCACCCACTTCGTACGTGGGGCCTATCAGACCGACGCCGAGAACCGGTACCCCGACCCCCGTACCGTCTGCACCATGCCATCCAGCGCACTCGGCTCGAGCGTCTTGCGCAAACGGCGGATATGCACGTCGACCGTGCGCTCCTCGACGTAGACGCTGCCGCCCCAGACGTGGTCGAGCAGCTGCGAGCGGCTGTAGACGCGTTCGGGATGGGTCATGAAGAAGTGCAGCAGACGGTACTCGGTCGGGCCGATCGTCACCGGGGCGTCGCTGGCGAACACGCGGTGCGCGGCGCCGTCGATGCGCAGGGCGCCGACGGTGACGCTGCCGTCCTCGTCGTCGTCGCAGGCGCGGCGCATGACCGCGCGGATGCGCGCCAGCAGTTCGCGGGCGGAGAAGGGCTTGACGACGTAATCGTCGACGCCGGCTTCGAGGCCGCCCACCCGATCGTTCTCCTCCCCGCGGGCGGTGAGCATGATGATCGGGATGTCGCGGGTCAGCGCGTCCTTGCGCCAGCGGCGGGCGAGTTCCAGGCCGCTGGTGCCGGGCAGCATCCAGTCGAGCAGGATCAGGTCCGGCACACGGTCGACGATCGCCGACTGCGCCTCGCGCGCGTCGCCGGCGTGCATCGGCTCGAACTCGCCCTTGCGGAGCGCGAAGGCGACCATGTCGCGGATCGCCGGTTCGTCATCGACGATGAGGATGCGTTTCTGCATGGATCGGTCCATAGCGCCGGTGGGATGGCGCCATTACACGACAGTTTTGTGACGGTTTGGCGACAGGCGCGGCCCGGTGCCATGAGGCGCGGTCAGGAGACGTCGCAGCACGCCAGCACCTCTCACTCCGGGAGAAGGCCTGCCCCCGGACTTGATGCGGGGTCGACGCGCATCGCGCGTCGGGTGAGGGCAGGACATGAATCAGTCGCGCCGACCGCTCCACAGCCTTCGACTTACCGCCGCCGCAGATCCTCATCCCGGATGCCCTGGCGCCGCAGCTCCAGCACCGTCGGGGTGATCGACGCGATCCGCGCATCAATGCGGGTGCGTGCGTAATAGTCCAGATCCTCGCGCTTCTTCAGCGTATTGAGCTGGATCAGCGCCTGCTCCGGCCGGCCGCCGAGCACCGCCGCTTCCGCCCAGGCCTCGCCGGCGCGGACCGGATCGCCGGCCGTCTCGCTGGCCCGGGCGAAGGCGCGCTGGAACGCCGGATCGCCGCCGGAGGAATTCAGCAGCGGCCGCAGGATCGCCTGCGCGCGCAGCCCGGCTTCGGGCGTATTGCGCTCGGCCAGTGCGGCGGCATAGGTCAGCACCACTGCCGGATGGCGCGGCATGCGGTCGATCAGGGTCTCGAAGCGCTGGTCGGCGGCTGCGATCCGGCCGGCGCGCGCATCGGTCTCGGCCACGCCCAGCGTCAGCCAGACATCGCCCGGATACTCGGCCAGCAGTTCGCCGAAGGTCTTGCCCGCGGCGTCGAGTTCATTGAGCCGCTGGCGGGCGACGGCCAGGCCGTAGCGCTGCGCATCGGTCAACGTGCCATTGCGGCGCATCGCCTCGTACTCGCGTACCGCCTGCGCGGGCGTGTTGGCGCTGAGCACCCGCAGACGTTCGCGCGCCCAACCGAATGCCGTGCCGTCGATACCCGACAGCGCATTCGCCGGCAGACGCAAATCCACTGGCAACATCGGATTGCCGAATCCACGCGCAGGCGCCTCGGCGCCGGGGCTCACCGGCACGCGTTCGGTGCGTGTGCCTTCCGGTGTCGACGTGGTCACCTGCACGGTGTCGCGGTCCATTCGCTCGGCGCGGTCGCGCGCCTCGCTGATGCGCGTGGTGGTGACCGGGTGGGTGCGCAGGTAATCGGGCACCCGCTCGCGATCGCCGCCCTGGTTGGTGCGCGACACCGCCTGCATGCGCTCGAACATCGAGGCCATGCTTTCGGGGTCGTAACCGGCGCGCGACAGTGTACGGATGCCGAGCCGGTCGGCTTCGGATTCGTTCGAACGCGTGTAGTCGATCTGCCGCTGTATCGCGAGGCCCTGCGCGCCGGCGATGACCGCCATCGCGGCATCGTCGGAGGAATTGCTGCCGCTCTGCGAGGCGACTGCGATCGCGCCGAGCATTGCCAACAGCATCGGCATCTGGTCGCGTTGCGCGCGCTCGACGCCGCGCAGCACGTGCGACTGGGTGACGTGCGCGACTTCGTGCGCGAGCACCGCGGCAACTTCGTCCTCGGTCTCGGCCGCCAGCACCAGACCGGCGTTCATGCCGATATAGCCGCCCAGGGTCGCGAAAGCGTTGATGCTGCGGTCGCGCATCATGAAGAACGTGAAAGGTTGCTGCGGCTGATCGCTCGACGAGGCGAGGCGATTGCCGGTGCCGCGCAGCCAGCCATCGACCAGCGGATCTTCCAGCACGTAGTTGTAGTGGCGCAGCTGCGCCAGCAGCATCTGGCCGTATTCGGACTGCTTCGCCGGACTGAGCACGGTGCCGGCGGACGAACCGATGTCCGGCAGGCGCGTGTCCTGCGCCGGCGCGCACACCGCGGCCGTCGCCAGCGCCAGCGCCGCGATCGGCGGCAACAGGGCGAAGCGGGCAGGGCGGTGGAGCGTCTGGGTTCGGCGCATCGGCTCGTTCGGGTCTGGCGGCGAAGGTGCAGCATGCCGGTGGCATGCGCGGAAGGCATGAATGCCATGTTAAGGCGACGGTACGTGGCGCCGCATGGAAAACACGGCGCCGCACCCCCATGTGACCGACAATCGCCCGACAAGTTTCCGGAGACTGCCGTGACCCTCGATTCCCCCACCACCGCATCGTCCGGCGCCGCGCCGGAGATCGTGATGTACACCAGTGCGATCTGCGGCTTCTGCGTCGCCGCCAAGACCTTCCTCAAGAGTCAGGGACTGGACTGGCGCGAGGTCCGCATCGATCTCGACGTCGCGGAGCGCGAACGCATGGTTGCGCTCGCGCGTCGCACGAGCGTGCCGCAGATCTTCGTCGGCGAGACCCATGTAGGTGGCTACGACGACATGATGGCGTTGCACCGCAAGGGCGGATTCCTGCCGCTGATCCAGGGCGCAGGCGCATGAGCGGCGAGAGCGAGAACGACCGCGTCGCCGAGTTCAGCGCTTACCGCAAGCGCATGAACGAGCGCATCCTCGCCGAGCCCAACCAGGTCGTGCGCCGTTTCTTCGCCCTCGACACGCAGACCTATCAGGCGGGCGCGCTCGATCTCAAGACCAAGGAACTGCTTGGTCTGGTGGCTTCGATGGTGCTGCGATGCGACGACTGCATCAGCTACCACGTGGCGCAGTGCAAGGACGCCGGTGCGACGCGCGAAGAACTGTTCGAGACGTTCTCGGTGGGCCTGGTCGTCGGCGGCAGCATCGTGATCCCGCACATGCGCCGCGCCGTCGATTTCCTCGACCGCCTGGAGCAGGGCGACGCCGGCGTGCCGGGGGCCCACGCGCACGACTGAATGTGTTTTCGGGGCACGCCGGATGCGTCGCGCGCGGCGCCGGAATCGCACGCGGTGGGCCTGCGTTTGGGTCGGGATCGGCGCCTCGGGCATAATGAGCGGGTTTCCCCTTCACCCGACGGCGCGCATTGCGCGTCGTCCCTGCGCACGGAATCCCACCCCACATGACGCACACGATTACGGTCATCCGCGGCGACGGCATCGGCCCGGAGATCATGGACGCGACGCTGCACGTGCTCGACGCGATGCAGCTCGGCCTCACCTACGAAGACGCGGACGCGGGCCTGATGGCGCTCGAAAAGCACGGCGAACTGCTGCCGGCTGCGACGCTCGAATCGATCCGCCGCAACAAGATCGCGCTCAAGAGCCCGCTGACCACGCCAGTCGGTGGCGGCTTCAGCTCGATCAACGTGGAACTGCGTCGCCAGTTCGACCTCTACGCTAACGTGCGTCCGGCGACCTCGTTCCCGAACACGCGCTCGCGTTTCGCCGATGGCGTGAATCTCATCACGATCCGTGAGAACACCGAAGGTTCGTACATCAGCGAAGGCCAGGAAACCTCGGCCGACGGCGAGACCGCGGTGTCGATCACACGCATCACCCGCAAGGGGTCGGACCGCATCGTGCGCTACGCGTTCGAGCTGGCGCGCAAGACCGGTCGCAAGAAGGTCACGATCGTCCACAAGGCCAACATCCTCAAGAGCACCTCTGGCCTGTTCCTGAAGGTCGCGCGCGAAGTGGCGGCCGAGTATCCGGACATCGAAGCCAACGAGATGATCGTCGACAACACCTGCATGCAGCTTGTTATGCGTCCCGAGCAGTTCGACATCATCGTGACGACGAACCTGTTCGGCGACATCATTTCCGACCTGTGCGCTGGCCTCGTCGGCGGTCTGGGCCTGGCCCCGGGCGCGAACATCGGCACCGATGCGGCGATCTTCGAGGCCGTGCATGGTTCGGCGCCGGACATCGCCGGCAAGGGCGTCGCCAATCCCTGCGCGCTGCTGCTCGCTGCTGCGCAGATGCTCGACCATCTGGCGCTACCGGAGCAGGCCGAACGCCTGCGCAGGGCGATCGTCGCCACGCTCGATGCTAAGGACGGCGTGACGCCGGACCTCGGCGGCACCGGCAACACGATGGCCTTCGCCAAGGCGATCGCCGCGCGCCTGTAAGGCAGGCCTGCAATCTCCCGCGCGCCGTGTAGCGGCGACGCGGCGACGAGAACGGGACGCTTCGGCGTCCCGTTTTTCGTTGCAGGCCATCCTGCCGGTCGTCATGACGGGCCGGCGCATCCTGCGCACAATGCGCACACGCCCGCCCCCTCCGGAATCCCTTCGTATGACCGTCCGCCCCAGCGCGCTTGCGCTGACGCCGCTGCTGCTGTTCCTCGCGCTGTTCTTCGGCGCCGGGCTGTACTTCACCGCGCAGGGCGAGGCGATGGGGTTCTACCAGTTGCGCGCGCCGGTCGCGATCCTGCCCGCGCTGGCGCTCGCCGCCTGGATCGCGCATCGCCGCGGCCTGCAGGCCGGGGACATCCTGCTGCGCGGCATGGGTGACCCCAACATCGTGCTGATGTGTCTGATCTTCCTGCTGGCGGGTGCGTTCGCCTACGTGTCGAGCGCGATCGGCGCGGTGGATGCGGTGGTGTCGATCGGCCTGTCGGCGATTCCTGCGCCGCTGATCCTTCCGGGCCTGTTCGTGTTGTCGGCGCTGATTTCGCTGGCGATCGGTACATCGATGGGCACGATCGCGGCCGTCGTGCCGATCGCGCTCGGCGTCGCCGAGGCCTCGGGCCTGGATCGCGCGCTGGTGGTCGGCGCGGTGATCGGTGGCGCGATGTTCGGCGACAACCTGTCGGTGATCTCCGACACCACGATCGCGGCGACCCGCACCCAGGGCGCGCAGATGCGCGACAAGTTCCGCGAAAATTTCAGGATCGCAACGCCGGCGGCGCTGGCGACCGTCGTGCTGCTCGGCGTAATGGGCGGCGCCTCGCCGATCGAATCGGAAACCAGCGCCTCCGCGTGGCTGATGCTGCCGTATGTGATCGTGCTGGCACTCGCATTGGCCGGCGTCGACGTGCTGATCGTGCTGGGCCTGGGCATCGTGCTGGCCGGCGGCTTCGGTCTGGTGTTCGCCGACGACTACGGCGTGGTGCCGTTCGTCGGCGATATCTGGACCGGCTTCGAAGGCATGGTCGAAATCCTGCTGCTGTCGCTGCTGATCGGCGGCCTGGGCGCTTTGACCAAGGCCAGTGGCGGCCTCGACTGGCTGGCGCAGCTGATCGCGAAATTCGCGCGTGGGCGTCGCAGCAGGCGCTCGGGGGAGTTCAGCATTGCCGCGTTGTCGACCGCGGCCGACGTGTTCACCGCCAACAACACCGTCGCGATTCTGGTCAGCGGCAGCGTCGCGCGCGATATCGCCGAGAAGCACGGCATCAGCCCACGACGCGCGGCCAGCGTGCTCGACATCTTTGCCTGTGTTGCGCAGGGCGTGCTGCCGTACGGCGCGCAGATCCTGCTGGCCGCCTCACTCGCGTCGGTCTCGCCGCTCGCGCTCGCCGGCAGCGTGCACTACTGCTGGCTGCTCGCCGTGGTGACCATCGGTTTCATGCTCTGGCCGGGCCGCAAGGACACAGGCGCTGTCGAAGCGCCGACGACGCGGAGCTGATTTCGCGGAAAAAGCACCACGCACAAAAAAGGCGCCCGATCCGGGCGCCTTCTGCGTTGTGGGGCGGGGCGGCTCAGCGCTGCTGCAGCTTCGACAGCAGGCGCAGGAACTCGATGTACAGCCACACCAGCGTGACCATCAGGCCGAACGCCCCGTACCACTCCATGTACTTCGGCGCGCCCTGTTCGACGCCGGTTTCGATGAAGTCGAAATCCAGCACCAGATTCAGCGCGGCGATGACGATCACGAACAGGCTGAAGCCGATGCCGACGAGGCCCGATTCGTGGATCAGCGGGATCGACACGCCGAAGAAGCCGAGCACGATCGTCGCCAGATACACCAGCGCGATGCCGCCGGTCGCGGCCACGACGCCGAGCTTGAAGTTCTCGGTCGCCTTGATCAGGCCGGTGCGATAGGCGAACAGCAGCGCGAACAGCGTGCCGAAGGTCAGCATCACCGCCTGCAGCACGATGCCTTCGTACATGAAGTTGTACATCGCCGAGATCGCGCCGAGGAAGAAGCCCTCGACCAGCGCATAGGCCGGCGCGGTGACCGGCGCCCATTCCTTCTTGAACACCGTGACCATCGCCAGGATGAAGCCGCCGATCGCGCCGCCCCACATGTACATGCCGAAGCCCGGCTGCGGACGGCCGTCGGCGCCGAACTCGACCTGCGACCACGCGAAAGCGGCGGTGATGATCGTCAGCAGCAGCAGAAAGCCGGTCTTGTTGACGGTGCCGTTGAGGGTCATCGCCTCGCCATCGCGTGACACGACGCTACCGCTGGCGAGATCGAGGAAAGTGGATTCCTTCAGTGCCGGATTGCCGCTGCGCATGAGTTTCGCCCCTGTCTGTCCATGGATTCGGATCGGAAGGGAGGATACACGTGCATCCGTATGCTGCACTGCATTGACAGCACGCGCGGCGGTCGTACAATTGCGCCCTTCGTACGGCTCTGGCCGTGTCGGGGTCAGGTTCGACCGCTTGTTCCGGCGGGGTATAGCGCAGTCTGGTAGCGCGCCTGCTTTGGGAGCAGGATGTCGGGGGTTCGAATCCCTCTACCCCGACCATCGGGTACCAGCCGCGTTTATCATTCGACGCACTGGCGCCCGTAGCTCAACCGGATAGAGCACCGACCTTCTAAGTCGGGGGTTACAGGTTCGATTCCTGTCGGGCGCGCCAAGACCCAAAGGTACGAGACACGTTTTCTGTGGTGGATGTAGCTCAGTTGGTTAGAGCACCGGATTGTGATTCCGGGGGTCGCGGGTTCAAATCCCGTCTTCCACCCCATTAGCTTCACCGGGTGACACACGAAAGGTGTTGCCCAAGCGCGCAAAGTTTTTTACAATGCGCGCCCGCTTCATCGGGCCGTTAGCTCAGTTGGTAGAGCAGTTGACTCTTAATCAATAGGTCCAAGGTTCGAATCCTTGACGGCCCACCAGTTACACGAAGAACGCCCGGCATTGCCGGGCGTTCTTCGTTTCAGGCTTTCTAGTTCGATTCGAGCCTGCGGTTCTCCTGCTGCGCAGGCCTGGCCATGCGCAACGCACATGGCGTTCGCATGGGTGCGAACCAGTGGGTCGCAGCTGCGGTGCTGACCCTTGACGGCCTACCCGCGATACGAAAGCGTCCGGGACTGCGTGCGGGGTTTCGATTGGATGCTGCCAAAACAGCGGGTGTGGACTAACATGCCGCGGCTCGCCAGCGGCGGGCGCGAAGCGAAAGTGGCGGAATTGGTAGACGCCCTGGTTTTAGGTACCAGTGCCGCAAGGCGTGGGGGTTCGAGTCCCCCCTTTCGCACCATCCCGGGTCCGGCGGATCCTTGCGGGCACGGGGCAGGCGGCGGGTAGTGTCCCGCAGTCCGCGGATTGCGGCTTCGAGTCTGTCGGGCGGGATCCGATCGATGCCGGTAGGCTCTCACGGGGGATACCGCGCTTCGGGCCATGACGCCCGCACTGGTGGCGGCCACGCCCCGAATCCGCCAAACTAGTCCGTTCCGTCGCCGCCTCCCTGGAATAGGCGGCCGGCAGAGTTCAGAACCAATTCCCAACAGTCAGATGTCATGCGGCACCGTCCGCAAGCGCAGGAGTGGATATGCAAGTTTCGGTCGAATCGCTGGGTAGCCTGGAACGCAAGATGACGTTCCGCGTGCCGTCCGAACGCCTGGAGTCACAGGTCGGCGGCCGTCTGCGCGAAATTGCGCGGACCACCCGTCTCAAGGGCTTCCGTCCGGGCAAGGTGCCGGCCAAGGTCGTCGAGCAGCGCTTCGGCGAGCAGGTCCGCGGCGAAGAACTCGACCGTCTGTTGCGCGAAGGCTTCGATCAGGCCATCCGCGAGAACGAACTGCAGATCGCCGGCCAGCCGCGCATCGCGCCGGAAGGCGAGGCGGGCGAGGGCGAGCTCGCATTCACCGCGACCTTCGAGATCGTGCCGGACTTCGGCGACATCGAACTCGAGAAGCTCGAAGTGGTGCGCCACACCGCGGAAGTGGCCGAGGACGACATCGATCGCATGATCGAGAACCTGCGCCTGCAGCGCCGCAGCTGGAGCGCGGTGACGCGTGGCGCGCAGAAGGGTGACGCGGTCGACGTCGAGACTTGGTCGCAGATCGGTGACGACCGTCTGCCGGCCGAAGGCGCCGAGCGTGGCGTCACCGTGCTCGGTTCGGGCGCGATGTACCCGGAGATCGAGGACGCACTGCTCGGTCTGGCCAAGGGCGAAGAGAAGGCAGTCGAAGTCAGCTTCCCGGCCGACTGGCGGGTGCCGCAGCTGGCCGGCAAGCAGGCCACTGTGCACGTCAAGGTCGAGCAGGTCTCCGAGCAGCAGTTGCCGGAAGTCGACCAGGCCTTCATCCGCAGCTTCGGCGTCAAGAGCGGCGAGATGGCGCAGTTCCGCACCGAGATCCGTAGCAACCTGGAGCGCGAGCTCAAGGGCGCGCTGATGAACCGTCTGCGTCGCGAAGTCGGCGAGCAGCTGGTCGCAGCCTTCGCGCACGTCGAGCTGCCGCCGAAGCTGGTCGAGTCGGAGGCCAAGTCGCTGCTGCGCCAGACCGTCGAGCAGGCCCGTCGCAACGGCCAGAACCCGACCGTCGCCGACGACGCGCACAACGAGTTCCTCGAGCCCGCGCGCAAGCGCGTGCTGGTGGGCCTGCTGGTGGGTGAAGTCGCACGTCGCAACCAGCTCAAGCTCGACCCGAAGCGCGTGAACGAAACGATGCGCCTGATCGCCTCGACCTACGAAGAGCCGCAGCAGGTGATTGAGATGTACCGCAACGACCCCCAGTTGATGTCGGGTCTGCAGAACCGGGTGATGGAAGAGCAGGTGATCGACTGGATCGCCGAGCGCGCCAAGCACACGGAGCAGTCGCTGAGCTTCCAGGACGCGATCGGCCCGCAGGGCTGAGCCTCGCGCACCCCGTCCGGTCCATGTGGGCCGGACGCTCTACCGACGGGAATTGATTGATGAGCATCGAGACGAAAGCCCTCAACCTGGTGCCGATGGTGGTCGAGCAGACCAGCCGCGGCGAGCGCGCGTACGACATCTATTCGCGCCTGTTGAAGGAGCGCGTGATCTTCCTCGTCGGCGGTATCGACGACCACATGGCGAACGTGATCGTCGCCCAGCTGCTGTTCCTCGAGGCGGAAAACCCCGAGAAGGACATCAATCTGTACATCAACTCGCCCGGCGGCATCGTCACGGCGGGCATGGCGATCTACGACACCATGCAGTTCATCAAGCCCGACGTCAGCACAATCTGCATCGGTCAGGCGGCCAGCATGGGTGCGCTGCTGTTGTCGGCAGGCGCCGCAGGCAAGCGCTATGCGCTGCCGAATTCGCGCGTGATGATCCATCAGCCGCTCGGCGGCTTCCAGGGCCAGGCGACGGATATCGATATCCACGCCAGGGAAATCCTGTCGATGAAGCAGCGTCTGAACGAGATCATGGCCCACCACACCGGCCAGCCTTACGAGACGATCGCCCGAGACACCGAGCGTGACAACTTCAAGAGCGCGCAGGCTGCGCGCGAGTACGGCTTAGTCGACCAGGTGCTCGAGCGTCGTCCCGACGACTCGATCACGGCCGCCTGACGCTGCTAAACGATTGATTCACCATGCATCTGTTTGACGGCGCGCTCCAAGTGGAGGCGCCGGACGCTGTGCTATTCTCGAAACGAAACCGCATTACAGATTTGGCCAAGGCATGAGCGAAGACCGTCAGGGTCGTTCCGGCGACAGCAACAAAATCCTCTACTGCTCTTTCTGTGGAAAGAGCCAGCATGAGGTGCGCAAGCTGATTGCAGGTCCCAGCGTGTTCATCTGCGACGAGTGTGTCGAGCTGTGCAACGACATCATCCGCGAGGAACTCGAGGAGAAGGCGCAGTCGGCCCGCAGTTCGCTGCCCAAGCCGCGCGAGATCCTTGAGGTGCTCGACCAGTACGTCATTGGCCAGCGACGGGCCAAGAAGACGCTGGCGGTGGCGGTGTACAACCACTACAAACGCATCGAGAGCCGCAGCAAGAACGATGAAGTCGAGCTCGCGAAGTCGAACATCCTGCTGATCGGACCAACCGGTTCGGGCAAGACGCTGCTGGCCGAAACGCTGGCACGCCTGCTCAACGTGCCGTTCACGATGGCCGATGCCACGACGCTGACCGAAGCCGGCTACGTCGGCGAAGACGTCGAGAACATCATCCAGAAGCTGCTGCAGAAGTGCGACTACGACGCCGAGAAGGCGCAGCAGGGCATCGTCTACATCGACGAGATCGACAAGATTTCGCGCAAGAGCGAGAACCCGTCGATCACGCGTGACGTGTCGGGCGAAGGCGTGCAGCAGGCGCTGCTCAAGCTGATCGAAGGCACGGTCGCCAGCGTGCCGCCGCAGGGCGGTCGCAAGCACCCGCAGCAGGAATTCCTGCAGGTCGATACCAAGAACATCCTGTTCATCGTCGGTGGCGCGTTCGCCGGCCTGGACAAGGTGATCCAGGCGCGCAGCACCGACGCCAGCGGCATCGGCTTTGGCGCCAAGCTCAAGAGTTCGGAGCGCAAGGCGGAAGTCGGCAAGGTGTTGGCCGACGTTGAGCCGGAAGATCTGATCAAGTTCGGCCTGATCCCAGAGTTCGTCGGCCGTCTGCCGGTCGTGGCGACGCTCGAGGAGCTGGACGAGGCCGCGCTGATCCAGATCCTGACCGAGCCCAAGAACGCGATCAGCAAGCAGTTCAAGAAGCTGTTCGAGATGGAAGGTGTCGAGCTGGAGTTCCGTCAGGACGCGCTGTCGGCAATCGCCAAGAAGGCGATCAAGCGCAAGACCGGTGCACGCGGCCTGCGCACGATCGTCGAATCGGTGCTGCTCGACACGATGTACGACCTGCCGTCGCTGGAGAACGTCAGCAAGGTGGTCGTTGATGAGTCGGTCATCGAACACAAGTCCGAGCCCTACCTGATCTACGAGACCCCTGCCACCGAGCAGAAAGTCGCGTCCGGCGACTGAGTCGACCGCCGGAACGAAACGTTCCGGCGACGCACCAGGGCCGCGTTTTCCGACCCAGACCGCTTCACGACGCGCCGCGTGCCTCCGGGCCCGCGGCGCTTTCGTATATGGCGATTCAAACGCGCTTGCATCCCGGACGGGCGCGCCCCATAAACGGGGGCAGGGCGACCGCACGGCCGCCAGGGCCGCCCCGCCGGACGGCGCCACACCGAGGAACGACGATGCCCCCACGCAGTACTCCCGAAACCCACGAACTGCCGGTTCTGCCGCTGCGCGACGTCGTGGTGTTCCCGCACATGGTCATCCCGCTGTTCGTCGGCCGCGACAAGTCGATCCGTGCGCTCGATCTGGCGATGGACGCCGACAAGCGCATCCTGCTGGTGGCGCAGAAGTCCGCCGAAACCGATGACCCGAATGCCGGCGATCTCTACGAGGTCGGCACGCTGGCGACGGTGCTGCAGCTGCTCAAGTTGCCCGACGGTACGATCAAGGTGCTGGTCGAAGGCACCGAGCGCGTCAGGTTGCGCGACATCCGCGAGAACGAAGGCGCGCTGGCCGGCAGTGGCTTGGCGATCCCGCCGCTCGAATCGCGCGAGCCGCGCGAAGTCGAGGCGATCGCGCGTTCGCTGATGAGCCTGTTCGAGCAGTACGTCAAGACCAACCGCAAGCTGCCGCCCGAGCTGCTGCAGACGCTGGCCGGCATCGACGATTCCGCGCGTCTGGCCGACACCATCGCCGCGCATCTTGGCGTGCGTCTGGCTGACAAGCAGCGCCTGCTCGAAGCGACCGACACCGCCGACCGTCTGGAGCTGCTGGTCGGCTTCGTCGACGGCGAGATCGACGTGCAGCAGATGGAGAAACGCATCCGCGGCCGCGTGAAGTCGCAGATGGAGAAGTCGCAGCGCGAGTACTACCTCAACGAGCAGATGAAGGCGATCCAGAAGGAGCTGGGCGAGATCGACGACGCGCCGAGCGACATCGACGAGATCGCGCGCAAGATCGCCGAGGCCGGCATGCCGAAGGCGGTCGAAACCAAGGCGAAGGCGGAGTTCAACAAGCTCAAGCAGATGCCGCCGATGTCGGCCGAAGCGTCGGTCGTGCGTAACTACCTCGACTGGCTGCTGGGCGTGCCGTGGAAGAAGCGCAGCAAGGTGCGCAAGGACCTCAAGTCCGCGCAGGACGTGCTCGATGCCGATCACTATGGTCTGGAGAAGGTCAAGGAACGCATCCTCGAATATCTCGCGGTGCAGACACGCGTGAAGCAGATGAAGGGCGCGATCCTGTGCTTGGTCGGACCGCCGGGCGTGGGCAAGACGTCGCTCGGCCAGTCGATCGCGAAAGCAACGAACCGCAAGTTCACGCGGATGGCGCTGGGCGGCGTGCGCGACGAGGCCGAGATCCGCGGGCATCGCCGCACGTACGTCGGTTCGATGCCGGGCCGCATCGTGCAGAGCATGAACAAGGTCGGGACCAAGAATCCGCTGTTCCTGCTCGACGAGATCGACAAGATGTCGAACGACTTCCGCGGCGACCCGGCATCGGCGCTGCTGGAAGTGCTCGATCCCGAGCAGAACCACACCTTCAACGATCACTACCTCGAGGTCGATCTCGACCTGTCGGAAGTGATGTTCGTCGCCACGTCGAACTCGCTCAACATCCCCGGTCCGTTGCTCGACCGCATGGAAGTGATCCGGATCCCGGGTTACACCGAGGAAGAGAAGCTCAACATCGCCACGCGTTATCTGCTGCCCAAGCAGCTGAAGGCGAATGGTCTGAAAGCCGAAGAGTTGACCGTGTCCGAAGGCGCGGTGCGCGACATCGTGCGCTACTACACGCGCGAATCGGGCGTGCGCAACCTCGAGCGCGAGATCGCCAAGATCTGCCGCAAGGTGGTCAAGGAGATCGCGCTGGCCGGTCCGGTTGCCGTGGGCAAGGGCAAGGCGAAGGGCATCAAGACGGTCAAGGTGACCGAGAAGAATCTCGACAAGTACCTGGGCGTGCAGCGCTTCGATTTCGGTCGCGCCGAGCAGGACAACGAGGTGGGTCTGGTCACCGGTCTGGCGTGGACGGAAGTCGGCGGCGATCTGCTGCAGATCGAAGCGACGCAGGTGCCGGGCAAGGGTCAGCTCATCCTCACCGGTCAGCTGGGTGACGTGATGAAAGAGTCGGCGTCTGCGGCGATGTCGGTCGTGCGTTCGCGTGCCGAGCGTCTGGGCGTCGAACTCGAAGTGCTGCAGAAGCACGACATCCACGTGCACGTGCCGGATGGCGCGACGCCGAAGGATGGTCCGAGTGCGGGTATCGCGATGGCGACGACGCTGGTGTCGCTGCTGACGAAGATTCCGGTGCGCGCCGACGTGGCGATGACCGGCGAGATCACCCTGCGTGGTCGCGTCACGGCGATCGGCGGGCTCAAGGAAAAGCTGCTGGCCGCGCTGCGCGGTGGCATCAAGACCGTGATCATCCCCGAGGAGAACCGCAAGGATCTGGCCGACATCCCGAAGAACGTCACCGACGGCATGAAGATCATGCCGGTGAAGTACATCGACGAGGTGCTGGATCTGGCGCTGGAGCGTCCGCTGCCGCCGCCGCCCGGTCAGAAGGTCGAGCGCAAGACCACGCGCAAGGTCGTGCCGCGTGCCGAAGGTGCCAAGCGGACGCGCGTGAAGCACTAAATCGCGCGTACCAGGTGAAATCCGACGGCCGTCGCTGCGTTCGCAGCGGCGGCCGTTTTGCATTGGGGGGTTGGACGGTGCGCATGTCGGTGCAGCGCGGTCATCGACGCGGCGTGCCTGCTGTCAGGCGCAGCTGGAATTTTCAGGCCTTCGATCACGATGCTCGCGACGACGTAGATGCCGAGCAGTGCCACGATGCAGGCTGGCGTCGCGATCACGGCAAAGCCGATGCGTCGCGCGCGCGGACGCATGCCTGCAGCGCTATTCGCGCGATGCCACAGCCAGGCGCCGAGCGTCGACAGCGCGCACGCAGGCAGCAGCGAGCCGAACGTCATGACCATCCACAGCATGCCCAGCGACGACGTGCCGGACGCATAGCGCAGCCACATCCACATCTGGGCGAGTGCGGGAAGCAGCCAGGCGACGACACCCAGCGCGATCGCGAGGCCTTTGATGCGGGATGCGCTGCGTGGGACCACGCGTGACGCGCTCAGCGCTGCCGAGGACGCAGCAACACCAGCACTGCGCCGGCGCCGCCCTGTCCGCCGGGTGCGCTGTGGAACGCGAGCACGTCGGCACGCTGTCGCAACAGTCGATCGACGAGGTTCTTGAGAATCGGCGCATCCGGCGACGAGTTCAGACCCTTGCCGTGGATCACGCGCACGCAGCCCACGCCGGCGTCGATCGCATCGCGCAGGAACAACCGCAGCAGCGCGCTCGCCTGGTTCGCATCGCTGTGATGCAGGTCCAGTTCTTCCTGCGCGGCGTACTCGCCGCGGCCGAGACGCTTCAGCACCCGCGGCGAGATTTCATCGCGGCGGTATTGCATCGTGTCGCCGCCGCCCAGCAGCGGGCCATCCAGCAATTGCCTGAACTCGCTGCGCGCTTCCGCGTCGTCGCGTTCGGCCATGCGCATCGACGGGCGCGGTTTCGGCGCCTGCGGCGGCAATGGCGCGGCCGGCAGTTCGCGCACCGGGCCGATCGCATTGCGGAACAGCGCGGCATCGTCGTCGTCATCCGACGGCGCTGCAGGCGGATCGGGGCGGTGGCGTCCTCGTTGCATGCCGCTAGCGTAGCGGCGTGCGCGTCCGCTTGCAGTCTTCCACGCCATCCGAACTGGGGCGGGGGAGATGCATCCGGTATCATGGCCGTCTTGTCCGACGGCTCGGGGCCTCTAGAACGATCCATGCGCGTACTGGTCAGCAACGACGACGGCGTCGACGCCCCCGGCATCCGGATTCTCGCCCAGGGTCTGCGTGATGCCGGCCACGAGGTGCTCGTCGTCGCACCCGATCGCGATCGTTCCGGCGCGAGCAACTCGCTCACGCTCGACATGCCGCTGCGCACCGTGCAGGTCGATGCCTGCACCTGGCGCGTGCACGGCACGCCGACCGATTGCGTGCATGTCGCGATCACCGGGCTGCTCGAACTCGAACCGGACATCGTGGTGTCGGGCATCAACAACACTGCCAATCTCGGCGACGACGTGATCTATTCCGGCACCGTGGCCGCCGCGATGGAAGGCCGCTTTCTCGGTCTGCCTGCGGTTGCGATGTCGCTGGTCACGCGTAACCATGACGGCAAGCACTACGAAACTGCCGCGCGCGCCGCGGTCGAGATCGTCGCGCGTCTGAAGGCCGATCCGCTGCCTGCCGACACGATCCTCAATGTCAACGTGCCGGATGTGCCGTGGGACGAACTCGCCGGCTTCGAGGTCACGCGGCTGGGCAATCGCCACCGCGCCGAGCCGTGCACGTCGATCGACGATCCGCGCGGCCGCACCTGGTGGTGGATCGGCGCCGCTGGTCCCGAACAGGACGCCGGTCCCGGCACCGATTTCCACGCCGTGCGCACGCAGCACATCGCGATCACGCCGATCCATGTCGACCTCACGCGCTACCAGGCGCTCGAGCACGTCGCCAGCTGGGTCGGCGGTCTCGAAGCGGACCTCAAGGCGACCCAGGCGTGACGGCGCGGATGCGCCTGCAGCCCGAAGCGGTCGGCGTCGGGATGACCTCGCAACGTGTGCGTGACCGTCTGATCGAACGTCTGCGCGATGGCGCGCATCCCGGTGGCGGCATCAGCGACGAGCGCGTGCTCAACGCGATCCGCACCGTGCCGCGTCATCTGTTCGTCGACGAGGCGCTGGCAACGCGCGCCTACGAAGACACCGCGCTGCCGATCGGTCACGGGCAGACGATCTCGCAGCCGTGGGTGGTCGCGCGCATGACCGAAGCGCTGCTCGCGAGCGGCATGCCGGGCAGGGTGCTCGAAGTCGGAACCGGTTCCGGTTACCAGGCAACGATCCTCGCCGCGCTCGGCATCGAAGTGCACACCGTCGAGCGCATCGGCGAACTGCTGCGCATTGCGCGCAAGCGTTTCCGCTCGCTGGGCCTCAACGTGCGCAGCAAGCATGACGACGGCCGCATCGGCTGGCCCGAGAACGGGCCCTTCGACGGCATCATCGTCACCGCGGCCGGCCCTGCGCTGGTCGAAGCATTGACCGAGCAGCTCGCCGCGGGCGGCACGCTGGTCGCACCGGTCGGCGCACCTGGCTCGCAACGTCTGCTGGTGCTGCGCAAGCACGCCGACGGACAGATCGAACAGCAGGATGTCGCCGCCGTCGCGTTTGTACCTTTGTTGTCTGGATACGTGGACTGATGCAGTTGTTTGCAAGGATGTACGACACCACGCTCGCGTGGGCCCGCCACCGTCACGCACCGCGTTACCTCACCCTGATGAGCGCCGCCGAATCGGTGGTCTTCCCGATTCCGCCGGACGTCATGCTCGCGCCGATGTCGCTGGCCAAGCCGAAGTCGTGGTGGCGCTATGCGCTGCTGTGCACGCTGGGCTCGGTCGCCGGCGGCCTGCTGGGGTACATGATCGGCCACTTCGCGCTGGATCTGGTGTGGCCCTGGATCGTACGCATGGGCTGGCAGCCGGCATTCGAGAATATCCAGGCGCTGTTCCTCGCGCACGGCCTGCTGTTCGTATTCATCGCAGGATTCACCCCCATTCCGTACAAAGTGTTCACGATCGCGTCGGGTTCGCTTGGGGTCGGCCTGCTACCGTTCGTCGTCGGTTCGCTGCTCGGTCGCGGCGCGCGCTTCTTTCTCGTCGCCGGTCTGATGGCATGGGGTGGCCCGAAGTTCGAGCCGGTGCTCAAGCGCTACATCGAATGGCTCGGCTGGTTGATGGTGGGTCTGGTGATCGTTGGACTGGTCTGGTTGGAGATGCGTGGATGAGGAAGCTGGTGGTGTTGCTAGCAGTGGCACTGTTGTCGGCCTGCGGCACCAGTACGGTGGTCCGCGAGGGCGGCAGCAGTGCGCCGACCTCGACGCCCCGTCCCGGCCAGGCGGTCACCGTGCAGCGTGGCGATACCCTCTACCGGCTGGCGACCGGCAACGGCATCAGCGCACTCGATCTGGCGACCTGGAACAACATCCGCGCGCCGTACACGATCTACCCCGGCCAGCGCCTGCGTCTGTATCCCGGCAGCGGCAGCGCGCCTCCCGCACGCCCTGCGAGTTCGGGCAGTGCGACCGCACAGCGTCCCGCCGTGCGTCCCACGCAGACCACGCCCCAGGCACCCGCCGCTGCGCCCGTGCGCAGCCCGTTCCGCTGGCAGTGGCCGACCGAAGGCCAGATCGTCGGCCGCTACGTCGGCAACGATCCGACGAAGCAGGGCGTCGACATCGCCGGCACCTCCGGCCAGGCGGTCAACGCGGCCGCCGACGGCGTGGTGGTGTATTCCGGCGCGGGCCTGGTCGGCTACGGCGAACTGATTATCGTCAAACACGACGAGCAGTGGCTGACCGCCTACGGCCACAACCGCAGCCGCAAGGTCAACGAAGGCGAGCGCGTCCGCGCCGGCCAGCAGATCGCCGAACTCGGTCGTACGGGTGCTGCGCGCGACATGCTGCACTTCGAGATCCGTTACAACGGCAAGCCGGTCGATCCGCTGACGTATCTCCCGGCGCGCTGATCTCGACCGCCGCGTGTGCGGGCGGATCGTCCGCCGGGAGCGCGAGCAGTTCAATCCGAAAAAAATCGCGCCTGTGGGATGCGTCCGTCTACCGACGCCAATGACGGATCCTCGCTGCGTTTTCCGACACGCGCTATAGCCCCGGTGCAATGGCCAAGTCCGAACGCATCGCTGCATTCTGGTGATCCCGAATGCATCGCAGGTGCAGGCCGTTGACTGGATATCTCCTGGCGCTGGTCGCCGCGCTGTCGATCCACGTCGACGGACCGCCCGTTTCGACGTCGCCTGATGCCGATGTCGCAGGAATTGCTGGAAGCTGGCAGGTATGCGGTGCGGTGCGCCTCGACCTCAGAGATACGAATCCGCGCGGCGTGGAAAACGCCAAGCTCGTGTTCCACCCGGATGGCGTACTGGAGTGGCGCCCGGCGGCGGCGACGGGCCAAGAACGATCGGAGTATGGCCGCTTCGAATCCGATGGCGGCGGCATCCGTCTGCTCGACCGCACCGGCCGCCAGCTCGGCGTGCTCGCGTACCGTGGCCCCGACGAACGGGTGTTGAGCCGCGACGGCCGCGACGGAATGCTGCTCTGCAGGCTGGGTGATGTCGCGGCGGCCGATCGCATAGTGCAGCCGCGGTCGGTCGCGTTCTTCAGATCGGCGGCGTTCGACGATGACGGCATCGCGCGCAACGCTGACGCGCGACAGCCGCCGGCCGATTCCCTGCTCGGTACGTGGGAAATGGCGCGCGTCGTCGTGCGTGATCCGGCGCACGCCTGGTTCGGATCCAATCCGTATGGCTGGGGCAGTCTCCGGATCGCCTTCGACGGTCGTCAGATGTGCTTCGCAACCTTGCAACCGCAGGCGAGCGAGGTGGATCGCGGTTGTGTGCCGGCGCAGGTGCGCGGTCTGCGGGTGCAGGCCGAAGACGATGCGCGCGGCATGCTCGCGCCCTGGCTGGCAGGCGATGTCCGCATCACATCGGACGGCGTCATGCGCGTGCCCCGACGTGTCTACGAGGAAGAGTACGTGTGGCTGGGCCCCGATGATCTGACCCGCGAACCGCTCGAAGGCCGCATCACGCTGGTCACGTTCGCCGAGGAGAACGACTAGCTCCAGTCAGCCCGACGCGGCGTCGCCAAGCAGCACGAATGCCGCCACCACCCGACGCCCTTCACCGGCCAGCACATTGAACGTGCGTGCCGCGGCGGCATTGGTCATGGCTTCGAGGCCGATGCCGCGCGACAGGCAAGCGGCCATCGCCGCGGGCGGCGGAAAGCCCTGGGTCTCACCGGTGCCGAGCAGCACGACTTCCGGCTCCAATGCCAGTACCGGGGCGAGGGCGTCGATGTCGAGCGAGCGGACATCCGTCACCGGCCAGTCTTCGACGAGGCTGCGTGGGGCGACGATGAAGCTTCGGCTCAGGCGGCGATCGTTGACCAGCGCCAGGCGCCCATCGGCCCCTCGCAGCACGTAATCGAAATCGGGTGATTCGAGATTGAGCTGCATATCGCGTCCGTCGTGCGGTCAGGACCGGGGCAGGACGATCTGGCGGCGGTCCTTGCTCTGTCGATACAGGATGGCCACGTGGCCGATGCGCTGCACCAGAGCAGAATCCGTACGTCCGGCAAGTTCCTCGATCATCGCGTCGCGTTCATCCCGGTCCGATGCGCCCACCTTGACTTTGATCAGTTCGTGATGCTCGAGCGCCGCATCGATTTCGGCGATCAGGGCATCGGTGATCCCTTTGCCGCCTACCTGCAACATGGCTTTGATGCCATGGGCCTGGCCGCGCAGAAAACGGGTCTGGGCAGCGGTCAGGGCATTACTCATGGATGAACCGATCGGGGAAATGAAAGCGGCCGGCAGGATATCATGGCCGCCGGACGCACCTGTCCCGCACTCGAGCCGTTGATGGCCTCCCGCAGCAAAAGCAGCCAGCGCTGGCTGAAAGAACATTTCTCCGATCCCTTCGTGAAGAAGGCCCAGAAGGACGGTCTGCGCTCGCGCGCTGCCTACAAGCTCGAGGAGCTCGTCGAACGCGACCGCCTGCTCAAGCCGGGCATGGTCGTCGTCGATCTGGGTGCTGCGCCCGGTGGCTGGTCGCAGTGGGTGCGCCAGGCGCTGGGTGACTCCGGCCGGGTGATCGCGCTCGACATTCTCGACATGCCGACGCTGGCCGGCGTGGAGTTCCTTCACGGGGATTTTCGTGAGGATGCAGTCCTCTCGTCGCTTGAATCCACGCTGGGCGGTCAACAGGTGGACCTTGTGTTGTCCGACATGGCCCCCAATAAAAGTGGTATCGATGCGGTTGATCAGCCCCGCGCGATGCATCTGGCGGAACTGGCGATGGATTTCGCCGACAACCATCTGCGCACCGGCGGCACGTTTCTGATCAAGCTGTTCCAGGGCACCGAATTCGACGACTACGTGCGCAATCTGCGGCGACGCTACACCAAGTTGTCGATCCGCAAGCCGGCTGCGTCGCGCCAGCGTTCACCGGAAGTCTATGCGCTGGCGCAGGGCAAGCTGGCGACGATGAAGTAGCATGACGCCGATTCAAACGCTCCACCGAATTCTTCACGAGAACCCCGACACATGAACGATCTGGTCAAGAATCTGCTGCTCTGGGTGGTCGTCGCCGTCGTACTGATGGTGATCTTCCAGAGCTTCAGCCCCAGAACCGGCGCAGGCGGGCAGGACGTCCAATATTCGCAGTTCATGGAGCAGGTCCGTCGCGACCAGATCGGCTCGGTGAAGATCGCCGAGGACGAGCGCACGATCACGTTCCAGAGCAAGGGCGGCCAGAGCGGCACGGTCATCGCCCCGCGTCGCGACGATCGCATGATCGACGACCTGATGAACCACAACGTCGCAATCGAACAGGCCCCGCCGTCGAGCGGCATCTCGCTGGGTTACATCCTGATCCAGCTGCTGCCGGTCGCGCTGATCATCGGCTTCTGGTTCTTCATGATGCGGCAGATGCAGCAGGGCGGCGGCAAGGGCGCGATGTCCTTCGGCAAGTCCCGCGCAAAGCTGCTCAATGAAGAGCAGACCAAGATCACCTTCGCGGACGTCGCCGGTTGCGACGAAGCCAAGGAAGAAGTGTCGGAACTGGTCGAGTTCCTGCGCGATCCGTCGCGCTTCCAGAAGCTCGGCGGCAAGATTCCACGCGGCGTGCTGATGGTTGGCCCGCCCGGTACAGGCAAGACGCTGCTCGCCAAAGCAATCGCCGGCGAGGCGAAGGTGCCGTTCTTCTCGATCTCCGGTTCTGACTTCGTCGAGATGTTCGTCGGCGTCGGCGCAAGCCGCGTGCGCGACATGTTCGAGCAGGCCAAGAAGCAGGCACCGTGCATCATCTTCATCGACGAAATCGATGCGGTCGGCCGTCATCGCGGCGCCGGTCTCGGCGGCGGACATGACGAACGCGAGCAGACGCTCAACCAGTTGCTGGTCGAGATGGACGGTTTCGAGGGTGGCGAGGGCGTGATCGTCGTCGCCGCGACCAACCGTCCCGACGTGCTCGATCCCGCGCTGCTGCGTCCGGGCCGTTTCGACCGCCAGGTCGTCGTGGGCCTGCCGGACGTGAAGGGCCGCGAGCAGATCCTGAAAGTGCATATGCGCAAGGTGCCGCTGGACGAAGACGTGCAGCCGCTTGTCGTCGCCCGTGGTACGCCCGGTTTCTCGGGTGCGGATCTCGCGAACCTCGTCAACGAAGCGGCGCTGTTCGCCGCGCGCGAGAATGGCAAAGAGGTCCGCATGGACCACTTCGACCGCGCCCGCGACAAGATCCTGATGGGCGCCGAGCGCCGTTCGATGGCAATGAGCGAGGACGAGAAGACGCTGACCGCCTATCACGAGGCCGGCCACGCGATCGTCGGCCGTCTCGTGCCCGAGCACGATCCGGTCTACAAGGTCACGATCATCCCGCGCGGTCGCGCCCTTGGCGTCACCATGTATCTGCCCGAAGGTGACCGCTACTCGATGAACCGTGTGGCGATCGAATCGCAGCTGTGCTCGCTGTACGGCGGCCGTGTTGCCGAAGAACTGATCTTCGGCGTCGACAAGGTCACCACCGGTGCATCGAACGATATCGAACGTGCCACGAAGATGGCCCGCAACATGGTCACCAAGTGGGGCCTGTCGGACGAGCTCGGCCCGATCGCCTATGGCGAAGAGGACGACGAGGTGTTCCTGGGCCGCTCGGTCACGCAGCACAAGTCGGTCTCCGACGACACCGCGCGCCGTATCGACGAGGTCGTGCGCACGATCCTCGACAAGGCGTACGAGCGTACGACCGAGTTGCTGACCGCGAACATCGACAAGCTGCATGCGATGTCGAAACTGCTGCTCGAGTACGAGACCATCGACGTGCCGCAGATCGACGCGATCATGGAAGGCCGCGATCCGCCGCCGCCGATGGGCTGGGGCAAGGCGAACGCCGGGAAGGGTGGCGATGGTGGCGACAAGGACGGAAATCGTCCGCTGCAGCCGCCGATCGGCGGTCCGGCCGAACAGGCCTGATTCCAGGCAAGCGTGTCACCAGAAGGCCGGGCGCAATCCCGGCCTTCTGCGTTTTCGACTTCATGGATCTGCCGGAGGATCGTCGGAGCGCGCCGGAACGCATCCGCCTGACACGCTTCGCACCGCGCACGTGTGCATTCGAGAACGGCTGCCACGTCGCAAGGCAGGATCAAGGGCCCAGCGTCCTGTTGTCCGTCGATCGACAAAGACAGACGGCAAGCCGGTCGCGCGCGGGTTCGTGCTGCTCGTTGGCTTGGCGGATCGCACACACATGGAGCAGGTCGCGTTTCTAGAGACCGGGCACGGCATCGGGCACGGTCACGCGAACGCGCTGGTCGCGTTCCATCACGTCCACGCGCAGCGCTGACGGCGCCGTCGCGCTTGCGATGCGGTTGACGAGTCGCCAGAGTCTGCGCTGACGTATCGCGACCTGGAGCAGACGATGTCAGACCCGAAATCGAAAACCCGCTATCCCCTGTTGCCCATCGGGATCGGCGCCGGTGTGGCGATCGGCGTCGCCATCGGTTCTGCGTTCGACAATCTCGGTCTGGGCATCGCGATCGGTGTCGCGTTGGGCGTGGCGTTCGGCATGAGCCGCCGCGTTGTCACCACCGAGCATGACGAACCCAGGGTAGGCCGCTAATGTTCGACACCGCGCCACAGCTCGACTGCAACGGCCGCGTGCTGCGGCTCGACCGTCCGCGCGTCATGGGGATCGTCAACGTGACGCCGGATTCGTTCTCCGATGGCGGCGCGCACGACACCACCGACGCGGCGATCGCACATGGTGTTCGGCTGGCGGAGGCGGGCGCCGACATTCTCGACATCGGTGGCGAATCCACGCGCCCCGGTGCGGATGATGTGTCGGTCGAAGAAGAACTGCGCCGCGTGGTGCCGGTGATCGAAGGGTTGCTGGCCCGCACGTCGCTGCCGATCAGCATCGACACCTCCAAGTCCGAAGTCATGCGCGCCGCAGTGGCGGCAGGTGCTGGCCTGATCAACGATGTCTACGGTCTGCGACGCGAGGGCGCGCTCGAAGCGGCTGCATCGCTCGGGATGCCGGTGGTATTGATGCACATGCTCGGCGAACCACGCGGCATGCAGGATGCGCCGGAATACGACGACGTCGTCGGCGAGGTGCACCGGTTCCTCGCTGAGCGGATCTTTTCCGCCGAGATGGCCGGCATCGACAAGAAGCGCATCGTCGTCGATCCGGGTTTCGGGTTCGGCAAGACCACTGCGCACAATATGGCGTTGCTTGCGCAGCTCGGACGGTTCACCGAGCTCGGCGTCCCGGTGCTCGCGGGTCTGTCGCGCAAGCGCAGCATCGGCGAACTCACGGGTCGCGATGTGGCGGCCGAACGTGTGGCCGGTTCGGTGGCTGCGCACCTGATCGCTGCCCAGAACGGCGCACGCATCCTGCGTGTGCACGATGTCGCGGAGACCGTCGATGCATTGAAGATCTGGCTCGCAGTGGATGCGGTGCCGACGCCGCGCGCAGCCACGCCGAAGCCGACGATCAGCTGGCCGGACGACGCCTGATCGGACGCACTGCGCATCGGGCGCGCGGCGCGTGGTGGAACATCGTGCGGGGCTCGGTCAGGGCGTTCCACGCGAAGCGTGCAGACCCGTGTGTCCGATCGGTTCGCTGGACGCTGCGTGGGTCGCACGCGCCGCAGTGCCCGGGTCGTAACGCCTGTTTCGCGCGGTTTCGTCCCAGCCCGGTCGGCACTGGTAACCGGCGCGTCAGGCTGCCCGCCAATGTGGGTCTGCGTTAGGCTGTGCCACCGCCGTGGCAGTCGCCGTGGCGTTTTTCGTGTCGCGCCATACCCCAGGAGGCCCCGTGCTCAGATCCAATACGCCGACCATCGTGATGTTCCTCGTCTATCTGGCGATGATGGTCGTGATCGGAATCGTGGCCTGGCGCCGGACCAAGAGTTTCGACGATTACATCATCGGCGGACGCAGCCTCGGCCCCGGCGTGACCGCACTGTCGGCCGGTGCGTCGGACATGAGCGGCTGGCTGATGATGGGCTTGCCGGGTGCGATCTTCCTCAGCGGCGTATCGGAAGCGTGGATCGCCGTCGGCCTGCTGCTCGGCGCGTATCTCAACTGGCGTTTCGTTGCCGGTCCGTTGCGCGTCTACACCGAACGCACCGGGAACGCGCTGACGTTGCCGGACTTCCTGACCAACCGGTTCGATGACCGCAGCCGCATCCTGCGCGTGTTCACGGCGGTGGTGATCCTGGTGTTCTTCGCGATCTATTGCGCCTCGGGCGTCGTCGCGGGCGCACGTCTGTTCGAGAGCGTGTTCGGCCTGAGCTACGGTCAGGCGATCTGGCTCGGCGCGTCGGTGACGGTGCTCTACACGCTGGTCGGCGGCTTTCTTGCCGTCAGCTGGACCGACGTGGCGCAGGGCGTGATGATGCTGTTCGCGCTGTTGCTCGCGCCGATTCTGGTCTTCATGCACACCGGCGGATTCGACGCCAGCATCGATCTGATCCGCGCCAATGATCCGCTGCAGCTCGACTGGTTCCGCGGCGGCAATCTGGGCTTCATCGGCATCATCTCGCTGCTCGCCTGGGCCCTGGGTTACTTCGGCCAGCCACACATCCTGGTGCGCTTCATGGCGGCGCAGAGCGTGCATACGATTCCCACCGCACGTCGCATCGCCATGAGCTGGATGCTGCTGTGCATGGTCGGCGCGATGTCGGTCGGTTTCTTCGGGATCGCCTACTTCGAAACCAACGCACCCTTGGCCGGGCCCGTGACCGAGAATCCCGAGCGCGTCTTCATCACGCTGGTCGAACTGCTGTTCAACCCCTGGATCGCCGGCATCATCCTCGCCGCGATTCTCGCCGCGGTGATGAGCACGTTGTCGAGCCAGCTGCTGGTGTGCTCCAGCGTGCTGTCCGAGGATCTGTATCGCGGCTTCTTCCGCAAGCACGCCTCGCAGGGCGAGCTGGTGTGGGTCGGCCGCACGAGCGTGCTGGCGGTGTCGATCCTTGCGATCTGGATGGCGCGCGATCCGGAAAGCCGCGTGCTGGGCCTCGTGTCCTATGCGTGGGCCGGTTTCGGTTCGGCGTTCGGCCCCGTGCTGCTGTTGGCGTTGTTCTGGAAGCGCATGACCCGCAACGGTGCGATCGCCGGCATGGTGGCCGGCGCGTTGATGGTGATCTTCTGGAAGGAGATCGCGGTCAATCGCATGGGTTCGGAACTCTACGAAATGATTCCGGGTTTTCTGTCGGCGACCGCGGCGATCATCGGCGTCAGCCTGCTGGGACGCGCGCCGTCGGCAGGCGTGCAGGCCACGCACGAGCAGGTGCGTCTGTCGCTGAAGGAGACGGGGTACTGAGGATGGGTCAGGGGGACGCCGCCATCCGCGGGCGACTTCGAGCGTGATGGACGGCCATCACTCGAACCCGCGCGCGATTGCCCTGATGGGCCCGACCGCGTCCGGCAAGACCGCGCTCGCGCTGGACTGGGCGGAACGGTTCGGCGGCGAGATCGTCAGTGTCGATTCCGCGCTGGTGTATCGCGGGCTGGAGATCGGCGCCGCCAAGCCCGATGCCGCAGAGCGCGCGCGCGCGCCGCATCATCTGCTCGATCTGCGCGACCCCTGGCAGACGTATTCCGCGGCCGAGTTCGCGCACGACGCACGCGCCGCGGTCGAGGACATCCTGCGTCGCGGTCGCGTGCCGATTCTCGCCGGCGGCACCGGCCTATATTTCGCGGCATTGCTCGATGGGCTGTCGCCCATGCCTGAAGCCGACGCCGGGACGCGCATCGCGATCACTGCCGAGGCTGCGGTGGTCGGCTGGCCCGCGTTGCATGCGCGTCTGGCAGCGCTCGATCCCGAAGCGGCTGCGCGTATCAAGCCCGGCGATGCACAGCGCATCCAGCGTGCACTCGAAGTGCATCGCCTGACCGGCATTCCGATCAGCGAATGGCAGAAACGGCCATCCGAATCACCGCCGTTTCCCGCGCGGGTGCTCGCGCTGGCGATCGCGCCGCCCGAGCGCGCGACCCTGCATGCGCGCATCGCCACACGGTTCGACGCGATGCTCGCGGCAGGCTTTCTCGATGAAGTGCGTGCATTGCGCGCATTGCCGCAGTTGCAGGCGCATGCCACGCCGCTGGAACTGCCGGCGATCCGCGCCGTGGGGTATCGACAGGCCTGGGAGTTCCTGGACGGGCAGGGGACTGCCGAAGACTTCCGCGACCGCGGGATCGCCGCGACCCGGCAGTTGGCGAAGCGGCAGTTCACCTGGTTGCGCGGACGTGGTGGGGCGCGCTGGTTCGATCCGGCCACACAGCGTGCTGCGCTGGATGCGGACGTGGCTGCGTTTCTGGGTTGAGCAGGGGGGATCGGCGCATGCCTTCCCGCGTGGACGGGGAGATTGGGCGCAATCCTTCACTGGAACAGACGGTTCCTCGTGCGATCCGTCCACCCGCCCGGGTTCTGGATCGGTTGCGCCTGGCGCGTCGCCCCCTTCCAACCCTCCCCCTCAAGCGGGGGAGGGCTTCAGAGGCAATGAGGCCTGATGCCGCATCGCCCGTCAGCGTCACCAATCCCCGATTCCGCACAGCAATCCAACACTCCGATCCCGCACGGACCGCATCGTGGTTGTGTAACATCGGCCGGTCGTCATCCGGGGAGCGGGTGGCGACCCGGCCAACAGGTCATCAGAACAACAACTACGCTGGGGAAACACCATGTCCAAGGGGCAATCCTTGCAGGATCCTTTCCTGAACGCACTGCGCCGCGAGCGCGTGCCCGTCTCGATTTACCTCGTCAATGGCATCAAACTGCAGGGCACGATCGAATCGTTCGACCAGTTTGTGGTGCTGCTGCGCAACACCGTGAGCCAGATGGTCTACAAGCACGCGATCTCGACCGTGGTGCCGGCCCGCAACGTGCGCGTGGCTCCGGGTGGCGGGTTCGTCCAGTCCGGTGAGGGCGAAGACGAGACGCCCGAAACGACCGACTGACCCGAGGTGTGAACCCACTTGTTCGAACGCTCCCGCAAGGGTGAAAACGCGCTGCTGATCCAGCCGCATTCGCATGGCCCGGCCGACGAAGGCGCGCTGGAAGAATTTTCGGAACTCGCCCGCTCGGCCGGTGCCCGCGTCGCCGCGGTCATTCCGGCCCGCATCGACAAGCCCAATGCCGCCACGCTGTTCGGCAGCGGCAAGCTCGACGAGGTCAAGGCTGCGGCCGATGCGACCGGCGCCGATCTTGTGCTGGTCAACCATCGGCTCACGCCGGGTCAGGAACGCAACCTCGAGAAATTCCTCGAGCGCCGGGTCGTCGACCGCACCGGCCTGATCCTCGACATCTTCGCCCAGCGCGCGCGCAGCCACGAAGGCAAGCTGCAGGTCGAGCTGGCGCAGCTGCGGCACATGGCCACGCGCCTGGTCCGCGGCTGGACCCATCTGGAACGTCAGCGCGGTGGTTCGATCGGCCTGCGCGGCCCCGGTGAAACCCAGCTCGAAACCGATCGCCGTCTGTTGCAGAAGCGGCTCGAACAGCTGCAGGCGCGCCTCGACAAGGTGGAAGTGCAGCGCACCCAGATGCGCCGGGCGCGGGTGCGCAGCGAGCTGCCGCGCGTGGCGCTGGTCGGCTACACCAATGCCGGCAAGTCCACGCTGTTCAACACGCTGACCGGCGCAGATGCTTACGCCGCCGACCAGCTGTTCGCCACGCTCGATCCCACCGTGCGCCGCGTCGACCTGTCCGGGGGCAGTGTCGTGCTCGCCGATACCGTCGGCTTCGTCCGCGATCTGCCGCATGAGCTCGTCGCCGCGTTCCGCTCCACGTTGAGCGAGGCGCGCGAGGCCGACCTGCTGTTGCACATCATCGATGCCGCCGATCCACTGCGGAACGAGCGCATCGCCCAGGTCGACGCAGTGCTGGGCGAAATCGGCGCCGGCGATCTGCCGCAGCTGCTGGTGTTCAACAAGATCGACCGCATCGAAGGCGCGACGCCGCGCTACGACCAGGATCCGAATGCGCTGGCCGATGACGCCGTGCGCGAGAGCGTCTGGATTTCCGCGCGCGATGGCCTCGGTCTCGACCTGCTGTCGCAGGCGCTCGCGCGCCGGCTCGGTATCCGCCGGGTGACCGGCGAGGTGCGCTTGCCGCCCGAGTCGGGCCGCCTGCACGCCCGCCTGCATGCGCTGGAAGGCGTGCGCGAGGAAACCGTCGACGAGTCGGGCTGGCTGCTGCAGGTGGACCTGGCCCACGCGGACGCCGCGCGTCTGGCGTCGCAGCCAGACGGCGAACCGCTGCGCGCGCTCTTGCCTCCGGACGAGGACGACACCATCTGATTGGTCTGTGGGAGCGCGCTTGCGCGCGAAACGGCTTTCCCCGGAAGGCCGGAGGGTGACAGGGTCGCTCCCACAGATATCCCGGCATGACCGCCGGCGCGTGGCCTGCGACAGGCGCGAGCCGGTTAGACTATGCGACCCCCGCGCCGCCGCCGACGCAGGCTGCGCGCCCAGAACTGGAGCAGGCATGGCCTGGAATATTCCCGGCAACAACAAGGACAACGATTCTCCGGACCGCAAGGATTCCGGAAGTCAGGGCGAGCGCAATCCGTGGCCGCCACGCCGTACCGGCGGTGGTGGTCGTGGAGGGCGCGGCGGCGGCGGTGGTTTCGATCGCATCCTCGACCAGTTCCGCGGGCTCTTCGGCGGTGGATTCGGTGGCGGCAATCCGCTGCGCTGGATCGCGGTCGTCGTGGTCATCGTGCTGTTGCTCAACTGCTTCGTGCTGGTGGGCGAAACCCAGCGCGGCGTGGTCCTGCGCTTCGGCCAGGTCGCCCGTGTCATGCAGCCGGGTCCGAACTTCAAGCTGCCGTGGCCGGTAGAGCGCGTGACCAAGGTCGATGCGACCACGGTGCAGTCCTTCAGCAACACCGTGCCCGTGCTGACCCGTGACGAGAACATCGTCATCGTGTCGTTCAACGTGCAGTACCGCGTCGGTGACGCCACGCAGTACCTGTTCGGTACACGCAATGCCCGCGAGATGCTCGAGCAGACCGCGCTCAGCGCTGTGCGCGAGCAGATCGGCCGCGTGAATCTGGACGCCGCGCTCAACGCGCGTGGCCCGATCTCGACCGCGGCCCAGACCTCGCTGCAGGCCTCGCTCGACAGCTACCGCACCGGCCTGTTCGTCAACGAGCTCAACCTGCAGGACGCGCGTCCGCCGGAAGAGGTCAAGGATGCGTTCGACGCCGTCAACAGCGCCCAGCAGATGAACGAGCAGCTCGTCAAGGAAGCCGGCGCGTACGCAGCGAAGATCGTGCCCGAGGCGCGTGGTGAATCCGAGCGCGTCCGCTCGCAGGCCGAAGGCTACAAGACTGCCGAGATCGCACGCGCCACCGGTGACGCGACCCGCTTCTCGCTGCTGGTCGACGCCTATGCCGGCGCGCAGGACGTGACCCGCAAGCGTCTGTGGCTGGAAACCGTGCAGAGCGTGCTGTCCGAGAACCGTGTGGTCGTGGGTGGCGATGGTCGCCAGCTGATCTATGTGCCGATGGCCGGGCAGGGCGCAGGCGGACAGGCCGCCCCCTCGCTGATTCCGCCGGAAGTGTTGTCTCCTGCTGTCGAGGCCACGCGCAACAGCGGCAATAGCACCACCGATGCGACCCCGGCCTCGCCCGCGCGCGCCCTGCCGCGCCCGTCGCGTGAAGGAGCCACCCGATGAG
The DNA here is from genome assembly GCA_045810015.1 of Luteimonas sp. Taxonomy (GTDB): domain Bacteria; phylum Pseudomonadota; class Gammaproteobacteria; order Xanthomonadales; family Xanthomonadaceae; genus Luteimonas. The sequence continues at coordinate 88,890 of JBJMWR010000018.1, forward strand.
ACTCAACTTCGTTATTCCGCTGATCATCATCGTGCTGCTGGGCCTGATGGGCTCGGTGTACGTGGTCCGCGAAGGCCAGGTGGCCCTGGTGCTCAACCTCGGCCGCGTGGCGCGTACCGACATCGGTCCCGGCCTGCACTTCAAGGTGCCGCTGATCGAATCGGCGCGTGTGTTCGACCGCCGCTTCAACGCCAGCGCGTTCTCGCCCGAGCGCTCGCTGACCTCCGAGCGCAAGGACGTCAGCGTGGACTTCGTCGCCATCGTCGCCATCAGCGACGTCGCCGCGTTCTATCGCGCCACGTCCGGCAACGAAGCCGATGCCAACCTGCGACTCGAGCCGATCATCAAGAACTCGCTGCGTAACGAGATCAACGCCAGCACGCTGACCGAACTGGTTTCGGGCAACCGCTCGGAGTTCGTCGAGCGCCAGTTGCCGGGCATCAACGAAGCCGCGAAGTCGCTGGGCATGCGCATCATCGACATCCGTCTGAAGCAGATCGATCTGCCGACCGACAGCCAGGTGATCCAGCAGGTCTACAACCGCATGCGCGCCGAGCGCCAGGAAGTGGCCACGCGACTGCGCGCCGAAGGTGAGGAACGCGCCCGCGCGATCCGCGGCCAGGCCGATCGCGAGCAGACCGTGATCCTCGCCGAAGCCGAACGCGACGCGCAGACCCTGCGCGGTGAAGGCGACGCTGAAGCGGCCCGCATCTACGGCAACGCCGCGAACCGCGATCCTGCGTTCTATGCGTTCCAGCGCAGCCTCGAGGCCTATCGCGCCGCGTTCGAAAAGGGCGACAGCGTGATCGTGCTCGAGCGCAACGACCCATTCCTGCAGTACATGCGCAGCGATCGTTGATGGCTCGCGCCTGATGTCGGATCTGTGGGCGGCGTTGTGCCTGGTGTTCGTACTCGAAGGCCTGATTCTGTTCGCTGTTCCCGGCTTCTGGCGGCGCAACGCCGAACAGATGCTGACGATGCCGATCCCCACCCTGCGCCGCATCGGCGCAGGGGTTTTGGCGGCGGGATTGATCGCGTTGTATTTCGTGCGGGGTTGATGGGGGCGGATTTGCTGTTTGGCGGTTGAGTTGGCAGAGACAGTGTGTTGACTGCTGATGCAGTGGCTTCGAGTGCTTCTTCCTCGAGCAGCGTATGCGCACTGATCGTTACCCCGGCATATGCCGGGAGCCGGGATCCAGCGCCTCTCCCTCCGGGAGAGGCCGACGCGCGGAGCGCGGCGGGTGAGGGCAGGGGGCTTTCTCCGAGAATCATGTCGGCAGATGGACGAAGTGCGGAAGCTCATCGCTGTGCGTTAGATGCGCACTCAAGATCAAGCTTTACTGCGAGCGTCAGCCCTCACCCCCACCCCTCTCCCAAAGGGAGAGGGGCTCAAAAAAGCGCGATTGCGCGGCTTCGCTCTCAATCACGGCGAGCCGGCCATCGAGACCGCCGCGCACAATCGACCCAGCGCCTCTCCCTCTGGGAGAGGCCGACGCGCAACGCGCGTCGGGTGAGGGCCGGGGCTCTCCCGTGAACCCCCATGAACACGTCCCACAAACAGGTGGCCCCTGCCACCCGTTATCCGGATAATGCGGAAAAGCCGGACGGGCCATCTCGCATGGGTGGACTGCCGGCTTTTTCCGTGTCCGGCCCTGTGCGGTGGTCGTCTCCCCGATGGAGCGGCCAATCACCGGGCAAGGCTGGCCGGTCCCTTCCTGCGGCCCCGATGGCCGCAACGCAATACAGGAGTCATCAAGATGGGTCAGTCAGTGGTGGTGATCGGCGCCCAATGGGGCGACGAGGGCAAGGGCAAGATCGTCGACCTCCTCACGCAGGACATCGGCGCGGTCGTGCGCTTCCAGGGCGGCCATAACGCTGGCCATACGCTGGTGATCGGCGGCAAGAAGACCGTCCTCCACCTCATTCCTTCCGGCATCCTGCGTGACGATGCGCTCTGCCTGATCGGCAACGGCGTCGTGCTCAGCCCGGCAGCATTGATCAAGGAAATCGGCGAGCTCGAAGCCGCCGGTGTCGAAGTGCGTTCGCGCCTGAAGATCAGCCCGGCCACGCCGCTGATCATGCCGTACCACATCGCCCTCGATCAGGCCCGCGAGAAGGCCGCCGGCGGCAAGGCCATCGGCACCACCGGCCGCGGTATCGGCCCGGCGTACGAAGACAAGGTGGCGCGTCGCGGCATCCGCGTCGCCGACCTGCATTACCCCAAGCAGCTCGAAGAACTCCTGCGCACCGCGCTCGACTACCACAACTTCGTGCTGACCAAGTACCTCGGCGTCGAAGCGGTCGACTTCCAGAAGACCTATGACGAAGCGCTGGCGTTCGGCGATTACGTCGAGCCGATGAAGTCCGACGTCGCCGGCATCCTTCACGACCTGCGCAAGCAGGGCAAGCGCGTGCTGTTCGAAGGCGCGCAGGGCGCACTGCTCGACATCGATCACGGCACCTATCCCTACGTCACCAGTTCCAACACCACCGTCGGCGGTGCACTGGCCGGGACCGGCGTGGGCGCCGATGCGATCGACTACGTGCTCGGCATCGCAAAGGCATATGCAACGCGCGTGGGGGGTGGCCCGTTCCCGACCGAACTCGACGACGAGATCGGCCAGGGCATCCGCGACCGTGGGCAGGAATACGGCGCGTCCACCGGTCGTCCGCGTCGCTGTGGCTGGATGGACATCGTCGCGCTCAAGCGCGCCGTCGCCATCAACGGCATTTCCGGCCTGTGCATTACCAAGCTCGACGTGCTGGATGGCATGAAGACGCTGAAGATCTGCATCGCGTACGAGTACCGCGGCAAGCGCACCGAGTACGCGCCGCTCGACGCCGCCGGCTGGGACGAGTGCACGCCCGTCTACCTCGAGTTCCCGGGCTGGGAAGAAACCACCCACGGCATCACCGAGTGGGACAAGCTGCCCGCCGCCGCACGCGCCTACCTGCGTGCGCTGGAGGAACTGGCCGGCTGCCCGATCAGCATCGTCAGCACCGGCCCGGACCGAGCGCACACGATGGTGCTGCAGGATCCGTTCGCCTGATCACACGCGCGGCTTAGTCCACGCTAGTGTTCGAAAAAGCCCCGCGGATGCGGGGCTTTTTTTGTGCGTCGGCTGCCTGGTCATTCCGCGGATTTGCGTTGCCGAATTAATCCTTTGGCTTCTTGCGCAGGTAGATCGCCCAGTACGCGAGTCCGATTCCGCCACCGCCGATGATGTTCCCCAGCGTCGACCACAACAGGTTGGCGCCTGCCGCGCCCCACGACAGTCCTGCCGGCAGTTCCGCACCTGTCGCCGCTTGCGCCATCAGGCCCAGCGGCAGCAGCGACATGTTCGCGATCGAATGCTCCAGGCCCAGTGCGACGAAGGCCGCGACGGGCGGCACGATGACGGCGATCTTGTCGACCGCGGATTTTGCGCCGGCGGCCATCCAGACGGCGAGGCATACCATCACGTTGGCGAGGATGCCGCTGGCGACGATGTTGCCGGCGGGTTTCGAGGCCTTGTCTGCCGCGAGTTCGATCGCGGCGTTGGCGAATGCACCATCGCCCGCGAGGTGCAGGCCGGCGCCGATGGCGAGCAGGACGAGCAGCAGAGCGCCGACGAAGTTGGCGATCCACACGAGGCCCCATGCGCGCAGCAGTTGCACGGCGCCGATGCGGCGTTGTGCGAGCGGCAACGTCATCAGCGTGTTGCCGGTGAACAGTTCGGCGCCGGCGAGCAGCACGAGGATCAGACCGAGGGCGAAGCCGATGCCGACGGCGGTCTGGGTCAGGCCGTAAGGCAGGTCGCCAGCACCTGCGCCGATGAGCACGGCGACGAGACTGCCGAAGCCGATGTAGGCACCGGCGAGCATGCCAAGGCCGATCATCCTGCGGGCGGGCAGGGCAGCTTTCTCGACGCAGGTGTCGGAGATCGCACTCGCGATGTCCTCGGGCGGGGCGATGGCAGGAGAGGCGTCGGCCATGTGGGCGCATCCGTTCGGGAGAGCGTCCAGCTATACGCAGACGGCGGTGAAGCAGGCGGCCACGGCGCGGGATCGATCTGGCGATGTCGTGGTGCGCGGTAGCGCGTCAGGCGACTGCAGCGCGTGTATCCGCGACGGGCGGGCGGCCGAACATGCGGCCGTATTCGCGGGTGAACTGCGGCACGCTCTCGTAGCCCACGGCGTAGGCGGCGCTGCTCGCGGCCATGCCCTGCGACTGCATCAGTCTGCGGGCTTCGATCAGGCGCAGGCGCTTCTGGAACTGCAGCGGCGACAGCGAGGTGATCGATTTGAAGTGGCGATGGAAGGCGGAGGCGCTCATGCCGGCTTCGGTCGCGAGCGCGTCGACAGGCAGCGGCAGGCTGTAGTCGCGCCGCAGCAGTTTCACCGCGCGGGCGATGCGTTGCACGTGGCCGTCAGGCCAGCCGAGGCGGCGGATCGCGTGTCCATGCTGGCCGGCGAGCAGCCAGTAATGCAGCTCGCGGATGCGTTGGGCCTGCAGCACGGGCAGGGCGTCCGGCTGCTCGAGCAACTGCAACAGGCGCAGCGCGGCATCGGCCACTTCGGGTTCTGTGGGGTGCACACGCACGGGGCCGGGATCGTCCGCCGGCGGCGGACCCATCTGCGCGACGAGATCGGCGATCACGGCGGGATCGAGTGCCAGCACCAGCGAGTAGTACGGCGACGCGGCGCTGGCGTGGGTGATCTGGCTGACGGTGGGAATGTCCGCGGTGATCAGCAGCGAGTGGCCAGCCGTGAACTCGAACGCGCGGGTGCCGTAGGTGACGCGCTTGCCGCCCTGCTGGACCAGGCACACCAGCGGGCGCTGCACGTCGTGCATGAGATCGCTGGGCGCGAACGCGCGCACAGCCATCAGGCCGGGAATCGGCAAGAGCGCGATCCCATCGTCGCCAGCATGGGCGTCGGCGTGGTGGCGGACAGCTTCGGGCAACGTGGACATGGCGGAATCGTAGCGCCCGCGGGTACGGCGTGGGCAGCGCGTGGCAGGAATGGGCAAAGCTCGTGCAGGTTCCGGCAACGCGCCGGGCGGGGCCGGGCGCAGTCTGTGCATCGACCTTCCAACGATTCCAGAGGAGTTCCCATGACCCGGATTGCCATGATCACCGGCGCGAGCCGCGGCCTCGGCCGCAACACCGCACTTGCGGTCGCCCGCAGCGGCGGCGATGTCGTACTGACCTACCGCAGCAATGCCGAAGAAGCGCATGCGGTCGTTGCCGAAATCGAAGCGCTGGGCCGCAAGGCGATGGCGCTGCAGCTCGATACCGGCGATGTAGAGGCGTTTCCGGCGTTGGTCGATGAGCTACGTGTCGGTCTGCGTGCGACCTGGCAGCGCGACACCTTCGATCACCTCGTCAACAACGCCGGCCACGGCGACACCGCACCGATCGCGGAGACCACGGTCGCCCAGTTCGACCGGCTTGTGGATGTGCACTTCAAGGGCGTGTTCTTCCTGACCCAGGCACTGCTGCCGCTGATCAATGACGGCGGGCGCATCGTCAACATCTCGACCGGACTGACGCGCTTTGCGTATCCGGGCTACGCGGCGTATGCGGCAACGAAGGCGGCGGTGGAGACATTGAGTCTCTACATGGCCAAGGAATTCGGCGCGCGCGGCATCGCGGTGAACACGGTGGCGCCGGGCGCGATCGAAACGGATTTCGGCGGCGGCGCGGTGCGCGACAACGCGCAGATCAATGCGCATCTGGCGGGCATCACCGCGCTGGGACGCGTGGGTGTGGCGGATGACATCGGGCCGATGATCGCCGCGCTGCTGGACGATGCGAACCGGTGGGTCAATGCGCAGCGGATCGAGGTATCGGGCGGTCAGGCGATCTGAGGGGCTTTGAGTTACTACGGTGCCTGTTTTGGACATTGCCGCGAGGGGCTGCCCTCACCCCAACCTCTCTCCCGCAGGGAGAGGGGCTTTAAAACAGAGCGCTGCAAAAATTTTGTTCGTCGTGCTGCGATGGATTCGGCAGGCGTTGCCTGCCAACTGCGCGACGCGTCGTCGAGAGCCCCTCTCCCTCCGGGAGAGGGGTTGGGGTGAGGGCAGTCACTAGCTGGTACCCGACGCATTCACTACGCCTTGCGCCCGAATGTACGAATGTCTCCGGCGCACCGTGGATCGCCTGGCGTGACGCGGCCCCGCCGACGATGAGACTTCCCATGCAGACACCCCCCGTACTCGTGACGCAGCCGTACCGGCCGCTGAACCCGTTGCACCTGTTGCTGGTCAGCAGTGCATTCCCTTTGTTCCTCGGCGCCTTGCTCGCCGATATCGCGTATGCGCGGTCCTATGAGATCCAGTGGACCAACTTCGCGTCCTGGTTGCTGGTCGGCGCGATGGTGTTCGCGGTCATCGCGCTGGTCTGGGCGCTGGTGTCGCTGATCACGCCGACGGCGCGCACGCGCACCCGTTTCATCTATGTGGGCCTGCTGGCGCTGACCTGTGTGCTCGGTTTCCTCAATTCGCTGATCCATGCCATGGACGCCTGGCAGAAGATGCCGCAGGCGATGGTGTGGTCGGTGCTGTGCGTGCTGTCGATCAGCGCGAGCCTGTGGTTCGCGCTCGGCGGCACCTTGCGTCGCCGGGAGGTGCTGCCATGAACCGTCTTCACTCGAATCGCTCGAAGACCGCGCTGCTGACGCGCGCCCTGGTGCCTGCGCTGGCGCTCGCACTCGTCGCCTGCGGCGGTACGCCGGACGACACCTATGTCGGTCCGTCGCCGGAGCTGCCGAAGCCGCAGCGCGGTCTATTCCCCACACTGAAGATCTCGCTGCCGTCCGAGTGGGGCGATCAGCTGCCGACGGTGCCGGAGGGTTACGAGATCGCGCCGATCGCCGACAACCTGCTGATCCCGCGTCAGATGCTGGTACTGCCCAACGGTGACATCCTCGTCGCCGAAGGCCGCGGCGGCCGCGCGCCCAAGCTCACGCCGAAGGACATCATCGCCGGCATGATCAAGGCCCGCGGCAACACGCAGGTCGACAGCGGCAACCGTCTGACCCTGCTGCGTGACACCGATGGCGACGGCACCTACGAGAACCGTTCCGTGTTCGCCGACAATCTCGACGCGCCGTATGGCCTGGCGTTCGGCAACGACTCGATCTACGTCGCCACGCAGGATGCGCTGTTGCGCTTCCCGTACACGCCCGGCGCGGTCAACGCAGCGGGTGCGCCGGAAGAAGTCACCAAACTGCCAGGCGCGATCAATCACCACTGGACCAAGTCGCTGACGATCAGTGCGGACGGACGCTATCTGTTCGTGGGCATCGGTTCGGACAGCAACATCACCGAGCGTGGTCTGGCGGTCGAAGAGAACCGCGCGATGGTCTGGCAGGTGGAAGCGGCGACCGGCTTCCATCGCGTGTTCGCGACCGGCCTGCGCAACCCGACCGCGCTCGCGATGCAGCCGGGCATGGACCAGCTATGGGCCGTGGTCAACGAGCGCGATGAAATCGGCGGCGAGCTGGTGCCCGATTACCTGACCAGCGTGCGTCCGGGCGGCTTCTACGGCTGGCCCTACAGCTACTGGGGTCAGAACGTCGACGAGCGCGTGCGTCCGCAGAACCCGGAAAAGGTTGCCTCTGCGATCGCGCCGGACTTCGCGCTGGGCTCGCATGTCGCCGCGCTCGGCGTCGCGTTCTCGGCGCCGACGATGGGCGCGCAGTTCGCCAACGGGGTGTTCGTGGGTCAGCACGGCAGCTGGAACCGCAACCCCCCGGTGGGCTACAAGGTCTCGTTCGTGCCGTTCCGCGATGGCAAGCCGGCGGGAGAGATGGTCGACTTCGCGACCGGCTTCCTCGGCGAAGACGGCAAGGCACGTGGCCGCCCGGTTGGCGTGACCGTCGATCCGCGAGGCGCCTTGCTGGTGGCGGACGATCTCGCCAACACCATCTGGCGGATCACGCCGTCGGGCGGTGCACCGGGTGCAGCTGCTGCTCCGGCGCAACCGGCTGCAACGCCGGAGGCCGCGGCCGCGCCGACGGGAACGACGCCATCTGTGGGTTGAGCGTCGCGTGGCGTGAATGACGAAGGGCCCGAGAGGGCCCTTTGTTTTGCGACACGCGACCTGACGCGAAAGACGCACCGCGCGCGCCCGTGTTCTCGGCTTTCGCTGGATGACGGACGAGTAGCGATGACTACGCAGGTTCTGCGTTCGGCGCACAACGCCCCTCAGCCCGCCGCACGCTCCGGCACCTTCGCCACCACCTTGATCTCGAAATCGAAGCCCGCCAGCCAGGTCACGCCCACGACCGTCGCGGTCGGAAACGGCGCCTCGCCCCAGTACTCGGGCACGATCTTCCACGCCTGTTCGAAGCGGTTGGCCGGATCGACGATGAAGAACGTCGCGTCGACGACATCGTCGAACGTGGCGCCGGCGGCAGCGAGTACCGCATTGAGGTTCTCGAACGCGCGGCGCACCTGCTGCTCGAACTCCGGTTCCGGCGAGCCGTCCTCGCGGCTGCCGACCTGGCCGGCGACGAACAGAAAACCGTCGGAACGGATGGCCGGCGAATAGCGGTGCTTGTCGTACAGCGCATGGCGGCCGGCGGGAAAGACAGCGTCTCGAATTGCCACGGGACTCTCCTGTGAGTGCGATGACCCCAGTCTGCGGACGCAAGTCCGCGCGATAAACACGCAACACGACCCAGCACTGTTCGTAAAATCCAAACAATCTCCGCAGATGGACCTCCGATGGACCGTTTCGATGGGATGCAGGCGTTCGCGCGCGTGGTGGAGGCGGGCAGCTTCACGAAAGCGGCCGACACGCTGCAGATCAGCCGGACTGCAGTGACGCAGCTGGTGCAGCAACTGGAAGCGCGGCTGCGGGTGAAGCTGCTCAACCGCACGACGCGGCAGGTCAACGTGACGGCCGATGGCGCGGCGTACTACGAGCGCGTGGTGCGTCTGCTGGCCGACATGGACGATGCCGAGACCAGCCTGTCGGACGCGTCGACGGAGCCGCGCGGGCGTCTGCGTGTCGACGTGCCCAGTCCGTTCGCGCGGATGATCCTGGCGCCGGCGTTGCCGGACTTCCATCGGCGTTATCCGGAGATCCAGCTCGATCTCGGCGTCAGCGACCGGCGCGTGGATCTGATCCGCGAAAACGTGGATTGCGTGGTGCGCGGCGGCACCATCACCGACCAGTCTCTGATCGCGCGGCATGTCGGCGATCTGCAGCTCGGCGTGCACGCATCGCCCGCGTATCTGCAGCGCATGGGCACGCCCGCATATCCGCGCGAACTGGAGGATTCGCATCATCGCATCGTCGGTTTCCTGTGGGCGCGTACCGGCACACCTTTGCCGTATGTCATGCGACGCGGCGACGAACGTCTGCAGGTGCAGGGACGCTACGTGGTGGCGCTGGACGACGGCAATGCCTACCTCGCCGCGGGTCTCGCGGGCATGGGCGTGCTGTGGCTGCCTACGTACATGGCCGGGCCGCATGCAGCGAGCAGCGAGCTGGTAACGCTGTTCGAGGACTGGACACTTGATCCGATGCCGATGCATGTCGCGTTTCCGCCCAGTCGGCACGTCAGCGCCAAGCTGCGGGTGTTCATCGACTGGATCGTCGAGTTGATGGACGTACATGCGCCGGTGATCCGTCCACCGCCCGGTTAGCCGCGTGTCGGCGCATGCACGCTGCGCGCTGCCACAAGGCCGGTGCATGATAGGGCTGTCTTCCCCTGGACCCTGCCCATGGCCCTCGCCGACGATCGCCGACACCAGATGTTCCCCGTTCTGGACGCTGGCCAGGTGGCCACCGCGCGTCGCTTTGCCAGCGGCCCGCCGCGCGCCTGCGTCGAAGGCGAGGTGCTGTTCGATGTCGGCGACCGCAATGCCCCGGTATGGCTGGTGCTCGAAGGCGCGATCGACGTGGTGCGTCGCGACGGCCTGGGACATGAGAAGCCGATCACCACACAGGGCGCAGGCCAGTTCACTGGCGAGGTGAGCCAGCTGGCCGGCCGTGCGTCGCTGGCTGCAGGTCGCGCGTCGTCGGGGGGCTGCACCGCGGTGCCGATCGACGCGGCGCACCTGCGCGCGCTGGTCGTGGGCGCCGCGGAACTCGGCGAGATCGTGATGCGCGCGCTGATACTGCGCCGCGTCGGATTGATCGAAGGCGACGCCGCGGGCTCGGTGCTGGTGGGTCTCCCGGGCGATGCGCACCTGACCGGCTTGCAGGGGTTCCTCACCCGCAACGGGTATCCGAATACGCTGGTCGATGCCGACGGCGAGGAAGGCCGCGAGATCGTCGAGCGGCTCGGCATCGCGCCGGCGGATCTGCCCTTGATGATCTGTCCCAACGGCAGCGTGCTCAAGCGCCCCGGCAATGCCGAGGCCGCGACGTGTCTGGGCATGACGCCCGAACTCGACCCCGATGCGCTGCACGACGTGGCCATCGTCGGCGCCGGGCCTGCCGGTCTGGCAGCGGCGGTCTACGCCGCGTCGGAAGGCCTGTCGGTGATCGTGCTCGATCAGCGTGCGATCGGCGGACAGGCCGGCGCGTCGTCGCGGATCGAGAACTACCTCGGATTTCCGACCGGCATTTCCGGCCAGGCGCTGGCCGGTCGTGCGTACAACCAGGCCCTGAAGTTCGGCGCCGAACTGGCGATCCCGCTCGAGGTCGAGCGCCTGGCCTGCGACGAAGGCTCGGCGGAGGCGCCGCATGCGTTGCACCTGGCCTCGGGCGAGACCGTGCGCGCACGCACCGTGGTCATCGCATCGGGCGCGCGCTATCGACGTCCGGACATCGCCCACCTGTCGCTGTTCGAAGGCGCCGGCGTCTCGTATTGGGCGTCACCGGTCGAGGCGCGGCTGTGCGAAGGCGAGGAGGTGGCGCTGATCGGCGGCGGCAACTCGGCCGGACAGGCGGTCGTGTTCCTGGCGCCGAAGGTGAAGACGCTGCACCTCATCGTGCGCGGCGCCGGTCTGGAAGCCTCGATGTCGCGCTATCTCATCGATCGCATCCGGGCCCTGCCCAATGTGGTCCTGCACACGCGCACCGAGCTGGTGGCGCTGGAGGGCGATGTCGAGCGCGGTCTGGTCGGCGCCAGCTACCGCGACCGCGACTCGGGCGAGACCCATCACTGCGATCTGCGCCACGTGTTCCTGTTCATCGGTGCCGATCCCAATACCGCCTGGCTGTCGGGCTGCGTCGCGCTGGATCACGCCGGCTTCGTGACCCCCGGCGTCGACGGGGAAGGGCCCGGAAGTTCGACGTCTCTGCAGACCGATCGCCCCGGCGTGTTCGCGATCGGTGACGTGCGCGCCGGTTCGGTCAAGCGCGTCGCTGCCGCAGTGGGCGAAGGCGCGGCGGTGGTCGCGCAGATCCACCAGTACCTGGCCGCCGCCGATGAAGCTGCGCGCACCGACTCTCGCGAAAAGGCGACTGCATGACGCGCGACACCTGCACCCATCTCGACACCATCGCGACGGTCGTGCCGAGCGCACGCGGCTGCGAAGACTGCCTCGCCATCGACAGCCGCTGGGTGCATCTGCGCCTGTGCCGCACCTGTGGCCACGTGGGCTGCTGTGACGATTCCCCACACCGACATGCGACGGCCCACCACCACGCGACCGGCCACCCGATCATCGAAGGCTACGACCCGCCGGAAGGCTGGGGCTGGTGCTATGTCGATGCGGTGGAAGTCGATCTGCCGGACCAGACACCGCAGCGCGGGCCGATCCCGCGTTACGTGTAGCCATTGCAGGTGGTTTCACGGCCGGCGTCGTAGCGTCGAGGTTCCCGAACAGGAGCGCGCAATGAAACCCGACGACGAAATCCCCGACCGCGACGCAGTCGCCGACGCGGCGCCCGGGACCGATCCCAGGACCGGCATCGACAGCGAGGTCGGCGACCTTGAAGACGAAGACGAGGACGGCACGGATGCCTTGCCCGGCCATGCGGGAGGCGGACTTGCCGGCGGCTGACGCGGTGCAGGTCACCTGCGCAGTACGCCGGTTCGCGTGTCGTTGACGAGCGGCCGGCGACCCTCCGTTGCGACGCACTTGAGGTCCTGCATGTTCGAGCTCTTATCCAACCGCACGACGCGCCGTCGTGCTGATGCTTCCTCTTTCCACGGGTCACGCTGAGCGATGGCCCGCCTCCGACACTCCGACTGGCCCGACCGGCTGTGGATCGTCCGCCACGGCCAGAGCGCCGGCAATGTTGCGCGGGATGCCGCCGAGCTCGCACGGACGCATCTGATCGACCTCGACACGCGCGATGCGGACACGCCACTGTCGGACCTGGGGCACCGGCAATCCCAGGCACTCGCCGCGTGGTTCGCGGTCATGCCGCCGGACCAGCGGCCCAACGTGCTGCTGACATCGCCCTTCGTGCGCGCGCAGCAGACCATGCAGGCTGTTGCTGATGCGCTCGACATCGACCGGACGGAGATCGGCATCGACGAGCGCCTGCGCGAGAAGGAGTTCGGCGTACTCGACCGGTACACGGTGTCTGGCATCCGGGCGACATTCCCGGAGCTGGCCGCGCAACGCGCATCGGTCGGCAAGTTCTACTTCCGGCCGCCCGGCGGCGAGAGCTGGTGCGATGTGATCCTGCGGCTGCGCAGCGTGACCGAGGTGCTGCGCCGCGACCACGTCGGCGACCGGGTATTGATCGTCGCCCATCAGGTGATCGTGAACTGTTTCCGCTATCTGCTCGAATGCATGGACGAGGCGCAGATCCTCGGTATCGACCGCGAGGCCGATGTGCCGAACTGTTCGATCACCGCCTATGCGCTCGATCGCGACCAGCCCGATGCCCGCTTCGAGCTGCGGGTTGCCAATCTCGCGTTGCCGCTTGAAGTCGAAGGAACGCCGGTGACGGCCGACGCCGACCGGCCCTCCGGTCCGCGATGAACGCAGCCCGCACATCCGTTCGGCGGCGAGAACACGGGGTCGAGCGCGCCTGTGTGATCGACGCTGCCCTGTTGAAGCGCTGGTCCTTGCCCGATCCGCGAACGTGCAGCAGCAAGGAAGATCGCGGACGCGTTCTCGTCATCGGTGGCAGTGTCGAGGTGCCGGGCGCAGTCCTGCTCGCGGGTATCGGCGCACTGCGCGCCGGTGCCGGCAAGCTGCAGATTGCGACCGCGGCCGCGGCCGCGATGCCACTCGCGATTGCGGTGCCCGAGGCAAAAGTGATCGGGCTGACCAGCAATGCCCGCGGTGCGATCCGTGGGCTCGGTCGCGACGGGTTGCAGGCGGTACGCCACGCCGGCGCGGTGCTGGTCGGACCGGGCATGGACGCCACGCTCGCTACCCGGCGCGTCGCCAGGATGGTGGTCGATGCGGCGCCCGGCACGATCGTGATGGATGCCGGTGCTCTGGACATCGCCGTCGTGCGGGCGGCGTCCCGTCGTGGAAACGACGCCCAGTGCGTCCTCACCCCGCACCCGGGCGAAATGGCCGCGCTGCTCGACATGGACGAAGCAGCGGTCAGCGCCGAGCCCGCGCGCATCGCGCGCGAGTGTGCCAGTCGCTGGGGTGTGATCCTGGTCCTGAAGGGCGCGACCACGCACATCGCCGCGCCCGATGGCCGCATGTGGGTCAACAGGGCGGGCAGCATCGGTCTCGGGACGTCCGGATCGGGCGACGTGTTGGCGGGACTGGTGACCGGCCTGGCCGCGCGTGGCGCGTCGCCAGAGCAGGCTGCGGTATGGGGTGTGCATCTGCATGCGAAGGCCGGCGCGCGCCTGTCGCGTCGCCTGGGGCTGATCGGCTTTCTCGCACGCGAGATCAGTGACGAAGTCCCGGAATTGATGCCGTGAATCCGCGTCGATCTGTGTCCGGATGCCGGAACAGGTGGAAGATGCGCACGCGCAGCGGACACCGAGGCACGCGGCGATGTATCTGATCCAGCTGTTCCTGCCGGTCTATGACAACGCAGGCTGCAAATTCGACCGCGCCCGCTTCGATGGCGTTCGCCACGAACTCGTTGCGCAGTTCGGCGGTGCGACCGCCTTCTCCCGCGCTCCTGCCCTTGGAGACTGGGACCGCGGAGAGGGCGACGTGCAGCGTGACCATGTGGAGCTGGTCGAGGTCATGGCCGATGCGCTCGATCGCAACTGGTGGTCGCGGTATCGCCAGACGCTCGAACAGCGGTTCCGGCAGGACACCGTATTGATCCGGGCGATCAGCGTGGATGTTCTGTAGGCGCGCACGCCGGCGCTGCGGGATTGGCCGTAGGGCGGGTCACGGTGTGCACAAACGCAGGTCTGCCACAGCCGTATCGCCGCACATCAGAATACTAGGGGGCCTCGACGTGGAACGCAGCCCACCTGGGAAGCGGACTGCGCCTCCGCACTGTCGCATTGGCGCTGGCTGTCAGGCCACGTCCGGCAGCCTGTGGATCAGCTTGTCCAAAGTGATCGGATACTCGCGCACCCGAATGCCCGTCGCATTGTGGATCGCGTTGGCGATTGCCGCAGGCACACCGCACAACCCGAGCTCACCGACACCCTTGGCCTTCATCGGCGAACTGTCGGCGTCGGCCTCGTCCAGGAACACCACTTCCTGCACCGGGATGTCCGCATGCACCGGCACTTCGTAACCCGCAAGGTCGTGATTGACGAAGAACCCCATGGTCGTATCGACGGCCAGTTCCTCGCTCAACGCGGCGCCGACGCCCATCGTCATCGCGCCGATCATCTGGCTGCGCGCCTGCTTCGGATTGAGGATGCGACCTGCGGCAGCGACCGAAAGCATGCGGCGCACGCGGGTTTCGCCGGTGTGCATGTCGACACCGACTTCGGCAAAGTGCGCTGCGAACGTGCTGAGCACCTTCTGCTTGTCGAGATCGCCGAACTCGATCGCGTCTTCGACGACGATCTGCCCGTCGCCCGCGGCGTCGGCCAGTGAAACCGACTTGCCACCGGCGTTGACCTTGCCGTCGGCGAACTCCGCCGTCGCGGGATCGAGTTCGAGCTTGGTCGCCACGACCTCGCGCAGTTTCATGCAGGCCGCGTAGACGCCGGCCGTCGCGCTGTTCGCGCCCCACTGGCCACCGGAACCGGCGGACGCGGGGAAGTCGGAATCGCCCAGCTTCACGTCGATCGACCCGATCGGCAGGCCCAGCGTTTCGGCCGCAGTCTGCGCGATGATCGTGTAGCTGCCGGTGCCGATGTCGGTCATGTCGGTTTCGACGGTGACGCGGCCATCGCCATCGAGGCGCACGCGGGCACCGGACTTCATCACCGGTGCGTTGCGGAAGCCCGCAGCCACGCCCATGCCGATCAGCCAGCGGCCGTCACGCACGCTGCCGTGTGCCTTGCGCGCATCCCAGCCGAACTTCTCCGCGCCCTGGCGCAGGCACTCGACCAGCTGGCGCTGCGAGAACGGACGCTCGGGCTTTTCCGGATCGACCTGGGTGTCGTTGCGGATGCGGAACTCGACCGGATCCATGCCGAGCTTGTCGGCGATCTCGTCGATCGCGATTTCCAGCGCCATCATGCCCGGCGTCTCGCCCGGCGCGCGCATCGCATTGCCTTCGGGCAGATCGAGCGTGGCGAGGCGCATCTTGCTCATGCGGTGTTCGCCGGCGTAGAGCAGACGCGTCTGCTGCACGGCGACCTCGGGGCCGCCGCCTTCCAGATCGCCGGACCAGCTTTCGTGGCCCATCGCGGTGATGCGGCCATCCTTGTTCGCGCCGATGCGGATGCGCTGCAGCGTGGCGGGGCGGTGCGTGGTGTTGTTGGCGATCAGCGGCCGATGCAGCGCGACTTTGACCGCACGCCTGGCAGCCTTCGCGCCCAGCGCGGCGAGCACGGCATCGGCGCGCACGAACAGCTTGCCGCCGAAGCCGCCACCGATGTACGGCGACACCAGACGCACCTTGTCGGGCGCGATACCGAGCGTGCGGGCGACGTCGCCCTTGCCCCAGGCGATCATCTGGTTGGACGTCCAGATCGTGACCTTGTCGCCGTCCCACTCGGCGAGCGACGCCATCGGCTCCATCATCGCGTGCGACTGGTCAGGCGTAGTGTAGGTCTCGTCCAGCGTGACTTCGGCCGATGCGAACGCGGCATCGAAATCGCCGACCGCGGTATCGGCGGGGGTGTCGCCGCCCTGCGGCTTCACCGCATTGTCCTTCTCGGCCTCCAGCGAGAAACGCCCTCGGCCGCGCGTGTAGACCACACGCACCAGCGATGCGGCGGCGCGCGCCTGTTCGAAAGTGTCGGCGACGACGAGTGCGATCGCCTGGTGGTAATGCTGGATCTCCGGCCCGCCGAGCAGCTTCGCGGTGTTCATGCGTCCCTGGCCCAGCTTGCCGGCGTTTTGCGCGGTGACGACAGCGAGCACGCCGGGCGCGCGTTCTGCGGCGCTGGTGTCGATCGAGGCGATGCGGCCCTTTGCGATGCCGGCGCCGATGACGTGGCCATAGGCCGCGCGCTCGGTGACGTCGTGCCATTCGTAGGCGTAATGCGCGGTGCCGGTGACCTTGTGCGGGCCGTCGATACGGTCGAGCGGCTGGCCGACGACGCGCATCGCGTCGATCGGGTTCTGGCCTGCGGGTGTGTCGAACTTCATGACGTGGCCTCCTCGGCTTCGGCCAATGCCGCAGCGATGGTGCGCTCGGCGAGGATCAGCTTGAACCGGTTGTCTTCGGTCGGCGAGGCGCCTTCGAACAGACGGGCTGCCACCGCCTTGGCGCCGCGCGGCAGTTCCGCATCGGCCGCGTCGCTGCGCCAGGGTTTGTGCGCGACACCGCCGACGACCACGCGTCCGCTGCCGTCGCGCTGCACGATTGCGGCGACCGACACCAGCGCGAATGCGTACGAGGCGCGATCGCGCACCTTGCGATAGATCTGGCGACCGCCGACCGGCGGCGGCACCACGACGGCGGTGATCAGTTCGCCGGCTTCGAGCACCGTTTCGCGCTGCGGCGTATTGCCCGGCGCGAGATAGAACTCATCCAGCGAAATGCGACGCGTCTGGCCGTCGGCCTTGACGGTTTCGACGACCGCATCGAGCGCGCGCATCGCGACGGCCATGTCGCTGGGATGCGTGGCAATGCAGTCCTTGCTGCCACCGATCACAGCGAGTTGGCGGCTGTAGCCTTCGATCGCACCGCAGCCGCTGCCCGGTAGGCGTTTGTTGCAGGCCTGGTCGGTGTCGTAGAAGTAGGGGCAGCGCGTGCGCTGCAGCAGGTTGCCGGCCGTCGTCGCGCGATTGCGCAGCTGACCGGAAGCGCCGGCGAGCAGGGCGCGCGACAGCAAGGGGTAATCCTTGCGCACGCGACGATCCGCGGCGAGATCGGTATTGCGCACGCCGGCGCCGATGCGCAGGCCACCGTCGTCGCTCTTCTCGATCGTATCGAGCGAGAGCCCGTTGACGTCGACCAGATGCGTCGGCGTTTCGATCTCCAGCTTCATCAGATCGAGCAGATTGGTGCCACCGCCGATGAATTTCGTGCCGGGCGTGCGCGCGGCCGCAGTGGCTGCCGCTGCGGGCGATTCCGCACGCTCGAATCCGAAGGCCTTCATGCGCGTGCTCCCGACGTGCCGGCGACATCTTCGATCGCGTCGAGAATGTTGGCGTAGGCGCCGCAGCGACATAGGTTGCCACTCATGCGCTCGCGGATCTCGGTACCGCTGCTCACAGGTCTGGCAGTGAGGTCGGCGGTCACGTGGCTGGGAATTCCATCGCGGATTTCGCCGAGCACCGCGACCGCGGAGCAGATCTGGCCGGGCGTGCAGTAGCCGCACTGGAAGCCATCGTGCTTCACGAATGCGGCCTGCATCGGGTGCAGCTTCTCCGGCGTGCCGAGGCCTTCGATGGTCGTGATCTTCGCGCCCGCATTCATCACTGCCAGGCTCAGGCAGGTGTTGATGCGGCGGCCGTCCACGATCGCCGTACAGGCGCCGCACTGGCCGTGATCGCAGCCTTTCTTGGTGCCGGTGAGGCGCAGTTCCTCACGCAGGAAATCGAGCAACGTGGTGCGCGTGTCGACTTCGCGCTCGACGGCTTCGCCATTGACCTCCAGCGAGACGCGCTGGCGTACGGGCGGGCGCAACGGCGTAGGCGCGGCGGCGGCATTGGCGGCCTGCGCGACGGCGGGCATGGCGACTGCGCCGGCAGACGCGGCGCCTGCCTTCAACAGTTCCCGGCGGGTGAGGGGAGACATGGACATTCCTCTGGCTGGCTCGATGGCTGGCTGGCGGCGCGCGGACTGCGCATTTTCAGCATGCGCGCCCGGGTGTTGTGGTGCGGTCAACAGATCCAGTCGCGTCTGAGGCGCGCGTTCATCGACGACGCGCCCCTCGCCACTGCTGCAGCTCGGTGGCGATGCTCAAGGCGATTGCCTCCGGTCCACGTCCGCATTGGGGAATACCGACCGGCGAATGCAGGCGATTCGATAGCGCCTCACGCTCGGCAGGCCGCAGCAGCTTGAACAGGTCGTCGCGGCGGCGTTGCGGCCCCAGCAGGCCGACGAAGGGGATTCGCGAGCTGGCCAGTGCGGCCAGCGCATCGCGATCGGATTCGAAGCCGTGATGCATGACCAGCGCAACGTCCGCTTGAGGATGCGCCGCAACGGCGTCGTCGGGATGCAGGTCGAGTACCTCTGTATGCGGGCTTGCGGCAGAGCGCCAGCGCGCGCGGCGCTCCGAGACGGTCAGGCGCCAGCCCAGCGATTGCAGCAGCGGGATGAGTGTCGGCGTTTCCGGCCCCGCGCCGAGAATCAGCGCTTCGGGTGCGCGCTGCAGGGTCAGTGTCCAGTCCGTCGATGCGGATTGCGGCGCTTCGCCGACCGGCAACTCCCACGACCATGCGCGACCATCGAGACGGCAGGCGATGCGGCCATCGCGCCCGAGTCTGATCTCCAGTGCCTGGCCGCCGGCAAGCCAGGCCGAGATGGCATCCGCGACCTGCGGCATTGCGGCCAGTGGCAACAGCGCCAGCACCTGCCGGCCCCGGCAGCCGACCGCGCTGCCCGAGAACAGCGAATCATCGTCGGTAGTATCGATCTCCAGCCATTCGAGGCGGCCGGCATCGCCGGCGATCAGGGCCACGCGCTCGATTTCCGGCTCCAGACACCCGCCGCTGATCCAGCCGACATGCGGCCCCTCGCCGAACAGCGCGAGCGCACCAGCAGAGGCATAGGTGGAGCCTTCGGTTTCGACCACGAGCGCCAGCACCGGCGCGCGACCGGCGGACAGTGCATCGAACGCCGCCTGCAGGACCGCGCCGGGATTG
Organism: Luteimonas sp.; assembly: GCA_045810015.1. Classification (GTDB taxonomy): domain Bacteria; phylum Pseudomonadota; class Gammaproteobacteria; order Xanthomonadales; family Xanthomonadaceae; genus Luteimonas. The sequence goes on from JBJMWR010000018.1 coordinate 108,106, forward strand.
CCGTCGGCAAAGCGTGGTGCGGGCATATGCAGCGCCGCGGAATTGGCGGCGACGGCGGATGTGGCAACCGCCATCAGTCGGCGCCGTACGCGGCGGCGTGACGTGTGAAAGCCGAGTGCGTAGCTGGCGTGGGGCTGGCCATTGGAGAGTCCGGACGGTTCGGCGAAAGAGTGTGTGGTGGGTCGTGAGTGTTGTGTGGACTGGGTGGGGCGCATGCATCTTCGCGACGTGCAGCCCTCACCCCAGCCCCTCTCCCAGAGGGAGAGGGGCTCAACAGCGGTGGTAGTCGTCCTTTGCAAACGGCCCGGTCGCACGGACTAGGCCCCTCTCCCTCCGGGAGAGGGGTTGGGGTGAGGGCAGCGCTCCGCATTGCAGCCACCACATCCGACGCACTCTGCACAACGCCGCGCATGCACGCCAAACCCATTCCCGGCATCCTTGCAGGATCGCCTGCGTCTCTCGTGCGGGCCGACACGACCACCACCGCTTTCCAGGAGTCGCCGATGTCCTTCGCCCCGCGTCGCCACATGACGCTGTCCCGCCTCGTGCTGTCCCTGTCGCTCGCTCTCGGCATCGCTTCGCCCGGCCTTGCGCAGGACACGCCCGCACCGGTGCTCGCGCCGCCGGCGAATGCCGCCGAGACCGCGCTGCGCGATCTCTACACGCGCGAGTGGGAATGGCGGCAGGCCGAATTCGTGCGCGAGAAGGTCGATGGACGCTGGCAGAGCAGCGACCGGTTGCCGTCGGTGACGCCGGAAGCATGGGCGCGCCGTGCGGATTACTGGAAGGCGGCGCTCGATGCGCTCGACGCCATTCCGCTCGATCAACTGGGCCGCGAAGAACGCATCAATGCCGCGGTGTTCCGCACCTCGATCGAAGCCAGCGAAGCCAGTGCGCGCTGGCGTACCTACGAGGCACCGTTCAACAGCGACAGTTTCTTCTGGGGCGGCATCAATCCGCGCCAGCCGTTCCAGACCGAGGCCGAGTGGCGCCGCTTCATCGGCCGTCTGTCCGACGTGCCGCGCTATTTCGACGAGCAGATCGCGAACATGGAGACCGGTCTGGCGCGTGGCTGGAGCGTGCCGCGCGCGACGCTCGAAGGCCGCGACAAGACACTCGATTCCTATGTGCTGACCGGCGAGACGAATCCGCTGCTGGTCACCTTCGACCGCATTCCCAACACGATTCCCGAGCCCATGCGCACCCAGCTGCGCGAGGAAGGCCGGCGCGTCGTGCTGGATCAGACGATCCCCGCGTACGCGAAACTGCTGACCTTCATCCGCGGCGAGTATCTGCCGCGTACGCGCACGACCATCGCGGCCAGCGATCTGCCCGATGGCCGCGCGTTCTACCAGACCCAGATCCGCGAGTACGTTACCCGCGACATGACCGCGCGCGAGATCCACGACTTCGGTCTTGCCGAGGTCGAACGCATCACCGCGGAAATGCGCGAGGTCATGGGCCAAGCCGGGTTCGAAGGCGACCTGCCGGCGTTCATCGAGTACCTGCGCACCGATCCAAAGTTCTACGCGAAGACGCCGCGCGAGCTGCTGGGCGAGGCCTCGCTGATCGCCAAGAAGATCGACGGCCAGCTGCAGTACGTGGTCGGCACGCTCCCGCGCTACCGGTTCACGATCCTGCCGGTCGCCGACGATATCGCGCCGATCTACACCTCGGGCCGCGGCGGACTGGAGGCCTGCTTCTTCAACACCTACGACCTGCCATCGCGCCCGCTGTACAACCTGCCGGCGCTGGTGCTGCACGAGTGCGCGCCCGGCCACAGCTTCCAGGCCGCGCTCGCGCTCGAAGCTCCCGCGCGTCCCGATTTCCGCCAGCAGACCTACTTCTCCGGTTACGGCGAAGGTTGGGGCCTGTACACCGAATGGCTCGGTACGCGCATGGGCATCTACGAAACACCGTACGAGGAGTTCGGCCGGCTGACCTTCGAGATGTGGCGCGCCGCGCGACTGGTCATCGACACGGGTCTGCACGAGTACGGCTGGACGCGCGACCAGGCGATCGACTACCTCGCCAGCCACACCGCGCTCGCACGCCACGATGTGGTCACCGAGATCGACCGCTACATCTCCTGGCCTGGCCAAGCGTTGTCGTACTACATCGGCTACCAGACAATCCTCGACCTCCGCGCCGAAGCCGAGCGCGAACTCGGCCCGGCCTTCGACCAGCGACCCTTCCACGACACCATCCTCAATCTGGGCTCAGTGCCATTGCCGGTACTGGAAGAGGAAGTGCGACGCTTCATCGCCGAACAGAAAGCGGCGGGCACGGCGCAGCGTTGATCGACCCCCTCCGCGGGCGCGGCTCGGTGTTCGACCGGTGCTGCCTCCCCTGCGGACGGCGGCAGCTTGCTCGGGCAACGACCGTTGCCGCGAGCACAAAGGCTCACGCAGCCGTTGCTCCCGCGCGCGCGACGGTTGCGTGATGTGGGACTTCTCCAAGCGGCCGGTCCTGACGAGACGTTGCACGTCCGACGGTTGAGCGCGTCGGTAGCAACACGGAGAATCAAAGCACCGGCCGTGCCTGTGCGGCCCGAAGGACCTCCGCATGCACAACCTCCGCGTTTCGACCGTCCAGGGCGCTACCGTGTGGCATGACCCCGCGGCCAATCGTGACTACTACGGCGATCTGATCGCGCCGCTGCACGGCCTGACCGATCTTGTCGTGCTGCCCGAGACCTTCACCAGCGGCTTCAGCAACGATGCGATCGATCGCGCCGAGGACATGGACGGCCCGACCGTCGCCTGGATCCGCGAGCAGGCCGTCGCGCTTGATGCCGCAGTGACCGGCAGCGTGCAGTTGCGCGATGGCGACGGCGTCTACAACCGGATGCTGTGGGCGACGCCAGACGGCGCGCTGACGCACTATGACAAGCGCCATCTGTTCCGTTACGCGAACGAGCACAAGCGTTACGCCGCCGGTCGCGATCGGTTGACGGTCGAATGGAAAGGCTGGCGGATCAATCCGCAGGTCTGTTACGACCTGCGCTTTCCGGTGTTCTGCCGCAACCGCTTCGACGTCGAGCGCCCGGGCGGCCTGGATTTCGACCTGCAGCTGTTCGTCGCCAACTGGCCCGCCGCGCGCGCCTATGCATGGAAGACCCTGCTGCGCGCGCGGGCGATCGAGAACCTCTGCTACGTGGTCGGCGTCAATCGCGTCGGCACCGACGGCAACGGCTTGGCGTATTCCGGTGACAGCGTGGTGCTGGACATGCTGGGTCAGCCGTTAAGCGAATCGACCGACATGGAAGTGGTGTCGACAACGACCTTGTCGGCGGCGCAGTTGCAGGCGCATCGGGAACACTTCCCGGCGATGCTGGATGCGGACCGGTTCGAGATTGTTTGAGGTCGCGCGCCTCGCGCCGCTGGCGCTGATCGCTCACGAGATACCCGAAACTCGTCGCCCCGGCGCAGGCCGGGGCCCAGTGACTTCAATCGGGATGTCTCGCCTGCGCTGCCCCCGTCATCCCAGCGAACGCTGGGATCCATCTTGATTTTCTATGTGTGGTTTGACCGTCGAATGAGTTCGTCGTGTTCGACAGCGAAAGTCACTGGGCCCCGGCCTACGCCGGGACGACGGTCGAATTGACCGAGCGCCCGCGAACGGAACGAAGATCAATGGGTGACCAGCCATCCGGCTGTTGAAAAGCGCTTCCAGCTTTCGCTGGGACGACGCTGCTGATTTGGACAGTTGATCGCGCGCTTCAGAGTCTCTCGACACAAAGCCGGATCAACGTCCGAGCCTCACCGCGCGCCCTTCACCTTCCCCATCGCATGCGCGCCGCGCAACAGCATGCGGATCATGTGCGACAGCTCGTCCACCAGCGCCTCGTCGCGCTCCGGGGGAGAATCCAGCGCCGTGCCACCCATCGCGAACACCAGACGGGTGATCGCGCGCGCCACCAGGCCCGGTTCGTGGAACACGATCCCCTGGGCGGCGGCGATGCGCACCAGATCCGCGCGCAGTTCGACTTCGAAGAACTGCAGCTGGCGGTCGACGGCGCGCTTGAAGGCGTCCGAACCGACGGTGCCTTCGCGCAGCAGCACGTGCAGCAGCTTGTCGTCGGCGCGCAATCGTTCCATGAAGGCTTCGAGCGAGCCGCGCACGATGCTGCGGCCTGCGACGGCGCGTTTGCGGGCATCACCCACGATGTTGCGCAGGGATTCACCGGCCAGCTCGATCAGCGCGACCGCCAGTTCGTCCATGTCATGGAACTGGCGATAGAAGCTGTTCGGCGCGATCCCGGCTTCCCGGGCGACTTCACGCAGGCTGAGGGTCGAGACGCTGCGGTGCGCGCCGGTCAGGCGCAGGGCGGCGGCGATCAGGTCCTCGCGGACGATCACCGGTTTGCGTCCGGCCTGGCTGTCCGGGGGACTCTGGCCGGGGTCGCCGCTGTCTGATGCGAGGGTGCGGGCGGTCACGGTAGGCCGTCGGAAGACTGGGCGCTCAGCATAGCAGCGTCCATTAATGTACAAGTGTATACACGGCTGTGCGGATGGGTGTACAGTGCCTCTCATGTCGACCGTCCAGCCCATGAAGCCGTCCCGCCGCAGCCGCCTACGCAGCCTCGCCACGCCGTTCGTCGTGCCGCCCGTGTTCGATTTCTGGGCGCAGCGCCTGCATCCGACCTGGAGCTGGGAGCGGCCGCTGGCCCGCGTGGTTGCGCATGCGCCGGCCGCGTCGAATGCGGTCACCCTGACGCTGAAGCCGAATCGCCACTGGGCGGGCGCGCAGGCCGGTCAGCACGTGAATCTGACGGCCGATATCGACGGCGTGCGGATCACCCGCAGCTACAGCCTCGATGCGCCAGTCGCCGCCGATGGCCGCATCACGGTCACGGTGAAGGGCGTCGACGAAGGCCGCATGAGCCGGCATCTGCTGGCCGCCGCGCGCCGCGGGGACGTGTTCGATATCGGTCCCGCGTTCGGAGATCTGGTGCTGCCGGCCAAGGTCGATGGCAGCTGGCTGTTTCTGGCCGCCGGCAGCGGTGTGACGCCGCTCATGGCGCTGGTCCGCCAGCTGGCCGGGCAGGGCATGCCGGTGCCGCTGACGCTGGTCTACTGGGCGCGCACGCGCGCCGAGCTGTGTTTCGTCGACGAGCTGCGCGCACTCGCTGCGCGTCATGCCGGTTTCGAGGTGCGTTTCGTACTGACGCGCGAGGCTGCCACGACGGACGACGAAGCCGCCGGTCGTATCGACGCCGGACTGCTCGACACACTGGTGCCCGATCTCGCCACGCGCCAGGTGTTCGCCTGCGGCCCGGGCGGCTTCGTCACCACGGCCACCGGACTCGTCGAAGACCGCGTGCCGTTGCTGCGCACCGAAGCCTTTACCCCGCCGCCGCGTCCGCAGACCGACGACAGCGGCATGGTCGAAGTGCGTCTGGCGCGCAGCGGTCGCGCACTGCAACTCCCGCGCGGTGTGCCGCTGCTGCAGGCGCTGGAAGCCGAAGGTCTGAAGCCGAAGTCCGGTTGCCGCATGGGCATCTGCAATACCTGCGCCTGTGGCAAGGCGTCCGGCGCCACGCGTGATCTGCGCACCGGCGCTGCGAATACCGAGGCGACAGCTGCGCTGAAGCTGTGCATCAGCAGCGCCGTGTCCGATCTCGTGCTCGATCTCTGAAACAGAACCCTCAGAAACACCCGTTTTGAAACATCCTGTTTTGAATTCCGGAGCCGTCATGTCCAAGCTCACTGCCACGCGCCGCCTCTCCACGCAGGAACTCGATGCCTTCGGCGCCGAGCTCGATGCGTTGCACACGCGCACGATGGCCCAGGTCGGCAAGGTCGACGCCGCCTACATCCGCCGCGTCGTGCGCTGGGTGCGCTATTGCGCGGTGCTCGGTCGCGGCCTGCTGTTCGTCGGTGCGATCGGCGGCGCGTTCGTGCCGTGGCTGCTGTGGCCGGCGTGTATCGCTGGTGTCGTGTTCCTGGCGCTGGCCAAGATCCTCGAGAACATGGAAGTCGGCCACAACGTCATGCACGGCCAGTACGACTGGATGCACGATCCCGAACTCGACAGCAAGAAGTACGAGTGGGACATCATGGCGACCGGCGACAACTGGCGTCATTCGCACAATTTCCGCCACCACACCTACACCAATGTCCGCGGCATGGACGACGACATCGGCTACGGCCTGCTGCGCATCTTCCCGGAACAGCGCTGGCGCCCGTTCTATCTGATGCAGCCGGTGATCGCGGTCGTGTTCGCGCTGTACTTCCAGTGGGGCGTCGCGATCCAGGAACTCAAGCTCGGCCGCTTCTTCGCCGGCAAGATGCCCAAGGGCAAGCTGGCGCGCGATTTCGCGCCGGTCGGTCGCAAGATGGGGCGTCAGCTGGTGAAGGACTATGTGATCTTCCCGCTGCTGGCCGGTCCGTTCTTCCTGCCGGTGCTGCTGGGCAACCTGGTCGCCAACGGTATCCGCAACGTGTGGACCTACGTCGTGATCTTCTGTGGCCACTTCACTGCCGATGTCGAGACTTTCCCGAAGGAGAGCATCCGCAACGAGTCGCGCGGTCACTGGTACATGCGCCAGCTGCGTGGGTCGTCCAACATCGGCGGCGGCAAGGTCATGAACCTGCTGACCGGTAACCTGAGCCACCAGATCGAGCACCACTTCTTCCCCGACGTGCCGGCGCATCGCTACGCGACGCTCGCGGTGGAAGTGCGCGAGATCTGCCAGCGTTACGGCCAGCCGTACAACACCGGCTCGCTGCCGCGCCAGTTCGGTGAAGTGTCCTGGCGCATCCTGCGGCATGCGTTCCCGAGCCGTCCGCGTCGCGCGGCGGGCTCGCGCAAGCTGCAGACCGCCTGAGCGAGCGGCGCTTAGGCGCCGCGAGTGAAGCACCCGAAACGCGTCCGCTCCGGCGGGCGCGTTTTCGTATGTGCGGTTCGGGATTCATGCGGATCCGCGGCGCCTGCCGCGGCGATGGAAATAGACCTGTTCGGCGGCGCGACGCAGCAGCGGTGAATGCAGCAGCAGATTCACCGGCCAGTCCAGCTGCAGATGATCGAAAGCCCAGCGCAGGCAGCGCTTCGCGCGGAAGCGTGGCGCGGCGGTGTCAGCGATCCGCTCTGGTGAGATATCGGCGCCGAGCCGGTGCTGCGCGATCGCGCGGCCGATCGCCTCGCCATGCGCCCACGCCGAATGGATGCCGCCGGCGGTCAGCGGCGACACGATGCCGGCGGCATCACCGGTCAGGATCACGCCGGGTGCGGCGAGGCGTTCGACCGGTCCGCCGCAGGGAATCAGACCTGCGCGCGTCGCATCTGGCTGCAGCGTCGACGGCAGTCCCAGGCGTGTGCCGACGCGTGCGCGGAAGCTGTCGATATCCGGTACGCCATGACGATCCGCGCGATGCCGGAACGCGAGTCCGAGCTGCACGCCGGCCGGCGACTGCGCGGCCCAGCCGATGTAACCGGGCGCGAGCGTGCGGTCGATGAAGCAGTGCAGGGCGTCGGGTTCCGCCAACGTGGCGCCGTGGAATTCGTGTTCGACGCCGTAGAGAAACGCGTCGACCAGGCCCAGACCGGCGCGTTGGGCGACGCGTGATTTCGCGCCGTCGGCGCCGATCAGCCAGCGGGTGCTGCCGAGTCCTGTGATCTGCCAGCCGCCGCCATCGCGCTGCGCATCGGTGAACGACTGCATCAGCCGCAGATCGACGCCGGCCTCGCGCATCTCGTCGGCCAGCCAGCGCAGCACATTTGGCGTGTCGGTGGTCAGGAATGCGTAGTCGTCGGCCTGCAGCTGCAGGCTGTCGAGGCTCGGGGCGTACAGCCGCACGCGCGGCACCTTGCGACAGAGCGATGGCGGCATGCGCCCGAGCCGCGTCTGCGAGAACGCTTCTGCGACGATGATGCCGGTGGTGTGCAGGCGGATGCCGGGATCGTGCTTGCGTTCGAGCACGCAGACCCGCAGGCCTGCTTCGCGCGCGGCGAGCGCGCACGCGGCGCCGGCGAAACTCGCGCCCACCACGACGACATCGAAATCGAATCGCGCGTATCCATCCAAACCGGCAGTCTCCATCCACGGGGGAGACACGAGTCTCGATCGCGTGGATGGAGCGCCTATGGCGGCGCGGTGAAGCGGGTATGAAGTCTCAGGCGCTGCGCGGCGGCAGGATCTGCTGCGTGGCCTGGCACAGCACGAACACCTTGCCGTCTTCGCTGCGCGCTTCGGCCGCGAGATGCAGCACATTGCGCGTGCGGGCGACCAGACGTGCCTCGCAGATGATGTGCGTGGTCTCCGGCGTGACCGGTCGCAGGTACTGCGTATTGAGCGTCGCGGTGACGCTGGGCGGCGCGATCAGATACGAGAACGGTCCCAGCGTGTTGTCGAGCGCGGCGACGATGAAACCGCCCTGCATGTTGCCCATCGGATTGCGGTAGCGCGGCAGCACCGGAAAGCGCAGCGACATGCGCACGCCGTCTTCGTACTCGAGAAATTCGCCTTCCATGTCGAGCAGGCACGGTGGCGGCAGCAGGGCGTGCATCGCCGCCGGCGCGTTCGCGCGGATCAGATCGTTGATGGCGTCGCCGGTGATGGTCATGGGCGGACTCTTCAGGAGAAACGTCGAGTCTAGCGAGCGACGCGCACCGGGAAACAGAGGTCACGAACGAACACGGGGCCCGAAGGCCCCGTGCGTCAACACATCACGATGTGCGTGCGATCAGCGACCGCCGCCACCGCCACTGCGCGGGCCGCGATTGCCGCCGCCCGGCGGACGTCCGCCCGGACCACGATTGCCACCGCCGGGACCACCGGGGCCGCGTGCGCCGGGGCCACCCGGACCCTTCGGGCCGCGGTTGCCGCCGCCCGGACGCGGACCGCGCGGGCCGGCGTTCGGATTGAAGCCACCCGGATTGGCGTGATCGGACGGGAAGCTCGGCGCGCTGTCGGGATGGCCGTACGGCGCACGCGGGCGACCCGGACCACCACCGCCACCGGCCGGACGTGAGCTCCACGGACCCTGTCCGCCACCACCACCACCGCCGCCCGGGCCACGCGAACCGCCGCCACCCGCACCGCGCGGACCCTGTCCTGCGCCGCCGGGGCCACCGGGACCGCGCTTCTTCGCGCCACCGGGGCCGCCTGCGCCGCCGCCGTAGGGCTTCTTCGGGCCGCGGCCGTCGGCATTGCGGTGACCCGTCGGGCCGGTCTCCACGCCGTCCGGCACGTACCAGGTACGGAACGCGGCGGGATTGCCCTCGGGCAGGGCACGCGCACCCTTGTCGGCGCGCTGCTTGAACGGCTTCTGCGACTGCTTGGCTGCGGCGTCGCCGCTGACCGTCAGGCCGCCGTGCGGCTTGCGCGGACCGCCACGGCCACGGCCGCGGTCTTCGCGCACGTGGTCGAAGCGACGCAACTCGCGACCTTCATCCGCGCCACTGTTCTGGCCGTTGACGTAGGCCTTGCCGGCGCCGCCCTTGCCCAGATGCACGGTCGACTTGGCGGCCTTGCGCTGGCCGATGACCGGCTGCAGCGTCAACGCCGGCGGCGGACCTTCCTCGAGCTTGAGTTCCTTGCGCAGCGATTCGACCTGCACATCCGCCAGTTCCTGCGACTGGCCGCGCAGCAGCGGCTGCGGCAGCGTGACCTGGCCGTAGCGCACGCGCTTGAGGCGGCTGACCTGGCAGCCCTGCGACTCCCACAGACGGCGCACTTCGCGGTTGCGGCCCTCCTTGAGCAGCACCTGGAACCAGTCGTGCGAATCGGTGCCGCCGATGCGTTCGATCTCGTCGAACTTGGCCGGGCCGTCTTCCAGCGCGACGCCGCGCTTGAGGCGATCGACGAGTTTGTCGGACACCGTCTCTTCGCCTTCCGGCGCGCGCACGCGGCACACGTACTCGCGTTCGACTTCGTACGACGGATGCATCATCGCGTTTGCGAGTTCGCCGTCGGTGGTCAGCAGCAGCAGGCCGGTGGTGTTGATGTCGAGACGGCCGATCGCGATCCAGCGCGCACCCTTGAGCGCGGGCAGGGCCTCGAAGATCGTCGGACGACCTTCGGGATCTTCGCGCGTGGTGACTTCGCCCTCTGGCTTGTTGTAGATCAGCACGCGCGCCGGTTCGGTCAGCGCGCTGGCGACGAATACCTTGCCGTCGAGCTCGATGCGGTCGCTGCCCTTGATCGACATGCCGGTCTGGGCGACTTCACCGTTGACCTTGACCAGGCCGTCGGCGATGCGCTGCTCGAGCGCGCGGCGCGAGCCGAGGCCGGCTTGGGCCAGCACCTTGTGCAGGCGCTCTTCGAGCTTGGGCGCGGCATCCGCGGCCGGGGCTTCGCCGCGCTTGAGCGACAGCGGGGAACGGGCGGGTTTGTCGGAATTGCGTTGTTGCGTCATGAATGGCTCCGGTCGCTGTCGCCGTCTGCGGCGAGGGCGTCTTGTGCGTTGGGTGTTGCGGTGTCGTCGTCGGACGGAATGTCCGACGGAATGTCCGACGGGGTCTGGGTGTCGTCGTCGGATGCGTCGCCGGCGCTGTCGCCGTCGTCGTCTCCGGGTGCTGCTCTGGCGTCCTGCACGTCGTGCGGAACGTCGTCGGCGGCGGAGGCGATGTCGCTGCCTTCGTCCGCGTCGTCTGTGATGTCGTCTGCGTCGTCGGTATCGGGAGCGGCGTCGTCAGGTGCGGTGTCGTCGTTGGCGGACGCGATGCCGCCGACCGAGCGGTCCGCGGCGTCAGTGCCGGCGAAGCGCATCTGCGGATCGAGCTCGGCAAAATCCTTGAGTTCCGACAGCGGCGGCAGGTCGTCGAGACGGCGCAGGCCGAAGTAATCGAGAAAACCCTTCGTCGTGCCGAGGAGTTCCGGGCGGCCGGGCATGTCGCGATGGCCGACGACGCGGATCCACTCGCGCTCCTCGAGCGCCTTGATGATGTTGCTGTTGGTCGCCACACCGCGCACCTGCTCGATCTCGCCGCGGGTGATCGGCTGGCGATAGGCGATCAGCGCCAGGGTTTCCAGCGTGGCGCGCGTGTACTTGGTCTGGCGCTCGGTCCACAGTCGGGACACCCAGCCGTGGACGTCGCCGCGCACCTGATAGCGCCAGCCCGAAGCCAGCTCCACGAGTTCCACGCCGCGATCGTCACAGGCGGCCTGCAGATCGACGAGCGCCTGCTTGAGGCTGCCCTCGGGCGCGGGTTCGTCGAGCGTGAACAGCGTTTCCAGCTGCGCCACGGTCAGCGGCTGCGACGAGGCGAGCAGGGCCGCTTCGACGATGCGATTGATGAAGGTCTGTTCCATCGGGACTGTTCGGAGATCCGGTCGGTGGTCAGGACTGGGCGGGTTCGGGGACGTCATCGTCGAACTCGCTGGAGAACGTGGTCGGTGGCGCGGCGCCGTCGGCATCGGCGAGCGACTTGATGTAGATCGGCGCCAGCGGCGCCTCCTGCACGATGTCGAGCAGGCGTTCCTTGGTGAGCTCGAGGATCGACAGGAACGTCACCACGACGCCCAGGCGGCCTTCCTCGGGTTCGAACAGCGACTCGAAGCGGTGGAAATGACCGCCGGTGAGCCGGGTCAGCACTTCGCCCATGCGCTGCCGCACGCTCAGGGCATCGCGACGGATCGCATGACCGGTGAACAGCTCGGCGCGCTTGAGCACGTCATGCAGCGCCAGCAGCATTTCGCGCAGATCGACCGGCGGCGGATCGCGGTTGATCGTGCGCTCCGGCAATGTGGCCTGCGCCGGCGCGGTGTCGCGGTCCTGGCGCGGCAGCCGGTCGATGTCTTCGGCCGCCTGCTTGAAACGTTCGTACTCCTGCAGCCGTCGCACCAGTTCCGCGCGCGGATCGCCTTCGTCGAGTTCGTCGGCCGGCGGCCGCGGCAGCAGCATCCGTGATTTGATCTCGGCAAGAATCGCGGCCATCACCAGATATTCGGCGGCGAGCTCGAACCGCAGCTCCTGCATGACGCCGATGTAGGCGACGTACTGCTTGGTGATGTCGGCGACCGGGATGTCGAGGATGTCGAGGTTCTGGCGGCGGATCAGGTAGAGCAACAGGTCGAGCGGGCCCTCGAACGCGTCGAGGATGACTTCCAGTGCATCCGGCGGAATGTACAGATCCTGCGGAATCTGCAACACCGGCTGGCCGTGCACCAGCGCCAGCGGGAATTCCTGCTGCTGCGGCTGGACGGCATGGGCGGACGCCTTGGCGTCGGATGCAGGCTGTGTCATTCGATAGGCAACAGCGGCGGGGCGCTCGGGCGCGGAGAATGGATCACGGGCAGTGGATCGCTGGCAGGGCGGGGCGACGGCTCGGCGGGCCGCGGGAAAGCGGATCCGGTCGGTTGCGCGGCTCGGGCCGGCGCGGGGACAACGGTGCTGCGGAACATCTTCGTCTGGGTCGGTCGTCGCCAAGCGCGAAGCGCATCTGCATGCGGGGCAGGCGCGGAGATCGGAAGGGCGTTGGACCGGGCCGGTGGAGCGACCGCGTGCGGCAGCGTCTGAAGACGTGACGGGCGGCGAACTGGCCGGATGCTGTGCACAGAGTACGCGGTGCCTGCGGGACCTGTCCAGCGGGCGCGCTCGCTACACTGCGCGCCTCACGAATGGACGGGGATGCCCATGTGGTACGCGATCGAAGGCTATGACGGCGAAGACGTACTCGCTCGCCGCGGTGAGGCACGCCCGGCGCACCTTGCGCGTCTGGTCGCGCTGCGCGATGCGGGACGCTTGCTGCTGGCTGGTCCGTGCCCGGCAATCGATGCCGAAGATCCAGGTCCGGCGGGCTTCAGCGGCAGCATCGTCATCGCCGAATTCGACTCGCTGGCGGACGCGCGTACGTGGGCGGATGCCGATCCGTATGTGGACGCCGGCGTCTACGTGCGCGTCGAGGTGCGTCCGTTCCGGCAGGTCCTGCCGTGAGCGCGATCGCACGATCGGCGAAATAGGCCGCAGATCGCTGCTTTTATAGTGCAGTGCAGCATCGATGTTTCGTTACATCCGGTTTACATGACGTTGTGGAAACGCTTACAGTCCGGCTCATCGCGAGAGCGGGAGGGTGCGGTTTGAGCGTGACGATCAAGGATGTGGCCAAGGCGGCCGGTGTGTCGGTTGCGACGGTGTCGCGCGCCCTTAACGGCCACCAGAACGTTGCCGAAGCGGTACGCGAGCGTGTCCTCGCCGTCGCCGCCGAACTGCGTTACAGCCCGCACCACGCCGCGCGCAGCCTCAGTAGCCGGCGCACGCAGACCGTCGGGGTGGTGCTGCCCGACATCCACGGCGAGTTCTTCTCCGAACTGATGCGCGGCATCGACCAGGTGGCGCGCACCCGCGGCCAGCATCTGCTGGTGTCGAGCTATCACGGCAATCCCGAAGAGCAGGGCGCCGCCCTTCGCGCGATGCGCGGCCGCGTTGACGGTCTGCTGCTGATGTCGCCGTACGTGCACGACGTCGATTTCCTCGAGCGCAATGTCGACGCCAGCCTGCCGATGGTGCTGATCAACGCGGCGCAGGGCCGGCCGCAGCTGTCGGTCGGCATCGACAACTACGGTGGTGCGCGCGCGATGGTCGCGCATCTGGTCAACGCGGGTTACACGCGCATCGCCTTCATCCACGGACCCGAAGACAACGACGACGCACGCGAACGCAAACGCGGCTATCGCGATGCCTTGGCCGCAGCGGGCGAGACGTATACCCCGTGGGAACTGCCGGGTCAGTTCGACGAAGACTCCGGACATCGTGCGGGGCAGGCCCTGCTCGCATTGGAGTCGCGTCCCGATGCCGTATTCGCTGCGAACGACATGATGGCGATCGGCTGTCTGTATGCACTCGGCCGCGGTGGCGTGCGTACGCCTGCGGACATCGCGGTGGTGGGTTTCGACGATATTCCTCTTGCACGCTACGTTCACCCATCGCTAACGACGATGCGCGTCGACATCGCTGAACTGGGCGCGCGCGCATTGAAGGCGTTGCTGGAGATCGAGAGTGCAGGGGAGACGGAGACCGCGGTACACACCGCGCTGCTCGAACCCGCTCTCGTGATCCGTGATTCGAGTGGCACTGCCACTGCCTCATCGTCCAGTGGAGAGCCGTCGAACCGGTCATGACCGGTCGACGTCGGCGCCTTGGGAGGGGTTGCATGACATCAAGTCCGATACCGACGCATCACCGTGTGTGCAGGGGCACACGCGTGACGTCGCATGTTGGCGAATGTGTCGTGGGTCTTTCCGACGGACGTTCGAGGTGACACCGCCGCTTCGCGGCACACAGGGCGGCGGGAATGCCGTCTGTAACAACATCCCCTGAAGATAGAGACCGACGACATGACACACAGCGACACACGGCCGCGCGCCTTCTCGCGCTCACTTCTGAGTATCGCGCTGGGCGGTTGCCTGGCGATGGCGGCGCCTGCGCTGCTGGCCCAGTCGACTTCGGCCACGATTCGCGGCCAGGTGATGGTCGATTCCGCGCCTGCAACCGATGCGCGTATCACTGCAGTGAATACCAGCACTGGCCTGAGTCGCAGTGTCAGCGTTGGCGCGAATGGCAGCTACAACTTGGCTGGCCTGCCGCCGGGTACCTACCGTTTGCAGGTTGAATCAGGTGGGCAGAGTACGTCGCAGACTGTGACGGTCGCGATTGGTCAGACGGCAACGCTTAACCTGGGGGTGGGCGGTGTCGCCGAGACCGCGCCGTCGGGTGAGGCGACGGACCTAGACGCGGTGACCGTGACTGCGGATGTCCTGGTCGAGACCAAGACGTCGGAAATCGCGACCTACGTGTCGCAGAAGCAGATCGAGTCGCTTCCTCAGAATTCGCGCAACTTTCTCGCATTCGCCGACACCGTGCCGGGCATGCAGTTCGTCAGTTCGCCCAACGGGACCGAGTCCCAGCTGCGCAGCGGCGCGCAGGGTTCCAGCAACATCAACGTGTTCATCGATGGCGTCGGCCAGAAGAACTACGTGACGCCTGGCGGTATCACCGGTCAGGACGACAGCCGGGGCAATCCGTTCCCGCAGTCGGCGATCGGTGAGTACAAAGTCATCACCTCCAACTACAAGGCGGAGTACGACCAGATCAGCAGTGCTGCTGTGACGGCAGTTACCAAGTCCGGCACCAACGATTTCAGCGGCAGCTTCTTCTGGGACCGGACCGCCAACGAGTGGACCGCACGGACCCCGCGTGAGATCGAGGACGGCGTCCAGCAAAAGCAGGTGACCGAGCAGTACGGCGTTACCTTGGGCGGTCCGATTATCCAGGACCGCCTGCATTTCTTCGTGGCCTACGACGCCAAGGACTTTGTCGTGCCGAAGGACACGCGGCCGCCAACGGTGTTCGATCCGTCACTGCTGCCAGCTGATCTTGCCAGCCTCTACGGCGGCTACAGCGTGCCTTTCAATCAGGACCTCTATTTCGGCAAGCTCAGCCTGCAGCTTGCCGAGGCACACCTGATCGAGCTGTCGCTGCGCTATCGGGAAGAGGATTCAATCAATCCCGGCAACGACATCAGCACGCCTTCGTTCGCGACCAACTTCACCAATGACGAAACACGTGTCGACCTGCGTTATCAGTTCAGCTCTACCAACTGGTTGAACGATGCCCATCTCACCTTCGAAGACGCTGCCTACAACCCCGTACCGGTGACTGCAGGCCCGGGCCAGCGTTACACGATCGTCGACCCGAACAATCCGGCGGTGCTGGATCTCGGCGTCCTCAATGTCGGTGGTGGCCCGACGTTTCAGGACAAGGGGCAGCGTGGCGTCGGTCTGCAAAACGATCTGACGTTCTTCGGCTGGGAAGGACACACCGTCAAAATGGGTGTGAAGTACAAGCAGGTTGACCTCAATGCCTTCCAGCAGAACCCACCGTTTCCACAGTACTTCTACGATGTCAACGAAAGCCTGACGCAGCCGTACCGAATCACGTTCTCGGCGCCGCTCGAGGGTCGCAACCCGAACGTGGAATCGAGCAACAAACAGTTCGGCATCTATATCCAGGACGACTGGGAAGTCAATGATCGGCTGACGCTCAATCTCGGATTGCGCTGGGATTACGAAGACAATCCGAGCTATACCGACAACGTGATGGATCCTGGCGTCGCGGCCGCTCTGCGCGGTTGGAGCAATCTCGATAACGCTGACTACAACGTCGAGGATTTCATCAGCAACGGTCAGAACCGCAAGAACCAGAAGAATGCGTGGCAACCGCGCCTAGGCTTCTCGTACGACCTGAGCGGTGATGAAACCCATGTGCTATTTGGTGGTGCGGGTCGTGCATACGACCGCAACATTTTCGATCAGATGGCACGCGAGTATTACGGCGGCGCTTTCACCAGCTACGAAATCCGTTTCGACACGCCGTTGCACGAATGCGATCCGGTCGCGAGTTCCAACTGCGTGCCGTTCGATCCGGCGTTGCTCACGCAGGCAGGTGTCGATGCTTATATTGCTGCGAACCCACGCTCCGGCGGCGAGGTGTATGCGCTCAACAACGATCTCAAGACACCGTATTCCGACCAGTTCAGTCTCGGTATCCGCAGCCAGTGGGAGGTGATGGGACACAACTGGAGCACTTCGGCGACGGTCGCGCATATCCGCAGCCGTGACGGCATCTACTTCCGTCTGGGCAACCGATATGAAGACGGAAGCTTCCATCGTGTCGAAGGCGCGCCCGACGCCACGTGGGGTGGCGCGCCATTCGGTCAGGCGATTCCCGGATACGGCAGCTTGATCCTTGGTGACAACGGGATCCAGTACAACCTCAATTCGCTGCTCCTGTCGTTCGACAAGCCGTACACCGAAGATTCGGGCTGGGGCTTCAACGTCGCCTATACGTTCAGCGATGCTGAGGAGAACCGCTCGGACGCATCGAACGGAGAGTCTTTCTACTTTGACGGCTCGCGCGTCGATCAACGCTTCTACCGCTCAACCGGGCTGGCGAAGCATCGCCTGGTGCTGTCCGGCATCTATGAGCTACCTTGGCAGACCACGTTCAGCGCCAAGCTCATCGTCGCCAGTCCGACTCCACGTAACGCGACCAACTGCATTGCAGACCCGGCACGGGGCAATCCGTACTGCTTCTATGATCCCTACACCCCGGACGGCACGTTCGGGTTCAAGCAGTTCGATTTCTCTCTCGAGCGGCGTTGGGACACAGGTACCGATATCTCGCTCAAAGTGCGCGCTGACGTGCTCAACGCGTTCAACTGGCGCAACTGGAACCAGTACGACTTGAACCGTGGTGGCTGGGGCGCTAATGACGCGCAGCTCACTGTCAACGAGAACTTCGGTTCGCGCAGCGGCAATGAGATCCTGCTGCCAACGCGTACGTTCAAGCTGTCCTTCGGTATCGACTGGTAAAAAACCCGCTGCCGGTCCCCTTCGGGCGACCGGCAGTTTTATACTGGCCCCTGTAAACGATTTCAGCGCGAGGTTTCCTTCACGATGCAATCCCGTCTCCGTGCGTTCCAACTCCTGATTCTCGTCGCGCTTGCCGCGTTGTTCCTCGCCGGCTGCGGCAAGCAGGCACCTGCCGAACCCGATGTGCCGCCACCGAAACCGGGGCCCATCGAGCAGGTGCCGGAGGTGGCTGCGCCCGTGGAAGAAGTGAAGGGACCGCCGGAACTGCCGCCGCTGTTCTCCGACATCGAGCGCCGCACGTTCCAGTATTTCTGGGATACGACCAACGAGGTGAACGGCCTGACGCCGGATCGCTTCCCGTCGCGTCCGTTCTCGAGCGTCGCCGCAGTGGGCTACGCGTTGACCGCGTATCCGATCGGCATCGAGCGGGGATGGGTGAGCCGCACGCAGGCCGTGGATCGCACGCTGACGACGCTGAAATTCTTGAGCAGCGTCAAGATGGGCCCGCAGGCCACCGGCACCGCCGGCCATCAGGGTTTCTTCTATCACTTCATCGACATGCAGGACGGCCACCGTTTCGAGCCGTGGGTCGAACTGTCGAGCGTCGACACCGGCCTGCTGATGATGGGCATTTTGTTTGCGCAGTCGTACTACGACCGCGATGATCCGCGCGAGGCGGACATCCGCAAGCTCGCCGATCAGCTGTACCGCAACGTGCGCTGGCCGTTCCTGCAACAGCGCAAGCCGTTGATCTCGATGGGCTGGTATCCCGAGAGTGGTTTCATCGAGCACGACTGGACCGGTTACGACGAGGCGATGCTGGTCTACATCCTCGCGCTCGGTTCGCCGACGCATCCGGTCGGCCCGGAAGCCTGGGAAGTCTGGACGCGGACCTATGACAAGCTGTGGGGCGTGTTCCGCGGCCAGGAATACCTGAGCTTCGCGCCGCACTTCGGTCACCAGTACACGCACGTGTGGGTCGATTTCCGCGGCATCCGCGACGACTACATGCAGCGCCGCGGCATCGACTATTTCGAGAACAGCCGCCGCGCGACGTATGCGCAGCGCCAGTACGCGATCGACAATCCGATGGGCTGGAAGGACTACGGCGAAAACGTGTGGGGTCTGACTGCCAGCGACGGCCCGCAGCGTACCGACCAGGATTTCAACGGCGAGCAGCGCGAGTTCCGTCACTACAGCGCACGCGGCGCAGGTCTGGACGTCGCGTTCGACGACGGCACGATCGCGCCGACGGCGGCGGTGGCGTCGATCGCCTTCGCGCCCGAGATCGTGATTCCCGCGACCGAGGAGATGCATCGTCGTTACGGTGATTATCTGTACTCGAGCTACGGCTTCCTCGACTCGTTCAATCCGAGCTTTACGTACGAAGGCGTACCGCTGAAGACGGGTCGCATCGTACCCGGCAAGGGCTGGGTGGCGAGCGATTACATCGCGATCGACCAGGGCCCGATCCTGGCGATGATCGCGAATTACCGGAACGACTTCGTCTGGAACGTAATGAAGAAGAACCCCTACATCCGCGCCGGTCTGGAACGCGCGGGCTTCACCGGCGGCTGGCTGGCCGGCGAAGACGAGCCGAAGGATTCCGGTCCGCCGGATGCCGACGCGGCGATGGCGCGTTCGATGGGCATCGCCGAATCGCGCGCTGCGAACCAGACGTCCGACCGCGATGGCCGCACGCCGGCTCCGGCGCCCTCGCGCGCGTCCGATCCGGTTCCGGCGGAGTAAGACCTTGCGCGCCTCCCAACGCGATCCTGGCGCCCGCCGCATCTCCGCGGCGGCGCGTCTCGCCTGCCTGTTGCTCGCGCTCGTGCTGCTCGCAGCCTGCGCGCGGCGCGACGAGCAGACCGTCGTCCGCTTCTGGGCGATGGGCCGCGAGGCCGAGGTCGTGTCGGAACTGGTGCGTGATTTCGAGCGCGAGCATCCGGACATCCGGGTCGAGATCCAGCAGATTCCATGGACCTCCGCGCACGAAAAACTGCTGACCGCGTTCGCGGCCGATGCCTTGCCCGACATCTGCCAGCTCGGCAACACCTGGGTGCCGGAGTTCGCGGTGCTCGGTGCGCTCGAGCCGCTGCAGTCGCGCGTCGATGCGTCCGATGTCATCGAAGAGTCCGACTACTTTCCTGGCATCTGGCACACCAATGTCGTCGACGACACGCTGCTCGGCGTGCCGTGGTACGTCGATACGCGCCTGATCTTCTATCGCAAGGACATCCTCGCCGCGGCCGGCGTCGAAACGCTGCCGCGCACGTGGCAGGAGTGGGAAACGGCGATGGCGGCGGTCAAGGCGCACGTCGGCCCGGACCGCTACGCGACGATGTTGCCGCTCAACGAGTTCGAGCAGCTGTTGTCGTTCGGCCTGCAGCAGAGCGATCCGCTGCTGCGCGACGACGACAGCCGCGGCAATTTCACCAGTCCCGGTTTCAGCCGCGCGCTGGGCTTCTACACCAACATGTTCGAGCAGGGCTGGGCGCCGCGGATGTCGGAGACGCAGATCTCCAACGTCTGGGACGAATTCGGCCGCGGCTTCTTCTCGTTCTACGTCTCCGGTCCCTGGAACATCCGCGAGTTCCGCAATCGCCTGCCGGCCGAGTTGCAGGACCAGTGGGGCACGGCGCCATTGCCCGGTCCCGACGGCCCGGGTGCGGGCATCGCCGGTGGCACCTCGCTGGTGATGTTCCGCGATTCGCCGAATAAGGACGCGAGCTGGCAGTTGATGGAATTCCTGTCGCGCCCGGAGATCCAGCAGCGTTTCCACGCGATGATCGGCAACCTGCCGCCGCGCCGCAGCACCTGGGAATTCCCGCAGCTGCGCGAAGACCCGTACGCACAGGCGTTCCGCGACCAGCTCGAACGCGTCGAGCCGACGCCGAAGGTGCTGGAGTGGGAGCGGATCGTGCAGGAAATGCGCCTGATGAGCGAACGCGTGGTGCGCGGTGGCATGGCGCAGGACGAGGCGCTGCAGGCGCTCGATGCGCGCGTGGACACGCTGCTCGAGAAGCGTCGCTGGGTGCGTGAGCGCGAGGCGGAAGAAGGCAAGGCTGTCGGTGCGCTCGGCGAGTTGCCCACCATCGACCAGGGGGCCGCCCATGCGCGCTAGTACCGCAGGCTGGATTTTCGCCGGGCCGGCGCTGATCGTGCTCGGCATCTTCTTCGGCATACCGGTCGCGTCCGCGCTGCTGCTGAGCCTGACCGATTTCGATCTGTACGCGCTGTCGGACATGTCGAACCTGCGCTTCGTCGCGCTGGGCAACTACTTTGATCTTTTGCAAACGCCGTTGTTCTGGAAGTCGCTCGGCAACACCGCGTATTTCGTCGTCATCGGTGTACCGCTGTCGATCGGTGTCTCGCTCGGTGCCGCGTTGTTGCTCAACGCGAAAGTCGCGCGCTTCAAGGGCATGTTCCGCACCGCGCTGTTCGCGCCCGTGGTGACCACGCTCGTCGCGGTCGCGGTGATCTGGCGCTATCTGTTCCACACGAGCTACGGCCTGGTGAACTGGGCGCTCGGCCATATCGGCATCGCGCCGGTCGACTGGCTGGGTGATCCGGCATGGGCCATGCCGACCATCATCCTGTTCGCCGTGTGGAAGAACTTCGGCTACAACATGGTGATCTTCATCGCTGGTCTGGCCGCGATTCCCGAAGACCTCTACGAAGCCGCGCGCATCGACGGCGCCTCGCGCTGGAAGCAGTTCGTGCACGTCACGCTGCCGATGCTCGGCCCGGTGCTGCTGGTGGTCGCGGTGATCACCGTGTCCGGCTACTTCCAGCTGTTCGCCGAGCCCTACGTGATGACGCGCGGCGATCCGCTGCAGAGCACGGTCAGCGTGCTGTATTTCATGTACGAGGAAGGCTTCATGTGGTGGAACCTCGGCCGCGCGTCGGCGGTGGCGTTCCTGCTGTTCCTGATCATCCTCGGCGTCACCACATTGCTGCTGCGCTTCGGGCGCAAGCGGGAGCTGGTATGAGCCGGATCGCGGCGTATCACGAAGTCGGCGCGACGCGCTGGTCGGCCTGGGCAGTCAACGGCGCGCTGGTCGCGCTGGCGGTCGTCGCGCTGGCGCCATTGCTGTGGATGCTGTCGGTGTCGTTCATGCCGACCGGAGAGGCGAGCGGTTTTCCGCCGCCGCTGCTGCCGTCGGCGATCACCTTCGACAACTACCACGAGCTGTTCGCACGCGCCGGCATGGGGCGTTACTTCGCCAACAGCCTGATGATCTCGGCGGCGATCACGGTCGGCGCGCTGCTGATCAACACCATGGCCGGCTACGCCTTCGCCAAGCTGCGCTTCAAGGGCCGCGAGCGGATCTTCCAGATCCTGCTGGCCGCGCTGGTGATCCCAGCGCAGGTGGCGATGCTGCCGCTGTTCCTGATGATGAAGGGCATGGGCCTGGTCAACAGTTTCGGCGCCGTCGTCATTCCGGGGCTGGCGACGGTGTTCGGCATTTTTCTGGTGCGCCAGTACGCGCGCTCGATTCCCGACGAACTGCTCGAAGCCGCGCGCATCGACGGCGCTGGCGAGATGCGGATCTTCTTCCAGATCGTGTTGCCGATGCTCAAGCCGGTGCTGGTGACGCTGACCATCTTCACCTTCATGGCCGCGTGGAACGACTTCATGTGGCCGCTGATCGTGCTGACCGACCAGACCAACTACACGCTGCCGGTCGCACTGGCCGCGTTGTCGCGCGAGCACATCCAGGACGTCGAGATGATGATGGCCGGCGCCGTCGTCACCGTGATTCCGGTGCTGCTGCTGTTCCTCGCGCTGCAGCGCTACTACATCCAGGGCCTGCTGCTCGGCAGCGTGAAGGGGTGAGCCGACGCGCTTGCGAACCGAAGGTTCGCGCGTCGGCGAACGCCCGGTCAGGGATGGCCGGGCAGGGCTTTCCGGCGCCTGCGCAGTCTCGCCATGGATGGCAGCAGAAATCTCTCGTGTGAAATGCGTTCCGGCGCAGTCCCGCCACCGCCACATCGCGCGCCAACGCAGCTTCAGATCCAGCCGCAGCACCCGTCCGAACCACGGAGCCACCGCACCGCATGAAGACCCTCGACACCCGCGCCACGCGCGCGCCTGCCGACACCGACATGACGCTGGCTGACGTCGCCATCGCGTCGTCAAACCGTTCCCGCATCGCACGCGTCGCCGGCATCGCCGCGCTGACCACCGCGCTCGCCGCCTGCAACGTCTCTCCGACGCCGACCGGCGACGCTGCCGCGCCCGCGGCGGGCGAGGGCGTACGCATCCTCGACGATTTCGACGATCCGTCGACGTGGACCGTCGTGACCTCGAACCAGGTCACCGGCACGCTGCGCCAGGTCGATGTCGAAGGCGGCAAGGCGCTGTGTCTGGATTACGACTACAACGGCGTGTCCGGCCATGTCGGCATCCAGCGCGACCTGGAGATGACGTATCCGGAAAACTACCGCTTTGCGTTCCGCATGCGCGGCGAATCGCCGGCCAACGATCTGCAGTTCAAGGTCATCGACGCCAGCGGCGACAACGTGTGGTGGGTCAACCGGCCGAAGTACGACTTTCCGACCGACTGGACCGACATCCGCTACCGCAAGCGCCACATCGACAAGGCCTGGGGTCCGGAAGAGGACAAGACCCTGCGCGCGACCGAGAAACTCGAGTTCACGATCTACAACAACGCCGGCGGCAAGGGCACGGTCTGTTTCGACCAGCTCACGTTCGAGACGCTGCCGCCCGACGACACCTCCCCGCTGACCGCCAGCGCCGCGTCCACGACGACGCCCGAGGGCGTGGGCAACATCGTCGACGGCAACGCCGAAAGTACATGGACCACCGCGGCGGCGCCGCAGAACGTAGTGCTCGATCTCGGCAAGGTGCGCGAGTTCGGCGGTCTGCGCCTGCAATGGCAGCCCGGTCGTCACGCGTCGAGCTACGCCGTGTCGCTGTCCGCCGATGGCGAGCAGTGGACCCCGGTGCGCGAAGTGACCGAAGGCAATGGCGACGTCGACTGGCTGGCGCTGCCCGAAGCCGAGGCGCGCTACATCGGCCTCGATCTGCGCGAAGGCCCGGCCGACGGTTTCGCGCTCGCGGAAATCGCAGTGCAGCCGCTGGGCATGTCGGAACATCCGAACGATGTGCTCGAAGCGGTCGCGACCGACCGGCCCAAGGGCCAGTTCCCGCGTGGTTTCAGCGGCGAACAGACCTACTGGACGATCCTCGGCATCGACGGTGGACTGCAGCAGGGTCTGATCGGCGAGGACGGGGCGATCGAAGTCGCCGCCGGCGGGTTCTCGATCGAACCCTTCGTGCGCGTCGGCGACACGCTGGTGACCTGGGCCGACGCGCAGATCGCGCAGACCCTGCAGGACGATTACCTGCCGATCCCGAGCGTCGACTGGACACACGACGCGCTAGGCCTGCGCGTGACCGGCTTCGCCCGCGGCACGCCGGAGGATTCGCAACTGGTCGCGCGGTACCGGCTCAGCAATCCGGGTGGCGAGGCGCACGACTATCAGCTCGCGCTCGCGGTGCGGCCGATGCAGGTCAATCCGCCGACCCAGTTCCTCAACATCACCGGCGGCGTCAGTCCGCTGCGACAGCTCGCCGTCACCACTGATGGCGTGCGCGTCGACGACACGCCGCGCGTGTTCGCGCGTCAGCCGGCGCAGGCCGCGTTCGCGACGACATTCGATGCCGGCATGGATGTCGAGCATCTGGCGACCGGCACCTGGCCGACGACGACCGAGGTCGAAGATCCGCAGGCCATGGCCTCCGGCGCACTGGTCTACTCCGTGCGTCTCGCGCCGGGCGAGTCGCGCGAGTTCGATCTGCTGATTCCGATGACCGGCGAGATGGCCAGCGCGCCGGCGAACTGGAACGCGCAGTCGATGCAGGACGTGATGGCGCGCGAGTGGCACAGCAAGCTCGATGAAGTCGGCTTCGACGTGCCTGCAGCGGGCAAGGATCTGGCCGACACGCTGCGCACGTCGCTGGCGCACATGCTGATCTCGCGCATCGGGCCGCGTCTGCAGCCGGGCACGCGCTCGTACGCGCGCAGCTGGATCCGCGACGGCGCAATGATCTCCGAGGGCCTGCTGCGCATGGGCCGTCCGGAAGTCGTCAAGGACTACGTCGAGTTCTATGCGCCGTACCAGTTCGACAACGGCAAGGTGCCGTGTTGCGTCGACGATCGCGGCAGCGACCCGGTTCCCGAGAACGACAGCCACGGCGAGCTGATCTTCAACATCGCCGAGTACTGGCGCTACACCGGCGACGACGCCTTCCTGGAGAAGATGTGGCCGCACGTGCTGGGCGCGTACACCTACATGGAAGAACTGCGCGCGAGCGAGCGCACGGAGGAGAACCGCAAACTCAACGCGGCCTTCTACGGGATGATGCCGGCCTCGATCAGCCACGAAGGCTATTCGGCCAAGCCGATGCATTCGTACTGGGACAACTTCTGGGCGCTGCGCGGCTACAAGGATGCGGTGGAGATCGCCGAGGCGCTGGGCAAGCCCGACGACGCCAAGCGTATGGCCGTCGCGCGCGACGAGTTCCGCGTCGATCTCGACGCCTCGCTGCGCAACGCCGCCGAGCAGCACGGCATCGATTTTCTGCCCGGCGCCGCCGAGCTCGGTGATTTCGACGCGACCTCGACGACGATCGCGCTCGCCCCCGGTGGCGAGCAGGGCCGTCTGCCCGAGCCGCTGCTGACCAACACCTTCGAGCGCTACTGGGAGAAGTTCACCGCCCGCCGAGACGGCCGCGAGAAGTGGGAGAACTACACGCCCTACGAATGGCGCAACGTCGCCGCGTTCGTGCGTCTGGGCTGGCGCGAGCGTGCAACCGAAGTGCGCGAGTGGTTCTTCGGTCACCGCGCGCCGCAGCCGTGGAACCAGTGGGGCGAAGTGGTGACACCCACGCCGCGCGTGCCGTTCTTCCTCGGCGATCTGCCACACGCCTGGGTGGGGTCGGATTTCGTGCGCTCCGCGCTGGACATGTTCGCCTACGTGCGCGAGGTCGACGACAGCCTGGTGCTCGCCGCCGGCGTGCCCGCCGACTGGTTGAACGAAGGCGTCGCGCTGCGTGGCATGCGGACGCCGCAGGGCACCGTTGGCTATTCGCTGCGTCGCGATGGCGATGCGTTGCTGCTCGACATCGCCGCCGGTAGCGGGCTGCCCGAAGGCGGTCTGGTGCTGCAGTGGCCGTACGAGAGCGTGCCCGGCGCGACGACGATCGACGGCCAGGCGGCGCAGTGGGACGGCAACGAACTGCGCATCACGCGCGCCGGCGCGAAAGTGCGGATCGCGGGCGCGGGCTGAAGACACGACACGCCGTGGAGGCGCCCGAGAACGCGCGTCCGCGGGTCATTGATATGCAGGCGCGGCGCATGGCCGCGACGGGTCGTCCACGCGGGGCCTGTCGCGCGCATGGGCCGCGCCTGCACCACATTCGAGGGGAGAGGAGTTCGATGAAGACCCAGACGTCGACGCGCATGCTGGTGTGCGCGTTGCTGGTAGCCGCGCCCGCGTTCGCGCAGGACGCGACCGGTGCGCAGCCGTGGATGGATGCCGGCAAGTCGCCGGACGCGCGCGCCGCGTCGCTGGTTGCGGCGATGACCCAGGACGAAAAATTCGCGCTGATCCGCAGCCGTTTCGCGATCGGCGAGAAGAAGCCTGAAGAGGCGCTCACTGCCGCTGGTTACGTGGCGCCGATTCCGCGCCTGGGCATTCCCGCGCAGGGGCTGGTCGATGCCGGCCTCGGCGTGACCAATCCAGGCGGTGCACGCGCAGGTGATCACGCGACCGCGATGCCGTCGGGCCCGATGACCGCGTCGACCTGGAGCCGCGACATCGCGCTCAAGGGCGGCGAAACCATGGGCCGCGAAGCCTGGCGGCAGGGCTTCAACGTGTTGCTGGCCGGCAGCGTCAACCTGCAGCGCGATCCGCGCAACGGCCGCAACTTCGAATACGCCGGCGAAGACCCGCTACTCGCCGGCACGCTGGTCGGCGAATCGATCCGTGGCGTGCAGTCGCAGCACGTACTGTCCACGATGAAGCACTACGCGCTCAACGATATGGAGACCGCGCGCAACTTCCACAGCGCGGAGATCGGCGACCGTGCGATGCACGAATCCGACCTGCTCGCGTTCCACGTCGCAATCGAGATCGGTCAGCCCGGCTCGGTGATGTGCAGTTACAACCGCATCAACGGCACCTACGGCTGCGAGCACGACGAACTGCTCAACAACGTGCTCAAGCGCGACTGGCGCTATCCCGGTTACGTGATGTCGGACTGGGGCGGCGTGCACAGCGCATCGAAGGCGGCGAATGCCGGTCTCGACCAGCAGTCGGCGGGCGAGGTGTTCGACAAGGCCGTGTATTTCGATGTGCCGCTGCGCATGGCGGTCGGTGCGGGCGTGGTACCGCAGGCGCGGCTCGACGACATGGTCCATCGCATCCTGCGCAGCTTCATCGCAGTGGGCGCGTTCGAACATCCGCCGCAACGTCAGCCGGTCGATGCTGCGCTCGACGCCGCTGGTTTCGAGGCCGCCCAGCGCACCGCCGAAGCCGGCGCGGTACTGCTGCGCAACGAGAACGGCGTGCTGCCGCTCGCGCCCGGCGTGCGCCGTATCGCGGTGATCGGCGGGCATGCCGACAAGGGCGTGATCGCCGGCGGCGGTTCGTCGATGGTCGGCTGGACCTCGCGGGGCACCAGCGCGGTCACCGGTCTGCAGCCGAAGACCTGGCCGGGCCCGGTGATGTTCCAGCCGTCCTCGCCGTTGCGCGCATTGCGCGAGGCCTTGCCGGATGCGCGCATCGACTACGCCGACGGTCGTGATCGCGCGGCTGCCGCGCGTCTCGCGCGCGAGGCCGATGTCGCCATCGTGTTCGCCACGCAGTGGGCCGCGGAATCGGTCGATCTGCCCGACATGCGCCTCCCCGACGGGCAGGACGCGTTGATTGCCGCTGTCGCTGCGGCCAACCCGCGCAGCGTGGTCGTCCTGCAGACCAATGGACCGGTCGAACTGCCCTGGCTCGACGCAGTGCCCGGTGTGCTACAGGCCTGGTATCCGGGCATCCGCGGCGGCGAAGCGATCGCGCGTCTGCTGACCGGCGCGGCCAATCCGTCAGGCCATCTGCCGGTGACGTGGCCGGTCGACGTCTCGCAGCTGCCGCGTCCCACGATTCCCGGGCTCGGCTTCAAGCCGGCGAACAAACCCGAAGACACGATCGACTACGACATCGAAGGTGCCAACGTCGGCTATCGCTGGTTCGCCGCGAAGGGTCTGGCGCCGCGTTATGCGTTTGGCCACGGTCTGTCGTACACGACGTTCGCGACATCGGGCCTGCAGGTGCGCGCCGAAGGGACGCGCATCGTCGCGCGCTTCAGCGTGCGCAACACCGGCGAACGTGCAGGCGCCGCGGTGCCGCAGCTCTACGTGCTTCTGCCGCAGGGCCACGCCACGCCGCTGCGCCTGGCCGGGTGGGACCGCGTCGAACTGCAGCCCGGCGAAACACGCGAGGTCGAAGTCGAGCTGGCGCCGCGCCTGTTCGCCGATTACCACCCGGACGATCGCAGCTGGCGGATCGCCGCTGGCGACTACACGGTCGTACTCGGACAGTCAGCAATCGATGCAGGCGAGCGCGCCGCGCTGACGTTGCCGGCGCGTCGTCTGGACTGACGATGGGCGAAGCGCGCTGGTTTACCAGCGCGCCTCGAGAGTCCGGAACGGCTTCGACAGGCGCACGCCGCGCGCGTCGAAGTCGTCCACCGCGCGGCCATCGACACGCACCGATGTCGGCCGCGTGCGGTTCGGCCAGATCAGCTGCATTGGCACCGTTTCCGTCAGGCCGTCGCCGAGCGTGATGTCGAGTTGGTCGCCGGTCCGTTTCGCCGCCATCGTCAGCGGCCCGAACGCTGTCGGCAGTGCACGCACCGACAGGCCGTCACCGTCGAGCCACGCTGTGAGCGCACCCGGTAACAGCTGCAGGCCGTCGTCACCCTCGTGCAACAGCATGCCGACGAGCGTGCGTACGTATTCCGCACCGATCCACGTATGCGGCATGTCACCGATGTAGCCGGGATAGCGCGGACGCGAGTGCACGACTTCGGGCCACATCTGCCACGCGAGCGGACGACGGTCGGCGAGCAGGCCCTGCAGCACGGTCTGTGCATCGGCGGGCCGATCGAGATGCACGAAGGTCAGCACGTTGCGCACTTCGTACGGCGTGTAGGCCCACAGCGCATCCGGGCCACTGCGCTCGCCGAACTGCCTGGCGAGATAGCGGTCGAAGGTGGTGCGCAGTTCGCGCTCGGGCAGCACGTGGCGCGCGCCGGTGGGATCGAGCGCGATCGACACGCTGGTCGGGTCGCTGTCGCCGAGATCCGCCGACGACGGAATGAAGTCGATGCCTTTCCACGCGATGGTCGCGCGCAGCGAGGCGGCGACCGAATCCGACAGCAGACGCCCCTGTTCGCGCGCCCAGCCCGCGGTCTTCGCATCGCCGAGTGCATCTGCCAGCCAGGCGCCGTCGTGCCAGCCCTTGATGCCGTAGAAGTCGTCCCAGTAGCTGTGCGTCGGCGTGGAATAGCCTTCGTGGCTGATCGACGGCGCGAGGATGCCGTGGAAGCGTTCCGGCGCCGGATGCGTGCCCATGTAGCCGGCCACCAGCGTGCGTTCGCGGAGTTCCTGCAGGAAGCGCATCGCGGCGGTCACTGCCGGCAGGTACTCGCGCACCGTTTCAGGCCCGCCATCGAGGCGCGCGACGTTGGCGACGAGCTGGATGTATTGGCCCTGGCTGTCGTATTCGACGTCCGAACCGAAACCGCGATTGATGCTGCCGTCCTCGTTGAGGATCGGCGAGATCATGCCGTTCGGATTGAGCGCGTGGTCGGTGTACCAGCGCAAATAGTCGCGCGCGATCTGCGGCTGGCCCATGCGCAGCAGCACCCCGGCGGTCGCGGCGCCATCGCGCAGGAACGAGCGGTTGTAGTTGCGCGGGCCGGGCTGCATCGCCGGGCCGGTCTGGTTGATCAGCATGTACGCACCCTGCGCGCGCAGCATGTCGACGAGATCCTGGTCGGGCAGGCGGATGTCGAAGGCGTCGAAGCGGTCGGTCCAGCCGGCGGCGATCCGCGCGGCCTGCGCATCGAAGGCGTCCGAGGGCGTCGCGGCATCACCGGTGAGCGCGGCGAGATCGATCACTGGGGGTTCGGTCAGTTCGCCCTTCGCAGGATCGAGCTCGGTCTTGCCCAGCGGCAGCGCGATGACGATGTCCTGCGTGGCGCCCGGTGCAAGGCGCACGGGATAGGCGAGCATGCCGGCGGCAAGTCCATACGCGTCCGACGCTTCGCGCGCAGCGGGCGGCGTGCCGCGCGCCGCATCGGCGGTGATCTCGGTCTCGCCATGCGCGCCGAACGGTGCGGCGCCGGCGGCGGCGACCGGCGTCAGCGAGGCGAGCAGGGTGCGTCCATCGACCCGCACGCGCGTCTGGCCGGCCATCTCGTCGATGACAATCTGCCGGATCGGGGATGCGCCGCCGTGCTGCCACGGCGGATTGACCTGCAGCGGACGCACCAGCAGCGACAGCGTGCCATCGACCGGCCGGCGTCCGCTGTTGTGCAGGCGGTAGCGCATCAGTGTCACCGGCTGACCGTTCTGTTCCAGCGCGAAGGCCTCGTTGCGGATCGTCAGATCACGCTGGCCCTGCCATTCCACCGACGGCATCGGCATCCAGCGTTCGCGCAGCGCGTGTCGACGTTGCGGGTCGTTGTCGGCGATGCGCGCCCGGCCGTCGCTGCCGCGCCATACCGCCTGCAGCATCGGGCCGCCCTTGAAGGGTTCGAGATTGCCAGATGCGTCGAGCAGTGATTTCTGCCGGCCCGCGGGAATACCCAGCGCCGTCCAGTAGACCTGCTGCTGGTGCAGCGACGACGGGAACAGCGCGCGGTGCGCGCGCGAGGCCACGATCTCGTAGCGCCGGGTGGGTGTCAGCAGTTGCTTCGGCCCGAGCAGGCGCAGACGTTCGATCGCGGGCGGACGCCCGTTGACCTCGCCGACGACGAGGCGCAAGGCGGCCGGCGACAGCGGGGCGTCGCTTGCGAGCCACGAGCGCGTACCGTCGCGGCCGGGATCTTCTGCCAGCACGCGCCACTGACCATCGGCATCGCGCGCTTCGAGCGTGGCGCCGTTGCGCGGACCGTCCCACCAGACTTCGAGACCGGCGATCTGGTCGGCACGTGGCAGTGCGACATCAAGTTGCCGCGTGCCCGGCGCGGGACCTGCAGCGTCGACGACGCCCGGCTTTGCGTCCGAGGCGAACAGCGTGGCGCCGTCGACGCCGGCGGCCAGACCATCGAGACGGGGCGCGGCGTCGGCCGCGATCGGTTCGAACTCGAAGATCGACGTCGCCCAGTCGGACGATTTCGACGGGCTGGCGATGCGTACGTAGCGCGCCCTGCGGGTGGGAAACACGATGAGGTCGGTGTCACCGCGCGAATCGGTGCTGGTGTAGGCGATGTCCCACTGCGTGCCGTCGAGCGACGTCTCGAGCGTCCAGCGCACGGGGAATCCGCTGTCCCAGAGGATCGCGACACCGCCGACGTCGGACGGCCTTCCCAGATCCACCTGGAACCAGTGGCCGGGCAGGAAGGAGCCGCCCCAGCGTGTCTTGCGGTCGCCGTCGATGGCGTGCTGCGGCGCGAGCGCAGCGACCTGTGTCGACGAGGCCGAGGCGGCCCATTCGCTCCGAGGCGGCAGGGGCGCGGAAGCGGATGCAGTCGATGCCCAGGCGAGCAGGGCGCCGAGCAGCACCGGCGCGACGTGCCGCAGATGCCGGACTTGGCCGACGCGCGCTTCAGGACACCCGGATCTGATTGCCATGCATGTGTGGTCCGCGGCTGGAGAGCGGACGCTACCACTCACTGGAAGCGGTTACATGCTGCGTTGCGATGTGGGTTCGATGCGGGCCGATCAGCACTGGCGGCTATTGGCGGGGAAGTCGGAAGTCGTCAGCCCGCCGCAGGCCGGAAACGCTGTTCAACAGCCGAATGGCTGGACATCCAATGCGATGAGGCGTGGTCAAGAAGACACGCGATCGCTGGCCAGAACCCGGCGGCCTGACCTGTCATGACTGCGCCGGACTTGCTGGATCACGGCCTGACCAGACATTCGTCTGGTGCCAGCCGCCGGGATGATGAGCGATGGAGTTCGGGCTGGGGCGTTCGCGGGACGCCAAGCACTGCGTCTCCTTCAGCCCCGCACATCCCGCACGATCTGCGCCGCGCGTGCCGCGGTCTCGCGTACGCGGGCGTAGTCGCCGACTTCCAGCCAGCCCTTGTCGAGCATCCACGAGCCGCCGATGCACAGCACGTTGGGCAGCGACAGGAACTCGCCGGCGTTGGATTCGGAGATGCCACCGGTCGGGCAGAAACGCATGTCGTGCAGGGGACCGGCGAGGCCTTTGAGCATCGCGAGGCCGCCAACGGCGCTGGCCGGAAACAGCTTGCAGTTGTGGAAGCCGCGCTCGCGCAGCGCCATGAATTCGGTCGGCGTCGCGGCGCCGGGGACGACCGGAATGTCGGCGTCGGCCAGCGCTTCGGCGAGCGCAGGCGGCGTGCCCGGCGTGACCAGAAAGTCTGCGCCGGCGTCGATCGATGCGCGGATGTGGTCGGCATTGAGGATCGTGCCGGCGCCGATGACGATGTCCGGGCGCTCGCGCTTGAGCATCGCCAGCGCGTCGATCGCAACCGGCGTGCGCAGCGTGAGTTCGAGCGTGTTCAAGCCGCCTTCGAGCAGCGCGTCGGCGATCGCGCGCGCCTCGTCGAGGGTATGCACGGTGATCACCGGCAGCACGCCGGCGGCGCGCAGGAACTGGGCAGCGCGCTGCTGGCGCTCGGACATCGGGGAAACGTGGGGCATCAGGTCAGTTGTCCTTTTCGGAATGGGGTGCATCGGCGGCCGCGGCGTCGGCACCCAGATCGTATTCGGCATCGTAATCCCACGCGCCGCCTTCGGTGGTCGCTGGACCGCAGCTGATCGACAACGCGCCCTGGTCGGCAGGCGACACGTTTGCCCGATTGAAACCGAACAGGTTGCGGCCGTAGTCGGTCGGTGCCGGCGCTGTGTCAGGGGCCGCCGTGCGCAACTGCCATTCCGCGTCGTCCACCAGCGCCACCAGTGTGCCGGCTTCACCGTCGAGACGGATGATGTCGCCCTCGCGCAGATACGCCAGCGGACCGCCGCGCGCGGCCTCGGGCGTCATATGGATGGCGGCCGGAATCTTGCCCGAGGCGCCCGACAGACGACCATCGGTGACCAGCGCGACGCGCCGGCCCTGGTTCTGCAGCATGCCGAGCAGTGGTGCCAGCGAATGCAGCTCGGGCATGCCGTTGGCCTTGGGCCCCTGATAGCGCACGACGGCGACGAAATCGCGTGGCAGTGCCCCGGCGGCATGCAGGCGGTTAAGTGCCTGCGGCGTGTCGACCACCACTGCGGGCGCCTCGATCGTGCGGAACTCGGGCTTGACCGCCGACAGCTTGATCAGCGAGCGGCCGAGATTGCCGCGCAGCAGGCGCAGACCGCCGTGCGCTTCGAACGGTGCGGACACCGGCCGCAGCACGCCGTCATCGGCGCTGACCGTCGGACCAGGCTCGTAGCGCACGCGCGCGCCGTCGAGCTTGGGTTCTTCGCCGTAGCGGGCCATGCCGCCTTCGGAAATCGTCGGGATGTCACCGTGCATCAGGCCGGCATCGAGCAGTTCGCGGAACACGTATGCGTTGCCGCCAGCGGCGTGATAGCGGTTCACGTCGGCCTCGCCGTTGGGATAGACGCGCGCGAGCAGCGGCACCGCTTGCGACATCGCGTCCATGTCGTCCCATGTCAGCACGATGCCGGCAGCGCGCGCGACGGCCACCCAGTGGATGGTGTGGTTGGTCGAGCCGCCGGTGGCCATCAGGACCGCCACCGCGTTGACGATCGCGCGTTCGTCGATCAGTTCGCCCAGCGGCCGGTAGTCGTCGCCGAGCGCGCTGATCGCCAACGCGCGCTCCACCGCCTCTCGGGTGAACGCCTCGCGCAATGGCGTGCCCGGATTGATGAAGGCCGCACTCGGCAACTGCACGCCCATCGCCTCGAGCATGGTCTGGTTGGAATTCGCCGTGCCGTAGAAGGTGCAGGTGCCGGCAGAGTGGTAGGACTGCGCCTCCACCTCGAGCAGTTCCTCGCGCGTGGCTTCACCGGCGGCGTAGCGCTCGCGCACTTCAGCCTTGGTCTTGTTCGGAATGCCTGGCGTCATCGGCCCGCCGGGGATGAAGACCGCCGGCAGGTGTCCATAGGCCAGCGCGCCGATCAGCAGGCCCGGCACGATCTTGTCGCAGATGCCCAGATACACGCTGCTGTCGAACATGTCGTGCGACAGCGCGATGGCCGTGGCCTGGGCGATGACGTCGCGCGAGAACAGCGAAAGTTCCATACCGGCGCGGCCCTGGGTCACGCCGTCGCACATCGCCGGCACGCCACCTGCGACCTGCGCGGTACCGCCGAGCGCCCGCGCGGTTTCGCGGATGAATTCGGGATACGGCTCGTAGGGCTGGTGTGCCGAGAGCATGTCGTTGTAGGCGGTCACGATGCCGATGTTCGGCGTCGGCGCGTTGCGCAGGCGGGTTTTGTCGATCGGGCCGGACGCGGCGAAACCGTGCGCGAGGTTCGCGCAGCTCAGGCGTCCGCGCAACGGGCCTTCATCGCGCATGCGCGCGATGCCTTCGAGATAGGCACGGCGCGATGCCGCGCTGCGCTTGCGGATGCGTTCGGTGACGGACTGGATGACGGGATGCAGGCTCATGGGCGGCGATGCGTTCGATGGGCTCCGACTTCGGACACGGAGCGGGCGGGAAGGCGGGACGTCAGTCCCGTGGCGCTACGGCGCGGCGCCTGGGATACGGACGCGGTCGGTGCGACGGCGTGCTCGGCCCGTCAGGGGCACCAGTGCACATGCAGTTTGGCGCCCGGCGTAGTGAACGCGATGCGAGCCGGGAACTCGGTTGCATCGTCGCTTTGCAGCAGGCGATCGAGCAAGGCGCGCTTCTTCTCGCCGCGGATCAGCAGGATGCGTGTATGCGCAGGCGCAAGACCCGCCGGCGTCAGGCTCACACGGCGCTGCCATGTGCCTGCGCCGGGGCTGCCGCCGGCATCGACACCGACGTAGGGCGAGGAAGCCGCGAGCGCGGATTCGAGGTCGGCCATGCCCGGAAACAGCGACGCGGTGTGACCATCGTCCCCCATGCCCAGAACCACGACGCCCGCCGGCTGACGCGCATGCAGAT
This sequence comes from Luteimonas sp., assembly GCA_045810015.1. Lineage (GTDB taxonomy): Bacteria > Pseudomonadota > Gammaproteobacteria > Xanthomonadales > Xanthomonadaceae > Luteimonas. Next base: position 142,746 of record JBJMWR010000018.1, read on the forward strand.
TGGCGGTAGAAACGGCCTCGTCGAACGGGCGACCGGCGCGGGTGATCGTCTCCAGCCGCGCCTTGTGCGCCTTATTCTGGATCAGCGTCTCGCGCAGCAGGCGCGCGTTGCTGTCGGGATCGTCGGGCAGCAGCCAGCGCTCGTCGACCAGCGCGACATCGACGCGGTCCCAGGCGAGCGGCGACTTCGACAGCGCCGCGTACACCGGCCCGGGCGTCTTGCCGCCCGAAAGGAGCAGACGCGCACGTGGCTTTTGCTCCAGATCGCGGGCAATGGCGGACGAGATCGCGATGGCGGCGCCCCAGGTCCACTGGGTCGCCGATTCGTAGGCGTGCAGCTGCATGCGGCCATCGTCGCCGATTCCGCCGGCGATGCCAAAGGGCGATGCGCCGGTCGGCGTCATGCGGCGGCCCTGCGCGAGGCGATGGCGGCCGCACCGAGCAGGCCGGCATGCGGATGCAACACTGCAACGCTCGGCACGCGGCCCATGTTCGGCGAGAAGCGGCCCTTGTGTTCGAAGCGCTGGCGGAAGCCCGAATGGCGGATCGAATCGAGCATCTTCGGCACCAGACCGCCGGTGAGGAATACGCCGTCCCAGGCGCCAAGCGTCAGCACGAGGTCACCCGCGATCGCGCCGAACACCGCGCAGAACACGTCGACGGCGCGCGCGCAGCGTGCATCGCCATCCTTTGCGCGTGCGGTGATGTCGGCCGGCTGCATCGGGCCCGGATCCACGCCGGCGATCTCGCTCAGTGCGCGATGGATGTTGACCAGGCCGGGACCGCAGATCAGGCGTTCGTTGGACACGCGGCCGAACTGCGCCGACAGACGTTCGAGAATCGCGGTTTCTTCCGGCGTGCCCGGCGGAAAGCTGACGTGGCCGCCTTCGGTTTCCAGCGGATAGTGCTTGCCGTCGCGGACCACCAGCCCACCCACGCCCAGACCCGTGCCGGGACCGATCACCGCATAGGTGCAGGGACCGCCCGGATCCTTCGGCACCGACCACGGTACGCCGCCGATGGCGCTGAAATCGCCCGGCTGCAGCAAGGGAATCGCCATTGCCTGCGCGGCGAAATCATTGGTCAGCACGACGTCTTCGATGCCAAGCCGCTGCTGCGTGCGCGTGCGCGAGATCACCCAGGGATGGTTGGTGATGCGTGCATCGTCGCCATCGACGCGACCGGCGACCGCGAGCACGGCGCGTGGCAGTGCGCCCTTGCCGTCGTGGCCGATCTCCTGGAGGTAATGCAGCGCTGCATCGGCCAGCGACGGGAAGTCGGCGACCGGAAAGATCTTGACCGTGTCGAGCTGCAACGGCGTCGGACTGCCGGTGTCCGCCAGCGCGAAGCGCGCATTCGTGCCGCCGATGTCGGCGAGCAGGGCAAGCGCAGCCGTCACGATTTGCGTCCGTTGTGGGTGGTCAGCGTGCGCGGCAGGAACGGTTGCGCTTCGGCCGGGCCCCAGCTGCCGGCCGGGTAATCGCGCACCGGCGTGCCGGCTTCTCGCCACGCGGCGCTGACGCTGTCGATCCAGCGCCACGCGGCTTCGACTTCGTCGTCGCGCACGAACAGCGTCTGGTCGCCCTTGAGTGCATCGATCATCAGACGCTCGTAGGCGATGCGGCGCTTGGGCGGCAGCATCGCCAGATCCAGCGACATCGGCTGCAGTTCGTTCGCGGCCCATTCGGACGCGGCGAGGCTGCCCATCAGGCCGAGTTCGATCGTCTCCTCCGGCTGCAGGCGCACGCGCAACTGGTTGGCGCGTGCGCGCTTGCGCTCGCCCGGTCCGAACAGCCAGTGCGTGACCGGCTTGAATGTCACGACGACCTCGGTGGTGCGCGAGGGCATGCGCTTGCCGGTGACGAGCCGGAACGGCACGCCGGCCCAGCGCCAGTTGTCGATCCACGCACGCAGGCCGACGAAGGTTTCGACGTCCTCGTGTCCGCCATGCTTGAAGCCCTGCACGGCCTGGCCATCGACGACGCCCGGGCCGTAGCGACCACGCACGCTGTCGGCGTCGGCATCGGCGGCGGTCATCGGGCGCAGGGCGCGCAGCACCTTGCGCTTCTCGTCGCGGATGCTGTCGGTGTCCATCGCCGCCGGCGGCTCCATTGCGATCAGCGCAAGCAGCTGCAGCATGTGGTTCTGCACCATGTCGCGCAGCGCGCCGTAATCGGCGTAATAGCCCTCGCGGCCGTCCACGCCGGCGGTCTCGGCGACGATGATGTCGACCGATTCGATCCAGCGCCGCTCCCACGTCGCTTCCAGCAGCGTATTGCCCAGACGCAGCGCGAGCAGGTTCTGCACCGGCGCCTTGCCCAGGTAATGGTCGATACGGAAGATCCGCGACTCGTCGAGCGCGGACTTCAGCGTCGCGTCGATTTCCTGTGCGCTGGCCAGGTCGTGGCCGATCGGCTTCTCCAGCACCAGCCGCGACGGCGCTTCCAGTAGACCGGCTGCCTTGAGACCGCGGCAGGCCGATGCGAACAGGTTCGGCGGCGTCGACAGATAGCTGACCGCCGGGCGGTCGGCGAAGCGCGACAGCGACGCTGCCATCGCGTCGGCGTCACTCAGATCCACCGGCACGTACTGGATGCGGCGCAGCAGTTCGTCGACCAGCGAGGTGTCGTAGTCGTCGCCGAGGCGCTCGCGCAGCCAGTCGCGGAAGCTTGCGTCGTCGTGCTCGCTGCGCGCGATCGCGATCACGCGGAATTCGTCCGGCAGCAGCCGGTCGCGCAGCAGATGCAGCAGGGACGGGAACAGATAACGTTGCGCCAGGTCGCCGGTGGCGCCGAACAACAGCAGGGAGTCGTGCATGGGCGCCGGGACCGTCTCGGGTTCAGGATGGGTAATCACGGAGTGTGTCGCCGGAGGCGTGCAGATCGCAACGTCCACGCCATGGCGGCGTGTCCAGCGCTGTCACCTGGCGCGCGCGAGGCGGCACGCACGCGGATGGAACCTGTCGTTCGTTGCACTACGCTGTGCCTCCCACACGTGCATCGGCTGGATTGGAAACGATTACATGCCAGAATAGCGCAATTGCATCTCGGCGCGCGGTTCACGCAGGCAGCCGCACGATGCGATCCACGACGGGTTTGCGACACACGGGAGCGTGCATGGCACAGGTGCGGTTCGACGCGGTACGGAAGGTCTACCCCAACGGTTTCGTCGGTGTGGCCGGTGCGACTTTCGAGGTCGCCGATGGCGAGCTGCTGGTGCTGGTGGGCCCGTCGGGCTGCGGCAAATCCACGCTGCTGCGCATGGTTGCGGGACTGGAGGCGATCAGCGACGGCACGCTGACCATCGGCGAGCGCGTCGTCAACGACGTGGCGCCGAAGGATCGCGACATCGCGATGGTGTTCCAGAGCTACGCGCTGTACCCGCACATGAGCGTCGCCGAGAACCTCGCGTTCGGCCTGAAGCTGCGCGGCCAGTCGAAGACCGAGATCGCCGCGCGCGTGGACGAAGCGGCGCAGGTGCTCGAACTCGACAAGGTGCTCGACCGCAAGCCCGGCCAGCTCTCCGGCGGCCAGCGCCAGCGCGTTGCCCTCGGCCGTGCACTGGTGCGCCAGCCGCAGGTCTTCCTGCTCGACGAGCCACTGTCCAACCTCGACGCCAAGCTGCGCAGCGGCATGCGCGTCGAGATCGCCCGCCTGCACCGCAAGCTGGGCACGACGATGATCTACGTCACCCACGACCAGATCGAAGCGATGACGCTGGGCCAGCGCATCGTGGTGCTGAAGGACGGCCACATCCAGCAGATCGACACGCCGATGGCGCTGTACGAGCGTCCGGCGAACCTGTTCGTCGCGACCTTTCTCGGCAGCCCGGCCATGAACGTGCTGCGCGGCGCGCTGGCGCAGGGCGCGGATGGCTGGACCTTTGACGCGGGCGCGGGCATCACGTTCGCGCTCGGCGATGCCGGATTCCCGGCCGACTGGAACGGCCGCACGGTCGATCTGGGCATCCGCCCCGAACACCTGCTGCCCACGACCGATGCGGATGCATCGCTGTCGCCGGTGGTCGAAGTGGTGGAGCCGGTCGGCAGCGAAGTCTTCGTCAACCTGCGCCTGGGCGCTCACGCCCTGATCGCACGCCTGCCGCCCGATCGTGTGCCGGTGCCGGGCGAAACCCTGTCGCTGACGATTCCCGTCGGCCGCGTGCATGCGTTCGATGTCGAGACCGGCGAGCGGTTGGTGCAGCGGGCGGGTTGAGCTTCGCGACGCAGGAACCACACCTCTCCCTCTGGGAGAGGTCGACGCGCGACGCGCGTCGGGTGAGGGGTGGCGTTCTAGGTGGACGGTCTCAAAGCACCCTCATCCGCCCTTTGGGCACCTTCTCCCAGAGGGAGAAGGGCTGGGAATTCACCGCACCGGAACTCTCGCTATACTGACCGCTTGCGCGCGCGAGCGGCGCTCCGTGCTTGTGGAATCAACCGCTTGCGATGGAAATTTCGCGTATCGCATGACACGCTATCCGTCATCCATCGCGCCCTGACGGGCGCCAAGAGGCCACCAAAGCCCGCATGCGCCTGTCCACGATCAAGCTCGCCGGTTTCAAATCCTTCGTCGATCCGACCACGCTGCACCTGCCGACCAACATGACCGGCGTGGTGGGGCCCAACGGTTGCGGCAAGTCGAACATCATCGACGCGGTGCGCTGGGTGATGGGCGAATCCTCGGCCAGCCGCCTGCGCGGCGATTCGCTGACCGACGTGATCTTCGCGGGTTCGACTGCGCGCAAGCCGGTGTCGCAGGCGATGGTCGAACTGGTGTTCGACAACTCCGATCACACGATCGCCGGCGAGTTCGCCGCGTTCAACGAGATCTCGGTCAAGCGCACGGTCAGCCGCGACGGGCAGAGCGGTTACTACCTCAACGGCACCAAGTGCCGCCGCCGCGACATCACCGATCTCTTCCTCGGCACCGGCCTGGGGCCGCGCAGCTACTCGATCATCGAGCAGGGGATGATCAGCCAGATCATCGACGCGAAGCCCGAGGAGCTGCGCGTCTATCTCGAAGAAGCGGCGGGCATCTCCAAGTACAAGGAGCGCCGCAAGGAAACCGAGACCCGCATCCGCCACACCCGCGAGAACCTCGACCGCCTCAGCGATCTGCGCGAGGAAGTGGGCAAGCAGCTGCAGCATCTGGCGCGGCAGGCCAAGCAGGCCGAGCAGTACACCGCGATCCAGGCCGAACGCCGGATCCGCGACGCCGAGTGGAAGGCGCTGGAATGGCGCACCCTCGATTCGCGTCTGCGGGCGTTGCGCGAAGGACTGGCGCAGGAAGAAACCAAGCTCGAGCAGATCATCGCCGAGCAGCGCGAAGCCGAGCGCGAACTGGAAACCGGTCGCGAGCGCCGTCACGAGGCCAGTGAAGGCCTCAACCGTGCGCAGGCCGAAAGCTACGAGGTCAGCGGCGCGCTGGCCCGCGTCGAACAGCAGATCCAGCACCAGCGTGAACTGTCGGCGCGCCTGCTCAAGGCACGCGACGAAGCGCAGGCGCAGCTGGCCGAGATCGGCGAACACATCGATCAGGACCAGCTGCGGCTCGACACCCTGCACGAGAGCATCGCCGACGCCGAACCGCGCCTGGCCCAGTTGCAGGACGACGACGCCGTGCGTCAGGACACCCTGCGCGAAGCCGAAACCGCGCTCGCGGACTGGCAGACGCGCTGGGAAACCCACAACCGCGAGCAGGGCGAGGCGGCCCGCGCAGGCGACGTCGAGCGCACCCGCGTCGACTATCTGGACAAGCAGTCGCTCGAAGCCGATCGCCGCCGCGAGCAGCTGCAGGCCGAACGCGGCGGGCTCGATCTCGAAGCGCTGAGCGAGGCCTTCGCCGATCTGCAGATCCGCCACGACGAACAGAAGGCCGCGCTCGACACGCTCGGCGATGACCTCGAAACGCGCAAGGCCGCGGCGGTCGATCTGCAGGACGCACAGCGCGGCGCGCAGGAAGAACTGTCCGTCGTGCGCAAGCAGGCGCAGGAAGCGCGCGGCCGGCTGTCATCGCTGGAAACCCTGCAGAACGCAGCGCTGGGCCAGGAGCAGGGCGCGGCGGTCGAATGGCTACGCCAGCGCGGGCTGGACGCTTCGGCGCGCGTCGGCGAACGGCTGCGGGTGGAATCGGGCTGGGAATTCGCGGTCGAAAGCGCGCTCGGCCAGTTGATCGAGGGCGTGCTGGTCGAAGGCGACGGCGTACCGTCCGAACTGGTCGATGCGCTGGGCGAGCTCGGCGAGAGCCGGCTGGCGCTGGTGTCGGCGGAAGCCGGCGATGAAGCGTTTGCGCCGACATCGCTGGCGGCCAAGGTGCAGGGACCGCTGGCGATCCGCCGGCTGCTCGCGCGCCTGCATGTGGCTGAAACCCTGGCCGAGGCGCGCGCGCTGCAGGCGGGCCTGAGCGATGGCGATTCGGTGATCACCCGCAGTGGCGAGCGTCTCGGCGCCGGTTGGGTGCGCGTTTCGCGCTCGGGCGCGGCCAAGCAGGGCGCGTTGCTGCGCGAACGCGAAATCCAGTCGCTGCGCGAGACGATCGCGACCTTGCAGGCACAGGAACAGGCGCTGGAAAAGCGCATCGCCCAGGGCCGCGAACAGCTGCTCAGCGTCGAGCAGCAGCGCGAGGAAGCGCAGCGTGCGTTGTATGTCGCGCATCGCAGCGTCTCCGAACTTGCCGGCCAGGTACAGAGTCAGCAGGGCCGGGTGGAAGCGGCGCGCAACCGCATCGAGCGCATCGACACCGATCTCGCCCAGCTGCACGAAACCCTCGATACCGCCGCCCAGCAGGCGCGCAACGCACGCGGCCGGCTGGAAGATGCAGTCGAGCGCATGGGCGACTTCGAAGCCGCGCGCGCTGCACTCGAAGCCGAGCGCCGCGGACTGGTCGAGGCCCGCGACCAGCTGCGATCGGCCGCGCGCGAATCGCGCGACACCGCGCACGCACTTGCGCTGACCATCGAGTCCCAGCGCGCCCAGATCACCTCGCTGACCCAGGCGCTCGCGCGCATGAGCGGCCAGCGCGGCCAGATCGACAATCGCCTCGGCGAATTGTCGGCCCAGCTGGCGACGGGCGATTCGCCGGTCGACACGCTGGAGCAGCAGCGCCAGGTCGCACTCGAAGAACGCGTGCGCACCGAGCGCGCGTTGGCCGAAGCACGTTCCGCGCTGGAAGGCGTTGACAACGAGCTGCGCACCTTTGAACAGGTCCGTCAGCAGCGCGATGCGCAGTCGCTGACCCAGCGCGAAGCGATCTCGCAGCGCCGCCTCGACCAGCAGGCGCTGGTGATCGCGGCCGACCAGCTGTCGGCGCAAGTCGTCGAGGGCGGATTCGTGGTTGACGAGGTGTTGAACGGTCTCGAAGACGCTGCGAATGCGAAGGACTGGGAAAAGATCGTCACCGACTTCGACGCGCGTCTGCGCCGTCTGGAGCCGGTGAATCTCGCCGCGATCGCCGAACACGCCGAAGCCGCGCAGCGCAAGGAATACCTCGACGCGCAGGATGCCGATCTCAACTCGGCACTGGATACGTTGGAAGAAGCGATCCGCAAGATCGACCGCGAGACCCGCGGCCGCTTCAAGGACACCTTCGACAAGGTCAATGCTGGCGTACAGGCGCTGTACCCGCGTCTGTTCGGTGGCGGCCATGCGTATCTGGAACTGACCGGCGAGGACCTGCTCGACACCGGCGTGGCGATCATGGCGCGCCCGCCCGGCAAGCGCGTGTCCAACATCTCGCTGCTGTCCGGCGGCGAGAAGGCGATGACCGCGGTCGCGCTGGTGTTCTCGATCTTCCAGCTCAACCCCGCGCCGTTCTGCCTGCTCGACGAGGTGGACGCGCCGCTGGACGAGGCCAACGTCGGCCGGTTCACCGCAATGGTCCGCGAGATGAGCGAGCAGGTGCAGTTCCTGTTCGTCAGCCACAACAAGGCGACGATGGAAGCGGCGTCCCAGCTCAGTGGTGTGACCATGCGCGAGCCGGGCGTCAGCCGACTGGTCTCGGTGGATCTGGCCGAAGCGGCGCGACTGGCCGGCGCCGCCTAGAGACTGTCATCATGTGGCGCGACCGTCGCACGGCCTGGCCAGCGACGGTCGTCATGCCCGACAGGCCCGGCGCCTGCGCATAATGAACGACCCCGAAGGAGAACACCGCGAATGACCGACGACTGGATGATGCGTATCGGGATCCTGGTCGCAGGCCTGCTGCTGATGGGCGCCATGTGGTATTTCGGCACCCGCCCGCGCAATGGGCAGGGTCGCCGCGTCGCCAGCACCGACGATCGCGAGCAGCGCCTGGAGCCCACGCTCGGCGCGCAGCTGGAACAGGATCTCGGCGAAGCCGGCGTGCCGCGTGCCGAAGGCGATACCGATGCCGTGCAGGCGGAGATGGACCTGCTCGACCAGACCGTCGGCGCCGTCTCGCCCAACAGCGAGCTGGGCAAGCGCACCAGCGACGATTTCGACAAGATCGTGACCCTCTACATCGCGGCGCGCGCCGGCAACGTGCTGCGCGGCCCGGACATCGTGGTCGCCGCCGAGAAGACCGGCCTGACCTACGGCCACATGAACGTGTTCCACCGTCTGGTCGACGGCCATCCCGAGCGCGGCCCGATCTTCAGCGTCGCGAACATCCGCAGCCCTGGCAGCTTCGACATGAGCGAGATCCAGGGCCTCGAAACCCCGGCGATCGCGTTCTTCCTGACCCTGCCGGCGCCGGTCCGCGCACTCGACGCCTGGGACGCGATGCTGCCCACCGCCGAACGTATGGCCGAGCTGCTCGACGGCGTGCTCCTCGACGAACAGCGCAACGCCCTCGGCCGCCAGCGCATCGCCGGCCTGCGCGACGAACTGCGCAGCTGGGATCGCGAACACGATGTGCCCCCGGTGACCCGCAGCCCGCGCTGGTGAGTCCGGTGCGATGTCGATTTCCGGCATCAGCCATCTGACTGTTGAAGCGCGCGTCATCTGACACCTCTCCCTCCGGGAGAGGTCGACGCGTGCAGCGCGTCGGGTGAGGGCGGGGCTTTCGATATCGAGATCAGGCTGTCGATTTTGTAAATCGAACACTGCGTCAGATCACTTTTGCCGCGCGATCAGCAACTGCGAACGGCATGCGACGCATTAGCTGCGTGATTCACAGATATCGCGCTGCCCTCACCCCAACCCCTCTCCCGGAGGGAGAGGGGCTGAAAAGCGCAAAGTTCGCGTGATGTAGCCCCTCTCCCTCCGGAGAGGGGTTGGGGTGAGTGTAGACGCCCGCGGAAACGCTACCGTCCTACAATTCCCCCATGCCAAAGCCATCTCCCGCCGGGCGCGTCGCCGAACTGCGCGCTCTGATCGAAGACGCCAATCATCGCTACTACGTGCTCGACGATCCGTCGATCCCGGATGCCGATTACGACGCGCTGCTGCGCGAACTCGAAGCGCTGGAAACCGCGCATCCCGAGCTCGCCAGCGACGACTCGCCGACCCGCACCGTCGGCGCGCGACCGGACGGCGGTTTCCCGGAAGTCACCCACGCGATCCCGATGTTGTCGCTCGCCAACGCGTTCGAGACCGCCGGTGTCGAGGACGATGCCGATGACCGCGCGCGCTACGCCGAAGTCGCCGATTTCGAGCGTCGTATCGAACAGAAGCTCGACATCGAAGCGCCGGTGTTCTCGGTCGAACCCAAGCTGGATGGCCTCGCGATCAGCCTGCGCTACGAGGACGGCGTGTTCGTGCAAGGCGCCACGCGCGGCGACGGCAGCACCGGCGAGAACGTCACCGCGAACCTGCGCCAGGTGCGCGCGGTGCCACTGAAACTGCGCGAGACTACAACGCTGCCGCCGGCGGTGCTGGAAGTGCGTGGCGAGATCTACATGCCGCGCAAGGCCTTCGAGGCCTGGAACGCGAAGGCGCTCGACCACAACGAGAAGCTGCTGGCCAATCCACGCAACGGCGCCGCCGGTTCGCTGCGGCAGCTCGATCCCGCGGTCACGCGCCGGCGGCCGCTGGCGTTCTTCGCCTACTCGATCGGCGAGGTGCGCGGACTCGAACTGCCGGAAACGCATTCCGAGACGCTCGCATTGCTGCGTGATTTCGGTTTTCCCGTTGCGCCAGAAGCCGATACCGCGACCGGTTTCGATGGCCTGATCGCCTACTTCCGCCGCATCGGCGAAGCCCGCGACACGTTGCCCTACGACATCGACGGCGTCGTCTACAAGCTCAACGACTACGACCAGCAGGCAACGATGGGCTTCGTCTCGCGCGCACCGCGCTGGGCGCTTGCGCACAAATTTCCGGCGCAGGAACAATCGACGGTGTTGCGCGCGATCGAGGTGCAGGTCGGCCGCACCGGTGCGATCACGCCGGTCGCGCGGCTGGAGCCGGTGCAGGTCGCCGGTGTCACCGTCACCAACGCAACCCTGCACAACGAAGACCAGATCCGCCGGCTCGACGTGCGCGAAGGCGACACGGTGATCGTGCGCCGCGCCGGCGATGTGATTCCCGAGATCGTGCGCGTGATCGAGGACCGGCGTCCTGCGGGCACGGTCGAATGGACGATGCCGGCCACATGTCCCGTCTGCGGTTCGGAACTCGTGCGCGAGGAGGGCGCGTCCGCGTGGCGCTGCACCGGTGGCCTGACGTGCTCAGCGCAGCGCAGGGAAGCCGTGCGCCACTTCGCGTCGCGGCGCGCGATGGACATCGAAGGCCTCGGCGACAAGCAGGCCGAGGCGCTGGTCGAATTCGGTTTCGTGCATTCGCCGGCCGACCTGTTTGCGTTGACGGTCGAGGATCTGGTGCGGATGAAGACCGCGCTCGATGCCGCGACCGCGGCGGATCTCGCGCAGGCGATCGCCGACAGCAAGGGCGCACTCTCGCTCGATGCCGAGGGCGAAGCGGTGCTCGCGCAGGAGTCACCGGTATGGAAGGACGCGGCCTTCCTGCGCGCGCATCTGACGGTGGAGACCGGCGGCAAGCTCGCGACGAAGTGGGCGGAGAATCTCGTCGCCGGCATCGACGCCAGCCGCAGCACTACGCTGCCGCGCTTCCTGTTCGCGCTGGGCATTCCGCATCTGGGCGAGACGACAGCCAAGTCGCTCGCGCAGTGGCTCGGCACGCTCGACTTCGTACGTAAGACGCCGGCCGTGCTGCTGCAGGCGCTGCCGGACATCGGCGGCGAGGTCGCGCGCTCGATCGCGACGTTCTTCGAACAGCCCGGCAACGTCGAGGTTGTCGACGCGCTGCTCGCCGCCGGCATCACCTTCATCGACGAAACCGCACCATCGGCCGCATTGCGCGAGCGCCTTGGTCTCGCACACCTGCTGTCGACGCTGCCGGTCGACAAGCTCGGTGACAAGAGCGCCGAGCGTCTCGCGGACACCTACGGCACGCTCGACGCGCTGCTGCGTGCGAACGCGAGCGGCTGGACCGGCGCCGGCCTTTCGTCGGCCGGCGCGGACAATCTCTCGGCGTTCCTGGCCGATGCGGAAGCGTTGGCTGGATTGCGTGCGAGCGATGCCGCAATGCGCAGCCTGCTCGATGCCGCGCCGGCCAAAACGGTGAAGACCAGCGGTCCGCTCGACGGCAAGACCATCGTGCTGACCGGCAGCCTCGAAGCGATGACCCGCGACGAAGCGGGCGAACAACTCGAAGCGCTGGGCGCGAAGATCGCCGGCAGCGTGTCGAAGAAGACCTCGCTCGTGGTCGCTGGTGAAGCCGCCGGCTCGAAGTTGACGAAGGCGCAGGAACTCGGGATCGAGATCTGGGACGAAGCCGCGTTGCTCGCATTTCTCGAATCGCAGGCATGAGCGCGTCGATGCAGCCGTCCGCGAGCTTCGACACCCTGCGCCTGCGCGCGCGCCTCAACGCAACGCTGCGGACGTTCTTCGCGGAGCGCGGCGTGTCCGAAGTCGAAACGCCGATGCTCTCGCAGGCAGGCAACACCGACCCGAATGTCGCCAGCTTCCGTACGGAATTCGGTGGCCATGTATCGGCCGGTCCCCGCACGCGCTGGCTGCGCACGTCGCCCGAGTTCCCGCTCAAGCGCCTGCTCGCCGCCGGCTTCGGCGACTGCTACGAACTCGGCCGCGTGTTCCGCGATGGCGAAGCCGGTGGCCGCCACAATCCCGAGTTCACTATGCTCGAGTGGTACCGCGTCGGGTGGGACCAGCACCAACTTGCCGACGAAACCGTGGCGCTGGTGCAGGACGCGCTGGTGCTCGTGGACAGGCGCGTCGAGGTGGTGCAGACCACATATCGCGCTCTGTATTTCGACACCCTGGGTCTTGACCCGGTGACCGCCGCCGACGCCGAACTGCGGGCCGCGCTCGGCGACGTGCAGATCGATCCGGAAGGCCTGACCCGCGACGACTGGCTGGACCTGCTGATGACGCATCGCATCCAGCCCGCGAACCCGGCCGATCGAATCCTCGTGGTCCACGATTATCCGGCGTCGCAATGCATGCTCGCGCGGATCGCCGAGCGTGACGGCGTGCAGGTGGCCGAACGTTTCGAGCTGTATCTCGGTGCACTGGAACTCGCGAACGGCTATCACGAACTGGCCGACGGCGCAGAACAACGCGCGCGCTTCGAGCGGGATCACGCGGTGCGTGGTGCGCGCGATGATGCCTTGCCGGCGATCGACGAAGCCCTTCTGGATGCGCTGGTCTCCGGATTTCCGGATTGCGCGGGTGTGGCGTTGGGTGTGGATCGGCTGATGATGGCGATGCTCGGGACTGGGCGCATCGCTGATGTGATCGCGTTCGATTTCGTGCGGGCGTAATCGCTCGCGCGGTTTTCGGCGCTTCACCAGAACGCATCGTCGTCATGCCCGCGAACGCGGGCATCCATCTTGATCTGGGTTCTGGGTTGGCCCTTGTTCTGGCTTTAGCTTTGGCTTTGCTCTGACTTGTCTTGGCTCCAGGCTTTTGATTTGAATCGAGCCGTAAAGCGAGCCGAGCATCGCAGGGCGGCGGGGTCGTAGAGCAGCCCGTGTCTGAGCGTAGCGAGTTTGGGCTGCGTGCCCCGTTGTCCGAGAAGCGCAGGGGACCGCCGCGGCCGTATCGCGGCGGATCGCGTCCGGCGAAGACGGTTTTGCTTACTTTTGCCAAAAGTAAGCCGCGCGACAGCGCGGTAGCCCTGTCTTTGATCTTCGCCCTTGCGGCTGATTTGTCTCTCAAGCCGAAGCTCAAGCAAGTGCAAAGCTTTCGCCCGCTGCGCGTGCGAGTTCCTTTTTGACGGGCCAAAAAGGGAACCAAAAACCCCCTTCGCCGGACGCGAGCCGATGCGATGAAGCCGCATCGGTGCCCTCCGCTCCTCGCCTGACGCGGCACGCAGCCCAAACTCGCTGCGCTCAGACATGGGCTGCTCTTTGGCCGCGCCAGGCTCCGGTGCTCGGCTCTCTTTACGGCTCGATTCAAAGCCAAAGCCAAAGCCAAAGCCAAAGCCAAAGCCAAAGCCAAAGATAAAGCCAAAGATAAAGCCAAAGATAAAGCTAAAGCCGAAGCGGATGCGGGAGCGGGAGCGAATGCCGAATCTGAGACCCAAGCCAAGATCAAAATGGATTCCCGCTTTCGCGGGAATGACGGGTTCTGAGGGGTGGCCGCATCTCACGCTGACGATCGAGAGGACAAGCAGCACTCAGTACAAGACGGTTCACGCCAACACCCACCAACAGCAATCCAACATCTCCGATTTACAATGGCCCCATGAACACATCTCCCCTCGATTTCGACCGCTACGACCACATCCGCCCGATCCTCTGGACCGGCGACACGCTCGATCTGCTCGACCAGCGCAAGCTGCCGTTCGTGGTCGAGCATGTGTCCTGCACCACCAGCGACGAGGTCGCCCAGGCGATCCATGACCTCACCGTGCGCGGGGCGCCGGCGATCGGGATCGCGGCGGCGTGGGGTGCGGTGCTGGGCGCGCGCGATATCGAGGCCGAGGACGGGACGGCTGCACTGGCGAAGCTCGAACCGGCTTTTCAGCGGCTGAATGCCGCGCGGCCGACCGCGGTGAATCTTGCGTGGGCGCTGGCGCGGATGCGGCGTGTGCTGGCGACCTCGGGCGCCGACTGGCGCGGGGTGCTGGTGCGTGAGGCGCAGGCGATCGCGGAAGAAGACCTCGCGGCAAACCGGCACATGGGCGCGCTCGGCGCCGAACTGATTGCGCCCGGTAGCGGCGTCATGACCCACTGCAACACCGGCTCGCTCGCGACGGCAGGCTTCGGCACCGCGCTGGGCGTGATCCGCGCGGGCATGGCGCAGGGGCGCATCGGCAAGGTGTTCGCCGGCGAGACGCGGCCCTGGCTGCAGGGCGCGCGCCTGACGGTGTGGGAGCTGCAGCAGGACGGCATCGACGCGACGCTGATCGCCGACTCGGCAGCCGCGCATCTGATGGAGACCGGCGCGGTGCAGTGGATCGTCGTTGGCGCGGATCGCATCTGCGCCAACGGTGATACCGCGAACAAGATCGGCACCTACCAGCTGGCGATCGCCGCGCGCCACCACGGCGTCAAGTTCATGGTCGTCGCGCCGTCGTCGACGGTCGACATGGACACCGCGTCGGGCGATCTGATCGAGATCGAGCAGCGCGATCCGGGCGAGCTGTTCGGCATCGGCGGCACGCGCACCGTGGCCGATGGCATCCAGGCCTGGAACCCGGTGTTCGACGTGACGCCGGGCGAGCTGATCGATGCGATCGTGACCGAGCAGGGCGTCGTCGAGCGGCCGTGCACGGCGTCGATGCAGGCGCTGTTCAAGGCCTGATGCCTGCTGACGGCGGCACACGCGTGCGCGCATCGCTCGCTGCCTACGCGGCATTCGCTGTGAATCCCCAGCCTGAAACTGCATAAGTGATTGTTTTTGCGTCGGAAAGGCGGCCTGCGAGGGCCGCTTTTGTGCTAGGATTTCCTGTCGTTTTGATCGCGTTGCCGGCGGCCGGTACGCGCCGCGTTGGTGCCTTGCGCCCAGCGCCGGAAATCCGGACCGCGTAGACAGGATGCAAACCCTCTAGATGGTCGATTCCGCGCAAGAAATCATCCCCGTCAACCTCGAAGACGAGATGCGCCGCAGCTACCTTGATTACGCAATGAGCGTGATCGTGGGACGCGCGCTCCCCGACGTCCGCGATGGCCTCAAGCCGGTCCACCGTCGCGTGCTGTTCGCGATGCACGAACTCGGCGCGCACAGTAACAAGGCGTACTTCAAGTCGGCGCGTATCGTCGGTGACGTCATCGGTAAGTACCACCCGCACGGCGACCAGTCGGTCTACGACACGCTGGTGCGCATGGCCCAGCCGTTCTCGCTGCGCTACATGCTGGTCGACGGCCAGGGCAACTTCGGTTCGGTCGATGGCGACTCCGCGGCGGCGATGCGTTACACCGAGTCGCGTATGGCGCGCCTCAGCCATGAGCTGATGGCCGACATTGACAAGGAAACGGTCAATTTCCAGCCCAATTACGACGAGAAGGAAAGCGAACCGACGGTCATGCCGACCCGGTTCCCGAACCTGCTGGTCAACGGCTCGGCCGGTATCGCCGTCGGCATGGCGACCAATATTCCGCCACACAATCTCAGTGAAGTGATCGATGCGCTGATCGCGCTGATCGACAATCCCGAGATCGATATCGATGGCCTGATGGAGTTCATTCCAGGTCCCGATTTCCCGACTGCGGGCATCATCAATGGCGTCGGTGGCATCCACATCGCCTACCGCACCGGTCGCGGTCGCGTGCGTATGCGTGCCCGCGCCGAGATCGAGGTGGCCGACAACGGCCGCGAGGCGATCGCGGTCACCGAGATTCCCTACCAGGTCAACAAGGCCCGGCTGATCGAGAAGATCGCCGAGCTGGTCAAGGAAAAGAAGCTCGAAGGCATCAGCGAACTGCGCGACGAGTCCGACAAGGACGGCATGCGCATCTACATCGAGATCAAGCGCGGCGATTCCGCCGATGTGGTGCTCAACAACCTCTATTCGCAGACGCAGATGGAGTCGGTGTTCGGCATCAACATGGTGGCGATCGTCGAAGGTCGTCCGCAGCTGCTGAACCTCAAGCAGATCCTCGAAGCCTTCGTTCGTCACCGCCGCGAAGTGGTCACGCGCCGGACGATCTTCGAACTGCGCAAGGCGCGCAACCGCGCGCACATTCTCGAAGGCCTGACGGTCGCGCTCGCGAACATCGACGAGATGATCGAGCTGATCAAGACGTCCGAGAATCCGCAGGTCGCCAAGGAGCGGATGCTCGCCCAGCGCTGGGAAGCGGGCCTGGTCGGCGCGCTGCTCGGCGCGGCGGGTGCCGAGGCCTCGCGTCCGGAAGATCTGCCCGATGGTGTGGGCCTGATCGACGGCCACTACCAGCTGACCGACGTCCAGGCCCAGCAGATCCTCGAGATGCGCCTGCACCGCCTGACCGGGCTGGAGCAGGACCGCCTCACCGACGAGTACAAGCTGCTGCTGGAAACGATTCGCGGCTTGATCGAGATTCTCGAGAACCCGGACGTACTGCTGGACGTGATCCGCACCGAACTGCGCAACGTCAAGGAAGAATTCGGCGACGCGCGTCGCAGCGAGATCCGCGCCAGCGAAGAGGATCTCGACATCCTCGACCTCATCGCGCCTGAAGATGTTGTGGTCACGCTGTCGCATTCGGGCTACGCCAAGCGTCAGCCGGTCAGCGCCTATCGCGCGCAGAAGCGCGGTGGTCGCGGTCGCAATGCGGCAGCGACGAAGGACGAGGATTTCATCGAGCAGCTGTGGCTCGTCAACACGCACGACACGCTGCTGACGTTCACCAGCGCCGGTCGTGTGTTCTGGCTGCCGGTGCACCAGCTGCCCGACGCGGGCCCGAATGCGCGCGGCCGTCCGATCATCAACTGGATTCCGCTGGAAGCGAACGAGAAAGTGCAGGCCGTCGTGCCGGTGCGCGAGTACCTCGAAAGCCAGTACGTGTTCTTTGCCACGCGCGCGGGCACGGTCAAGAAGACCCCGCTCACCGAGTTCGCTTATCGCCTGGCGCGCGGCAAGATCGCGATCCGCCTCGACGAGGGTGACGCGCTGATCGGCGTCGCGCTGACCGACGGCGACAAGGACGTGCTGCTGTTCGCGTCGAACGGCAAAACGGTGCGCTTCGGCGAAGACCGCGTCCGTTCGATGGGTCGCACCGCCGGTGGCGTGCGCGGCATTCGCCTGACGAAGGGCGAGCAGGTGGTGAGCCTGATCGTCTCCGAGAGCGCGGGCGGCATCGAGGACGAGTCCGAGGACATCGTCGAAAACACGACGATCGAAGCGACGGCAGGCGACGTGGCGGTCGAAACCGGTGCGGGCGACGACATCCCGTACATCCTCACCGCGACCGAAAACGGCTACGGCAAGCGCACGCCGCTGTCGGAATACCCGCGCAAGGGTCGTGGCACGCAGGGCGTCATCGGCATCCAGACCACCGAGCGCAATGGTCCGCTGGTCGGCGCGGTGCTGCTGCACAACCACGACGAAGTGCTGCTGATTTCGAACGGCGGCACGCTGGTGCGCACCCGCGCCTCGGAGATCGCACGCGTTGGCCGCAACACGCAGGGCGTGACCCTGATGCGCGTGTCCAAGGACGAGCGCCTGCAGGGCATCGAGCGCGTGGACGGCTCGATCGTTGACAGCAGCGAAGACGACATCGATGCATTGCCGCCGGGCGAGACGCCTACGGTCGATGCGCCGACGGGGTCGCCCGACGCCTGAGATCCGACGCGTTTCGAGTGATGGAGAAGGGCCGGCATTGCCGGCCCTTTTTCGTTTCAGGGCCGTCTGCAAACCCTGACCCGGTGCCGCGCCGAAATGCGACCCGATCCACCAATCGTTCGTCTCCGGAACGCCGCAGCCGCGGCCTATACTCGCGGCCAACGCCCAGCGGAGCACAACGGATGTCCTTCGGAACCGAACGCGCATCGCTGCGCATGCGTCATCTGCTGGCAGGCCTCACGGTCCTGCTCCTCGCCTTTGGACTGGCCGCCTGCAAACGCGACACGGCCGGTCAGACGCCCGGCGTCAGCGGCGAGGCGATCCAGACCGATCGCGAAACGATCGAAGGGTTCGGCCTGGTGCGCGCATTTCCCGACCAGCGCGACGGGTCGCTCGCGCTGGCGCTCGAGTTCTCCGAACCCCTGGTCGGCACCCAGGACTTCGATGCGCTGGTGACCTTTACCGACGGCGCCGCCCGCGAAGGCAGCTGGACGCTCGACGACGACGGCAAGGTGCTGCGTTTCCCGCACGTCGAGGCGAATCGCGACTACACGGTGCGCCTGTCCGGCAAGCTGGCCTCGGCCAGCGGCAACACGCTCGGCGCCGATGTCGAACGCAAGGTGTTCACCGGCGAACTCGACCCGGTCGTGGGTTTCGCCTCGCAGGGCAGCGTGCTGCCGGCGAAGGAATCGCGCGGCCTGCCGATCGTGTCGATCAACGTTGCCGAGGTCGATGTCGAATTCCTGCGCGTCGATGACGAATCGCTGCCCGCATTCCTGACCCAGTACCAGCGCGGCGGTCGCCGCGGCAGCTGGGAACTCGACAACCGCTGGGGCGAGAACACGCCGCTGTCGAAGCTGGCCAAGCCGGTCTACGTGAACCGCTTCGCGATCGACGGCGCGCGCAACGAACGCGTGCTGACCTATCTGCCGTTGCAGGAAATCCGCGAGCTGCAGCAGCCGGGCCTGTACTTCGCGGTGATGAAGCGCGCGGGCGCATTCGAGGACCAGTACGAAACCGCGTTCTTCACCGTCAGCGACATCGGCCTGCACGCGCGCGCCTATGGCGAAAAGCTGTTCGTGCACACCGCATCGCTGCAGAACGGCGCGCCGATCGGCAGCGCCGAGCTGAAGGTGCTCGACGCCAAGGGCGCCACCGTCTACCGCGCGAGTACCGATGCCAAGGGCAATGCGATGCTCGATTACACGCTGGACGCCGGCCATGTGCTTGTCGCCAGTCGTGCCAGCGATGTGTCGCTGCTGCCGTTCAACCAGCCGGCGCTGGACCTGTCGGAGTTCGCAGTCAGCGGCCGCGAGCAGGCCTGGTTCGACGTGTTCGCGTGGTCGGGTCGCGACCTGTATCGCCCGGGCGAAACCGTGCGCGTGTCGGCACTGCTGCGCGATCAGGACGGACGACCGATCGCGGCCAAGGACGGACGCACGCAGTCGCTGTTCGCGCGCCTGCGCCAGCCCGACGGCAAGACTTTTTTCGAGACGCGCGTCGAGCCGGGCGAGAGCGGCTACTTCCGTTTCGAACGCGAGATTCCGGTCGATGCGCCCACCGGCAGCTGGCGCGTCGAATTCCGCACCGATCCCGCCGCGCGCGAAGCCGTGCAGGGCATGACGCTGCGCATCGAGGAGTTCCTGCCCGAGCGTATGAAGCTCGATCTCGACGCGCAGGCGGTGCTGCGTCCCGGTGAGCCGCTGAAGCTGCAGGCGACCGGCGCGTATCTCTACGGCGCGCCTGCGAGCGGCAACCGGTTCACTGCGCGACTGGCGCTCGCCGTGGAGCGGTCGCCGGTCGAAGGTCTGCCGGGTTTCGTGTTCGGTGATGCGACCGTCGACCTGCCGCGCGAGGCCAAGGATGTCGTCGAGGGCACGTTCGATGCGCAGGGACGACTGACCGCCGACATCCCGTTGCCGGAAGAAGCGAAGCCCACCACGCCGATCGCCGCGATCGTGTCCGGCAGCCTTTACGAGACCGGCGGCCGTAGCGTCAATCGCACGCTCAAGCGCGTGCTGTGGCCGGCCGATGCGCTGGTCGGCGTGCGTCCGCTGTTCGAACCCGACGACGGCGCGGACCCCAACACCAATGCGCGCTTCGAACTGACGCGCGTTGGTGCGGATGGCAAGCCGCGTCCGCAGGCCGGGCTCAAGGTCTCGCTGATCCGCGAGCATCGCGACTACCACTGGCGCAACGACGATGCCGGCTGGCGCTATGAATTCACCCGTCGCTTCGAGACGGTGGAGACGCGCACGCTCGACGCCGGCAGCGATGCCACGCGCTTCGATTTTCCGGTGGAGTGGGGTGAGTACCGCATCGATGTCGAGGATCCGGCGACGAAACTGGTGTCGCGCTATCCGTTCCGCGCAGGCTGGAGCTGGGACGATGGCAACCGCGGCCTCGATGCACGCCCCGACAAGGTCAAGGTCGCGCTCGACAAGGCCGGCTATCGCGCCGGCGACACGATGCGCGTGACGGTGACGCCGCCGCATCCGGGCAAGGGCCTGCTGATGGTCGAAAGCGACCGCATGCTCTATCTGCAGGAAATCGACGCCAAGCCGGGCAGCACGTTCGATATCCCGGTCACCGAAGACTGGGAGCGTCACGATGTCTACGTGACCGCGCTGGTGTTCCGCGGCGGCAGCGCGACCAGCACGGTCACGCCGGCGCGCGCGGTCGGCGTGGCGCACGTCCCGATGGAACGGCGCGAGCGAAGAGTCGCCGTCGGCCTGAAGGCGCCAGCGCTCATCCGGCCCGAAGGCCCGATGCAGGTGACCGTCAGCGCGCCGCAGCTAGCCGGGCAGGAGGCCTGGGTCACGGTGTCGGCGGTCGATGTCGGCATCCTCAACATCACCCGTTTCCCGGTGCCCGATGCGTGGAAGCATTTCTTCGCGCAGCGCCGGTTCGGCGTGGATGCCTACGATCTTTACGGCCGCGTGATCGAGAGTTTCGAAGGCGGCACCGCGCGCCTGCGCTTCGGCGGCGATGCGCCGCTGGCCGCGTTGCCGCAGGCGCGGCGTCCGACCGCGCGCGTCCAGACGGTCGATCTGTTCGCAGGACCGGTGAAGCTCGATGCGCGCGGCAATGCGCGCGTGCCGCTTCAGTTGCCCGACTTCAACGGCACGCTGCGGGTGTCCGCGCTGGTGTGGTCGGCGGACCGCTACGGCAGTCGTGATGTGGAGACGGTCGTACGCGCGTCACTCGTCGCCGAGGCCAGCATGCCGCGGGTCATGGCGCCGGGCGACACCAGCACGGTCACGCTGGATCTGAGCAATTTCAGCGGACGTGCCGGCAGTTTCGACGTACGCGTCGATGGTGTCGGTCCGCTGGCGATCGGCGAGGGCAGCCGCAAGGTGGAACTGGGCGTCGACGGCAAGACCACGCTGAGCTTTCCGCTGGCCGCGCAGGAGGGCTACACCGTCGCCAAGGTGCGGGTGCGGGTGAACGGCACCGGCGTCCGCGTCGACCGCAGTTACGACCTGCCGGTGCGGCCCGCCTGGCCGGCGGTGCTGCGCTCGAACACGCGGGTGCTCGACGGCGCCACGCCGTTGACGCTCGATACCGGCCTGATGGACGGGTTGATGGCCGGGTCGGTCAATGCGCGTTTCACCGTCAGTGCCCTGCCGCCGATTCCGTTCGCGGCCGCGATCACCGGCGCGCTGTCGTATCCCTACGGCTGCGCCGAACAGACGACGAGCCGCGGCTATGCGGCGTTGCAGCTCGACGACGCCACGGTGGCGATGCTCGGCATCCAGGGCGTCGACGCGGCCAAGCGCCGGCAGTTCGTCGAGGCCGCGTTCGGGCGCCTCGCATCGATGCAGGTCGGCACCGGGCACTTCTCGATGTGGGGCAGCGACGGCTACGTCAATCCGATGCTGACCCCGTACATCGTCGAGTTCCTGCTAGACGCGCGCGATGCCGGCTTCGCGGTGCCCGATGCGGTGCTGCAGAAATCGCTGGAGCGTCTCGGCGAGGATCTGCTGTCGGGCGGCAACGAGTTCTATGGTCAGGACCATCGCGAGCATCTGCGCTTCGCGTATCGCGCCTACGCCGGCTACGTGCTGGCACGCGTGAACCGCGCGCCGCTGGGCACGCTGCGCGCGCTCTACGACAACGACCGCGGCCGTACGCTCAGCGGCCTGCCGCTTGTGCATCTGGGCCTTGCGCTGTCACTGCAGGGCGACAAGGCGCGCGGTGAGCGGGCTGTCCAGGCCGGGTTCGATTTGAAGGGCGACCGACCGGGTTATCTGTGGGATTACGGCACGCCACTGCGCGACGCCTCGCTGATGATCGCGCTGACCCACGAACGCGGCGTCGCGAAGCCCGCGTTCGACGCGCGCGCGGTCGACATCGGTCGCGAGGTCGACGTGCGTCGCACCCGTGGCTGGATGTACCTCAGCACGCAGGAACAGATCGCACTCGCGCGACTCGGGCGTGCGCTCTCGTCCGATCAGCGCAAGCGCGTCGGTGGCACGCTGCGGGAAGGCGATGTCGACGAAGCCGTGGCGGCTGCGACGATCGTCGGCCGCGCCTACGACGAGGCTAGCCTGCGCCGTGGCGTGCGCTTCATCCCGCAGGGCGAACCGCCGATGTACGCGAACATCGACGTCGCCGGCGTGCCGCGTCAGGCGCCGGCCGCCGATGCCAGCGTCATCAAGGTCGAGCGCCGGCTCTACGGCACCGACGGCAAGCCCTGGAGCCCGGGACCGCTGAAGGAAGGCGAGGCGCTGATCGTCGCAGTCTCGGTCGTCGCCGACCGCGACATGCCGGATGCGCTGCTGACCGATCTGCTGCCGGCGGGCCTGGAAGTCGAGAACTTCAACTTGGGCGATGCGAAGCAGTGGGCGGACGTCGTCGTCGACGGCATCCAGATCACCGAGCGTGGCAGCGCGGCGACGGTGCAGCACGAGGAGTACCGCGACGACCGCTACGTCGCCGCGCTCAAGCTCGACAGCGGCCGCACCGCGCGCGTGTTCTACCTCGTGCGCGCCGTCAGCCCGGGCACCTACACCGCGCCGCCGCCGCTGGTCGAGGACATGTACCGGCCGCAGTTGCGGGGTGTCGGGACGTCGGTGCCCGCGCGGATCACGGTGGTGCAGCCTTGAGCGGCCGGTTCGATGACCGCTGCGCGCCGGCGTTGTCCGGGTCGATGACGGTGGAGATGCAGGTCGTCTCCGCCGTCGTGACCAGACAACCGTTGGTTGGGAACCCCGCGTAGGCGGGTTCCAACGCCTTGGCCGATCCACGCGTGAACCGGCGCAGCCGGGCAGGGCAGGTGGGGCAGCGCGTCACGCCGTGGCTGCGCTGGGGGACGGCGGCTGTGCTGTCGACGTTGCTGTTGCTCGATCTCGCATTCCCACCGCAACTGCCGACACGCGCCGACACCAGCGTCGTCGTGGTCGCGCGCGACGGCACGCCGTTGCGTGCGTTCGCTGATGCCGACGGCGTGTGGCGACATCCGGCCACGCCCGCCACGGTGTCGCCGCTGTATCTGCAGGCGCTGCTCGGCTACGAAGACCGGTGGTTCCACCGCCATCCGGGCATCAATCCCTGGGCGCTCGCACGCGCGGGCGGCCAGTGGACGCGGGGCGGGCGCATCGTGTCAGGCGGCTCGACGCTGACGATGCAGGTCGCGCGCATCCTCGATCCGGCACCGCGTGGCCGTACCGTGGGCGGCAAGCTCGTGCAGATGCTGCGCGCGTTACAGCTGGAAGTGCATCTGTCCAAGGAAGAGATCCTCGCGCTGTATCTGACGCGCGCCCCGTTCGGCGGCACGATCGAAGGTGTGGAAGCCGCGAGCTGGGCCTATCTCGGCAAGCCGGCGTCGCAGCTCTCGCATGCGGAAGCCGCACTGCTCGCGGTATTGCCGCAGGCGCCGAGCCGGTTGCGCCCGGACCGGGAACCCGAGGCTGCACGCGCGGCACGCGACAAGGTGCTCGGGCGCATGGCGACGCTGGGCGTGTGGTCGCGCGCCGACGTCGAAGATGCGCAGGTCGAGGCGGTGGTCGCGCGCAGCCTGCGCCAGCCGATGCATGCCGCCTTGCTCGCGCAGCGTCTGCGCGAATCGGCACCGCGGCAGGCGCGTATCGTGTCGACGATCGACTTCGGTCTGCAGCGCGTCCTCGAACAGCGCGTGTCGAGTTACTTCTCGCAGTTGCCCGAGCGTACGTCGGCCGCGTTGCTGGTGGTCGACAACCGCACGCTGGAGGCACAGGCCTATGTCGGTTCGGTGGCGTTCGGCGACCGCGCGCGGCTGGGACATGTGGACATGGTCCGCGCGTGGCGCTCGCCGGGTTCGACACTCAAACCGTTCCTCTATGGCCTGGCGCTGGATGATGGCCTGATCCATTCCGGCAGCTTGATGAGCGATGCGCCACAGTCTTTCGACGGTTACCGCCCTGGCAATTTCGATGCAGCGTTCAACGGACCGGTTGCGGCCGACGATGCGTTGCGGCTGTCGCTCAACGTGCCCGCCGTCGATCTGCTCGATCGCGTGGGGCCGGCACGCTTCGCTGCAAGGCTCGACAACGCCGGCGTGACCTTGCGGTTTCCGCGTGGCGCGACGCCGAACCTCTCGCTGATCCTCGGCGGCACCGGTGCGACGCTGGAGCAACTGGTCGGCGCGCATGCCGCGTTGCATCGCGATGGCATCGCCGGCCGTGTGCGTCTGACGCCCGAGGCGCCGCTGGTCGAACGCCGGCTGATGTCGCCGGGCGCGGCCTGGATCGTGCGGGAGATCCTCGAATCGAATCCGCGCCCGGGCGAGCGCATCGAAACCTTCGATACCGGCGGTCGTCCGCGCGTGTCGTGGAAGACCGGCACCAGTTACGGCTACCGCGATGCCTGGGCGATCGGAGGCACGCATCGCTACACGGTCGGCGTCTGGGTCGGTCGGCCCGATGGGACGCCGCTGCCGGGCCAGTACGGCGCGGTGACCGCCTTGCCATTGTTGTTTGAAACCGTCGACAGCCTGCCGCGCGATCGCGCCGATGCGGTGCGCGTGCCGCCACCGCGCAACGTGCGCGAAGTCGACATCTGCTGGCCGCTCGGTACCGCTGCGGACACGCAGGCAGATGCGCTGTGCCAGCGCCGGCGCAAAGCCTGGACGCTCGACGGCAACGTGCCACCCACGCTGCCGGAACGTGACGCACATCGCTGGGGCGCAGGCGTCGTGCGGTTCGAGATCGATTCGACCAGCGGCTTGCGCCTGTCGGCCGACTGCAGCGCGTCGCACGTGCGACGCAGTGCAGAGATCGCCCGCTGGCCGGCGCTCGTCGCACCGTGGTTGCCGGCCACGGCACGTCAGGCGTCGCGCTTGCCCGCGCTATCGCCCGATTGCGCATCCGACGGACGTGACGGTGCCGAAGCGCTGCACATCGAAGGCCTGACCCCCGGCACCCTGCTGGCGCGGCCGCCCAACAGCACGCATGGCGTCCGCCTGCAGTTGCGCGCGCTCGGCAGCGAGGGCCGCGTCCAATGGTTGCTCGACGGACGATGGATCGGCGAGACCCGCGGCACGCAATGGTTGCGGCACGGGTTCGACACACCGGGCGCGCATACGCTGACGGCGCTTGCAGATGATGGGGCGTGGCGGAGTGTGGCGTTCCGGGTGGCGGAATGACGGGCACGCCGAGGCGTCCTAGCCCGAATGCGCAATCGGCGCAGAACGTCATCCGTTTCGATACACACCGGAACCGTCATCCCAGCGCACGCTGGGATCCATCTTGATCTGGTCTGCGGCCTGGCGAGCGGGACGCAAGATCGCCCCGGCATGTGCCCGGGCGACGATGGAAATGGTTCCGAGTGCCGGAGGATGCTGCCTGCACGCGTCTTGAGGATCTCGCTCGACTCACCGGGTGACCACTCACCAGACTGTCGAGACGCGCTTGCGCCATGCGCCGGGATGACGCGCGCGAAGACTGGATGCGCCGCGGCTTCAACGCACGCGGCGCACGACAATCTCAGCGCTGCCGCCTCGATCTCCCGACGCGCAATGTTCTGCGAGCGCGAACTTCAACGCGCGGACAGTCAGGCCAGATTCGCCAGCACATGCTCAGCCGACGAGACCTTGAACTCGCCCGGCGCTTCGACGAACAGCTGCTTCACCACGCCATCGTCCGCATACAGCGCGAAACGCTTCGCGCGCAGGCCCATGCCATAGGCGCTGGCGTCCATTTCCAGACCCATCGCCTTGACGAGATCGCCGTTACCGTCGGACACCATCTGCAGGCCGTCCGGCACGCCGACGCTTTCGCCCCAGGCCTGCATCACAAAGGGATCGTTGACGGCGATGCAGATCACGTCGATGCCGCGCTTGCGGAATGTCTCGAAATGTTCGACGAAGCTGGGCAGATGATGCTCCGAGCAGGTCGGCGTGAACGCGCCGGGCACTGCGAACAGCACGACCTGTTTGCCGGTGAACAGCGTCGGCGTATCGATGATGCGCACGCCGTCGTGGATGTGCTTGAGCGCGACTTCGGGAATCGTGTCGCCGATCTGGATGGTCATGTGGGGGCTCGTCGATAAGAATGAACGGAGTCTATCCGCTCACTCTGTGAGGACGCTTGAAAGGCCATGCGGCGCGCCCAGATTCCAGGCATCGCGGCGCCTGTGCCGCCCCCTGATTGGAGTTACTGCCATGCGTAACGAAGCCTTGCGTCCCCTGGTCCGTCAATCGTCCCGCAACGAACGGCCGAGTCTCCAAGACGAGATGCGCCAGCTGCTCACCCACTTCGTCAACGGCGACGCGACCGACAGCTCTTCGGTCGTCACCAGCCAATGGACTCCGCGGGTCGATATTCGCGAAGAACGCGACCGGTTCGTGATCCTGGCCGATCTGCCGGGCATCGATCCCGCCGACGTTGAGGTTTGGATGGACAAGGGCGTGCTCAGCCTGAAGGGCGAGCGCAAACCGCTTGCCGGTGAAGGTGCCGACGGCGACACGGGCGAGGTCCGGTTCTCGCGTGTCGAACGCAGCACGGGTCGCTTCCATCGGCGATTCACGCTACCCGACAGCGCCGACGCCGATGGTGTGACCGCCGCTGGTCACAATGGTGTGCTGGAGATCAGCATTCCGAAGCGTCCCGAAACGACACCGAGGCGCATCTCGGTGGGCGCCGTACTTGCGGGCGGAACCCGGCAGTAAGGTCACGCGCCCGCCGCCTCGTGGCAAAGGTGGCGGACTCCACGACGTGGCGACGGCCTGCGGGTATCCTGCGGGCCGTCGCCGTTTGTGGCGTTCCATTGGGTCGCGGGCTGCGCGCCCGCATCGGACAGAGACACATGCAGTTCAAGGATTACTACGAGATTCTCGGCGTCGAGCCGAACGCGGGCGATGCGGAGATCAAGACCGCCTATCGCCGGCTCGCACGCAAGTACCATCCGGACGTCAGCAAGGAGCCGGGCGCGGAAGAGACGTTCAAGTCGGTCAACGAAGCCTACGAGGCGCTGCGTGACCCGGAGAAGCGCAAGGCCTACGACGGTCTGCGCGCGCGCGGCTATCGGCCGGGCGACGACGTGCAGCCGCCGCCGGGTGGATTCGGCGGTGCACCGGGCGGTGTGGATTTCGACGAGATCTTCGCCGGTGGTGGCGCGGGCGGCGGGTTCAGCGATTTCTTCGAACAGATGTTCGGCCGGCGCGCGGGTGGCTATGCCGGTCCGCAACAGCCCGGTCGCGGCGGCCCGCAGCCGCGCGGCGACACGCGCGCGCGTCTGGCGGTGACGCTGGAGACGATCCACCGCGGTGACAGCGTCCGCGTGCCGGTGATGGGCAAGACCTTCGAGGTGAAGATTCCGCGCGGCATCCGCCCGGGCCAGATCGTGCGCTTGCCGCGACAGGGTCAGCACGGTGGTGACCTGCTGCTGGAGATCGAATACGCCGCGCACCCCGATTTCGAAGTCGACGGCCGCAACATCATTCATACGCTTCCGATCGCGCCCTGGGACGCAGCGCTCGGCGCCACGATCAGCGTGGCGACGCTCGGCGGGCATGTGGATCTGAAGATCCCGGCGAGTTCGGAAGCCGGACGCAAACTGCGTCTGCGCGGGCGTGGTCTGCCGGGCGTCGGCGGCGCGCCGGATGGCGATCAGATCGTCGAACTCGAGATCCAGGCGCCAGTCGCGATCGACATGCAGCAGGTCGCGGCCTACGAGGCCTTGCGCGATGCGTTTGCGGTCGGGAAGAAGTAGGCAGTGACTGCCCAGCCTCTGCCGGGGTAGAAATCGGGTCGTCAGAGACGACCCAGTTTGAGCGCGTCATTCCAGCGTGTTTCAGCAAACGCTGTCTGGTTACGCTGGAATGCTCTTCAACAGCCGGAAGACTGGTCATCCGGGGCGATTCTCGGGACTGGGCGAGGGCGCGCACAGATCAAGCTGGGCGCCAGCTTGAGCAGACAAGCATCAGTCGAATCCGTTGGGACGACGGCGATACGCTGCGAATCGTCGTCGCATCAGCGCAGACTCAAGCAGCTGGCGCCGAACCGCCTCCGATCGTCTTGAGAATCGCGTCCGAAAGCTCGACCTCACTGAAGGGCTTGGTGAGGTAGGCCTTCGCGCCCTGACGCATGCCCCAGACGCGATCGGTGTCCTGGTCCTTCGTGGTCACCAGGATCACCGGGATGTGCGCGGTCGTCGGCTCGCGCGTGATCGAACGCGTCGCCTGAAAACCGTTGAGGTTCGGCATCACGACATCCATCAGGATGAGGTCCGGCAGCTCGCGCTTGGCAGCGTCGACCCCGGCCTGGCCATCCTCCGCGGTCAGTGCCTCATGGCCGAGCTTTTCGACGATGCGTCGGATGCCCATCAACTGGGACGGCGAGTCGTCCACGATCAGAATGCGTGCCATCGATTCCCCCTCGATATGACGACTGCGATTCTATCCGCGCATTCAGCGCTCGCGCGCGCAGTTGATATCAAAGCGTGACGAGCGTCCGACCAAACGAACCGCCGCCGAGCATCGTTTCGAACACGTCCGGCAGTTCCGACAGACCGACTTCGCGCGTGCAGATCGCATCGAGATGGCGCGGCTTCCAGTCGCTGGCGAGGCGCTGCCAGACCGCGTCGCGCACATCGCGCGCAGTGCCTGCCGACGCGACGCCCAGCAAGGAAACGCCGCGAATGATGAAGGGCATGACGGTCGCACCGAGGTCCGCGCTCGCAGCGAGACCGGCGCTGGCGATGTTGCCGTAAGGCTCCGTTTGCGCGAGCAGACTGACCAGCATCGGACCACCGACATTGTCGAGTCCGCCACCGAAACGCGCGGACTCCATCGGCCGCGTCGTGCCCAGCGCATCGCGTCCGAGCACCTGAGATGCGCCGATCATTTTCAGATAATTCGCATGCTCGGCCTTGCCACTGACGGCGTGCACTTCGAAGCCTGCGCTGCTGAAAATGTCGACCGCGAGCGAGCCCACGCCGCCGGTCGCACCAGTCACCGCGAGTGGGCCGAGTGCGGGCGTCTGCCGGTTCTCGTGCATGCGCAGCAACGCCAGCGCCGCGGTGAAACCGGCGGTGCCGAGGATCATGCTCTCGCGCACGCTCAACCCGGCGGGCAGGGGCACAGCCCATTTCGCTTCGATGCGCGCGTATTGCGTGTAGCCGCCGTCGCGTGTTTCGGACAGGCCGCTGCCGGTGACGAGCACCGCGTCGCCTTCCTTGAACGCGGGATCGCGCGATGCGACGACGTGGCCCGCCACGTCGATGCCACCGACCAGTGGAAAGCGCCGCAGAATCTTGCCCTTGCCGGTGCCCGCCAGCGCGTCCTTGAAGTTCACCGACGAATGCGCGACCGCGATGTCGATCTCGCCGTCGGCGAGGTCATCGATGGCGATCTGCTCGATGCCGCTGCGGTAACCGGCATCGTCGTTGTGGATACGGAAGGCGTCGAAACGGGCGGGAATGGGCATCCGGAAACCTCGTGATGTCAGATCAGGCGAGGATACAGGTCGTGCCAATCGGGATTCGTCGACTCGACGAGCTGGACCTTCCACAGGCGTTGCCAGGCTTTGAGTCGTTTCTCGCGCGTGATCGCGGCGTCCATCGTGTCGTGCGTCTCGAACCAGACGAGTTGGTGGATGTGATGTCGCGACGTGAATCGGGGCGTTCGATGCTTGCGGTGTTGCCAGACGCGCTGCACGAGGTCCGAAGTCACGCCGATGTACAGCGTGCCGCGTGGGGCACTGGCGAGCATGTAGGTGCAGGGCAGGCGGTTGCGCATGGGGACGCCCAAGCGAGTGGAGGCCGGAGCATCACCGCAGGCGTGCGGAACGCCTGTCGGTCAAAACCGCGGCGGGGTATCACGCGAACATCAAAATGGGCCCCAGCTTTCGCTGGGGTGACGGGCGGAGGACTGTGGGGCCTTGAGGAGAGCGCCGGATCTAGAGCCCGGCCTCCCAGCGAAAGCTGGGACCTATTTTCGCAGAGGTGACTGACGGAAGACCGTAAGCCCCCAGGGAAGAAACCCGCACTCCGACCCCGTCATCCCAGCGAAAGCTGGGATCCATTTTCGCGGGTGAAGTGATCCAAGCGATCGAACAACGCAGTCGCGAAAAGAGCGATGCGGGATACCTCGTGCGCTCACCCCACCGCGCACTTCCTCATTTCAGAACACTGCGCCGCTTCTCGTCGATCCACTTGCTCGCTTGCGCCGGCTCATACGCCTGCATCCACGCCAGCATCTCGTCGATATCGCTGCCGTACCACAGGTCCGCACGCTGATCCGGGTGCAGGAACCGCTCTTCGACCATGCGGTCGATCATGCCGATCAGCGGGGCGTAGAAGCCGTCGATGTCGAGGAAGGCGCAGGGCTTGTTGCCGATGCCGAGCTGGCGCCAGGTCAGCATCTCGAAGATCTCTTCCATCGTGCCGAAGCCGCCGGGCAGGGCGACGAAGCCGTCGGAAAGTTCGAACATGCGCATCTTGCGGGCGTGCATCGAATCGACGATCTCGAGTTCGGTCAGGCCGCGGTGCGCGACTTCCCAGTCGGCGAGTTGCTGCGGGATCACGCCGGTGACTTCGCCGCCGGCCTCGAGCACGGCGTTGGCGACGGTGCCCATCAGGCCGACGTTGCCGCCGCCGTAGACCAGACGCAGTCCGTCTGTCGCGAGCCGGTCGCCCAGCGCCATCGCGCGTTCGGCGTAGACGGGCTTGTTGCCGGCGTTGGAGCCGCAGTAGACACAGATCGATTTCATCAGGGATGTCCTTGTAGTCCAAGGTGATCGCCCGGTGTCGTACAGACGGTTTGCCGGGCCGGAAAGCAGGAAGGCTCCGCCGAAGCGGAGCCTTCCTGGGTCAAGGCGATGGAACTCAGTTCGCCTTGTGGATCGACCGCTTGTCGACCGCCATCGCCGCGTCGTGCACCACTTCCGACAGCGAGGGATGCGCGTGGCAGATGCGGGCGAGGTCGTCGGCCGAGCCGCTGAACTCCATCGTCAGCACGCCTTCGTGCACGAGCTCGGAGACGTTGGCGCCGACGAGATGCATGCCGAGCACGCGATCGGTTTCGGCGTGCGCGAGTACCTTGACGAAGCCCGTGGCCTCGATCATCGCAACCGCGCGACCGTTGGCGGCGAACGGGAAGCTGCCCGCCTTGTACGGGATGCCTTCGTCCTTGAGCTGCTGCTCAGTCTTGCCGACCCAGGCCAGCTCCGGCTCTGTGTAGATGACCCACGGAATCGTGTCGAAATTGACGTGGCCCGGCAGGCCGGCGATGAGTTCGGCGACCGCGATGCCTTCCTCGAAGCCCTTGTGCGCCAGCATCGGGCCGCGCACGCAGTCGCCGACCGCCCACACGCCATCGACGCCGGTGTGGCAGTGGTCGTCGACTTCGATCTGGCCACGATCGGTCAGCTTCACGCCGCTGTTGTCGGCCAGCAGGCCCTTGCTCGCCGCCTTGCGGCCCACGGCGACCAGGAGCTTGTCGACGGTGATCGTCTGCTCGCCGTCCTTGTCGGCGTAGCTGACGACGACTTCCTTCTTCTTGCCCTTGCCGGTGATCTCGGTCTTCGAGACCTTGGCGCCCAGCTTGATGTCGAGGCCCTGCTTCCTGAATTCCTTGAGCGCGACCTTGCCCACTTCGGCGTCAGCCAGCGCGAGGAAGTCGGGCAGGGCTTCGAGGATCGTGACTTCGGCGCCGAGACGCTTCCACACGCTGCCGAGCTCCAGACCGATCACGCCGGCGCCGATGACGGCCAGGCGCTTCGGCACCTCGGTGAAGTCCAGACCGCCGACGTTGTCGACGATGGTGTCGCCGTCGAACTTGGCGAACGGCAGCTCGATCGAATCCGAACCCGCGGCGATGATGACGTTGGCGCCGGTCAGCTCGACCTGCGTGCCGTCGTGCTGCGCCACCTTGACCAGACGGTCGGCGTGCAGTGTGGCGAAGCCGTAGTACGGCGTGACCTTGTTCGCCTTGAACAGCATCGCGATGCCGCCGGTGAACTGCTTCACGATCTTGTCCTTGCGACCGATCATCGCTTCGACGTCGATCTTCGGATCCTTGAAGGTGATGCCGTGGTCGCCAAAGATGTGGCCCATGTTCCAGAACTGGCGCGAGGAATCGAGCAGCGCCTTCGACGGAATGCAGCCCACGCGCAGACAGGTGCCACCGAGGGCCGGCTTGCCGTCCTTGCCGAGCGCAGCGTCGATGCAGGCGACGGTCTTGCCGAGCTGCGCGGCGCGGATGGCGGCGTGGTAACCGGCCGGGCCGGCACCGATGACGACGACGTCGAATTGTTCAGCCATGGGGGAATTCCTTCTTTCGATGCCTGCGGTGGAGGGCAGGGTGCCGATGCGGCGAATTTAGGGGTGCGGCGCGGACGCCACAAGTGCGAACCCCCTCCGTGGAGGGGGTCGCGGCGCATCACATGCCGAGCAGCATGCGGTGCGGATTTTCCAGCTGGTTCTTGATGTCGACCAGGAACAGCACCGCATCCTTGCCGTCGATGATGCGGTGGTCGTAGGACAGGGCCAGATACATCATCGGCGCGGCGATCACCTGACCGTTCTCGACGATGGCGCGCTCCTTGATCGCGTGCATGCCCAGGATCGCCGACTGCGGCGGGTTGACGATCGGCGTCGACATCAGCGAGCCGAAGGTGCCGCCGTTGGTGATGGTGAACGTGCCGCCCTGCAGATCGTCCAGGCCCAGCTTGCCGTCACGCGCCTTCTTGGCGTAATCGGCGATGCCCTGCTCGATTTCGGCGAAGCCCTGGCGCTCGACGTTGCGCAGCACCGGCGTCACCAGGCCGCGATCGGTCGAGATGGCGACCGAGATGTCGGCGTAGCCGTGATAGATGATGTCGGTGCCGTCGACCGAGGCATTCACCACCGGATACTTGGCCAGCGCATTGGCGGCAGCCTTGGCGAAGAAGCTCATGAAGCCGAGCTTGATGCCGTGGTCCTTCTGGAACTGTTCGCCCAGCTCCTTGCGCAGCGCCATCACCTTGCCGAGATTCACCTCGTTGAACGAGGTCAGCATCGCGATCGATTCCTTCGACTGCATCAGGCGTGCAGCAATGGTCTTGCGGATGCGGGTCATCGGCACACGCTCTTCCGGACGCGCTCCACCCGACACGCCGGGGGTCTTGCCCGAGGCGTAGTTCAGCAGGTCTTCCTTGGTCACCGCGCCGCGGCGGCCCGTGCCTTCGACCTGCGAAGCGTCGATGCCCTTGGTCTCCGCGGTGAAGCGTGCGCCCGGCGGCAGGCCGTCGTTCTTGCCCGACGAGGTCTGCGGCTTGGTCGAGGCGGGCGCCTTGTCGTCGGCCTTCTTGGCGTCCGACTTCGGCTGCACTTCCTCGGCACCGGCGGCCGGCGCTTCCTTGTCCTTGGCGCCCGATTCGGCAGCCGGCGCTTCGGCGGCGGCGCCTTCTTCGATGATCGCAATGACCTGCGCGCTGTTGACCGTCGCACCTTCTTCGAACTTGATTTCCTTCAGCACACCGTCAACGGTCGACGGCACTTCGAGGACGACCTTGTCGGTCTCCAGGTCGACGAGGTTCTCGTCACGCTTGACCGCATCGCCGGCCTTCTTGTGCCAAGTGGCGATAGTCGCGTCGGAGACGGATTCGGGCAGGACCGGGACTTTGATTTCAGTGGCCATGTGGCTTCCTGGAAAAGCGTTGAATGTGGGGAATGGATGAGCGGAGTGCGCGCCGGATTACTCGGCGAGCACCTTGCCTGCGAGATCGTTCACCAGCGCATCGGAGATCAGCTGCTGCTGCTCGGCGACGTGGTCGTTGAAATGACCGACGGCGGGCGAGGGCGAGCGTGCGCGACCGGCGTAATGCACCGACTGCTTGGCACCCGAGCAGAACTCGAGGTGGTGCTTGATCTGGTACCAGGCGCCCTGGTTCTGCGGTTCTTCCTGGCACCAGACCACTTCGGTGGCCTTCGGGAAGCGCTTGAGTTCGGCAGCCAGCAGTTCGCGCGGGAACGGATACAGCTGTTCCACACGCAGCAGTGCGACGGTGTCGAGGCCCTGCTTGCGTGACTCTTCC
Organism: Luteimonas sp.; assembly: GCA_045810015.1. Classification (GTDB taxonomy): domain Bacteria; phylum Pseudomonadota; class Gammaproteobacteria; order Xanthomonadales; family Xanthomonadaceae; genus Luteimonas. The sequence goes on from JBJMWR010000018.1 coordinate 176,948, forward strand.
AGCAGGTCGTAATAGACCTTGCCCGAACACGCGACCACACGCGTGACCTTCTTCGGGTCGGCGTCGGCATCGGGAATCAGATGCTGGAACTCGCCGTTGGCCAGTTCCTCGAGCGAGGACACGGCCAGCTTGTGGCGCAGCAGCGACTTCGGCGTCATCACGACCAGCGGCTTGCGCGTGGTCATGCACAGCTGGCGACGGATCATGTGGAAGGCCTGCGCCGGCGTGGTCGGCACGCAGACCATCATGTTCTCCAGCGCGCACAGCTGCAGGAAGCGCTCGAGGCGCGCCGAGCTGTGCTCGGGGCCTTGGCCTTCGTAGCCGTGCGGCAGGAACAGCGCCAGACCGCAGAGGCGATCCCACTTGGCTTCACCCGACGACAGGAACTGGTCGATGACCACCTGGGCGCCGTTGGCGAAATCGCCGAACTGGCCTTCCCAGATGCACAGCGTGCCCGGCTCGGACGACGCGTAGCCGTACTCGAACGCCATGACCGCTTCCTCACTCAGCAGCGAGTCGATGATCGTGGCGTCTTCGGGGTTCTGCACGAGTTCGCGCAGGGGCATGTAGTGGTTGCCGGACGCCTGGTCGTGCAGCACCGCATGGCGGTGGAAGAACGTGCCGCGGCCGCTGTCCTGACCCACCAGTCGCAGGCGATGGCCGGCGTCGAGCAGGGTGGCGTAGGCGAGGTTCTCGGCGAAGCCCCAGTCGCCGGCCTGTTCGCCGGCGGCCATCTTGCGGCGGTCGTCGTAGATCTTGGCGACGCGCGCCTGCAGCGTGACGGACTCGGGCAGCGTGGTGATCTGCGTCGCCAGGGCCTTGAGCTTGTCGACCGACACCGTGGTGTCGAGCGTGTCGGTCAGCCGGCCGGCGAGATAGGGATCCCAGTCGATCGTCAGCTCGTAGTCGCTCGGCTTGGCGTCAGCCAGCTCGACCGTGACTTCGCCCGCGTCCAGCTTGTTGCGGTAGCCGTCGACGATCGCCTTGGCATCGGCCTCGGCCATCACGCCTTCGGCGATCAGCTTCGCGGTGTAAAGCTCGCGCGGGGTCTGGTGCTTGCGGATGACCTGGTACATCAGCGGCTGCGTCGCCGCCGGCTCGTCGGCCTCGTTGTGGCCGTGACGGCGGTAGCAGACGAGATCGATGACCACGTCCTTGCCGAACTGCTGGCGGAAGTCGTAGGCGAGCTCGGCGCAGTACACGACTGCTTCCGGATCGTCGGCGTTCACGTGCAGGATCGGCGCGCCGACCATCTTCGCGACGTCGGTGCAGTACAGCGTGGAACGCGCGTCCTGCAGATCACTGGTGGTGAAGCCGACCTGGTTGTTGATGACCACGTGCACCGTGCCGCCGACCGCGAAACCGCGGGCCTGCGACATCTGGAACAGCTCCATGTTGACGCCCTGGCCGGCGAAGGCCGCGTCGCCGTGCAGCAGCACCGGCAGCACGAGCTTGCGCTCGGTATCACGACGACGGTGCTGGCGCGAACGCACGCTGCCGGCGACCACCGGGTTGACGATTTCCAGGTGCGACGGATTGAACGCCAGCGCCAGATGGACCGGTCCGCCGGGCGTGGCGAGATCGGCCGAGAAGCCCATGTGGTACTTCACGTCGCCGGTGTGGGCGCGATCGGTGTCGTGGTGGTCGAACTTGCCTTCGAACTCGTCGAACAGCTTGCGCGGGTTCTTGCCGAGCGTATTGACCAGCACGTTGAGACGGCCGCGATGGGCCATGCCGATCACGATGTCCTTGACGCCTTCCTTGCCGGCGCGCTGGATCACGCTGTCGAGCAGCGGGATCAGGGCGTCGCCGCCTTCGAGCGAGAAGCGCTTCTGGCCGACGTACTTGGTGTGCAGATAGCGCTCGAGACCCTCGGCCGCGGTCAGGCGTTCGAGGATGCGCTTCTTCTCCGTTTCGCTGCGCGCGAACCGGCCACCCGCGGCTTCGAGGCGCTGGTAGAGCCAGCTGCGCTGTTCGAAATCGGGGATGTGCATGAACTCCGCGCCGATCTGGCTGGAGTAGGTGGTCTTGAGCAACGCGAGCAGGTCGCGCAGCTTCATCCGCGGCTGGCCGGCCACGCCGCCGGTGCTGAACTCGTCGTCGAGGTCGGCATCGGTCAGCTGATGGAAGGGCAGGCCCAGATCCGGCGGATTGAGCGGCGGGGACAGATCCAGCGGATCGAGCTTCGCGCCCAGGTGGCCACGCGAGCGGTACGCCGTGATCAGGCGACCGACGTGGCGCTCGCGCTCGTCGCCGGCGCCGCCAGGGCTGGACTCGACGATGCCGCGCGCGGCCTTGCGACCCGCTTCGGCGACGGCAGAGAGCACTGCGGAATGGGGAACATCGCCGGCTTCACGACCCTTGAAAGCGTCGAACCACCGCTTCCAGTCCGAACCGACGCTGTCGGGATCGACGAGGTACTGCTCGTACAGGTCTTCGATAAAGGCGGCATTGGCGCCGAACTGGGAGGACTGCGCAAACTGCTTCAGGAGACTGTCCACGTCGGGGAATTCGGGCTCGTTTGGAGGGGGCAGGGCCTGGACCGGAGCGATCTCCGGAAAACAGGCGGGATCTGGCGCGAAACGACGCCGGAGAGTATACGCGGGTCGTTCGCCGCGATGCACCATCTGCGCCGGTCGATGCACGGCGCACCATGTCGTGCGGCATGCATGGAAATCGCGAATCCGCCCTGAAATACGTCAGATACCGAGTGTGCGGAACTCGCTGCAGACGCGTGAACGTTCCCACACCGGTGCAAACTGCAGTGAAAGCTGACGGGCGCGCCCCGGCAGATCGGTGGACGCTTCGCCGTCGACGCGCTGTCCCAGCGTCCGGAAGTGGAAACCGCCGGCATCGTTGACGAGAAATGCACCGGCAAACTCGCGATCGACCGGATCTTCGCCCGCGCGGAAGGCGAACGCGCTACTCAGGCGTTGAGACAGCGCAAGCAATGCCGAGCCGCGTCGCTGCACGGTGGCAGGATCGTGCAGCAGCACCTGGACCTGCACGCCGCGGCCGCCGGTCGCGAAGCGACGCACGGCGGCGAGCACGTCGGGATGATCGTAGAGGCCGGGGTCGAGATCGCGGGTGCGCAGCCACAGCGAGCGGCGCGCAGCGGACACGAGCGTGACGGTCGTATCGACTGCCGCGGCAAGATCCTCGACCGGGAACGTCGCGCCTGCGACGCGGCGCATCGTGCGATGCGCGATGCCGGCTTCCTCGTAACGCGCGCCTTCGGCGACGAAGCCGGCGCGCGCATAGAGCGCCATCGCCTGCAGTTGTGCGTGCAGATAAGTCTCGCGCAGGCCCGCATCGCGTGCGGCGTCGAGCAGTGCACGCAGCATTGCGTCGCCGACACCGCGGCCGCGCCAGTCGCGGCGTACTGCCAGCCTGCCGATGCGGCCGTCGGGTGCGATGCGACCTGCGCCGATCGGTGTGCCATCGGCAGCGGTCGCGAGGACATGCCGGCTCAAGGCATCGAGCGCATCGCGTTCGAGCGCCGCGGGCACGCCCTGTTCGTCGACGAAAACCGCGGTGCGCACTGCGTGCGCCGCTGCCAGATCATCGGCACCGGTGACGATGGCGACCCGGAACGGCGTCGCCGCGCTCATTCGGAATCCGCGTCCAGCAGGGTGTAGTGCCCCTCGGCCAGCAGCTCGAGCACCGTCTCGCGACCCGCGCCCGATAGCGCTGCATACGCGCGGCCGTCGATCTGCGCTTCGGCGGCCAGGGTGCTTGCATCGCGCAGCGAAAGCGGCCACGCGGTGCCCGACACGAACAGGCGTGCGCCATCCCCGGTCCGGCGCCAGGCCATTCGGGTGAAGGGATTACGGTGCAGTACCGCCTGGCCCTGCGACAGCAGCCATTCGAGTTCGATCCGCGGCGGCGCTGCGCCGCCGGCGACTACCTGCTGCGCGTTGCGGTAGCCGGTGATGAAGCTGCCGAACCAGTCGCCGAGACGATCGGGGTCCTTCATACGCATCACATTGAGCGCTTCGACCACGCGCACCATCGCGTCGGCATCGATCTCGTTCGGATCGGCCGGCGGCTGCAGGGTTTCGTCGTGGTAGCGCATCGATTCGTCGGCGTCTGCGGCCAGCGTGTCGATGTAGTCGCCCATCAGTTCGCTGACCGACGGCGCGCGCATGCCGACCGAGAACGTCAGGCAGGGATCTTCGGCCACGCCGTGGTGCGGCACCATCGGCGGCAGATACAGCATGTCGCCGGGGCCGAGCACCCATTCGTGGGTCGGCGTGAATTCACGCAGCAGCCGCAGTTCGACATCGTCGCGGAAATCCTGCGGCGGCACGCCGCGGCCCATCGCATCGGACGCGTCGATCTGCCAGCGGCGATGGCCCTGGCCCTGCAGCAGAAATACGTCGTACTGGTCGACGTGCGCGCCAACCGAGCCACCGGTCGCGGCGAAGCTGACCATGATGTCGTCGATGCGCCAGCGCGGCAGAAATCCGAAATGCGGCAGCAGCGCGGCGACATCGGCATCCCATTTGTCGACGTCCTGCACCAGCAGCGTCCAGTCGCGGTCGCCGAGACTGGGGAACAGATCTTCGTCGAACGGTCCCGTCTCGACCTGCCAGCCATCGCGCGCACGGTCGTGGCGGATCAGTCGCGACAGCGCCACTTCCTCGCAGGCCAGACCGGCGAGATCCTCGGGCTGCAGCGGGCTTTCGAGGTCCGGAAACGCGTTGCGGATCAAGAGCGGGCGCTTCTGCCAGTAGTCGCGCAGGAACTGATCGGCGGGCATGCCGAGCGGGCCATCGCCGGCGAAGCTGCGGGCGTCGATTTCGAAGGGAAGGGGGACTCTGCTCATAGGCGGGGAGCCTACGCGAAAATGGGATCGGGCTCGACGGGTTTAGCGGCACGCGCAGTGCTTCTTCAAGCACTTCTATCCCGTTTCCCTGACGAGGTTGGATTCGTCAGAAGCCTGAATCCCCGTCATTCCGGCGCAGGCCGGAATCCAGTGACTTCAGCGCGTTGATAGAGACAAGTCACTGGATCCCGGCCCTCGCCGGGATGACGACCAGAGCGTAGCCAGCTATCTCGCATCCCATCGCGTCATGTCGCAATCGCGTCATACCCGCGCGCATTGAACGCGAGCAGACACCAGCCATGCCCGAAAGGATCGGCCAGTTGCACGATCCGGCCATACGCCTCGTCGCGGATGGCGCCTTCCTGCACCGCGCCTGCGGCCAAGGCCGTTGCCAAGGCGACATCCAGATCGTCGACGACCACATCGATGTGCAACGGCATCCAGTGCCGCGTGTACTCGCGCGGCATCGTGCCCGCGCCGGTGCTGCCGGCCGCCTTGCGCAGCAGATACAGCGGTGCGCCGGCGCCGAGCAGTTCGACCACGTCGCCGCCGAAGCGCCGCGCAGGCGTCAGCCCGAACGCGGCGACGTAGAACGCCAGCGCGCGGTCGAGGTCATCGACATCGAGGTTGAGCAGGATGCGCATGGCCGGCACGCCGCGTCACATCACGCGATTGCCGGTGCCCGTGTCTTCGAGTACCGGCGTGTTGTCGGGATTGACGATATTCGAGGCGCCGCTGAAGGTGACCCGGTCGATTCGCCGTGCGAGGACCGTATTGCGGTCGCCCGAGATTTCCGGCGCGTCGACCTCAGTCAGATTCAAGGTGTTGTCGGCGCCGCGGACATCGACGTCGCCGACCCGGCTGTTGAGCACGGTGACCTGGCTGCCTTCGACCCGCACCGATGTCGCATGCTCGACGTTGACCGCGCCATCGGATGCGGTGATGACCACGGCGCCGCAGTCGCCGTTCAAGACGAGATCGAAGCCGTCGCGGGTGATCGCGACATCCTGTCCGCTGCACTGCGCGCCACTGGCCGGATCGGTCAGCACGCCGGACACTGCTGCGGACGCGACCCGTGACGCCGCCTCCGTCGGCGACGCGCCGGTCGAGGCATCGGCGGGCGACGCCTGTCGATCGCAGGCGGTCAACGACAAGGCGGTGATGCAGAGCAGCAGCGGAAGGTGTCGCATGGCGGTCCCGTCGGCGAGTGAAGTCGCCGCGAGCCTAGCGACGCGGATGTTCAGTCCGCGTCGCGCTGTCGGACGGTCAGATTCCGCGCGCGAGCTGTTCGGCCAGGCCGGTGTAGCCGCCCGGCGGCAGATCACGCAGGCGCGCCTTGTCTTCGGCCGGCAGATCCAGCCCGTCGACGAATTGGCGCATCGAGTCCGCGGTGATGCCCTGGCCGCGGGTCAGCGCCTTGAGCTGCTCGTAGGGGTTGGGCAGGCCGTGGCGGCGCATTACGGTCTGCACGGCTTCGGCCAGCACTTCCCACGACGCGTCGAGATCGGCGGCGAGGCGTTCGGGATTGACGCTGAGCTTGCCGAGTCCGCGCTGCAGCGCATCGAGTGCGATCAGCGTGTGACCGAATGCGGTGCCCAATGCGCGCAGCACGGTGGAGTCGGTCAGATCGCGCTGCCAGCGGCTGATCGGCAGTTTGGCGGCGAAATGTTCGAACAGCGCATTGGCGATGCCGAAGTTGCCTTCGGCGTTCTCGAAGTCGATCGGGTTGACCTTGTGCGGCATGGTCGACGAGCCGATCTCGCCTTCGCGCAGCTTCTGCTTGAAGTAGCCCAGGCTGACGTAGCCCCAGACGTCGCGCGCCCAGTCGACCAGGATGGTGTTGCAGCGCTTCATCGCGTCGAAGAGCTCGGCCATCGCGTCGTGCGGCTCGATCTGCGTCGTGTGGGCGTTGAAGGCGAGGCCGAGGCGGTCCTCGACGACGCGGCGCGCGAACGCCGGCCAGTCGAACTCGGGATAGGCGGCGACGTGGGCGTTGTAGTTGCCGACGGCGCCGTTCATCTTGGCGCGCAGCGCGACCGCGGCGATGCCGTCGCGCGCGCGGGCGAGGCGCACCGCGACGTTGCCGATCTCCTTGCCGAGCGTCGTCGGCGTCGCCGTCTGGCCGTGCGTGCGCGCCAGCATCGGCTGGGCCGCGTGCTCCCTGGCGAGGGCGGCGAGGCGCGCGACGAGCGCGTCGATCGCCGGCAGCAGGACTTCGCGCCTCGCCGCCTCGAGCATCAGCGCGTGGCTGGTGTTGTTGATGTCCTCGCTGGTGCACGCGAAGTGGATGAAGCCCGCCTGGCCGGCGAGCGACGGCTCGGCGGCGAAGCGCTCGGCGAGCCAGTACTCGACCGCCTTCACATCGTGGTTGGTGCGCTGCTCGATCCGCTTGATCGCCTCGGCGTCGGCGACCGTGAAGTCGGCGACGAGCCGGCTCAGGAACTCGATCGCCGCCGGCCCGGGCGGAGGGAGCTCGGCGAGCCCCGCCGAGGCGAGGGCGATGAACCACTCGACCTCGACCCGGACGCGGCAGCGCAGCAGGCCGAATTCAGAGAGCCAGGGCCGCAAGGCATCGAGCTTGCTGGCGTAGCGGCCATCGAGGGGGGACAGCGCGGTGAGGGACGAGGCGTGCATCTTGCGGGGGATCGTCGTCGGCGCGGCGTCACGGCCACGGCGG
>JBJMWR010000019.1:0-3138 GCA_045810015.1 Luteimonas sp.
TCGAACTGGATGAAGGGTGAATTCATGGCCACAGTGACTGCATCGGCATTCGGCGCATTGGGTGACGATGCGCCGCTCCATCTTCCCATGCCGGGACTCTTCGCAGACGTCGAGGCCGGCTCCGGCGCGGTGGCGCTGACCGATGATTTTCTTGAGGCCGCGCCGCGCTTGCGCGTCGGCGTCCTGCAGCAATGGCTGAAGGCGCTCAACGCCCAACGCGAAGCCGCGCTCGTCGACATGTTCCGCGAGTTCGCCGCGCCGCTGCGCGGCTTGACGATCGTCGAGCAGATCGAACGCTTCCGCATCGCCTGCAGTCGCCGCGGGGTCGATTGCCCGCCGGAGTTTCCGGTGCTCCTTCAGCGCTTCTGAAGGGCCGCGGTGATCGAGAGCATTGCGACGCGCATCGGCGTCGAGCTGGACGCCGAGACCGAAGAGAAGGTCGCAAACGAACAGTTGCGCATGGTCTGGACCCATGCGGCGGTCGGCACGCTGATCGCGACCGCGTTCGCGGTGCTGATGGCGCTGCACCTGCGCAGCACCGTCGAGCTCGGGCTGGTCCAGATGTGGATCGCGATGAAGCTCCTGGTCGCGGTGCCGCGTGTCGTGCAGGGTCAGATCTTCCGGCGTCGGGGCTTTCCCGGCGGCAGCGGATGGCGTCAGGCAACCTACTGGTTGCTCGCGCTCGACGGCGCGGTCTGGGGCGTCGCCGGCCTCTGGCTGATGGGCGCCGACATCAACACCGCCTCCCTGGTCACGGCGAGCCTCGGCTGCGTGGCGTGCGTCGCGACCTTCGGGCTGCAGGTCAGCAAGGTCGCGACCGGTGCCTATGTGGTGCCGATCGTCGTGCCGATGGTGCTCGGCATGCTGCTGCGCGCCGACCCGTTCGGCGTCTACGGCGCGATCGGTCTCAGCCTTTTCCTGGCCCAGTTGCTGATCACCGCGAGCCGGTCGGATGCGAAGCTGTCGGAGGTCTTCCTGCTCCGCATCCACGCCGCGCGCATCTCGGTCGAGCGCGCGCAGGCGCTCGAGCTCGCGCAGCGGCAGTCGGCCGTGAAGAGCCAGTTCCTCGGCACCGTGAGCCACGAGTTGCGCACGCCGATCCACGGGATGCTCGGCGTGGCCCGCCTCGTCCACGTCGAGAGCTCCGATCCGCTGGTCAAGAAGCGGATGGAACTGGTCGAGGGATCGGGCACGCATCTGCTGGGCCTCGTCACCGACCTGCTCGACATCTCGCGCATCGAATCAGGCCAGATGCGGATCCAGCGGCTTGCGTTCGACCTGTCGTCGGAAGTCGAACGGGTGGCCGACATCTACGCGGTGCGGGCGGCCGAAAAGGGCCTCGCCTTCACGATGGACAGCCACCTGACCGGCTCGACGTGGGTCATCGGAGATCCGGTGCGCACTCGCCAGGTCCTGCACAACCTGCTCGGCAACGCGATGAAGTTCACCCACAAGGGCTGGGTCCACCTGATGGTCCGGCCGGGCGCGTTGCCCGGCAAGGTGCACTTCGAAGTGCGCGACACCGGCGTCGGGATCAGCGAGGAAGATCAGAAGATCGTCTTCAACGCATTTCGCCAGGTCGGATCGCAGGCCGAAGGACGTCGCCACGGCACCGGACTGGGCCTGACGATCGCGCACGAGATCGCGCACCTGCTCGGCGGCGACATCACGCTGAAGAGCAAGCCCGGTTTCGGATCGATCTTCGACTTCTCGGCGCAGTTCGAGCCGACGCTCGAGCCCTCGTCGTATCCGGCCCGCAACGACGATCTGGCGCGCGGCGACATCGAGATCTGCGCGCGCATCCTGCTCGTCGAGGACAACGACGTGAACGCGCTGATCGCCGGCTCGATGCTCGCCAACCAGGGCCATCAGGTCGAACGTGTCGCCGACGGCGCCGAAGCGGTCCGTCGTGCGCTGCGCGAGATCGACCGGCCCGACCTGATCCTGATGGACTGCGTGATGCCGGCGATGGACGGCTTCGAGGCAACCCGCTCGATCCGGGCTCAGGAAGCGGCGATGGGCCTGGCCCGCGTGCCGGTCATCGCGTTGTCGGCGCTGATCGACGAGGACACCGGACGCACCGCGGCCGAGGCCGGCATGGACGACGCGCTCGGCAAGCCGTTCTCGGACGAGGACCTTCGCAAGGTGATGCGTCCCTGGCTCGCGCTGCGCGCGAGCGAGCGCCAGGGCGCGCTGGCCGGCGTTGCGCGGCGCGACTCAGTTGATCAGAACGGGGCGGCTTGACATCGTCCGGACGATCGGCTCGGGCGTCGTCGCACGCGCGGCCGACAGCCAGCCGGCGGGCTGTTCGATGCGCCGCGCCGGATCGCGACGCGGCAGCGCCGGCTGGCTCGAGAAAAGCTGGATGTCGGGGTGCGACGTCTCGATCATGAATTCGTAGAGCGGATGCTGGATCGTGCGCCAGCGGCTCTCCGCCGTCGTCACGTTGAAGGCCAGGATGCGGTGATCGAGGCGGCCGGCATGCAGCAGCGGAACGAAGCGACCGTCCTCGAAGACGTCGGAAAAACCGAGCCGACGGTACTGGCGAACCAGCGCTTCGCTGCGTGCGCCGATCACCATCCAGCGCACTTGGGTCGCGAGGCAGAACAGGTAGCTCGCCTTCATCAGGCACAGCTTGACCAGCGGATCGGCGCCGGCGACGGCCGAGAGACGCGTGATCTCGGCGCGCGTGTCGCTGCGCATCTCGTCGGGCACGGTGATGCTGTGCTCGATCAGCAGCGGACCGCCCGCGTTGGTCTGGAAGCGCGCCGTGCCGACGGCCTCGCCGCTCACCTTGTCGACGCACAACACCACCACGGTGTTCGCGTCGGCGTCCAGCAGGTCGGGTTCCATCAGGGTCGTGTGCAGACTCGGCACATGATGGCCGTACGACGTCGCGCGGATCCGGCAGGCGGCTTGCAATTCCTGTCGGGTGCGCGCAATCCGGATGCCGAAGCTGAGTGACTGCGTGTGCATCTGGATCCCCCGACGACTTATCGTTTGGAGCAGATCGCCGTGACGCCGTGCGGCACTGCCCATTGATGTGGAAAGTAACCGCTTTTGCCGATCCTGCAAAGCCGATCTGAACTCAGTGGCGTGTGCGCGACGTGCCGAACCGCTGGCTGGATTAGAACCGAT
>JBJMWR010000020.1:0-53685 GCA_045810015.1 Luteimonas sp.
CGTCGTCCGAGAAGCGCAGGGGACCGCGGCGGCTGTATCGCGGCGGATCGCGTCCGGCGAAGACGGTTTTGCTTACTTTTGCCAAGACAAAAGTAAGCCGCGCGACAGCGCGGAAGCCCTGTACTTGATCTTCGCCTTGCGGGCACTTTGTCTCGGGGTGCATCAAAATCCGAAGCCAAGGCTGAGAAGCGAACAGCAAGTGCAGAGCTTTCGCCCGCTACGCGTGCGAGTTCCTTTTTGATGGGCCAAAAGGGGAACCAAAAACCCCCTTCGCCGGACGCGAGCCGATGCGATGGAGCCGCATCGGTCCCCTGTGCTCCTCGCCTGGCGCGGCACGCAGCCCAAACTCGCTGCGCTCAGACATGGGCTGCTCTTCGGCCACGCCAGGCTCCGGTGCTCGGCTCGCTCTACGGCTCGATTCAAGTCAAAACCTGGAAGCCAAAGCCAGAGCAAGACCAAAGCCCAGCAAGAGCAGGAGCAGGAGCACTGTCGTAGAAGCGAGGTAGAACCCAGAAAAACCCTTTCAAGTCCGCATAAAGAGAAAGACCACGTGCGAACACGTGGCCTTCCCGATCCGGATCAACCGGCGTGTGATGTCACCACGCCGGCGTCGGCCCCCAATGCGTCCGCACCGGAGGCCGCGCTGTCTCAACGCACGACGTTGAGGAAATGGATATGCCGCTGGTACTGGTCGAGCACGTCGTGGATCAGCTCGTCCTTGCGCCAGCCCATCACGTCGTAATCCTGACCGCCCTCGCGCAGATGGACTTCAGCGCGGTAGAAGCGATCGGTTTCCTTCCGGCGACGACGCGGGTCTTCGAGCATGAAGCTCGGCGGCTCGTAGGACACCGGTCGCACGGAGTAGAAGAAGTCCATTTCCTCACCGTGGCCGACCTGCAGCCAGACTCGGCCGTCCTCGCCTTCTTCGACGGCAACGGGGAGATTCTGCTTGCGTAGTTCATCCGCCACGTCCTCGAACGCGGGCTTGACCTGCGACTGCAGGAACGCGAGCACTTCCTTCTGCACAGGATGGTGGGCGAGCGAGCGCAGACGTGCTTTCCAGTCGCCGCCGCCACCGATGCCGACCGGGGCAATGCGGGCATCCCGGATGCTCGTGCGCTTGACCACCTCGAGCCGCATCGCGCGCACCATGCCCCAGCACATCAGGATCATGACCACGGTGAACGGCAATGCCGAAGCGATCGTGCCGGCCTGCAGCGCGCTCAGTCCGCCGGCGATCAGCAATGCGATCGCAATCGCACCGACCAGCAGCGCCCAGAAGATCCGCTGCCACACGGGTGACTCTTCCTCGCCCTTCGACGACAGCATGTCGATCACCAGCGCGCCCGAATCCGCAGAGGTCACAAAGAAGATCACGACCAGCAGCGTTGCGACACCCGAGGTGATCGTCGACAGCGGATAGTCCTCAAGGAACTGGAAGATCGCGACAGAACTGTCGGCCGAGACGGCCGTCACCAGTTGAGAGGACCCTTCGACCATCACCTGGTACAGCGCACTGTTGCCGTAGATCGTCATCCACAAGAACGTGAAGCCCAGCGGCACCAGCAGCACACCGACGACGAACTCACGGATCGTGCGGCCACGCGAGATGCGCGCGATGAACATGCCCACGAACGGGGACCAGGCAATCCACCAGCCCCAGTAGAAAAGCGTCCAGCCCCCCAGCCACGTCGGTTTCTGGTCGTAGGCATACAGATTGAACGTCATCGAGAACACGTTCGAAATGTACATGCCGGTGTTCTGTACGAAGGCCTGCAGCAGGTACACCGTCGGCCCCATGACCAGCACGAATGCCAGCAGCGCGACCGCCAGGATCATGTTGAGCTCCGACAGCCTGCGCACGCCGCGGTCGAGTCCGGTGAACACCGAGCCCGTCGCGATGAGCGTGATCACCGCGATCAGGATCACCTGCGTGGTGGTGCTGACGGTCACATCGAACAGGTAGTTCAGGCCCGAATTGATCTGGATCACGCCCAGGCCCAGCGACGTCGCCAGACCGAAGATCGTGCCGAGCACAGCGAACGTATCGACCGCGTGGCCGATCGGGCCATAGATGCGGTCACCGATCAGCGGATACAGCGACGAGCGGATCCGCAGCGGCAGGCCGTGACGGTAGGCGAAGTACGCCAGCGACAAGGCGACCACGGCATAGATTGCCCACGCGTGGATGCCCCAGTGGAAGAACGTGATGCGCATCGCCTGACGCGCAGCCATCACAGTCTCCGCATCCCCGACCGGGGGATCGGCGTAATGCATGATCGGCTCGGCCACGCCGAAGAACATCAAGCCGATGCCCATGCCCGCAGCGAACAGCATCGCAAACCACGTCACGTAGCTGTAATCGGGGGTGCTGTGATCAGGGCCCAGCTTCAGACGGCCGAAGCTGCTGACCGCCATGCCGACGATAAAGACCAGGAATCCAGCGACCGCGAGGATCGTGAACCAGCCTGCATCTTCCGCGACCCATGTCTTGGCCGCATTGAACGCCAACTCCGAAGCATCGGGCGCGACGAAGGACAGGACGACCAGAGCGAGGATGATCAGCGCCGATGGATAGAACACGGGACCGAGAATGCGCGAGTGCCAGCGTTCTGGCGGCGCGACCGGATCGGTATCCGGGCGCACGGTGGGATCGTTCATGGAAAGTCCTCAGGGCAGGACGCGGCAGCGCGGCCACAGGGTGAGCCAGGTGCTGCTGCGTCCAGGTGAAACCGCCGGCGACCGGCGGCCGTATCGATCGGCCGGGCAACACGCCCGGCCGTGGATCAGAAGTAGAAGCCGATGTTGACGTTGAGCCGCGAGTGCCAGCCGTCGTTGGCCTGGTCGCGCACGCCGATGCCGGGGCCGCCGGCGAACCACATGTTCTTGCCTGCGATCCAGTCGACGTAGGTCAGCATCACGCCCTTGCCGAAGCTGCAGCCGGTGACGTTCTGGATCGAATCACGCAGAACAGGATCGTTGCCGACCGGCAATGTCGCGCTCGCGTTGTTGTAGCAGGTGATGCTGTCGAACCAACCGGTGCGCTGCACGTCATACGCGACGTTGAACGTCGGCACGTCGGCCTGCGATGCGATCTCGAACGGGAACATGAAAGCCGACATCGCGATGCGCGATTCCGGATTGTCGTAGCGGTAGCGCGCCCACTGCGCCTGCAGCGTCAGCGGACCGCGCACCCACTGCCCATGCACGGCGGCGCCGGTGTGGTCGTGCTTGCCACCATCGATGCGATTCTCGATGCGTCCGGCGAATGCCGATGCGCCCCAGGTCGCTTCCCAACCGTCGGCTTCGCTGGTGTGCTCGTAACGCACGATGCCGCGTTCGCGCTCGCGGTAGGGCAGATCCTCGGTCGTCGCGACATCGAAGGAATACCGGTCGAAGTTCGCGCCGGTGCCGTACTCGTCGCCGGAAAACACACCCGCGTGCCACTGGTGGGCACCCGACTGGCGCTGCCACACCACGCCGAGGTCGTAATCGTCCTCGAGGCCGAGGTAATAGCCCGAACCGAACCAGAAACTGTGCGAGGCGGTGGGCAGTAGACCGAATGGCACCTGCTGGATACCGGCGCGGATGTCGGATGTGGCGCCACTGCTGCCGTCTTCGAGCTTCCAGCCCGCATAGGCGTGATGCACGGCGTCGAATCCGTCGTACCAGCGGTACTGCAGCGAGAAGAACGCCGGACCGGCGTTGCCACGTGCATCGACCCGGAGAAGTTCGAGCTCGGGACCACTGCTGGGCCCGTAATCGAGCCACCCGTAATTGAAGCGGACGGCGCCGCCGAGTTCGAAACCAGGTGTTTCGTCGGCACTTTCCGCCGCCGACACTGCGGGCGCCGCAGCCACGAAAACACCACACAACAACCACTTGAAACCGCGCGAAATCACGACGGGTCTGCCCTCCTCGATAAATTCGTAAACGCAATGCAGACCGGCCATCTTAACGATTTCTGCACGAACCCCCAAATGCACGAAGTTTCAGAACTGCAAAAAACGGCTTGAAAACAGGGGTTTTCACGCGTCCATGAATATGCAACGCGCATGCGTCTCCATTCGCCGGACGGAAACATCTGCAGGCGAAGGCACGGCGGAGAGAAAATGTGATGGCCGGGCGCAAAGCCCGATGCATGCGTCGCCACATGCGCCGGCTATGATTCATGAACGGCGATGATGCCGATGTGCAGGCTCGTTCATGACCGTCTATGTCGACGATGCGGTTCACCCCTGGCGCGGCGAGCGCTGGGCGCATCTGCTCGCCGACACACTCGACGAACTGCATGCCTTCGCCGCACTGCTCGGCATGCCGCGGCGCGCGTTCCAGGACCGCGCTAGCGGCGCGCATTACGACGTGACCGCGGCGATGCGCGAGCGCGCGATCGCACTGGGTGCGATGCCGATCTCGCGCCACCACGATCGTGCGCTCGTGCGCACGGTGATCGCGAATGCGCGCCGGCAGGGACGCGGCGAGGCGCCGTAGGTGAAGCCTGCACCCGGCGGCGGTATCCTGCGCGCAGTTTCCACACCGCATTCCGACGCCATGACCGATACGCCGCCCGACCATCTCTCCAACGATCCGCGCAGCCCGCACTACAACGAGGCGGCGATGAATCGCGGCATCGGGATCCGCTTCAACGGCAACGAACGTCGCGACGTCGAGGAATACTGCGTCAGCGAAGGCTGGATCCGCGTCGCCGCCGGCCGTGCGCTCGATCGCCGTGGCCAGCCGTTGACCGTCAAGCTGCGCGGCACCGTGGAACCCTACTTCCATCTGGAAGCCTGACCCGCCCATCCGAGGACGCGCTCGATGCAATACCTGCTGCTGATCTACACCGACGACACCCTGCTCGACGGTCTGGCCGAGGGCGAGTACGACACGATGATGCGCGGCTGCCTGCAGCACGCCGATGCGCTGCAGGCCGAGGGCACACTGCTCGGGTTCCAGCAGCTCGAGCACGCGACCACCGCCAAGACCGTGCGCACGCGCGGCGGTCGCACGCAGGTGTTCGATGGTCCGTTCTCCGAGACCAAGGAAATGCTGGCCGGCTTCAACCTGATCGAAGCCGACAGCGAGGAAGAGGCATTGCGCATTGCGGGCGAGTTCCCGTGGGCGCGGACGGGCAGCATCGAAGTGCGCCCGGTGCGCGATGTCAGCCTGGTACGTACGCGCGTCGGCGCCTGAGCACTACCGCCGCGTGCCGGATCAGATCTGCACGCGGTTGCGGCCCGACGCTTTCGCCACATAAAGCGCGCGATCGGCCACTTCGATCAACGCATTCGCTTCGCGTGTGTCGTCCGGCCCCGACACCACGCCGCCGACGCTGACCGTCACCACTTGCGCCAGCGACGATGCCGGATGCGGCAGCGCCAGCGCTTCGATACCGCCGCGCAAGGCTTCCGCAGCGCTCCATGCCAGACCCGCGTCGTGGCCGGGCAGCAGCACCGCGAATTCTTCGCCGCCGAAGCGCGCCGCCATTCCATCGGTGTCTGCTGCCGCGGCTGCGCACACACCCGCGATCGCACGCAGACATTCGTCGCCGTGCAGATGGCCGAGCGCGTCGTTGAGCGCCTTGAAATAGTCGGCGTCGGCCAGCAACAGCACCATCGGCTGACCCGCAGCACGCAGTCGCCGCAGCATCGCGTCCAGCGCCTGATCGAACGCGCGCCGGTTGGCGATGCCGGTCAGGCCATCCACCATCGACATCTGCTGCAGCCGCGCATTCGCGTCTTCCAGCGCCGCGGCGATGCGAGCGAAGTGGATCGCGCCGGCAATCTGGTCGGCGATCGCGTCGAAGGCGTCGCGCATGTCGGCGTCGAAGAACGCGGGATCGGCGCTCTCGATATTGAGCACGCCATGCAGGCGCGCGCGGTGCCGGATCGGCACCAGATATTCCGACCGCACCTCGTGGTTACCCGCGAGGTAATCGGTATCGCCATCGACATCGATGATCAGTTGCGGCTCGCCCAGACGCGCACAGCGCCCCGCAGCACCGACGCCGAGGGGCCACGGCCAGGTCACTGGCGAGAGATCGATGGTGCCGGCCGAGACTTCCTGCACGAAGGCCTCGCCGGCCTCGTCGAGCAGGATGATGCTGACGACCGCGACCGGCAGCTCCGCCGCGACGACATCCACGATCCGCTGCATCACCCCGTGGAGCGCGCCGTCCTGCAGTGCCTCGCGTGAGACGCGCGCGAGAATGCGCTGCAGCGACGCGCGGCTGCCCGCACCGGTGTGCCCGGCACCCGTTCCTGCGTCGCGCTCCCCCATCGCGTCCTCCCGGCCTGTGGCCCGGGCGGCGAACCGCCCATGCGCACTGTACGCCGGTCGATCGTGAGGCCGGTGTCGGTCAGCCGCCGCGTGCTTCGGCGACGATCTGGTCGGTGATCGCCTGTACCTGCTTGACCGTCATCGGCGCGAAGATACCCTGCCACGCGCTCGACGTCGTGTCGTAGGTCCGCGTCGCCGCGACCTTGCCGCCGGGCACTTCGATGAACTGCGCGCTGGCCTTGATGTGGGCATTGCCGGTCATCACGCCGAGACCGTAGCGCGCACCGGTCGAGACATAGCGGAAGCTGTCGACGCGCACCACCACGACCACGCCCGGTGGGTCGAGCGACGCCGGCCGGCTGTCGCGCACGCTGCCCTGGATGCCGGCCGCGGTGGCGGACGTGCGGATCGCGTCGTTCCACAGCGCACGGAAATCCGCCCAGTCCTCCTGCGCACGCGCGGTGTCGCTGCCTTCCACGACCAGCACGACCTGGCGCACATCGCCATTGATCGCGACCGGATCGACGGGGGCGGCAGCAGGTCGCTGCACCGTCGCCGCGCACGCGGACAGCAGCGCGACGACGCCGAGCAGGACGAGCGAACGGAAGATGCACGGCAGGCGTGCCGCGTGCGGAGTCACAGGGGTGCGGATGTGCATGGCAAGGCCTCGTCGGATGGCTGGCATCGCGCGGCCCCGGACCACTCCCCCTGCGCAGCGTCCGGTGCGCGCGCTTTGTTTCTAGCGGGGACTCCATTCACTACAGGTGAAAAGAGGACCAGGCTTTGAGCCCTCCCTGCTTGCGGGCATTGCGCCCTTTATGGGTGGAGGTTTAGCACCCTCTACAGCAACCCATCCCGCTTCACCGCCAGATAGCGCTCGACCAGCGCCGACGGCAGCTCTTCTCCGGTGACGTCGAGCACGGCGATGCGATGGTTGCGTAGTGCGTCGTGCGCGGCTTTGCGTTGGGCGAGGTAACGGGCCGTCGCGCCGGCGCGGATCGCGTCGTCGTGGTCGCGGACTTCGGTCGACAGCACCTCGTCGAGCGCGCGTTCGCGCAGGGACGCGACGATCACCAGATGCCGCTTCTGCAGCATGCGCACTGCGGCCAGTACGTCCTCGATGTCCTCGTCGCGCAGATTCGTCACCAGCATCAACAAGCCACGACGGCGCTGGCGCAGCGACAGTTCGGTCGCAGCGGCTAGATAGTCGGTCGCGACCGCTTGCGGCTGCAGGTCGTGACTGATGCGCAGCAGGGTGTCGACCGCGCCCATGCCGCGTTGCGGGGCCATCCAGCGACTCTCGCCGCCGGTCGCGAACAGGCCGACCGCGTCGCCCTGGCGCAACGCGAGATAGGACACGACCAGCGCGGCATCGAGCGCGTGGTCGAAATGCGACAGCGCGCCATCCTGGGCGAGCATGCGCCGACCGGTGTCGAGCACGACGACGAGCTGCTGGTTCTTTTCGTCCTGGTACTCGCGCGAGATCAGCTTGCGTGTGCGCGAACTCGCCTTCCAGTCGATCTGCCGCAGGCTGTCGCCGACGCGGTACTCGCGCATCTGGTGGAAATCGGTGCCTTCGCCGCGACGGCGCTTGATGTGCGCGCCGACCAGTCGTGAGGCGCGGTCGGCACTGAGCAGTGCGAAGCGCGTCAGCGGTGCGAAGTTCGGGAACACGCGCACCTGGTGGCGCGTGCCGGCGTCGCGCCGCTGCCGCCACAGCGCGAGCGGCGAACGCAGTCGCAGCTGCACGCCGTCGAACACCGCCGCGCCGCGCATGTCGGGCTGCAGGGTGTAGTCGACGCGCGACACGGTGTCCGGCGTCAATCGCAGGCGTCGCGGCAGGCCATCGACGCGCCAGCCCGGCGGGTGCAGATCGAAGACCTCGAGATGCTGGACCTGTCGACCACCCTCGATCTGCAGCGACACCGGCCGCGCGATGCCGATCGGCCAGGCCTCAGCCATCGTGCGCACGACATCCGGCGTCGGACGCCGCAACAGCAGCACGAGATCGAGGATCGACAGCAGCAACAGCGCGCTGCCAAACACGTTCCAGGGCAGCACCGCGACCGGCCACAGCGACGCGGCGACGCCGCCCAGTCCCCACACGACGAGCAGCACGACGAGGGCGATCGTCGGCCTCATGCGTGGCGGCTCATGTGCGGGCGTCGCGACGGGTGGAGAAACTGCTCAAGGTCCGTCGCGAGCGCCGCCAGATGGCGCGTGGTGGAGTGCAGGAAGCGCAGCGTACATGTGGTACGCGAGCACGCCGAGCACCGCACGCGCGTCAGCTGGCAAGCGCAGCAGGACATTGCGCAGGTTCTCACTTGCGCGGCGCTTCCACGCGCGCGAGCAGCGCCTGCAGCACCTGGTCGGCGTCCTGGCCTTCGATCTGCAACTCCGGCGCCAGCGCGATGCGATGGCGCAGGGCCGGCGTGGCGATCTCGCGGATGTCGTCGGGTGTCACGAAATCGCGGCCCGACAGCACTGCTTGCGCACGCGCCGCACGGACCAGCGCGAGGCTGCCGCGCGGGCCGGCGCCGAGTGCGATGCCCGGCCATTTGCGCGTCGCCGCGGCGATGCGCACCGCGTAATCGATCACGGCTGCGTCGACCACCGTCGCGGCGGTGCCCTGCTGCAGCGCGACGATCTCGCCAGGCTGCAGCACGGTCTCGAGCTGCGACAGGTCAAAATCAGCCGCGACCTTGCCGCTGCTGATCGCGGTCACCATCGTGACCTCGTCGGCATGTTCGGGATAGTCGATCAGCACCTTGAGCAGGAAACGATCGAGCTGCGCTTCGGGCAGCGGATACGTGCCTTCCTGTTCGACCGGATTCTGCGTCGCCAGCGTCATGAACGGCGGCGGCAGTTCGAAGCTGTGGCCTTCGATCGTGACCTGCTGCTCCTGCATCGCTTCGAGCAACGCGGACTGGGTCTTGGCCGGCGCACGGTTGATCTCGTCCGCCAGCAGCAGATTGGTGAAGATCGCGCCGCGGCGGACCACGAAGGTCTCGCTCTTGGTGTCCCACACCGCGTGACCGCTGACATCGCTGGGCATCAGGTCGGGCGTGAACTGCACGCGCGCGAAGTTGCAGCCGAGCACCGCGGACAGCGCGCGCACCAGCAGCGTCTTGCCGAGGCCGGGCACGCCTTCGATCAGCACATGGCCGCCGGCGAGCAGCGCGACGAGAATCTGGTCGAGCACTTCGGGCTGGCCGATGAAGGCCTTGGAGACTTCGTTCCGGACAGCGGCGACGCGCGCGGCGAGGGCGTCGCCGGTGATCGGTGCGGACGGGGGCACGGGCAGTTCGGTCATGGTCGGCTCACAGGTTGTTTCGCATCTGGATCAGTCGGGCAATGCGCTGGCGGAACGCCTTCGCATCTTCGGGTCGGGGCGCCTGCAGGGCGTGGCGGACATCACGCGGCGACAGGCCGGTGCGCGCGGCGATGGCCTCGATGCCGGCCTCGCCTTCGAGCGCGGCGGCAAGCGGATCGCGCCGGCGCAGGCGATCGAGGAAGGCGGTACGCACCGCGTCGTACAGCAACGGCGCGCGGCCGTAGCGCACGAGATGCTCGCCACTCGCGGCGACGTGTTCGAGCAACGCGCGACGTGCGACCGGCGGCGCCGGCAACACCGGACCGAGCCGCTGCGTGCGCATCCACAGCCATGCGAGCAGCGCGAGCAGCAACGGCCCCCACGCCATCCAGCCGCGGGTGAGGATCTGGTACCACAGCGGCGGCACGCTCGCGGCGTACACCAGATGCACGGTGCCCGCGCCCCAGTTCGGCGCCAGCAGTTGCCGGGTCAGCAGTGCGTGCGGCACTTCGCGCAGATCGGCATTGCGCATGAAATCGAAGTCCGCGAGCACGTCGACTCTGCCGGCGCCATGCGCCAGCCGCGCGAACACCAGACCGTCCTCGCCGCTGTCGCCCCATTCGAGCAGCGGTTCTGCATCCACGAGGAACCGGCGCCCATTGCAGAACTCGACATGGCCGCCTTGCCCGGTCACCAGCAGCGGTTCGCAACGCGCGCGGCCTTCAACTGTGTGCACGCCGAGCCGTTCCAGCAGATCCCAGGGACGCGCGGCATCCGCGCGGCGACGCGGCAGCGGCGTACGCACCAGCAGATGGCCGCCGCCGTCGACCCAGCCGAGCAACGCTTCGACCTCGGACGGCAGCAGCGTGCGAGGTTCGCTGTATAGCAGCACGGTGTCGCGCGGTCCAAGCGGCACGCTGGAGAGTTGCAGACGCTGGCGCGAACGCGCCTCCACGCCATCGGCGCGCAGCGTTTCGCGCAATGCGTACAGCGGGTTGTAGGCGGCCTCGCCACGCGGCGGCAGATCGACGGTGTCGGCCACGCGCTCGTGTGTGTGCAGGAACCACGCGACGCCGAGCGCGATGATCAACGCACCGAGTGCGGCGAGTGCGATGCGGGTGGGCCAGCGCATCAGGCAGACCATCCGAAACGCGGCGCCAAACGCGTCAGCAACGCGTCGAGGCCGGCATCATCCGGCAACCGCTGGCCGTAGGCGGCGCGCTGCCAGACGCGCACCATCTCGGCGAACGCATCGCGGTCTTCGGCAACGGGCAGGCGGCGCGACGCGCGCAGGACCTGCGCCTCGGTCGCACCCGGCGCCAGGGTCACGCCGGCGCGCGTGACCATCGCCTCGACGCCGCCGCGATACAGCAGCGCCAGCGCGCGACGATGCCGACCCTCGGCCCACAGCCGGCGCACTTCGGAAACCAGATCCGCGGGCAATGCTTCCAGCGGTGGCGGCGCGGCCTCGACGACGATCTCGCTCGGCTCGCGCACGGGCCCCAGCGTGTCGCGCATCCACGGCCACCAGCGGCGCGCGGTCCAGGCGAGCACGCCGACGACGATGGCGAGCACGAGCCACAGGCCGTATTCGGCGATCAGCGCGAAGACCTGTCCGATCGCGGCCAGCAGCCCGGTGTTCGGCGTCGGGCGCGCCTTGTCATCGTCCTTCTCGTCGTCGGCGTCCTTGCGCTGCCAGCGCATGACTTCGCGCTTGTTGTCGAGCAGCGGATCGGCATACGCACGTTCGATCGCGCGCTGGAACGCGGCGCCGTCCTTGAGGCGTCCGAAGACCTGCGGGAGCGTCGGCGTCTGCGCCGCATCGTCCTGCGCGACGTCCTGCTTGCGTTCGCCAGGCCGCCAGGTCTTGGTCGGATTGATCTCGCGCGTGGTGTCGTCGCCGGCGCGCGCCGGGTCCTGCGCATTTCCGGAGACCGGCGCCAGCATCAGGCCGGCGAGCAGCAGACCGACCACCAGCGTCGCTGCCGGCGCCAGACGCGCACGCAGACGCCGGAAGGCGATCTCCAGATCCCAGGCTTCCAGCTGCGTGCGACGGTTGAGATACAGGCCGAACCCGGCGCCGATGTAGAACGGCTCGACCAGCCCGATCGCCATCCAGAACGCGAGATTGCCCAGCACCTGCACCCAGCGCGGCGGTTGCTCGGAGATCAGCGCCCACATCGCGCGTGCAGACTCGGACAGCAATTCGGTCGGCACGAACATCAGCACCAGCGTCGTCAGCGACAGCAGCAACGCGGCCACGAACAACTGGCAGATCACGGTCAGCAGCAACGCGTGTCCGCCGATGCCGTCGGCGAGCAGACGTCGCCGCTGCGCGAGCGGCGCGCCGGACAGACCTTCGAGCAGATCCACCGGCAGCGTCGCCGCGCGCCAGGGACTGAACCGGCGCCAGGTCAGATGCCCGATCAGCGGCCGCCAGCCCCAGCGCCATTGCGCATCGAGGGTTGCGCGCATGCCGGGCGCCGCGCCGAATACCGCGCGCGACAGCACGAACAACGGCACGCGATCGAACACCGGCTTGAGCCACCACAGCAGCAGCGCGGACAGCCACAGCTGGTCGATCGCCCAGCCCAGTGCGTTGAGCACGACGAACACCGGCAGACCGAGCAGCAGCGACGGCGCCCAGATCGCGAGCGCGTGGCGGCGCACCAGTGCGTTGCCGAGCTCCATCGCTTCCCAGGCGGTGCGCGGTCGCAGTTCCACCTGCACGGTCTCAACGCGCATCGGCCACTCCGCGTCCACCGCGCCACAGCCACAGCCCGGTCAGCAGCCACAGGCCACCGCCCACACCGAACTTGATGGGATCGGGAATCGCACCGGTCGACGACCAGAACGCTTCGACGAACGCCGCGAACACCAGCATGAAGAGGATGCCCAGACACAGCCGGCCGCCATCGCGACCCGCCTGCACCAGCGCATCGACGCGGCGCAGCTGGCCCGGCGCGACCAGCGCGAGTCCGAGCCGCAGGCCACCGGCACCGGCGATGACGATCGCAGTGAGCTCCGGCGCGGAATGGCCGACGACGAAGCGCCAGAACGGACCGCCGTGGCCGATCGCCTGCAGATGTCCGGCCACCGTACCGATGAAAATGCCGTTGAAGATCAGCACGAAGATCGTGCCGACGCCGGCAAGCAGACCGCTGGCGAAGGTGCGGAAACCGATGCTGACGTTGTTCCAGATGTAGTAGCCGAACATCTCCATGTCGCTCTGGCTCTCGCGCGCGAAGCGCTCGGCCGCGCGCGCCGGGTCGTACATGCCTTCCATCTGCGCCAGCTGCTCGGGGGACATCACCCCGTAGGCGAGTTCCGGCCACTGCTGGATCAGCACGAACATCAGCACCAGCGGCACCGCGAACAGCACCAGCGCGGCCCACAGGCAGCCGCGTTGCGCGCGCACCAGGCGCGGAAAATCGGCGAGCAGGAACCGTAGCGCGCGGCGCCACGGCGGCGGTGGCGGGCGATAGAGCACGTTGTGGCCGCGCTGCATCAGCGCCTGCAGCCGCGCAGTGACCTGCGGGCTGTAGCCGCGTCGGCGTGCGAGTGCCTGCTGCTGGCACAGACGGCGATAGCGCGAGGGCACGTCCTCATCGACCAGTCCGTCCCAGTCGCGACGCGTCGCACGCGCGCGTCGTGGACTGCCCTCGCGCGCGTCGAGCCAGCGCTCGAACGCATCCCACTCGGGCTCGTGCCGGGCGACGAACGCGTCCTGCCTCATGCGCGCCGCCCCAGCAGCCAGTTGGCCACGCCCAGCAATCGCAGCACGCCGGTTTCGCCGCGTGCACCGGTGACCGGTGTGGCGATATCGGCCAGCTCCTGCTGGCGTTCGCCGGTCAACGCATGCGCGCGTTCGGCGAATGCGATCACCGCGATCTGCTCGTGCGCCTGCAACGGCGCGGCCGGTGCCTGCGGCGCGATCTGCAATGCGTCGATGCGCGTGCGCTCGCGTGGCGCATGGATCACCAGCGTGCCGGCGACCATGTCACCGAGCCGCCGGCTCCAGGGATCGGCGAGGCTCGCGACCAGGCCGGCGCCATAACCGAAGGGCAGCATGTCGACGGTGCGCATCAGATTGCGCACGAAACTCGCCATCCAGCCGATCGGCGCGCCGTCGGCCGATACCACGCGCAGGCTCAGTGCGCGCTTGCCCGGCGTCTGCCCGCCGTACAGTGCTTCGAACACCACCGGATAGCCCCAGAACACGACGAACAGCACGATCATGTAGAGGCCCGAGCCGAACTTGCCGAGCATGCCGAGCGCGATCGAGATCGCCATCAACAGCGCGCCGCGGATCGCCAGATCGATCAGCCACGCCACCGCGCGCGGCACCGGGCCGGCGGCCGGCAGGCGCAGCGCGACGCCCTCGGGCGTGTGGACCTCGCGCACCGTATCGAGCATCAGGCGCCGCGGCTCCATGCGGTCATGCGCGAATGCGCGTCGTCCCTGTGCGTCATGCGTCGTACCTGCCCCTGCGCTGCTCAGCCCGCCAGCGCGGCGAGGTATTCGTCCTTGAGACGCACGTAGTGCGCGGCGCTGTAGTACAGGCCTTCGATCTGCGCATCGTCGAGCGTGCGCACGCAGCGCGCCGGATTGCCGACCCACAGTTCGCATTCGCCGACCACCTTGCCCGGCGACACCACAGCGCCTGCGGCCACGAACGCGTGCTTCTTCACCACCGCGCCGTCGAGCACCAGCGCGCCCATGCCGATCAGGGCCGCATCCTCGATCGTGCAGGCGTGGATCACCGCCTTGTGGCCGATGGTGACGTCGCTGCCGATCAGCGTCGGGAAGCCGCCGCGCTTGGCATGCGGGCCGGCGTGGCTGACGTGGATCACGGTACCGTCCTGCACGCTGGTGCGCGCGCCGATGTGCACATGGTTCACATCGCCGCGGATCACCGTCGCCGGCCACACCGACACGTCGTCGCCGAGCACGACATCGCCGATCACCGTTGCTGCAGGGTCCACGTAAACGCGTGCGCCGAGGCGCGGGGCGGTGTTCCGATAGGGTCTCAAGTCCATCGCCGGAGTCTACCTGCGGCCCTGCCGGAATGCCGCGACGCCGACGCTACACTGCGGCGATGGACACCGCCCCGACCGATTCGACACCCGCCGCGACGCCGGTCGCCGACCTGCGACCGACCCTCGACGCCTTGCGCGCGGCCTGGCGCAGCCGTCGCCCGGATGCCGCGCAGCGCCGCGACGATCTCGCCCGCCTGCGCGCCGCATTCGCGCGACGCCTGGACGAGATGGCCGATGCGATCTCGGTCGATTTCGGTCATCGCGCGCGTTCCGAATCGCTGATCGCCGACGGCATGACCGTGCTGTCTGAGATCGATGCGTTGCGCAGCCATCTGCGTGGCTGGATGCGGCCGCGACGCGTCGGCGCGGGCTGGAAGCTGTGGCCGGCGCGCGCCGAGGTGCGGCCGGTGCCACTAGGCGTGGTCGGCGTCATCGCGCCGTGGAACTACCCGGTGAATCTGGCGCTGATTCCGCTGGCGACCGCGATCGCCGCCGGCAACCACGTCTATCTCAAACCGTCCGAACACACGCCACGCAGCAGCGCGTTCCTGCGCTCGCTGCTGACGGAAGTCTTTCCGGCCGACCGCGTCGCCGTCGCGCTCGGCGATGCCGACATCGGCGCCGCGTTTGCCGGCCTGCCGTTCGACCATCTGGTGTTCACCGGCTCGACGGCGGTGGGCCGCAAGGTCATGGCCGCGGCGGCGCCGAACCTCACCCCGCTGACGCTGGAACTCGGCGGCAAGTCGCCAGCGATCGTCTGCCCCGGTTATCCGCTCGACAAGGCCGCATCGCGGCTGGTCACCGGCAAGCTGTTCAATGCCGGCCAGACCTGCATCGCGCCGGACTACGTGCTGGTCGATGCCGCACGCCGCGATGCACTGCTGGAGGCGCTGCGCTTGGAGGTGCAGGCGCGTTACGCCGATGCCGGCACGCGGGCATCGGATTACACGCACATCGTCAGCGATGCGCAGCACGCGCGTCTGACTGGCCTGCTCGACGATGCGCGCACCCGCGGTCACACCGTGCTGCCGCTGCTCGACGTCGAAGGTGTGCGCGCCCTCGCGCCGACGCTCGTCGTCGAACCGGGCGGCGACAGCGAGGTGATGCGCGAGGAGATCTTCGGGCCGATCCTGCCGGTGATTTCGTACGACTCGCTCGACGACGCCATCGCCTTCGTCGAAACACGCGACCGGCCGCTGGCGCTGTATCCCTTCGGCGATCGCGCCCAGGCCGAGGCGATCCTCGCGCGCACCGTCGCCGGCGGCGTCACCGTCAACGACACCCTGCTGCACTTCGCGGCGAACCGGCTGCCGTTCGGCGGCGTCGGTCCCAGCGGCATGGGGGCGTATCACGGCCGCGCCGGGTTCGACGCGATGACCAAGGCGCTGCCGGTGCTGTGGCAGTCGCGCGTCGCGGTCACCGACTGGCTGCGACCGCCGTATGCGCGGATCGCGAAGCTGGTGGATTTTCTGGCGCGTTGACCCGCGGCAATCCATACCAGCCACGCTCATACGCGAGCGATCCCCACAGCGCCTGCGCATGTGCCTCGCGCGCGAGCAACGGCGACAACGCCGCGGGTTGCAGGCGGCCCTTGCCCGGCACGTAGCGGTACTGGCTGGGCACCTTGTCGGGCTGCAGCACCACCACCTCGTCGCCCTGCAGCCACGCGAAGTTGCGGTCGTACTGCATCAGCGCGCGACCGGGCAGGCGCATCGTGGGATCGGCCAGATCGCGTCCGGTCATCGGCGTGGGATCGGCGATGCCGATCAACGACAGCAGCGTCGGCCCGAGATCGATCTGGCTGGCGATGCGGTCGTCGCGACGCGGCGCGATGCCGGCGCCGAGGATCAGGCCGGGAATGTGGAAGTTGTCGACCGGCACCAGGTCGCGGCCGAAGACGCGCGAATCATGGTCGGCGACGACGAGGAACACCGTGTCGTTCCAGTAATCGCTGGCCATCGCCTTGTCGAAGAATCCGCCCAGCGCGTGGTCGGCATATTTCGCGGCGTTGTTGCGTGTCTGCAGCGGCTGCTCGAACGGGGTGATGCGGCCGGTCGGAAACTCGAAGGGATCGTGGTTGCTCGACGTGAACACGAAACCGAAGAACGGCTTGCCGTCGGCATGCAGGCGCGCGAATTCCTCGTCGGCGCGCGCGAACAGATCCTCGTCGGACACGCCCCAGGAGCCGACGAAGGCCGGCGCGCGATAGTCGCGCTGCTCGACCACGCGACCAAAGCCGTTGCCGAGGAAGAAGCCGCGCATGTTGTCGAAGTGGCTTTCGCCGCCGTAGTAGAACGTCGTGTCGTACCCACGCCGGCGCAGCACATCGGCGAGAGTGAAGAAGCCCTGCTGGCTGCGCGCGCGCTTGACCACTGCCTGCGCCGGCGTCGGCGCGAAGCCGGCGACCACCGCCTCGATGCCGCGCACCGAGCGCGTGCCGGTCGCGTACAACCGCTCGAGAGCCCAGCCCTGCTCGCTGAGGCGGTCGTATTCCGGCGACAGCGGGCGCCCGCCGAGACTGCCGATGAACTGCGCGCCGAGGCTCTCCTCCAGCACGATCACCAGATTCTTCGGCTTGCCGCGCCACACCGGATTGCGCGCGGCGAGCGTCGGCAACGCCGGATCGGTGAACGCAGAGGCCGGCAGGCCGGTGCCCGCCCTCACCGACGCGAGCACCGTGTCGGCCGGCAGCTCGCCATACAGGGACTCGGCGGACTCTTCGTGCTGCAGCCAGCCGCGCAGCGCGAACACCAGCGAGTAGAACGAGTTCAGCGGCAGCGCATTGACCGTGGGATTGGTGCTGAAGGCCAGCATCGCCGGATTCATCGGCCGATGACCCAGCGTCGAGCGCACGCCGAGTGCGCCGAGGCCGAGCACCAGTACCGCGAGACCCACGCGCACCAGTGCGCCGCCGGCGGGCGTCGGCTGCGTCGGCCACCCGCGTCGCGCGAGCCGCAGACTGGCCCAGGCGGCCGCCGCGGTCAGCAGCAACACGCCGATGCATTCCAGCGGCCGCCCTTCGGCGAGCATCGACAGCACTTCGCGTGGATAGACCAGATATTCGACGAACACGCGGTCGGGCCGCAGGCCGTACTCGGCCATGAAGCCGGGCGTGGCGAGTTCGAGCCAGACCAGCAGCGTCATCGCAAGCGCAAGCCAGGCCACCGCGATGTGGCGCACCCAGCGCGCGTTGTAGGCCGCCGCGGGCAACAGCAGCAGCAGCGCCGCCAGCGGCGCGAACAGCAGGCACAGGCTGGCGATGTCGACGCGCAGGCCCTGGAGGAGCACCGGCACCCAGCCGTGGACCTCGTCCACCGCCGCGCGCTGCCAGAGCGCCAGCCCGAGCCGCGAGACGCCGAGCACGACGAGGCCGAGCACGACCATGCCCAGCACCGGTTTCAGGCGCGTCATCGCATCCCGCAGCGTCATGTCGATATCCACACGCCGCGCCATCCGCGGCCTGCGCAGGATCGTCGCGGGCATGTCGGAAGCCTGTCGGAACGCCGGGCCGCCGCGCCGTATCATCGGCCGGCACTACCCTCAAACCCCTGGACGAGAACCGATGCGACTGCTGGTGGTCGAGGACAACCGCAACCTGGTCGGCAACCTGTTCGACTACTTCGAGCCGCGTGGCCACGAGATGGACGCCGCGCCCGACGGCATCGTCGGCCTGCATCTCGCGGTGACCCAGCATTACGACGCGATCATCCTCGACTGGATGCTCCCGCGCCTCGACGGCCGCGCACTGCTGCAGCGCCTGCGCGAACACGCCATCGACACGCCGGTGATCATGCTCACCGCGCGCGACGAACTGCCCGACAAGATCGCCGGTTTCCGCGCGGGCGCGGACGACTATCTGACCAAGCCTTTCGCGCTGCCGGAACTCGAAGTGCGGCTGGAAGCCGTGCTGGCGCGCGCGCACGGGCGCCGCAGCGCGCGCACGCTGGAAGTGCACGACCTGCGCCTCAACCTGGACACGCTGGAGGCCAGCCGCGCCGGCCAGCCGCTGCATCTGTATCCCGCGGGCCGCAAGCTGCTCGAAATGCTGATGCAGGCCAGCCCCGCCGCGGTCGATCGCCAGCAGCTGGAACACGCGCTGTGGGCCGACGCACCGCCCGACGGCGACATGCTGCGCTCGCATGTCTACGAACTGCGCCGCAGCGTCGATGGTCCGTTCGCGGTCAAGCTGATCCAGACCCTGCCGCGCTTCGGCTACCGGTTGGCCGCGCCTGCCGATACGGGCGCACCGGCATGAGCCGCGCGCGCAGCCTGCGCAGTCGCATCCTGTACTGGCTGGCGGTCTACGCCCTGCTGCTGGCCGCAGGCGTCTCGCTGCACGGCTTCCTCGTCAACGAGTACGCCGAGCGCCTGTTGTGGGATTCGATGCTGCGCACCGAGTTCACCCACCATCTGCAACGCAGCGCAGCGGACCCGTCGTACCGCTGGAGCGATTCCGACAGCCTGCGTCTGTACGTCAACGGCGGCGCGCCGCCGGAAACCTCGGCGTTGCCGGATGGCATCCACGACGAAGTCGAACTGCCGGACGGCAGCGAGATCCTGGTGCTGGTCGAACACGTCGACGGCGTGCGCCATGTGCTGACCCTCGACATCACCGATATGGAGCGCGAGGAAGACCGGCTCACGCTCTTCATCCTCGGCTCGTCGGTCGTCCTGGTCACCGTAATGGGCGGGCTGATGGCGCTGGGCCTGGGACGCACCCTGCGGCCGTTGACCACACTGGCCGACGATATCGCCGCGCTGTCGCCCGATCGCGCCGGGCAGCGGATCGTGCCGGAGACGGGCGCGAGTTCCGAACTGCTGGTCATCGCCAGCGCGCTCAACGATTACCTGCAGCGCAACGAGCAGTTCGTCGATCGCGAGCGCGCCTTCATCAACACCGCCAGCCACGAATTGCGCACGCCGATCGCGGTGATGTCCGGCGCCGCGGAGCTCGCGCTGGCGCCGACCGACGTGCCCGCTGTGACCGCGCACCAGCTGCGCCGCATCCAGCGCACCGCCGACGACATGGACCGGATGATCGCCCTGCTGCTTGCGCTGGCGAAGGATCCCGCGCGCCTGCTGCAGGCCGGCCAGCCGATCGAGCTGGCGACGCTGCTGCCCGCGATCATCGACGACCACCGCCACCTCACCCGCGACAAGGCGCTGGAGATCGTGCTGCACACAACGCAGCCCTGCACCCTGCTCGCGCCAACGGCCGTCGTGCGCGCGACGGTCGGCAACCTGCTGCGCAACGCCATCGAACACAGCGACGACGGCCGCATCGATGTCGAGCTGCATGCCGATGCCACGGTCGTGATCCGCGATCCCGGCCACGGTATGACGCCCGAGCAGATCAGCGCGGTCTATTCGCGCATGGCGCGTACCGCCATGCCGACCGGCGACGGTATCGGCCTGGAACTCATCGCACGCGTCTGTGAACACCTCGGCTGGGCACTCGACATCCGCTCGTCGGCGGAAGGCGGCACGGTCGCCACACTGCGCATGCGCGCGAGCGGCGACGCGGCGGACGCTAGAATTCCCGGATGAAGATCGCCAGCTGGAACGTCAATTCGCTCAACGTCCGCCTGCCGCACCTCGAACAGTGGCTGCGCGACGCGCAACCCGACGTCGTCGGCATCCAGGAAACCAAGCTCGAGGACGCGCGCTTCCCCGACACCGCCCTCGCCGCGCTCGGTTACCGCACGGTGTTCTCGGGCCAGAAGACCTACAACGGCGTCGCCCTGCTCGCCCGCGATCGCGCGCTCGACGACGTGCAGATCGGCATCCCTGGGTTCGAGGACGAACAGAAACGCGTGATCGCCGCGACCATCGACGGCGTGCGCGTCATCAACCTCTACGTCGTCAACGGCCAGGACGTCGGCACCGACAAGTACGCCTACAAGCTGCGCTGGCTCGACGCCGTGCACGACTGGGTCGCCCGCGAACTCGCCGCGCACCCGAAGCTTGTCGTGCTCGGCGATTTCAACATCGCACCCGACGACCGCGACGTGCACGACCCCGCAGTCTGGAACGACACCCACATCCTCACCTCGACCGCCGAACGCGACGCCCTGCGTGGACTGCTCGGCCTCGGTCTGCACGATGCGTTCCGCCTACATCACGAGGACGCCGGTGTCTTCAGCTGGTGGGATTACCGCCAGGCGGGCTTCCGTCGCGATCTCGGTCTGCGGATCGATTTGACGCTGGTGTCGGACGCGCTGCGCGAGACGGCCGTCGCGTCCGGCATCGACCGCGAACCGCGGACCTGGGAGCGGCCGAGCGATCACGCCCCTGCATGGGTCACCATCTCGGGCTGACGCGACGCGCGGCACCCCGAAACGAAAAGGCCCGGCAATGCCGGGCCTTTTTTTGACATCGATCCGGCTGCGATCAGCGCGCGCTGCCGCGGCGGAACAGGTTGACGATCGCCAGCAGGATGATCGCGCCGATCAGCGCGGTCAGCAGGAAGCCGATCCAGCCTGCACCGAGCGACACGCCCAGCATCGGCAGCAGCCAGCCACCGATGAAGCCACCGATGATGCCGACGACGATGTTCAGCAGGATGCCCTGCTGCCCGTTGGTGCGCATCAGGATGCTGGCGAGCCAGCCGGCGATGCCACCGACGATGATGTAGATGAGGAAGTTCATGCGGAATGCTCCAGTGCGGAACGCGGGAAACCGGGATTGGCGCGTGCAGGCCCGAAGGCCGGCGCCAGCATCCGGCCCGGTCCGTGACGGAGATGTCGGTATTCAGGTCGCGGTGATACCGAACAGAGCGTCCAGCGCCGCGCGGGGCAGCTTGCCGGTCTCGTTGCGCGGCAGCGCATCGACGCGGCGGATGCGTCGCGGCAGGAACACCGGATCCATGCTGGCCCGCAGTGCGTCCAGCAGCGCCGCATCGTCGAGCGCAGGACTCGCCACGACGGCGGCCATGATCCGGCGGACGCCGGTCGCATCGGGCGTGGCGCTCTGGCAGATCACGCCATCGCGCACGCCGTCGATGGCGAGCAGTCGGCGGGTGAGGTCGGCGAGCGAGGCACGCTTGCCGGCGATCTCGATCATGTCGGCCTGACGGCCGCGCAGCTCGAAACGGCCGGCGGCGTCGAGTTCGACGATGTCGGCCAGCAGGCGCGGCTCGGGCAGATGCGGCGCATGCACAAGGGTGCCATCGGGCACGGGCTGCAGGCGCACGCCGTCGAACGGGGTCCAGGCCTGCTCGAGCGCGGTGCGGCGGCGCGCGAAGATGCAGGTCTCGGTGGAGCCGAACAGTTCGCGCACTTCGCAGCCGAACCGCGCTTCGGCCTCGGCGGCGAGCGCCTGCGGCAAAGGCGCAGTCGCGGTAGCGATCGCGGCGAGCGGCGGCAGGGCGACTCCGGATTCCACCAGCGAGCGCAGATGCACGGGCGTGGTGACCAGCAACGGCGGCCGCGGTGCATCGCGCAGCGCGGCGGCGATGTCTTCGGGAAAGAACGGCCGCGCGCCGTGCACGGCAACGTTGCCGAGCAGCGGCAGCAGGATCGAGAGCTCCATGCCGTACATGTGCTGCGGCGGCACGGTCGCGACGACCGGCAGCGTGTCCTCGCCATGCAGATCGGCGAGCGCGGCGAGGTTCTGCAGCGTGCCGGCGTGGAACGTGGCCCAGGTCTTGGGATTGGCGCCGGGGACGCCGGTGCTGCCGGAGGTGAACCCGATCGCGACCAGCGCGTCGAGTGCGATCTGCGGCACGTCGCCATCGCGCGTCGGCAGCGCATCGGGCAGACGCACGTAATGCGGCGGCGCGGGCGCGTGGCTGACGTCGCACAGGTCATCGCACCCGCAGTCGTCGCGATCACCAATGCAGTAGCTGTGCGGATGACGCGCGCGCACGTCGTCGATCGCACCGCGCGTGCGCGCCGGTGGCAGCAACGTGGTCTGGCCACGCAATGCGACCGCGCAGAATGCGACGAGAAAGCGGTAGCGGTCTTCGCAGAGATTCAGCGCGAACGGCGCATCGGGCAGCAGCGCGGCGACGCCGCGCACCTGCGCGAGGAAGGTGTCGAGCGTCACCACGCCATCGGCCCCGAACGCAATCGCGCGCGACGGATGGCCGTCGACCAGCGGCCGGTGCTCGCCTGCGCGCTGCAGGCCTTCAATGCGCGAAGCGCCCTGTTCCACACCCACTGCCGACATCGTGTTGCGACTCCGAAGATTGTTCCGTACGCCGTGTCCGGCCCGCGGAACAGCGGTTTTAGCTTACGCTGGACGGCCTGCGGGATGCCAAATTCGGATGTTTCAGCGAGGGATGTTCAGCGAAACCATGAGCCTGGCCGCCGGGTCGGTGCGGGTCGCGTGGCGGGACTACCGCCGCGGTCAGGCCGCAGAGGCGCTGGTGCGACCCTGGCTGGCCGACACGCTCGGCCGTCCCGATCCCGGAATCGTCCTCGACCGCGATGCCCGCGGCCGCCCGCAGTTGCAGGTGCCCGGCCATCCGGGTCTCGATGCCAACTGGAGCCATAGCGGCGACGCGCTGCTGGTCGCGCTGGGCAACGGCGTCCCGGTCGGTGTGGACATCGAATGGATGCGCCCGCGTCCCCAGGCGATGGCATTGGCGCAGCGCTTCTTTACCGCGGGCGAAGCGACGGCGTTGGCGACGCGGGCACCCGACGACGCGGAAGCTGCGTTCGTACAGTTGTGGTGCGCGAAGGAAGCGGTGCTCAAGGCGCATGGGCATGGGCTGTCGTTCGGGCTTGATCGCCTGGAGTTCGCCGCGCGCGACGATGGCTGGGCGCTGGTCGCCTGCGATCCCGCTTTGGGGACACCGGCGGACTGGCATCTGCATGCGTTCGCGCCGTTGGCGGGCTATCTGGCGACGGTAGCGTGGCGGCGGGTGGATTGAGCGGGCGTTCGGGTTGCTGATTCGCAGATCTGATCTGCGATCAAGGTCGTCTCCCGACCTGCCAAGGAATCCGCACCTCTCCCTCTGGGAGAGAGCCTGCCCCGGACTTGATCCGGGGTCGGCGCGCGCAGCGCGTCGGGTGAGGGCCGAAGCTTTACAGGGAACCCCCTGAAAGCACCCTCATCCGCCCTCCGGGCACCTTCCCCCAGAGGGGGAAGGACAAGGCGCACCGCAATCTGGACGTTCGAACCCACTGGAAACCCGCGCTCATCAAGCGCACGCGAGGAAGCAGTCATACGGCTCGATCCACAGACCCACATGCCACCCCAGCTTCTACAATGCGTTCCATGGAACTCTCCGACGACACCGCGCTGCGCGCCGAACTCGAAGCCGGGCTGCGCACGCTGGATCTCGCGCCGACGCTGGCCGATCCGCTGCTCGCCTATCTCGCGCTGCTGGTGCGCTGGAACAAGACCTACAACCTGACGGCCGTGCGCGATCCGCGCGAGATGGTCGTGCGGCATCTGCTCGATTCGCTGGCGATGGTGCCGCACGTCGACGGCCTCGCCACGCTCGCCGATCTCGGCACCGGCCCCGGCCTGCCGGGCATTCCGCTGGCGATCGCGCTGCCGGGTCTGCACGTCACCCTGGTCGAGTCGAACGGCAAGAAGGCGCGCTTCCTGCGCGAAGCGGTACGCCAGCTGAAACTCACCAATGCCGATGTCGCCGAATCGCGCATCGAATCCGTCGACAGGCCTGGTGCGTTCGATGCGATCACCGCGCGTGCGCTTGCCACGCTGCCCGACATCCTCGCCGTCGGCGGCCATCTTCCGAAGGCGGACGGCGGCCGCCTGCTGGCGATGAAGGGCGTCCATCCGGTCGACGAGATCGCCGCGCTGCCGGCCGGCTGGCGGCTCGATACGGTAACGCCGCTCAAGGTGCCCGGCCTCGACGCCGAACGGCATCTGGTCGTCGTCGCACGCGCCTGAGCCGCTGTCCCGCATCGAGCGCGGGACATTGGCGACACCCGGCCGCGCATCGCCGGTTCAGCTGCAACCGCGTCGCCGCCGTCATGCGGACGCAGGATCGGATCGGTGTCCCCAAGCGACCCTTGGGGGGCATAATCCCCGGTCCGGCCGCCGCCCGCGGTGGCCGGCTCCCTTCCTGAACCTCGCACGGAGCCCATGGCCCGCATCATCGCCATCGCCAACCAGAAGGGCGGCGTCGGAAAGACGACGACGGCCGTGAACCTGGCCGCGGCGCTCGCGCGCACGCCCAAACGTGTGCTGCTGGTCGACCTCGATTCGCAGGGCAACGCGACCATGGGCTGCGGCATCGACAAGGGCGCGGTGCCGGTCTCGACCTGCGACGTGCTGCTGGGCGAGGTCGAAGCCGGCGATGCGATCGTGCAGACCGAGGAAGAGGTCGACCTGATTCCCGGCAACACCGATCTCACCGCCGCCGAACTCGAACTGATGGGCGCCGAGGATCGAGAGCAGCGCCTCAAGCGCGCGCTCGAACCGCTGCGCGCGCGTTACGACTACATCCTGATCGACTGTCCGCCGGCGCTGTCGCTGCTCACGCTCAACGCGCTGACCGCCGCCGATTCGGTGTTGGTGCCGATGCAGTGCGAGTACTACGCGCTCGAAGGCCTGACCGCGCTGCTGCAGACGATCGATGCGATCAAGCAGAACCTCAATCCGAAGCTCGAGGTCGAGGGCGTGCTGCGCACGATGTTCGACGTGCGCAACAACCTCGCCAACGCCGTATCGGGCGAACTGACCAATCATTTCGGCGACAAGGTGTTCCGCACCATCGTGCCGCGCAACGTGCGCGTGGCCGAGGCGCCGAGTCACGGCCAGAGCATCGTCGGCTACGACAAGGGCTCGCGCGGCGCGATCGCCTATCTCGGTCTCGCCGGTGAAGTGATCCGCCGCCAGCGCGAACGCGACGCACAGAAAAGCAATCAGGACGCTACTGCCATGGAGACGCCGGCATGACCGCTGCGAAGACGCCCGCCAAGAAGCGCGGTCTGGGCCGCGGCCTCGAAGCCCTGCTCGGCCCCAAGGCCGCCGCCGAGGCGCCGACCAGTCTCGAAGCGACCGAGCAGGACACGCTGCGCGTGCTGCCGATCGATGCACTGAGCGCCGGCAAGTACCAGCCGCGCAAGCACTGGGACGCCGACAAGCTCACCGAGCTGGCCGAGTCGATCAAGGCGCAGGGTGTGATCCAGCCGCTGGTGGTGCGCGAGCGGCCCGACCGCACCTTCGAGATCATCGCCGGCGAACGCCGCTGGCGCGCGTCGAAGCAGGCCGGCCTGAGCGAAGTGCCGGCGGTCGTGCGCAACGTCGAGGACCGCACGGTCGTCGCGATGGCGCTGATCGAAAACATCCAGCGCGAAGACCTCAACCCGCTGGAAGAAGCGCAGGCGCTGCAGCGGCTGATCGACGAATTCGACCTGACCCACGCGCAGGCCGCCGAAGCCGTGGGCCGGTCGCGCGCCGCGGTGTCGAATCTGCTGCGTCTGCTCGAACTGCCGCCGGCGATCCGCATCCTGGTCGAATCCAAGCAGCTGGAAATGGGCCACGCCCGCGCGCTGCTGACGCTGTCGCCCGAACTCGCCAGCAAGCTCGCCAGCGACGCCGTCGAGCACGGCTGGTCGGTGCGCGAAGTCGAACACCGCGCGCAGCAGTTCGCCGCCGGTCGCGTACCGGGTGGCGACACCCGCACCGTCGCGCGCAACAAGGCGCGCCCGCAGGCCGACATCGTGTCGCTCGAGAACGAACTGTCGGAGACGCTGGGCACGCGCGTCTCGATCGCCAACGGCCGCGGCAACAAGGGTCGCCTGGTGATCCACTACGGCAACCTCGAAGCCCTCGACGGCGTGCTGGAACGGCTGCGCGCGCAACGCGCATAGCGCCTTCATACGATGGGGTGAGCGCAGCGAAGCCCGCCGCGCACCGTTTCACACCATAGCGGACTGCCCAAGACAGTCCGCTTCACGCCTCAGCCTCCGGTTCGCACCGCCGGTCTCCGCAACGGCGTCATCTCCACCGGCTCGCGTGGCGTCAGCCGCTTCTTCGGCAAGCGCGGCACATCGATGTCGGGCCGCGTGATCAGTTGCGGCAAGCGGTCCAGCAGACAGCCGCGCATCACGTAATCTCCGGTCACTGCGCGATCACTGCCGCTGTTGCGATACGCCACGAATTTGATCCGGCTGCCGCGGTCTGCGTACAGCGGCCCGTCCGCCGCAGCGGTCCAGATGATGGCGTTGTTCGACAACCGCATGTCGTACCAGCCGCTGTCGCCCGACACGCTGGCTGCCAGATCGCCGTCGGACAGCCCAGGCCCGCGCAGCGTGGCGCGGACCTGGCGGATTTCGAGATACCGGTTTTCGGGCACGAAGTCCGAAGACGCGCCCGCGCCGGTGACGTTGGCGCCCATGACGAACGTGCCGCGGTTTTCGAACGGCTGCGCGCAGGCCCGGCGCAGTTCCGAGACCTCCGGTCGCGGCAGGCGGTCGGCGATCTCCGGATCGAGTTCGCGGCTGCCGGTCGGCGGTGGCGCGGCGGCGGCCGTCAGGCACAGCAGGCCCAGCGTGAGCACGGGAACGGCACGTTGCAGGTGGGATCGGGTCATGAAGGTCTCTCGGTCGCTGCGCAGAGCGCGATGGTGGGCAGCCGGCTGCGTGCGATGCCGACCTCTCCTTCCTTGAACGTAAAAAGCGCCAAAGAAGGACCATCGCGTCGTGCGCGCACCCCGCTGGAATTGTGTAACGCCGTACGCACCCCCTAGGCTGCGCGGATGTATCGCCGCTCCAGCTCCCTGTCCTGGTCGCGCCGGCTGCTGCAGGCGCTGCTGGTATTCGGGCTGATGGCAGCGCCGGTGCTGGTGGCGATGGGCAACACCTACGAGGCCGCGCACGGCGAGACCGCCGAGCAGCACGACCACGCGACAGACACCCACGAGGACGGCGGCGACCTGCTGCACGCGGTCGCGCACTGCGCCACCTGTGGCGCGCATACGCCCGCACTGCCGCCGGTGGCATCGCTGCTGGCACCGCTGGCCATGTCGCACCCTGCATTGCCCGCGACCGAAGCCGCGCCCGCGCGCGTGCCCGATTCCCTGTTGCGACCGCCGATTTCCGCATGACGCCCGCGCCGGCCTGAGCCGGCTTTTCGTCATCCCGAAATTGGAGCGTTCCCATGTTGTTGCGATTGGCGGCTCTGGCCGCCCTCGCCGCTGCGCCGTGCCTTGCGGCCGCGCAGTCGGCGCCCGTGCCCGTGCGCGCAAGCGCGCAGGCCCTGGCCCTCGATGACGCGTTCGCGCGTGTCGCGCAGGCCCATCCTGATCTGCGTCTGTTCGACGGCCAGCGCGCGGTGTTCGATGCCGAACGCGAGGTCGCCGCGCAACGACCGCCGCTGGAGGCCGGCATCGAGATCGAAAACCTCGGCCTCGATTCGCCTGCCCGCACGCTCGAAACCACGCTGACGCTCGCCGGCGTGTTCGAACGCGGCGGCAAACCCGATGCACGACGCGCGCTCGCACAGACCCGCATCGATGCGCTCGCCCTGCAACGTGAAACCGCGCGCGTCGATCTGCTGGCCGAAACCGCGCGCCGCCATCTCGCCATCGTCGTCGCGACGCGGCGCAAGGCGATCGCACAGACCGATGTCGCGCAGCGCACACGTTTCGTCTCGTCCGCGCGCCAGCGCTTCGCCGCAGGCGCCTCGCCCGAAGCTGTCGTGCTGACCGCACAGGCGGCGCAGGCGCAGGCCGAACTGCAGGCCGCCAACGCGCAACTGGAGATCGAGACCGCGCGGCGCAGCCTGTCGATGCTGTGGGGCAATCCGGACGGTGCCTTCGACATCGTCGATGGCGACCCGCTGGCACTGCCCGACATCGCCGATTTCGACACGCTGCGCGCTCTGCTCGCGCGGTCGCCCGAACTGCTGCAGTTCAACGATCGTGAACGCATCGCCGAAGCGCGACTGCAGCTCGCGCGCAGCGACGCCACGCCCGACATCGGATGGCAGGCCGGCATTCGCCATCAGCGCGAGAACGGCGACACCTCGCTGGTGGGCGGCTTCGTCGTGCCGCTCGGCAGTCGCGCGCGCGCGCAGCCCGGCATTCGTGCGGCGGCGGCGGAACTGGCGCTGGTCTCGATCGAACGCGACGCCGGTGACCGTGCGCTTCAGGCCACGCTGGCCGAAGCACATGGCCGCTATCGCGTCGCGCAATCGGCCGTCTCGCTGCTCGCGCGCGATGTCCTGCCGCGTCTGACCCGTGCCGCCAGCGCCACCGAACACGCGTGGCGCGCGGGCGCCGTGTCGTATCTCGAATGGTCGCAACTGCAGGACGCACGCAGCGACGCGCAGCGCCAGCAACTCGACGCCGCCGAAGCCGCGCAGATCGCCCTGATCGAACTGCAGCGTCTGACCGGCCAGTCCCTCGTCGTCGCGCACGCGACGCCTGCCCCCTTCGAAGGAAACGCCCGATGAGAACGTTCATCGCGACCGCCAGCTCGCTTGCACTCGCCCTGCTGATCTCCGCATGCAGCGCGCCCTCGACTGCGCCCGTCGCCGATGCCGATGCAGCCAGCGCAGCCGTAGACGACCACGCCGGTGACACGCATGCCGACGCAGGCGATGCGGAGGACGCACACGCCGACGATGCCACGACCATCGCGGCCGATATCGCGGAAGACGTCGGCATTCGCGTGGCGCCCTCCGCGGCCGGCACCATCGCCGACCAGCACGAGGTGCAGGGCCTGCTGACCACGCTGGAAACCGGCAACGCCCGCGTGACCGCACGCTTCCCCGGCCCGATCCGCCGCCTGCATGCCGAAGTCGGCGACCGCGTGCGCGCCGGC
The DNA here is from genome assembly GCA_045810015.1 of Luteimonas sp. GTDB lineage: Bacteria > Pseudomonadota > Gammaproteobacteria > Xanthomonadales > Xanthomonadaceae > Luteimonas. Next base: position 29,379 of record JBJMWR010000020.1, read on the forward strand.
CAGGTGCTGGCGACGATCGACAGCAACCTCAGCCTGTCCAGCTACACAGTCACTGCGCCGATCGCCGGCACCGTGCTCGCGCGCAACGCCGCCGTCGGCCAGAGCGCCGGCGAAGGTGCGGTGCTGTACGAGATCGCCGATCTGTCGATGCTCTGGGTGGACCTGCACGTGTTCGGCCGCGATGCCGAACATCTCGCCGCCGGCTCGCCGGTGACGATCAGCCGTCTCGGCGACGGCGCCACTGCGCAGACGCGCATCGACCGCGTGCTACCCGGCACCGCGACCGCGAGCCAGAGCACGATCGCCCGCGCCACGCTCGACAACGCCGACGGCCAATGGCGTCCGGGTTCGGCCGTGCGCGCGATGGTCACCGTGTCCACGCAACCGGCGGATCTCGTCGTGCCGCTGACGGCCCTGCAACACATGGACGGCCGCGACGTGGTGTTCGTACGCGAAGGAGATCGCTACGAAAAACGCGTGGTGACGCTCGGACGGCGCGATGCGCGGCAGGTGGAGATCGTCGACGGCGTTGCGGTGGGTGAGGACGTGGTGATCGCGCAGAGCTACACGATCAAGGCGGATCTGGAGAAGGCGGGGGCGGGTCATGCGCATTGAGGTCGCGGCACGCGTGTTGCTCGGGCGCCTGACACATCTCGCGCTATTTCGACCTCGTCATTCCCGCGAAGGCGGGGCTTTCAACAGTCGACCGGCTGGTCATCCAGGGACGTTGCCCTCCGTTCCTGGCTCAGCCCCCCTCACGCCTTCACGGAAGTCCATGGATTCCCGCCTTCGCGGGAATGACGGATTAGTTCGCTGCTGGCGCAGGCGGAAATCGCTTTTCTTTGCGCAGTCGCTGCCAGCCGCACGCACGCTCTCTGCAGGCGTGACACACCCAAGCATCGGAGCCCCCCATGCTTGAGTCCCTCATCCACGCCTCCATCCGGCACCGCTGGCTGGTACTCGCCGCGACCTTGTTGCTCGTCGCCGTCGGCGGCTGGAGCTTCACGAAGCTTCCAATCGACGCGACACCCGACATCACCAACGTGCAGGTGCAGATCAACACGGCCGCGCCCGGCTATTCGCCGCTGGAGACGGAACAGCGCGTCACCTTCCCGATCGAAACCGCGCTCGCGGGATTGCCGCGGCTCGACTACACGCGTTCGCTGTCGGCATACGGCTTGTCGCAGGTCACGGTGATATTCGAGGACGGCACCGATCTGTACTTCGCGCGCCAGCAGGTCGCCGAGCGTGTGCAGCAGGTGCAAGGTCAACTGCCGGACGATGCCGACCCGACACTCGGCCCGGTCGCCACCGGTCTCGGCGAGATCTTCATGTACACGGTCGAGGCCGCACCCGATGCACGCAAGTCGGACGGCACGCCGTACACCGCGACCGATCTGCGCACGTTGCAGGACTGGGTCGTACGGCCGCAGATGCGCAACGTGCGCGGCGTGACCGAGGTCGACACCATCGGCGGCTTCGCGCGGCAGGTGCACATCACGCCGGATCCGGCGTTGCTGGTCGCGCTCGACTTCACCTTCGAGGATGTCGTCACCGCGGTCGCCAACAACAACCGCAACGTCGGCGCCGGTTACATCGAACGCAACGGCCAGCAGTTGCTGGTCCGCGTGCCGGGCCAGGTCGCCGATGTGGAGGCGATCGGCAACATCGTGATGGCGCGGCGCGATGGTGTGCCGATCCACGTGCACGATGTGGCGAGCGTTGGCGAAGGCCGGGAACTGCGCACCGGCGCGGCCACCCAGAACGGTGCGGAGGTCGTGCTCGGCACGGTGTTGATGCTGTTCGGCGAGAACAGCCGCACCGTGGCGCAGGCCGCGGCGCAGCGGCTGGAGGCGACGAACGCGAGCCTGCCCGATGGCGTGCGCGCGGTGGCGGTCTACGACCGCACGGCGCTGGTCAACCGCACCATCCGCACCGTCGCCAGGAATCTGGTCGAAGGCGCGCTGCTGGTGATCGTGGTGCTGTTCCTGCTGCTCGGCAACGTGCGCGCGGCGCTGCTGACCGCGTTGGTGATTCCACTGACGATGCTGTTCACCGTGATCGGCATGCGCCAGGGCGGCGTGTCCGGCAACCTGATGAGCATGGGCGCGCTGGACTTCGGTCTGATCGTCGACGGCGCGGTGATCATCGTCGAGAACTGCCTGCGACGCTTCGGCGAAGCGCAGCAGCGGCTCGGCCGCCTGCTCGATACGCGCGAGCGCCACGCAGTCGCGGCATCGGCCAGCGCGGAGGTGATCCGGCCCAGCCTGTTCGGGCTCGGCATCATCGCCGCGGTGTATCTGCCGGTCTTCGCGCTCGAAGGCGTGGAAGGCAAGATGTTTCATCCGATGGCGATCACCGTGGTGCTGGCATTGACCGGCGCGATGCTCCTGTCGCTGACCTTCGTACCGGCGACCATCGCCTTGCTGTTGCGCGGCCGCGTTGCCGAACACGACAACCGGGTGATGCGCGCGGCACGTCGCGGCTATGCACCGACGCTCGACTGGGCGCTGCGGCACGGGCGCTGGCTGGTCGGCGGCGCGCTGGTGCTGGTGCTGGCGTGTGGCTGGCTAGCGACGCGGATGGGCAGCGAGTTCATCCCCAGCCTCGACGAGGGCGACATCGCGATGCACGCGATGCGCGTGCCCGGCACCGGCATCGAACAGTCGGTCGCCATGCAGCTCGCGCTGGAACGTCGCCTGCAGCAGGTTCCGGAAGTCGCACGCGTGTTTTCGAAGATCGGCACCGCCGAGGTCGCCAACGATCCGATGCCGCCGTCGGTCGCCGATACCTTCCTGATCCTCGCGCCACGCGCCGACTGGCCCGATCCGCGCAAGCCGCGCACCGCGCTGGTCGGCGAACTCGAAGCGATCGCCGAGACCATGCCCGGCAACAATTACGAGTTCACCCAGCCGATCCAGATGCGCTTCAACGAACTGATTTCCGGCGTGCGCAGCGATGTGGCGGTGAAGATCCAGGGCGACGATCTCGACACCCTGCAAACCGTGGCGACCGGGGTCGAACGTGTGCTGCAGGGCATCGACGGCGCCGCCGACGTGCGCGTCGAAGCCGTCGACGGTCTGCCGCTGCTCGAGATCGCGCCCGACCCGCGCGCGATGGCGCGCTACGGACTCAATCCGGGCGACGTGCAACGTGTCGTCGCGGCTGCAATCGGTGGCGAAACGGCGGGCCAGCTGTTCGATGGCGACCGTCGATTCGACATCGTGGTGCGTCTGCCCGAATCGCTGCGCGGCGATCCGGCAGCGCTCGCCGACCTGCCGATTCCGCTCCCGGGGACGGCCGGCGACAGCGCCGACGAGTCCGACCGCAGTGGCACCTGGGCCAGCGGCACACCACGCACCGTGCCGCTGCGCGAGGTGGCGACGATCGGCACGCAACTCGCACCGAACCAGATCAACCGCGAGAACGGCAAGCGCCGCATCGTGGTCACCGCCAATGTCCGCGGGCGCGATCTCGGTGGCTTCGTCGGCGAGCTGCAGACCGCGGTCGCCGCTGCGGTGACGCTGCCGACCGGCTACTGGATCGACTACGGCGGCACATTCGAACAACTGGCCTCGGCCAGCCAGCGTCTGGCGCTGGTCGTGCCGCTGACGCTGGCGGTGATCCTGGCGCTGCTGTTCATGGCGTTCGGTTCGCTGCGCGACGCGCTGGTGGTCTTCAGCGGCGTGCCGCTGGCACTTACCGGCGGCGTGCTCGCACTGGCGGCGCGCGGCATTCCGCTGTCGATCTCGGCCGGCGTAGGCTTCATTGCACTGTCGGGCGTCGCCGTGCTCAACGGTCTGGTGATGCTGACCTTCATCCGCAAGCTGCGAGAGGACGGCCTCGACCTGCACACCGCGATCGTCGAAGGCGCACTCGGCCGCCTGCGCCCCGTCCTGATGACAGCGCTGGTCGCCTCGCTCGGTTTCGTGCCGATGGCATTCAACGTCGGCGCGGGCGCGGAAGTGCAACGACCGCTGGCCACCGTGGTCATCGGCGGAATCCTCTCGTCGACGTTGCTGACCCTGCTGGTGTTGCCGGTGCTGTATCGATGGGTGCATCGGCGGGCAGCGCGGGTGTGAAGTGGCTGCTGGAAGGGGCTAATGCCTCAATGGCGGGAGGTCCGGGCGGCGCTCCGGCCCGACCGCCTCGAACACAGTCGCCGGGCCTGACAGATGCGTGACGCCGGTCTCGGCGCGGCACGTTCCGGGTCCACGACAACGCGCAGCCACCGTGACTCATTCCACTGTCGGCTGCGACGGCAGCGCGTCTAGCCTGTCGCAGGCGCGCCATCCCGGCAGAGCGCTGCAAGGGATGAAGCGATGCGGATCTGTCTGTGGAGTGTCCTTCTCATCCTGACGGCGCTGCCTGCCGCGGCGCGGGAGACCGAAACCTGGCTGCTCTCCATCGATCGCTGGGGCAACGCCGAACATCGGCTCCTCACGCTCCAGTTGTCTGCCCCTCGGGTGTCGGGCGATCTGGATGGTTGGGACGTGAGCGGTTCCAGGAATGGCGCGCACCTGCGCGTTGCCGCGATCGACGCCGAGAATGTCGCGTATCGCTTCGACGCAGAGATTGCCGGCGATCGTCTGACGGGCTGGGCGGACTATCCCGATACCAGCAACAAGGGGCCACGCGCGCAGCACGCCGTGACCGGGCTTCGCCTGGCGCTGCCTTCAGGTGCGCCCTCGCGACAGGTGTACGCGCCCACGAGCTACTCCAATGCCTTCGATGCGGCGCGACCCCCCGTCATGGTGATCCAGCCCGGAGATGTCGTGGCCACCCACACCATCGACTCGGGCGGCGTGGACGCGCATGGCCAGGTCGTTGCGCTGTATGGAAATCCACAGACCGGACCCTTCTTTGTTTCGGGCGCACAGGCCGGCGACGTGCTGGCGGTGCGCATCCGGCAGCTGCGTCTGAATCGCGACTACGCGGACAGCCTGGATGGACTCACGCATCGGGCAACTTCGATCGGCATTGCGCCGACGACAGCAGGACTGGGGCAGCAGGTGCGCTGGCGTCTGGACCGCGAGGCCGGTACCGCTCGCCTGGAAAACCCGCCCGAAGGTCTGCGGAACTACGTGGTGCCGGTGAAGCCGATGCTGGGCGGATTGGCCGTGGCCCCTGATTTCGGATTCGGCGCCCGTCCACCGGAGACACGGGGCGCTGGGGCGGCAACATGGACTTCAACCGGATCGCCGAAGGCGCAACGGTGTACCTGCCTGTCTACCAGCCGGGCGCGATGTTGTATCTCGGCGATGGCCATGCCTTGCAGGGCGATGGCGAGACGACCCAGTGGGCGCTCGAGACCTCGCTGGACGTGGAGTTCAGCGTCGAAGTGCTGCCGGGCCGCGCGCTGGCTGCGCCGCGCGTCGAGGACGACACCTCCATCAGCACGATCGGACAGGCGTCGTCGCTGGACGAGGCGGTGCGCGCCGCGACCGCCGCCATGATCCAGTGGCTGGAGCAGGACTACGGCCTTGATGTCTCCCAAGCATCCCTTGTGCTGGGCACGGTGGCCGAGTTCCGCGTCGTGACACTGGCTGGCCGGAACGCGGCCATCGCCTTGAGTCTGGACAAAGCACGCCTGGGCGGGCTGACACGAAACGACCGGCGGACCGATTCGAAACCGCGGTCCCGCTGAAACCGGCCCCGAGTTCCGGTATCCGAAGCAGACGCCCGGCGCGCATTGCGGGCCCGCCATCGGCGTGCAGCCCGCCGGTCTGCATCCGCACTGTAAAATCGCCGTCTTTTGCGCGCTCCCTCCTTGGATTCCCCGCCCCGCCCCGCTTTCAGCGGCCCGACCTTCATCCGCCTGCTGGCCCGCCTGACCGACGACACGCTGCCGCAAGGCGGCCCGGCGCCGGCCGAGCGTCTAAGCCAGTGGATCGACTGGACGCGGGCGGTGGTGCTGTCGAAGGTGCTCGACGCGAAGCCGTCCGAGGCTGAACAAAGCGCGCAAGTCGTTGATCGGGATGACGCGGCCGTGTGCGCCAAGGCGCGGGCGACGCTGCTGGCGTCGATCGCCGAAGCGCCGGAACTGGCGATCCCACAGCCGCATGCGGCCGGGCCGTCGGACGAAGCCGAAGCCGGAGCCGAGGCCGCAATCGACTTCGCGCCGTTCCGCCAGCGTCATCTGGCGCTGCAGCGATCGATGCAGATGGCGACAGGCCGGCTGCGCGGTGATCTGCGCGACCGGCTGGCACAGCGCTCGGCCGACATGGCGCGGCTGGCCGAGGTGGATGCGGTGATGGAGGGCACGCTGAGCCCGCGCGAGCACGCGTTGCTCGGTGCGGTGCCGGCATTGCTCGAAACGCACTTCGAGCGGCTGCGCGCCGCCGCGGGTGCGTCGGCCACGGATCCGTCCGCGGCCTGGCTCGATGGTTTTCGCAGGGACATGCAGGGCGTGCTGATCGCCGAGCTGGATGTCCGTTTCCAATCGGTCGAGGGGCTGCTCGCAGCGCTTCGCACCCACTGACGCAGTCCTTATGTCCCCAAGCAGTCGCCACACCACTCTCCTTCCCGCGTTCGTGTTCGCCCTCGGCCTGGCCGTGGTCGGCTGGATCGCCATCGGCTACATCGGCTCGAACACGCTGGCGCTTGCCGTCACCCTGCTGATCGGCGCCTGTTACGTCGCCGGTGGCCTGGAGCTGCTGCGCTACCGGCAGGCCACGAAGACGCTGGCCGATGGCGTGGCGCAATTGAACGAACCGCCGGCGTCGCTGGGCGACTGGCTGGGCGGGCTGGATGCCGGTCTGCGCAACGCGGTGCGCCTGCGCATCGAGGGCGAGCGCGTCGCGCTGCCGGTGCCGGCACTGACGCCGTATCTGGTCGGCATGCTGGTGCTGCTGGGCATGCTGGGCACCCTGCTCGGCATGATGGTGATGCTGCGCGGCACCGGCATGGCGCTGGAGACGGCGACCGATCTGCAAGCGATCCGCGACTCGCTGGCCGCGCCGGTCAAGGGCCTGGGCTTCGCCTTCGGCACGTCGATCGCGGGCATCGCGACCTCGGCGATGCTGGGCCTGGCGTCCGCATTGCTGCGCCGCGAACGCGCGCACACCGTGCAGCTGCTGGATGTGGCCGCCGCGACGACGCTGCGCACGCATTCGCAGGCGCACCAGCGCGAGGAAACCCTGCGTCTGCTGCAGCAGCAGACCGAGGTGATGCCGGCGCTGGTCGAGCGACTGGGCGCGATGATGGCGACGATCGAGCAGCAGAACTCGGCCGCCGGCGCGCGACACACTGCCAACCAGGACGCCTTCCACGGCCGCACCGAAGCGGTCTACACGCAGCTGGCCGGCTCGGTCGAACGCGCGTTGCAGACCAGCGTTGCCGAGAGCTCGCGCGCGGCGACAGCCGCGTTGCAGCCGGTGTTCGAAACGACGATGGCCGCGCTCGCACGCGAAACCGCCGCGCTACAGGCGACGGTCTCCGACGCGGTCGAGCGTCAGCTGCAGACGCTGACCACCGGCTTCGAAGCCTCGACCGCGACGGTGACGCAGCGCTGGCAGCAGGCGGTGGACGGCCAGCAGGCCTCGAACGAGACGTTGGCGCACGATCTGCGCGGCGCGCTCGAAGGCTTCAACGCAAGCTTCGAACAACGCGCCAATGGCCTTCTGGACGACGTCACCGCGCGTCTCGACGCGACGACTGCGCAGACCATCGCGCTCCACGACACCGTGACCGGCGCCGTCGACCGCCAGCTACAGGCGCTGACGACAGGCTTCGATGCGTCGACGGCGAGCGTGGCCGAACGCTGGCAGGACGCATTGGCCGCGCAGCAGGCGTCGCATGCGGCGTTGACGTCCGATCTGCGCAGCACGCTCGACGGCATCGGCGAAACCTTCGCGCAGCGCGCCACCGCACTGGTCGACGGCGTCGCCACGCGCCTCGATGCGACCGCCGGCAGCGTGACCACGGCATGGAGCGACGCGCTCGCACAGCAGGCCGCAACCAATGACGCGATGAGCGCGCAGCACCAGCAGGCGCTGACCACGGCCGCGGCGACGTTCGAAACGCATTCGGCCTCGCTGCTGCAGAAGGTGGACCGCTCGCACGCCGAGTTGCAGACCGTACTCGCCGCGCAGGACGCGCAGCGCCTCGCCGCATGGACCGAAAGCCTCACTGCAATGGGCACCGCGCTGCGCGAGGACTGGGCGCACGCCGGCGCGGAGACCACGCGCCAGCAGCAGGCGATCTGCGACACGCTCGCGTCCACCGCCGACATCATTGGCGCGCAGACGCAGGCGCATGCCAGCGAGACCATCGCCGAGATCTCGCGCCTGGTCGACACCGCCTCGGAAGCGCCACGCGCGGCTGCAGAGGTCATCGCCGAACTGCGCCAGTCGCTGTCGGAGAGCATGGTGCGCGACACCGCGATGCTGGAAGAACGCACGCAGATGCTGTCGACGCTCGACACGCTGTTGAGCGCGGTGAACCACGCGTCGACCGAACAGCGCGCGGCGATCGATGCGCTGGTGGCGACCTCGGCCGATCTGCTGGAACGCGTGGGCACGCGCTTCACCGATCACATCGAAGCGGAGACCGGCAAGCTCGATGGCGTGGCGACGACGCTCAGCGTCGGCGCGGCGGATGTCGCGAGCCTCGGCGAGGCCTTCGGCGCCGCGGTGGAGGTTTTCGGCGAATCGAACCAGCAACTCGCGACGCGTCTGCAGGGCATCGAAGACGCGCTGGAGAAATCGCTCGCGCGCAGCGATGAGCAGCTGGCGTACTACGTCGCGCAGGCACGTGAGGTCGTGGACCTCAGCGTGCTGGCGCAGAAGCAGATCATCGAAGACCTGCAGCAGCTCGGCGCATCGCGCGCCGCGTCCGCATGAGCGTCGAGCTGGAAGGCGATCACGAATCCTCAGCGCCCATCTGGGCCGCATTCGGCGATCTGATGTCGGTACTGCTGGGCGCGTTCGTGCTGATCCTGGTCGGCGTGATCGGTGTGCAGCTGCAGCTGGAAATGAAGCTCGACGCAGAGATCGCACAGCGCGAAGCGGAAACGCAGCGCCGCCAGACCCTGGAGCAGGCACTGGCTGCGCCCTTGGCCGCGGGCCGCATCACTCTCGTCGACGGCCGCATCGGCATCCGCGGCAGCGTGCTGTTCTCGGATGCCTCCGACCAGTTGCAACCCGAGGGCCGCGAACTGTTGCAGAGTCTGGCTGGGCCGCTTTCGGAATATCTGGGATCGCGCGACGAGATCCTGATGGTCAGCGGTTTCACCGACGACCGCCTGGTACGCGACGGCAACCGGTTCTCGGACAACCTGGAACTCTCTGCGCAGCGCGCATTGAACGTGACCCGCGGCTTGATCGCCGCAGGCGTGCCGGCCGAATCGGTATTCGCCGCCGCGTTCGGTGCGCAGCAACCGGTGGGCTCGAACGACGACGCCGACGGCCGCGCGCAGAACCGCCGTGTGGAGATGGCGCCGGTGCCGCGCCTGCAGGCCGCTGCCCAGCCCGATGGCCGCTGATCGCATCGACATCGATGCGTTGCTCGACGGCTGGCGCGCGACCGGCGCTGACCGCATGGACCCGTTACGCTTCCATCGCATCGCGGCTTTGCATCGGCGCGCATCGGCGCTCGACGGTGCGGCGCGAGATGTGCTCGATACGAAGTTGACCTCGCTGGTCGATGCGTATGCACGCGATGTCGAAAGCCGATCGCACGAGGCGCGCGAATCGACGCCGAAGCGCAGCGCGCTGGGCACGCTGGTCGATGGCATGGCTGCGCGCGCAGAGAGCGCTGTATCGAACGCCGCCTATCCCGAACTGCCTGCCGTCGACGACTTCCGCACGCTGTGGTCGACGCTGCGCACCGGCAGCCAGGTGCGCAAGTCACTGGCCGAGGTGCCGACCGGCGCCGGTCCATTGAACTCTGCCGCCCTCGCGCATCGCTCGCTGACCTTGATGGGCGGCCTGTCGCCGGAGTACCTGCGCCAGTTCCTGGCCTACGTGGACACGCTGTCCTGGCTGGAAACGCTGCAGGACGCGGGCGTGCTGACTGGAAAAGAGACCGGGCCGCCGGTAGGCGCGAAGCCCCGTGCGAAGCCGCGGGCACGCAAACGCGGCTGAACGGACCGGGGTCCCGGCAATCGCTCCGAGAGTGATGATCGCCCCTTCGCTGCCGGGCGCTCGAGTGCCTTCCCGTGGGGCGTGCCGCCAAGGCCTTGCGCGGCAAGGGGAATTTCAGCAGAATGGCCGGCTCGTTGCGTCCAGCCCATGGTGACATGGCCTGACCTGCCTTCCGGAAGCGCGATTCCCGGCAGTGGTGCAGCGAGAATTCCTTCCCGTACCGCGCGATGGCCATGCCATCGGGGCCGCCATCTCCCTGGCTAAGGGCGATATCAAATACTTCGAGGTGCGTAATGTCCCGAGTCTGCCAAGTCACTGGCAAGCGTACGACGCATGGCAACAACGTGTCGCATGCCATGAACAAGACCCGTCGCCGCTTCATGCCGAACCTGCATGAGCGTCGCTTCTGGGTTGCCAGCGAAAACCGCTGGATCAAGCTGCGTGTATCCACCAAGGCCCTGCGCACCATCGACAAGAACGGCATCGACGTCGTCCTCGCCGAGCTTCGTGCCCGCGGCGAAAAGGTCTGAGGAGTTAGAACATGGCAGGCAAGCGCGACAAGATCCGTCTGATTTCCTCGGCCAACACCGGGCATTTCTACACCACGGACAAGAACAAGAAGAACACCCCCGGCAAGATGGAGTTCAAGAAGTACGACCCCGTCGTCCGGAAGCACGTGATCTACAAGGAAGGCAAGATCAAGTGACCTGACGGCCGCGCGCAAAGCGCGTGGCTGCCGAAAGGTCATCCCCGCGCAGGCGGGGATCCAGCGCCTCCCTACAGAACCCGCCGCGAGGCGGGTTTTGTACGTTTTGCGCCCGCGCTTCAGCGCGGCTGACGTTGCATCATCCCAGCGCAGGCTGGAAGCGCTGTTCAACAGCCGAATGGCTGGTCATCCAGCCTCAACACGGAACCCGCCGCAAGGCGGGTTTTGTGTGTCTGGGGTTCGGGAATTTGCCGAAGGCATACGCGCGCGCAGCGCGCGACCCTCACCCCAACCCCCCTCCCAGAGGGAGAGGGGCTCTAAACGGTGATCGCGAGTGACAACTCGCGAGGCTCGAAGCACTCCGGTTCACCCATCCCCGCCACACCCGCATGCCACACTCGAACGCATGTCGAATCACGACCTGCACATCGGCCTGTGGATCCTCGTGGCCGACTGGTTGATCCGGATCGCGGCCCTGCTGTGGATTCCGGCGCGCACTCGCTCGTCGGCCGCGCGCAGCTGGCTTCTGCTGATCGGCTTCGTGCCCTTGCTCGGACTCCCCGCCTATCTGCTGCTCGGTCATCCGTGGCTGTCGAAGCTGCGGCGCGAGCGACAGGCGCGGGCGTCGCGATTGATCCGGCAGCGGCAGGCGCCATTGACCGCGTTGCGCTGGTGTCCGCCCGATGCATTCTCCGCGCCGGCCGATGCGGCGCGGCTGGTGGAACGGCTCGGCGATTTCATGCCGACCAATGGCAATGCGGTCGAGCTGCTCGACGATTACGCAGGCTCCCTGCAGCGCCTGGTCGACGACATCGACGCGGCGACGCGCGAGGTGCACCTGCTCTACTACCTGATGCGCGACGACATCGCCGGCCGCGCGGTCGCCAGTGCACTCGAACGTGCGGCGCGCCGCGGTGTGCGCTGTCGCTTGCTGCTCGACGCGGTGGGCGCCAAGCACGGACTGCGCGCGTTCCGACGCCCGCTGCGCGATGCCGGCGTCAGCGTGCAGGCCACATTGGCCGGTGGGCTCGCATGGCACCGCAGTGCGCGCATGGATCTGCGCAACCATCGCAAGATCGCGGTGATCGACGGCCGTCTCGCGCTGACCGGCTCGCAGAACCTGGCCGATCCGGACTTCGTGCCCGGCCATCCCAACCGCGAGGTCGTCGCGCGCGTGCGTGGCCCGGTGGTCACGCAGCTGCAGGCGCTGTTCGCCAGCGACTGGTACATCGAGACCGGCGAAGTGCTGGAAGTCGATGCGCCGCCGATCGCGCCGAGTGGCCATGTGCCCGCGCAGTTGTTGCCGAGCGGCCCGGCGTATCCGTTCGAGAACGCGCGCGATGTGTTCGTCGCGCTCGTGCAGCGTGCCCGCCGGCGCGCGGTGCTGGTGACGCCCTACTTCGTCCCCGACGAGGCCACGCTCGGCGCGCTGCGTGTCGCCGCGTTGTCGGGTGTGTCGGTGCAGCTGATCCTGTCGGCGACCAACAACCAGCGCCTGACCGCTTGGGCGCAGGCCGGGTTCTACGACGAACTGCTCGCGGCCGGTGTGCGCATCGCGCTGTACCGGCCGCACTTCCTGCACGCCAAGCATCTGAGCATCGACGACGACATCGCGCTGGTCGGATCGAGCAATCTCGACATCCGCAGCTTCATGCTCAATGCCGAGGCCGGCCTGCTGTGCTTCGACGCCGGCGTCGTGGCGCGGCTGCGCGAGATCGAACAGGACTATCTGCGCGAGTCGGACGTACTGGAAGCAGAAGAATGGAAGCGGCGGCCGAGCTGGCGGCGCAGCGTCGAAGGCATCGCGCGATTGGCGGATTCGTTTCTCTGACTAGGGCGGCGCGCTAAAAGCCGCCGCCTGCGTCGAGCCAGGCCTGCTCGTCCGGCGTATTGACACGACCGAGCGCGCGGTTGCGATGCGGGAAACGCCCGAAGCGTTCGATGACGTCGAGATGCGCCTGCGCGTACTTGCGATATTCGTCGTTGTCGACATCGGCGAACAGCTCGATCGAACGCTGCTGATCGGACAGGTCTTCGGAATGCTCGAACGGCAGATAGACGAAACCGCGCAGGTCGGCATCGAAGCTGCGGTCATGACCTGCGTCGATCATGCGCTGCGCGTAGTGGCGCGCGAGGCTGTCGGTCGCGAATGCATGCCCGCTGTCGCGGAAGATGTTGCGCGGAATCTGGTCGAGCAGGATCAGCAGCGCGAGTCCGCCCTCGGCGGTGTCGAGCCAGTCTTCCAGCTCGCGACGGCCCGCAGCGAAGTGCGCATCGCGGAAGCGTTCGTCGCATTCGCGGTCGAAGGCGTCGCCGCCCTGGAACCATTTCTGCATGCCAGCCGCGCGCCAGAACGCAACGACATCATCGGGTGTGATCGTATCCATGGCGGGCAGATTAGCGTGACCCCACGGCCTGCGCACCACGTGTCGCTTCGCGCGCACGGCCCTCTATACTCGACGCGGTCGTTCATCCTCATCCATCGGAGTGTTCCATGACGCGTCGCTCGATCCGCCTGCTGCTGCCTGCCCTGCTTGCCCTATCCGGTGTCATGTTGCTGGCCGCCTGCCAGCGTGGAGACGCCGACAAGGCGCTACTCGAAGCACCAGCCGTCGGCGATCTCTATGCCGCGGAACTCAGCGCGTTCTCCGACTATCCGTTTACGGACGAAGACCAGAAGCCGATCGACCCGGCCTACGGTCTGATGAAGGTGGTCTCTGCCGACACCTCCGGTGTGGTGGTGATCACCGAGAACGCGGCCTCGGCCGAGAAGTCGGTGTCCCGGAGCGATATCAAAGGTGATCTCTCGACGATCGGGTTCGATGAGAGTGAGCAGATCCAGATCGGCAAGGCCGATCTGATCAAGGCGCACGCGGATGGCCTGATCTATGTGGTGAAGCGCCCTGCGGCGAACTGAGCTGGCCGCGGTGGTGGCATGAAAAAGCCCGGCGGATGCCGGGCTTTTTTTGTGGTGCGCTTCGATCATTGTCTCGAGCCCCTTCCCCTCCGGAAGAGGGGTTGGGGTGAGGGCGCTTTTCGATGCGCCTCACTAACGACCCTCACCCGAAACGGCTGCGCCGTTTCGACCTCTCCCGGAGGGAGAGGTGCTTTCAAAGTTTGAGCTCTCCGCGCGCTACGACAATTTGCCGGACTGGTAGAGGGATTGAGGCGCGGTGCTTTCAGAGCTTGAGCCCCTCTCCCTATGGGGTGAAGAGGCATGTTTGCGGGCCACTGGCCCGCGTGCCGATGAACGCCCCCGCGGCGACGCGAGGGCCGGGGCGCGGAGCGGGGATTGGGGTGAAGGCGCTTCTCGATGCGCATCACGACCGGCCCTCACCCGACGCGCTTTGCGCGTCGACCTCTCCCGGAGGGAGAGGTGTTCAGAGCTCAGCGCTCGCCGCGTCAGGAACGATGCTCCACAGTGCTATTCGTCGAACCGCAGATGCCGCACGGACTTGCCATGCCGCCGGATCAGCTTCAGCGCTTCGATGCCGATGTTGATGTGCCGCTCGACGAAGTCCGCGCTCACCAGTGCATCCGACGCTTCGGTCTTGACGCCTTCGGGAATCATCGGCTGGTCGCTGACCAGCAACAGCGCGCCGGCAGGAATTCGGTTCGCGAAACCGGCGGCGAACACGGTGGCGGTTTCCATGTCGATCGCCATGCAGCGCATCATGCGCAGGCGTTCCTTGAACGCGGCATCGTGTTCCCAGACGCGGCGGTTGGTCGTGTAGACGGTGCCGGTCCAGTAGTCGTGGCCGAGGTCGCGGATCATCGTCGAAACCGCACGCTGCAGCGCGAACGCGGGCAATGCCGGCACTTCAGGCAACAGGTAATCGCTGCTGGTGCCTTCGCCGCGGATCGCCGCGATCGGCAGCACCAGATCGCCCAGCTGGTTCTTGCGCTTGAGGCCGCCGCACTTGCCGAGGAACAGCACGGCTTTGGGCATGATCGCCGACAGCAGATCCATCATCGTCGCGGCATTGGGGCTGCCCATGCCGAAGTTGATCATCGTGATGCCGTCGGCGGTGGCGCTGGGCATCGGCCGGTCTAGACCGACCACTTCGGCGCCGGTGAGTCGGGCGAAGTGATGCAGGTAACCGCCGAAATTGGTCAGCAGGATGTGTTCGCCGAACTGGTCCAGCGGCACGCCCGTGTAGCGCGGCAGCCAGTTCTCGACGATCTGTTCTTTTTCTTTCATCGTCTTCTTCTCCTTGTACGCGGGCATTCTCGCACGCGGCCCGCCGCGCTCCGCGGAACGCGCCACCGGTCGCAGCGCCCATTGCGCGGCCGCAGGTACACTCGGGCGCTGTCGCACGTCGCCTCGCCGTCGTGCCGGGGAAATCCATCCGTCCACACGTTTTCGGGGAGTTACCGATGTCCCGCCTGTTGTCTGCCGCGCTCGCGGTCGCTCTATTTGGTGGCTGCGCCACCACGTCCACGTCCACGTCCACGTCCGGCAAACCTGCCGCGTCGTCCGACACCTCGCACGTCGGTGCGACCGCCTATGCCAGCACCTATGCGCCGATCGCATCGGCGCCGGTGCTGATCACCAACGCCACCGTGCTGATCGGCGACGGACAACGCCTCGAAGGCGCGGACGTGCTGCTGCAGGACGGGCGCGTCAGTGCGGTCGGCGTCGGCCTCGACGCACCGGCGAACGCGCAACGCGTCGACGGCACCGGCAAGTGGGTCACGCCGGGCATCATCGATGTGCACTCGCACCTGGGCGTTTATCCGAGCCCGGGCGCCAGCGCGCACAGCGACGGCAACGAGATGACCGCGCCCAATACCGCGCAGGTCTGGGCCGAGCATTCGGTGTGGCCGCAGGACCCGGGTTTCGGCGCAGCGCTCGCGGGCGGCGTGACGTCTTTGCAGATCCTGCCCGGCTCGGCGAACCTGATCGGCGGCCGCGGCGTGACGCTCAAGAACGTCGCCGCGACGATGGTCACCGACATGAAGTTTCCCGGCGCGCCCTACGGCCTGAAGATGGCCTGCGGCGAGAACCCCAAGCGCGTCTACGGCCAGAAGGGCGGCCCGGCGACACGCATGGGCAATGTCGCCGGCTATCGCGCGGCGCTGATCGACGCGGCCGAATACCGCCGCAAGCAGGCCGGCGATTCGCCCGGCAAGCGCGACCTCAAGGTCGAGACGATGGCCGGCGCGATGGATGGCGACATCCTCGTGCACATCCATTGCTACCGCGCCGACGAGATGGCGCAGATGCTGGATCTCGCGAAGGAGTTCGACTTCAGGATCGCCGCGTTCCACCACGGCGTGGAGGCCTACAAGATCGCCGACCGTCTCGGCGCCGAGGGTGTCTGCGGCGCGCTGTGGGCCGACTGGTGGGGCTTCAAGATGGAAGCCTTCGACGGCATCCAGGAGAACATCGCGATCGTCGACCGTGCGCCGGGTGGCTGCGCGATCGTGCATTCCGATTCCGACGAAGGCATCCAGCGCCTCAACCAGGAAGCGGCCAAGGTCATCGCGAGCGCACATCGCGCGGGCATCGAGATCACCCCCGAACATGCGATCCGCTGGCTGACCGAGAACGCGGCGAAATCGCTCGGGGTCCTCGATCAGACCGGCACGCTGACCGCCGGCAAGATGGGCGATGCGGTGCTGTGGAACGGCAATCCGTTCACCGTGTACGCGCTGGCCGAACAGGTGTGGATCGACGGCGCACACGTCTACGACCGCTTCGATCCGGCGCGTCAGCCGGTCTCGGATTTCATGCTCGGCCAGGGCGCCGCTGCCAATGGAGGTGCCCGATGAGCCGCCGTCTGCCACGCGCGATGACGCGCCTGCTGGTCGCCGGCGCGCTGCTCGCCGCGACCCTGCCCGTCGCCGCGCAGTCGGTGCTGATCCGCGGCGCGACCGTGCACACCGCCGGTCCGCAGGGTTCGCTGCAGAACACCGACGTACTGGTGCGTAATGGCCGCGTCGCCGCGGTCGGCGCGGGACTCGCCGCCGGCGATGCACAGGTCGTCGAAGCCAACGGCCGTCCGCTGACGCCGACGCTGTTCGGCGGCGTGACCGGCATCGGCATCGAGGAAGTCTCGGGCGAGAGCGGCACGCGCGATGATCGCCTGTCGCTCGGCGTCGCCAGCGACATGGCCGTGCGGCCCGAGTTCGACGTCACGCTGGCCTTCAATCCTGATTCGATCGTGATTCCGGTGGCGCGCGTCGAAGGCATCGGCTTCACCCTGATCTCGGCCGGCAGCGCGAGTTCGATCATCGGCGGCCAGGGCGCATTGATGCGTCTCGACGGCAGCGTCGATCCGGCCGGCCCGAAGGTGCTGTACCTCGCACTCGGCGCCGATGGTGCGGAGCAGAGTGGCGCGTCGCGCGCAGCGCAATGGATGCTGCTCGACCAGCTGATCGACGAAGCGCGCGGCCGTCTGCCGGCCGACTCCCACGTCGCCGCGCTGACCCCTGCCGGCAAGCGCGCACTCGCGACGTATCTCGATGGCCGCGGCACGATCGTCGTCGGCGTCAATCGCGCAGCCGACATCCGCCAGTTATTGCGCTGGTCGAAGCGCCACAACCTGCGCATCGCGATCCGCGGCGGCGCCGAAGGCTGGCGCGTCGCATCGGACATCGCGGCGGCCAACGTGCCGGTGTTCGTCGATCCGCTGGTGAACCTGCCATCGGACTTCGACCAGATCGGCGCGACGATGGAGAACGCCGCACGCCTGCAGGCCGCTGGTGTGCGTGTCGGTTTCGCCCAGGCCAGCGATGCTTCGCACAACGCACGCAAGCTGCGTCAGCTCGCCGGCAACGCCGTCGCGCACGGCCTACCGTGGGACGCGGGTCTCGCAGGCCTGACGCGCGTGCCGGCGGAGACGTTCGGCGTCGGCGAGTCCATCGGCACGATCGCGGTTGGTCGCACTGCGGATCTGGTGCTGTGGTCGGGCGATCCGCTCGATGTCACCAGCACCGCCGACCAGGTGTGGTTCGACGGCCGCGCGATCGAGATGCGCTCGCGTCAGACGGAACTGCGGGATCGTTACCTGCGTCCGGCGACGCCGGCGAACGAGGGTGGGCTGCCGCGGGCGTATCAGAAGCGGTGAGGCTGCGAGCCCTCCCCCGCATGCGGGGGATGAGAGCGATCCGTTTGCGCGGCATGCCGCGCGGATCGATCGAATGCCCGGCGTGCTTCACGCCGGGCCGGACGGGTTGGGTGGGGGCAATCCCTTAGACCCCAACAGACTTTGGCCCCAAGTCACGGAGTCGTTCGGGAAGCCGATCAACTCGCGAGCGGATCGTTCGCCCCCATCCCAGCCTTCCCCCTCGAGCGGGGGAAGGAACAGTTCACAGCGTGCGTGAAGAATCAGGCGGGTCGTCACACAAGCGATGCGTGCTTAGAACGCGTCAACGCGCGTCCGCAGGAATCTCGTCAGGATCCGGATCCACCGCAAGCTTGCCGGCGATCAGTACCGCCTGTGTGCGGTTCGATGCACCGAGCTTGCGCAGCACCGCGGTCATGTGTGCCTTGACCGTGGCTTCGGACACGTGCAGTTCGTAGGCGATCTGCTTGTTGAGCATGCCGTCGCCGAGCATCTGCAGCACGCGGAACTGTTGCGGGGTGAGATCGCGCAGGCGCGCGGCGACGTCATGTTCGCCGGGTGACACACCGGGCGCCAGGGCCGCCGCTTCCGGCACGAAGCGATCGCCATCGAGCACCTGCGCGACGGCGCGCGCCAGTGTTTCGGCATCGGCGGATTTCGGCACGAAGCCCGATGCGCCGTGATCGAGTGCACGACGCATCACCGCCGGCTCCTCGCGCGCGGACACCATCAGCACCGGCAACTGCGGGAACTGCGCGCGCAGGTGCACCAGCGCGCTGAAGCCGTGCACGCCGGGCATGTTGAGATCGAGCATCAGCAGGTCGGCATCCGGTTCGGATTCGACCATCGCGTACAGCGCATCAACGTTGTGCGCTTCACGCAGGCGCGCATTCGGCACGGCGCGGGAAATCGCGCCGCGCAATGCCTCGCGGAACAGCGGGTGATCGTCGGCAATCAGCAGGGTGGTCATCGAGTGAGCTTCATGCCTGCGGGATGTACCGTTCCTTGACCAGGGCGTCGACGACCGACGGATCGGCCAGCGTACTGGTGTCGCCGAGCTGGTCGGGTGCGTTCTCGGCGATCTTGCGCAGGATGCGGCGCATGATCTTGCCCGAGCGGGTCTTCGGCAGACCCGGCGCCCACTGGATGTGATCCGGCGATGCGGTGGGGCCGATTTCGCTGCGCACGTGCTTGACCAGTTCCTTGCGCAGGTCTTCGCTGTACTCCTCGCCGGCCTTGAGGGTCACGTAGGCGTAGATGCCCTGGCCCTTGATGTCGTGCGGGAAGCCGACGACCGCGGCCTCGGCGACCTTCGGATGCGCGACCAGCGCGCTTTCCAGTTCCGCGGTGCCGATGCGGTGGCCGGAGACGTTGATGACGTCGTCGACGCGGCCGGTGATCCAGTAATAGCCGTCCTCGTCGCGACGGCAGCCGTCACCGGTGAAGTAGCTGCCCGGATACGCCTTGAAGTAGGTGTCGATGAAGCGCTGGTGGTCACCGTAGACGCTGCGCATCTGGCCGGGCCAGGAATCGGTGATGACGAGGTTGCCCTCGGCCGCGCCTTCGAGGACGACGCCGTTGGCATCGACCAGCGCCGGCTGCACGCCGAAGAACGGCTTGGTCGCCGAACCGGGCTTGGTGTCGATCGCACCGGGCAGCGGTGAAATCAGAATGCCGCCGGTTTCGGTCTGCCACCAGGTGTCGACGATCGGACAGCGGCTGTCGCCGACCACCTCGAAGTACCAGCGCCAGGCCTCGGGATTGATCGGCTCGCCGACGCTGCCGAGCAGACGCAGCGACTTGCGCGAGGTCTGCTTGACCGGCGCTTCGCCTTCGCGCATCAGCGCGCGGATCGCGGTGGGCGCGGTGTAGAAGATCGTGACCTGGTGCTTGTCGATGACGTTCCAGAAGCGCGAGACGTCGGGATAGTTCGGCACGCCTTCGAAGATCAGCGACGTCGCGGCGTTCGCCAGCGGACCGTAGACGATGTAGCTGTGGCCAGTCACCCAGCCGACGTCTGCCGTGCACCAGTACACGTCACTGTCGCGCAGGTCGAAGATCGCCTCGTGCGTGTAGCTGGCGAACAGCAGATAGCCGCCGGTCGTGTGCAGCACGCCCTTCGGCTTGCCGGTGGACCCGGAGGTGTAGAGGATGAAGAGCGGGTCTTCCGCGTTCATGCGCTCCGGTTCGCAGGTGTCGGGCTGATCGTCGACGACGGCGTCGTACCAGCGGTCGCGCGGCATCTGCATGTCGACCGCGCCACCGGTGTGGCGCACGACCAGCACGGTCTCGACGGTATTGGTGCCCGGCAGCTTCAACGCCGCATCGACGTTCGCCTTCAGCGGCACCGACTTGCCACCGCGCAGGCCTTCATCGGCGGTGATGATGAGCTTGCTGCCGCAGTCGGCGACGCGATCGGCGATCGAATTTGGCGAGAAGCCGCCGAAGACCACGCAATGCACCGCGCCGATGCGTGCGCAGGCGAGCATCGCGACGGCCGCTTCGACGATCATCGGCAGATAGATGGTGACGCGGTCGCCCTTGCCGACGCCGAGGTTGCGCAGCGCATTGGCGAGCTTGCACACGCGCGCATGGAGATCGCGGTAGCTGACGTGCAGCGCTACGGTGTCGGGGCTGTCGCCTTCCCAGATCAGCGCGGTCTTGTCGCCCTTCGTCGCCAGGTGCCGGTCGAGGCAATTGACGCTGACGTTGAGCTCGCCGTCCTCGAACCAGCGGATGCGGAAGTCCTGCAGGTCGTAGCTGACGTTGCGGATCTTCGTCGGTGCCTTGAACCAGTCGAGGCGCTTGGCGGCCTCGCCCCAGAACGCGTCCGGGTCCTGCACCGAGCGCGCGTAGTCGCGCGCGTAGACCTCGGCGGTGATGGTGTCGGGACCGGCGAAACCGGCCGGCGCCGGATGGATTTCTGCGGGGTTGGACATCGGGAAGCCTCCGGGAACACGTCCGGCCAGTGTGCCGGATTCACCGGAGCGCCACGCTAGACCTTGGTCTAACCGGGGCGCGGCGGAGTATCGACCAATGGGGAATGGGCGTGCTCCGCCGCAACGTGCAGTCTGCGTGAAATGGATCGTGCCGCATTGGGCGCTCCACCCGTTCCGCCTTGCACCACTTGCTCACGCCATCCCTTGGGAGGGGAGACCCGATGACACAGATCAAACAGGTACGTCCGCGCCTTCTGGCGGCCGCCGTACTCGCCGCGCTCACCCTGCCCGGCGTCGCCTTCGCGCAGAGCGCCAAGGAACGCGAGCTCGAAGCGCGCGTCGCCCAGCTCGAAGCGATGGTCCAGCAGCTGGTCACGCAACAGCAGCAGACCGAAACCGTAGTGACCGAGGTCCGCACCGCGCAGGCCGCACAGCCGGCACCCGTCGCTGCCGGCACCGGCGCCGCCGCGCCGATCCAGGCGACGACGATCACGCCGACCGCCAACCCCGGCACCAAGTTCACCGTGGGCGGCATGATCCGCACCGATGCGATGGTCACCAAGACCACCGACGGCGACATCGCCAAGGGCACCGCGGGCCGCGATTTCTACGTGCCCGGCGCGATCCCGGTCGGCGGCAATGCGCCCGACACCTATTCCGATGCGCATCTGAAGTTCTCGCGCCTGTGGTTCGACGCCAGCACGGTGCTCGATTCGGGCGACAAGCTTGGCGCGCGCGTCGAACTCGATTTCTTCGGCGGCGCGCTCGGCAATTCGGCGGCCACCAATACCTACGGTGCGACGCTGCGCCACGCCTACCTGACCTACAACAACTGGCTGGTCGGTCAGACGTGGTCGAACTTCATGGACACCAACGCGCTGCTCGACGCGGTCGATTTCGTCGGCCCGACCGACGGCGTCGCCTTCGTGCGCCAGCCGCAGTTGCGTTACACCAGCGGCCCGTGGGTGGTGTCGATCGAAAGCCCGGAAACCACCGTGCAGCCCTTCGGCGGCGGCGCGCGCGTGATCGCCGGCGACAACAGCGCGATTCCCGACGTCATCGCCCGCTACACCCACAAGGGCGACTGGGGCCACGTCAGCTTCGCGGGCATGGCGCGGCAGCTCAAGTACGAACCCGTCATCGGCAACGACAACACCGACACCGGCTTCGGCGCGCAGGTCAGTGGCCTGGTCAAGCTGGGTGACAGCACCGACATCCGCTACCAGGTCAGCGGCGGCGAAGGCATCGGGCGCTACATCGGTCTGGCCACGGTGCAGCAGGACGTGATCGCCGATGGCGCCGGCAACATCAATGCACTGGGCGGCTGGGCGGGCTACTTCGGCCTGCGCCAGGTGTTTACGCCGAAGGTCCGCGGCAACCTGTTCTATTCGCGCTCGCAGTGGGACAACGACACCGCGTGGACCGGCCTGGGCGTGACCCGCAAGGTGCATTCGGTGCACGCGAACATGATCTGGTCGCCGGTGCCCAAGCTCGACTTCGGCGTCGAGGCGATCTGGGGCGAGCGCACGCTCGAATCCGGCGCCGACGGCGAGCTGATGCGCCTGCACACGATGGCCCGCTACTCGTTCTGATCCACCCGACAGGGACGGCCACGCGCCGTCCCTGTTGCGTTTCACCGCCGCGTGCGAGCGGCCCCCACCCGCACCACCGTCTGTTCCGCGACCGCATGCAGCACGCCTGACCGGGTCGCCGGCATTCCGCCGGCCCCGCACACATCACGAACGCTTCGGAGGGGAAGCTTCCCATGTCCAGCACGACCGCCAACCCGGCACCCAAGCCCGCGCTGACGAAGGGCCATAAAAAAGTCATCTTCGCGTCCAGTCTCGGCACCGTCTTCGAGTGGTACGACTTCTATCTGTACGGCTCGCTCGCGATCATCCTGTCGCGCCAGTTCTTCAGTGGCGTCAATCCGACGACGGGCATGATCTTCACCCTGCTGGCGTTCGCGGCAGGCTTCTTCGTGCGTCCCTTCGGCGCGGCCTTCTTCGGCAGCCTCGGCGACCGCATCGGCCGCAAGTACACGTTCCTGGTCACGATCATCATCATGGGCATCTCGACATTTCTCGTCGGCGTGCTGCCCAGTTACGCGTCGATCGGTATCGCGGCGCCCATCATGCTGATCGTGCTGCGTCTGGCCCAGGGCCTGGCGATGGGCGGTGAGTACGGCGGCGCAGCCACCTACGTCGCCGAACATGCCCCGGCGGGCAAGCGCGGCCTGTATACCGCCTTCATCCAGACCACGGCGACGCTGGGCCTGTTCCTGTCGCTGGCCGTGATCCTGCTGTGCCGCTGGCTCCTCGGTGTCGAAGCGTTCGAAGCCTGGGGCTGGCGTCTGCCGTTCCTGGGTTCGATCGTGCTGCTCGGCGTGTCGGTTTGGATCCGCCTGCAGCTGAGTGAATCGCCGCTGTTCCAGCAGATGAAGGCCGAAGGCAAGGGCTCCAAGCAGCCGTTCCGTGATTCGGTCAAGGGCGGCAACCTGAAGCTGATGCTGCTGGTGCTGTTCGGCGCCACCGCCGGCCAGGCCGTGGTCTGGTACGCCGGCCAGTTCTACGCGCTGTTCTATCTGCAGAGCATGCTGAAGGTCGATCTGACGGTGTCCTACCTGCTGATCGCCGCGGCCCTGCTGCTCGGCACGCCGTTCTTCCTGTTCTTCGGCTGGCTGTCGGACAAGATCGGCCGCAAGAAGATCATCATGGCGGGCTGTCTGATCGCCGCGATCTCCTATTTCCCGATCTTCAAGGGTCTGACCCACTTCGCCAATCCGGCGATCGAAGAAGCCGTGGCCACGTCTCCGGCCTTGGTGGTGGCCGACCCGAACACCTGCAGCTTCCAGTTCAATCCGACGGGTACGCGCAAGTTCACCAGCTCCTGTGACGTGGCGACCGCCGCGCTCGCGAATGCCGGTGTGCCATACAGCGTCGAGGCGGCACCGGCGGGCTCGCTGGCTGAAGTGCGCGTGGGCGACAACAGCGTCGCGTCGTACGAGGCGGAAGGCCTGGCCGGCGATGCGCTCAAGACCCAGCAGGGCAGCTTCGGCACCGAGCTGCGCGGCGCGCTCAATGCCGCCGGTTATCCGGAGAAGGCGGACACCGATCGCATCAATATCCCGATGACGATCTTCCTGCTGTGGATCCTGGTGATCTTCGTGACGATGGTCTACGGCCCGATCGCGGCGTATCTGGTCGAGCTGTTCCCGACCCGCATCCGCTACACCTCGATGTCGCTGCCCTACCATATCGGCAACGGCTGGTTCGGCGGCCTGCTGCCCACCACCGCGTTCGCCATCGTGGCGCAGACGGGCAACATGTACAACGGGCTCTGGTACCCGATCGTCTTCGCGGCGATCACGTTCGTGATCGGCCTGCTGTTCGTGCGCGAGACGAAGGACGTCGATATCTATCGATACGACTGAACGAGGTGCGACGCGCGACTCGGTCGCGCAGCCGATCAGGAAAGCCGGTCCGTTCAGCGGGCCGGCTTTTTTTG
>JBJMWR010000021.1:0-41565 GCA_045810015.1 Luteimonas sp.
ATGCCGAAGTTGCCTTCGGCGTTCTCGAAGTCGATCGGGTTGACCTTGTGCGGCATCGTCGAGCTGCCGACTTCGCCTTCCTTCAAGGCCTGCTTAAAGTAGCCCAGCGAGATGTAGCCCCAGATGTCGCGGCACAGATCGATGCCGATCGTGTTGATGCGCTTGTGCACATCGCTGATCTCGGCCACGCAGTCGTGCGGCTCGATCTGGGTGGTGTAGGGATTGAACTCGATGCCCAGCGACTCGACGAAGCGCTGCGCGAACGCCGGCCAGTCGACATCGGGGTACGAGACGACGTGCGCGTTGTAGTTGCCCACCGCGCCGTTGATCTTGCCGGTCAGCGCAACGTCCCAAAAAAGCTCGCTCTGGCGCTGCAGGCGGGCGACGACGTTGGCCAGTTCCTTGCCGACGGTCGACGGCGATGCGGTCTGGCCGTGCGTGCGCGACAGCAGCGGCAGCGCCGCGTGGTCGTGGGACATTGTGCGCAGCGTCTGGATCAGCCTGTCGAGCGCCGGCAGCAGCACATCCCGGCGCGCTTCGGCCAGCATCAGGGCGTAGGACAGATTGTTGATGTCCTCGCTGGTGCAGGCGAAATGCACGAATTCGAGCGACGGCGCCAGCGAGGCATCGTCCTTGAGCTGCTCCTTGATGAAGTATTCGACCGCCTTGACGTCGTGGTTGGTGGTGCGTTCGATCGCCTTGACGCGCGCGGCATCACTGACCGAGAAGTCCTCCGCAAGCGACTTGAGGCGGGCGCGCTGCGCGTCGTCGAACGCGGGCAGTTCGACGATGCCCGGCTCGTCGCCCAGCGCCAGCAGCCATTCGATCTCCACCCGCACGCGGGCACGGATCAGGCCGTACTCCGAGAAGATCGGACGCAACGCATCGACCTTGGTGGCGTAGCGGCCGTCGAGCGGCGACAGGGCGAGCAGGGCGGCTTCGGTCTTCTGGGTGTCGGACATGGCAGGCGTGGGGCACAGCGGGCGAAGCCGTCATTTTAGCCTGTACGGCCCTCGCGTATCCTGCGGGCACGACGCCAGCGACCGTGCCAGCCGAGTCATTCCCCCTCCTGGAGCCGAATCGATGCGCAAGACCCACGACGCGAATGCGTTCCGTACCGAACACGACAGCATGGGCGAGCTGCAGGTGCCTGCCGACGCCCTGTGGGGGGCGCAGACCCAGCGCGCGGTGCAGAACTTTCCGATTTCCGGCCGGCCGATGCCGCGCGGTTTCATCCGTGCGCTGGGCCTAGTCAAGGCCGCGGCCGCCGAGGTCAACGCAGGGCTCGGCCTGCTGCCGGAGAAGTCCGGCAAGGCGATCCGCGCCGCGGCGCTCGAAGTCGCAGACGGCAAGCACGACGCCCATTTCCCGGTCGACATCTACCAGACCGGTTCGGGCACCTCGTCGAACATGAATGCCAACGAGGTCATCGCGACGCTGGCCTCGACCGCGACGCGCAAGGTGCATCCCAACGACCACGTCAATCTGGGCCAGAGCTCGAACGACGTGGTGCCCACCGCAATCCGCGTGTCGGCGCAGCTCGCCGTCGTCGAAGACCTGCTGCCGGCGCTCAAGCACCTGCGCCGCACGATCGACAAGCGCGGCCGTTCGCTCGGCAAAGTGGTCAAGACCGGCCGCACGCATCTGATGGATGCAATGCCGCTGACCTTCGCGCAGGAGTTCGGTGCGTGGTCGTCGCAACTGGCGTCCGCCGAAGCGCGCCTCAGCGATGCGCTCAAGCGCCTGCGCCGCCTGCCGATCGGTGGCACCGCGATCGGCACCGGCATCAATGCGCATCCGCAATTCGGTAAGAAGGTCGCGCGTGCGCTGTCGACGCTGACGCGCACCAGTTTCGATTCGGCCGAGGACAAGTTCGAGGGCATCGCCACCCAGGACGACGCCGTCGAACTGTCCGGCCAGCTCAATGCGCTCGCGGTCGCCTTGATCAAGATCGCCAATGATCTGCGCTGGATGAATTCCGGGCCGCTGGGCGGTCTCGGTGAGATCGAACTGCCGGCGCTGCAGCCGGGCAGCTCGATCATGCCGGGCAAGGTCAATCCGGTGATTCCCGAGGCCACGGTCATGGTCGCCGCGCAGGTCATCGGCCACCACGCCGCGATCACCGTCGCCGGGCAGACCGGCAACTTCCAGCTGAACGTCGCGCTGCCGTTGATCGCGGCGAACCTGCTCGAATCGATCCAGCTGTTGTCGAACGTCACCCGCTTGCTGGCCGACGACGCGATCGCGGGCCTCAAGGTGCGCCGTGAGAACGTCGACGCCGCGCTTGCGCGCAACCCGATCCTGGTCACCGCGCTCAACCCAATCATCGGCTACGAGAAGGCCGCGGCGATCGCCAAGCGCGCCTACAAGGAACAGCGCCCCGTGCTCGAGATCGCCCGCGAGGACAGCGGCCTGTCGAATGCCGAACTCGAAACGCTGCTCGATCCCGCCGAACTGACCAAGGGCGGCATCCACGAAGGTGCCAGCGGCGGCGGCTGAGTCGCTGAGTGTTCCAAAAAAAAACCGGCCAATGGCCGGGCTTTTCTGTTTCGATGCAGCGAGCGCCGGGCGCCAGCGTCAGTTCGAGGCCGGCGCCGCCGCGGCATCCACTTCCGCGGCTGCATCGTCGCGGTGGACCACGGTGTCCTTGCGGCAGTCCTCGACGTCGGTCGCGTTCATCGTGGCGTAGGGCTCGAAGGCGGGCAGCGCAGCCGCCAGTGCCTGCTGCGAGGCGAGCAGCGGCGGCAGGTTGTCGCACAGCTTGTCGGCTTCGGCTTCGATCTTCGCGCCCTCGGCTTCCATGCGCTTCTCGAAGTCGGCGGACTGGCCCGACAGCGCGCTGGCGATCGCGCCCTTCGCGGCTTCGGCGCCGAGCTGGGCGCCCTGGATGCCGATCGTGATGCCGGCCTCGGCGATCGAGATGATGTTGGCGCGATGTGCCAGCAACAGCTCGCGTTGCGCGGCGTCGATCTCGACCGTCTTGCCATCGACCAGAAAGTCGCCGGCCGGGCTGATCTCGGCCTTCGGCAGGCTGGACGTGCGGGTGTCGTCGCCGCCGAAACGGAAGCCGTTGATGTTCAGCCCGCCACCGCCGCTGCCGCCGACGCTGATGTTCTTCTCGACCAGATCCTTGCGCGCCGTTTCCAGCGCGCGGCGGGTGGTGCGCGCGACGAAGCCTTCCTCGGCCGGCGCCGTGGTGGCGTCGCCGCTCGCGGGTGCGGGTGCTTCGTCACGCCCGCACGCGGTCAGCGTGCCCACGCAGGCGAGCAGCAGGGCCAGGGGCAGGGCGCGGGACGGGAAGGTCTGCATGGTCGGACTCCGGATCTGTCTCGTTAAGAAGGTCAACGTTTGCGCGGCACGCTGACGGTGCCGCGCACGTCGCGGTGCGAGACCTCGCCGCTGCCCTTGGCGGCTACTTCGAGATCGCCGCCGATGCCGCGGGCATCGACATCGCCCGAGCCGATCGAGCCGACATGCACGCTGCCCTGCACATCGCGCAGGTCGATGTCGCCCGAGCCCACGCTGCCGATACGAACGTCGCCGCCGGCGCCTTCGAGCTTGAAATCGCCCGAGCCGACGCTGCCGACTTCGACCGCGCCGCGGATGCGGCGGGCTTCGACGTCGCCCGAGCCGATCGACAGCACCTTGAGTTCGCCGGCCTCGTCGACGGTGATGTCGCCGGAGCCGACTTTGGCGGTCGCGCGGCCTTCGATGCGGCGCAGTTCGGCATCGCCGGAGCCGACATCGGCGCTCGCGGCCGACACACCGGTCACCCAGACATCGCCGGAGCCGACGACGGTCTGCACCAGTACGTTCGCCGGCACCTGGCCTGAAAGATCCATGTAGGCGTACTGGTTACCCATCCAGCCGGTCGAATTCGACGTGCGGCGCGCGATGACGGTCAGGGTGTCGCCCGAGCGCTGCTGCTCGAGCACCAGCGACGCCAGCATGGCTTCGCTCGATGCGCAGGCGCGACCGCGCAGGGCTGCGTCCGGACGTGCAGCGCCTTCGACACGCAGCTTGCTGTTGCCGATCTCGAACCGCACCGTGCGCACGCCATCGAGCTGCAGCGCCAGGTCGCGCGGCTGGCTGTGCCGGCACTGCGGGGTGTCTTCGGCCTGCGCGGCGAACGGCAATGCGAGCGATGCGGCGATGAGCGTGGCGAGCAGCGGGCGAGCGGTGTGGGCTGGCGTCATGTCGTGAACTCCCTGGCGAGGTGACCGGCCTGCGTCAGTGCAGGGGCGGCGTGCGTGGTGGCTGACGCTAACCTGAATCGATGCGGTCGCGCGAGTGGCGCCGCCGCCTCGCCTCAGCGCCCTGCGAACTCGCGGCGGACTTCGTTGCGGCAGCTTTCCGCATCGCGGGCTTCCAGTCGCGCATACGGACGGAAGGCCGGCAGGTCGCTGGCGAGCTGTTGCTGCGCCTCGCGCAGCGCGGGCATGCGGTCGCAGATCAGCAGCACGCCCGGGCCGACGGTGTTGCGCACGGTCCGCTCGATGCCACGCTCCAGACTGCCGGTCATCGCACCGACCATCAGCGAGAACACGCCGCGGTCGACGGAGTCCACCGCGGCCAGTGCACTGACCTCGCCGATGTCGATCCCGGCCTTGGCGACCTCGATGACCATGCCGCGATAGCCGAGCAGCTGGCGGCGCTGCGCCGCATCGATGGCGACGGCCTCGCCCTCGATCAGGAAGTCGCCCTGCGGTGTGATCTCGGCCTTCGGCAGCGCCGGTTCCGTCTTCGCCTTGCGGTTGCGGCGCGCATCGCCATTGGCCTGCAGGCTGTTGGTCACGTCGAGATTCTCGGTGTCGAGTTCGGCGCGGGCCTTGGCGAGATCGGTGCGGATGTCACGCCGGGCGTCTTCCAGATCCCGACGGATTTCCTCGCGCACGCCGCCAGTTTCGGGCGGCGCCGACCAGGCGGCCAGCGGCAGACACAGGGCAAGGGCGAATGCGGTGACGGCTGCAGCTTTCATGGGTGGTCTCCGGAATCAGGCAATGGCGGGGAGAAACGGGGTGGCTCAGCCTTCCTCGCGCCAGCGGCGCAGGCGGATGGAGATCGCGATCATCACGGCGCCGGCGATGAGGCCGATCCACATCGAGGGCTCGAGGAAGTTGCTGTACATGCCCGGGAGCGAGAACATTTCGTTGGCCGGTCCGGCGCCTGACTGGATGTAGGCCAGATCACGATGGGTCACCGGCACGGTGCCCAGCAGCATCCGCGAAATCACGTTGCCCCAAAGCCAGTGGCGCTCCAGTCCGATCAGCTGCAGCAGGCCGGTCATCGACGTCGCGACGCCCAGAGCCAGCGGGATCAGCAGCGCCCACAGGAAGGGCTTGCTCTTGGCCCATGCCGAGCACAGCAGCAGCCAGCCGACGGTCGGGAACATCCAGGCCGCGTACACCGGAATCGCCGCCAGGAACTGCCCAGACAACAGGAACACCGAACCATTGCCCCAGAGCAGCGGGAAAGGGTTGGCGCCATGCGCCGCCGCGGCGATGCTCAGGGCGATCAGGAACGCGAACATGATGACGATCGCGAACAGCGTGGCGAACAGGGGAATCACCAGCGTCACCGTCGCCACCTTGGACAGCACGGTGGCCGCGTCGGACACCGGCAGCGACTTCCAGAACAGCACGCTGCGGTCGCGGCGATCGTCGTAGAGCGCGCCCAGGCAATAGAAGAAGGCGACGAAGATCATCACCAGGAACGGCCAGGTTGCCGACAGCGCCAGCGTGATCGTGATGCCTTCCGACAGCTGGTAGAGATCATCGCTGGTCAGCTGCTGGGCCAATGTGCCCAGATCCAGACCGTTGATGGTCACGCCGTTGTGCTGGACCAGGTTGCCCTCCGCGACCGCCTTGTGGGCGAACACGATGCCGGCGACCAGCAGGCCGAGCGACAGCAGCAGTGACACGCCGCCGGCGATCATCGGCGCCCAGAAGATGCCGCCACGGTGCTCCCAGTACTCGCGCCGCAGCAGCAGACGGAAGCGGTGGGTCGGATGGGTCGATGCGAATGTGCGGGACGGAACCGGGGCGTCCACGTGGTCGGCGGCGGCATTCATGCGTAGGCTCCTTTCATCGTGGCCACGAACAGGTCGGCCAGGCCCGGGGTGCGGGTTTCGCCGTACGTCGACAGCGTGGAAACGGGCACGTTGTCGAACAGCATCACGGTTTTGCCGAAGGGCAGGGCGCGTTCGTCGATCGGACGATGGGCGCGGGCGGCGTCGAGGTGTTCGGCGTTGACCAGCACTTCGACGAAGCGTTCGCCGACATCGTCCATCGGCGCGTCCAGCACGATCTTGCCGTTCTGGATGAAGAGCACGTCGGTGAGGATGTGCTCGATCTCCTCGACCTGATGCGTGGTGACGATGATCGTCTTCTGCTCGTCGAAGTAGTCCTCCAGCAGGCGCTGGTAGAACTGCTTGCGATACAGGATGTCGAGGCCGAGCGTCGGCTCGTCGAGCACCAGCAGCTTGGCGTCGATCGCCATTACCAGGGCCAGATGCAGCTGCACGATCATGCCCTTGGACATTTCGCGCACGCGCTGCTTCGGACCGAGCTTGGTGTTGGCGAGGAAACGCTCGCAGCGCGCACGGTCGAAACGGGGATGCACGCCTTCGACGAAATCGATCGCGTCACGCACCCGCATCCAGCGCGGCAGCACGGCGACATCGGCGATGAAACAGACATCGTTCATCAGTGCATCGCGTTCGGTGCGCGGATCGCGGCCCAGCACCGACATCTCGCCGTCGAAGCGGATCAGGCCGAGCAGCGCCTTCAACGCGGTGGTCTTGCCGGCGCCGTTGGGACCGATCAGGCCGACGATGCGGCCGGCCGGAATCTGGAAGCTGGTGCCGTCGAGCGCACGCGCGCCCTTGTAGGTCTTGGTGAGGTTGCGCGCGGTGATCACCGGGGTGTCGATGACGGCGTTCATTCGTTGGCTCCATTGCCGATGGACTGCAGCAGGTCCCGGGTCGACAGCCCCAGGCGTTCGATCCGTTCCACCACCTGTGGCCATTCGTCGTGCAGGAACCGCTCGCGTTCGCTGCTGCGCAGCTTCTTCGAGGCTTCCTCGGTGACGAACATGCCCAGGCCGCGGCGCTTCTCCACCAGCGCCTCGTCGGCAAGTTCCTGATAGGCGCGGGAGACGGTGATCGGGTTGAGCTGGTAGTCGGCGGCCACCTGGCGCACCGAGGGCAGCGCATCGCCGGGCTTCAGGACGCCGTCGAGCATCATCGCGATGACGCGTTCCTTCAGCTGGCGGTAGATGGGAGCGCCGTCGCTCCATTCGATGTTGGCCATGGCGTCAGCTCCTTCCACCAGCGCCCCGCGCGAACGAGAAGTACGGCAGGGCAAAGCCGCTGCGCGCACGGCGGGTGCGGGGACGCGGAGTTTCCGCTTCGATGTCGGTCGTCGTCGCAGCGCGCTCGGCCTGGGCGCGGGCCTTCACGGCGACCGCAACGGCGACGGGCGGAGGTGCGAGCTCGCCGGCCGACAGCGCCGGGCCGGCAAACAGCAGGCCGGCCGAGAGCGCCAGGGCGGAGGCGGTGCATGCGATGATCGGGGTGTGGAGCCTGCGGTTCATGAGGACCGTCCTGCTCTAGTGGGTAGGTGTTGTAGGTGACTATAACACCACAGCAGCAGGTGTCAACGTGCCTTACAGAAATTTCTACCCAACTGATGGCACGGTCCGCCGGCCATCCAGGAGATCGCGACATGCGGGGCAATTGGTGGTTCCGGCGCGTGGCGCTGGCAGTGGGTGCGACCCTGATGGCCGGTGCGGCGTTCGCGCAGGGCCCGGCGGCGCCGCGTGGCGTGCTCGATCACCAGTTCCGCCAGCTCGCGGTCCGCGAGACCGTGGATCTGCGCAGCGCCTACGGCGGCGACGTGGTGTTGATCGTCAACACCGCCAGCAAATGCGGTTTCACGCCGCAATACGAAGCGCTCGAAGCCATGCATGCGCGTCTGCGCCCGCGCGGGTTCGCGGTGCTGGGCTTTCCGTCCGGCGACTTCAAGGAACAGGAGTTCGAGGACGAGGCCGCGATCCAGGAGTTCTGCACGCTGACCTACGGCGTGAAGTTCCCGATGTTCCAGAAGGTGCACGTGGTCGGTCCCGATGCCACGCCCATGTACAAGCAACTCACCGAGGCCACCGGGCAGGCGCCGCAGTGGAACTTCCACAAGTATCTAGTCGGTCGCGACGGGCGGGTGCTGGGACAGTGGGGCAGCCGCACCAAGCCGGATGATCCGGAGATCCTCGCGGCGATCGAGCGCGCGCTGGCCGCGCCCAGGCCCGCCGCCCGCTGAAGCCCGCGGCGGGCCCGATTGCTCCGCCGCCGCGCGCCCGCGACAATAGCCGGCTGCATCGCCCCGCATCCGGGGCAGGAGAACCATGCGGATGTTGAATCAGATGCGTGCCGCAGCCCTTGCGTTGCTGCTGGCACCGGTCGCCACGCTGGCCGTGGCCGCCGAAGGCACCGATCGCGACAAAAGCAGTTACGTGGTCGGAATGGACATGGCTGCGCAGCTGGCCCAGGTGACCCCCGATCTCGATCTGGCCGCGTTCGAAGCCGCGGTGACGGCCGCGCTCGCCGGCAAGCCGCCGACGCTCGACCAGGCGGAAACCCAGCGCATCGGCCAGGCGCTGGCGCAGCGCGTGGCCTCGCGCAGCGGCCGTCCGGTGCCGGGCCTGCCACCGGGCAGCGAACCGCCTGCGGTGGATCGCGCCAAGGTCGGCCAGATGCTCGGCGCCGATGTCGGACGTTCGCTGACCGCGATGCGCGACGAGATCGCCATCGCGCCTCTGATGCGGGGCGTCCGCGACACGGTCGATGGCAAGCCACCGACGCTCTCGGCTGACGAGATCACCCGCGTGCGCCAGACCATGATCACGCGCGGCCAGATGCGCACAGCGCGCGCCGCCGACGACAACCGCCAGGCCGGTATCGCCTTCATGACCGCCAACCGCGGCAAGCCGGGCGTGTTCGCGACCGCGTCGGGCATCCAGTACAGCGTCGAGAAGCAGGGCCAAGGCCCGCGCCCGCGCGCCAGCGATCGCGTGCGTGTGCATTACAAGGGCACGCTGCTCGACGGCACCGAGTTCGACAGTTCCTACAGCCGCGGCGAACCGGCCGTGTTCGGCCTCGACCAAGTCATCGCCGGCTGGACCGAAGGCCTGCAGCTGATGCCGATCGGCGGCAAGTACCGCTTCTGGATTCCCGGCGAGCTGGCCTACGGTGTGCGCGGCAGTCCGCCGAACATTCCCGCGAACTCGACGCTCATCTTTGATGTCGAACTGATCGACATTCTTTGACCTCTCCGCTCCACCTCCCGTCGTCCGCCATCTGCGGCCGTCCGTTCCAGATCCCTCATCCCCGGAGTTTTGACCGCATGAAGAACACCAAGCGCCTCGCCATCGCCGGCCTCGCCGCCGTCCTGCCGCTGGCGATGATCGCCTGCAAGCCGATCGACAAGGAGACCGGCAAGCCGGTCGAAGGCGCGGCTGCGGAAACGCCGGCCGAAGGCGGCGAGATCGCCGGCCTCAAGGGCGAGCGCGAGCAGATCAGCTACATCATCGGCAACCAGATGGGCGAGCAGCTCAAGCAGATCAAGGACGAGGTCGACGTCAAGACGCTGCAGCGCGCGATCAGCGAAACGCTCGACGACAAGGCCATCGAGATCACCGACGAGCAGGCCATGGGCATCATGCAGAAGTTCGGTGAGCGCATGCAGGCCAAGCAGGTCGCGGAGATGGAAGAGAAGTCGAAGACCAATGCCGCCGAGGCCGAGAAGTTCCTCGCCGAGAACGGCAAGCGCGACGGCGTGCAGACCACCGCATCGGGCCTGCAGTACCGCGTGATCACCGGAGGCACCGGCGCCAAGCCGGGCCCGAACGACACCGTGCGCGTGCACTACAAGGGCACGCTGCTCAACGGCGAAACCTTCGACAGCTCGATCGATCGCGGCGAGCCGGCGCAGTTCGCGCTCAACCAGGTCGTTCCGGGCTGGCAGGAAGGCCTGCAGCTGATGCCGGTCGGCAGCAAGTACGAGCTGTGGATCCCGGCGGCGCTGGGCTACGGCGAAATGGGCTCGGGTCCGATCGGTCCGAACCAGGCGCTGGTGTTCGAAGTCGAGCTGCAGGACATCGTCAAGTAAGACCCTGGCCGGTGCGCCGCCCCGTGCGGCGCGCCGGTCCATCGAGAATGCAATGAATGACACCGGACACGACGCGCTGGAATCGCGCGTCACCGAACTGGAAACGCGACTCGCGTTCCAGGAGCAGACCATCGGCGAGCTCAACGATGCGCTGAGCCAGGCACGACTCGAGCTGAGCGCCCAGACCGGGCTGCTGCGCCGGATGATGGACGACCTGCGCCAGGCGCGCACCGTGCAGTTCCCCGATGCGTCGGAAGAACCGCCACCCCCGCATTACTGAGTACGACAGCGATGACCGATTCCCTCCGCGACCAGCTGCTCGGCCTCGGATTCAAGGCGCCGGCTCCGGCTGCGCCCAAGCCCAATCCGCGCCGCGACGAGCGTCGTCCGCGGCCCGACGACCGTCGCGGCCCTCGGCCTGCCGGCCGCAGCGCCGATGGCAAGCCTGGCGCGCCGCGTGGCGACACTCCCGCGCGTCCGCAGGCCCGCAACAGCGGCGCACCGCGCAGCGACGGCAAGCCGCGCCCGAACACCGAGCGCCGCGGCGCGCCGCAGGGCAAGCGCCCGCCGCGCGAAGACATCGATCTGGCCAAGGCCTTCGCCATCCGCGCCCAGCGCGAGAAGGACGAGCGCATGGAGGCCGAGCGCGTGAAGCAGGAAGACGCCCGGCTGCGCCGCGAGGCGCGCGCGAAGCTCGAGGTGTTCCTGGCCGACAAGTCGCTCAACATCAAAGAGGCCGAGATCGCCCGCCACTTCGAGTACGGCGGCAAGATCAAGCGCATCCACGTCGACGAGGCCCAGCTCAAGGCGCTCAACGCTGGCGAGCTCGGTGTCGTGCAGCTCAACGGCCGTTACATGTTGGTGACCGCTGCGGTGCTGGAAGAGGCCGGTGCGATCTTCGCGCCGTCGGTAGCGCTGCGGATTGATCCGGACGCGCCGGCCGGGGATGACCCCTACAGCGATCCGAAGTACCAGGTCCCGGACGATCTCGTCTGGTGATCACGGCCGCGCCGGTGCGTGTCGCGATGCGTGCAGGTGCGATTGGCCTGCTTTTGTCCGCCTGCGCGGCCGTGCAGGCCCAAGACGCGTCGGAGGTCGAATTCGACCGGCCTGGCATCGGCTTCTCGCCGTCGGTGCTGGCCCCCGGGCAGATCGCCTGGGAGCAGGGCCTGCCTGACTTCAGCCACGACGACAGCGACGGCGTGCGTACCACGCGCTACGCCGCTGCGAGTCTGTTGCGCGTGGGCCTGGGCGCTGATCTCGAACTGCAACTCGGCAGCGACAGCCGGGTGTGGGAGCGCACGCGCAGCGTCGATGCGCGCGAGCGCGTGCACGGCGGTGGCGACAGCAGCGTCGCATTGAAGTGGGTGTTGCCGGGTTCGAACGACGACATGGAGTGGGCAGTGCTCGCGCGGCAGGGCGTGCTGACCGGCGCGTCCGACATCCGCGCCGAGCGTGCGCAGCAGGATCTCGGTGTCAGCGTGGCCACCGGCGATCTCGCGTTCTACGTCAACGGCACGCGCGACGAGAACGGCACCGGCTGGACCGTCTCACCGAGTTACACGTTCCTGTCGACCGAAACCGTCGGTGCCTACGTGGAAGCCGGTTTCGGTACCGGCGCGCAGCGCTCACGCGCGCTGGGCACCGGCATCACCTGGCGCCTCGCGCCTGCGGTGCAACTGGATCTGTCGGTGCTGCGCGGATTCGCCGATGACGAGGACGACTGGACCGGCGGTTTCGGCGTGTCCTTTCTGTTGCCCTGACGGTCTCGTAGCGCCGACATCGCGACCCGCGCCGGAGCGCGGATCGCGACAGCGTTTTGATCAGTCCCGCGCCTGCGCGTCGTAGTCGGTGATCGGACCGGCCACCTTGCGACCAGCCTGCCACACCGCTTCGATACTGCGCGTATTGCGGATGTCGGTCAGCGGATCGGCCGACAGCACGACGAAGTCGGCGCGCTTGCCCGGCTGCAGCACGCCGCGATCGTCGAAGCGCAGCAACTGCGCAGCCGCGCTCGTGGCGACGACCAGCGCCTGTTCGGGGCTGAAGCCGGCCTGGTCGACCATCAGTTCCAGTTCGCGATGCTCGGCGAAGCCCGGCACGCGATGCGGCAGTGCGCCGGCATCGGTGCCGAAGCCGATGCGCACGCCGGCCTCGCGCAGCGTCGACAGGTTGGCGAGATTCACCGCCAGCGCGTCGCGGTGGGCCTGCGTCGCCGGATCGGCGAGTTTCTTTTCGCGCCATGCCGCATCCGACCACTGCGCGCGCACCGAGGCGGGCAGGGCGTTGCGCAGGAACGGCGTGTCCAGCCAGTCCGGCTGCTCGGCGTAGATGTAGTTCGCTTCATCGATCTGCAGCGTGGCGATGTAGCCGGTGCCCGCCGCCTTCATCGCGTCGACGAGCGGCGTACCGATCGCCTGGTCACGGATCCCGTGGGCAATGATGTCGACGCCACTGGCGACGAGATCGGCGGCCGGCGCCAGATCGTGGATGTGCGCAGCGACCAGCAGGTCGTGGCGATGCGCTTCGTCGATCGCGGCCTTGTAGACCTCGGGCGTCATCTGCGGCGACTTGCCGCCGAGATCGTCGACCCAGAGCTTGATCAGATCGACGCCGGATTCGGCCTGCGCGCGCACTGCGGCGCGGGCGCCGTCTGCATCGGCAGGGCGGGCGACGGGATCGTCCGCCAGGCCCATGTTCGCAGCCGGCGGCGCGCCATCGGGCGTACCGACACCGCCGCCGGCGCCGTAGAGCTGGGCGCCGAGCATCGGGTCTGCATTGATCGCGTTGCGGATCTCGCCGAACGCACTGCCGTTCATACCCAGCGAGGTGACCGTGGTGATGCCGTACGCCTGGAACTGGCGCAGATCGGCCGAGACCTGATCCTGCGTGTAGAAACGGTCGCCGTGCTCGGTGCCGCGGGTGTTGCCGACATGCGCGTGGTCGTTGACCAGGCCCGGCATGACGAAGCGGCCGCGATGGTCGATGCGTTCGGCGCCTTCGGGCAGATCGCGTGCGCCGGACTCGGCGATACGTTCGATCAGGCCGTCGCGGATCACCAGCGAAACTTCGCCCAGATCGCGTGTGCCGTCGAACACGCGCGCGTTGTCGATGACGATCACGCCGGTGTCGGCTTCGGGCGCAGCGGCGGATGCGCCGGTGTTCGCTGCGTCCTGTGCGGGGCCGCTGCAGGCGGCGAGGCAGGCGGTGGCGGCGAGCGTAACGAATGCGCCGGGGCGTCGGGACATGCGGGCGTCCTTGTTCGATGAAAGGACGGACCAGCCTAACGACCGCCGGGTGGCGGTCATGTGTCCATGCCCGCGCGCGGCGCTATTCCGGGTCGTAATCGAGGTTCGACGCGAGCCAGCGTTCGACCTGCGCGAGCGTCGCGTGCTTGCGCTTGGCGTAGTCCTGCGCCTGTTCCTTGGAGACGCGGCCGACGACGAAATACTGGCTCTTGGGATGACTGAAGTAGTAGCCCGAGACCGCCGCGGTCGGCAGCATCGCGAAGCTTTCGGTCAGCGTCATGCTGGTGTGCGCGGTCGCATCGAGCAGTTCGAACAACCGGCCTTTCTCGCTGTGTTCCGGGCACGCCGGATAGCCGGGCGCCGGGCGGATGCCGCGGTACTTCTCGGCGATCAGCGCATCGTTGTCGAGGCTTTCGTCGGTCGCATAGCCCCAGTAATCGGTGCGTACGCGCTGGTGCAGCCGTTCGGCCAGCGCTTCGGCCAGACGATCGGCCAGCGCCTTGAGCAGGATCGCGTTGTAGTCGTCGTGCGCGGCCTCGAAGTGGGCGACGTGCGGATCGATGCCGATGCCGGCGGTGACCGCGAATGCGCCGATCCAGTCGTCGACGCCGCTGTCTTTGGGCGCGATGAAATCGGCGAGGCAGAAGTCCGGACGCTCGACCGGCTTGTCGACCTGCTGGCGCAGAAAGTGCAGGGTGGCCTCGCCGTCCGCGTGCTGCAGCACCACGTCGTCGCCGACGCTGTTGGCCGGCCACAGGCCGAACACGGCCTTTGCGGTCAGCCACTTCTCGTCGACGATCCTGCGCAGCATCGCTTTCGCGTCGTTGAACAACTCGGTCGCCTGCGGGCCGACGACGTCGTCGCTGAGAATCGCCGGGTACTTCCCGAACAGTTCCCAGGCGTTGAAGAACGGCGTCCAGTCGATGATCTGGACCAGATCGTCGAGCGGATAGTCGTCGAACACATGC
Organism: Luteimonas sp.; assembly: GCA_045810015.1. Classification (GTDB taxonomy): domain Bacteria; phylum Pseudomonadota; class Gammaproteobacteria; order Xanthomonadales; family Xanthomonadaceae; genus Luteimonas. The sequence goes on from JBJMWR010000021.1 coordinate 14,380, forward strand.
ACACCCGGCTTGTTGGGCATGGGTGGCGTGTACTGGCTCCAGTCGCCGTCGAAGCGCTGCGCGCGGGCCTTGGTCAGCGATACCAGCCGCTTCGCGTCGCCGCGATTGGCATGGCGCTGGCGGATCTCGGCATAGTCGGCATCGTTGGCGGCGACAAACGCGCCGCGCAGTTCCGGGCTGATCAGCGACTGCACCACGCCGACCGCGCGCGAGGCGTCCTTCACCCAGACCGTCGGCGACGCGTAATGCGGCGCGATCTTCAACGCGGTGTGCGCGCGTGAGGTCGTCGCGCCGCCGATCAGCAGCGGCGTCTCGAAGCCCTGGCGCTTCATCTCGCGGGCGACGTGACTCATTTCCTCGAGTGACGGCGTGATCAGCCCCGACAGACCGATCACGTCCGCCTGCACTTCGCGCGCCTTGTCGAGGATGGTCTGGGTGGCGACCATGACGCCGAGATCGACCACTTCGAAGTTGTTGCAGGCGAGCACCACCCCGACGATGTTCTTGCCGATGTCGTGCACGTCGCCCTTGACCGTCGCCATCAGCACGCGGCCGTTGTTCTTGCCGGCGTCGCCGGTGCGCAGCTTCTCGGCTTCGATGTAGGGCAGCAGATAGGCGACCGCCTTCTTCATCACGCGCGCCGACTTGACCACCTGCGGCAGGAACATCTTGCCGGCGCCGAACAGATCTCCGACGACGTTCATGCCGGCCATCAACGGGCCTTCGATGACATCCAGCGGACGCGTAAACGACTGCCGTGCCTCCTCGGTGTCCTCGACCACGTACTGGTCGATGCCGTGCACCAGCGCATGGGTGAGCCGCTGCTGCACCGGTGCCTCGCGCCAGGCGGTGTTCTCGACCCGCGCCGCGCCCTTCTTGCCCTTGTAGCGTTCGGCGAGATCGAGCAGGCGCTCGGTCGAATCGCTGCGCCGGTTGAGCACCACGTCCTCGACGCAGTCGCGCAGCTCGGGATCCAGATCGTCGACGATCGGCATCGCGCCGGCGTTGACGATGCCGAAGTCCATGCCGGCCTTGATCGCGTGGAACAGGAACACCGCGTGGATCGCCTGGCGCACGACCTCGTTGCCGCGGAACGAGAACGACACGTTGGAAACTCCGCCCGAGATGTGGCAGTGCGGCAGCGTCGCCTTGATCTCGCGGGTGGCTTCGATGAAGTCGACCGCGTAGTTGTCGTGCTCGGCGATGCCGGTCGCGATCGCGAAGATGTTGGGGTCGAAGATGATGTCCTCGGGCGGAAACCCGACGACTTCGGTCAGCAATTCATAGGCGCGGGTGCAGATCTCGACCTTGCGTGCTTTCGTATCGGCCTGGCCGACCTCGTCGAAGGCCATGACCACGACCGCCGCGCCATAGCGCAGCACCTTGCGCGCCTGTTCGAGGAATGCCGCTTCGCCTTCCTTGAGCGAGATCGAGTTGACCACGCCCTTGCCCTGCAGGCATTTCAGGCCGGCCTCGATGACGGTCCACTTCGAGGAGTCGACCATCACCGGAATGCGCGCGATGTCGGGCTCGGCGGCGATCAGGTTGAGGAACGTCGTCATCGCATGCTCGGAATCGAGCATGCCCTCGTCCATGTTGACGTCGAGGATCTGCGCGCCGCTTTCGACCTGCTGGCGGGCGACCTCGACGGCCTCGGGGTAGCGGTTTTCCTTGATCAGCTTGCGGAACGCCGCCGAGCCGGTGACGTTGGTGCGCTCGCCGACGTTGATGAAGAGCAGTTCCGGCGTGACGACCAGCGGCTCGAGGCCGGACAGGCGGGTATGGCGGGGACGCGTCATGCGGCGGCGTCCAGCGTCGCGGGCGGTCGGCGCGGCGCGACATCGGCGACGGCCCCGGCGATCGCGCGGATATGGTCGGGCGAGGTGCCACAACAGCCGCCGACGATGTTCAACAGGCCGGCGGTCGCGAATTCGTGCAGCACCTCGGCCATGTCCTCGGGCGTTTCGTCATAGCCGCCGAATGCATTCGGCAGGCCGGCGTTAGGATGACAGGACACATACGTCTGCGCGATCTGCGACAGCGTTTCGACGTGCGGACGCAGGTCCTTTGCGCCGAGCGCGCAGTTGAGGCCCACCGCATGCGGACGCGCGTGCTGCAGCGAGTACCAGAACGCCTCGGCGGTCTGGCCCGACAGCGTGCGCCCCGAGGCATCGGTGATCGTGCCGGAGATCATCACCGGCAGGCGCCCGCCGCGATCGTCGAAGACGGTCTCGATCGCGTACAGCGCCGCCTTCGCGTTGAGCGTGTCGAAGACGGTCTCGACCATGATGATGTCGGCGCCGCCGTCGATCAGGCCGTGGGTGGCATCGCGATAGATCGAGACCAGCTCGTCGAAGGTCACCGCGCGATAGCCGGGATCGTTGACGTCGGGGCTGATCGAGGCCGTGCGGCTGGTAGGCCCGAGGATGCCGGCCACGAAACGCGGGCGATCGGGGGTTTGCGCCTGCGCGGCGTCGCAGGCCGCACGTGCCAGTGCGGCGCCTTCGCGGTTGAGCTCGTGGACCAGATGCTGCAGGCGGTAATCGGCCAGCGAGACCGCGGTCGAGTTGAAGGTATTGGTCTCGACAATGTCCGCGCCGGCGGCGAGGTAGTCGGCGTGGATGCCCTGGATGATGTCGGGCCGCGTGAGCGTGAGCAGATCGTTGTTGCCGCGCTGGTCATGGCTTTCGCAGCCGCAGCCGTCGCCATGGGCGTGGCCTTCGGCGGCGTACAGCGCGTCGTAGCCTTGCGCGAAGCGCTCGCCGCGATAGTCGGCCTCGGTCAGCTTGAAGCGCTGGATCATCGTGCCCATTGCGCCGTCGAGCACGAGGATGCGTTTGGCCAGCGCGGCATCGAGCGCGGCGACGCGTCCGGGGTGCAACCAGGTGGTCATGGTTTTCTCGCGATGATCGAGATCACCTGGAAATGCGGCGGACGCTTCTCGCGCGTCACCGTTTCGGCGCTGTGGATCTCCAGCCCGGCCTTGGTGACGAAGCGGCGCAGTTCCTTGTCCGGGAAGCCGAGGTTCGCGTGGCCGTAGGCCTGCACGGCGGTCTCGTGGCCGTGGCGGTCCAGGCTCGACAGCAGCAGCCGGCCGCCGGGCCGCAGCACGCGCGCGGCTTCGATGACGGCCTGCGCGGGCTTGGTCGCGTAGGTCAACGCGTGCATCAGCACCACGAGATCGAAACTGGCGGCCTCGAAGGGCAGGGCATGCATGTCGCCCTCGCGCACTTCGACATTGGTGAAACGCTTGAGTCGCTCGGTCGACGCCGCGACCACGCGCCGGCTGGCATCCAGACAGACGTAGCGATGCGCGTGCGGCGCCAACAGTTCGGCCAGCACGCCGTCCCCGGATGCGATGTCGAGCACGTCGCCGGTTTCCAGCAGCGGCAGCGCGGAACGTGCCAGGGCTTCCCAGGTGCGGCCGGGCGAGTAGTGACGTTCCATGTCGCCGGCGACCGTATCTGCCCAGCTCTGGTCGGCGGCGCGCGTCGCCAGCACGGCGGGCGTGCGTTCGGCATCCTGGCGCAGCAGCGGATCGTCGCTGCCGGTCGACAGCGCCTGCCACAGGGCGCGCTGCGCAGGATCGAGGGCGGCATCGTCGAAGCGGTAGTAGGCGGACACGCCCGCGCGGCGGTCGCGCACGAGGTTGGCCTCCTTCAACCGCGCCAGATGCGTGGACACGCGGGGCTGGGCGAGGCGGGTGATCGAGGACAGCTCGGCCACAGTGAGTTCTTCGACTTCGAGCAGGGCGAGCAGTCGGACACGCGTAGGGTCGGCGAGCACTTTCAGGCGCGCGGACCAGGCCTCCAGATCCATCAAATATCCCCATATCGCGATATAGAGATAATTGTCGGGGCGCGCACACGTGTGGTCAAGGTTTGCACGCGTCGACGTCACGTTGCGGTCACGCGCGCCGGGCCGGTTCTACACGGTTTGGACGATGCGGAGCGCCGCACATGTTCCGGCGTTTCCGGATGATTCATGCTGCACTGCGGAACCGGTTCTGCGGGTGTTTTACCGGGTGGGAACGGTACAATCGCCGGATCGTTTTTCGACCAGGAGTTGCACGCCGTGGAGTTCGGTTTCAGCGAAGAGCAGTTGATGATCCAGGACATCGCGCGACGGATCGCCCAGGAACGGATCGCACCCAGCGCCGAGCATCACGACCGGACCGGTGACTTCCCCGTCGAGAACATGAAGGTGCTGGGCGAGAACGGCCTGATGGGCATCGAAGTGCCCGACGAGTACGGCGGCGCGGGCATGGACCCGATCTCCTACGTGCTGGCGATGGTGGAAGTGGCCGCGGCCGATGCCGCGCACTCGACGATCATGTCGGTCAACAACTCGCTGTTCTGCAACGGCATCCTGACCCACGGTACCGAACCGCAGAAGCAGGAATACGTGCGCGCGATTGCCGAAGGTCGCGAGATCGGCGCCTTCGCGCTGACCGAGCCGCAGTCGGGTTCCGATGCCACGGCGATGAAGTGCCGCGCGGTCAAGCAGGCCGACGGCAGCTATGTCATCAACGGCAAGAAGAGCTGGATCACCTCCGGCCCGGTGGCCAAGTACTTCGTGCTGTTCGCGGTCACCGAGCCCGACAAGGGCGCGCGCGGCATCACCGCGTTCCTCGTCGACGGCAGCCGCGACGGTTTCCACCGCGGCAAGACCGAGCCCAAGCTCGGCATCCGCGCCTCGGCAACCTGCGAGATCGAGTTCCAGGACTACGTCGCCCAGGCCGGTGACGTGCTCGGCGAGGAAGGCCAGGGCTTCAAGATCGCGATGGGCGTGCTCGACGCCGGCCGCATCGGTATCGCGTCCCAGGCCATCGGTATCGCCCGCGCTGCGTATGAATCCACTATCGCCTACGTCAAGGAGCGCAAGGCCTTCGGTCAGCCGATCGGCGCGTTCCAGATGACGCAGGCCAAGATCGCTGACATGAAGTGCAAGCTCGATGCGTCGCTGCTGCTCACCCTGCGCGCGGCCTGGCTCAAGGGCGAGGGCAAGCGCTTCAGCAACGAGGCGGCGATCGCCAAGCTCACCGCGTCGGAAGCCGCGATGTGGATCACCCATCAGGCGCTGCAGATCCACGGTGGCATGGGCTACTCGAAGGAGATGCCGATCGAACGGTATTTCCGCGACGCCAAGATCACCGAGATCTACGAAGGCACCAGCGAGATCCAGCGTCTGGTGATCGCCCGCAACGAGACCGGCTTGCGCTGATCCGCATGCCGCTTCTCCACGCCAGCATCGCGTGTGTCCGTCGCTTGCGCCGCCCCCGTGGCCGCGCGGCGTCGGTGGTTCCCGACCCGGTCGCACGCGCGACCGCGTCGTATTGAGAAATTCCTTCCCGTCGGCCCGCGTGAGAACGCGGGCCTCATTGCATCGGAACGTTTGTCGTCATGACCTCATCCCGCAAGACAGGTAAATCCGCCGCGGCCGCCGCGCCCGTGAAATCCACGAAAGCCGCCGCGCCGGCGAAGAAGACGACCATGAGCGTGCTGCCCGCGCCGCCGCGCCGCGCCGGTCTCGGCCTGCTCGACCCGATCTTCGACGCCGTGCGCCGCCGCGCCGGCAAGGCCGCACATGCGGATGCCAGCGCCTTCGCGCAGGCCTTCTACCGCCGCATGACCGAGGATGAGCTGCCGCTGCACACGGCCGACGGCTGGGCCGCGCTTGCCGCGGACCTGTTCGATTTCGCCGGCAAGCGCAAGCCGGGGACGGCGAATGTGCGCCTGTTCAATCCGGTGATGAAGACCCATGGCTGGGAATCGCCGCACACGGTGCTGCAGGTCGTCAACGACGACATGCCGTTCCTGGTCGACTCGGTGACGATGGCGCTGGCCGAACAGGGCATCGGCGTGCACGTGCTGGGTCATCCGGTGCTGTCGATCACGCGTGACCGCGCCGGCCGTCTGACCGGCGTGGGCGAGGGCGACGCCGAATCGGTGATGCATCTGGAGATCGACCGGCAGACGCCGGAAGAGAACGCGCGCATCGAAGCGCTGGTGCGCGGCGTGCTCGACGACGTGCGGGTGATCGTCGCCGACTGGCCGGCGATGCGCGAAAAGATGTTGCAGATGGCGACGGATCTCGAGTCGCAGAAGATTCCGGTGTCGGAATCCAGTCGCGACGAAGCGCAGGAATTCCTGCGCTGGGCCGCGAGCGATCACTTCACGTTCTTCGGCTATCGCGCCTACAAGGTCCGTCGAAAGGGCGACGACGCGCGTCTCGAAGCCGTGCCCGACAGCGGCATGGGCCTGCTGCGTACGCCCGGCGCGGTGAAGTCGCGCCCGATCAGTGAACTCGGTGCCGATGCATTGCGCCGCGAAGGCCTGATCGATGCGCTGATCCTGACCAAGACCAGTGCGCGCTCGACCGTGCACCGTCCCGGCTACATGGATTACATCGGCATCCTCGGTTACGACGATTCGGGCAATGTCGTCAGTGAGCAGCGTTTCCTCGGTCTGTACACGTCGAGTGCGTACACGCGTCGTCCGTGGGACATTCCGCTGGTGCGCGAGCGCTTCGAACATGTGATGACCGAATCCGGCCTCAAGCCGACCGGCCATAGCGGCAAGGCGCTCAAGCATCTGCTCGAAACGCTGCCGCGCGACGAGCTGTTCCAGTCGACACCGGACGAGCTGTTCCGTCTCGGCACCGGCATCCTCGGCCTGCAGGAGCGCGTGCGCAGCCGCCTGTTCCTGCGCAAGGACCGCTACGGCCGCTTCTATTCGGTGCTGGTCTACATTCCGCGCGACCGTTTCAACACCGACGTGCGTCGCCGCATCGAACAGCTGCTGCGTGAGGTCATGCAGGCCGACCACGTGGATGCAAGCGTCGTGCTCGGCGAATCGCCGCTGGCGCAGCTGCATCTGATCGTACGTCCGCGTGGCGGCGTCGCGTCCGACATCGACCAGGGCGCGCTGGAGCAGGCGCTGCAGGCGATCGTGCGCAACTGGCAGGACAACCTGCGCGACGAACTGGTGGTGCGCCACGGCGAAGGCGAGGGTCTGCGCCTGGCCGGCCGGATCGGCCGGGTGCTGGCGCCTGCCTATATCGAAGACGCCTCGCCGGCTGCGGCCGCGACCGATGTCGAGAAGCTCGATGCACTCGCCGCGTCGGATGCGCTGCAGCTGAGTTTCTACACCCATCCATCCGCGGACGCGGGCGGCGACGTGCTGCATCTCAAGCTCTACCGCCGTGACGGCGACATTCCGCTGTCCGACGTGTTGCCGGTCATGGAGAACCTCGGTCTTCGCGTGCTCACCGAGCATCCGACGCGTATCGAGGTCGAAGGCACTGCGCTCTACATCCAGGACTTCCACGTCGAGGCGGTGAGCGGCGCGATCGACGTCGACGCCCGCGCGCAGGCCTTTACCGAGGCCTTCGATCGCGTGTGGCGCGGCGACGCCGAGAACGACGGCTTCAACCGCCTCGTGCTGGGCGCCGATCTCGACTGGCGCCAGATCGCGATGCTGCGCGGCTATTGCAAGTACCTGCTGCAGGTCGGCGTGCCGTTCTCGCAGGCCTATGTCGAAGACACGCTGGCCCGCTATCCGCTGCTCGCGCGCCTGCTGGTCGAAGTTTTCGAATCCCGTTTCGATCCGGCGACCGGCACCGAAAGCCGTGCGCAGATCGACGCCGGCCGCAAGCTCTTCGCCGCCCAGCTGCAGGCGCTGACCGGCAACGACGAGACGACACTGACCACGCTGCAGCCGCTGCTGGAAGCCCGCGGCAGCGACCGCGACACGCAGTACGACGCTGCACGCGCCGCGCTCAAGGGGCTGCTGGACCGCGTCTCCAGCCTCGACGAGGACCGCATCCTGCGCAGCTATCTCGCCGTCGTCGACGCGACGTTGCGCACCAGCTACTACCAGAAGAACCGCGACGGCGGCCTGCTCGACACGATCAGCTTCAAGTTCGATTCGGCGCGCGTGCCCGAGCTGCCGAAGCCGCGTCCGTACCGCGAGATCTTCGTCTACGGCCCGCGCGTGGAAGGCATCCACCTGCGCTTCGGTCCGGTCGCACGTGGTGGCCTGCGCTGGTCGGATCGCCGCGAGGACTTCCGTACCGAGGTGCTGGGTCTGGTCAAGGCGCAGATGGTCAAGAACACAGTCATCGTGCCGGTCGGCTCGAAGGGTGGCTTCATCGTCAAGCGTCCGCCGGTCGGCGGTGACCGCGACGCGCAGTTCGCCGAAGGCGTCGCCTGCTACACGCTCTTCATCAACGGTCTGCTGCAGATCACCGACAACATCGTTGAGGGCGAGATCGTGCCGCCGAAGGACGTCGTGCGGCACGACGACAACGATCCCTACCTCGTCGTCGCCGCCGACAAGGGCACCGCGACGTTCTCCGACACCGCCAACGGCATCGCACGCGAGCACGGTTTCTGGCTTGACGATGCGTTCGCGTCCGGCGGTTCGGTCGGTTACGACCACAAGGGCATGGGCATCACCGCGCGCGGCGCGTGGGAGTCGGTCAAGCGCCACTTCCGTGCAATGAACCGCAACTCGCAGACCGAGGACTTCACGGCCGTGGGCGTCGGTGACATGTCAGGCGACGTGTTCGGCAACGGCATGTTGCTCAGCGAACACATCCGCCTGGTCGCCGCGTTCGATCACCGCCACATCTTCATCGACCCGAGCCCGGATGCTGCGCGTTCGTTCGCCGAGCGTCAGCGCATGTTCGCGATTCCGCGTTCGAGCTGGGAGGACTACGACAAGACCCTGATCGCCAAGGGCGGCGGTGTGTGGCCGCGCAGTGCGAAGTCGATTCCGCTCTCGGCCGAAGCGCGCGAAGCACTGGGCATCGAAGGCGATGCGACGTCGATCAGCCCGAACGAGCTGATGTCGGCGATCCTGCGCGCACCGGTCGATCTGCTGTGGAACGGTGGCATCGGCACCTATGTGAAGTCCTCCAGCGAGACGCATGCCGATGTCGGGGACCGCGCCAACAATCCGTTGCGCGTCGACGGCCGTGACCTGCGCTGCAAGGTGGTGGGCGAGGGCGGCAATCTCGGTCTGACGCAGCTCGGTCGCATCGAGGCCGCGCTGCACGGCGTGCTGCTCAATACCGACTTCATCGACAACTCGGCCGGCGTGGATACGTCCGACCACGAGGTCAACATCAAGATCCTGCTCAATGCCCTGGTGCAGGACGGCAGGATGAAGCTCCCGGCGCGCAACAAGCTGCTGGCGTCGATGACCGACGAGGTCGCGGGTCTGGTGCTGTGGGACAACTACCGCCAGAACCAGGCGTTGAGCCTGATGGAACGCATGAGCGTGTCGCGTCTGGGTTCCAAGCAGCATTTCATCCGCACGCTGGAATCGCAGGGCCTGCTCGATCGCCAGATCGAGTTCCTGCCGTCGGATGCCGAGATCGCCGAACGCAAGACCAAGGGCCAGGGCCTGACGCGTCCGGAACTGTCGGTGCTGCTGTCGTATTCGAAGCTGGTCGCGTTCGACCAGATGCTCGACTCCGACATTCCCGAAGACCCGTATCTCTCGCGCGAGCTGCAGCGCTACTTCCCGCAGCCGCTGCAGAAGAAGTATGCCGAGCTGATGGAAGGCCACCGCCTCAAGCGCGAGATCATCGCCACTGCGGTGACCAATACGATGATCAACCGCATGGGCGCGACCTTCCTGCTGCGCATGCAGGAAGACAGCGGTCGTGGTCCGGGCGAAGTTGCCAAGGCGTTCACCATCACCCGCGAGACGATCGAAGCCCGTGCCCTCTGGGGCCAGATCGATGCGCTCGACGGCCAGGTGCCGGAATCGGTGCAGGTCGATGCGCTGCAGGTGATCTGGAACCTGCAGCGTGCGTTCACCCGCTGGCTGCTGGCGCGTCCGGGTGCGCTGCCGGACATCACAACCGCGGTCGACCGCTACCACGACGGGTTCCACGCGATCCGAGACGGCAGCAAGATCATCGCCGAGGGCCAGCGCGCAGAACACGATGCGACCCTGCAGGCGTGGATCGAGAAGGGCGTGCCGAAGTCGCTCGCGGTCGAGCTGGCGGCGCTGCCGTATCTCGAAGCGGCCTGGGACATCATCGAGGTCGCCAGCGAGCGCAAGCAGAAGCCGGTCGATGTGGCGCGTCTGCACTTCCGTCTCGGCGAGGCCTTGAACCTGCCCTGGCTCACCGCGCAGATCGATGCGCTGGAAGTCGACGGCCGCTGGCATGCGGTCGCGCGTGGCGTGCTGCGCGAGGAACTCGGCCAGCAGCACCGCGCGCTCGTGTCGCAAGTGCTGTCGATGCCGGGCACCACGCCGGAAGCCAAGGTGCAGGCGTGGCTGGAACGTGACGACGCCGCGCTGCGCTTTACGCTCGCGATGCTGGGCGAACTCGCCACGCAGAAGTCGCTGGACTATCCGACCGCCTCGGTCGCGGTGCAGCGTGTGTCGCAGCTGGTGCAGCGCAGCTGATATCGGCCTTGCACCTGACGGCGCCCGCCGGCTCGATCCCTCCCGCACACCGGGAGGGATCGGCTGATGGCCGCCAGACATGCGACGTCCCGATACAGCGCCTGCGCTAAGCTGCGCGCCGACGTTCACGCACCGGCCCGCCGATGACCGCAACGCCCCGCATCGCTTTCATTGCCAGCCAGGCCGACGAGGCGCAACGCGCCCTGACGGTACTGACGGGCCTGCACGGGCAGTGCGACCCCGAAGCTGCCGACGTGCTGGTCCCGCTCGGCGGCGACGGGTTCATGCTGCAGACGCTGCATCGTCATGGACAGCTCGGCAAACCCGTTTACGGCATGAAGCTGGGGACCGTCGGCTTTCTGATGAATCACAACCGGCAGGATGATCCCGCGTCGGGCTCGGACCTGCTGGCGCGCATCGCGGCGGCCGAGCCGGCCGTGCTGCGTCCGCTGGAAATGCGCACGGAGACCGAATCGGGCGCGACGGTCACCTCGCTCGCCTACAACGAGGTCGCCCTGCTGCGGCAGACGCGCCAGGCCGCGCATCTGCAGATCGATCTCAATGGCGTGACGCGGCTGGAGGAACTCGTCGCCGACGGGGTGATCCTGTCGACCGCGGCCGGCAGTACCGCGTACAACTTCTCCGCGCACGGGCCGATCCTGCCGCTCGGTGCGGGCGTGGTGGCATTGACGCCGATCGCACCGTTCCGCCCGCGTCGCTGGCGGGGCGCGATCCTGCGCGCGGAGACCGAAGTGCGGTTCCGCGTGCTCGATCCCTACAAGCGCCCGGTCAGCGTGACCGCCGATTCGCACGAAGTGCGCGATGTCGTCCAGGTCACGATCCGCGAATCGCGCGAGCGCACCGTGACGCTGCTGTTCGACGCCGAACATAATCTCGAAGAACGGATTCTCAGCGAACAGTTCGTGGTCTGAGCGACGTCAGTCGACCAGCGCCTCGCCGTCGCCCGCTGAGACTGCGAGCGGACGCACGCGCTGCACCAGCGATATCAGGGTGCGGCCGGGTTCCTCGATCGGCGCGAAGTGCGCCGAGTGTTCGAACCACGCCGCATGCTTGAACGGTGCATCCACGGCGGCGATCCAGTCGGCGACCGGTTGCGAGGGCGTGGTGAAGTCGTGTCGGCCCAACAGCATCACCACCGGCGCCTGCACGCGGCGCAGCCCGCGGAAATCGACGCTGCGCCACTGGCCGAGAATGCGGTCGAGTGTCAGCGCGCTGCCGGCAGCAATCGCGCGGCGGTCCTCGGGCGTGTAATCGGGCGACAGCCGCTGCGCGCGGAAGTAGTAGTCGGAGTTGTCGCGGTATGCGCTGTGGCCGCCGTAGTGGATGACCCACTTGCGCTGGGCGTCGATGCGGCCGTTGCGCAGATCGGTGCCGGGGTAGGGCGCCAGCATCTGGAGTTCGCGCACGGCGGCGTCGTTGCCTTCGGCGCGTGCGGCGTCGAGGGCATGCGCGTAGCCGATGGTCTCGTCGGTCCAGGGATGGATGATCTGGCCGATGCCGACATAGGCGTGCAGCCATTCGGGTTTTTCCGCCAGCACGCGCATGCCGATCACGCTGCCCCAGCTGTGACCGACCAGGATCACCTTGCGCTTGCTGTAGGTGGTGCGCAGCCAGTCGATCAGTTCGATCGCGTCAGCGACGTAGCGGTCGATCGCGATCGTCGGCGCGACCGCATCGGCATCATTCGCCCGCAGCGTGCGACCTGCGGCGCGCTGGTCCCACTGCACGACGGTGAAGTAGTCCTCCCAGGGCTTCTGAAAGGTCCACGAAGCCGGCATCATCGGCGCGGCCGGTCCGCCGTGGACGTAGAGCAGAACCGGGTTCGCGCGATCCATGCCGCGCACCGTGATCACCTGGTCGATACCGCCGAGCCGCACCGTGTGCGTCTCCTGCACGCCCGAGGGCGCGACGATGCGTTGCAGGTCGCCGACGATGCCGCGGGCTTCTGCATAGGGATCGTCATCCGTGGGAACGGCGCCCGCATAGAGCGGCAACGCGAGCAGGGCGAGGGCACACAGGCGGACGAAGGACATGGCGCATTCCTTGTGACGCGGACTGTGATCCACGCTGCGCCTGCGCGTGGATGCCGCCCAGTGCCGTTGGTCAGGGGCCCGTATGCCGGGATCGCGCATAATTCGCGCAAGCTGTTTCGGCCACTTACGGTCTGCGCACCGTTGAAGCTCGCCGGATACCGCCGCCCCCATCGACCTGCGATCCGCCATGCCCGATCTGTCCGTTCCCACGCTCACTGTCGCGATCACAACGCGCGCCCTGTTCGATCTCGAGGACAGCCATGCGGTGTTCGAGGCCGAGGGCATCGAGGCTTACGCCGAGCACCAGCGTGCCCACGAGGACGATGTCCTCGAGCCGGGTATCGCGTTTCCGCTGGTGCGCAAGCTGCTGGCCCTGAACATCGACGCGCCGCCGGACGCGCCGCACGTGGAGGTCATCCTGCTGTCGCGCAATTCAGCCGACAGCGGCCTGCGCATTTTCAACTCGATCCAGCACCATAACCTGGGCATCACCCGCGCCACGTTCACCTCCGGCGAGCCGACCTGGCCCTACATCAAGCCCTTCGGGACCCAGCTGTTCCTGTCGGCGAATCCGGATTCGGTGCGTCGCGCACTGGAGAACGGCGTCGCCGCCGCAACAATCATTCCGGCGCGCGCACCTGCGCATCGCAATGACCAGTTGCGGATCGCATTCGACGGCGACGCGGTGATCTTCGGCGATGAAGGCGAGCGCCTGTCGCAGGAAAGCGGCCTCGACGCGTTCCACAAGCACGAGCGCGACCGCGCGCGCGAGGAAATGACTGGCGGCCCGTTCCGCGGTTTCCTGGCCGCGCTGCACGACCTGCAGGCCGCGTATCCGGCCGGCAAGGATGCACCGATCCGCACCGCGCTGGTCACTGCGCGCTCGGCGCCTGCGCACGAACGCGTGATCCGTACGCTGCGCGCCTGGGGCGTGCGTCTGGACGAGGCGCTGTTCCTCGGCGGACGCCCGAAGGGCCCGTTCCTTGATGCATTCGGCGCCGACATTTTCTTCGACGATTCCCAGCACAACATCGATTCCGCGGCCCCGCACGTCGCCGCCGGCCATGTGCCGCACGGCTGGTCGAACCGCTGAGCACGATGACGGACACGAAGGGACGCGGCCTTTTCGGTCGCTGGATCGACCGCGTGCGCGGCGGCGGCTCCGGCCCACGCAAGCCCTACGTGCGTGAACACGAAGGCTTCGTGTCGCTGCAGTTCGTGCGCCGGCAGACCCAGAGCCGCATGGTCGGCAATGATCCCGACCGTCTGCTGATCGACTACACCCGCACGATGTTCGCCGCGCTGTTGTGGCAACCGGCGCCGGAAGTGCTCGGCATGGTCGGCTTGGGCGGCGGCTCGCAGGCGAAGTTCGCCTACCGCCAGCTTCCGGATACTCGCATCGAGGTGGTGGAGAACAATCCGCATGTGGTCGCGCTGCGCGGCGCGTTCGGGATTCCCGATGACGATGCGCGTCTGTCGATCGTCGTCGATGACGGCGTGCGCTTCGTCACCGAGCGCCACGGCCATTTCGACGTGCTGCTGGTCGATGGCTACGACGAACATGGCATCCCCGCCGAACTTTCCACGCAGGCCTTCTACGACGCCTGCCGTAATGCGTTGACGCCATCCGGCGTCATGGCCTGCAACCTCTACGTGCGTGATCCCGAAACGCACGTGGAGAAACTGCGCGCCGCGTTCGGTGCCGGTCACGTGCTGGTCGTCGACGAACCGAAGATGAGCAATCGCGTCGCATTCGCCTGGCGTGGTGCGCTGCCGGCACTCGATGCAGAAGCGCTGACGACGCGCGTGCCGATTCCGGTGCGGTCGTTGTTGCCCGAAGTGTTCCCGCGCATCGCGGTGCGGATGGTGCGGCATCGGACGGTGACGGGGCGGTAGGCCATACCCGGAGCAAAAAATCCGTCTTCCAGGTGAAAGCCGGGATCCAGCGACGTGCCGCGTACCCGGCACCGTGCGGTACCGCTCCGGGTCAGTAGCCCTCGGCTACATCTCTTGGAAGTCACTGGATCCCGGCTTTCGCCGGGATGACGGGATGCGGGCACCAATGTGAGGCGCGGCTGGCACGGACGGGGGGCCGCCGCGACATTGCACCCCCGCCCATTCCCCTGCAAAGTCGCCGGTCGACTGCAAACGTTCACGGGGAACACCGAATGCAACGATGGATCTGGACACTCGCCTGCGCGCTCGTGCTGGCAACCGGCGCACCGCTTGCGGGCGCGGCCACGACGACGGGCGGGATGACGCTCGAACAGGTGGCGCAGACGCGCGCCGTCACCCAGGCGCAGATCAGCCCCGATGGTCAGGAAGTCGCCTACATCCTGTCGGTGCCGCGCACGCTGGGCGTCGATCCCGATGGTCCGGCGCGGACCGAGTTGCACGTCGTCGACCGCGGCGGCAACAGCCGCGGCTTTATTACCGGCAAGGTGGACGTGGCATCGCCGCGCTGGCTGCCCGATGGTCAGCGCGTGGCGTATCTGTCCAAGCGCGAAGGCGACGAGACCCGCGGCCTGTACACCATTCCGCTGCGTGGCGGCGAGTCGACCCGTGTGGCGAAGCTCGCCGGCGACATCTCCAGTTATGACCTCTCGCCGGATGGCCGACGCGCCGCATTGCTGTCGGCGCAGCGCGAGAGCGACGCGCGCAAGGCGCTGCGCGACAAGGGCTTCTCGCAGAGGGTGTACGAGGAAGACTGGCGCCCGGTCGAGCTGTGGATCGCCGAGCTCGGCAGCGAGGCCGAGCCACGCCGCATCGCCATCGAAGGCAGTGTGCAGGCGGTGCGGTGGAGCCCGGCCGGCGACCGTCTGGCCGTTGTGGTCACCCCGCGGCAGCTGACCGACGACACCATGGTCGAGGCGCGCGTGCGCATCTATTCGGTCGAAGGCCGCGAGCTGGGCCGCGTCGACAATCCCGGCAAGCTCGGCGACATGGCCTGGAGCCCGGACGGCGCGCATCTGGCGATCATCTCCGCCGAAGACAAGAACGATCCCAGCGAAGGCCGCCTGACCGTGGTCGGTCGCGACGGCGGTGCGCAGCGCGACTTGCTGCCCGGCCTCGAAGGCCACGTGCGTGGCGTCGCCTGGCGCGACGCGACGACACTGGTGTTCCTCAGCCATGAAGGCGTGCAGAGCCGCATCGGCGAGATCCAGGTCGATGGCGGCAATTCGCGCACGGTGCTGGCTGCAGGCGGCCCGGTGCACATGGGCCTGAGCGTGTCGCCGCGCGGCGACATCGCCCTGGTCGGCAGCGATCCCACGCATCCGTCCGAAGTGTTCCATCTGGCTTCGGGCGCGAGCGAAGCGCGCCGGCTGACCGACAGCAATCCGTGGCTCGAGGATGTGCGTCTCGCGCGTCAGGAAGTTGTGCGCTACACCGCACGTGACGGTCTCGAACTCGAAGGCCTGCTGGTGCATCCGCTGGAGCGCCGCGGCAACGCGCGCGTGCCGTTGATTCTGGTGGTGCATGGCGGTCCGGAATCGCATTTCTCCAACGCCTGGCTCAACGGCTATTCGCAGCCGGCGCAGGTCGCGGCCGCGCAGGGTTTCGCGTCGTTCTTCCCGAACTACCGGTCGAGCACCGGCCGCGGCGTCGCGTTCTCCAAGCTTGGTCACGGTCGTCCGGGCATGGAAGAGTTCGACGACGTCGTCGATGGTGTCGATCATCTGGTCGAGACCGGCCTGGTGGACCGCGACAAGGTCGGCATCACCGGTGGTTCCTACGGCGGCTACGCCAGTGCCTGGGGTGCCACGTACTACAGCGAGCGCTTCGCGGCCTCGGTGATGTTCGTCGGCATTTCCGACCAGGCGAGTCTGGTCACCACCGGCGACATTCCCTACGAGCAGTACAACGTGCACATGCAGACCTGGCCGTGGGAAAGCCCGGAGATGTACCGCCAGACCAGCCCGATCACGCATGCGCAGAAGTCGCGCACGCCGACGCTGATCCTGCACGGCGAAGCCGATCCGCGCGTGCCGGTGATGCAGTCGTACATGATGTACCGCTACCTGCAGCTGGCCGGGCAGGCGCCGGTGCGGCTGGTGCTGTATCCGGGCGAAGGCCACGGCAACAGCCGCGGCGCATCTCGCTACGACTACTCGCTGCGTCTGATGCAGTGGATGACGCATTACCTCACGGGCCCGGGCGGCGAGCCGCCGGCGTACGAGATCGACTACGCACTGCCGGAGCAGGGCGCCAAGCACTGAGTTCCGAGTGCATCGAGGGTCACGACGCCGCGCCAGTCTCCGGCGCGGCTTTTTTGTTCGCCAATTTGGTAGCCCACACACACACCAGGCCCTTCATCCCAACGGCTTTCAACAGACGCACGTCTGGTCAAGTTGGGACATCTTGATCTTCATATCCCGGGGTTTGTAGAACGGACAGCGCGCAGCGGAACCATCGTCATCGATCAGAAAAAACCCGTACGCGAATGCATCGGCGCGAGCTTCCCCGCTAAAGCACCTGGTGGCTGTCGTATCAGGCGACGTGGAGCATTCAGCATCAGCGGCTTGAACGCGCCGAACACACCCTGCATTCACGCCACCGTCGCCCGCGCGTCACGCCTCTTTCCCCGTTCGATCGATACCTTGCGTCCCATCGATCCGCGCCACGGCACTCCCGGTCGCGCACCGCGACACCGGCTTTGTCCGGCAGGCGCACGGACGATGCGGCAGCGATACGCCGTCCCCTGATTCCCCCGAATGGAGAACCTCTATGTCCAACAAGACCGCGCACACCCTCAACGACCTGATCGCCATTGCCCGTGACGGCAAGGACTTCTATGAAGAAGCCGCGCAGAAGGTCGACGACGCCGAGTTGAAGACGCTGTTCGCACGCATCGCGACCACCAAGTCGCAGATCGTCAGCGAGCTCAGCGCAGCCGTGCAGGCCGCCGGCGGCAAGCCGGAAGATTCCGGTACCTTCGTCGGCAGCATGCAGCAGATGTACGGCAAGGTCCGTGCGACGCTGGGTGACAAGGAATACGGCTACGTGGCCGAACTCGAAGAGTCCGAAGACCGTCTGCTCGAAGCGTTCGACGAAGCTTCGCGCGATGCCGACACGCCGCCGGCCGCCCGCGACGTCGTCGTGCGTCTGTTGCCGGAAGTGCGTGCCTGTCACGACGTGATGCGCACCCGCAAGCTCGCCATGAAGAACGCGCACTGATCCAGCGGCACGTTCCGGTGTGATACGAAGGGCCGGTCGATGACCGGCCCTTTTGTCTGTTCGATCGCCAAGGGTCCGGCGTGTCCCGCGCTTTGCCGCTGGAATTCGCGCGCCTCGAAGATCCGGCACGTGCGGGTCAATCCCACAGGTTGCGCACGCAACGGTCGAGGAACCGCTGCCCGACTGGCAGAATCGCAGTTCCCCCGTTTCGCGCATTCCGATGACCGCACCTGCCGCCGCCGCGCCTGCCAAGGGTCGCGTGCTGTTCGCCAGCCTGATCGGCACGACGATCGAATTCTTCGATTTCTACATCTACGCGACCGCCGCGGTGCTGGTGTTCCCGAAACTGTTCTTCCCGTCGGCCGATCCCGCATCGGCCACGCTGCAGTCGCTGGCGACGTTCGCGATCGCGTTTTTCGCACGCCCCATCGGCTCGGCGGTGTTCGGCCATTACGGCGATCGCGTCGGCCGCAAGGCGACGCTGGTCGCGGCGCTGCTGACGATGGGCATCTCGACGGTCGTGATAGGGCTGCTGCCGACCTACGCGCAGATCGGTGTCGCCGCGCCGCTGCTGCTCGCGCTGTGCCGGTTCGGCCAGGGCCTGGGCCTGGGCGGCGAGTGGGGCGGGGCCGTGCTGCTGGCCACCGAGAATGCGCCGCCCGGCAAACGGGCCTGGTACGGCATGTTTCCGCAGCTCGGTGCGCCGCTCGGCTTCTTCCTGTCGACGGCGATCTTCCTGATGCTGACCGAGGTAATGAGCGACGACGCGTTCTTCGCCTGGGGCTGGCGCATTCCATTCCTGGCCAGCGCGGTGCTGGTGCTCGTCGGCCTCTGGGTGCGCCTGCGCATCACCGAAACCCCGGATTTCCAGAAGGTGCTCGACAAGGGGGCGCGCGTGCGCCTGCCGATGCAGGAAGTGCTGGTCAACCAGTGGCGCGGCGTCGTCGCCGGCACGATGCTCGCACTGGCGACCTTCGTGCTGTTCTATCTGATGACGGTGTTCGCGCTGAGCTGGGGCACCTCGCGACTCGGCTATTCGCGCGAGCATTTCCTGATGCTGCAACTCGCCGGCGTGGTCTGCTTCGCGGCGACGATTCCGATCTCCGCGTTGTATGCCGACCGCTTCGGCCGCCGCCGCGCGATGTTGATCGCCAGCGCCGGCATCGTGGTGTTCGGACTGTGCTTCGCGCCGCTGTTCGTCGCCGACAGCCATATCGCGACGCTCGCCTTCCTGATGATCGGCCTTGGACTGATGGGCCTGACCTACGGCCCGGTCGGCACGCTGCTGGCCGAGCAGTTCCCGACTGCGGTGCGCTACACCGGCGCGTCGCTGGCGTTCAATCTGGCCGGCATCTTCGGTGCATCGCTGGCGCCGTACATCGCGACCTGGCTGGGCGAGCGGCATGGCCTGGCGTCGGTGGGCTGGTATCTCGCCGGCGCGGCGGTGCTGAGTTTCATCGCGCTGTGGACGCTGCCACGTGACCGCACGCCGGGTGATCTACCGGCCGGGCGCTAGACTGGCGCGTCTTTCGCCGCGGAGTCGCGCATGCATCACTGGCTGCTGCTGAGCATCATCGTCGCCGTTCTGGTGGGCATGCTGCTGCCATTGCAGGCGCTGCTCAACGCGCGCGTTGGTGCCCTGACCGAAGGTGCGCTGTTCGCGTCGTTCCTGTCGTTCGCGGTCGGGACGCTGGCACTCGGCCTCGTGCTGCTGATCACGCGCATGCCGTTGCCGTCGATCCGCACGCTGGGCACATTGCCGCCGTGGCTGTGGTGCGGTGGACTGATCGGCGCGGTCTTCGTGTTCTGCGGCACGCTGCTGGTGCCGCGGCTCGGCGCGGCCGGGATGATCTGCCTGATCGTCGCCGGACAACTCGTCGGCTCGCTGTTGCTCGATCACTACGGCGTGCTGGCGCAGCCGCGTCCTGTCGATGCGGTGCGCTTCGCTGGCGCGGTGCTGGTCGGCATCGGCGCGCTGCTGGTCGTGCGTCCCTGGCAGGCCGGATAAGTCATGTCGAATCCAGAGAGCATTGTGTTTCCGCTGCCGCCAGAGATGCAGGCCGCGCTCGAATCCGCCTACGCCACGCCGTCGCGGGCGTATCACAACTTCAGTCACGTCGAGACCCTGCTGCGGCATTTCGACGAGGTCGCTGCGCGTGACGGCTGGGCGCAGCCGGTCGAAGTGCGGCTGGCGATCCTCTATCACGATGCGATCTACGACGCGCGCGCGGGCGACAACGAAGCGCGTTCGGCGGAGCTCGCGGTCGAGTCCATCGCCCGCTGGCTGCCCGATGCCGGCATAGACGCCGGGCGCGTCGCCGACCTCATCCGTCTGACCGCGCGTCATGGCCAGCTGTCGCCGGCCGATTTCGCCGATGATCCGCATGCCGACGACGCGCGTCGATTCCTCGATTGCGACATGGCGATCCTCGCTGCCGACGATGTCGCGTTCGACGCTTACGACCGCGGCATCGCCGCGGAGTACCGGCACGTGCCGCGCTGGCTGTATGCGGTGAACCGGCGGCGTTTCCTGAAATCCCTGCTGGCCCGGCCGCGCATCTATCTCGACGACGGCTTCCACGCGCGGCTCGACGCGCAGGCACGCCACAACCTGCGCCGCGCGGTGACGACCAAGCGCTGACGCGCTCCCGCAGGGCCATGCCGGTATCATGGCGGCATGGCGAAACTGCTGCTCAATCTGCGTTACGTACCCGACGATGAAGCCGCCGATGTCTGCGCGTTTCTCGACGAGGCCGGCATCCCCTGGTACCAGACCCGTCCGAGCCCGTTCGGCATCTCGCTGGGCGGGATCTGGCTGCGTGAGAACGACGATCTGCCTCGCGCGAAGGCGTTGATGGCCGGGTACCAGAAGGAACGACAGGCGCAGGCGAAAGCCGCGCAGTCGCAGGCCGAGCGTGACGGCACCGCCGAAACCTTCGCTGACATCGTGCGCAACGATCCCAAGCGCGTCGTGCTGATCGTGATCGCGATCGTGTTCCTGATCGGCCTGATGGCGGTGCCCGGCTACATGCTGTCGCGCTGAGGCGCGTTGGCTGTCTGGGCCTGCATCACTCCGCGGCAACGATTGCCGGGCGAGACTGCATGCCTGTCCGTTACCGCCCGCGCTGGCGTCATGTCGCCGGGCGGGGGCGGGCAACCAGAGTCGAGCCCATGACCACGCCGAACGATCGCGCGCATCCCAAGCCGAAGACGAAGCCGTGGACGCGGCCGAATCCGAAACCGCGCGCCGCGCGTGAACCCCTGACGGACGCGCAGAAAGACCGCGCCCGTCAGCGCGCCGATGAAGCCGGTCGCCGCTATCCGAATCTCGTGGACAACATGTGGGCGAGCAGCCACCTCGCGAAAGACGGTGCGTTGAAGGCCTAGCCGTCGCGTGATCACGCGTCGCTGTCGAAGCGGTCGCGGTATCGAATTTCGCGTGCTCTTACGGACGCCTTTTTTCCGAAGATCCCACGCGCGTATGACGGGTGCGGTTCGCCATGCGCTGCTTGTAGCGAATCGTCCACGATGAACAGGCGAATCGCGGCGCGCGTATGACCATCGGAATGGCCTGGACCGTGTGTCGCTTGCTAAGGTCGACGGTTGCCCGCGTCCATGCGCGGCAGACCCCAGCCATCGCCCGGAGATTCCATGCGCTCACGCCGCACGCCCTCGCACACCCTGTTCGCCGCCCCGATCGTCCTGATCGCTGCACTGACCGCCCTGCCTGCCGCCGCCCAGCGCGAGATCCGCTTCGAGGCTGCCGAGACGCCGGCCAGCGGGACGCTGGTGCTGGCAGTGCCGGAACTGGCGGACGGTGGCGCACGCGACGGTGCGTTCGCGCGTATCGATGCGGGCAGCCAAGGCGCGTTGACGCGTGCAATCACCGCGGCCGGCTTCAGCGGCAAGGCCGACAGCCAGCTGGATCTGCCCGGCATCGCCGGCTTCGATCGCGTGCTGCTGGTCGGCACGGGCGGCGGCACGCCCGATGCGCGTCGTATCGAGGATGTCGGCGGTTTGATCGGACGTTTCGCCGCCGGCAGCAAGGCGCCGCAGGTCGACGTGCTGTGGGAAGGCGCCGAAGCCGACGCGGCCGCGCAGTTGGCTTTCGGCGCCGCGCTGGGCGGATACCGCTTCGACCAGTACCGCACTATGGGCAAGACGGACGATGCCGCCGGATCCGGGACCTTGGTCGTGCGCAGTCCGGCGGGCAACGCTGCGGCGAGCGTCTGGGACAACGACTGGAAAGCGGTTGCAGCGGGCGTGAAGTTCGCCCGCGATCTGGTCACCGAGCCGGCCAACGCGCTCGGACCGGAAGAGTTCGTCGCCCGCACGCGCGAAGCGTTCGCGGGCAAGGCCAACGTCAGCATCGAAGTGCTGGACGTGCCGGCGATGGAGCGGCTCGGCATGGGCAGCCTGCTCGCCGTGGGGCAGGGGAGTGTGCGGCCGCCGCGGATGCTGGTCGTGCGCTA
Source organism: Luteimonas sp. (assembly GCA_045810015.1). Classification (GTDB taxonomy): domain Bacteria; phylum Pseudomonadota; class Gammaproteobacteria; order Xanthomonadales; family Xanthomonadaceae; genus Luteimonas. The sequence continues at coordinate 36,508 of JBJMWR010000021.1, forward strand.
CACCGGCGGCACGCGCGGTGAGGCGCCGGTCGCGTTCGTCGGCAAGGGCATCACCTTCGATTCGGGCGGCATCTCGATCAAGCCCAGCGAGAACATGTGGCGCATGAAGTACGACATGACCGGTGCCGCCAGTGCGACCGGCGCCGTGCTCGCGCTGGCCGGCCGCAATGCCAGGGTCAACGCCGTTGCCGTGGCGGCGCTGGCCGAGAACATGCCCTCGGGGTCGGCCACGCGTCCGGGCGATGTGATCCGTACCGCGGCCGGCAGAACCTATGAAGTCATCAGTACCGACGCCGAAGGCCGCATGGCGCTGGTCGACGCGCTCTGGTACGTGCAGCGCCAGGACAACCCGCGCGTGATCGTGGATATCGCCACGCTGACCGGTGCCATCGTCACCGCACTCGGCAACGACTACGCAGGTCTGTTCACCCGCGACGACGCGCTCGCCGCGCAACTGGAACGTGCAGGCGATGCGGCCGGCGAGCCGGTGTGGCGCATGCCGATGCATCCGGGTTACGGCAAGCTGCTGGAGTCGCCGATCGCCGACATGCGCAATGGCGGCGGACGTCCGGGCTCGGGCACGGCCGCGCACTTCATCGGTGAGTGGATCGACGCGGGACGTGCGTGGGCGCATCTGGATATCGCCGGCATGGCCTGGCGCGATGGCAACGAAGTATCGACGACGCCGGCCGGTGCGTCGGCGTATGGCGTGCGGTTGTTCGATCGCTTCGTGCGGGAGAATTACGAGCAGTGACCATCGTCGGGCATGACCTGCATCCGCGCGACCCACAGCACCTTCCCTCCACTTAAGGGGCATTGCGCCCTTCACGGGTGAAGGGTGGGAAGGGCGCACACGCTGCGGGTGTCGGCTCGTCAAATCGCGGTTCATAGCTGCGCGCCGGTTTCATGCCTTGGACCTGAGGATTTGCCCACCCACACTTCCCCCGCATGCGGGGCAGGGCTTCAGCGCAGAGGCCCAGCGGCCGTCCCCGCTACAATGGCGGCCATGATCGACAACCTTGCCGCCTACCACTTCGTCGCCCTCGACGATCCGGACGCCGTCGCCGCGTGGCTGCACGCGTTGGCCGAGGCGGGCGAGCTGCGCGGCACGGTCCTGGTGGCGCCCGAGGGCATCAATCTGTTCCTCGCCGGCAGCGTCGAAGCGATCGACACGCTGGTCGCGGCCGTGCGCGGCGATACGCGGTTCGCAACATTGCAGGTCAAGCGCAGCCGCAGTGACGTGGTGCCGTTCGCGCGACTCAAGGTCAAGGTGAAGCCGGAGATCATCAGCTTCCGCAAACCCGAGGCGATGCCGCTCGGCGCGCCCGCGCGCGCGCCCGATGTAGCGCCCGACACCCTGGCGCGCTGGATCGCACAAGGCCACGACGATGCCGGTAAGCGACTCGTGCTGCTCGATACGCGCAACCGCGAGGAGTTTGGATTCGGCACGTTCAACGATGCGCTGACCTTGCCGATCGACAACTTCACCGAACTGCCCGACGCGCTCGCGCCGCATCGCGAAGACCTGCGGGATGCGACGGTCGTGAGTTTCTGCACCGGCGGCATCCGCTGCGAAAAGGCCGCGCTGTGGATGCGCGCCGACGGTATGGACAACGTGCTGCAGCTCGATGGCGGCATCCTTGGGTACTTCGAGCAGGTCGGGGGGTTCGGGTACCACGGACGCTGCTTCGTCTTCGACGACCGCGTGGCACTTGATCCGCAACTGCGCCCGCTGCGCGACGGCGTGCCCGCATGACCTGGCTCGGCTTCGTTCTCGTCATTCTCGGCATCTGGCTGGCCTTCAAGGTGGCCGGCGTGGTGCTGCGGCTGATCGTCACGGTGCTGATCGTGATCGCCGCCTACTGGTGGCTCGCGCCCGTGTTCGGCTGGCCGACACTGGGCGAACTGTTCCACGTGCTCGGGCCGGAAGTGCGCCTGCCGGACATGCCGATGCCGGAACTCCGGCTGCCCTGAGCGCACCGGTCGCATTTCAGGCCGGGACGCGTCCGCGCGGCCGCGCGATGTCGCTGCGCGGACTCGCGGTGTTCTCCTGAACCCGGATGCTGTTGCAGCGTGGCTGCTTGTGTGCCGTGTTCGCGTTCTGACTGATGGGGGATCCATCGCAGTCAGCCGCCATCGCCGCGATCGGCGTCACGGGCGGCGCCACAGGAGACACACGATGTCGAGGCATGGGCACTATCCGATCGGCGGCGGCAATCCACCGAGTTCCGTGTATTACGAGCAGGGCAAGTTCGGGCGGTTGTTTCCGACCCTCCCGCCGTTCGCATCCGACACGCCGTCGGTGCGCAAGGCGCTCGATGATCTGGGCGAGGCCGGCGGGCCGATGGACGCGGGCGATGCCAACGATCCGGCGGTCGATCCCCTGCTCGCGCAGCACCTGATCACCGAGGCGGCATTGGGCGTCAACAATCGCGACAACCCCAAACTGAGCGCGGGCATGACGTTCCTGGGGCAGTTTCTCGATCACGACATGACCTTCGATCCGACGTCGAGTCTGGAGCGGCAGAGCGACCCCGAAGCGATCCAGAACTTCCGGAATCCGCTGCTGGAACTCGACAGTGTCTACGGCGGCGGTCCCGCAGCATCGCCGCATCTCTACGACCAGAGCGCGGACGGGCAGGGCATCCGTCTGCTGGTGGAAGCGATTCCGGGATCGGAGGCGCAATCGGCAGGGGGCCTGCAACGCTTCGATCTGCCGCGCAACAGCCAGGGCACCGCGATTCTGGGTGACCCGCGCAATGACGAGAACCTCATCGTGTCGCAGCTGCACCTGGCGATGCTGCGTTTCCACAACGCGATGATCACGCATGTCCGCGACACGCTCGCGCTGCCGACCGCGGGCGAAACGTTCGCCGAGGCGCAGCGGCTGGTGCGCTGGCATTACCAGTGGATCATCGTCCACGAGTATCTGAAGAAGACGGTGGGCGCAGCGCTCGTCGACGACATCCTCGCGAACGGGCGACGGTTCTACAAATGGCGGAACCAGCCGTACATCCCGGTGGAATTCGCCGTGGCGGCGTACCGGTTCGGCCACTCGCAGGTGCGCCCGAGCTATCGCACCAACTTCGGCCCGACGCCCGCCGATGTGAACAGTCACGTGTTCAAGCTGCTGTTCGACAAGCGTCTGGCCGACAGCGACGATCCGGCCGACCTGCGTGGCGGCAAGCGCTCGGCCCGACGCTTCATCGACTGGCAGACGTTCTTCGACTTCGGCGACAAACGCGCGCGCCAGAACAAGCGCATCGACACGCGTCTGTCGACGGTGCTGATGCGCTTGCCGTCGCACCCCGATGGTGGCGATTCACTGGCGTCGCTCAACCTCCGGCGCCATCTGACGTTCTCGCTGCCGTCCGGGCAGGCGGTGTCCAAGGCGATGCAGATCAAACCGCTGCCGGCCACGGCACTGAAGGATCTGAAGACGTATCACTTCGAAACGCGGACGCCGCTCTGGTTCTACGTGCTGCGCGAAGCGGAGCATCTGCACGACGGCGAGCAGATGGGGCCGGTCGGCGGACGGATCGTCGCCGAGGTGCTGTTGGGTCTGTTGCAGGGGGATGCGATGTCGTACCTGCGCCAGGATCCCGAATGGAAGCCGACGTTGCCGGGCAAGAAGCGTGGCAAATTCGAGATCACCGATCTGCTGAGACACGCGGGTGTGGTCGCGCAGTTCTGACCGGACACGTTGCCTGCCGCCGAGCATGCCGGCGGCAGGCGGTGCATGTCAGCCGAACTCGCGCGACGGCAACACGAAACGCCGGTCGGGACGGCCGACGAGGTCGAGGAAGTTGTTGAACACCGCCTCCGCCTGCACCTGCATCGGGGCGATGTGGGTCTGCGTCAGTGCGCGGATCGCGGCGTCGTCGTGGGGCAGGCCGGACGATGCCAGCTCATCGCGATACGCGGGCGTTGCGAGCCAGCGGTCGATCAGTGGCGGATCCATCTCCAGATGGAACTGGAAGCCGTAGGCGTTGTCGCCGTAGCGGAAAGCCTGCTGCTCGCAACTGTCGGTGCGTGCGAGATGCACCGCGGTCGACGGCACTTCGAAATGCCGGCCGTGCCACTGGAACACCGGCGACGCGGCGCCCAGCGGAGCGAGCACTGGGTCGGACTGGCCTGCTTCCGTCGTCAGCAACGGATACCAGCCGATCTCGGGACGCTCGATGCGCCGCACCGGTGCACCGAGCACATGCGCGAGCAGTTGCGCGCCCAGACAGATGCCGAGCACTGGCCGACCGAGTTCAAGCATGCGTTCGATCGCCCGCAACTCGGTGAGCAGATGCGGCCTCGAATCGCGTTCTTCGACATTCATCGGCCCGCCGAGCACAACGAGCCCGCGATAGCGGTCCACGCTCGGCTGCGCGTCGGGCTCGCGTTCGAAATTGACGAAGCGGATGCGGTGCCCGCGCCGACGGATCAGCGGATCGAGCGTGCCCAGCGGTTCGGCGGCGACATGCTGGAAGACGAGGATGCGGGACATGAAAGGATTCTAGTCCGACGCTTCGCGAGACCGATGTCTGGAATCGTCATCATTCGACCAGATCGCCGGTCATCCCACCGGCTTTCAACAGACGCAAGTGTCGTCAAGCTGGGATCCAGCTTGACGTTCGCACTGCTCGCGAAAACTAAAATGGGCCCCGGCTCGACCAGATATACGTCTTTCAACGCCGCTGGGGCGACGAGCGGATCTACCGACGTCTTACAACCTTGCGCCCTGACAGCTCCACTAAACCTCAGCGCGGATCGCGACGCGGCGGCGGGCCCTTGCGCGGGCCGCCCGGCTTGAAACCGCCGGGCTTGTGGCCCGGCGGCTTGGCACCGAAGGGGCGCTTCGCACGCGGCGGGGCCGCTGTCATATCGGCGTCTTCGGCGCGGCGGATGCGGATCGGCTGACCGCCGACGCGGACCTTCTTCAGGTGCTCCAGCAACTCCTTCGGCATGCCTTCGGGCAGGTCGACGAGGCTGGAGTCGTCGCGGATGTCGATGCGGCCGATGAACTTGCTCTCGAGGTCCGCCTCGTTGGCGATCGCGCCGACGATG
>JBJMWR010000022.1:0-46222 GCA_045810015.1 Luteimonas sp.
AGCAGTCCAAGCACCAGCGCCTGCTGGAAGCCGCCCGACCGCTCACCCAACTCACGGAGACACGATGACCACCGCTGAGCAGACGACCACCCAGGACTACAAGGTCGCCGACATCGGCCTGGCCGAGTTCGGCCGCAAGGAGATCACGCTCGCCGAGCACGAGATGCCGGGCCTGATGTCGACCCGCCGCGAGTACGCCGAGGCGCAGCCGCTGAAGGGCGCGCGCATCTCGGGCTCCCTGCACATGACCGTCCAGACCGCCGTCCTGATCGAGACTCTCGTCGCCCTCGGCGCCGAGGTCCGCTGGGCGTCGTGCAACATCTTCTCGACCCAGGACCATGCCGCCGCCGCGATCGCCGCGACCGGCACGCCGGTGTTCGCCTGGAAGGGCGAAACGCTGGAGGAATACTGGGACTGCACGCTCGACGCGCTGAGCTTTCCCGACGGCAAGGGCGGCCTGATCGGTCCCGAGCTGGTCGTCGACGACGGCGGCGACGTGACCCTGCTGATCCACAAGGGCTTTGAACTCGAAAAGGGCGACGAGAGCTGGGTCAACAGCACCGGCGGCAGCCACGAAGAGCAGGTCATCAAGGCACTGCTCAAGCGCGTACGCAGCGAGCGTCCGGACTTCTGGACCCGCACCGTCGCCGAGTGGAAGGGCGTCTCCGAAGAGACCACTACCGGCGTGCACCGTCTGTACCAGCTGGCCCAGGCCGGCACGCTGCTGGTGCCCGCGATCAACGTCAACGACTCGGTCACCAAATCGAAGTTCGACAACCTCTATGGCTGCCGCGAGTCGCTGGCCGACGGCCTGAAGCGCGCGATGGACGTGATGCTGGCCGGCAAGGTCGCCGTGGTCTGCGGCTACGGTGACGTGGGCAAGGGCTGCGCGGCATCGCTGCGTGCCTACGGCGCGCGCGTCGTCGTCACCGAGATCGATCCGATCTGCGCGCTGCAGGCCGCGATGGAAGGCTTCGAGGTCAATACGATCGAGTCCACGCTGGGCCGCGGCGACATCTACGTCACCACGACCGGCAACAAGGACATCATTACGGTCGAGCACATGCAGGGCATGAAGGACCAGGCGATCGTCTGCAACATCGGCCACTTCGACAACGAGATCCAGGTCGACGCGCTCAACGCACTGAAGGGCGTCGAGAAGATCAACATCAAGCCGCAGGTCGACAAGTACATCTTCGGCAACGGCAACGCGATCTTCCTGTTGGCCGACGGCCGTCTGGTGAACCTCGGCTGCGCTACCGGCCACCCGAGCTTCGTGATGTCGAACTCGTTCGCCAACCAGACCCTCGCCCAGATCGATCTGTGGGCGAACAAGGACAGCTACGAGAACAAGGTGTACCTGCTGCCGAAGCAGCTCGACGAAGAAGTCGCGCGCCTGCACCTCGAGAAGATCGGCGTGAAGCTGACCACGCTGTCGAAGGAACAGGCCGACTACATCGGCGTGCCGGTCGAAGGCCCGTTCAAGCCGGACCACTACCGCTATTGATCGATCCGTTTTGCGGATGTGACACGGAACGGGCGCCGCGAGGCGCCCGTTTTCGTAGAGCAGCACGACCCGCCTCTGCGGTATCCCCCGCCACGCGCTCAGCCTTCGCGCACGCACCACCACGCCGCAAGCGCCACGCTCAGGCCGACCATCGCGAGTTTCGCCGGCGAACGCCGCACATCCTGCGCCATGCCTTCGACTACATCGACGCGATCCGCCGCGACCAGCATCAACCACCGTCGCAGGTCGTTTTCGCTGCGCCTGAACGCAACGCGGCGGATCGCGCCGCTGATGCCCCTGGGCGGAAGGCGCGTCCCGAACGTCCGCGAATGCTCGGGACGCTCGACGGAACGCAGCACTTCGACAGTGAACGGCTGCTGCGGTGGAGGATCCGTCCATGGCACATCGATGCGTGGTGGCGTGCGTTCCATCGGCACCGCAGGTCGCATATCGTGATCGAGGTCCGAACCCCAGCCCGGAATATTGCGGTAGCGCGCACCGGGCTCCATCGCTTGCTCTTCTCGCGTGTCGGCCATTACTGGTCACCTCGGGCGGACGGCGGAATCAACACCGGCTTGATGCAGTTGTCGAGCTTGCGGGCGAAGATGTCGTAGGCATCCGCCACGTCTTCCAGCGGCACGCGATGGGTGATGATCTCGCGTGGCGAAATGTGGCCCGCACGGATATGTTCGATCAGACGCGGCAGATGGCGCTTCACGCTGGCCTGGTTCATGCGCAGTGTCAGGCCCTTGTTGAGCGCATTGCCGATCGGCACCGCGTTGAACGTTGGACCGTAGACGCCGACGATCGACACCCGACCGCACTTGCGCACCGAATTGATCGCCCAGTGCAATGCGGTCGCAGCGCCTCCCTGCAGCATCATGTACTTGCCGGTTACGGTCTGCAGCGCATTGCCTGACGCATCGCAGCCGACCGCGTCGATACACACGTCGGCGCCAAGCCAGTCGGTCATCTGCTTGATGTGCACCGCCATGTCGTCGATCTCGTTGAAGTTCACGGTTTCGCAGTGAGCGAATGTGCGCGCGAACTCCAGGCGGTACTCGAGGCAGTCGACCACGATGACCCGACCCGCGCCGAAGAACCACGCGCACTTCGCGGCGAACAGGCCCACCGGTCCGGCGCCGAACACCACGACGGTATCGCCCTCCCGGATGTCGCCCATCTCGGCGGCCTGGTAACCGGTGGGATAAGCGTCGGTCAGCAGCACGGCATCCTCGATATGGATGTCGTCGGGAATCACCGTCGGACCAATGTCGGCGAACGGCACGCGCACGTACTCGGCCTGGCCGCCGTCGTAGCCGCCAGCGGTATGCGAATAGCCGTAGAAGCCACCGACCGCGCTCGACTGCGAGTTCGCGTTGTGACAGTTGCCGTAGAGCTCGCGCTGGCAGAAATAGCAGCTGCCGCATGCGATGTTGAACGGCACCAGCACGCGATCGCCGACCTTCAGCGTCTGCACGGAGGGGCCGACCGCTTCGACGACACCCGTGAACTCGTGTCCCAGGATCGAGCCGACCCGCGTATCCGGCACCAGGCCGTTGTAGAGATGCAGGTCCGAGCCGCAGATGCAGGACCGCGTCACGCGGACGATCGCGTCGTTGGGATGTTCGATTTCCGGTTCGGCGACGCTTTCGATGCGCACCTTGCGCGGTCGCCGGTAAGTGGTGGCCAGCATTGAGATCTCCAATGGGTGGGACAACCGCGCGGAGGCGGAACCCGACCATCACCCGGCGCTTGTGAAAGCGACGCGGGATTTCCGGCTTTTTTCCTGACTGCGCTCAGGGGCGCCAGTTCGCGTTCCGCTCCCAGAACGCCACGCTGCGACAGTAGGCCTCGCGATCGAGCGGCACCCCGGAACCGCCCTCCTCCACGCCGAGTGCATTGCGCAACATCGTGATCGGCGCCATCGGAATCTCTTCCGGCTCTGCGGTGTAGATGCAGCCCACGACGCCCCAGTCCGCATCAATCGGCGAGCCTTCCTTCGCGAGCTGTTCTGCGCTGTAGAGAATCACCAGGAGGTACTCGGCGCGCGGCGATTCCACGCCTTCGAACCAGCGCACCAGTACCGGCAGTTCGGCACTGTTGCGTGCTTCGTAGCCCGACCGCAGCAGGTGCCGGTTGGTGTCGGTGATCGGCACCGTCAGACAGCGCGTCGAAGTCCAGTTGCGATGCACGTGCAGCTTGCAGAACGGCGCATAGCCATCGAGCACCGCGTGCGGCGTCTCACTGTTGAGGTGCGCCTCGAACTGCGCGGGCGTGATGTCCTGGATGGTGTTGCCACGCGGCGTGCGGGGAAACAGGCGCGGGCGGGCGAATGGGGTCAGGACGATGGACATCGGGCGGTGGTCAGCGAGGGCGCGCCAGGGTAGCGCGCCTGCGTCGCACAAGAAAAAAGGCGGGCCTCGCAGCCCGCCTTTTCATCCAATCACAGCGCCTGCGTGCGCCGATCGAGATCGGCCTCGTCCGGACCCTCGTCAGGTCCATGCAGCTCGTCATTCGCCGCCGGTGGCTGGCCGTCGCCGATCGCCGCACCGGGCACTTCGTGATACGGCAGCTGCAAGACGCGGCTGGTCATGCCGCGGATGCGGTTGGTCAGCGCGACATCGGTGTTGAGCGTCTGACCGAACGACGGCACGATCTGCGCGATGCGTTCGCGCCACCGGCCTTCCATCTGCGCCGGATACACTTTGCGCATCACGTCCAGCATGATCTTCGGCGAGGTCGACGCACCCGGCGACGCGCCCAGAAGCGCGGCGATGCTGCCGTCGGCATCGGTCACGATCTCGGTGCCGAACTGCAAGATCGCGCCCTTCTCGGGATCGCGCTTGATCACCTGCACGCGCTGGCCGGCGGTCACCAGACGCCAGTCGGCGGGCTGTGCATCCGGGTAGTACTTCTGCAGCTCGGCCATGCGATCCGCGTCCGACAGGAGTGCCTGACTGACGAGATAGCCGACCAGATCCCGGTTCTCCGCGCCAACGCGCATCATGCCGGCGACGTTGTGGTTGTTGACCGAGGAGAACAGGTCGAACCACGAGCCATGCTTGAGAAAACGCGTGCTCTGCAGCGCGAACGGGCCGAACAGCAGCACCTGTTTGCCGTCGAGCATGCGCGCGTCGAGATGCGGCACCGACATCGGCGGCGAGCCTTCTTCCGCCTTGCCGTAGGCCTTCACCTCGTGGCGTCCAGTGACGGCCGGGTTGTCTGCAGCGAGAAACTGACCGCCGACCGGGAAACCACCGTAGTTCGCGGCTTCCGGAATGCCCGAGTGCTGCAACATCGTCAGTGCGGCGCCGCCGGCGCCGACGAACACGAACTTCGTGCGGATCGAACGCGTGGTGTCGGTGGCGAGATCGTGCACGGCGACGGTCCAGGTGCCGTCGTGCTCGCGCTGCAGCTTGCGCACTTCATGGCGCAGATGCAGGCCGAAGTTCGGGCTGCGCTCGAGCGCCTCGGTCAGTTGACGGGTGATCACCCCGAAGTTGACGTCGGTGCCGAGCGGCATCCAGGTCGCCGCGATCTTCTGCGCGGGATCACGGCCCTGCATCATCAAGGGCGCCCATGCGGCGATCTGCCCGGGATCTTCCGAATACGCCATGCCGTTGAACAGCGGCTCTTTCGACAACGCCTCATAGCGGCGACGCAGGTAATCGATGTTGGCATCGCCCCAGACGAAGCTCATGTGCGGGGTGGCGTTGATGAAATCGGTCGGCGTGCCGAGACGGCCGGCTTCAACCTGGTGCGACCAGAACTGCCGCGAGATCTCGAACTGCTCGGCGATGTCGACTGCGCGGGCGGTTTCGATCGTGCCGTCTTCCCGCTCCGGCGTGTAGTTGAGCTCCGCAAATCCGGAATGCCCAGTGCCGGCGTTGTTCCAGCCGTCCGAGCTCTCCAGCGACACCCCGTCCAGACGCTCATACATTTCGATGCGCCAGTCGGGCTCCAGTTCCTGCAGATAGGTGGCCAGTGTGACGCTCATGACGCCAGCACCGATCAGCACCACGTCCACCGGCTCGGCATTTTCGGGCTCGGGCGGCGCGCGTTCGAAAAGCGGCCAGTACAGGAACAGGCCGCCGGCAATCGCCAACAGCACAACGAGGCCAACGAAGGCCTTAAGAAACTTCTTCATGACGGGACCCTTGGGGCAGGATGCCGGGCAGCGGATGCGCGACCACGAAGGGCAGCGGCCGGGCCGACGACGTGTCCATTGTAGGTTCGCGGGGTGTGGAGGAGACGGGAAAGCGTGTTCCACGCCAGCGGCCTGGTTCCGGCTCTTCGCTTTCATCGCGATCAAGAGATACAATCGACCCACTTCGTCGTCGCAGGCCGCGCATGCTCCCGCTCAGCTTCGAGTTCTATCCGCCCAAGACCGACGACCAGCGCAGCCAGCTGGACCGCACCGCGAAGAAACTTGCCGCGCATGCACCCGAGTACGTGTCGTGCACCTTCGGTGCCGGCGGCTCGACGCTGAGCCACACGCCCGAGACCGTGCGCCGGCTCAAGCAGCACCACGGTTTCGACGCAGCCCCGCATCTGTCCTGCGTCGGTGGCAGCCGCGAGGAGATCCGCGAGTTGCTGAAGCTCTACCGCGCGATCGGCTGCAACCGCATCGTCGCGCTGCGGGGGGATCTGCCGTCCGGCATGGGCCAGCCGGGTGATCTGCGGTACGCGGCCGACCTTGTGAGCTTCATCCGCAGCGAATTCGGCGAGCGGTTCCGCATCGAGGTGGGCTGCTACCCCGAAATCCATCCGCAGGCCGACGATGCGCGTGCAGACCTGCGCCACTTCAAGGCGAAGGTCGACGCCGGTGCAAATGCTGCAATCACCCAGTATTTCTACAACGCGGACGCGTACTTCCATTTCGTCGACAGCGTGCGCCGCGCGGGCGTCGACATCCCGATCATTCCCGGCATCATGCCGATCTCGAACTTCAGCCAGCTGCGCCGGTTCTCGGAAGCTTGCGGCGCCGAGATTCCGCGCTGGATGCAGCGGCAGATGACCGCACACGGCGACGATGCCGATGCGATCCGCGAGCTGGCAGCAGACGTGGTCACGAGTCTGTGCGAACGGCTGATCGCCGGTGGCGCGCCCGCGCTGCATTTCTACACGCTCAATCTGTCCAAGCCGACCCAGGCCGTACTCGCGCGCCTGTCCTGAAGCGCCGCGCCCGGCGCCACTGTCGTCATCACCGGCCAGCCGCTAGGCTGGGCCGATGCCCCGCCGCCCCTACTCCGCCCTGCTGCTGACCGCCTCGGCGATCGTGGTCGTGTGCGCGCCGACTGGCGCGTCGGCCCAAGTGCGCCGCTGCACCGCCCCCGACGGCGGCACGATCTATACCGATCGCGCCTGTTCGGCCGTGGGCGCCACCGCGAGTACGCCACGACGTGGCCCGACACCGTCTGCCCTGCCGCGCATCGGCTGCCAGCGCCAGTTGCGGGGGCTGATCCAGGAGCTGAGTTTCGCGATCGACCAGCGCGACACCAATCGCGTGGCCGGCCTCTATCACTGGCAGGGTCTGAGCCACAGTGGCGGCTACCAGATCCTCGAACGGCTCGATGCGATCGCGCAGCGGCCGCTGGTCAACATCACTGCGCAGCGCCCGGCGCAGACCGTGGTCGCGCAGGACCGCACGGGGTTCTCCGGATGGGTCAGCGCGCGTGATATTCCAACCGCGGCGCCGGAACGTCCGCCGAATTCGCTGCGGATCGATCAGACCGGTGCGAGTGGTGGCGGCACGGTGACCACCGTGTTCGGCCTGCGCCGGCATCTCGGCTGCTGGTGGGTGAGTCTGTAAGGAACCCAGGACGGCGCGCGCGTTCCATGACGCCTGTGTCAGTCGGCCGGCATCGACGGCCGATCGGGCCGGAACGACAGCGTCGCGACGACGCCACGCACCGCACCCGGAACCACGCGCACCTGCCAGCTGTACAGCGCGCACAGGCGACGCACGATCGACAGGCCGATGCCGCCGCCCTGCGAATGCTCGGCATGGGTACCGCGATATCCGCGCTCGAACAGACGCGCGGCGTCCTCGGCACTGAGGCCGGGCCCGGAATCGGCGACTTCGACCGTGTGCTCGCCCAGCCGCACGACCACTTCGCCTTCCAGCGTGTACTTGATCGCGTTGCCGACCAGATTGCCGAGCGCAACCGTCACCGCGGCCTCGGGCGCGTCGACGATCAGCGGCTGCGCACCCGCGTCCAGCCGCAGCGTCAGCGGCTTGCCGGCCAGCTGGCCGCGATGCGCGTCGAACAGCTGCTCGACTACGCGGCAGACATCGGTCGCGCCGTGCCCGCGCTCGTTGCGCGACAGCAGCAGCAGCGCGCTGATCAGATCGGTACATTGCTGCTCGGCGCGCTGGATGCGCGCCAGTCGCGTGCGGGTCTTGTCGTCGAGTTCGGGGCGCGAGAGCAGCAGTTCCACCGCGCCCTTGATCACCGCAAGCGGTGTGCGCAGCTCGTGGCTGACGTCGGCGTTGAACTCGCGGTCGCGCTGCACGACTTCAGTCAACCGAAATGCGTAGTCGTCGAGCGCGCTCGCGAGCTGGCCGACCTCATCGTCCGGGAAATGCGGCGCCAGAGCCTCGGGTGTCGACGTATCCCCGGAGCTGCGCAACCGGTTCGCCAGCGCCGATACCGGGCTCATGACCCGCGCCGCCGACCACCAGCCGATCAGCAGCGACAGCAGCGACACCAGCACCACGGAGCCGAAGATCGCGCGCTGGAACTGCGTCGAACCGCGCATCGTCTCGCTCATGTCGTAGGCGAGAAAGAACCACTCGTCAGGTGTCTTGCGCACCGCGAGCTTGTACATGAAAGGGGTACCGTCCTCGTCGACGCCACTGAGGTTATGGATGCCGTCGCCGAGTTCGTACCAGTCCGGCTGCTCGCGGCGCAGCTCCTGAAAGCGGTCGCGCTTGATCACGCGCGCACGGATCTGCTCCAGCGGCACTGCAGGATTGCGCGCCGGATCGACGTAGTAGCGCCGCGCGTACTCGTCGATGTTGCGGTTCATCAAGTCTTCGACCAGCGTGTTCTCGACGCGGTCGCGCGCTTCCTGGGTCAGAAACGCGAAGAGCGTCGTGAGCCCGAGACCGAGCAGCACGAACGACAGGATGATGCGACTGCGCAGACGCCGCCGGTACCGGCGACGCCCACGCGTGCGGGCCGGACGGCCCGGGGTGGCCTCAGGTGACCGCATCGGGAACCGCAATGCGGTAGCCGATGCCGTGACGGGTCTGGATGTACGGAATGTCGAACGGCTTGTCGATCACCGCACGCAGGCCATGGATGTGCACGCGCAACGAATCCGAATCCGGCAGTTCCTCACCCCAGACGCGGGTTTCCAGTTCCTGCCGCGTGACCACCGCCGGCGAGGCTTCCATCAGCGACTGCAGGATCTTCAGCGCGGTCGGGTTGAGCTGCAGCAGTTTGCCGCCGCGTCGCACTTCCAGCGTGTCGAGGTTGTATTCGACATCACCGACATCGAGCACGCGCGTGTGCGTGCCCTTGCCGCGACGCGAGAGTGCGTTGAGGCGCACTTCCACTTCCTGCAGCGCGAAGGGTTTGACCAGATAGTCGTCGGCGCCCGAATCGAAACCGGCGAGTTTGTTGTCGAGGCTGTCGCGCGCGGTGAGCATCAGCACCGGCGTCTGCTTGCGCGCATCGTTACGCAGCTTGCGGCAGACCTCGAGGCCGTCCATGCCGGGCAGGTTGAGATCGAGGACGATCGCGTCGAAATCGTGGACGACCGCCAGATGCAGGCCGGTGACGCCGTCGGCGGCGAAGTCGACGGTATGTCCGCGGTCTTCGAGGTAGTCGCCGAGATTGGCGGCGATGTCCTGGTTGTCTTCGATGACGAGGATATGCATGGAGTGTCCTTGGCGTCGCGCCCGCGGGGGCGCATACGGTGAATACGGGTCTGCGCCGGATGATGGCACAGCGCTGCAATGCTTCCACGACGACCGTCATCGTCGCGCATACAAAAATCGCGCGGCGCGCCGACTGGCAGGGTGTGCCTCGCCGGTCAGCCACCGCTACACGGGGCTGGACACAAAAAGACCCGGGCGGAAACCGCCCGGGTCGAAGGAGTGTTGCCCCGATTGCCGTCATCCGCTGCGGCCCCGGTTGCCCGGGACGGAGAGAGCGCAAGCGCATTCCGGATGTGCAGATTAGGCAGCCCGCCGTCGAAATCCGGAAAAAAAACGTTCAAGTTCCGTTCGATGCGGGAGGTCGTGCACGACGGGGCGGTGACTTCGCCGCGACGTGGGCGGCGAGGTACTCGATGATGCCGCCGGCAATGTCGTCGCGGGTCGCCTCTTCGATCCCTTCCAGGCCCGGCGAGGCGTTGACCTCCAGCACCAGCGGACCGCGCGCGGAGCGGATCAGATCGACACCGGCAATGCCCAGGCCGATGACCTGCGCCGCGTGGACGGCGGCCGCGCGTTCCTCGGGCGTCGTCTCGACCGGGCTGGCAGTGCCGCCACGGTGCAGGTTGGAACGGAAGTCGCCGGGCGGTGCCTGGCGCTGCATCGCGCCGATCACCCGGTCACCGACGACGAAACAGCGCAGGTCCGCACCCTGCGCTTCGGCGATGAATTCCTGCATCACGAAACTCGCGTACAGACCGCGCAGCGCTTCGACGACGCCCCGCGATGCAGACGGCTTTTCGGTCAGCATCACGCCTGCACCCTGACTGCCCTCGTTGAGCTTGATGACGTGCGGCGGCGGACCGAGCATCGCCAATAGGTCGTCAGTGTCGTCCGGGTTGTCACCGAACACCGTGACCGGCAGCCCGAGGCCTTCGGCGGCGAGCAACTGCTGGCACAGCAGCTTGTCGCGGGCACGTGCGAATGCAGCAGACGGATTCGGCGCGAAGGTGCCCATCAGTTCGAACTGACGCAGCACCGCGTTGCCGTAGCGCGTGACCGACGCCGCGAAGCGCGGAATCACCGCGTCGTAGCCGACGACCGGCTTGCCCTTGTAGCGCATCGAAAACCCTTCGCTGCTGATGCGCATGTAACAACGCAGCGGGTCCAGCACCCGCACCGTGTGCCCGCGCACCCGTGCGGCCTCGACCAGACGCTTGGTGGAGTACAGCCTGGTATTGCGGGACAGGATCGCAAGCTTCATCGAATCACCGGACGCGCGCGCAGCGAAGAGAGACGGACTACCAACGAAAACGGCGACACCAGTTCGATGGTGTCGCCGCACGGATGCCACACGAAACGGTTGGAGCGGGTGAAGGGAATCGAACCCTCGTCAGTTGCTTGGGAAGCAACAGCTCTACCATTGAGCTACACCCGCGCGAGGAGGGCAGTCTATGCCGGCCCTGCGCGCAATGGCAACGCCGCCGCCGGGGCGCCGTTGCCAGTCGACGCAGGCCTCAGAAGCCGGCGCCGATCGTCGCGAACGCGGTGGTGTTGCTGCCGCCCTTCTGGCCGACGGTCAGGCTGGCGCCGACGTTGGCGTCGAGGCCGAACAGCTTGGTCTGCGTACCCAGTGTCGCGGTGGCGTAGCTGTTGTCGTAGCCGCGCGCCGGCACTGCGTAAGGCAGCGTCGAGGGCAGCGACTGCGACTGTGCGAAGGCTTCCGTCGGCGCGTCTTCGAACTCGCGATCGATGGTCACGCGCGCATAGGGACGGAACGCGTCGCTGGCCGCGTAGGCGAACTGCCAGCCGGCACTGCCGATCAGCGAGTCGATGTCCTGCGACGGATACGCCAGCGAGCTCGACACGGTTGGATCGCTTTCAGCGAAACCGTCGACCTCGATGCGCTGCGCGACCAGCGACAGCACCGGGCCGTGCTGGAGCGCGCCTTCGCCGAAGTTCCAGCCGGCGCCGATCGCGACAGTCACGTTGCTGCCGTCGGCCTGACCGGAATGCACGCGGGTCACCGGGCCGATCTGCACGGTGCGGTCGGTGTCGAAATCGAGCCAGGTGTAGCTCAGCTGCGCGTTGACCCAGGCGCCGCTGTCGGCGCGCCAGCCGACGAAGCCGCCGACCGTTGCTTCGCTCTGGTCCCAGTTGCCACGACGCAGGCCCCAGTCGTTGCCCTGCTTGCCGTAGCCGACGAAGCCGCCGAAGGTCGTGTCGCCCGAGGTCCAGTCCGTGGCTGCGGTCAGCGCCGGGCCGACGCCGTCATAGGCATCGCCGTGGTCGTAACGCTGCATATCGGCGCGCACGTCGGCCCACCAGCTGCGGCCCTCGCTGCGTGCCGGCGCCAGGCTCAGGCGGTTGTTGATGCGATCGGCGCGCGCGCGGCCGCTCACGGTCGCAGACTGCGGCAGCACCGCGATCTGCTGCGGGCCGTCGATCATCGCGATCGCGAGGTCGGCGATCATTTCGTGCGCGCGGCTGGCCGGGTGCACTCCGTCGGCGAACAGATAGGTATCGGCGGCGGACGGGGTGACCAGCGAATTCGGATTGCAGAACACCGACGAGTCGCCGATGCCCGGCTGCGCGCGGCACGCGGCCGAGGTCACGTTGGCGAAGCCGTACAGCGCCGGGCTGGCGGAGACTTCCTGCAGGAAGTGGAAGGTGTCGACCGGGATCACGCGCAGACCCTGACTGGCCAGGCCGCCGTAGAGCGCGGTGTTGTAGGTATTGGCGAGCGCGGTGCCGGTCGCCATCGCGACGGGGCCGCCGGCGCGCGACTGCGGGGTCAGGCCGATGTCCGGAATCGACGGCACCACCACGTAGCGCGCGCCCGCGCCCTGCAGCGTGCCGACCAGCCCGACCTGGGCGGTGACCGCCGAGCCGATGATCTGCTGCGCCTGCGCGGGATTGGCCGCGACCGCGAACAGGTCGTTGGCGCCGCCCCACACGGTGTACAGCGCGTTCGCATCGGCGCGGCCGCCGTTGGCGGTCAGATAGGTGTTGACCTGTGAAGCCAGCGACGGCGCCAGGCCGAGCGCGGTGATGGCGGTCGCCGACACACGGGCGCCGCCGGCGGCATAGTTGTCGCCGACCTGGCCGTTGCCGTTCGCATTCGCGTCGGTGTCGTAGCGATCGGCCACATGCTCGGCCCAGGTCAGACCCGGATTGGTGGTGAAGCGGCCGAGCAGCGCGCCGGGCGCGCCGACGCTGCGGACGATGGCCGGACGGAAATAGCCCGAATCAGTGAGGCTGTCACCAAAGAACACCGTGCGAGAGAACGTCTCGTCGGCGGCGAATGCGGGCAGGGTAGCGGCTGCGGCGAGCGCGACAGCGAGGGCGGCACGGATGGGCCTGGACGACATCTGGGGGTTTCTCCTGGGAATTGACGTTGGCCGGCGCGTTCCCGCCGGTCCATCCGGCAGCGCATGGCGCCGAATCGCGGGATCATCCCATGTCGTTTCCGGCGCCGGCACGCCGCAGTGCGGCACGCGTGCGTCGACTGCGCGAAGCGGCGACAATTCCGCCATGAACATCCGACTCAACGGCGAAGATCTCGCCCTCGACGCCGGCAGCACCATCGCCGCACTGCTCACCCAACAGGGACTGGCCGGCCGCCGCGTCGCGGTCGAGATCAACGGCGACATCGTGCCGCGCGGCCGCCACGCCGAACACGCGATCCAGGACGGCGACCGGGTCGAGATCGTGCACGCGCTGGGCGGCGGCTGAGCATCGGCCCGGTCCGCCCTGGCCGTGCCCCAAGACACGCACGCCCCCACGGGCTGATCACGAACGCCCACATGCCGCGGCCGCATCGGCGATAATCCCCCGATGACCACTGCATCCCCCGCTGATGCCGGCCTCATCATCGCCGGCAAGACCTATTCCTCCCGCCTGCTGACCGGCACCGGCAAGTTCAAGGATCTCGACGAGACCCGCCTGGCCACCGATGCCGCGGGCGCGCAAATCGTCACCGTCGCGATCCGCCGCACCAACATCGGCCAGAACCCGGGCGAGCCCAACCTGCTCGACGTCCTGCCGCCGGACCGCTACACGATCCTGCCCAACACCGCCGGCTGCTACACCGCCGAAGACGCGGTGCGCACCTGTCGCCTCGCGCGTGAACTGCTCGACGGCCACAACCTGACCAAGCTCGAAGTGCTGGGCGACCAGCGCACGCTGTTCCCGGACGTCGTGCAGACGCTGAAAGCGGCCGAGCAGCTGGTCAAGGACGGCTTCGACGTCATGGTCTACACCTCCGACGATCCGATCCTGGCCAAGCGCCTGGAAGAGATCGGTTGCGCCGCGGTGATGCCGCTGGCCGCGCCGATCGGCTCGGGTCTGGGCATCCAGAACAAGTACAACCTGATCGAGATCGTCGAGAACGCGAAGGTGCCGATCATCGTCGACGCCGGTGTCGGCACTGCGTCCGATGCCGCGATCGCGATGGAGCTGGGCTGCGACGGCGTGCTGATGAACACCGCGATCGCCGGCGCGCGCTATCCGGTGCTGATGGCCAGCGCGATGCGCAAGGCGGTCGAAGCGGGTCGCGAGGCGTTCCTCGCCGGCCGGATTCCGCGCAAGCGGTTCGCCAGCGCTTCTTCACCCGTCGACGGCGTGATCGGCTGATCCACGCCCGATGACCAACCCGTTTTCCAGCGAAGGTGCCAAGGCCCCGCCGAAGCCGTTCACGGCAACCGAAGGCCGTCGCGAGATCCGCAGCTTCGTGCTGCGCCAGGGTCGGTTCACGCCGGCCCAGCAGCGTGCGTTCGATGACGCCTGGCCGAAATTCGGTCTGGACTACCAGGGCACGCCGCGCGATTTCGACGCCGCCTTCGGCCGCAGTGCGCCGCGCATCGTCGAGATCGGTTTCGGTAATGGCACGGCCCTGCGTCATTCGGTGCAGCTGGATCCCGCGCGCGACCACATCGGCATCGAAGTGCATGCGCCGGGCGTCGGCCGCGTGCTCAATGCGCTGGCTGAGGACGGCAACGGTAATGTCCGCGTGTATCACCACGACGCGGTCGAAGTGCTGGAACACGAGATCGCCGACGGCGCGCTCGACGAGATCCGCATCTATTTCCCGGATCCCTGGCACAAGAAGCGCCACAACAAGCGCCGGCTGGTGAAGCCGGAATTCGCGGCGCTGCTGGTACGCAAGCTGAGCCCCGAAGGACGCCTGCATCTCGCGACCGACTGGGCCGATTACGCCGAGCAGATGTGGGACGTGCTCGACGCGACGCCCGGCCTGCGCAATCGCGCCGGTCCACGTGGTCACGTGCCGCGACCGCCGTGGCGGCCGCAGACCCATTTCGAAACCCGCGGGCAGAAGCTCGGACACGGCGTCTGGGATCTGCTGTACGACCGCGTCGCCGAAGACGACGCCGGACGCTAGTGCCGTGACACGGGCCCCAGCACGCCGGGTTCGACATCCGCTGCACGCGGCGCCGCGCAGTCTGTTGCCAATGGCCTGCGCCCGCCCCGCTCCACGCGTCACCGATGGCCAGGACGGCCTGCGACGCTGATGGACACCGCGCTCGCCCTCACCACCGACATGAAGATCGTGCTGGCCCTCGTGGGCCTGACGATGGTGCTGTTCGTGTTCCAGCGCGTGCGCGCGGATCTAGTGGCGCTGGTGGTGCTGGTGATGCTCGGGCTGACCGGCCTGGTCGCACCGGAAGACGTGTTCAACGGCTTCTCGTCGAACGCGACGATCAGCGTCATCGCCACGATGATCCTCGGCATGGGCCTCGACCGCACCGGCGCGCTGAACCGCCTCGCGGGCTGGCTGCTGCGGCGGGCCAAAGGCCAGGAAGACCGGCTGCTGATGCTGACCGCCGGTATTGCCGGCCTCAACTCCTCGGTGATGCAAAACCCTTCGGTGATGGCGCTGTACATGCCGGTCGCCGCGCGTCTGGCGTCACGCTCGGGCCTGCGACTCGCGCAGATGCTGCTGCCGATCTGCGTGGCCATCATCATGGGCGGCACGCTGACGATGGTCGGCTCCTCGCCGCTGATCCTCCTCAATGATCTGCTGACTGCGGCCAACGCCAACCTGCCCTCGGGCTCGGCGACGCTGGAATCGTTGAACATGTTCGCGCCGCTGCCGATCGGTCTGGTGTTGCTGGCCGCGGCCCTCGCCTACTTCCATTTCCGCGGCAACCGGCAGCTGGGCGATCTGGGCGACGGCGAAGGCAACGTCACGCCGGCGCGCACGCAGAGTTACTTCGCCAGCGCCTACGGCATCGACGGCGATGTCTACGAACTCGTGGTCACCGCGGAAAGTCCGCTGGTCGGCATGACCTTCGGCGAGGCCGAGTCGATCCACGACGCGCCAGTGCTGCTGGCGCTCAAGTCCGAGAACGAGTCACGCCTCGCGCCGCCGTCGGATGCGCGCATCTGGGTCGGCAGCGTGATCGGTGCGATGGGCCAGCGCCAGCAGGTCGCTGACTTCGCCCAGAACCAGTTCCTGCGCTTGAGCACGCGCCTGCGCAACTTCGGCGATCTGTTCAATCCCAGCCGCGCCGGCATCGCCGAAGCCGTGGTGCCGCCGACCTCGAAGTTCATCGGCAAGTCCGCGGCCGAGCTGAGCCTGCGCAAGAAGTACGGCGTGCGCCTGCTCGCGATCAACCGCGACAAGCAGGTGATCCGCGAGGACGTGCGTTCGATGACGCTGCGCGCCGGCGACATGCTGGTGCTGCACAGCATCTGGCAGGACCTGGCGAAGACCGCCAAGTCGCTCGACTTCATCATTGTCACCGACTACCCGAAGGGCGAGCAGCGGCCGCACAAGTTCAAGATCGCGATGGCGATCTTCGCGGTGACGATGCTGATCGCGCTGTCCTCGCGCGTGCCGACCTCGGTCGCACTGATGGCCGGTGTCGCCGGCATGCTGGTGTTCGGCGTGCTGAAGATGGACGAGGCCTACAGCGCGATCAACTGGAAAACCGTGTTCCTGATGGCCTGCCTCATTCCGCTGGGCTGGGCGATGGATTCCAGCGGCGCGGCGGCGTGGGTCGCCGGGCACACGATCGAACGCTTGCCGAGCGGCCTGCCGATCTGGGTGCTGGAAATCGCGGTTGCCCTGCTGACCGCGGCGTTCTCGATGGTCATCAGCCACGTCGGCGCGACGATCGTCGTGGTGCCGCTGGCGATCAATCTCGCGCTCGCGGTGGGCGGCAATCCGACTGCATTCGCGCTGATCGTCGCGCTGTCGGCGTCGAACAACTTCATGACCCAGTCGAATCCGGTGATGTCGATGATCATCGGCCCGGCCGGCTACAAGGCGCGCGAACTGTGGCGGATCGGCCTGCCGATCTCGCTGATCTACACGGTGATCGTCGTGCTGATGGTCAATCTGCTGTTCTGATCGAAGCGGTTCGATCGCACGCTGGCACGCAGCGCGCCACGTTCAATCCAGCACGACCTGCCCGTCCTGCACGCGCACCGCGACCGCGCGCAGCGATTCACCACGGCATGGTCCGACGACGCATACGCCGTCGACGAGCGAAAAACTCGCCCCATGCGCAGCGCACACCAGCTCGCCGGTCTTCGCGCGCAGGAACTGGCCGGGCGCCCAGTCGAGACGACGTCCCGCATGCGGGCAAATGTTCAACCACGCCTGTACGCGCGCGCCGTCGCGGAACAGCACCAGCGATTCGGCATCACCGTCCAGCGTCGCTTCCACTTCGGCGAATCCGCCATCGGCGATGGCGTCGAGCGCGAGCAGCGGCGCGTGCGCTTCACGTGGATTTAACGAAGACATTACAACTCCGATCGGTCCGGGCCCGATACTGGTCGCCGGCCCACAAGCCGCATTGTGTCACGACGTTTACGGAACCCATGTCCAAGCCTTTCTTCCGCGATCTCCATGCCCGATTCGACGCCTCCGGCGTGCGCGCGATGTTCGCGCCGCGCAAACCGCGTCATCCGCTGCTGCGCATTGCGCTCGGCCTGGTCGGCGTGGCGATGCTCGCGGTGCTGCTAGTGGCCGGTGTTTTCATCGGCGCTGCGATGATCCTGTTCGGCATCGCCCGTCGCCTGCTCGTGCGCGGCCCCGCGCCGCGTCGCGACACGCGCATCGTCGACGCCGAATATCGCGTCGTGCGCGAGCGCGACCACGCCGCACTGCGCTGATCCAACTTGCGCGGCGACAGCGCCGCGCCCGTCTCCCATCTTGATGGCGCGCTGCGCCGAGGACCCGCGATGACCGATCCCGCGCGCGATGTCGTGCCCGCTCTCGAGCCCGTGCGCTTGTCGGTGCGGGGCGGTGGCCGTTTTCCGGTACGCCGGGTCTACTGCGTCGGCCGCAACTTCGCCGACCACGCGAAGGAAATGGGCGCCGAAGCACCGGCCTCGAAGGCCGCGCGCGGCACGCCGGTGTTCTTCGCCAAACCGGCGGATGCAGTCGTGACCGGCGATGCGGTGCCCTACCCCAGCGCCACGCATGATCTGCATCACGAGGTCGAACTGGTCGTCGCGCTCGGTGCCGACGCGCCTGCGGGCGTGCTCGCGGTCGAGGACGCGCAGACACTGGTATTCGGTTACACGGTCGGCCTCGATCTCACCCGTCGTGACCTGCAGGCCGCGGCGAAGGCCAAGGGCCTGCCGTGGGATATCGCCAAGGGCTTCGATGCGTCCGCGCCGGTGGGCGAACTGGTGCCGGCCTCCGAGATCGGCGCGCTCGAATCGCGCACGTTGTCACTCCAGGTCAACGGTGTGCAGCGTCAGGTGTCGACACTCGACCAGCTGATCTGGGACGTGCCCGAGATCCTGCACGAACTGTCGAAGCTGTTCGCGTTGCGCGCAGGCGATCTCGTCTTCATGGGCACGCCGGCCGGTGTCGCCGCGCTGCAGCCCGGAGACCGCTGCGTCGCCAGGCTCGACGACGTGATCGAAGTGCATCTCGAAATCACTCCGCCGTCGGTATAGTCGACCGCGCTTGTTTCCCCCAATACAGTGCAGGAGTGATCCATGGGCATTCTGTCCGAGTTCAAGGAGTTCGCGGTCCGCGGCAACGTCATCGATCTTGCAGTCGGTGTCGTGATCGGCGCATCGTTCGGCAAGATCGTCACCGCGCTGGTCGACCAGATCATCATGCCGCCGATCGGCATGCTGATCGGCAACGTCGATTTCACCGAGCTTGCGATCACCCTGCGCGCCGCGTCTGTCGATGCCGTCACCGGTGACGAAATTCCCGCGGTCGCGATCGGCTACGGCATCTTCATCAACACCATTATCCAGTTCACCATCGTCGCGTTCGCGATCTTCCTCGCGGTCAAGTTCATCAACCGTCTGAAGCGCAAGCAGGCCGAAGCGCCGGAAGCGGCCAAGCCGGCCGAGCCGAGCGAAGAAGTGAAGCTGCTGCGCGAAATCCGCGATTCGCTGCGGACGCAGCCCTGACGCAGCGTTCCACACATGCTTGAGCCATCCGACGGGCCGCGCGCGACAATGCCGCGGCCCGTTTCTGTATCGCCGATCCCTTTCATCGCTGGAGTCGTCCACATGCGCGTTCCGTCCATCAGGCCTCTGGCCATCGCCCTGCTGTCGACCGCGCTGCTGGCCGCATCTCCCGCATTCGCGCAATCGCGTGAGGCCACGCCGCTGTCGGCGGCCGCACTCGAGCAGGCCGCACAATTGCGCGAGCGCGCCGCGCAGGACGGCACCGCGTACGGGTTGATCGAATCGTTGACCACCGAAATCGGCCCGCGCCTGCCCGGCAGCGAGGCGGACGCACGCGCCGTGGCCTGGGCGAAGGCGCGCTTCGAGGCGCTCGGCTACGACAAGGTCTGGACCGAACCGGTGACATTTCCGAAGTGGGAGCGTCGCAGCGAACATGCGGCGGTCGTCGGCGCGCATGCACAGCCGCTGGTAATCACCGCGCTCGGCGGCAGCCCGGCCGGCGACGTCACCGCGGAACTCGTGCGCTTCGACAGCGTCGCCGCGCTGGAAGCGGCCGATCCCGCGACGCTGCACGGCAAGCTCGCATTCGTCGACGTGCCGATGGCGCGTTCGCGCGACGGCAGCGGGTACGGCGCTGCCGGTCCGGTGCGTGGCCGCGGTCCGTCGATCGCCGCGCGCAAGGGCGCCGCCGGCTATCTGATGCGCTCGATCAGCACCAGTCCGCATCGCGTCGCCAATACCGGGATCACCCGTTTCGATGCTGACGTCACCCCAATCCCCTCGGCCGCGCTGTCGCTGCCCGACGCCGACCAGCTCGCACGTCTGCTGACCCGCGGACCGGTGCAGGTGCATCTGGCGCTGGATGTCGGCTGGAACGGCGACTACACCTCGCAGAACGTCATCGGCGAAATCACCGGCCGCGAAGCGCCGGGCGAGATCGTGCTGATCGGCGGGCATCTGGATTCGTGGGATCTCGGCACCGGCGCGGTCGACGATGCATCCGGCGTCGGCATCACGATGGCCGCCGGTCACCTGATCGCGCAGCTGCCGCAGCGTCCGCGCCGCACGGTGCGCGTGGTTGCGTTCGCGAACGAGGAACAAGGCCTGCTCGGCGCACGCGCGTACGCCGAAGCACATGGCGGCGCGGACGTCATCGCGCGGCACATCGTCGGCGCGGAAAGCGACTTCGGCGCCGGACGCATCTACGGCTTCAACACCAGTGCGCCGGCCGGACAGCGCGCGACCAGCGATGCGATCGCCGAGGTGCTGCGTCCGCTCGGCATCGACTACCTGCAGGACAAGGGTGGCCCGGGCCCGGACATCTCGCCGCTGGCCGCCAAGGGTGGCGCCTGGGGCTGGCTGGGCCAGGACGGCACCGACTATTTCGACCTGCACCACAACGCCAACGACACCTTCGACAAGGTCGATCCCGACGCCGTCGCGCAGAACACCGCCGCCTACGCCGTGTTCGCGTGGCTGGCGGCGGAATCGGAAGGCGGATTCGGCAGCGCGCCGAAGACCGAAAAAACGCCGGAGCACTGACGCCGGCTCATTGCATCGCGCACGTGCGCGATGCGGCGGAGCACTCGCGCAGTCAGCGCGAGTGCCATCAGCCGCTCACACGCGGCTGTGCTGGGTCCACTGCGCCAGCAGCACGGCCGTCGCCGAGGCGACGTTGAGGCTTTCGACCTTGCCGCTGCCGGGAATGCCCAACCGCAGATCGCAGGCCTTGGCGAGCTCGGGATCCATGCCCTCGCCTTCGGAACCGATCACGAAGACGACGCGTTCGGGCAGCGGTTTCGCGAACACGCTTTCGCCGCCGCGCACGACGGTTGCCGCTAGCGAGAAGCCGACGCTGCGCAGTTGCGCGATCGCATTGTCGTCGCGGCCGAGACGCACGAACGGCACCGATTCCGCGCCACCTTCGGCGACGCGCGCGGCCGCGCCTGACAGCGCCAGCGGCGAAGTCTTCGGCAGCAGGATTGCGCCAACGCCGAAGTGCGCCGCCGAACGCAGAATCGCGCCCAGGTTGTGCGGGTTGCCCACACCATCGAGCCACAACGCGCAGACCGGACCGGCCGGCAGCGTCTGCAGCCACGTGCCCAGCGATTGCGGCGCTTCACGCAGCACGTCAGCGACGACGCCTTCGTGATGCGAGCTCGCCGCGAGCTTGCGCAGATCGTCTTCAGCGACGACGCGATAGCCGACACGGTTCGCCGCACACCACTTCAGCAACGGCTGCAGCTGCGGAATGCGCGCCTCGAGCAGATAGAGCTTGCGGATCGCCTCGGGTCGACGCGCGAATACGGCATCGATCGCATTGCGTCCGTAGAGGCGCATTTCGCGCCGGTCTTCGGCTTCGCCGACCTCCGCGTCGTCCGCGCGCGCATCAGGCCGCGGCGCAGCCGCGCGCGGAGTTGGCGGCGCGGGCGTCTCGGGACGCGCACGCGCGCCCCATGGGCTGTCACGACCGGGAGCGGGCGCTGGTGAGCGTGGGGTGTCGCGGCCACCGCCGGACCAGGGGGACTTCGTCATATCAGGGAGCCTTGCGCCAGAAATCGGCGTTGCGGATCCCGAGCTTGTCGGGATCGAAGATCGGGTCGAGACCCTGCTTCTTCTGCGTCTCGTAATCGCGCAACGCGAGCATTGCGGGCTTCTGCAGAATCAGGATCGCGACGATGTTGAGCCACGCCATCAGGCCGACGCCGATGTCGCCGAGCATCCACGCCATCTCCGCACTGCGCACCGCGCCGAAGATCACCATGCCGAGGATCGCGAAACGCAGCAGCAGCGTGCGGGTCGGACGGGCGATGTGGTTGTTGAGGTAGGTCAGGTTGGTTTCGGCCATGTAGTAATAGGCCATGATCGTGGTGAACGCGAAGAAGAACAGCGCCACCGCGACCATTGCCGCACCCCAGCCCGGCAGGATCGATTCGATGCCGGCCTGGGCGAAGCCCGAGCCCGCTTCCACGCCCGGCAACGCTTCGTGGAGCATCGTGCCTTCGGGTCCGACGATGTTGTACATGCCGGTCGCCAGGATCAGGAATGCGGTCGAGGTGCAGACCAGCATCGTGTCGAAATAGATTGCCCACGCCTGCACGTAACCCTGCTTGGCCGGGTGCGAGACCTCGGCCGCAGCTGCTGCATGCGGACCGGTGCCCTGGCCGGCCTCGTTGGCGTAGATGCCGCGCTTGACACCCCACTCGATCGCCAGACCCAGCATGGCGCCGAAGCCGGCGTGTACGCCGAACGCGCTTTCGAAAATCATGCGGAACATCGTCGGCACGAAGTCGTAGTTGATGATCATCACCGCGACAGCGATGAGGATGTAGGCCATCGCCATCACCGGCACGACCAGCTCGGCAAACGCCGCGATGCGCTTGACGCCACCAAAGATGATCACCGACAGCATCAGCGCCACGGTGATGCCGATGCCGGCCTTGAGCGCGGTGCGCGCCTCGATGCCCATCCACTGTCCGGTCAGGTCACCGCAGACAGAGGTGCCCACGCAGGCGTTGGCGATGCTGTCGGCGATCGCATTCGCCTGCACGCCCGGCATCAGCAGACCGGCGGCGATCAGCGTCGCGAACGCGAACGCCAGCGCGTACCACTTCAGGCCCATGGCCTTTTCGATGTAGTACGCCGGGCCACCGCGATAGCGGCCTTCGCTGTCTTTTTCCTTGTAGATCTGCGCCAGCGTGCACTCGACGAACGAGGTCGAGGCACCGAGGAAGCCCATCACCCACATCCAGAACACCGCACCGGGGCCGCCGAAGGCGATCGCGGTCGCGACGCCGGCAATGTTGCCGATGCCGATCCGGCCGGCCATCGACATCGCCAGCGCCTGGAACGAGGAGACGCCCGCATTCGAGCTCTTGCCGCTGAAGGTCAGCCGGGTCATCTCGACGAAACCGCGGACCTGCATGAAACGGGTGCGGAACGAAAACCAGAGGCCCGCGCCCAGGCACAGCGCGATCAGCGCCTTGCTCCAGATCAGCCCGTTCAATGCACTGAGTAAGGTATCCACGTGGCGCGATGCTCCGGTCGGGTGGCTGTCGCGATCCCCATCGCAACTGGCGGACACGATACCTGCATTTCCGCGCTGCGTGCCGCGCCATGACCGTCTTTCGCGAGCGGATCAGCCGACCGCGGCGTCGCGCAGCAAGCCGAACACGCGCAGGTCGTGCAGGCCGTCGGGTTTGCGGATCGCGCCGCGCAGCAGGCCTTCCTCGACGAAGCCGTTGGCCTGCAGCACCCGCGCCGAGGCCGGGTTGATGTCAAGTACGTTGGCCTGCAGGCGCGTCAGCGAGAGCGCCTCCATCACCCACGGCGCGTACACCGCAACCACCCTGCGCATCACGCCACGATTCCAATGCGCGCGGCCGAGCCAGTAACCGAGTTCAGCCGCGTGCGTGCGCTCGACGCTCGCCGCATGGCGCACGCCGATGCTGCCGCAGGCCACGCCGTCGATCTCGATCGCCAGCACCGGCAGGGTCAGATCGACGATGTGTCCGGCGAGAAATGCTTCGCCGTCGGCACGCGTATACGGATGCGGAAAGCGGTCACTCAGACCGCGGACGATCAGCGGATCGTCCGCGTGATGCAGCAACGCGTCGAGATCGTCGACGCGCCAGCGACGGAGCACGAAGCCCGCACCGTCGCGACGCACCGCATCCCAGCGCGCGGCATCAGGCATGGCCGCTGACCTCGGGCGTCTCGGCTTCGAGTCGTTCGAGCTCATGCGCCAGCGCATCAGGCGACCGCGTGAACGGTGCGAGCAGCGCATAGAACGCCGGCACGACGAACAACGACAGCAGTGTCGAGAATGCGACGCCGAAGATCACGACGATGCCGATCGTCGCGCGACTGGCCGAACCCGGACCGCCGGCCACGACCAGCGGAATCGCGCCCATGATGGTCGCCGCCGAGGTCATCAGGATCGGACGCAGACGCACCGCCGACGCTTCGGCAATCGCTTCGCGCACGTTGCGGCCGTCGTCGCGCAGCTGGTTGGCGAACTCGACGATCAGGATGCCGTTCTTCGCCGCCAGGCCGATCAGCATCACGATGCCGATCTGGCTGAAGAGATTCAGCGTGCCGCCTGTCGCCCACAGGCCGAGCAGCGCGCCGAGCACCGCCAGCGGCACCGTCAGCATGATCGACAGCGGATGGATGAAGCTCTCGAACTGCGCGGCCAGTACCAGATAGACGATCAGCAGCGCCATCGCGAATGTCAGCAGCACCGCGCCGCCGGCTTCCTGGAATTCGCGGCTCTCGCCCTTCCAGTCGACCTGCGCGTAGTCCGGCAGTTCCTCTGCGGCGACCTCGTTGGTCCACGCGATCGCCTCGCTCATCGTGTAGCCCGGCGCGAGGCCGGCGGCGATGGTGATCGAACGCAGACGGTTGAAGCGGTTGAAGCTACCCGGCTCGGCAATCTCGCTGAGCGTCACCAGGTTCGACAGCGGCACCAGGGTGTCGTCACGACCGCGCACGAAGGT
Organism: Luteimonas sp.; assembly: GCA_045810015.1. Classification (GTDB taxonomy): domain Bacteria; phylum Pseudomonadota; class Gammaproteobacteria; order Xanthomonadales; family Xanthomonadaceae; genus Luteimonas. Next base: position 24,302 of record JBJMWR010000022.1, read on the forward strand.
GCCGGTGAGATCCGACGGCGACATGCGGCGGTCGCGGTCGGCCTGCAGCAGCACGTCGTATTCCTCGCCGTTGTCGACGAAGGTCGTGACCTGGCGCTGGCCCATCATGGTTTCCAGCGTGCGACCGATCTCCTGCACCGACACACCCAGATCGGACGCGCGCGCACGGTCGATGTCGACGCGCATCTGCGGACGCGTTTCCTTGTAGTCGGAGTCCGGATCCTGGATGCCAGGGTTCTCGCGCATCCGCGCCAGCATGCGGTCGCGCCACTGCGCGATCTCCGCATAATCCGGGCCGCCCAGCACCAGCTGGTAGCGCTGACCGCGACCGCCTACCAGACCGCCAGGCACGTTGGCACGCGCCTGCACGCCCGGCAGTTCGGCCAACTGCCCACGCAGTTGTTCGACGACGGACGCCGTGCTGACGTCGCGCGTGCGCCAGTCCTGCAGGAACACCACGATCTGTCCGGTGTGCATGTCCTCGCTGCCGCCCCAACCGCGCGGCACGCGCGAATTCGCGCGTTCGATCGGCTGGTCTTCCCCGACCAGCGGCGCGAAGATCCGCTCGACCTGCTGCATCTGCGCGACCGTGTAGTCGTAGCCCGCGCCTTCCGGACCATCGACGCCGATGAAGAACCGGCCGCGGTCTTCCGCCGGCGACAGCTCGCTGGGCACGCGCCAGTACAGCAGCACCGCGGCCACGGCGCAGATCGCCATCGCGCCCGTTACCACGAGCAGCAGGCGGCCGCCCGACAGCGCGACGAGCCCACCGACACGACGGCCGTAGCCGTTGGACAGGCGCGTGAGGTGACGGTTGGTCCACGCGTTGAAGCCGGTCTTCTTGTGGCTCTGCGGGCGCACGAGCTTGGAGCACATCATCGGCGTCAGCGTCAGCGCGATGAATGCCGACAGCGCGACCGCACCCGCCAGGGCGACCGACAGTTCACGGAACAGACGCCCCGAATTGCCTTCCATGAAACCGACCGGCAGGAACACCGCGACCAGCACCGCGGTCGTCGCGATCACCGCGAACGCGACCTGCGCGGTGCCGCGTCTGGCTGCGACGAGGGGCGGCTCGCCGAGATCGGCACGTCGTTGCACGTTCTCCAGCACGATGATCGCGTCATCGACGACAAGGCCGATACACAGCACCAGCGCGAGCAGGGTCAGCAGATTGATCGAGAATCCGAACGCGTACAGCGCGATGAAGGCCGCGACCAGACACACCGGCACGGTGACCGCGGGGATCAGTGCCGCGCGCAGGCTGCCGAGGAACAGCCAGATGACGACGAACACCAGCCCCATCGCCTCGGCCAGCGTCCAGTACACGCGGCTGATCGCCGCATCGATGAAGACGGTGTTGTCGGCGGCGACGAAGATTTCGGTGCCTTCGGGCAGCGTCTGCTGGATGCGCTCGGCCTCGGCGCGCGCGGCGTGGGCCACGTCGAGTGCATTCGCGATCGAGGTGCGCACGATGCCGAGACCGACGTTGGGCACCGAGTTGCTGCGCATGTAGGAGCGACGCTCGGCGGTGCCCAGTTCGATCCGGGCCACATCACCCATGCGGATCACGTACCCGTCGTCGCCGCGGCGGAGCGGAATGGTCGCGAACTGCTCGGGCTCGCGGTAGCCGCGTTCCACGCGCAGGGTGAAGTCGCGCGTTTCCGACTCGATGCGGCCCGCTGGCAGTTCGACGTTCTCGTTGCGCAGCGCGGTTTCGACATCGTTGGCGGTGATGCCGCGCGCCGCCATCGAATCGCGGTCGAGCCAGATGCGCATCGAGTAACGCTGTGCGCCGCTGAGCTGCACGCGGGCCACGCCGTCAAGCGAGGACAGGCGGTCGATGACATAGCGGTCCGCGTAGTCGCTCAACTCCATGGTGTCCATCACCGTGGAGCGCATGTTGAGCCACATGATCGCGTCGGCGTCGGCCTCGACCTTGGAGATCTCGGGCGGGTCCGCCTCGACCGGCATGCGATCCATGACGCGGCTGATCGCATCGCGGACATCGTTGGCCGCAGCCTCGATGTCCCGGTTGAGGTTGAACTCGATGGTGACGTCGGAGCGCCCGTTGCGGCTGCGGGACTCGATCGTGCGGATGCCCTCGATGCCCGCCAGCGCGTCCTCGAGAATCTGGGTGATGCGGGTTTCGACGACCGCGGCCGATGCGCCCGGATAGCTGACGTCGACCGAGACGATCGGCGGATCGACGTTCGGCAGCTCGCGCACGGTCAGGCGCATGAACGCCATGATGCCCAGCACGACCAGCAGCAGACTGATGACGGCCGCGAAGACCGGCCGCTTGATCGAGAGATCGGACAGCTTCACTGGCGGTTACCCGCCGGCGCGGCTTCTTCGGCCTGCTGCGCCTTCGCTTCCTGCACCGTGCCCTCGGTGATCTGCATGCCGGGGCGCAACTTGCCGGTGCCGTCGACGACGATGCGGGTGTTCGGCTCCAGACCGTCGAGGATCTCGACCAGACCCTCGGCGCGCACGCCCACTGTCACCGGCGCCTGCTCGACCGTCTCGTCCTCGCGCACGCGATAGACGAAGGTGTCGCGGCCGACCTGGATGACCGCGATCTCGGGAATCATCAGCGCCTCGCGCGCCGCCTGCTGCAGGCGCACCTGCACCAGCATGCCGGGGCGCAGCTCGCGGTCCGGGTTCTCGAACGCGCCGCGCACGGTCACCGCGCGCGACTGCGGATCGATACGCGCATCGACCGTCTGCACCACGCCCTCGAAATCGCGACCGGGGAACGAGGCGACGCGGCCGAACAGGCGCTGGCCGTTGAGCACGCGCGACAGCTGCGTCTCGGGCACCGGGAAATCGACATAGACCGCGCCGATGTCGTCGAGCGTGGCGATCGGCGTGCCCGGCGTGACCAGCGCGCCCGGGCTGACCTGGCGCAGGCCCAGCACGCCGGCGAACGGCGCGCGGATGGTGCGGTCGCTGATGTTGGCCCGCATCTCGGCAACATTGGCGCGCGCCGAATCGCGGTTCGCCCGCAGCGTATCGACCGACGCGCGCGCGATCAGCTGGCTGTCCACCAGCTCCGCGCCACGACGGAACTGGCTGTCGGCATCGATCGCCGCGGCCTCGGCCGCCTGCAAGGTAGCCTGCTGCTGGTTGCCGCTGAGCGTGATCAGCGGCGCGCCGGCCGCAACTTCATCGCCGCTGTCGAAGTGCACGCGCTGCACGATCTCGCTGACCTTGGCAGTCACGGTGATCGATTCGCGCGCATTCACGGTACCCAGCGCGGTGACGCTGTCGTTCCATTGCCGCGGCGCGGCGACGGTCGTCGTCACCGGTACAGGCGCGGCAGCGGTCTGGCCGGACGGTGCGGCCTCCCCCCCACCGCAGGCGGACAGCACGAGAGCGGCGGCCAGGCCAAGGACCCGCAGCAGAAATGCGGGGCGGACGGAGACGTGCTGCTGGGACAAGGGAGCGCTACCGGTACGGAAAACCGCCCGATCTTACCCGCTGGTCCGTGACGTTCCCTGTGCCATCGGATGGGCATGAAAAAACAGCGTTCCACGTCAACCGCTGGCGGCCTCGCGCGTTATGGCCCAGTCTGGTCCGACCGCGCCCAGCGCCCGTGTCGAGGCATCCCCCATGGCCCTGTACGACAACATCCTCCAGACCATCGGCAATACGCCGGTCGTGCGTCTGCACCGCATCGCGCCGCCGAACGTCGAACTCTACGCCAAGGTCGAATCCTTCAACCCCGGCGGATCGGTCAAGGACCGCCTCGCGCTGGCGATCATTCTCGATGCCGAACAGCGCGGCCTGCTCAAGCCGGGCGACACCGTTGTGGAGGCGACTTCAGGCAATACCGGCGTGGCGCTGGCGATGGTCTGCGCAGCGCGCGGCTACAAGTTCGTCGCCACGATGGTCGAAACCTTTTCGATCGAACGCCGCAAGCTGATGCGCGCCTATGGCGCCAAAGTAATCCTCACCCCGGCCGCCGAACGCGGCAGCGGCATGGTGAAGCGCGCGAAGGCGCTGGCCGAGGAACACGGCTGGTTCTGGGCCAGCCAGTTCGAGAATCCCGCCAACCCCGCCTACCACCGGCAGACCACCGCCGCCGAGATCCTGCGCGATTTCGCCGGCCGCCGGCTCGACCATTTCGTCACCGGCTGGGGAACCGGCGGCACGCTGACCGGGGTGGGCGAAGTGTTGCGGGTCGCGCGGCCCGGCGTCGAGATCGTGACCTGCGAGCCGGCAGGCGCCGCATTGCTGCAAGGCCAAGCGTGGGCACCGCACAAGGTCCAAGGCTGGACGCCGGACTTCGTGCCGGGCGTGCTCAATCGCGACGTCGCGCACCGGGTGCTGTCGATCGACGATGCAGACTCGATCGACACCGCGCGTCGACTCGCCGCCGAAGAAGGCATCTTCGTCGGCATCTCGGCCGGCGGCACGCTCGCCGCCGCGCTCGAGGTCGCGAAGACCGCAGGCGACGGGGCGGTGATCCTGACGATGCTGCCCGATACCGGCGAGCGTTATTTCTCTACGCCCCTGTTCGCCGACATCAATGAAGGCTCCGACGACGAGTGGCTAGCCGGTCTGCCGTGACCGGCTGCGCTTCAACCCGAATGTCCTGCAGAAGCACGCGCGGTGGCGGCTGTCGGTCAAGCCAATCGCGCGCGCGGGCGCTCCTGCAGGTGCGGGCGGGTGCGGGCCGAGCGCTCAACCCAGCCAGATCGCCAAACCACCGCCGACGATCACCAGCGCGAGCATCCAGCCCAGCCAGCCGAACTGGCCGCTGTCGCCGCGTACCACGGTGTCCTGACGTGCCTCGCGCATCAACGACGAGCTGTGCGTTGCGATCGCGTCGCGCGCCGCTTGGTCGCTCAGTCCCGGCCTGACCTCGCGCAGACGCTTCGCGGCGTCGACGATGTTGCCGGTCGCGAGCTTCGCGGCGACCTCGCTGGGCAGCGTGCCGCTCGACGGGGGCGCGGCGCCGCCGGCGGGCCGGAACCGGTCATCGGGATCCAGCGCATCCGACGGGTTTTCCGCCAGACGCTGCACCGCGTCGCGCGCGTCAGCGAGCTTCAGCCCGGGATTCGCGTCGCGCAACTGCTTGATCGCCTCGATCGCGCTGCCGCGCCGCAGCGCGTCGTGGACCGCGAGCGGCACGTGCAGGCGTGTGGATCGGGAAACGACGCTCATCGGTGACCTCGGCGATCGGAAATGCCGGACCAGCCTAATCGCCGCATGCGCGCACGGGACTCACCCGGTCTCCACGCCGCGGCGCCAAGCCTGCGCGCATGCCGATTCTCGAAGCCCGTCAGGCCGACATCACCCGCGTCGAAGCCGATGCGATCGTCAACGCCGCGAACGAAACCCTGCTCGGTGGCGGCGGTGTCGACGGCGCGATCCATCGTGCTGCCGGGCCTGCCCTGCTGCAGGCGTGCCGTGCTCTGCCGCAGGTGCGTCCGGGTGTGCGCTGCCCGACCGGCGAGGCGCGGATCACGCCGGGCTTCGGATTGCCGGCACAGTCGGTGATCCACACCGTCGGCCCGGTGTGGTGCGGCGGCGATGCCGGCGAAGCCGAGGTGCTGGCGGCCTGCTATCGCAACAGCCTCGCGCTCGCGGCAGCGCACGGTCTGCAGCGCATCGCGTTTCCGGCGATCAGCTGCGGTGTCTACGGCTATCCGATCGACCAGGCGGCGCAGATCGCCGTCGACACCGTGCGCGCCTGGACCGGCGCCACGCCGATGCATGTGCTGTTCTGCTGCTTTGATGCCGCGACGCTTACGCATTACGAGGCTGCGCTCGCGGATTGATCGCCGCACACGAAAACGCCGGCGCGAGGCCGGCGTTTCCGGAAAGCGATGCAGGTGTCGCGATCAGCCGTTGAACTTGCCCTGCGCCGCGAGGCCGTTGTCGCGGGCGCGTGCATAGACGGTGTCCTGCGCCTTGCGCACGTTGCCGTTGAGATCCTGCGACCACAGCTTCAGCGCAGCCTGCTGCATCGCGCGGCCATAGGAGAACGACAGCGGCCACGGGTTCGGCCCGAGACGGTTCATCGCATCGAGATGCGCGGTGGCCAGTTCGTCGGACTGCCCGCCCGACAGGAACACGATACCCGGCAGGATCGCCGGCACCGACGACTTCAAGCACATCAGCGTCGCTTCGGCGACCTCTTCAATGTCCGCGTCTTCCTCGCAGTTCTTGCCCGGCAGCACCATCGAGGCCTTGAGGATCGTGCCTTCGAGCATGACGTTCTGGCTGTACAGCGCATCGAACAGGCCGCGCAGCACGACTTCGGTGACTTCGTACGACGTCTGGATGTCGTGGTCGCCTTCCAGCAGCACTTCCGGCTCGACCATCGGCACCAGACCCTGCTCCTGGCACAGCGCCGCGTAGCGCGCGAGCGCATGCGCGTTGACGTCGATGCAGGTGCCCGACGGCATGTCTTCGCCGATCGTGATCACCGCCCGCCACTTGGCGAAGCGCGCGCCAAGCTTGTAGTACTCCTCCAGGCGCGCGCGCAGGCCATCGAGGCCTTCGGTCACCAGCTCGCCGGGGAAGCCCGCCAGCGCATGCGTGCCCTTGTCGACCTTGATGCCCGGAATGATGCCGTGCTGGGTCAGGTACTTCGCGAACGGCACGCCGGCCTTGGTCGACTGGCGCAGGGTCTCGTCGAACAGGATCGCGCCGCTGATGTGCTCCGACAACTTCGGCGTCGTCAACAGCAGCTCGCGGTAGGCGCGGCGGTTCTCTTCGTTGTTCGGAATGCCGACCTGCTCGAAGCGCTTGCCGATCGTGCCCGTCGACTCGTCGATCGCGATGATGCCCTTGCCCTTCGCCACCATGGCCTGGGCGGTTTCGGCAAGCTGTTCGATGCTCATGACGGGTTCCGGGATCGCGACGGGAAAGGGCCGCGATTATAGCCCGGGCGCATCGGCCGGGCCTCCGGAGACCGCGTGTCGCTGGCGCAGCCAGCGAATGCACAACTAGCGTTACAGCTCGCCCAGCCCCTCGGCGCGTCCGTCGACGCCGACCTGCAGCAGGCGCAGCGTATTGGTGGCGCCGTGGGTTTCCATGTGCTCGCCGCTGGTGAACACGACGCGCTGACCCGGACCGAGCAGACCGGCTTCGACCAGCAGGCGCACGCTGCCGCGCGCGGCTTCGCGCGGGGTCTGGCCGCGGCTGTCGTAGTTGAACGGGAACACGTCGCGCATCAGCGACATGCGCCGGCGTGCGCCGTCGTGACGGGCGAAGGCATAGATCGACGCGCCGCCGCGGAAACGCGACAGATAGCGCGCGGTGCCGCCGGATTCGGTCATCGCGACGATCGCACCGACGCCGACGTGCTCCGACAGGAACATCGCCGCCATCGCGATCGCATGGTCGGCGCGTTCGAGATTGCGCTGCGCCTTCTCGAAATCAGTGTCGTGCGCGAACTGGCGCTCGGCGCCGACGCAGATACGCGCCATCGCTTCGACTGCGCGCACCGGATACGCACCGGCGGCCGTCTCGGCCGACAGCATCACCGCATCGGTGCCGTCGATGACCGAGTTGGCCACGTCCAGCACTTCGGCGCGCGTGGGCATCGGGCTTTCGACCATCGACTGCAGCATCTGCGTCGCGGTGATCACCACCTTGTTGCGCGCCAGCGACTCGCGAATGATCTTCTTCTGCAGGCCCGGCAGCTCGGCATCACCGATCTCGACCCCCAGATCGCCGCGCGCGACCATCACCACGTCACTGGCGTCGATGATCTCGGTGAGGTTGTCGATCGCCTCGGTGCGCTCGATTTTCGACACCAGCGCGGCATCGCTGCCGTGCGAGCGTGCGATCGAACGCGCCTCTTCCATGTCGGCGGCGTTGCGGCAGAACGACACCGCGATGAAGTCGACGCCGATGTCGGCAGCGACCTTGATCAGCTGGCGGTCGTGGTCGGTCAGCGCGCCGAGCGACAGGCCGCCGCCCTGCTTGTTCAGTCCCTTGCGGTTCGACAGCACACCGTCGTTGAGCACGGTGGTGACGATGCGCGCGCCTTCGACGGCGGTGACCTGCAACTGCATCAGGCCATCGTCGAGCAGCAGCACGTCGCCGGCTTCCACGTCGCCCGGCAGACCGAGATAGCTGACGCCGACTTCGTCGACGGTGCCCGGAGGCGCTGCGGGATCGGCGACCAGATCGAAGCGCGCGCCGGCACGCAGCTGCACCTTGCCCTCGGCGAATTTCTCGATGCGGATCTTGGGACCCGGCAGGTCGGCGAGGATGCCGATCTCGACACCAGCGCGATCAGCCGCGGCGCGCACGGCTTCGGCGCGCACCTGCTGCGACGACGGATCGCCATGCGAGAAGTTGAGGCGGACGGCGTTGACGCCGGCGGCGATGAGCGCATCGAGGACGCCAGGCGCGTCGGTCGCGGGGCCCAGCGTGGCGAGAATACGGGTGCGGCGACGGTGCGCCGGAACGGAAGGCAGGTCGGTCGTGGTCATGGTGCCAAGTCTAATGTCCACCGGTGGTCAGCCGCACGTTGCACGGCAACATGAAAACGGCGCACCGGTGTAGGCGCGCCGTTCCCGAAGCTTACTGCGAAACCCCGCAGCCGGCGCGGACCACCACGTTGTCGGTCACCTCGCCCCAGGCCTGCTTCGGCACGCAGCCGAACGTCGCCTCGCCGACCAGCACACCGCCATCGTCGTAATACATCTCGGCGCCGGGGAATCCGTTCGCGCCGGCGATGCCGGCACCGGCTAGCAGACAGGTGGCCAGAATGCCGAGGCCCCATCGAGTCCGTGTCTTCATGGTGCTGCCCTCCACGTCGCGGCCGATCGCCGCCGCCTCACCCACGCAGCGAAGCTGTAGTGGCAGGTTGGCGAAGCGTTAAAGCACGCGGGCCAGCGCGCGTTTGCGGCGCCGGGTCTCGCAGTGAACGCGACCCGTGCACGGTCGCGTCGCTCAGGCCAGTGCGGCCAGCAGCGCGGTCGGTGAATCGACGACGAGATCCGCGCCCGCCGCGCGCAGCTCATCCGCAGCGCCGAAGCCCCACAGCACGCCGATGCCGCGCATGCCGTGCTGGCGCGCGCCTTCCATGTCGTAGCGACGGTCGCCGATCATCGTGGCGTCCGCTGCGGTCAGCGCGAGCCGCGACAGCGCTTCGGCAATCAGTTCGCGCTTGTACCGACGCGTGCCGTCGTCGCTGGCGCCGACCACGGTCTCGAATGCCGTGCCGAACGGCAGCGCATCGAGAATGCGCCGCGCGAAACCTTCGTTCTTCGAAGTGACGACGGCCAGCCGGTGACCGGCGGCCTGCAGCGCGGCAATCGTTTCGGGAATGTCGGCATAGACCGAATGCTCGCGCCAGCCACGCGCGTCGTAGCGTTCGCGATACAGCGCGACCGCCTGTTCGGCACGCGCGCGGTCGCCGTCGAACAGCGCCTCATAACTGTCGCGCAGCGGCGGGCCGATCCACGGCAGCAGCGCATCGCGCGACAGCGGCGGATGCCCCAGCGCATCGAGCGTGTGCGCGATGCCGCCGAGGATGCCCGGCTCCGAATCGATCAGCGTGCCGTCGAGATCGAAGAACAGCGCCTGCGTCATGCGCCGCGGGCGTCGAGCGCCGCGACCGCCGGCAGCGTCTTGCCTTCGAGGAATTCGAGAAACGCGCCGCCGCCGGTGGAGATGTAGGACACGTCATCGGCGATGCCGTACTTGTCGACTGCCGCCAGCGTGTCGCCGCCACCGGCGATCGAGAACGCCTTCGACGCCGCGATCGCGCGCGCCAGTGCTTCAGTGCCCTTGCCGAACGCGTCGAACTCGAACACGCCGACCGGGCCGTTCCAGACCACGGTGCCGGCATTGGCGATCATCGCGGCGTAGCGCTTCGCGGTGTCCGGGCCGATGTCGAGGATCATGTCGTCGGCCTCGACCGCATCCACCGCCTTGACCGTCGCCGGCGCATCGGCCGCGAACGCAGGCGCGACGACGACGTCGGTCGGCACCGGAATGTCGGCGCCGCGTACCTTGGCGTCAGCCATGATCTGCTTCGCGGTGTCGAGCAGATCGGTCTCGACCAGCGACTTGCCGACGCTGTAGCCCAGCGCAGCGATGAAGGTGTTGGCGATGCCGCCGCCGACGATCAGCTGGTCGACCTTGCCGACCAGCGACGACAGCAGTTCGAGCTTGGTCGACACCTTGCTGCCCGCAACGATCGCCAGCAGCGGACGCGCCGGCGCGTCGAGCGCCTTGGCCAGTGCATCGAGTTCGGCCATCAACAGCGGGCCGCCGGCGGCGGTCGCCGCGTGACGGATGACGCCGTGCGTCGACGCCTGCGCGCGGTGCGCGGTACCGAACGCGTCCATGACGAACACGTCGCACAGCGCTGCGTACTTTTTCGACAGCGCTTCGTCGTCGTCCTTCTCGCCGACATTCATGCGGCAGTTTTCCAGCAGCACCAGTTGGCCCGGCGCCACGTCGACACCGTCGATCCAGTCGCGCACCAGCGGCACGTCGATACCGAGCAGCTCGGACAGACGCGCGGCGACCGGCGCCAGCGAGTCGGCTTCGCTCCAGCTGCCTTCCTTCGGACGCCCTAGATGCGAAGTCACCATGACCGCCGCGCCTTGCGCCAGTGCGGCCTTCAGCGTCGGCAACGACGCGGTGATGCGCTGGTCGGAGGTGACTTTGCCGCCGTCGACGGGGACGTTGAGATCCTGCCGGATCAGTACGCGCTTGCCGGAAAGGTCGATGTCGGTCATGCGGACGATGGTCATGGCGCTGGGCTCGCTGTATTCGGAAGGAGAACGCGTGTACGTCAGCCGTCCATTGTCCGCGGTGTGGACGCGGGCAGGCAAACCGGGCGCGAAATCCTCAGGCAGGCGCGCGCTTGCATGCGATCGCCTCGCGATCTCAACGCGGCTTCGGCATTTTCAGCAGACTCAGCGCGAAGCCGCCGACCAGCAGCACGCCCAGCACCAGCACGCCCCACAGCAGCCAGGTGCCCCAGTCGCGCGGCGGCGTGTCGTCGAGTGCGGCTGCACCGGCGAGTGCCGTCCGCGCGCCGAGCGTCGCGACGGCCGGTGCCCAGCGACCGCCATTGCGCGCGCGCAGATCGGCCAGCAATGGCGCGACCGCGGCGTCGACGCGCTTGGCGCGGCCACTGCCCGCCCGCAGCGAGAACGGCGCGGCGCCCTCGGCGACGAACACCAGACGCTCCGGCCGATAGCCGAGTCGCAACACGGGCGCCGCGCCGGCGGCGGGTGCATCGGGCACCAGACGCCACTGGCGCTCGCGCAGGGCCGCATCGAGCGCGCGCGGTGGCGTGCGTGCACCCGCATCCGCGCCGACCCGATAGACCAGCCAGTCGTCGGCGATCGTGCGCCACGGGGCGGCGTCGTTCTCACGCACCGACAGCGTCCAGCGCGCGGTCGTATTGCCGTCGATGCCGAGATCCACGTGCGTCACCGGTACGCGCGCATCGAGATGGAACACGACGCCACCCTCGGCATCGGCCGGTCCGGCCGGTTCGAGCGCGCGCCATTGCAGCGCGGGCGCATCGGACACCGCCGGCGATTCACCGGTCACCGACACGATCGCCGGCATCGCACCCGCGCCGGCACCCAGCGACAGCCGCAGATAGCGCGTGCGCACCGGCGTATCGAACACGATCCGCCGCTCGACCAGTCTCTCTTCGCCGCGACGCAGATCGAGCAGACGACCGTCTGCGGACAACGGCTGCCAGTCGCGCAGATCTTCCGAACCTTCGACGCGCATCGTGCGTTCGAACGCCACATCCGCGACGCCCCAGTCCAGCACCAGCGCCTGCAGCGGCAACGCCGATGCGCTGGCATCCACCAGCAACGCAGCCGGCGGCGCATCGCCCGGCGCGGGACGCCACTGGATGCGGCGCAGGCGACCGTCGGGATCGAGTTCGCTGATCGCGGCGATGTCGCTGCCCACGCGCGCGGCTGTCGCCGGCAGCGGGAACCACGCCAGCGCCTGCGTCGTGCGTCGTGCCGCAGGCGCGGGTGCGGACTGCAGCAGCGCCGGCACCTGACGGCCGTCGCGGTTAACCACCACCAGATCGCGCAGCGTCGGCGACACCGTGGTCGCATAGACCGCGTCGTCGAGTTCGACCTGGTAGGCGCCGGCATCGGACGATGGCAGGTCCAGCGGCCACTGCCCGACGAAGGCCTCGTCGCCGGCCGCCGCGATCGCCACGCTGCAGATGACGCCCCCGGTGAGGACGGCCAGGCATTTCAGAGTCCGGTTCATGCGCCGGCCTCCTGTGCCGGTTCGAAGGTGGGGGTGCGCGGCGGCGCCGGTGCGAAGAAGCCGACGACCGTGCACAGCAGGCCGTAGGCAATGAACGAGCCGATGCCCCACAGGTTGCCCAGGTGGCTGCGATCCACCAGCACCAGCTTGGCCAGCACGATCCCCATCAGCGCCGCGCCGGCCAGCCACAGCACGCGCTGGCCGCGGCGCGAGCCGATGACCCAGCCGAGCACACCGAGCACGCTCCACACGATGGTCAGACTGGTCTGCGCCAGGCTGCTGTCGATGAGCGCCATGCTCCACGGCACGCCGCCCCAGTGGTGCGCGCCGCGCAGCGTGATCGCGGTGACCAGCAGAAACGCGCCGGCCGACAGCAGCGGCACGCGGGCGCGCGTTCCGACCGGTGCATCGCCGCTCCACAACCAGCGCGCGATCAACAGCAGCGCCGCGATCTGTGCGAGGTCGAGCGGATTGACCACTGCGATCCACGGCAGCGGCGCGGGATCGCCTGCGTCGCGCAGCGCCACACCCCACCAGAGCGCCAGCAGCGCACAACAGCTCGTGCGGAACGTCGCGCGCATCGGATCGAACGCTGCACCGAGTGGATGCGTGAGCCACGGCCAGCGCAGCAGCGACACCGCAGTGATCACCAGCCAAGGTGCGACCGCGGCGACCAGCCACCAGCCATCGCCGCCACCGATGCGGTCCGACAACTGCACCAGCAGCAACGACACCGCGAACGGCCACAGCAGCCACCAGACGAACTGCGCCATGCGGGCGAATCCGCTGTCGCCAACGCGCAGGCACAACAGGCTGCGCACGCCGAGCGCGGCGAACACGAGCCACGCCCAGATGCCGTTGCCGGCGAACGGCTGCTGATGCGCTTCGGCCTGCAGGATCGACAGCGGCAGTGCGGCCGCCAGCGCCAGGCAGGCGGTGCCGGCAAGCAGCGAATCGAACACGCGACGGTTGCGTTCGGCCGCCAGCCAGCCGGTGACCACGGCCAGCACCAGCCACGCGTCGGGGACATCGCGGGCGGGCAATACGCGCTGCAGTTCGAAGACCCATGCACCGAGCCACCAGAGCATCGCCCAGATGTAAGCGATGCGCGCGGCTGCGACCGCGCCCGCACGCGAATACGTCCAGGCGATCGTGAGTCCGGCGATGACGAACAACATCGCGCCGACGAACAGGCCGTGCACGAACGGTGTGTCGTCGATCGTCGTGTTGCCGGCCGCGAACACATACGCGACCAGCGCCGCGACCTGCAGCGCGATGCCTGACCAGCGCGGCAGACGCCGTTGCTGACGCAGACCCAGCCACACCAGCGCCGCACCTTCGAGCGCGAACACGCTGGCGGTGGCCTGCGCGGACAGCGCCAGTGGAACGGCCAGCGTCGCGAAGCCCGCGGCCAGCAAGGCGTAGGACTGCTGCAGCACCTCGAAGCGACCGCCGCGACGCAGCCACCACGACAGGCCGGCGTACACCGCCGCGAGACCGAGCGCACACAGGGCCAGCGTGGTCGTGTCGTTGCGCATCAGCCCCGACTGCAGCGAGAACGCGATCAACGGTGTGCCGAAGACGAGACAGCCATCGATCAGATCGCGACGCCCCACCGGCCTGCGCCGCGCGTGCAGCAAGGGCACCGCCAGATAGATCGCGAAAAACAAGGCGAGGAACGCCTGCGCGGACGCGTAGTCGGTGGCCTCGTAATCGAGCACGCCCCAGAGCGTGCCGATGCCGAAGGTGAAGACGAAGCCCAGCAGATTGAGCAGGCGCCAAGCACGGAACCAGGCGATGGCGACGATCGCCGCGTTGAGCACCGCGTAGTAACCGAACAGCGCGACATGGTTGCCGCTGCCGGTCGACAGCCAGATCGGCGCGAGGAAACCGGCCAGTACGGCGAACACCGCCAGCGCCATCGCGCCCTGCAACACCGCCAGCGCACCGGCGCCGAACACCAGCGCCACGCTCGCGGCGAACGCGAATTCCATCGGCACCAGCCCGAACATCCGCGACGCGGCGAACACCACCAGCAGCAGGATGCCGATCATCCCGCCCTGCAGGCTCAGTGCGAATGTGCGGTGGCTGTCACGACGTATCCAGCCGAAGACCAATCCGGCCACTGCAGCGACCGACACGCCGGCGAGGCGCAGCGACACCGGCACCTGCAGCAGGCCCTCGTCACTGGCGTACTTGAGCAATGCGGCGACGCCGGCGAACAGCACCAGCATGCCGATCTTCACCGGCACGTTGCCGGAGGTGAACCACTGCCGGATCAGACGCAGGCTGCGTTCGAACACGTCCGGTCCTGCCGGCGCCGCGGGTGCGGCCTGCGGGGCATCGGACGGCGCGGGACGCACGGGACCCGCATCGCGCCCGCTCGCGCGCGGCAAAGTGAGCGGCAACGGCGGCGGACCGGCAGCGGGTGCAGGCGCAGGGGGTCGCAGCGGTTCGGTGATTGGCGGCGGCGCAGCCGATGGGCTTTCGACGGGCGTGGCCACCGACGCGGGAGGCGCCGCTCGCGGTACCACGGAAGGCCCCGGCGCTGCCGGCATCGCACGACCGGCGATCTCCGCGCGCAGCCGCTCGCTCAGATCTTCGAGATCGGCGACGCGGCGGCGCAGGCCGAACATCATGGCCAGGCCGACGACCAGCAGGACGGGCACCGTCAGCAGCGCGAGCCCGATCAGTACGACGAGTTCTTCCATGGCACCCCCGCCGCGCCGGACGGCGCGCCCGGCCACCTTACGCGGCGATGCGCCGAAAACAAGAAGCCCCGCATGTGCGGGGCTTCGGGTATCGCGTCGCGAGACTGCGCGGTTACTTGGCCGCGACCACGCGGACCATCTCCAGACACTTGTTGGAGTAGCCCCACTCGTTGTCGTACCAGCTGACCAGCTTGACGAAGGTCGGGTCGAGCGCGATGCCGGCCTCGGCGTCGAACACCGAGGTGCAGGTCTCGCCGCGGAAGTCGGTGGCGACGACCTTGTCTTCGGTGTAGCCCAGGATGCCCTTCAGCGCGCCTTCGCTCTGCGCCTTCATTTCGGCGCAGATCTCTTCGTAGCTCGCCGGCGTGTCGAGTTCGACCACCAGATCGACCACCGACACGTCGGACGTCGGCACGCGGAAGCTCATGCCGGTGAGCTTCTTGTTCAGCTCGGGGATCACCACGCCCACCGCCTTGGCCGCGCCGGTGGACGACGGGATGATGTTCTCGAGGATGCCGCGGCCGCCGCGCCAGTCCTTGTTGCTCGGGCCGTCGACGGTCTTCTGCGTCGCGGTTGCCGCGTGCACGGTGGTCATCAGGCCGCGCTTGATGCCCCACTTGTCGTTCAGCACCTTGGCCAGCGGGGCCAGGCAGTTGGTGGTGCAGGACGCGTTGCTGATGATCGTCTGCGAACCGTCGTACAGGTCGTCGTTGACGCCCATGACGATCGTCAGGTCGTCGCCGGTGGCCGGCGCGGAGATGACGACCTTCTTGGCCCCGCCGGCGTCGACGTGCTTGCGCGCGTCGTCGGCCTTGGTGAAGAAGCCGGTGGACTCGACGACGACGTCGACGCCCAGGTCACCCCACGGGAGGTTCGCCGGGTCGCGCTCGGCCAGCACCTTGAGGGTGGCGCCGCCGACCTTGATCCCGTCGCCGACCGCGGAGACCTCCTCGGGGAACGTGCCCAGGATGCTGTCGTACTTCAGCAGGTGCGCGAGCGTCTCGGGGGTGGTCAGGTCGTTGACCGCCACGATCTCGATGTCCTTGCCACTGGCGGCGGCCGCCCGGTAGAAGTTGCGCCCGATCCGGCCGAAACCGTTGATGCCCACTCGTACGGTCACAGCTGACCCTCCATGTGCTCGATGGGACTGTCGCCTCGGTCGGCCGCGCGGGCGCGCGGCCGCGATCTGCGACGACCCTATCGGCCAGGGCCCCGGCCGTCCGGTCCAGGCTCAGCGGCCGGACACCGGCTCCGCCGCGCCGGCGCTGGCAGCGGGGACGGGCACCCCGTCGGGACCGCCGGGGACCGCGGCCACGACCCGGTCCCGGCCGGTGGCCTTGGCGGTGTAGAGCGCGTGGTCGGCGGCCTCCAGCAGCGCGGCCGGGTCGCTGCCGTCCGCGGGGCAGACGGCGACGCCGATGCTCACGGTGACGCCGACGTCGTCGCCGTCGAGCAGGTGCCGGACGGCGGCGACCTGCCGGCGGACCTGCTCGGCCCGCTCGATCGCCTGCTCGCGCCCGGCGCCGGGCAGGACCAGCACGAACTCCTCGCCGCCCAGCCGCGCGGCCGTGTCGCCCGCCCGCACCGCGGCGGACAGCGTGGTGGCGACCGAGGTGAGGACGGTGTCACCGGCGGCGTGGCCGAAGCGGTCGTTGACGCTCTTGAAGTGGTCGACGTCGACCACCAGCAGCGACAGCTGTCCGGCGCGCGGCCGGCGGGCCAGGGCGGCGGCGAGCTCGCGGTCGAGGTGCCGACGGTTGTGCAGCCCGGTCAGCGGGTCGCGCACGGCCTCCTCGGCGAGCTCGGCCCGCAGCCGCTCGATGACCTCGACCTGCTCGGCCAGCTGCCGGTTGAGCTCCTCGACGGCGGCCTGCCGCTCCTGCTGCTCGCTCACGTCCCGGACGACGACGATGTGCCCCAGCGCCCGACCGCGGGGATCGGCCAGCGCGGACCCGCGGACGTCGAGCCACAGACCGGGCCGCACCTCGGCGACCTGGTGACCGCCCCGGCCCGCCGTGGCGCCGAAGGCCGTGACCGCGCGGAGACCGGCCACGTCGGCCACCGACCGGCCGACCAGCTCGCCGGTGAGCTCGGGGCGCAGCCGCCGCAGCATCCGCACGGCGGCCGGGTTGACGTCGATGACGACGCCGCCCGGGTCGACGACGAGGACGGCGTCCGGGACGGTGTCGACCACCTGCTCGCGGGCGACCGGCACCAGCCGCAGCAGGCCGCCGCGGAAGATGGCGGCGCAGTCGAGGAGCCCGGTGACCAGGAAGAACAGCGGGGTCACGTCGGTGCCCGCGCCGTCGAGCTGGCCGACCACCGCGACCACGTTGCCGACCGCGGACAGCGCGGTCGCCACCAGCAGGACCGCCACCTGGCGGCGGAAGACCCCGGTGGAGCGCAGGTAGCGGCGCACCAGGCGGGTGGTGGCGAACCCGACGAGGGCGTAGGAGTAGGCGGAGTGCGCCAGGAACAGCGGCCCGAGGACGACCCTGGCCTCGGCGTCCGCCCCCGCCACGACCACGCCCGACATGACCAGGTCACGGGTGGCCGGCAGCGCGGCGATCGTGACCACGACCAGCGGCTCGATCGCGAGCAGGGCGGCCGACCGCCGGCTCAGCCGCCAGGAGGGGTCCGAGACGGTGTGGAAGAGCACCCAGGCGCCCACGACCACGAGGCCGAGCGAGGCCATCAGCACCGCGGGGTGGGCGGCGCCCACGGCGTCGGAACCCAGCGCGTGGACCGCCGCGTCGGCCGTCGACCAGGTGACGACACCGGCCATGGTGACGGCGAGCGCGGTCGCTGCGGGGGTGCGGTCCCGCCGTCGCCAGGCGAGCACTCCGGTGCAGGCGGCCACCACCGCCGCGCACGCGAACACCAGCGCCCACTGCGTCGCGCTCATTTCGGGCTCCTCGCTCCACCGGGCGCGTCCGATCACACGCCTCGTGAACCGGGCATCGACGAGGCGGACACGCGGCTGGAGGTCCCCTCCCCCGGCCGGGTGACGCGACAGGGGCGCCCCCCGCAGCAGCGGGAGGCGCCCCTGGTGACCGGCTGGAACGGCCGCCCTTCAAGGTCCCGCGCCGAGCTTGCGAGGCGTGGGGGAAGAGTGGTCCTTATTGGGTCAGCATGTCCTCGGTGACGACGGACTCGGTGTCCGGGATGCCGAGGTCCTTGGCGCGCTTGTCGGCCATGGCCAGCAACCGCCGGATCCGGCCCGCGACGGCGTCCTTGGTCATCGGCGGCTCGGCGCGCTGACCGAGCTCCTCCAGCGACGCCTGGCCGTGCTCGAGCCGCAGCCGGCCCGCGACGAGCAGGTGCTCGGGGGCGTCGCCGTCGAGGATCTCCAGCGCCCGCTCCACCCGGGCGCTGGCGGCGACCGCGGCGCGGGCCGAGCGGCGCAGGTTGGCGTCGTCGAAGTTCGCCAGCCGGTTGGCGGTCGCCCGGACCTCGCGGCGCATCCGCCGCTCCTCCCAGGCCAGCACCGCGTCGTGGGCGCCCATCCGGGTCAGCAGCGCGCTGATCGCGTCGCCGTCCCGCACGACCACCCGGTCGGCGCCGCGGACCTCGCGGGCCTTCGCGGCGATGCCCAGCCGACGGGCCGCACCCACCAGGGCCATCGCGGCCTCGGGACCCGGGCAGGTGACCTCCAGTGAGGAGGACCGGCCGGGCTCGGTCAGCGAGCCGTGCGCCAGGAAGGCCCCCCGCCAGGCGGCCTCGGCGTCGTTGATCCCACCGCTGACCACCGACGGCGGCAGCCCGCGGACCGGACGACCGCGCTGGTCGACCAGCCCGGTCTGCCGGGCCAGGCCCTCGCCGTGCTTGGCGATGCGGACCAGGTAGCGCACCCCGCGGCGGATGTTGCCGCCGGCCAGCACGCTCACGCCACTGGTGTAGCCGTAGACCTCGCTGATGTCGCGACGCAGCCGACGGGCCACCGACCCGGTGTCCAGCTCTGCCTCGATGACCACCCGGCCACCGACGATGTGCAGGCCGCCGCTGAACCGCAGCAGCGCGGTGACCTCCGCCTTGCGCTCCGAGGTCTTCGTGCACTCCACACGCGACAGCTCGTCCTTGACCATGGCCGTCATCGCCATGCCGTCCACCCCCACGTTCCCCCGGGCTCAACCAGCCCCATGTGCGGCGTTCCCTTCGTCTCCCCCTCGGACCGGATCCGGTACGTGAGGGTGCGGTACCGGCCCGCGTTCGTCCATGCCCTGCCGCGTCCCGAGCGCCTGCCGGAGAGCTCCGGCCAGGCGCGCCGGGTCGTGCCGCGGCACGCCGCCGTCCTCGGCGACCGGGGCCAGCACGAGCTCGGCACCGCACTCACGTACCGCAGACAGGAGACCACAGCGGTCAACCACCGATCCCTCATCGGCGATCACCGTGTGCAATGCCACTCCGCGGAGATGGCTCCGCAGGACGGTCAGGTGCTCCTCGGGCGAGAAGCCGTCGGTCTCCCCCGGCTGCGGTTCGAGGTTGAGGACGACGACCACCCGGGCGCTGCTGGCGGCGAGCGCGGCACGCAGCCGCGGCACCAGCAGGTGCGGCAGCACGGAGGTGTACCAGGAGCCCGGGCCGAGCGAGACGACGTCGGCTACGGCGATGGCGTCGAGGACGGCGGGGTCCACCGGCGGGTCGGACGGCGAGACGATGATGTGCCGCACCCGGCCGGGGGTCGCGGCGATCGCCGACTGCCCGCGGATCGTGCGGGTGCGCACCGGGTCGTCGGGGTCGGCGCTCTCCACCTGGGCGACCAGGTCGAGCGGGACGCCGGCCATCGGCAGCACCCGCCCGCGGGCGCCGAGCAGCCGGCACACGTCGTCCAGCGCACGGACGGTGTCCCCGCCGTGCATCTCGGTCAGCCCGGTGAGCACGAGGTTGCCCACCGAGTGGCCGGCGAGGACACCCGTGCCGCCGAGGCGGTGCTGCAGCAGCGCCGCCAGCTGCCGGGCGTCCTCGCGGTCGCCGGCCAGCGCGGTCAGCGCCATCCGCAGGTCGCCGGGCGGCAGCACGGGCATCTCGCGGCGGATCCGCCCCGAGGAGCCTCCGTCGTCGGCGACGGTGACCACCGCGGTGAGGTCCGGCGTGATCCGGCGCCAGGCGGCGAGCGCGGCGGCCAGGCCGTGGCCCCCGCCGAAGGCGACGACCCGCGGCGGTCGGACCGCGGCCCCGGCCGGCCCGGCGGACGGGGTGAGCTCCGGGGCCCCCACTACTCGCGGCCCAGGTCGCGGTGCTGGACGGCGGCGTCGACGCCGTCGGCGCGCAGCCGGCGGGCGAACTCCTCGGCGATGGCGACGCTGCGGTGCTTGCCGCCGGTGCAGCCCACGGCGAGGGTGAGGTAGCGCTTGCCCTCGCGGCGGTAGCCGGGGATGAGCAGCCGCAGCACGTCGGTGTAGCGGTCGAGGAAGGGTCCGGCGTCCTCCTGGCCGAGGACGTAGTCGCGCACGTCCGGGTCCTGGCCGGTGTGCGGGCGCAGGTCGGGCAGCCAGTGCGGGTTGGGCAGGAAGCGGGCGTCGACGACGAGGTCGGCGTCCAGCGGCAGGCCGTACTTGAAGCCGAAGCTGAGCACGGTCGCGGTCAGCGGCGGCGCCTTGCCCTCGCGGGCGAAGGCGTTCTCCAGCGTGCCGCGCAGCTGGTGGACGTTGAGGTCGCTGGTGTCGACCCAGAGGTCGGCCTCGCCGGCGATGCCGGTGAGCAGCGCCCGCTCCTCGGTGATGCCGTCGATGAGCGTGCCGCCGCCCTGCAGGGGGTGCTCCCGCCGGTTGGACTCGTAGCGGCGGACCAGCACCTCGTCGCGCGCGTGCACGTAGACCACCCGCGGGCGGTGGCCGGCCTCGGCGAGCACCCGGATCGCCTCCTGCAGGTCGCTGGAGAACGCCCGGCTGCGCACGTCGACGACGGCGGCGAACCGGCGGACGTCGCCGCGGGCGCCGAGCTCGACCATCGGCAGCAGCAACGCCGGCGGCAGGTTGTCGACGACGAACCAGCCGAGGTCCTCCAGCACCCGCCCGGCGCTGTTCTTGCCGGCGCCGGAGAGCCCGGTGACGACGACGACGTCCAGCGGCGAGGTCTCGGTGGAGGACGGGTCCAGCGGCGGCGGGATGTCGCTGTGCGGGTGGCCCGGGGCGCCCAGGGGCATCTCGAGGTGGGCGGTGTCCCGGTGGCGGGTGTCCTGGGCGGCGGTCTCGGCCCGTTCGGTCACGGTGCTCCCCGTCCGCTCCCGCCGGGCGGGCCCGGCTCGATCCCAGCGCCGCTCACGAGGCCACCAGTCCGACCTCGGCGGTGGCGCCGGAGCCGGTGCGGGGGGTGCCGCGCTCGGCCGGGCCGGCCGGGGCGGTCGTCGTCTCGACGGTTCCCTCCTCGGCGGGCGCGGCGTCGCCGGTCCGTCCCGGTGCCACGGCCGCCTCCCCCGCGTCCGGCTGTGCCGCCGCCTCCGGCGCGGGCTCGGCCACCGCGGCGAGCACCGCCTCCGCCGTCCGCCGGCCGATGCCGGGCACGGCCACCAGCTCCTCGACGGTGGCGGCCCGCAGCCGCTTGAGGGACCCGAACTGCTTCATCAGCGCCTTCCGCCGTGTCTCCCCGAGACCGGGGACGTCGTCCAACAGGGAGACCAGCATGCTGCTGGACCGCTTCTGCCGGTGGTAGGTGATCGCGAAGCGGTGCGCCTCGTCACGGACCCGCTGCAGCAGGTACAGCGCCTCGGAGGTCCGCGGCAGGATGACCGGGTCCGGCTCCCCGGGCAGCCACACCTCCTCCATCCGCTTGGCCAGCCCGCACACGGCGACGTCGACGACGCCGAGCTCGTCGAGCGACCGGCTGGCCGCCGCGACCTGGGGGGCGCCGCCGTCGACGACCAGCAGGTTGGGCGGGTAGGCGAACCGGCGCGGCCGGCCCTCCTCCGCGGCGATGCCCTGCTCGTCGCGGCGGTCGGCCTCCTCCTTGAGGTGGCGGGCGAACCGGCGGCGGA
>JBJMWR010000023.1:0-281849 GCA_045810015.1 Luteimonas sp.
CGTCTCGAGGATCGTCTTGAAGAGCGGTTCGAGGTCGTTGCCCTCGGGCATCGTGCCGTTCTCGGGAGCGGTCAGCGACGCGATGCCGGCGCGCCCGGAGGCGTAGACCACCGGGAAGTCGAGCGCGTCCTGGCTGTGCGACTCGTCGAGCAAGTCGAGGAACAGCTCGTACGTCTCCTCGACCACCTCGCTGATCCGGGCGTCGCTGCGGTCGGTCTTGTTCACGACCAGGATCACCGGCATGTCGGCGTTCAGCGCCTTGCGGAGCACGAACCGGGTCTGTGGGAGCGGACCCTCGGACGCGTCGACCAGGAGCACGATTCCGTCGACCATCGACAGACCGCGCTCGACCTCGCCACCGAAGTCGGCGTGGCCGGGGGTGTCGATGATGTTGATCGTCATCCCACCGGGGATGCCGGCCTCGACGGCGGCCTTGCCGGCATAGCGCACCGCGGTGTTCTTCGCGAGGATGGTGATGCCCTTCTCGCGCTCGAGGTCACCACTGTCCATCGCCCGGTCGGCGATGTGGTCGTGCTCGCCGAACGCCCCCGACTGCCACAGCATCTTGTCGACCAGGGTGGTCTTGCCGTGGTCGACGTGGGCGACGATGGCGATATTGCGCAGGCGTTCGATGGACATGGGCAAGGCTGCGCCAGAGTCGAAGACCGGGGCGCACAAGAGTCAGTGAAAGAGCCCAGCATTATACGGTGTTGCGCTGCCGCATGGCGGACCGCTTGAAACCGGGTATTGAAACCGCGCGTCCGAAGCCATATGTCGCGGGTTCGTCGGCCTGCCGATGACTTTTCTCCTCCAACAGGATTCCTCATGTCCCTGAACGCCGTATTCGACACCGACCGTGGCCAGATCAACGTCGAGCTGTTCGCCGACAAGGCGCCGCTGACCGTTGCCAATTTCGTCAACCTGGCCCAGCGCGGCTTCTACGACGGTCTGAGCTTCCACCGCGTCATCGCCGACTTCATGGTCCAGGGCGGCTGCCCCGAAGGTTCCGGCCGTGGCGGCCCTGGCTACAAGTTCGAAGACGAGACCAACAACGGCGTCAAGCACGACCGTGGCGTGCTGTCGATGGCGAACGCGGGCCCGAACACCAACGGCAGCCAGTTCTTCATCACCCACATCAAAACCGACTGGCTGGACGGCAAGCACACCGTGTTCGGCAAGGTCACCGAAGGTCTGGACGTGGTCGACGCCGTGAAGCAGGGCGACGCGATCAAGTCGATCAAGATCGTCGGCGACACCGAAGCGGTGCTGGCGGCCAAGGCCGACCGCGTCGCCGAGTGGAACAAGACGCTCGCTGCCTGAGCGACACCGACAGGCCGGCCATTCGCCGGCCTGTTTTCTTTTGGGGGTAACGAATGGCCTCGAGCAGCACGTGGTGCGGTCTGGTGGTGGCGCTGGGCATCGGCGTGCTGAGCGGTTGCGGGCCGTCCACGCAGGATATGGATGCCGCGTACGCGGGCGACGACATGTCGGGCGCGCCGCAGCGGCTGGCACAGGATTTCCAACGCAGCCTGGCAGGGATCTGGAGCACCGGCGTCTCCAGCGGTGACGACGCGGAAACGATTTACGCCATCGAATTCCAGAACATCGAGGGCCTGCACATTCTCCGCGATGGTGTCTGGCTCCAGGGCACGGTGGAGGATGTCGACGTCGACAACCAGACGTTGGCCTTCCACATCACCCGCCAGAACAGTCCCAGCGAGACCTTGACCCTGCGCAAGGTGCAGGACGCGGCGTCCGGCGAGGGCTTCCGTCTGCGCGTCACCTGGGCGCAGGGACAGACCGAGACACTGGGCTTCGTGCGTCGGCTGACCGATCGTGACCGGCAGGAGATCGTGCTGGAAACCCGCCAGAGCGCCGTATTGCCGCAGGCCGTTGCGTGCGGTGGCGATGCGCCGGCCGGCAGCCTGCGGGCGACGCTGGCCTGCAGCGAAGCTGAGTTCGCGGAACTCGATCGCGGCCTGCGCACGCAGCTGGTGGAACTGTCGGCGCGCTATCCCGACGGCGATCGCACCGCGGCCGCGGTCGTCCAGCAGCTCGATGCCTGCAAAACGCCCGAGTGCCTGCGCGACGCCTACGCGCAATGGCAGACCTATTTCGACGAGAACTACGACCTCGGCGACGTGCTCGATTACCTCTGAAGTGGCGCGTCGCCGCGCGCCACACCGGCAGTCGCCACAGGGGTGCGTGGTACCATCTGCCGCCGAAAATCAGCGCTTCCGCCGCATTCGCGACGCTTCAAGAAGAGATGCCCCGATGCCCCAGCTCGCCGCGCGGACCGCTCGCGCCAAGCCCAGCGCCATCATGCAGGTCGCCGAAAAAGCCAAGCGCCTGAAGGCCGAAGGCCGGGACATCATCAGCTTCTCGATCGGCGTGCCGAACTTCCTGCCCGGCCCGCACGTGTATGCGGCCGCGCGCGAGGCGCTCGAGCACGACAGCGGCCAGTACGGCAGCAACCGCGGCAGCGACGCGCTGCTCGACGCGTTCATCGGCCATCTCGATCGCATCGGTCTGCCGGGCTACACCCGCGCGCATTGCGCCAGCGGCATCGGCGCCAAGCACATCCTCTACACGCTGGCCGAAGTGCTGCTCGACGAAGGCGACGGCTTCGCGTTCGCAACGCCGTACTGGACGACGTATCTGGACATTGCCGAGATCGTCGGCGCCGACATCCAGCTGCTGCCGTGCCCGCCCGAGCAGGACTACAAGCTGACCCCGGCGCAGCTCGATGCCGCGCTGGCACGTAAGCCCAAGGTCTTCCTGTTCAACAATCCGTCGAACCCGACCGGCATGGTCTACACGCGCGACGAGATCGCCGCGCTGGCCGAGGTGCTGGTACGCCATCCGGATACGTGGGTCATCACCGACGACATCTACAACCGGATGGTGTTCGACGGCGTCGGCTATCACAACGTCGTGCAGGCGCGGCCCGAGCTGCGCGAGCGCACGATCTTCGTCGACTCGCTGTCCAAGACCTACGGCATGCCGGGCTGGCGCGTCGGCCTGCTGGCCGGCCCTGAGAACGTCGCAAAAGCCTTCGCGACGATGAACTCCAATCACATCACCAATGTGCCGGAAGTCGTAACCGCCGCCGCGGTCGCCGCGCTGTCCGGCCCGCAGGACGTGCCGACGGCGAAGTGCGCCGAATTCCAGGCGCGCCGCGACGTGGTGATGGCGGCGCTGGCGGAGATCCCGGGCGTGGTCTGCCCGAAGCCTGCCGGTGCGTTCTATGTGTTTCCCGACATCAGCGTCGCGTTCGGCAAGTCGCATGGCGACCTGCGCATCGGCAATGACGTCGACCTGTGCAATGCGCTGCTCGAAACCAAGGGCGTGGCCTGCGTGCCGGGCTCGGCCTTCGGCGAGCCGCGCGCATTGCGCATCAGCTACACCTGTCCCGAAGCGCAGCTCGCGCCCGGGCTGGCCCGCATCCGCGAATTCTTCGCGGAGCTGACCTGACCGGCCGGCCCCCGCCGACCGGATGCTTCCCACCCACGTGACCGTTTGAACGAACGAGAGGATTGACGATGAAGAAGCCCGTCCGTGTTGCCGTGACCGGCGCTGCCGGCCAGATCGGCTATGCGCTGCTGTTCCGGATCGCCTCCGGCGAAATGCTGGGCAAGGACCAGCCGGTGATCCTGCAGCTGCTCGAACTGCCGATCGACAAGGCACAGGCCGCGCTGAAGGGCGTGATCATGGAGCTCGAGGATTGCGCGTTCCCGCTGCTGGCCGATGTTGTCGGCACCGACGATCCGGAAGTCGCGTTCAAGGACGCCGACATCGCCCTGCTGGTCGGCGCGCGTCCGCGCGGCCCGGGCATGGAGCGCAAGGATCTGCTGCTCGAGAACGCCAAGATCTTCACCGCGCAGGGCGCGGCGTTGAACAAGGTCGCCTCGCGTGACGTCAAGGTGCTGGTGGTCGGCAACCCGGCCAACACCAATGCCTACATCGCCATGAAGTCGGCGCCGGATCTCAACCCGCGCAACTTCACCGCGATGCTGCGACTCGACCACAACCGCGCGCTGAGCCAGCTGGCGACCAAGGCCGACGTGGCCGTGGGCGACATCGAAGGCCTGATCGTGTGGGGCAACCACAGCCCGACCATGTACCCGGACTACCGCTTCGCGACCGCGAACGGCCAGAACCTCAAAGACAAGGTCAACGACGCCGACTGGAACGCCAACACCTTCATCCCGCAGGTCGGCAAGCGCGGCGCGGCGATCATCGAAGCGCGTGGCCTGTCCTCGGCCGCATCGGCCGCCAACGCCGCCATCGACCACATCCACGACTGGGTGCTGGGCAGCAACGGCAAGTGGGTGACGATGGGCGTGCCGTCCGACGGCAGCTACGGCATTCCCGAAGGCGTGATCTTCGGCTTCGCGGTGACCACCGAGAATGGCGAGTACACGCTGGTCAAGGACATCGAAGTCGACGACTTCAGCCAGAAGGCCATCGACAAGACGCTGGCCGAGCTCGAGGAAGAGCGCAGCGGCGTGGCGCATCTGCTGGCCTGAGCCCTGTAGAGTGTCGAGAAAAAGCCGGGCCTTGTGCCCGGCTTTTTCGTGGGCGTGCGCGTGGATTTCCGCGCGGTGTAGACCATTGTCGTAACGCATCCTTGTCGCCTGCGGACTAGCCTGCCAGATTGGCAATCGGGAGGGTCGACATGGGCTACGAGGAATTCCACCGCCGCTCCATCGAAGACCCCGAAGGGTTCTGGGGCGAGCAGGCGCAGGCGATCCACTGGCACAAGGCCCCGGATCGGATCCTCGACTATTCGAATCCGCCGTTCCGCAAATGGTTCGTCGGTGGCGAGACAAATCTTTGCTTCAACGCCGTCGACCGGCATCTCGACGCGCGTGGCGATCAGCTCGCGCTCGTCGCGATCTCGACCGAAACGAACGAGACGCGCGAGATCAGCTATGCGCAGCTCTATCGCGAGGTCAACGATTTCGCGGCCGTGCTCAAGGCGCTCGGTGTCGGGCGGGGCGATCGCGTCGTCGTCTACATGCCGAACATGGCCGAGGCCGCGTTCGCGATGCTGGCCTGCGCGCGCATCGGCGCGGTGCACTCGGTGGTCTTCGGCGGCTTCGCTGCGCACAACCTCGCGCTGCGTATCGACGATGCGAAGCCTGCGCTGCTGATCGCTGCCGATGCCGGCAGTCGCGGCGGCAAGGTCATTCCGTACAAGCCGCTGGTCGATGCCGCCTGCGCGGAAGCAAACGCACCGCCGCCGCACGTGTTGATCGTCGATCGCGGGCTCGATCCCGGCTATACGCGCGTCGAAGGCCGCGATGTCGATTACGCGACGATCCGCGCGCAGCACGCTGGCACCGATGTGCCGGTGGAATGGCTGGAATCCAATGAGCCCAGCTATCTGCTCTACACCTCCGGCACCACCGGAAAGCCCAAGGGCGTACAGCGCGATGTCGGCGGGTATGCGGTCGCGATGGCGCTGTCGATGTGGTCGATCTACGACATCCGCCCGGGGCAGGTGATGTTCACCACGTCCGACGTGGGCTGGGCGGTCGGGCATTCGTACAACGTCTACGGACCGCTGATCGCAGGCGCGACGGTGATCCTCTACGAAGGTCTGCCCTTCAGTCCGGACGGCGGCATCTGGTGGAAGATCTGCGCCGACTACGGCGTGCGCACGATGTTCTCCTCGCCGACCGCGATCCGCGTGCTGAAGAAACAGGATGCGAAGTTCCTGACGCAGTACGACCTGTCGAAACTCGAATACCTGTTCCTCGCCGGCGAACCGCTCGACGAACCCACCGCGAGCTGGATCAGCACCGGCCTCGGCGGCACGACGATCATCGACAACTACTGGCAGACCGAAACCGGCTGGCCGGTGCTGGCGCTGATGCCGGGCGTCGAACTCAAGCCGGTGAAGTTCGGTTCGCCGGGTCTGCCGACGCCGGGTTACGACCTGCGCGTGATCGACGAGGCCACAGGCGAACGCGTGCCGCCCGGCACCAAGGGCGTGCTGGTGATCCAGCCACCGTTGCCGCCGGGCTGCATGACCACGGTGTGGAACGACGACGCGCGTTTTCTGTCGAGCTACTTCTCGCATTTCAAGGAACTCGTCTACAGCTCGCTGGACTGGGCGATCCAGGACGAGGACGGCTACACCTTCATCCTCGGACGCACCGACGACGTCATCAACGTCGCCGGCCATCGACTCGGCACGCGCGAGATCGAGGAATCGGTGTCGAGCCATCCGGCGGTCGCCGAGGCCGCGGTGATCGGCGTCGCAGACGAACTGAAAGGCCAAGTGCCGATCGTGTTCGTGACGCTCAAACAGGCGTTGGCGGATGCGGACGCGCAGCACGCGACCGCGGGCGAGATGATGCGCACTGTCGCCGACCAGCTTGGCGCCGTCGCGCGGCCGGCGCGTGTCTACGTGGTCAATGCATTGCCGAAGACGCGCTCGGGGAAATTGCTGCGGCGGTCCCTGCAGGCGCTGGCGGAATCGCGCGATCCCGGCGATCTGTCGACGCTCGACGATCCCAATGCACTTGAGGAAGTGCGCCGCGTTCTTGCGCGGGGCGCGGACGCGGGCTGAGCCTTCAGTCCGCTGGCGCGATGCCGGTGTAGTGCGCGCGCGGACGGATCAGCATGCCGAGTTCCTGCTGCTCCAGCGCGTGCGCCAGCCAGCCGGCGAGGCGGCCAGCCGCGAACATGCACAGCGCCGGTGTGGCAGGCAGGCCATGCACGAAACAGATCGCCGCGAGCATGCCGTCGATGTTGGGATGGCGGCCGCTGGTCTCGGCGGCTGAGTTGAGCACGGCTTCGACCTGTTGCATGCGTGCATCACCCGCGTGGCGTGCACGCAGCATCGCCAGCACTTCGGCGGCGCGCGGGTCGCCGTCGGGATACAACACGTGATGGAAGCCGGGCAGGTCGTCGCCGCGTTGCCAGCGCTCGGCCACGAAGGTGGCAGGCGAGGGCGCATCGCAGGCTTCGCGGATCAGCGCATGCGCACGCGCGGTCGCGCCGCCATGGCGCGGACCCGACAGCGCCGCGAGTCCTGCGCAGACCGTCGCATGCAGGTGCGCGCCGGTAGAGGCGACCACGCGTGCGGCGAAGGCCGACACGTTGAGTTCGTGGTCCGCACACAGCACCAGCGCTGCGCGGACGAGATCGGCGAACGCCGCGTCGCCGGGACGCCATGCATCGGCGAGCAGTACGTGGACGGGGCGCGCATCCGGCGTGCCGGCGACCAGCAGCGCCGCGTTCTGGCGCAGCAATGTGGCCGCGACGCCGCGCTTGGCCGCAGGCGCGGCGCTCAGCGAATGCCGCAGATCCGGGGCGAGCAACGGGATCGCCGCCATCGCGCGTTCGATCGGCGGCAGGGTGGCATCGCCGGCGATCGCAGCGACGCGCGCCGGCCAGTCGCCGGTCGAGGTGTCGAAGGGATCGGCATCGCCGCAGTCCCACAACAGCCGCGCGGTGTCTTCGAGCGTCGCGCCGCTGCGGACCATCGCGACCGCGGAACGCCCGCGGTAATACGGGCTGTCGGGGCGGATCAGCGAGATCCGCGTTTCCATCACCGGCAGGCCGCGGTCGAGGCTCTGCGCCGCACCGCGCGCCGCGCCACGGCCTGCGCGCTTGCGCTGGGTCAGGCGTTCGACGTCCTGGCGCAGATACACCCGGCTGCGATGGTCGGCGCCGGGTCGCGATTCCAGCAGGCCGCGGCTGACGTAGGCGTAAAGCGTTGCGGTGCTGATGCCGAGCGCGGCGCAGGCTTCGGCGGCAGACATCAGGTCGCCATCGTTCGCATTCACAGTGAATCCCGATGTATTGATTGATTCGATCAAGATTGATCAACCATTCGGATGGTGCCAGATTGCACGCCATCGCGGTACACCGCAGCTCCGGAGTCGCACCCATGACCACGCTTTCCGCAGGCGCGAAATTCCGCGCCGCGCTCGCCGCCGAATCGCCGTTGCAGGTGATCGGCGCGATCAACGCTAACCACGCGCTGCTGGCCAAGCGCGCCGGCTTCCAGGCGATCTATCTGTCGGGCGGTGGCGTCGCCGCGGGCTCGCTGGGCCTGCCGGATCTGGGCATCAACACGCTCGAAGACGTGCTGATCGACGTGCGCCGCATCACCGATGTCTGCGATCTGCCGTTGCTGGTCGACATCGACACCGGCTTCGGCGCGAGCGGGTTCAACATCGAGCGCACCGTGAAGTCGCTGATCAAGGCCGGCGCGGCGGCGTGCCATATCGAAGACCAGGTCGGCGCCAAGCGCTGCGGCCATCGTCCGGGCAAGGAGATCGTGTCGCAGGGCGAGATGGTCGACCGGGTCAAGGCCGCGGCCGATGCGAAGACCGATCCCGATTTCTTCCTGATCGCGCGCACCGATGCGATCCAGGTCGACGGCGTCGAGGCCGCGATCGAACGCGCCATCGCCTGCGTCGAAGCCGGCGCCGACGGCATCTTCGCCGAGGCGGCCTACGACCTCGACACCTACCGCCGCTTCGTCGATGCCGTGAAGGTGCCGGTGCTCGCCAACATCACCGAGTTCGGTGCCACGCCGCTGTTCTCCCGTGACGAACTGGCGTCTGCGGGCGTTGCGATCCAGTTGTTCCCGCTGTCGGCATTCCGCGCGGCGAACAAGGCCGCCGAAGCGGTGTACACCGCGGTGCGCCGCGACGGTTCGCAGCAGGCCGTCGTCGACAGCATGCAGACCCGCGAGGAACTCTACGAGCGCATCGGTTATCACGCGTTCGAACAGCGCCTGGACGCGCTGTTCGCGTCCAATAAGTAGGAAGTCGCCCAATGTCCTGCTGCGCTTGCCGGCTGGCGCGCGTGCGGTGCTCGGAATGCTCACGTACCGCACGTACGCTGCGCTTCCTGCGCTCCGCCACGCACCACCCGGCCGCGCTCGCGACGGACCTTGAGCAGCTTCCAAGCAACTCCCGATCTTTCCATCCGTGCCCGCGGGCATCCAACGGAGATTCCAGATGAGCGACACCGCCACCACCGCCCCCGGCTTCAAGCCGAAGAAGTCCGTCGCGCTGAGCGGCACGGCTGCCGGCAACACCGCGCTGTGCACCGTCGGCCGCAGCGGCAACGATCTGCACTATCGCGGCTACGACATCCTCGATCTCGCGCGCACCAGCGAGTTCGAGGAAATCGCCTACCTGCTGGTCCACGGCAAGCTGCCGACCGAAGCGGAGCTGCGCGGCTACAAGGCCAAGCTGAAGTCCCTGCGCGGCATTCCGGCGGCAGTCAAGGCCGCGCTTGAAGAACTGCCGCCGTCGGCGCATCCGATGGACGTCATGCGTACCGGCGTGTCGGTGCTCGGCTGCGTGCAGCCGGAGAAGGACGACCACAACCATCCGGGCGCGCGCGACATCGCCGACAAGCTGATGGCCTGCCTCGGTTCGATGCTGCTGTACTGGTACCACTGGAGCCACAACGGCCGCGCGATCGACGTCGAAACCGATGACGATTCGATCGGCGGACACTTCCTGCATCTGCTGCACGGCCACGAACCGCGCGAGTCCTGGGTCAAGGCGATGCACACCTCGCTGATCCTGTATGCGGAGCACGAGTTCAACGCATCGACCTTCGCCTGCCGCGTCATCGCCGGCACCGGCAGCGACATGCACAGCGCGATCACCGGCGGCATCGGCGCGCTGCGTGGCCCGAAGCACGGCGGCGCGAACGAAGTCGCGTTCGAAGTGCAGAAGCGCTACGACACGCCCGACGAAGCGGAAGCGGACATCAAGGCGCGCGTGGAGAAGAAGGAAGTGATCATCGGCTTCGGCCATCCGGTCTACACCGTCAGCGATCCGCGCAACGAAGTGATCAAGCAGGTCTCGAAGGAACTGTCCGACGAAGCCGGCAGCCGCAAGATGTACGACATCGCCGAGCGCCTGGAAACGGTGATGTGGGACATCAAGAAGATGTTCCCGAACCTCGACTGGTTCAGCGCGGTGAGCTACCACATGATGGGCGTGCCGACTGCGATGTTCACCCCGCTGTTCGTGATCGCCCGCACTGCCGGCTGGAGCGCGCACGTCATCGAGCAGCGCATTGACGGGAAGATCATCCGTCCGAGCGCGCAGTACACGGGTCCTGAGGACCAGGCGTTCGTGCCTTTGGCCGAGCGCAAGTAACACGTTCTGTCGAGCGCACGTCGCTCGTGTTGCACGGTTCTCCGCAGCCGCGAGAACCGTGGCGCGTCATTCCCGCGCAGGCGGGAATCCAAGGACGTTGCACAGACCGGATGAAAGTCCATGGATTCCCGCCTGCGCGGGAATGACGCGCGCAGTATTTCCGCCCACTTCAGACAGCCAGCCATGAACAGCCAGCACCGCAAACCCCTTCCCGGCACGCAACTCGACTGGTTCGACGCGCGCGCGGCCGTCGACGCGCTCGCGCCCGGCGCATACGACCGCATGTCCTACACCGCGCGCGTGCACGCCGAGAATCTTGTGCGTCGCTGCGAGCCCGCGCAGCTCGACGATGCGCTGCGGCAGCTGATCGAACTGCGGCAGGACATCGACTTTCCGTGGTATCCGGCGCGCGTGGTCTGTCACGACATCCTCGGCCAGACCGCGCTGGTGGATCTGGCCGGTCTGCGCGATGCGATCGCCGACCAGGGCGGCGATCCGGCGAAGGTCAATCCGGTGGTGCCGGTGCAGCTGATCGTCGATCACTCGCTGGCGGTGGAATGCGGCGGCTATGACCCGGATGCATTCGCGAAGAACCGCACCATCGAAGACCGTCGCAACGCCGACCGGTTCCACTTCATCGACTGGACCAA
The DNA here is from genome assembly GCA_045810015.1 of Luteimonas sp. Lineage (GTDB taxonomy): Bacteria > Pseudomonadota > Gammaproteobacteria > Xanthomonadales > Xanthomonadaceae > Luteimonas. The sequence goes on from JBJMWR010000023.1 coordinate 10,799, forward strand.
GCTCGCGTTCCACAACGTCGAGGTGATTCCGCCGGGCAACGGGATCATGCACCAGATCAATCTGGAGAAGATGTCGCCGGTGGTCTACGTCCAGGACGGCGTCGCGTTTCCGGACACCTGCGTCGGCACCGACAGCCACACGCCGCACGTCGATGCGTTGGGTGTGATCGCGGTCGGCGTTGGCGGACTCGAAGCCGAGAACGTTATGCTCGGCCGCGCGTCGTGGATGCGCACGCCGGAGATCGTCGGCGTTGAACTGGCAGGCCGTCCTGGCCCCGGCATCACCGCGACCGATGTCGTGCTGGCGCTGACCGAATTCCTGCGCAAGTCGAAGGTCGTCGGTGCGTATCTGGAATTCCGCGGTCCCGGCGCAGCCGCGCTGTCGGTCGGTGACCGCGCGACGATCTCCAATATGGCGCCCGAGTACGGCGCGACCGCGGCGATGTTCTTCATCGACGACAACACGCTCGACTACCTGCGCCTCACCGGCCGCGAGGACACCCAGGTCGCGCTGGTCGAGACCTATGCGAAGGCCGCCGGCCTGTGGGCCGATTCGCTTGTCAGCGCCGAGTACGTGCGCACGCTGCACTTCGACCTGTCGAGCGTGGTGCGCAACATGGCCGGTCCGTCGAATCCGCACAAGCGGGTGGCGACCAGCGATCTCGCCGCCAGCGGCATCGCCGGTGCATGGGAAATGCCCACCGACGGCACCATGCCCGACGGCGCGGTGATCATCGCCGCGATCACCAGCTGCACGAACACCTCGAACCCGCGCAACGTCATCGCTGCCGCGCTGCTGGCGCGCAACGCGAACGCACGCGGCCTCACGCGCAAGCCGTGGGTCAAGAGCTCGCTCGCGCCGGGTTCCAAGGCCGTGCAGCTGTATCTCGAAGAAAGCGGCCTGCTGCCGGATCTCGAGCAGCTCGGCTTCGGCATCGTCGCGTTCGCCTGCACCACCTGCAACGGCATGAGCGGTGCGCTGGATCCATCGATCCAGCAGGAGATCATCGACCGCGATCTGTACGCGACCGCCGTGCTCAGCGGCAACCGCAACTTCGACGGCCGCATCCATCCCTACGCCAAGCAGGCCTTTCTTGCGTCGCCGCCGCTGGTGATCGCGTACGCGATCGCCGGCACCGTGCGCTTCGACATCGAGAAGGACGTGCTCGGCATCGACCACGACGGCAACGCGGTGACGCTCAAGGATCTCTGGCCGTCCGATGAAGAGATCGACGCGGTGGTCAAGGCCAGCGTCAAGCCGGAGCAGTTCCGCGCCGTCTACGGCCCGATGTTCAAGCTGCACGTCGATACAGGCGAGCGCGTCGCGCCACTGTACGACTGGCGCGAGATGAGCACCTACATCCGCCGTCCGCCGTACTGGGAAGGTGCGCTGGCCGGCGCGCGCACGCTGACCGGCATGCGTCCGCTCGCGGTGCTCGGCGACAACATCACCACCGATCACCTGTCGCCGTCGAACGCGATCATGGCCGACAGCGCGGCCGGCGAATACCTCGCGAAGATGGGCGTGCCGGAAGAGGACTTCAATTCATACGCGACCCATCGCGGCGATCACCTGACCGCGCAGCGCGCCACGTTCGCCAACCCGAAACTCGTCAATGAAATGGCGATCATCGACGGCACCGTGCGCCAGGGCTCGCTGGCGCGCATCGAACCGGAAGGCCAGGTCGTACGCATGTGGGAAGCGATCGAGACCTACATGGACCGCAAGCAGCCGCTGGTGATAATCGCCGGCGCTGACTACGGCCAGGGCAGCTCGCGTGACTGGGCGGCCAAGGGCGTGCGTCTGGCGGGCGTGGAAGCGATCGTCGCCGAAGGCTTCGAGCGTATCCACCGCACCAACCTGATCGGCATGGGTGTGCTGCCGCTGGAGTTCCAGCCCGGCGTGACCCGCCTGACGCTCGGCATCGACGGCACCGAAACCTTCGACGTCACCGGCGACCGCACCCCGCGCGCGATGCTGACGCTGGTGATCCACCGCCATGACGGCACGCAACTGTCGGTGCCGGTGATCTGCCGTCTCGATACCGCCGAAGAAGTTTCGATCTACGAAGCGGGTGGTGTACTGCAGCGGTTTGCGCAGGATTTTCTGGAGTCGTCCAAAGCCGCATGACCGAAAACCCCTCTCCCCTTGCGGGAGAGGGGTTGGGGAGAGGGGAATGGAGCAACGCACATTCGCCAAACACCTGCGTCGAAACATGACCGACGCCGAGCACGTGCTCTGGCGTCATCTCCGCGCCCACCGCTTCGATGGACAGAAGTTCCGCCGCCGGCAGCCACTCGGCGCTTACGTTGTCGACTTCATGCACTTCGGTGCACGTGTGATCGTCGAAGCGGATGGCGGCCAGCACGTTAAATCGCCGAAAGACGCAGTTCGCGACGCGTGGCTGAAAGCGCAGAGCTTTCAGGTACTGCGCTTCTGGAATGACGACATCCTCCAGCGTCCCGAGTTGGTGTTCGAAGCGATCTGGAATGCGTTGCGGGAAGCACCCCTCTCCCCCGACCCCTCTACCCCCGCGGGCACGTAGTCCCGCAAGGGGGAGGGGAGACAAGCCAAAACAGAGCGAGTGACCGTCATGACCCACATTCCCCAACGCCGCATTCCCGCCACCTACATGCGCGGCGGTACATCGAAAGGCGTGTTCTTCCGTCTCGAAGACCTGCCCGCGGCGACGCAAACGCCGGGCCCGGCGCGCGATGCGCTGATGCTGCGCGTCATCGGTTCGCCCGATTCCTATGCCAAACACACCGACGGCATGGGGGGCGCGACCTCGTCCACCAGCAAGTGCGTGATCATCGGGCCGGCATCGGTGCCGGATCACGATGTCGACTATCTCTACGGCCAGGTGTCGATCGACAGCGCGTTCGTGGACTGGAGCGGCAACTGCGGCAACCTCAGTACTGCGGTCGGTCCGTTCGCGATCGCCAACGGTTTCATCGATGCATCGCGGATTCCGCGCGACGGCACCGTCGCTGTGCGCGTCTGGCAGGCGAACATCGGAAAGACCATCATCGTGCACGTGCCGGTCGCGGACGGGCACGTGCAGGAAACCGGCGATTTCGAGCTGGATGGCGTGACATTTCCAGCGGCGGAGATCGTGCTGGAGTTCGTCGATCCCGCCGATGAAGGCGAGGGCGATGGCGGCGGTGCGATGTTTCCCACCGGCCATCTCGTCGACGATCTGGAGGTGCCTGGCATCGGGACGTTGCAGGTCACGATGATCAATGCCGGCATCCCGACGATCTTCGTCGACGCCGCCTCGATCGGATACACCGGCACCGAGCTGCAGGACGCGATCAACGGCGACGCGAAAGCGCTCGCGATGTTCGAGATGATCCGCGCACACGGTGCGGTGCGCATGGGCCTGATCGGCGATGTCTCCGAAGCATCGAAGCGCCAGCACACGCCCAAGGTCGCGTTCGTCGCGCCGCCGCGCGATCACGTGGTGTCGAGCGGCAAGGCGATCGCGGCCGGCGATATCGATCTGCTGGTGCGCGCGCTGTCGATGGGCAAGTTGCACCACGCGATGATGGGCACGGCCGCGGTCGCGATCGGCACGGCGGCGGCGATTCCCGGCACGCTGGTGAATCTGGCCGCGGGCGGCGGCGCACGCAGCTCCGTGCGGTTCGGGCATCCGTCCGGGACCCTGCGCGTCGGCGCGGAAGCGGTGGAGGTCAACGGCCAATGGACCGTCGCCAAGGCGATCATGTCGCGCTCGGCGCGCGTGCTGATGGAAGGCGCGATCCGCGTGCCCGGCGACACGTTGGGCTGATCCCGCAGCGACCCAACTGCATCGACGGCCCTTCATCGCGAACGTGTCGCGCGTCGCGGTTTCGACCTTGGTCTGACTGGTTCCAGGCCTCCCCGCGTGCAAGGGTCCAAGCGGGGGACGGCCACGCCGTCAGTGGAAGGGGACGAAGCGATGGAGATCGCGATCGCGATACCCGCGAAGACCGACGCGGGTCGGGCGGAAATCGAAACGCGTGCGCAGCGCCTGCCGGCTGCACTGCGCTCGCTGCTGTTGCTCGTCGACGGTCAACGCGGCGCCTTGGAACTCGATGCCATCGCGCGCCGGCTGCATGCGCCGGCCGATGCACTCGAACAACTGGCGGCGCTCGGGCTGGTCACTGCATCGGTCGCAGGCCTCCAGCATCCAGCCGATGCCGCAACTCCGATCAACGAAGCGCGCAGCAACGTCGACGCGCAACGCCATCTGATCCTCTACGCACTGATGAACGATGCGACGCGCGCGCACCTCGGGGTCGTCGGCGGGTATCTCACCCAGCTCAAGCTGGAGCGCGCCGACGATGCGGCTGCGCTCGAAGCCCTGTTGCCGATGCTGCAGACGGCGCTCACCAAGGCGCGCGATGCGCGCGTGGCCGCGGAGATCATTGCAGGCATTCGCGCCGCGGCGGACACCGGCGCAGGCGCTGCGTAAGCAAGCCCGCCGCAGCACATCGAACCGGCGCGCCGCATGATGCGACGCGCCAGTTCGACGGATCGATCAGATCAACCCTTCGGTAGTCATCGCCGCGCGGACGCCGTCGTCGGCAAGCATGCGCGCGTCGAAGGCGTGCAGGTTGTCGAGCCCGCCCAGATCGAGCTTCAGGCGCTTGGCCCACTGCAGGGTCACGAACAGATACGGATCGGCAATCGAGCGCGTACCGGTGAGGTAGTCCCGGCCGGCGAGCTGTGCGTCGATGCGCTCATACAGGCTGCGGATCTTCTGCATCGCGTGCTTGCGCGTGCGATCCACAACATCCGCGTCTTCCAGATATTTGGTGCTGCCGAACAGCGGATGGAACGACGGATGCAGGTCGGCATTGAGCAATGCGAGCCAGCGGTTGACCTCGGCGCGGCCCTGCGGTGAACCGTCGCCACCGAGCTTCGCGTCGGGATGGCTGTCGGCCAGATAGTTGAGGATCGCGGCGTTCTGGGTCAGCACCCAGTCGCCTTCGACCAGCACCGGCACCGCGCCGGCGGGATTGAGTGCGAGGAACGCAGGTTCCTTCATCTGCGTCGCGTCGACGACGCGTGCTTCGAACGGGGCGCCGATCCACTGCAGCACGATGTGGTCGGCCAGCGAACAGGCGCCGGGCTTGGTATGGAGGATGCGCATGGCGGTCCCAGGGTTGGACGGGCCGCCATCATGCGCCGGGCGTCGCGGCCGGGGAAGCCGGCGACGCGGGCGGTCAGCCGCGTTCGCTGTCGGTCGTCGGACGCGCCGGGCGCAGCGACTGCACGCGCAGGAAGGTGTGGTCGCCGATCGTCGCCACCTGGTGCGCGCTGCGCCAGGCCGGGGCAGCGATTGCGTGGGCCATGAAATGGCTGGCACCGGGCACCACCTGACGGCGCTGCTCGGGCGGCAGCGACCAGTTGCGTTCCGACTCCAGCGCCACGCTGACCGCGCGGGTCCAGGCATTGGTGTTGGCGAGCTTGGTGTTCGGCGACAGGATCGTCGGCGCGAACTGCTTGCGCGCGGTCACCACTTCGCACATCGACTCGCCCCAGAGACCGCTTTCCTGACGGCGCAGGGCCACCTCGGCGACGGCTTCCTGTCCACGGACGGACTGGTCGCGGGCTTCCAGATACACCGTCGTGCTCAGACAGAGCGAATCGGCGGCGGGGGGCGGCAGCACGGAGGCCAGCCACATCACCCATTCAAGTTTCATCAACGACTCCTTGCTGCGTTGCGCCGGGCCGCACGTCGCCGTCCTCCTCTTGAGAAGAACGCAGGCAACTGCAGGAACCGGCATGGCGTATTGGGGAGGGCGGCGGACTCTGTGGTGCGCTTGATCGCCCGGGCACCGAAGTCCGCAGAAGGCGGATCGGGCCGGTGTCCCGCCGAAGGAGGCGGAACGAAGTGACGGCACGGTAGCCCCGGATTTTCGAATCAAACGTGAATGCGGGGCACTGGCGCCGGGGGGATTTGTGTGGCTGGGCCGACGATCTCGCGATGCCTATTCAGGTTTATCGCGGTCGCGTGGCGCCCAAGCCCATCGCCCGGTCGCCGAATCCGGAACCTGAACAGGACGATGTTTCTTCAGAGATGGGCGGCCAGACGACTCGCCTGCGCGATCGCGCGCTTGGCATCGAGTTCCGCGGCCACGTCGGCGCCGCCGACAAGATGCACGACCGTGCCGCTCGCCTGCAGGGCGTCGAACAGGTCGCGACGCGGCTCCTGGCCAGCGCAGATCACGATGTGATCGACGTCCAGCGTCTGCTCCGCGCCTTCGACGCGGATGCGCAGGCCGGCATCATCGACCCCGAGATATTCGACACCGCCCAGCATCGTCACGCCTTTGGCCTTGAGCGTGCTGCGATGGATCCAGCCGGTGGTCTTGCCGAGCCGCGCACCCGGTCGACCGGGACTGCGCTGCAGCAGCCACAGCTGTCTTGCGGGCGGCGCAGGCGCGGCCGGCACCAGACCGCCGGGCTGTTCAAAGGTCGGGTCGATGCCCCATTCGCGCATCCAGGTGCCGGTATCGAGGCTCGGCGATTGGCCGGCATGTTCGATCAGGAACTCGCCGACATCGAAACCGATGCCGCCGGCGCCGATGATCGCCACGCGCGCGCCCGGGACGATGCGACCTTCGATAACGTCCACGTAGCCGACCACCTTGGGATGGTCGCGGCCGGGGAATTCGACGGCGCGCGGTACCACGCCGGTCGCGAGTACCACGGCGTCGAACCCTGAGAGATCCGCGGCCACGACGGGGGTCGACAGGCGCACGTCGACGCCGGTCTCTTTCAGCCGCGTGCGGAAGTAGCGCAGCGTCTCGTCGAATTCTTCCTTGCCCGGGATGCGTCGGGCGAGGTTGAACTGGCCGCCGATGTCGCCCGCTGCATCGAACAGCGTCACTGCGTGCCCGCGTTGCGCGGCAACGGTCGCGCAGGCCAGGCCGGCAGGCCCGGCACCGACCACGGCAACGCGCAGCGGCGTCGCTGCAGGGAAGTAGTTGAGTTCGGTTTCCGCGCAGGCGCGCGGATTGACCAGGCAGCTCGCGGTGCGGTTCGCGAACACGTGATCGAGGCAGGCCTGGTTGCAGGCGATGCAGGTGTTGATGCGCTCGGGCGTGCCGGCGCGCGCCTTGGCGACCCACTGCGGATCGGCCAGCAGCGGCCGCGCCATCGACACCATGTCGGCATCGCCTCGGCTGAGGATGCGTTCGGCGACGTCGGGCATATTGATGCGGTTGGTCGCGACCAGCGGCAGCGTCACGTGCGGGCGCAGCTTGGCGGTGACGCCGGCGAACGCGGCGCGCGGCACCGAGGTCGCGATCGTCGGCACGCGCGCCTCGTGCCAGCCGATGCCAGTGTTGATCAGCGTGGCGCCGGCCGCTTCGACAGCGCGGGCCTGCTGCACGATGTCGTCCCAAGCCGAGCCGTCCGGCACCAGTTCCAGCATCGACAGGCGGTAGACGATGATGAAATCGTCGCCCGCCGCCGCGCGCACCCGGCGCACGATCTCGGTCGCGAAGCGCATGCGTTGCGCGGTGTCGCCGCCCCAGGCATCGTCGCGCGCATTGGTACGCCGACTGAGGAACTGGTTGATCAGATAGCCCTCGCTGCCCATCACCTCGACGCCGTCGTAGCCGGCCTCGCGCGCGAGCTTCGCGGCATGCGCATAGGCGTCGATCGTGCGTTCGACGCCGCGCGCCGACAGCGCCCGCGGGGTGAACGGATTGATCGGCGCCTTGATCCGGCTCGGCGCGACCTGCAGCGGGTGATAGCCGTAGCGACCCGCATGCAGCAACTGCAGGCAGATCTTCGCGTCATGGCCGTGCACGGCGTCGGTCACCTGACGGTGCCGCCGCGTTTCCCAACGCCACGACAGTTTGCCGCCGAAGGGTTTGAGCCAGCCGGCGATATCGGGCGAGAAGCCGCCGGTGACGATCAGTCCGACGCCGCCTTCGGCGCGCTCGGCGAAATAGCGCGCGAGCTTGGGGAAATCCGCGGCGCGGTCTTCCAGGCCGGTATGCATCGAGCCCATCAGCACGCGGTTGCGCAAGGTGGTGAAGCCCAGATCGAGCGGCGCCAGCAGATGCGGACAGGAAGCGGCGACGGGCTGGCCGGAGGCTGGCGTCATGATCAGGATACGCGTGCGTATGGATCGCCCAGCGTGCCGGTTCGGTGGCGCTAGCGCAATCTCGCGCACGAATCAGACGCCGCGGGTGTCAGGGCGGCGTCGCGGTGTCGGGCGGAAGGACGGCGTTCAGCGCTTCCTGCTCCAGGCACAGCGGGCGTGCCATCAGCGCCTCGGCAAGTGCATCCCAGCCCGCGCGCGCCGCCCATCGGCACATGTCGGACAGCGTCGATTGGGCAGGCACATTTGCGCCCGCAGCAATCGGCTCGGGCACGTCGCGAGGCGACATGCACCACGGCTGCAGGTCCCGGCCAGCGGCGCGCGCGCTGGCCGCGAGCACGGCTGCGATCCGGAAACCACCGGCGTCGATATCACCCCAGTGCAGGATTGGGACGCTGGTGGGCAGGGACGCGAGCAGACGGGCGTACGCCTGCCGCCACGCGGGAGAGGGCATGCCGCCGGTGTAAATCAGCAATGCCTGATTCGCGCCGGGCGCACGCGCTGCATCGTGAAAGCTGGCGAGGTTTTCGATGCTCAGCAGGCAGCGGGCGGACGTGCGCACGCCACGCAGCGCTTCCATCGGAACGCCCAGAAAAGACGTGACCAGCGGCAGGTTCCCGCCGCCCTCGAGTTGCAACGTGCCGGTGCCTGCGAGCAGCAAGGGCTGCGGTTCGCGGCGCAACCCAAGCGACGCCCAGACGTGCGTCTGCTCGATCGCGCCGTCTGCCATCAGCTGCCCGCCTGCCAGCAGATCCAGCCAAGGCGTCAGCTGCTCGAGCCGCTTGCTCGCATGCGCCCGGCCGGCGAACAAGCGCGCGCTTTCGCGGCGCAGGATGCGCTCGCAATATCCATCAGATGTTCTGGCATGCACCGCCATCGCGGCGTCGGCCAGATCGTCGGCGGCCTCGGGGCCCTGCCCGCGTACACGGGCGCCGCCTGCCCATGCGTCGAGCACGCGATCGAGCACCGGAAACAGGTCGCACCAGTGGGTCAGCGTCGTGGCGGCTTCACGCACGCGGGCGTCCAGCAGCGGGATGCCCAAGTGTGCGGCCAGCGCATCCAGGTTCTCCACCGTGATCCGGCGCAGCGCATCGCCTTCACCCCGATGCGCATCGCGCTGCACGGCCAACCCGCCGCTGCGCTCGGCCAGCGCGATCTGCGCATGGAAAGCCTCGCGCTCGTCCAGCGTGCGCAGCGCCCGGTATTCGCGCGCGCTGGCGTCGGACGTCATCGGCAGGGATACAGGCACAGCATCGCCGCGCAGGCGCGCACGTTCGCCCTTGCGCAGCAGCCGTTCCAGCACCGCGCGTGCAGCGCTCATTCCGCCGCCAGCTGGCGTTCGATACGCGCGGTTTCCTCGGTCAACAGTGCCGGGTGCAGGTCGAACTGGTCGGACAGCAGCAGGTCGCGTGCGGCCGCCTGGACTTCGATGCGCTCGGCCTGCAGCAGCTCGCCATCGCGGAACAGCTCGATGTAACTGTCGAGCACGCCGCTGAGCGTGCCCTGCGCGGTATCGGGCGCGGCGAGTACCAATTGCAGACCGAGCGAGCGCAGGTAATTGGCTGTCGCGCGTGCGTTCTGCGCGTCGATCTTGTCGCCGAACTCGTCGAGCAGGATCAGTCCGAGTCCGCCCGGATGCGCCTCGCTCTTGCCGTAGGCGGCAGCCAGCGCGGCACCGGCGATCACGTACAGCGGTGCCCGGTGTTCGCCGCCAGAGCCCGAGCGCATGCGCTCGCTGAGCGTGCCGACCGTGCGGTCGTCCTGCCGTATCTCCACCTCGAACCGGAAGAACCGACGGTAATCGTCGAGCGGGGATCTGGCGACGCGCGCAGCGGTATCGCCCTCGATAAGATCGCGGAACGCCTCGGGCACTTCGCCTGCCGTCCCGAACAGGCCATCCTCGCCGCCGGCTTCGGTTGCGCGTCGGATGAAACGCTCGAGGTCCTTGAACTCCGGCACCACTTCGTAATGGAACCGGTAGCGCTCGTTGTTGGAGAACGGCGGGCTGCTGCGCAGGGTGCGGTTGAGCGTGCCGATCTGCTGGCGCAGCCGCGCGAAATTGTCGTTGAGCGCGGCCGCCACGCTGGCGCGGAATGTTTCCACTGCGGTGTCGTAGGCCTGCCGTGCGTCACCCTCGTAACGGACGAGATCGGTGTCGCGCAGCTGGCTCAGCTCGCGCTGGAGCAGGATCAGTGCGGGCCGCCACGCGCTGGCATCGAACTCGACCCCCAGCCCATGGTCGCGCGCGTACTGCGCCAGCGCGCTCCAGGCCTCCGGTACCAGCTTGGACAGCTGCCGGTCGCTTTCCTCCGCGCGGCGCTCGCAGACTTTGCCGCGCTCCTCCAGCGTGGGCACTTTTTCATCGAGATCGTCGCGGTGCCGTTCGACCAGGTTCGGATCAACATCCGGATTCCGGAATGCGTCGACCGCCCGACGGGCGATGATCGCTTCCTGTTGCTGCAGACCGGCACGCAGGCGTTCGCGATCGGCCAGTTCGCGCCGCGCCACCGCCTCGTCGCCGATCAGGTTCTCTACCCGTTCACCCGCGTCATCGACCTGCGTCTTCAACGCGCGGGCCAGGCCGGCAAGCTGCAGCAGATCGGGATTCTGCAACGCGGCCGTGTGCTCCGACGCACTGCGATGGCGTTGCGTCACCTCCCGGTGTTCGAGCGCGTGCGTATGCAGCGCGCCGGCGAAGGCGTCTGCATCCGACAACCGCGCAAGCCCGCGGACGCAGGTCTCGGCCTTGTGCAACGCAGGCTCGATCGCGCGCACGGCCTGTGCGGCGGTCTCGATCTCCTGATGGAGGACGCGTAACCGCGTGCGGTTGTCGGAGGCACCGATCCGCAGGTCGCCAGCTGCGGGCAAGCGGAGACGCTCGATGCTGCCGCCGCGCGCCAGCACGCCGTCGCGCGTCAGGCCCTGACGGCTGCGGAGCAGTTCCGGTTCGCTGTCGACACGACGCAGCTCGCCCAGCTGCCGGCGCAGGAACGCCAGTGCCTCCGCATTGTCGCCGTCGAGCAATGCCGCCACGCTGTCCGGCGTGGGACTGGCGCCGCGATGGTTGCGTGCATGGCTCGACATCGCCAGCTTGACGCCGTACACGGCGCGTCCGCCGCCGAGGGCGCGCAGAAGCTTCACCGCGCGCTGTTCGTGTTGCTCCGGAATCAGCAGCGCTTCGACATTGCCGCGCAGATACCCTTCGATGGCGAACTGCCAGTCGGGATCACTGACGCGGACCAGGTCGCAGACCGGGCGCGCTTCGATGCCTTCTTCTTGCAAGTAATGCATGAGGCGCACCGTGTCCGCGCCAAGCTCCGCCTGTCCTGCGGCGAGCCGCTTCTGGTTCTGTGTCGCAGTCGCAAGGCGGTCGTTTGCCGATTCGAACGCCACACGTTGCGCACGCGCATGCGCCTCGACCGCAGCGAGCAACGGCTGCAGCGCGTGGACGCCCTGGCGAACGTCATCGAACAGGCGTTCGGGCTGCATCGGCAACGCACCGTCGGCGCTTTGCGCAGAGACGGTCGCGTGCAGACCGGCCCAGAACGCGTGCGCCGCGTCGAGTGCGTGCCCGTCTATCATTGAGCCCATCGCAAGCGCGGAGATCCCCGCAATCTGGTCGCGCACGCGGCCGAGTTCCTGCAACAGCAGCTGACGGAGCTGATGCTGACGCGTGCGCTCGCGTTCGGCGATTGCGTCGAACTGTGCCTGTTCCCCATACCCCTGACTGCTCTGCAGGCGGGTCTGCGCGTGGGCGTGCGCCTCATTCGCTAGGTCGCGTGCGCTGCGCGCGTCCACAAGCGTGCGCTGGAGCGTGGCCAGCTGCGTCTGTGCGGTCGCGACGCCATCTTCGGCCTGCTCCAGCTGCTCGCTGTACAGATCGCGCGCGTATTCGGCAGACAGCGCGCGATACGAGGCCGCGCGGACCGCCTGCGCGGCGATGCGGTCATACTGGTGCTCCACGCCCTCGGCAGCTTCGATGCGTAGCCGCACCTGCGCGATGCGATCGCGGATCTGGCGGAAGCTCTCCAGCAGTGCGCGGAAGCGGGCGATGTCCGTCGGTCGGTCTTCGGCGACGAGCGTACGCACGAACAGGTCGACATCTTCTACCCGCTGCAGATTCAATGCGTTGAGGAAGGCTTTGCGATACGCGTTGATATCGGGATTGGCACCCGGGGCGGCGCGCAGGCGCAGCAGCAGATCCTTGACGAAACGCTCGGCCACGGTGTGCAGCTCGGGCTTGCCACCTGCGTCCTTGCAGCGACGCACGACCATCTCGCGAAAGGTCGGCCACGCCAGTGGCAGTTCCTTACCATTGACCTGTTCCACGTGGTCGGCGAGATCGAGCGCGACGCCCGGCAACAGATACAGACCGTGGGTCCGATGGTCGGGCTCGTCGACCGAGGCGCCGAGCGCGATACCGGCGGTCAGCACTTCGCCGGTTCCGGTGTCGCGGAAAACCAGCGAGACATAGGTGGTCGCCGTCTTGCGCTTGCGCCCCGCATCACCGCTACGGAATACGCCCAGACAGTAATCACGGATGGTGCGTGCGCGATGACTGCCGCCGGCCTGTGCATTGAAGCGGATCCGGCTGCGGTCACCACCGAGCAGCACGATCTGCAGCGCATCGAGCAGCGCGCTCTTGCCCGCGCCGTTGGGCGCGATGATCGCGCTGGTCGCGTCCAGTTCAAGCGTCTGCGCTTCGAACAGGAAGAACTGCACCAGGTGCACGCGTTCAAGCAGCTGCATCGTCTTCCTCCGTTCCCGCGCTTTCGTCCAGGGCGTCGGCGTTCTCCGGTTCGGGGCCATCGTCCAGCGTGTGCTGGTCCAGGCGCTGTAGCCATTGCTCGCCCACGATCTCGACGATCGCCGGCCGCACCTGCAGATGGAACGGCTGCGGGTCGTCATGCTCGGAGTCGATCAGCCGGCAGACACCCCAACGCTTGAGCGTGCGCGCCAGTTCTCGCAGCAGGCCGGTATCGGGCATGGGTCTGCCTGCCAGCGCCTGGTAGGCCTCCTGCAGTTCCGGCAGTTCGACGGTCACGATGCCTTCGTCCTCGACCATGCCCTGCCGCATCGCTTCGTCATAGCGCTGGCGCAGCACGAGCAGCAACAGGGTTTCAGCCAGGGTCACGGGCACGCCTTCGCCATGCGCGGGCAGGGCGACGACATAGCGGAAGTGCGCATTGCGTTCGATGCGGATGCCAAGGGGCGCCAGCGCCGCCACGAAGTCGTCGAAGTGATCTTCGATCAGGTGATACGCCAGCCGCGTGTTGCGATCGGCGGCATACAGCACCTGTTCGACGACGAGCCGGTAGGCGGCGCGTTCGAAGTCCTGCACGGCGTACGTGCCATCGGACAATTGGCTCAGGGTGTTCCAGTTGCGTTTCATGCGAGGGTCCGTGGGGTCTGGCCGATGCGGCGCACGATGAAGCGCGGTGCGCGCAGGTAACCGTTATCGTCGCGTCCGCCGGCGTCGATCAGCTCCACGCGGCAGCCGTGCAACAGCCGGGCAAGAGGATCTTCCCGGCGTAGCCCGTCGGCGCGGTGCCCGCGCAGTGCGAGCGTGAGCAGGGTCTGATAGGCGCGGAAGTCTTCGATGCTGGCGATCGTAAACGTCGCGGAATCCGCGCTGTCTGCAGCGTCCAGATGACGGCCCACATAGCGCGCCATGTCTTCGGCGTTGACCAGGCGCGCACGTTTCATCTTCCGCATCAGGCCCAGGCGCGCCAGTTGCTCCGGGGTTGGCGGTCGGGTTGCGTTGGCACTGCGCGGAATAGGTTGTGGTTTTCGACGGGGTGGGCGCAGACGCGTGTCGTCCATCAAGGCGCCCGGCGCGACCGGAAGGAAGAGTTCCGAGGCGGGCGCGGTCAGGACGCCGCGACACGCGCGTCTCAGCAATGTGTCGAGTCGATCGGGCGCGCGCAGGCGATAGTCGAGAAACGCGAGCGCCCGCCGGTTGGCCTGCCGGATGTCTTCGTCCAGACGCGCGAGATACTCGTCGATCCGTTCGAGTTCGCGGAGCCGGCGCAGGCTGCGCGCGAGGCGCTGATCTGCGCGCGTTGCATCGCCACCGGCCACATGCTCTCGGTACCAGGCGAGCAACGTCTCGCGATGGTCGCCCGATTCGATCTGCTGGGCCATCGACAGGATGGCGCTGCGGCGCGCCAGAGGATGGTCGGCGCGATGCAGTTCGGCATAGTCGCCGATGAAGAATTCGCTGACGTACTGCTCGAACCATTGCCGGGCGAACTGCGCTGTCGACTCGGCCTTGCTCAGTTCTGGCATCAAATCGCGCACCTGCAGACTCATCGACGACAGCGAGACCAGCAGGCGTCGCGAAAGGTCGGCGGCCTCGTCCAGCGCATCGCCCGCGGCCTTGCCGTCTGCAACGAGTTGCAGCTGCATTTCGATGGAGCGCATGCGGGCCGACACGAATGTCGGGCCGTGTTCGGCGAATTCGATCAGCGCGGACAGCAGCTGCGACACCACCGGCGGCATAGTGACCATCTCACGCGCGCCGACGCGTTCCTGCCGCAGCCAACCGGCCGCACGGAACCGCTCGTAGATGCTCGCCGCGCGCAGCGGGAGCGGTGTGTCAGGGGCCTCGCCTTCTTCGTCTTCCCAGGGATCATCGGCCGCCAGATAGCGCTCGAACGCGGCGGTGATCTCGCGACGCGGAAATCCGGTACTCGGCGGGACCGGCGCATCGGGTCCGACGAATTCGTCGAACAGTCGGCACAGCAGCAGCCAGTAGTGCGTCCGGTTCGCCGACGCCAAGGGGCCGAAGACGCCGGTGGGCAGCAGGTCGAACAACCGGGGCGGCGCTGTCATCGGCCGATACATTCCATGTCAGCGATCTTCCGTGGCGGGCCGGCGCCGATGGCAGCGGGGGCGTCACGATATCGCAACACGCGCGGCTCGGCAGCGTGCGCGGCGCGGGACGCCGCGCACGTCCTGCAATTACCAGCCCGCGACGACCACCTTGCCGATCGTGCTGCCCGATTCGAGGCGGCGATGCGCTTCACGCAACGTCTCCGCATTGATCGGCGACAGCATGTCCGACAGCGTGCCGCGCAGCGAACCGGCGTCGATCAGCTCGGCAACGCGCGCGAGAATCCTGCCCTGTTCGGCCATGTCCGCGGTGCGGAAGCGCGGCCGCGCGAACATCATTTCCCAGTGGATGCCGATGCTCTTGGCCTTGTAGGGATCGCCGATCTTCAGCGCGCCTGCCGGCTCCACGATCAGGCCGACATGGCCCAACGGGGCAAGCAGTTCGCCCAGCGCGGTCCAGTAGCGGTCGGTGTCGGCGAGATTGAGCGCCGCGTCCACAGTCTCGAAGCCCAGCGCCTTGAGCTGCGGCGCCAGATCCTCGCGGTGGTCGATAACGTGGTCGGCGCCCATGATCCGGCACCACGCGATGGTCTCCATGCGCGACGCGGTCGCGATCACGGTGAAGCCGGCCAGCTTCGCGAGCTGGATCGCGATCGACCCGACACCGCCGGCGCCGGCGATGACCAGAAGCGTCTTGCCCGCGCCGCCGCCATCGATGTGGAATGGCATGCGCTGGAACAGCAGCTCCCACGCCGTGATCGCGGTCAGTGGCAGGGCGGCGGCCTGGGCGAAGTCCAGCGAATTGGGCTTCTTAGCGGCGATGCGCGCGTCGACCAGCTGGTACTCGGCGTTGCTGCCGGGACGAGTGATGTCGCCCGCGTAATAGACGGCGTCGCCCATCTCGAAACCGATGGCCTCGCTGCCGATTGCGTCGATCACGCCGGCGGCGTCATACCCGAGCACCTTAGGATTCGCCTCGGTCTGCGGCTTCGGCGCACGCACCTTGGTATCGACCGGGTTCACCGACACCGCCTTGATGCGCACGCGCAGGTCGTGCGGGCCGGGCTCGGGCAGATCGAGTTCGACATCCTGCAGGGATTGCGGGTCGTCGATCGGGAGGTAGCGGGTCAGGGCGACGGCTTTCATGCGGAGTCCTTGAAGAGTGAAGCGGTCCGCGCATTGTCGACCCCACGCGTTCCGGTCGAACAGCGATATGATCGCCAATCACCTTCAAGGAATTCTTTCGAATCGATGGACCGGATCGGCGACATCGCCCTGTTCCTGCGCGTGCTCGACGCGGGCTCGATCAGCGCCGCCGCGCGCAGCCTCGATCTGTCGCCGGCTCTGGCGAGCCAGCGTCTGAAGCGGCTCGAGGACGCACTGGGCGTGCGACTGCTGCACCGAACCACGCGGCGTTTGCATCCCACGCCGGAAGGGCTGCGGCTGGCGAGCGAGGGGCGCGCGCTGGTCGAAGCACTCGACGGTCTCGCCGGCAGCCTGCGCGAAAGCGGCGGACAGGCGGTCGGCGGCACGCTGCGGGTCACGATGTCGGCGTCGTTCGGCCGCCAGCACATTTCGCCGCGCTTGCCACGCTTTCTCGCTGCGCATCCTGGCCTGCAGCTCAGCGTGCATATGAGTGACCAGCAAGTCGACCTCGTGCGGGATGGCTTCGATCTCGCGATCCGGATCGGCGATCTCGATGACTCGCAGCTCGTCGGGCGGCAGATCGCAGCCAATCCGCGCGTCCTCGTCGCGTCGCCCGATTACCTGTCACGTCGCGGCATCCCTGCAGTACCAGACGATCTAGCCACGCACGATTGTCTGGTCCTCGTCGGCAGCCGGGGTCGCCAGGATCGTTGGCAACTGATCGACGGCGCGGGCGGCGAGACGATCATCACCGTGACCGGACCGCTGGAAAGCAACCTTGGTGAAGTGCTGCGTGACGCAGCGCTGGAAGGTGCGGGCGTCGCGATGCATGCGCTATGGCATGTGGCGGGCGATCTGAAGGGAGGGCGTCTCACGCGTGTCCTTGCGAATCATGCGCCGCCAGAAACCGGCATCCACGCGGTGATGCCCGATCGTGTATTCGTGCCGCCGCGCACGCGCGCATTCGTTGCATTCCTGCAGGCGGAATTCGGATCAGCGCCGCATTGGCACATCTACTGAGGTGCGTCGTTAAACAGGCCGAGTGCTGAGTGCGGAAACGTCAATTCCACATAAAGCGACAGTTAAGAGGGCGGGAACTTTCTTGACGCCACGCGCACATCATCTTCACGACAATCCCGCCGCGTTGAGGTTCCTGACCAAACCAAAGCCAAGATGAATGCACGGCCCGTTGGTGTAGGAAGCTTTCAACCGTTATGTTAGCGTTAACAACGTCTTCACGCTGCTGACTTTAGGCTATGTGCAAGGCGTTTGCGTTTGACGCCTCATCCGATGCCATGACGCATTCCCCCTTTTCTAGGAGCTGAAAAAACATGAACAAGAAACTCCTCTGCGCCGCGCTGCTCGGCGGTCTTGGTCTGGCGGGTCACGCCAGCGCCCAGGAGTTCGACGACCGTTGGTACCTCACCGGTTCGACGGGCTTCAACTTCCAGGCAGAAGATCGCCGCACCGACGACACCCCGTTCGTCACGCTGGGCATGGGTAAGTTCATCAGCCCCAACTGGTCGGTCGACGGTGAGCTGAACTATCAGAACCCGGGCTTCGACAGCTCGGTCGAAGGCGCCAACAACGATCTGAACTGGAGCCAGTACGGCATCTCGGTTGACTTCCGCTACCACTTCATCTCTGAAGGCCGTGGCTGGAATCCGTACCTGCTGGCCGGTGTCGGCTACCAGCGTTCGGAAGAAGAGTTCGACGCGTTCCCGAGCCCGAATTCCCCGGGTCAGCGCGAAGAAGGTAACTTCGCTGCCAAGGTCGGTGCCGGTCTGCAGACCACCTTCGACAAGCGCGTTGCCGTGCGTGCCGAAATCGCTTACCGAGCCGACTTCGACGACAACAGCGTCGCTGCGAACGGTTCGCGTGACTGGGCGGGCTACCCGCACAACTCGGAAGAGAGCTACTTCGGCGACGTGATGGCATCGGTCGGCGTCGTGATTCCGCTCGGCCCGCCGCCGGCTCCCCCGGCTCCGCCGGCTCCGCCGCCGCCGCCGCCGGCTCCGGCACCGGCTCCGGCTCCGCCGGCTCCGATCACCATCGATCTGAATGGCGTCAACTTCGACTTCGACCGTGCGACGCTGCGTCCTGACGCGGTGGCAATCCTCAACGAAGCCGTTGAAATCCTGAAGCGTTACCCGGAGCTGCGCGTTGAAGTCGCCGGTCACACCGACTCGGTCGGTACCGATGCCTACAACCAGCGTCTGTCCGAGCGTCGCGCCAAGGCGGTCTATGACCACCTTGCCAGCAACGGCATCATGGCCGACCGTCTGGTGGGTCCGACCGGTTACGGCGAAAGCCGCCCGATCGCGCCGAACACCAATGCTGATGGTTCGGACAACCCGGAAGGCCGTGCGCGCAACCGCCGCACCGAGCTGAACGTTCAGAACTAAGAACGTCCGGTCGTGACACCAGAAAGCCCGGCCTCGCGCCGGGCTTTCTGTTTGTGGGGCCTGAGAATTTGTACGTTTGCAGACCAATCGACCGATCTGCCTTTGCATTCGACGATGGTCGGCAAAACGGCGCGTCGAACGCGCGATAGCGTGAATGCGCGAATGTCCGGTTTTCCCTTGTATGGCGTGTACTTGCCGCCTACACTTCAGGCCAATTCGACCTCGGGGATTGCCTCTCATGCGTGCCTTGTTCTTGTTGCCTCTGCTGGCGCTGCCACCCGCCGGCCATGCCGCTGACTGCAGCACCCTCGACACCCGCACTGCGCGCCCCGTGCAGGCAACCGTGCTCGAGCCGGTCTCCCCGGAACTCGCTGCACCGACCTACCGCCTCGGCACCAGCGCTGTACTCGCCCGTGCCTACGACGAAGCCCAGTCGGCCGAACAGGTCGTGCTGCGTCTCGAGATCGAGAAGTGCCAGAACGTCGCGATGGCCGCGCCGGCTGCAGGCGCTGTGAGCGCCAACGATCCGGCTGCCTACGTCAAGCAGACCGAGTTCGACAACACGCCCTATCGCTTCAACATGACCCAGGGCGGCAAGCGGATGACCGCCGACGATTTCGATGCGTGGATCAAGGCCAACGGTTACACGGTCGGCAGCCGTCGCGCCGATACGAGCGCGCCGGCTGCGCCGGCCGCTTCGGAAACCGCGCCTCCCGGCGAGACCCCGCCCGTCGAATGAGCGTTGCGCGTCTCTGCATCGACGGTATGACGACGGCCCGCGCGAGCGGGCCGTTCGCATGTCGAGGTGCCGTGTCTTGAAGCCCGTCGTGCGTCCGCCGCGCTACGGCCTCGCGCGCGTGCTGTCGAAGCGCGGACTGTGCTCGCGCAGCGAAGCCGAGCGGCGTGTACGCGACGGGCGCGTGCGGGTTGCCGGCAAGATCGTGCGCGATCCGGAATTTCCGGTGGCGCTGGATGCTTCGGACATCGTGCTCGATGGCGATGCGGCGCGCGCAACCGCGCATCAGTACCTCGTACTCAACAAGCCGCGCGGCCTGGTCACCACGGCACGCGACGAGCACGGCCGCGACACGGTCTATCGTTGTTTCGATGGCCCGGATATGGGCTGGATCGCGCCGGTAGGCAGGCTCGACAAGGCCAGCGAAGGCCTGCTGCTGTTCACCAGTGATCCTGCGTGGGCCGCGCGCGTCACCGATCCCGAGCAAGGACCGCAGAAGACCTATCACGTGCAGGTCGACGGGCTGCCCGACGACGCCTTGCTCGAAGCGCTGGTGCTCGGCATCGACGATGCGGGTGAGCGGCTGCAGGCTGCGTCCGCACGCTTGCTGCGTCAGGGGGGGCGCAACGCCTGGCTGGAAATCGTGCTCGATGAGGGCCGCAACCGGCAGATTCGCAGACTGCTCGCTGCGCATGATCTGGGTGTGCTGCGACTGGTGCGCGTCGCGATCGGCGATCTCGCGCTGGGCGATCTGGCCAAGGGCGCGTGGCGTCCCTTGGCGGCCGGCGAAATCAACGCGCTGGCGCATCCGGCGGATCCCGCCACCGGCTGAGCCGTGTGGCGAGCAAAGTTTCGACGACGTCGCGTGCGCACACGTCGCCGGGACCCCGTGCATCGTGACCCTTGCCCTTGTCGTGATTGCAGCGTGCGCAGGCGAGCGCGAGGTTGCGTGGATCGTCCGCATTGTTGCCGACCTGCGCAGTGAGCGCCGCCGCCGCGTGACGGCCGAACCAGGCCTGCGGCACCACATGTTCAAGCGTCGCGAGCCCGAGCGGCTCGCCATCGTTGCGCACCTGCAACATGCTGCGGCAGTGCAGGCAACGCGTCGACCAGATGCCATCGTCGAGCACCGCGAGCGCATCGGTTTGCGCCGCGATCAGCAGACGCCGTCGCAGCGCGGCGCGCATGCTTCAGGCCTTCAAGACGCCCAGCTCGTGACCAATGCGGGTGAACGCATCGATCGCGCGGTCCAAATGCTCGCGCGTGTGCGCGGCGCTGATCTGGGTGCGGATACGCGCCTGCTCCTTCGCGACGACCGGGAAGAAGAAACCGATCGCGTAGATGCCTTCTTCGAGCAACCGTTCCGCGAAGCGCTGCGCGAGCTTGGCGTCGTAGAGCATCACCGGACTGATCGGATGCACACCGGGGCGCACATCGAAGCCGGCGGCGGTCATCTTCTCGCGGAAATAACGGGTGTTCTCGACCAGCTGCGTGCGCAGGTCACCGGCGGCGTCGAGCATCTCGAAGGCCTTGATGCCGGCCGCGACGACGTGCGGCGGCAGCGAGTTCGAGAACAGATACGGGCGCGAACGCTGACGCAGCAGTTCGATGACTTCGCGCTTGGCCGTGGTGAAGCCGCCGAGCGCGCCGCCCATCGCCTTGCCGAGCGTGCCGGTGACGATGTCGATCTTCTCCAACACACCCTTCACTTCCGCAGAGCCGCGGCCGGTCTCGCCGAGAAATCCGGTCGCGTGGCATTCGTCGATGTGCACCAGGGCGTCGTACTTCTGCGCCAGTGCGGTTATCTCGTCGAGCGGCGCGATGAAGCCGTCCATCGAGAACACGCCGTCGGTCGAGATCAGGATGGTGCCGGCACCGTCGGCTCGGGCCTGCTGCAACTGCTTTTCCAGATCCGCCATGTCGCAATTGGCGTAGCGGTAGCGCTTGGCCTTGCACAGGCGGATGCCGTCGATGATCGAGGCGTGGTTCAGCGCGTCGGAGATGATCGCGTCCGCTTCGCCGAGCAGCGGCTCGTACAGGCCGCCATTCGCATCGAAGCACGCGGCGTAGAGGATGGTGTCCTCCTTGCCGAAGAAGTCCGCGATGGTCTTCTCGAGCTGCTTGTGCAGATCCTGCGTGCCGCAGATGAAGCGCACCGACGCCATGCCGAAGCCGTGCGTATCGAGTGCGTCCTTGGCCGCGGCGATGATGTCCGGATGGTCGGCCAGCCCGAGATAGTTGTTGGCGCAGAAGTTCAGCACCGTGCGGCCGTCTTCGAGCGTGATTTCGGCCGACTGCGGGCCGGTGATCACGCGCTCGGCCTTGAACAGCCCGGCGTCGCGGATCTCGTCGAGGGTGTCGGCGTAGCGCTGGGTATTGGAGACGGCGGCCATCGGGCATTCCGGAAACGGGAAGGCCGCGATTCTACCAAGCGGCTATCAACGGGTCTGCGCTGCATCCCTCTCCGGCGAGGACGCAGGCGCAGCGAGCCAATGCGTCCAGGCCTCGTCCAGTGCAGCGATCGGCGCCGGCAGTCCGTACTGCGCGCCATGCGCGGCGAGCCAGCCGTCCATGTCGCCGTCGGCCAGGAATGAAGCGATGCTGCCGAACACGGCCGGGTCGTCGCCGGACGCCAGCAGGAAATCGGCGACGCCGCGGGCCTGCGCGTAGAACCAGGTCGCGTCGCCGGCCAGCCGCCGCGCCTCCGGTCCTGAGATGACATGGGCCCCCGGACCGTGTGCGGTCGGTTCGGCCATGCGCGCGGACATCGGATGCGGCAATGACGAAGAACGCAGTCAGCGGCTTCAGAAGTGTCGAAGCTTCATGTACATGGAGTTTTGCGCGCCGGGCGTCGGTCATGGCGTCCGATTCCATCAACACGGCCGCAAGTTCGTCGCGCCAGTCCTGACCCGGGCCGACGTAATACGCGGATGTCGTGGGTGTCGTGGTCTCCGCCACAGTCCAGAAGCTGCGGATCAGCAGCATGTGACCGATTTCGTGACGCAGCGAGCTGCGGTCGACCGCGTTGTCCGGTGTCGCAGTGGATGCGGGCAGTGCAGCGTCGATGCGTGCCTGGAGTTGCGCCTCATCGAGATCGGGCATGCGCCCGCGCAACTGCCGCTCGACCGCTGAACGTCGCAGTGCGCGGCGCCCGTCTGCATCGAGCCACGGCAGTTGCCACACGGCGCCAGCGCTCGTCAGCGTGTGCCGGTCCGCATCGGAAACGGCCTGTCCCGCACCCGCCGCAATGAGCGCGCCGCGCGGCGCACATCGGCCGAAGTAGGTCGTGAAACTCTGCGCTGCGAGTGCGGCGTCTTCCGCCATCTGCGTGGCTGCGTCAGGTGACGCGGCGTAGAACCAGCCCTGGGCTGACGCCACGCAGTCCAGCGTCGGCGTGTCGGCCAGGACCAGGCAGTCGGTGTCCTGCGCGAGCGATGCGGTCGCAACGCAGGTGAGCAGCAATCCAGCAGTCAGCATGTTCCTGTGTCGCATAGACGTCCCTGTCGAATGATCGAACAGGGACCATGGGTGCGAGGCGAGGCCGGTGGAACGTGTCGTGCGGAGTTCAACGCCAGTCGAGGACGACCTTGCCCGACTTGCCCGATTCCATCAGGTCGAAACCCTTCTGGAATTCGTCGGCTGGCAGCTGGTGGCTGAGCACCTTGCCGAGCGGGAAACCCGACAGCACGAGCTGGGTCATCTTGTACCAGGTCTCGTACATCTTCCGGCCGTAGATGCCCTGCACGGTGAGGCCCTTGAAGATGATCCGGTCCCAGTCGATACCCGCGCCCTTGGGCAGGATGCCGAGCAGCGCGACCTTGCCGCCGTGGTACATGCAGTCGAGCATGTCGTTGAACGCGACCGGGTTGCCGCTCATCTCCAGGCCTACGTCGAAGCCCTCCATATGGAGGTCCTTCATCACGTCCTTGAGCGAAGTGTTCGACACGTTGACCACGCGCGTGGCGCCCATGTCGGCGGCGAGCTTGAGGCGGAAATCGTTGACGTCGGTGACCACCACGTTGCGCGCGCCGATGTGCTTGCAGATGCCTGCGGCCATCACGCCGATCGGGCCGGCGCCGGTGATGAGCACGTCCTCGCCGACGACGTCGAATTCCAGCGCGCAATGCGCGGCATTGCCGTAAGGATCGAAGAACGCGGCCAGCTCGCTCGGAATCTGGTCGGGGATCGGCCACAGGTTGGTCGCCGGCATCACCACGTATTCGGCGAACGCGCCGTTGCGGGTGACGCCGATGCCGACGGTGTTCGGACACAGGTGCGGCTTGCCGGCGCGGCAGTTGCGGCAGTGGCCGCAGACCAGATGGCCTTCTGCCGACACGCGCTGACCGACGGTGTAACCGGTGACCGCCGAGCCCAGCTCGACGATGCGGCCGACGAACTCGTGGCCGATGACCAGGCCCGGCGTGATCGTGCGCTGGCTCCACTCGTCCCACAGGTAGATGTGCAGGTCGGTGCCGCAGATCGCGGCCTTCTCGACGCGGATCAGGACGTCGTTCGGGCCGGGCGCCGGCACCGGCACTTCGGCCATCCAGATGCCTTTCGTCGCTTCGCGCTTGACCAGCGCCTTCATTGTCTGGGCCATTGTGTCGTGTCTGCAGGTGCCGGAAAGAGCCCGCGATTATACGGCGCGGGTCCGTCACGGCCGTGCTGCACCCGCACGTCGGGCAGCCGGCGTTGGCCTGCGCCGGGCGGGCGGGTTGGCTAGACTTGGCCCCCCCGTCACGATCCACAGGACCACCATGCGCCATCCGTTACTGGCCGCGACGCTGCTGGGCGTCTTCTTCAGTTGCAGTGCGCCAGGGGTGGTGGCGGGCGAGGGCATGTGGGTGCCGCAACAGTTGCCGGACATCGCGCCGGCACTGCGCAAGGCCGGATTGAAGCTGGATCCGAACAGGTTGGCCGATCTGACCGGCGACCCGCTGGGCGCCGTGGTGTCGCTGGGCGGCTGTACCGCGAGCTTCGTGTCTCCGCAGGGCCTGGTGCTGACCAACCACCATTGCGCCTATGGCGCGATCCAGCTGAATTCGACGCCCGAGAACAACCTGATGCGCGACGGTTTCAACGCCGCGGCGATCGGTGACGAGATTTCCGCCGGCCCGAATGCGCGCATCTACGCGCTCGAGAGCATCCAGGACGTCACCGCCGAAGTCCGCGCCGCGATCGATGCCGCGCCCGATGGTCTGGGACGCACCACCGCGCTCGACACGATCGAAAAGACCCTCGTTGCGCGTTGCGAGGCCGATGCCGCGTACCGCTGCCGCCTGTACAGCTTCCTCGGCGGCAACAGCTACCGGCTGTTCCGCAATCTCGAAATCCGCGACGTGCGCCTGGTCTACGCGCCAGCGGGCGGCATCGGCAGCTTCGGCGGCGACGTCGACAACTGGATGTGGCCGCGCCACACCGGTGACTTCGCGTTCTACCGCGCCTATGTCGGCCGCGACGGCCGCCCGGCCGAGTATGCGCAGGACAACATCCCCTATACCCCGCAGCGGTTCCTGCGCCTGGCCGACAAGCCGTTGCGCGAGAACGATTTCGTCATGGTCGCCGGCTATCCGGGTCGCACCAGCCGCTACGCCTTCGCCGACGAATTCTCCGAGACCGTCGCCTGGCGCTACCCGCAGATCGGCCGTCACTACCGCGCGCTGATCGATCTGGTCGAAGCGCGTGGCAAGGACGACCCCGAGATCGACGTGCGCTACGCCAGTGCGGTGCGCGGCTGGCAGAACACGCTGAAGAACTACGAAGGCCAGCTGCAGGGCTTCGAGCGCATCGGCGCGCTGGCCCGCAAGCAGTCCGAGGAAGGCGCGGTGCTCGAGTGGCTGCGCAGCCGCGGCAATGAGGGCGCCGCAGCGCTCGATGCGCACGCGAAGATCGTCGCGCTTGATGCGCAGGCCAAGGCGACCCGCGAGCGAGATCTGGTGCTGTCGCTGCTCGACAACAGCGGTCTGCTGTCGACCGCGAATCGTCTCTACCGGCTGTCAATGGAAAAGGAAAAGCCCGACGCGATGCGCGAGCAGGGCTACCAGCAGCGTGACCAGCCGGCGATCGAGGGCAGCCTCAAGCAGATGGACCGCCGCTTCGTGCCGGCGATGGACCGCGAGCTCACGCGCTACGCGCTGTTGCAGTACATCCAGCTGCCGCCGGAGCAGCGCATCCAGGCGATCGATACCTGGCTGGGCGGCAACGACGCGGCGGCGATCGATCGCGCGCTGGATCGTCTGCAGCGCAGCACGCTTGCAGACAGCGACGACCGCCTGAAATGGTTCGCCGCCGATCGTCACGAATTCCTGCGCAGCCGCGATCCGGCGTTGATGTACGCCGCGGCGGTGACGCCGGAACTGCTGCAGATCGAACTCGCCTCCAAGGCCCGCGCGGGCGATCTGCTGCAGCTGCGTCCGACGTATCTGCAGGCCGTCGCCGATTACCGCGCCGGCCGCAAGGAAGCGGTATATCCCGATGCGAATTCCTCGCTCCGGATCACCTTCGGCAACGTCGTGGGTTACACCAATCTCGCGGGCGCGCAGCAGACACCGTTCACGCGTCTGGAAGAAATTCCGCCCAAGGCCACCGGTACCGAACCCTTCGATGCGCCCAGGGCCCAGCTCGATGCGATCGCTGCCCGCCGTGACGGCGGTCTGGCCGATCGTCGCCTGCGCAGCGTGCCGGTCAACTTCCTGTCCGATCTCGATGTCACCGGCGGCAACTCCGGCTCGCCCGTACTCGACGCGGAAGGTCGCCTGACCGGTCTGCTGTTCGACATGACCTGGGAAGCGGTGGTGTCGAACTGGGTCTTCGATCCGGCGATGACCCGCACGATTTCGGTCGATCAGCGCTACATCCGCTGGGTCATGCAGGAAGTCGACCCCGCGCCGCGCCTGCTGCAGGAAATGGGCGCCTCTGCGCGCTGAACTGATGAGTTCTCGCGCCCGGCCGTCTGCCGGGCGCGTGCGATGCATTTGTAGGATGGGTAGAGCGCAGCGAAGCCCATCATTGCCATCCCGAGAATCCGCGACGACGACCCGCGAAATCCGCGTCGCTGCATCAGCATGCTGATCGATGGTGATGTGTGCTTCTGCGCCATCACGTGCATCACCAGTCGTTCTTGCGAGCCGAAACATCGCAACAATGGGTTTCGCTGTGCTCTACCCATCCTACGATCGGCATTGCTGAGCGCTTCGGCGGTGCCCCTCCCGTAAACTGTCGCGCCGGCATCGCCGGACGCCCCCATTCGAGGAACCGCGCGATGAGAATCCTGCTCGCCCGCCACGGCGAAACGCCGTGGAATGCCGAAGGCCGTTACCAGGGACAGGAGGACATTCCGCTGTCGGAAGTCGGTGAGCGTCAGGCAACGCTGCTGGGTGCGCGGCTGGCCGATGTCCGCATCGATCGCGCGGTCGCGTCGCCGCTGTCGCGCGCCGATCGCACCGCGCGTCTCGCACTCGGCGCGGCCCGTGCATCCACGCTGTCGAGCGATTCCGGCCTTGCCGAGATCGCCCACGGCACCTGGGAAGGCCTGCTGGCCAGCGAGATCCGCGCGCGCGATCCCGAACGCCTCACCGCCTGGCGCGATGCGCCCGACACCGTGCAGATGCCCGGCGGGGAATCGCTGCAGCAGGTGTTCGATCGCGCCTGGCCAGCGTTCGCACGCGCCGTCGACGGTCTCGGCCCGGACGACACCGCGCTGATCGTCGCCCACGATGCCGTGAACCGCGTGATCCTGTGCCGCGTGCTCGGCATTCCGCTGTCGCGTCTGTGGACGTTCCGTCAGGCGCCGACCACGTTGAACCTGCTCGAAGGCCCCGATGTCGATCATCTCGATGTCGTGCGCCTCAACGACTGCGCGCACCACACCGCGTTTTTCGGCGAGGCGGTCCACCGCGCGCTATGAGCGGACTCCGTTCGCTGGCCGACTGGCTGTCGGCGATCGAAGCGCGCCATCCGTCTGAAATCGAGATGGGCCTGGCGCGCGTGGGCGCCGTGTACGCGCGCATGGACTGCGGGCGCCCCGCGGCGCAGGTGATCACGATCGCAGGCACCAACGGCAAAGGCTCGACGGTCGCGTTCGTCGAATCGATCGCGCGCGCTGCAGGCTGGCGCGTCGGCGCGTATACCTCGCCGCATCTGCTGGCCTACAACGAGCGCGTGCGTATCGACGGACATGACGTCGACGATGCCGCGCTGGTCGAAGCGTTCGAAGCCGTCGAGGCCGCGCGTGGTGACACGTCGCTGACCTATTTCGAGACTGGCACGCTCGCCGCGTTGTGGCTGTTCGCGCGTGCGGCGCTGGATCTGGCCGTGCTCGAAGTCGGACTCGGCGGCCGGCTCGATGCGGTCAATATCGTCGAGCCGGATGTCGCGGTGATCACCACCGTCGGGCTCGATCACCAGGACTGGCTCGGCACCGATGTCGAAGCGATCGGGCTGGAGAAAGCCGGCATCGCACGCGCGTGGAAGCCGCTCATCGTGGGCGATACCGATCCGCCGGCCAGCGTGTTGCGCCATGCCTATCGCATCGGTGCGGTCGCGGTGCGCGGTGGCAGCGATTTCCTGTATGCGCCGACGGATGCAGGCACCTGGATCTGGCGCGAAGTCGGCTTCGAGATCGAACTGCCGATGCCGACGTTGGCGGCGCCGGTGCAGTTGCGCAATGCGGCGGTCGCGATCGCCGCGATCCGCGCGCTGGACCGCGATCTCGACGATGCCGCACTTGCAACCGGTATCGCCGGTGCGACGGTCGCCGGTCGTCTGCAGCGCTTCGAGCGCGAGGGCGTCGAGATCGTCGTGGATGTCGCGCACAACCCGCAGGCGGCGCAGGCGCTGGCCGACTGGCTGGCCGCTGCACCGGCGCCCGGGCGCACGGTCGCGGTGTATGCCGCGCTCGCGGACAAGGATGCGGCCGGCGTGGTCGGCGCGCTGGCGTCCTCGATCGCGCACTGGTATCTGGCCGGATCGACCGCCGCCGGTGCGCGCGGCCAGGACGCCGCCACGCTGCGCGCTCGCCTGTCCGGCGTGCTGAACGACGATGTCACCGGGCACGTCGATGTCGACACGGCGCTGGCGGCGGCCCTGGGCGAGGCCGCCTGTGGCGACCGCATCCTGGTATTCGGCACGTTCCACGCGGCGGCGGCGGCCCTGCAAGTGTTACAGGGCAGGCGTTAAGAAGCGGGGCGGTGCGACGCGTATAATTCGCGCGGCACCCGTGTCCGGATCCCGCATGTCGCCTGCATTGAAACAACGCCTGATCGGCGCCGCCGTGCTGATCGCGCTCGCGGTCATTTTTCTGCCGATGCTGATCAAGGGCCCTGCGCCCGCGAGCGGCCTGCCGGACATGTCGCTCGACGTGCCGGACGCGCCGGGCGGTGACTACAAGACTGTCGACCTGCCGCTGATCGCGCCGCCACCGGCGCGCGAGGGTGGCGCGCTTGCAGGCGCCCCGTTGTCGGAAGCCGCCCCCGCGGCGCCGGCGGCCACCCGTCCCGATGGCAGCGCGCTGCCGACCGTCGACACCTCCGCGCAGGACAATCCGCTGCCGGCGACCGTCGCCGGTGGTGGCTACGCCGTGCATTACGCCGCGTTCGCCAGCGAAGCCGACGCCGATGCCATCCTCCGCCAGCTCGGCGAGTCCGGCCTGCGCGGCTACCGCGAAGGCTTCACGCTCAATGGCAAGCCGGCCCAGCGCGTGCGTCTGGGGCCCTATGCCAATCGCGCCGACGCCGAGATCGTCCGCGTGCGTGCGGCGCAGGTCCGCGATGACGTGACCCCGCGCGTGGTCGCGCTCGACGCGGGCGTCCGTCCGGACGTGCCGCGCCCGGAAACACCAGCGCCGACGACGACGCCGGCTGCACCCGCCGCATCGCGCCCGACGGCTGCACCGACGCCCGCCACGCCGACCACCGAACAGTTGCCCGAAGAAGTGCCCGCCGCGCGGACGCCTGTACGCACGCCGCCTGCGCAGACGCCGCCGACTGCCACGACTGCGACGCCGCCACCGGCACCGCCCGCAGCAGCGCCGACGTCCGGCACCGGCTTCATCGTGCAGCTGGGCGCCTTCAGCAACGCGGCCGAAGCCAACCGCCTGCGCGATCGTCTGCGCGGCGCCGGCATCACCGCGTTCACCGATTCGGTCGACACCGACAAGGGCCGCCTGACCCGGGTCAAGGCCGGCCCCGTCGCGTCACGCGGCGAGGCCGACCAGCTCAAGACGCGCGTCCGCAGCGCGGTGGGCGTCGACGGTCTGGTCCGTTCGCACCCCTGACCGGCGCCAAAAAAGCCGTCCCACACTTCATACCGGCGCGTCCGCGCGCCTCAAGCAGAACTGGAAATCGAACATGTGCGGGATCGTCGGGATTGTCGGAACCTCTGAAGTCGCAGCCGCGTTGTACGACGGCCTGACGGTGCTGCAGCACCGCGGGCAGGACGCCGCCGGCATCGCCGTCTCCAGCGGCACGGTGATGCGCGTGCACAAGGGCAACGGCCTGGTGCGCGATGTGTTCGACACCAAGGCGATGGATCTGCTGCAGGGCCGCGTGGGCATCGCGCACTGCCGCTATCCCACCGCCGGCAGTGAAGGCCACGACGAGGCGCAGCCGTTCTACGTCAACTCGCCCTACGGCATCGCGCTCGCCCACAACGGCAACCTGATCAACACCGACCAGCTGCGCCAGCAGGTGTTCGAGACCGACCGCCGCAACGTCAACACCGACTCGGATTCCGAAGTCCTGCTCAACGTGTTCGCGCACGAGCTGGACCGCGAGAAGGCGCTGACCCCCGAGGCCGCGTTCCGTGCCGTCGAAGGCGTCAACCGCCGTGCCAAGGGCGGTTATGCCGTGGTCGCGACGGTGCTGGGCCTGGGCCTGATCGCGTTCCGCGATCCGCACGGCATCCGGCCGCTGGTGCTGGGCAAGCGCGAGACTGCCGAGGGCACCGAGTACGCGGTGGCATCGGAGTCGGTTGCGCTCGACATCCTCGGCTTCGAACACCTGCGCGACGTCGAGCCGGGCGAGGGCATCGTGATCACGCCGCGCGGCGAGCTGCACCATCGCCAGTGCGCGCCGCAGCAGCCGCATGCACCGTGCATCTTCGAATACGTGTACTTCGCGCGTCCGGACTCGATGATCGAGAACATCTCGGTGCACAAGGCGCGCATGCGCATGGGCGTGACGCTGGGCGAGAAGATCCTGCGCCTGCGTCCCGACCACGACATCGACACGGTGATCCCGATTCCGGACACCTCGCGCGACGCCGCGCTGGAAATCTCCAACACGCTCGGCGTGAAGTATCGCGAGGGCTTCATCAAGAACCGCTACGTCGGCCGCACCTTCATCATGCCGGGACAGGGCGAGCGCGCGAAGTCGGTCAAGCGCAAGCTCAATCCGATCCCGCTGGAATTCCGCAACCGCGTGGTGCTGCTGGTCGACGATTCGATCGTGCGCGGCACGACGTCCAAGCAGATCGTGCAGATGGCGCGCGATGCCGGTGCCAAGAAGGTGTATCTCGCTTCTGCCGCGCCGCCGGTGCGTCACCCCAATATCTACGGCATCGACATGCCGTCGGTCGACGAACTGGTCGCGCACAACCGCACCGAAAAAGAGATCGAGGAATTCCTCGGCTGCGACTGGCTGATCTATCAGGATCTCGCCGATCTCGAAACCGCCGTCGCGGGGCCGAAATTCCCCGAGCGCCGGTTCGACAGTTCCTGCTTCAGCGGTGAGTACGTCACCGGCATCGAAGCGGGTTATTTCGAGCGCCTGCAGCAGCTGCGCAGCGACGACGCGAAGAAGAAGCGCCGCGCGTGAGCGCGGTGGTGGTCGCGGACGCGGCGGATCTGTTCGCGGCCGCGCGCCACTGCCTCGATGCGCGCGATCCCGATGACAAGATCGCGCTGACCGACGCCTACGCGCGCCGGTTGCGCGAAGGCACGTTGCCGCTCGACACGAACGCACCCGCCCCGGAGCCGATCGGCATGCCGGGGCGTCCCGAACGCCCGAAACTCGTGCATCCGCGCGAGCTGCCGCGTCGTGGTCTCGGTAGCAACGAAGGTCGCGCGGCCTTCATCCACGCGATCGCGCATATCGAACTCAACGCGATCGATCTCGGCTGGGACGCGGTCTATCGCTTCCGCGATCTGCCGGACGCGTATTACGCCGACTGGGTGTCGGTCGCTGCCGACGAAGCGCGGCATTTCGTGCTGCTGCGCGATCGTCTGCGCGACCTCGGTTTCGACTACGGCGATTTCGACGCGCACAACGGCCTGTGGGAGATGTGCGAGAAGACAGCGCACGACGGCATGGCACGCATGGCGCTGGTGCCGCGCGTGCTCGAGGCGCGCGGGCTGGACGTGACGCCGGGCATGATCGTCAAGTTGCGTTC
Organism: Luteimonas sp.; assembly: GCA_045810015.1. Taxonomy (GTDB): domain Bacteria; phylum Pseudomonadota; class Gammaproteobacteria; order Xanthomonadales; family Xanthomonadaceae; genus Luteimonas. The sequence goes on from JBJMWR010000023.1 coordinate 42,412, forward strand.
GCTCGGCGATCTCGAGACCGTCGGCGTGCTCGAAGTGATCCTGCGCGAGGAAGTCGCGCACGTCGCCGCCGGCAGCCGCTGGTTCCGCTGGTTCTGCGAACGCCGTGGCGTGCAGCCGGAATCGACGTTCCGCGATCTGCTGTCCGAATACGCGCGTGCCGTACTGCACGGCCCGTTCAATATCGACGCACGCGCCGCGGCGGGATTCAGCGAAGAAGAACTGGCCGCGTTGCAGGCCCTCGCCGAACGCTAGCGCTTCGGGTGGAAGCGCGCTTGCGCGCGAAGGGCTGTTCCGGCCATCCCCATCGCGCGCAAGCGCGCTCCCACAGTGGATCTGCTGCGATTACGGCGCGCGGGACAGCGCCGACAATTCCAGCCGTCCGTCCGCATACGCACGCAACACCGACCCCTGTTCGAACCAGTCGCCGAGCACGATGCGGCGGCAGTCGCGGCCGGCAACCGTCAGCGCGTGGATCGCAGGGCGATGCGTATGGCCGTGGATCATCGTGTCGACCCCGTAACGCGTGAACCAGTCCTCGACCGTCGCCGGCGCCACATCGGTGACGGTTTCCATCGTGCCGTCGCCGCGCAGCGTGGCCGCGCGTGCCTGGCTGGCATCGCGTGCGTGCTGGGCGAATGCGAGCCGCGCGGGCAGCGGCTGCGCAAGCATGTGCGCCTGCCACGCCGGATTGCGCACCTGGTTGCGCACCGCCTGGTATTCGACATCGCCGGTGCACAGCAGATCGCCGTGGGTCAGCAGCACCGGGCGGCCGTAGAGCGTGATAACCGCAGGGTCGGGCAGCAGTGACATGCCTGCGCGACGCGCATAGTCGTGGCCGACGAGGAAATCCCGATTGCCGTGCATGAAGGCGACCGGCACGCCTGCGCGCGACAACGCGGCCAGGCGTTCGGCAACCTGCGCGCCGGCGTCGGACGGATCGTCATCGCCAACCCACGACTCGAACAGATCGCCGAGCACGTACAGCGCATCCGCGCTGCGGGCCTCGCCGTCCAGAAACGCGAGAAACAGCGCGGTGATCTCCGGACGCGCAGGATCCAGATGCAGGTCGGAGATGAAAAGCGTCGTCATGGCGCCATTGTAATCCGGCTGTCGGGGCCGGCTGGACGCGCCGGTTAGAATGCGCACTGTCCCCCAGTCCGAGTTCCGCGCATGTCCTGCCGCACCCGCTTCGCCCCCAGTCCCACCGGCTACCTGCACATCGGCGGCGCGCGCACTGCGCTGTACTGCTGGCTGGAGGCGCGGCGTCGCGGCGGCGAGTTCGTGCTGCGCATCGAAGACACCGACCGCGAACGCAGCACCCAGGCCGCGATCGACGCGATCCTCGAGGCGATGGAATGGCTGGGCCTGGGTTACGACGAAGGTCCGATCTACCAGACGCACCGTCTGGAACGCTATGCCGAAGTCGCCGAGCAGCTGGTTGCCGACGGCAAGGCCTACTACGCCTACGAGTCGAAAGCCGAACTCGACGCGATGCGCGAAGCGGCGATGGCCGCGGGCGACAAGCCGCGTTACAACGGCGCCTATCGCGAGCGCAACGAGCCGAAGCGCGACGACCCCAATCGCGTGATCCGCCTGAAGAATCCGCTCGAAGGCACGGTGGTCTGGGAGGACAAGGTCAAGGGCCGCATCGAGATCGCCAACAGCGAACTCGACGACCTGGTGATCTTCCGCCCCGACGGCTACGCGACCTACAACTTCGCCGTCGTTGTCGACGATCTGGACATGGGCATCACCGATGTCGTGCGCGGCGACGACCACGTCAACAACACCCCGCGGCAGATCAACATCTACCGCGCGCTCGGCGCCGACGTGCCGGCGTTCTCGCACCTGCCGATGATCCTCGACGAGCAGGGCGCCAAGTTGTCCAAGCGCACCGGCGCCGCCGACGTGATGCAGTACCGCGACGCCGGCTACCTGCCGCACGCGTTGCTGAACTATCTCGTGCGTCTGGGCTGGTCGCATGGTGACCAGGAGATCTTCTCGATCCCCGAGATGCAGCAGCTGTTCGACCTCAAGGACGTCAACGCCAAGGCTGCGCGTCTCGACATGGCCAAACTCGGCTGGCTCAACCAGCAGTACCTGAAGTCCGACGATCCGGCCGCGGTTGCCGCGCATCTGGAATGGCATCTGCAGAGCGACGGTTACGACCTGTCGGCAGGTCCGTCGCCGGCCGATGTCGTGATCGCGTTGCGCGACCGCGTGCAGACGCTCAAGGAAATGTCCGAGCGCGCGGCGGTCTGGTATTGCCCGATCGCCGCCTACGACGAGAAGGCGGTCGCCAAGCACCTGAAGACCGAAGCCCGCGCCCCTCTGGCCGATGTCCGCGCGCGTTTCGCGGCATTGCCGGACTGGAACGTCGAGGCGATCGACGCGGCGTTCCGCGAAACCGTCGAGACGCTGGGTCTGGGCATGGGCAAGGTTGCGCAGCCGTTGCGTGTGGCGATCACCGGTACGCAGGTGAGTCCGGATATCGGGCATACGGTGTATCTGGCGGGGCGCGAGGAGGCGCTGGCGCGGATCGACGTGGCGATCGGGATGATTCCGGAGGGGGACGCGGCCTGAGCCGCGCGCTCTGGATTCTGTTTTTCGCGGGCACTTTGCTTCTTTCCGGCGTGCGTTGTTTATCGATGCGCGCCCGACCGTTCGCTGCCAGCGGTGCTCTGCTTTTCAGGACAGCGCCAACGCAGGACGCAAACCCGTAGGGCGCAGCACATGGATGTGCGGCGTTTTTCGACCGAGCCAGGATGGCGAGTCGAAAAATCCCGGAACGAATGACACGCCGGGTGAGCTTCGTCGGGGCTGGCCCTTTTCTTTGGTTCTGTTTCTTTGACTCGCATCTTCGATGCTCGCCCCGTCGGGGCCGGCTTTGCCGTTCGCACTGCGTGCGTGGGGCCAGCAAAAGAAATGAACCCGCTCGCCGCAAGGCGAGTGGAAGCGTTTGATCTTGCCTACTGCCTTAGGCAGCGAAATGAACAGCAACGTCAACCGCTTTCGTCCGCTGACGCGGCCGAGTTCATTTCTTTTGGTTGACCCCAAAAGAAACGGAACCAAAGAAAAACGTCTCCCCGACAAGTCCACAGCCCGCGGCTTGTCGTGCACAGGGATTTTCCGACTCGGCATCCTGCCTCGGTCGGAAAACGCCGCACATCCATGTGCGGCGCCCTCCGGGTTTGAGAACTCAGCCTGCCGTCGTGGAAGAGCGGTGGCACAAGCCGAGCAGAAGCCGAGCAAAGCCGCTGATCTCCAAGCACTGACAGGACGATATCTATCGAGCAATCGAACAGAGACCTGAAGCGGCGGTGCGAATCCGCGGCAGCGAGTCAAGCACGCTTGAGTCAGTGCCCCCTCGCACCCATCATGGACGGATGGCCAAGCACGATCACACCTGCACGGATCCGCACCACCACGTCGATGACGCCGCGAGCTTCATTCGCGCGGTGGAGCACGCCTCCAGTGAGCGCGGGCTGCGGCTGACGCCGATCCGCGCCTACGTGCTGGGATTGATCGCCAAGGCCGGCAAGCCGCTCAAGGCCTACGACCTGCTCGACCAGGTGCGCGAGGGCGATGGTCCCGGCGCGGCCGCGCCGCCGACGGTGTATCGCGCGCTGGATTTCCTGCTGGCCAATGGCTTCATCCACAAGCTGCAGTCGGTCAACGCCTTCGTGGCCTGCCACCACCCGAGCACCGCGCAGCACTCGGTGCCGTTCCTGATCTGCGACCGCTGCCACAGCGCTGTGGAACTGGAAGACGAGGCGGTCGTCGCCTCGCTCGACGAGCGTGCCCGCGCGCTGGGGTTCGTGCCGCAGGCGCAGACGCTGGAAGTGCACGGCCTCTGCGCGCAATGCGCGGATGCTGCCGCGGACTGAGCGAGGCGGTCGGAATCCGATCGCTTGTGCGGTGACAGGCGCGCGTCAGGGCAGCCGCGCTTCGCGGATCGGCAGATTGGATGCGGCTGCCGTTAGCGCCAGCGCCATGTCGGCGTACCAGACCCACAGATAGGAGCCGGTTTTCGCGACCGCGACACCGCCCAGCCATGCGCCGAAGAAGGCGCCGGTCTGGTGCGAGAGCAGGGTCAGGCCGAACAGCGTCGCCAGATAGCGCGGACCGAACAGCTTGCCGACCAGGCCGGCAGTCGGCGGCACGGTCGCCAGCCAGCTCATGCCCAGGCCGATCGCGAACAACATGAAGGTGGTCGGCGTCGGCGGCGACAGCACGTAGATGAAGATCATCGCCGCGCGGCTGATGTAGATCGCGGTCAGCAGCCACTTCATGCGGTAGCGCTGGCTGAGCCAGCCCGCGCCGATGCTGCCGACGATGTTGAACAGGCCGATCAGCGACAGCGCCATCGCCGACACGCCGGCCGACAGGCCGCACATCGCGATCTCGGTCGGCAGGTGGGGACCAGAAACGCAACTTGGAAGCCGCAGACTTAGTTCAAGTGGGGCGTTGGGCGGGCGAGGCGTGCCCGGAAAAAAAAACCCCGCACTGGAGACCGGGGCGGGGCAGTGACGCACGTGTCACTGGAGAGAACGGAAACCGGTCAGCGCGCGCCGATCAGAAATAGACGCGGATGCCGCCGGCGACGGTGCGACCCGGCAACGGCGCGAAGTCGCGCAACAGCGAAGTGTGCGGGCGGGCTTCTTCGTCGGTCAGGTTGCGGCCGTCGAGGAACAGTTCCCACTGGGTGCCGTCTGCTTCGCCAACACGCCAGGCGATACCGGCATTGACCAGCGTGTAGCCCGGGCTCGGTTCTTCCAGCGCGGCCACGCGATCCTGCTTCAGGTAGCGCACCGCGCCGACGTTCGCGCGCCAGCCGCCAAGCGTCCAGTTGATGTCGGCGCCGATACGCGACGGTGCGATGCGCGGCAGGTCGCCGCCCAGCGCGATATCGGTTTCGTAGTTGTGCGCGTGGTCGCCATGCGGCACCGCGAACTGCACCGTGCGCGTGCCGCTGCCGTCGAGCTCGGCGCGCACCACATCGCCGAATACGCGCAGATCGAAATCACCGGCATCGGATTCCAGCAGGTGGAACTTCGCCTCGGCCTCGGCGCCGCGGAAGGTCGCATCGCCCTGCGTCCACAGCCGCACCGGGAAGCCCTGTTCGGCGATGCCGGTATCGGTGAGGTAGGTGAAGCGCTTGAACTGCGTCTGGTAGACGGCGGCCTTGAACTCGACGCGGTCGGTATGCGCGTGCAGGCCGATTTCCAGGCGCTGGCCGCGCTCGGTGTCGAGATCCGCATCGCCGATTTCGATCGAGCGCGTGGCGATGTGCGGGCCGGCGGCGAACAGTTCCTCGTTGGTCGGCGCACGCTCGGAGACGTCGGCGCCGAAGCGCAGGTCGAACACGTCCGACAGATGCCAGATCGCTGCGCCCGACAGGCTGCTGGCGCTGAACTTGCGCGATTCGTTCGCGATCGGATCGATCTCGACGCGCTCGTGGCGGCCGCCGAACTCGAGCTTCACCGGCCCGAACTCCTTCTCTTGCACGACGAACAGGCCGAGGGTGTCGGTGACGCTCGGCGGCACGAAGGCCTCTTCGCCGACCGCGCCGAAATCGACGTGGCCGATCTGCAGGCCGAACGCGCCGTCCCACCCGTTGAAGGTCTTCTGCACCGCTTCGATGCGCGCCTCGGTGCCCTTGTTGGTGAAGCGGGTCGCGGGCGTATCGCCTTCGAGTTCGACGTGCTCGTAATCGTTGTAAGCCGCGCGCACGTTCAAGGCGCTGAGGAACGGCAGCGGGTCATAGAGGCCGCCCTTCAGATCGACGCGGTTCTGCACCATGTCGATGCGCACCGAGCCGTGTTCGTCGTGGCCTTCTTCTTCGTGGTCATGGTCGTGATCGTGGTCATGGCCGCCTTCTTCGGCGTGCACGTGCGCGCCGTCGGGCAGGCCGTAGTTGGTGCGGTAGGTGCTGACCGCGACGCCGAGATGACCGCGCTCGCCGAAGTACGTCGCGCCGACGGCGCCGGCGCGCGTGCGGATCGAACTGTTGGGCAAGGTGCCGAACGCGTTCTCTTCTTCCGCGTGTTCGAGGTCGTGGTCATGGTCATGGTCGTGATCGTGATCGTGGTTTTCGGACACCTGGGCGAAGCCGGGGATGTCGAAGTCGCCGGTGTTGCGGATCAGGCCGTCGACATGCAGCACCAGGTTGTCGCCACTCACGCCATCAAGGCGAAACATGCCACTGCGCTCGTCGCTGCCGCTGGCGGCGCGCAGTTCGGCGCGGCCGCTGATCGGACGGTCCGGCACTTCGCGTGCGATGCGGCCGTCGACCACATTCACCGCGCCGCCGATCGCGCCGCTGCCGTACAACAGATTGGCCGGGCCCTTGAGCACTTCGATCTGGTCGGCGAGGAAGGGCTCGATGCTGACCGCGTGGTCGGCGCTGACCGTGGAGGCATCCATGCTGCCGATGCCGCCCGAGAGCACCTGCACGCGCGGACCTTCCTGGCCGCGGATGATCGGCCGGCCGACGCCGGTGCCGAAGGAACCGCTCTGCACACCGGGCAACGAAGACACGGTGTCACCGAGGCTGCTGGACTTGCGATCTTCCAGCGCGTCGCCATACAGCACCTCTACCGGGTGCGCGAGATCCTCGGCGTCGCCGCCGAGCGGGGTGGCGGTGACCTGCACGCGGTCGAGGGTGGTCGGGTGCGCATGCGTCTGGCTGGTGGACTGGGCGAACGCGGCGGCCGGCAGCAGCAGGGCCACGGCGATGGCGAGGCGGGTCGGGACGGGGGCGGAACAGCGGCTTCTGGTCATTGCGGATGCAGTACACTGGTGGGCGAAGAGGGAATGTTATAATGTTACGCAAATCCCCGCACCCCCCAAAAGACATGCCTGCACACAATTCCACCCTGCAGCGCGCAGACCGCGTCGGCTTCGCCGCGTCGTTTCTGTGTGCCGTCCATTGCGCGCTGCTGCCGGTCGCGCTGGCGCTGCTGCCGGCGTTCGGTCTCAACGTTGGCGGCTGGGTCGATATCGACCAGGCCTTCGTCGTGTTCGCCACGTTGCTGGGGGCGACCACGCTGACGCTGGGCTGGCGCCGCCATCGCGCGTTCCATGCCTGGATGCTGCTGATTCCGGGCCTGGCGCTGGTGTGGGCCGGCTCGTTCACGCACCTGCACGACCACACCATCACCCACGCCGTGGTGATGACCATCGGTGGCCTGCTGCTGGCCGGCGCGCATCTGCTGAACCTGCGCCTGACCCACGCCCGCGCGGGGCGCTGAGCGCCTTCATATATCGGGCCGCGTGCTAGAATCCGCGGTTCTGTGCGCCCCGGCGGCGCACGTACGCGTCAAACGAATTCAACACGCAGCACTCCAGGAGCACAGTAATGGGCAAGGGCGACCGCAAGACCCTCAAGGGCAAGCGCTACAACTCGAGCTACGGCAACAGCCGCTCGAAGGGCCTGATCAAGGCCACCGGCACCGCGACCGCACCGGTCGTGAAGAAGGCCGCCGGCAGCAAGACCGTCGCCAAGGCGCCGGCGAAGAAGGCCGTCGCGAAGAAGGCCTGAGTTCCAGGTCCCGCCGCGCGTCGAAAGCCCCGCATCCGCGGGGCTTTCGCGTTTCAGGGCATGGTGCTCGGTTTCAGGCCAGACGCTTGCCGCCGGCGAACGACATCGCCAGCAGCGGGCCACCGAGCCAGTAGACGAGTTCCGCTGGTTGCGCGACCTGCCAGCAGGCGAAATCCGCGCGCTGACCGACGGCCAGCGTGCCGCGATCGGACAGGCCTAGCGCGCGCGCTGCATGTACGGTCGCGCCGCGCAGGGCCTCTTCCGGCGTCAGCCGGAAATGCGTGCACGACAGCTGCATCGCCTGGCGCAGCGACAGCAGCGGCGACGTGCCCGGATTGCAGTCGGTCGCGACCGCCATCGGCACGCCGGCCGCGCGGAACGCATCGAGCGGCGGCAGTGTGGTTTCGCGGAGCACGTGAAACGCGCCCGGCAGCAGCACCGCGACCGTGCCCGCTGCGGCCATTGCGGCGACACCGGCGGGCGAGGTGTGTTCGACATGGTCGGCCGACAGGCCACCAAACTCCGCCACCAGCGCAGCACCTGCGCCATCGCTGAGCTGGTCGGCGTGCAGTTTCACCGGCAGGCCGAGCGTGCGCGCCACGTCGAACACGCGGCGCGTCTGATCGACGCTGAAGGCGATGCGTTCGGCGAATGCGTCCACGGCACCGACCAGACCTTCGTCGTGCAGACCCGGCAGCCAGTCGCAGACCGCATCAATGTAGGCATCACCGCGGCCGGCGAATTCCGGCGGCAGGGCGTGCGCGCCGAGGAACGTGGTGCGCACGGTGATGCCGAGCACCTCGCCGATCCGCCGGGCGACGCGCAGCATCTTGCGTTCGTTGTCGAAGTCGAGCCCGTAGCCGGACTTGATCTCCAGCGTGGTTGCACCATCGGCGACCAGCGCACGCGCGCGCGGCAACGACTGCGCGAGCAACGTGTCCTCGTCGGCCTCGCGTACCGCGCGCACCGTCGAGACGATACCGCCGCCGGCGCGCGCGATGTCTTCGTAACTCGCGCCCTGCAGGCGCTGTTCGAACTCCGCAGCGCGGTTGCCCGCGAACACCGCGTGCGTGTGGCAATCGATGAGTCCGGGCGTGACCAGTCCATCGGTTTCGACGACGAGATCGGCGTTGGCCTCCGCATCCGCGGGCAGTCCGCTGCGCGGACCTGCGTAGACGATCACACCGTCGCGCCAGCCGAGCGCACCGTCTTCGATCAGCCCGTAGCCGCTGTCGTCCGCCAACGTGGCAAGCCTCGCGCCCAGCAGCAGTCCGTCCCAGGATTCAGTCGCCATCGTTGCCGCCACCGTCGTTGTAATCGGCGCGGTCGTGCTGCTTGCGCGGCCTGTGGCGGTCCACCGGAAGATCGTCGGCCGAGCGGCGCCTCCCGAGCATCCGGACGCCGATCCAGCCCACGATCCCGCCGATTACGAGGCTTACAGCGAGCAGTTGCATGATGTTTGTCGAGGACATCGGATGTTCCCGGGCGGAAGACCGGCTAGCCTACCGCACACGTTTTCGAGGAGCCGGCCCGATGCACGATGTTCCCGCGATCCACGCCGAGCGCACGCCCGCAGGCTGGCGTCTGCCCGGTATCGCGAACCTGCATTCGCATGCGTTCCAGCGGGCGATGGCCGGCCTGGCCGAAGTGCAGACCGATCCCGCCGATTCGTTCTGGACCTGGCGCGAGACCATGTACCGCATGGCCGGGCGCTTCGATCCTGACAGCCTGCGCGCGGTCGCCACGCAGCTCTACGTCGAAATGCTGGAAGCCGGTTACACGACCGTCTGCGAATTCCATTACGTCCATCACGCGCCCGACGGCGCGCCGTACGCGCCTCCAAGCGCGATGGCGGATGCGCTGATCGACGCCGCGCGCGCGACCGGCATCCGGCTGACGCTGCTGCCGGTGCTGTACATGACCGGCGGTTTCGACGGGCGGCCACTCGGCGAACGCCAGCGACGCTTCGGTCATGACGTCGACGGCTACCTGCGGCTGTTCGCCGATCTGCACGCGCGCCAAAACGACACGCTGCGCGTCGGCTGCGCGCTGCACAGCCTGCGCGCGGTACCGGCCGAGGCGATGCACGCGGTGCTGGCCGCGCTGCCGGCCGATGCGCGCATGCACATCCACATCGCCGAACAGATGCCCGAGGTCGACGAATGCATCGCGACGCGCGGTGCGCGCCCGGTCGCATGGCTGCTCGGCAACGCGCCGGTCGACGCGCGCTGGACGCTGGTGCACGCGACCCACCTCGATGCTGCGGAAGTCGCCGGCATCGCCCGCAGCGGCGCGACCGTCGCACTGTGTCCGACGACGGAAGCCAATCTCGGCGACGGTCTGTTTCCGCTGCGCGATTACCTCGACGCCGGCGGCGCCTGGGGTATCGGTTCGGATTCGCACATCTCGGTGTCGCCAGTCGAAGAACTGCGCTGGCTGGAGTACGGCCAGCGCCTGGTGACGCATCGCCGCAACATCGCGGTCGCAGCGGCGACACCCAGCGTCGGCGCGACGCTGTTTGCGGGTGTGCAGGCGAGCGCCACAGCATCGACCGGTTTCGACGCACTCGACGACGCGGTCGTGCTGGACGCGGATGCGCCGCTGCTGGCCGGCGCGGCGGAACATGACGTGCTCGACCGCTGGCTGTTCGCCGGCAACCGCCCGCTGGTGCGCGAAGTGCACGTGGCCGGGCGGCAGGTCGTTGAGGAGGGGCGTCATGCACAGCATGAAGCTGCTGCGCGCGATTACGCGCACGCGATGCGGGGCTTGCTGTCCTGAGGGTTGCGTGTGTTCCACGCGTTGAGATGCCGCTTCATCGGCGTGATCGGACAGGCATCCCCCGCCCTGTCATCAGCGCTGGACACGAAACGGATGCCGCATGCGCCGCGCACTTACAGAAGCCGATCCGCCCGCGGCCAGGCGCCTTCGAGCGTCAGCAGGAATTCCTTGGTCGGCAGGCCGCCGCCGAAGCCGGTGAGCGCGCCGCTGGCGCCGATGACACGATGGCAGGGCACGACGATCGCCAGGGGATTGCGGCCGTTCGCGGCGCCGACCGCGCGGCTCGCGCCCGGCTTGTCGACCATGCGGGCGAGTTCGACGTAGCTGGCGGTCTTTCCATAAGGAATACGCGTCAGCGCATCCCAGACCTGTTTCTGGAATGGCGTGCCGCGCGCGGCGAACGGCAGATCGAAGGTCTGGCGCTTGCCAGTGAAATATTCGGCAAGCTGCTCCGCGGTCGCATCGAGCACGGCATGCGCACCATCGCGCCAGTCGTCACCGCGCGGCACTGGATGCCGGTGCTCGGCGAACTCCACCGCGTGCAGGCCTGCATCGGATGCGGCCAGAAACAGCCGGCCCACCGGGCTGTCGATGGTGCGGGTGACGACCGTGGTCGTGTCTGGACTCATGGCGATGGACTCCGGGTTGAACGGGCGCGTGGGCGCGTCGGTGTTGCGCCGCGCGCGGGCGTGGACGCGGACGCTTCGCGCCACAGATGGAAGACTACGTAGCCGCGCCATGGACGCCAGTCGTCCGCGTGCGCACGCAGCGCTTTGGCGGTCATACGTGTGCCATCGCTCGGCAGCATCTTCTGCAGCACGAGATCCTCGGCGGGGAACGCATCGGGGTGGCCGAGCGCGCGCAGCGCGATGTATTGCGCGGTCCATGGACCGATGCCGGGCAGGGCGACCCAGCGTTCGATGAACTCGTCGAGTGTGCGTGCGCGATCGAAGTCCACGCGTCCGTCGAGCAGCGCGGCGGCGATGCCGCGGATCGTCGCGATGCGGCTGCCGATCAGGCCGAGGCCGTCGAAGTCGGCGTCGACGAGAGCGTCCGGCGTCGGAACCAGATGGGCAAACCCCTGCGCGGCGAAAGCCTCCGGCAGCGGCTTGCCGAAGCGCTGCGACAACCGTGCGGTCAGCGTACGCGCGGCGGCGACGCTGACCTGCTGGCCGATGACCGCACGCACCGCGATCTCGAAACCGTCCCAGCCGCTCGGCAGGCGCAGGCCCGGGCGTTTGCGCAGCAGCGGCGCCAGCCGTGCGTCATTGGCGAGATGCGCGGCGATCGTGTCCGGGTCCGCGTCGAGATCGAACATGCGGCGCACGCGCTGCACGGTGTCCTGCAGGCGCGACGGCGGACAGCCGTGCAGCTGCAGCCGCAGCGCAGAGGGCTGCGGATCGCCGCGCGTCCCCGGCCATGCGTCGACCCGAAGCCAGCCGGGCAGGTCCGCATCTCCGATCACGCGGGTGTACGCGGTGTCGTCGACCACTTCGATGCCGGGCAAGGCGCGTCCGCGCAGGAAGTCGAGCATCGCCGGAAAATCGTAGGGCGGCCGGTAGCCGAGGCGCAGCGTCAATGCATCACCGGTTGCCTCCCGCGGCGCTTTGCGCAGATCGCGCGGCGGCATGCGGTAGGCGTCCTGGAACACGGCGTTGAACCGCCGCACGCTGTTGAATCCGGCCGCGAGCGCGACCTCGGTGATCGGCAGCGCGGTTTCGGTGAGCAGTTGTTTGGCGAACAGCAGGCGCCGCGTGCCATGGACGCCGACCGGCGCAGCGCCGAGGCGTTCGACGAACAGGCGCCGCAACTGGCGCTCGCCGATGTGCAGGCGCCCGGCGAGTTCCGAAAGCGGCGCTTCGTTCAAGGCGCCCTGTTCGATCAGGGCCAACGCCCGCGAGACGATGTCGTCGCCGCGATGCCAGTGGCCATCCGACGGCGCGAGTTCCGGCCTGCAGCGCAGGCAGGGTCGGAAACCGGCGGCTTCGGCTGCCGCGGCGTTCGGGTAGTAGACGACATTCGCGGCCTTGGGCGCGGGCGCCGGGCAGACGGGTCGGCAGTAGATGCCGGTCGTGCGCACGGCGGTGAAAAACAGGCCGTCGAAACGCGCGTCCCGGCTCAGGCGCGCCTGTTCGCAGATGTCGGTGGCGGGCAGGGGTGGGGACATACGACGCAGGCTAGCACCGAGGGCGGTTGGTGACTGGCCGGATTCGGACATGGATGTTGTGGGGTGTATCGCGAGGGTCTTCCCTCACCCCAACCCCTCTCCCGGAGGGAGAGGGGCTCGAGGGCTTCGTGATCGGACGGTCTTCTGCGGGAAGCCCAGAACACATGACGCAGCGAGCCTCCAGAGCCCCTCTCCCCCTGGGAGAGGGGTTGGGGTGAGGGCAACCGGTCGCATCGAACCCCGAACCCGCAGTGCCCGAGCACCGCGCACAGAAACGCGGCCGCGCCTCGACCGATCCAACGTCGCGCAATCAGCTCAGCTTCATTGCACTTCATCCCGCAACGCCGGCGCCAGCGTCTGCGCATTCCCGTCGTTCTTCGCCGGCGTCACCCCGATCAATCGCGCGAGCATCGGATACAGATCGACGTTGTCGAACCCGTCCAGCGTCACGCCGCTGCGGAACGCCGGTCCATTGGCGATGAACACCGCACGCATTTCCGGCAGCGCGGGGTCGTAGCCATGCGAGCCGCGGGTATGCGTGGGGCGGCGCGCGAACGCGCTACGCGGGATCGCGTCCCAGCCCTTGTGCATCTGGCAGACGATCGGCGGCACGCGCGGGTGGGTGCCGAACTGCCAGCGCGGCGGCATCTCGCCCTTGCGCCAGCAGTCGTACTGCGCGTGCGCGCCGAGCAGCTTGCGCGCCACCTGCGCTTCGAAACCGGCGTTGGGCACGATGCCGATGACCTGGCCGGTGGAGGTCACGCGCGCTTCTTCCATCGTGACCATGTCCTCCACCGCGATCGCCTGGCCGGGCGGCACTTCGGCCATGCCGTGGTCGGAGACCACGACCAGGTTCACGCGGTCCTGCAGGCCGCGCGTGCGCAGACCTTCGACGAGCCGGCCCAGCGCCGCGTCGACTGCCTGCAGCGCGGCGTGCAGTTGCGGCGAATCCGGACCGTAGTCGTGGCCGGCCGAGTCGGTGTGTTCGAAGTACAGCGTCGCGAACGCCGGGCGCGTGGCGGCCGGTTCGGACAACCAGTCGAGCACCATGTCGACGCGCGTATCGAGCGGGCGCGTGTCGTCGAAGGGATACCAGCGCGTCGGACGCACGCCGTGCACCGGCGCTTCGCTGCCCGGCCACGACAGCGTCGCGGTACGCAGGCCGGCGTTCTCGGCCGTGACCCACAGCGGCTCGCCGTCGCCGTACCAGGCGCCGTTGCCGACCGCCTCGCGGTCCGACAGGCGGAAGTCGCCGAGCGACGCATCCACCATCGAGTTGTGGATCAGGCCGTGGTGGTCGGGCCGCAGACCGGTGACCAGGGTGTAGTGGTTCGGAAACGTCAGCGACGGATACGAGGGCCGCATCCAGGCCTGCACGCCGCCGCGCGCCAGCGCATCGAGATGCGGGGTTTTGCCGCGGCCGAGATAGTCGGGGCGCAGGCCGTCGAGCGAGACCAGCAGCAGCGTGGGGCGTGCATCCGCGACGGATGTCGAGGCAGACGTGGCGGCGGAATCCGAAGGCGGCGCGACCGTGACACAAGCGGTCAGCAGCAACAGCGGGAGCAGCGCGGACGCGCGCAAACAGGTCGATCGAGGCATCTGCATAGGATACCGGCGCGACATGACGGCTCGCAGTCAGCCGCATGAAGCGATGCACAACGCTGCCGACATGCGGGCTGAACATTCATCGCCTGCAGACCACGGCGCTGCGCATCGCGCGTATCGTGTCGCCACCGATGGACTGCACCGGGAGGTGCCTCATGAAGCATGCATGGTGGACGGCGGCGATCTTCGCCGGCCTCGCGTTCGGTGCGGTCTCACAGGTCGCCCACGCGCAGCAGCAACAGGAAGAGGAAGAGGAAGAGGAATCCGCACGCGATCGTGGCCAGCGCGCCAGTCCGTCGGATCGCTTCTGCATCCGCGAAACCGGTTCGCGCGTCACCGCGGCCCGCAATGCGCGCTCCAAGCGTGCCGAGCAGGAATGCATCACCGGCGGCGGTCGCGTCTACACGCGCGAGGACATCGACCGTACCGGTTCGGTGGACGTCAAGGACGCGCTGCGCAGGCTCGCCCCGTCGATCAACTGATTCCGATCAGTTGCGGCACGCAGGCGCCCGGCCCCGGCCGGGCGTTTGCATGTCCAGCGTCAGCAGGCGTCGCTGCGTCCAGTGGTCCACAGCAGGCCGCGCAGCAGCTGCGCGCGGAACACCGGATCGGCATACAGCGCCGGGTCGTGCCCGAAGCCGGTGTACCAAGCGCGGCCACCGGCGTTCGTGTGGCACCAGGCGATGGGGTGGTCGTCGCCCATGCGCCCGTCGGGATGCGAGGCGGGATCGATCGACGCGGTCACCTGGACGAACGATCGCGGATTGCGCCGGTAGTCGTAGATCTCGTCGGTGACGCGCCATTCGCGCAGGCCGTCCGGCCCGGCGTCGTGTTCGAACACCACCCGCACCGATTGCAGGCCTTCGGGATGGCGTGCGAACCACGCGCCGACCAGATCGCCGTACCAGGGCCAGGTGTAGCCGCTGTCCGCGGCGGCGTGCACGCCCATGAAGCCGCCACCTGCGGCGACGTAGCTTTCGAACGCGGCCTGCTGCGTGGGGTCGAGGACTTCGCGCGTCGTGCTGACGAACACCACCGCGTCGTAGCGCGCGAGCTCCGCATCCGTGAACAGCGCCGCGTCCTCGGTCGCATCGACCGCGAATCCGGACTGCGCACCCAGTGCCTGCAAGGTGTCCAACGCGACGGGGATCGAGTCGTGGCGGAAGCCGGCGGTGCGAGAGAACAGCAGGACACGTGTCGGCGCGGCATCGACCGCTTGCGTGGCGAGCTGCGTCGATCCGGCCTGCGTGGCGCAGCCGGCGAGGGCCACCGCGCAGACGGCGGCGAATACGGAGCGAGGATTCATGGCGCGAGGATAGGGCGACGGTGTACCCGCGCTCACGCCGCAGCGCACCAGTCGGCGCCGGTGCGCGATGCGATAATCGATGCATCGACTTCAACGGAACGCCGCCATGACCGACGCCTCGCGCCACGACCCTTCGCGCGTCATCCGAGCGCCGCGCGGATCTGAACTCAGCTGCCGCTCTTGGCTCACCGAAGCGCCGTTCCGCATGCTGCAGAACAATCTCGATCCTGATGTCGCCGAGCGGCCCGAGGACCTCGTCGTCTACGGCGGCATCGGCCGCGCCGCGCGCGACTGGCCCTGTTACGACGCGATCCTCGAATCGCTCAAGACTCTTGGCGACGACGAGACGCTGCTGGTGCAGTCCGGCAAGCCGGTCGGCGTGTTCCGCACGCACTCTGACGCGCCGCGCGTACTGATCGCCAACTCCAATCTGGTGCCGCACTGGGCGACGTGGGAGCACTTCCACGAACTCGATCGCAAGGGCCTGATGATGTATGGGCAGATGACCGCCGGCAGCTGGATCTACATCGGCAGTCAGGGGATCGTGCAGGGCACCTACGAGACCTTCGTCGAGATGGGGCGCCAGCATTACGGCGGCGATCTGACCGGCAAGTGGATCCTCACCGCGGGCCTCGGCGGCATGGGCGGCGCGCAGCCGCTGGCCGCGAGTCTCGCCGGCGCGTGTTCGCTGACCATCGAATGCCAGCAGAGCCGGATCGATTTCCGCATCAAGACGCGCTACGTCGACGAGCAGGCGACCGATCTCGACGATGCACTCGCGCGTATCGAAAAATACACGCAGGCCGGCGAAGCGAAATCCATCGCGCTGCTCGGCAATGCGGCCGACGTGCTGCCTGAACTGGTGAAGCGCGGCGTGCGTCCGGACGCTGTCACCGACCAGACCAGCGCGCACGATCCCGTGCACGGCTATCTGCCGAGCGGCTGGACGGTCGAGCGCTGGATCGCCGAGCAGTCCACGAATCCCGAGGCCGTGCGTGACGCCGCGAAAGCATCGATGCGCGTGCACGTGGAAGCCATGCTCGCGTTCCACGCCGCCGGCATCCCGACCGTCGACTACGGCAACAACATCCGCCAGATGGCCCAGGACGAAGGCTGCACCAACGCCTTCGATTTCCCCGGCTTCGTGCCGGCCTATGTGCGCCCGCTGTTCTGCCGCGGCATCGGCCCGTTCCGCTGGGTCGCGCTGAGTGGCGATCCCGAAGACATCGCCAAGACCGACGCCAAGGTCAAGGAACTGATCCCCGACGACGCACATCTGCATCGCTGGCTCGACATGGCCGCCGAGCGCATCGCCTACCAGGGCCTGCCGGCGCGCATCTGCTGGGTGGGCCTGGGCGTGCGCGACAAGCTCGGCCTCGCGTTCAACGAGATGGTGCACAATGGCGAACTGAAAGCGCCGATCGTCATCGGCCGCGACCATCTCGATTCCGGTTCGGTCGCATCACCCAACCGCGAGACCGAAGCGATGCAGGACGGTTCCGATGCCGTCAGCGACTGGCCACTGCTCAACGCGATGCTCAACGTCGCCGGCGGCGCGACCTGGGTCTCGCTGCATCACGGCGGCGGCGTCGGCATGGGCTACTCGCAGCACTCGGGCGTTGTCATCGTCTGCGATGGCACCGCGGAAGCGGACAGGCGCATCGCCCGCGTGCTGTGGAACGATCCCGGCACCGGTGTGATGCGCCACGCGGATGCGGGCTACGACATCGCAAAGGACTGCGCGAAGGCGCAGGGGCTCAAGCTGCCCATGGTGCAGGCATGAGCGCCGTGCCCACTGCGCGCGAGCCGCTGCGCATCGATTTCGTTTCCGACATCGTCTGCCCCTGGTGCGCCATCGGCCTGGCCGCGCTCGAACAGGCACTCGCGCGTCTGCCGGAGAACGTCGACGTCGAATTCCACGTGCGCCCCTTCGAACTCAACCCGCAGATGGCGGCGGAGGGCGAGGACATCGCCGATCACCTGACGCGCAAGTACGGCATGTCGCCCGAACAACTGACCGCCGCGCGCGCGAACCTCCAGGCCCGCGGCGCCGAGGTGGGTGTCGCGTTCGGCGATCGCCTGCGCACCTGGAACACGTTCGATGCACATCGCCTGTTGCACTGGGCTGGCCTGGAGGGCAGGCAACTCGCGCTCAAGCACGCGCTGCTGCAGGCCTACCACGGCGATGCGGCGAACGTCGCCGACCATGCGGTGCTCGCGCAGATCGCGGCCAGTGTGGGACTGGACGCAGGCCGCGCCGCCACGATCCTGGCGTCCGATACCTATGCGGCGGCAGTGCGCAACGACGCGCAGCGCTTCATACGCAGCGGCATCCGCAGCGTGCCCGCGATCATCATCGATCAGCAGCACCTGATCTCGGGTGGGCAGCCGGTCGCCGTGTTCGAGCGTGCGTTGCAGGACATCGTCGCGGGTAAGGCAGGACGGGTCATTGCCGACGCGGAGTGAATGCGACAAGGGCGCTGCCCGCAGCGTACTGACGGAGCAGGAAAAGGCCCTTCAACGGGCTTTTTTTTCACGTTTGCCATGCCGTGGCGCTCCCTAGCATCGCGCCATTCCCGACAGCAGAGATGTCCCACCATGACCGGATCGAAGACGCTTTTCGTGGGTGCGCTGGCTTTCGCGCTGGCAGCGTGCGGCGACAACAACAGCACCATGACCGACAGCGGCAGTGGCAACCGTGCCGAAATGCCCAACACCGCCGAAGGCACCGAGGATCACAGCCGCGGCATGGCGGCGACGGTCGGTGAACCCGACTCCCCGCCGGGCGTCGGTCTGCCTGCGGAGAACGGCGCCCAGCTCGCGGACGGCGACCGCAAAGCGCTGATGGCGGTGATGGAAGTCGACCGCCACGAGATCGCCGCGTCCGAAAGTGCACTCGCCAAGGATGTGCAAGGGGAGGTCCGCGCTTACGCGGAAACCCTGCAGCGCGACCACACCCGCAATCTGGAGGCCACGCGCACGCTGCTCGGCGACACCGGTGACGCGGCCGGCCGCGAGATGACGACCGTCGCCGGCGGGACGGCCACGACCACGGCGCAGTCCACGTCCGCAGCGGCGACGGCCGGCGCGCCGGACCTTGCGGAGATGAAGCGCAAGCACGACACGGAGCGCGAGCAGCTCGATGCGTTGTCGGGCGAGGCCTTCCAGAAGGCATGGGTCGACGCGATGGTGAAGGGACACCAGGAGGCCTTGACCAAGCTGGATTCCGAACTGATCCCGGGCGCGGCCGACGCGCGGGTCAAGGCGCATCTGCAGACCACGCGCACCGCCATTGCCGGGCATCTGGAAACCGCGCGCGGCCTGCAGTCGCAGGCGCGCTGATCAGGCGCCGCCCGTCCGCGCGTCCTCGGGCGCGGACGGGCGGCGGTGGCAGGCTCCGGTGAGCGCATCGCCACACTGCGGTCGGGACTGGTCCGGCATCACGTGCGTTCCGGGCCGCTCAGGCCTGATTGACGGAAGGCGCTGGACGGACGCGCGACGCGGAGGCGGGCGGGGGATAATCTGTGCACACCGTGAGGCCACACCGCCGGCGCGGACGGCAACGGGACGTGCCCGGACGAGACCCGCCTCACCATGAGATCCGCTTGAACTCTCCGCACCCGACAGATGGACGCGTTGCACGCGACTCCGAACGCGTCGAGCTGGCACTGGCCGCCGGTGCGATCGTTGGCACCTGGTTCTGGGACATCGACTGCGATCGCGTGACGATCGACGACGCGCTGGCAGACGCGTTCGGGCTTGACCCGAAGGCCGCCCGCACTGAATTGCGTCTGGACGAGATCCTCGAATATGTGCATCCAGAGGACCGGCCCGGACTGGCCGCAGCGATTGCCGACGCGGTCCGTCGGGGCGGCCGATATGCACACGCCTACCGCACGCTCGGTCGCGACCGGCAGTACCGCTGGATCGAAGCGATTGGTCGCGTGGATCTGGACGACACGGGGCGTGCGATCGGATTTCCCGGCGTGCTGATCGACATCGACGAACGGCGGCGCCTGGAAGCCGAGCGCGATGAAGCGCAGATCCTGTTGCGTTCGTTTCTCGAGGCGGCACCAGGCGTGATGTATGCGAAGGACCGCCGGGGCCGGATCCTGTTCGGCAACCGGGGCACGACGGATCTGATCGGGCGTCCGACCGAAGCGTACGTCGGACGCACCGATGCCGAGCTGCTCGGCGACGCGTCGCAAGCCGCTGCGATCATGGCGACCGACGAGCGCATCATGTCGAGTGGCCGCACCGAACAGGTCGAGGAGGCAGTGAATTTTCCCGACGGCCGCAGCGCATGGTGGCTGTCGACGAAGGTGCCGCTGCGTGATACGCAAGGGACGGTCATCGGCTTGGTCGGCACCTCGCTCGACATCACCGATCGCAAGGCCGCCGAGGCGCGCCATCAGGAGATCGAAGAGCGCTACCGGCTGGCGGCACATGCGACCAACGACGCGATCTGGGACTGGCGCATGGACGATGGCCACGTCGTCTGGAACGAAGCACTGACCACGCTGTTCGGGCACGCGGAGACGGCAACCGGTGCCCAGTGGTGGCTCGACCACATCCACCCGGAAGATCGGGCCCGTGTCGACACGCAGATCCACGCGGTCATCGATGGCGACGGTTCGGTGTGGACCGGCGAATACCGGTTCCAGCGTGCCGACGGCAGCTACGCCGAGGTACTCGATCGCGGCACGGTATTGCGTAATGCCGCGGGCACCCCGGTGCGCATGATCGGCGCGATGCTGGACCTGACCGCCAGAAAAGCCGCCGAAGCCGCGCTCGCCCAGAGTGAAGAGCGTCTGCGCCTCGCCACCGACGCCGGCGACATGGGGTTCTGGGATGTGGACCTGGTACACGACGTCCTGATCTGGCCGCCCCGTACCAAGGCCATGTTCGGCATCTCGGCGGAAGCGCCCGTGACATTGCGCGACTTCTACGACGGTCTGCACCTGCAGGACCGCGCGGCGACCAGTGCCGCGTTCGACGCTGCGGTGGATCCGGCGCAGCGGGCGTTCTACGACGTCGAATACCGCACGATCGGCAAGGAAGACGGCGTGGTGCGCTGGGTCGCCGCCAAGGGGCGCGGCCTCTTCGAGGGCGATCGCTGCGTGCGCGTCCTCGGCGTCGCCATCGACGTGACCGAACGCAGGCGCGCCGACGCGCGCCTGCAGGAGCTCAACGAGCATCTGGAGAGCCGCGTGCGCGCGGAAGTCGCCGAGCGCACACGGGTGGAGGACGCGCTGCGGCAGAGCCAGAAGATGGAAGCGGTGGGCCAGCTGACCGGCGGTATCGCGCACGATTTCAACAATATGCTTGCGGCCGTTGTCGGCCCGCTGGACCTGTTGGCGTCGCGCCTGCGCGATCACCCCGACCCGCGCACCAAGCGTTACATCGACATGGCGATCGACGGGGCGAACCGGGCCGCGCAACTGACCCAGCGCTTGCTCGCCTTCTCGCGGCAGCAACCGCTGCAGCCGGTGCCGGTGGATGCAAACCGCCTGATTGCGGGCATGTCGGATCTGCTTGCGCATTCGCTGGGCAGCAGCGTACGGCTGCAGACCGATCTCGCTGCGTCGCTGTGGTCCACGCACGTGGATGCCAATCAGCTCGAAAACGTGGTGCTCAACCTCGCCGTCAACGCACGCGACGCGATGCCCGGCGGAGGTCGACTGACGATCGCCACGTCCAACTGCAGGATCGGGCCCGGAGACGCAGACGCACCGCAGGACGTCCCGGCCGGGGATTACATGCTGATCACCGTGTCCGACACCGGCAGCGGCATGCAGCCGGAGGTGATGGCCAAGGCCTTCGATCCGTTCTATACGACCAAGAAGGTCGGCAAGGGCACCGGGCTCGGGCTCTCGCAGGTCTACGGTTTCGTGCTGCAGTCTGCCGGGCATGTGCGGATGACATCCCAGGTGGGGCAAGGCACGGTGGTACGGATCTGGCTGCCGCGGCTCGAAGGGCACGTCGACTTCGTCGCGCAAGCGGGCCTGGCCACTACGCCAGCCACCGGAGCGCAGGAGCTGGTGCTGGTGGTCGATGATGAGCCGGCTGTGCGGCAGTTTTCCACCGATGCGCTCAACGAGCTGGGCTACCGCGTTCTCGCCGCGGACGGCGCGGCCAGTGCGTTGCGGCTGCTCGATGCCAACCCCGGGATCGCACTGTTGTTCACCGACGTCGTCATGCCCGAAGTCAACGGGCGCCAACTGGCCGACGAGGCCTTGCGGCGCCGGCCGGACCTCAAAGTGCTGTTCACCACGGGCAACAGCCGCAACACGCTGGTTCAGGACGGCGTGCTCGATCCCGGCGTGCAGCTGATCGGCAAGCCGTTCACCGTGGACGCGCTGGCCGCCCGGGTGGCCACCGTGCTGGGCGCACCGCGCGCGTCCTGACGTCACGGTCGCACCGCAGGTACAGCCGCCGGAAGTCAGGGGGGCGGATGCCACGGGTCCGAGCGGAAGGCGGCCGGTAGAGTGCGGTGCAGCATCCCAGGAGCACTGCCGGTGACAGTCGACGCCCCGAACACAATGCGCGCGGCCACGGAGCGGGCCCGCGCCTGGCCCATCCCGCTGGTGGCGGCGGTGCTGCTGGCCGAGCTGGCCCATCTGGTCTGGGAGCA
The DNA here is from genome assembly GCA_045810015.1 of Luteimonas sp. Lineage (GTDB taxonomy): Bacteria > Pseudomonadota > Gammaproteobacteria > Xanthomonadales > Xanthomonadaceae > Luteimonas. Next base: position 64,446 of record JBJMWR010000023.1, read on the forward strand.
GCTGCACGGCGGCATCGTCAGCCACCATCTGCTGGCGCGCCCGGACCTGCCGGCGATCTGGAACGGCTGGGGTCTGGTCCTGTTGCCCGCGCTCGCGTGGTGGGTGTCGGGTCGTGTCGCCCGGCGCATCGCGCGACGCGCTGACCGGCGCGTCGCGGTCCGCAACGCATGGCTGGGGTCCATCGTGGCAGCGGGGCTCGGGATCGCGCTCTCGATCGCCTTCGTCACCGGGATGGAAGATGCCGCGGCTGGGGTGCTGCTCTCCGCGTTCGTGCTGGGCCTGCTGCTGCCCGCGTATCGCGCCGAGTGCCTGCTGGGCTTCGTGCTCGCGATGACCTTCGTGTTCGGTGCGATATTGCCGCTGCTGATCGGCGGGATCGTGGCGACGCTGTCCGCAGTCGCGCATCTGGTCCTGTATGCGCTGGCACGCCGCGTGTGGCGCCGGTCGCGCGAACGCGCGGCGCTCGCCTGACGGGACGGCTTGTGCAGCGGCGCCTGCGTCACCATCTTGTGGAAACCCGCGAACTGCCGGAACACCCATGCGCCGTTTCGATCTCACCCCGCCTTCCGCCGAACAGCGCACCGCGCTGGAAGCCGACCTGTCCGCCGACGAGCGTCGCGTCCTGCTGCAGCACGGCACCGAGGCCCCGTTCTGCGGCGTGTTCCTCGACAACAAGCGCCAGGGCGTCTACTGCTGCCGCCTGTGCGCGCTGCCGCTGTTCCGCTCCAGCGCGAAATTCGATTCGGGCACCGGCTGGCCGAGCTTCTTCGCGCCCTACGATCCGGACCACATCACCCTGATCCGCGACACCAGCCACGGTATGGTCCGCGTCGAGGAAGTCTGCGCGCGCTGCGGCAGCCACCTGGGCCACGTGTTCCCGGACGGCCCACCGCCGACCCACGAGCGGCATTGCCTGAATTCCGTGGCACTGACCTTCGTCGGCGAAGGCGAGGCGCTGGCTGACCCGCTGCAGCGGGGGGGCGCCGAAGCCGGCACCGCCTGAAGCGGCGCTGCAAGCCGCACATGCAAACGGCGCCCCTGGAGGCGCCGTTTGTTCTTGACGCGACTGTGCAGTAGCAATCAGGGCGTCAGCACGACCTTGCGGCAGGCGTCTTCCTTGGCGTCGAAGATCTCGTAGCCCTTGGCCGCGTCTGCCAGCGCCATGCGGTGCGAAATGATCACGTCCGGCTGCAGGTGGCCTTCGCCGATGTGCTGCAGCAGTTCGGGCATGTACTTCTGCACGTTGGTCTGGCCCATCTCGAAGCGCAGGCCCTTGTCGAACGCATCACCGAACATGAAGGCGTGGATGAAGCCGGCATACACGCCGGGCACGCTGACGGTGCCCGCGCGACGTGTTGCGGCGATGCATTGGCGCAATGCGGCGCCACTGCTGCCTTCGAGCTTGAGCTGGGTGGCGAGGGTGTCGGCCTTGCTGCCCTTGGCCTCGAAACCGACCGCGTCGATCGTCGCGTCCACGCCGCGCCCGTTCGTCTGCGAAATGATTTCTTCCGCCGGGTCGTCGGCGTCTTCGAAATTGATCGGAATCACGCCGTAGGTCGCGACCGCGAACTCAAGGCGGTAGGGGTAGCGGTCGACCATGAAGATGCGTTCGGCCCCGAGCATCTTCGCGCAGGCGGCCGCCATCAGACCGACCGGACCGGCGCCGAAAATCGCGACCGTCGAACCCTTGGTGACGCGCGCGTTGAGGACAGCCTGATAGCCGGTCGGCAGGATGTCGGACAGGAACAGCACCTGTTCGTCGGGCAGCGCATCGGGCACCACGATCGGGCCGACGTTGCCTTTGGGCACGCGCACATATTCGGCCTGGCCACCCGGGATACCGCCATAGAGATGGCTGTAGCCGAACAGCGCTGCCGGTGCGCGGATGCCTTTGGCATTGAGCGCCGCGCCCTGGCCGGTATTCGTCGTCTCGCAGGACGCGAATTCCGCCAGACGGCAATGGAAGCAGTCGCCGCACGCAATGACGAACGGGATCACCACACGGTCACCCCTGCGCACGTTCGTCACGTCCGCGCCGATGTCCTCGACGATGCCCATGAACTCGTGTCCGAGAATATCGCCGGTGTGGACCTCCGGAATCTTGCCGCGGAACAGGTGCAGGTCCGAACCGCAGATGGCAGTCGCGGTCACGCGCAGCAGAATGTCGTCCGCGGCCTGCAGTACGGGGTCGGGAACGGATTCGACGCGGACATCCTTGCTGCCGTGATAGGTGAGCGCTTTCATCGTGTCGTCCTGTGCAGTGGGTGGCGTCCATCTGACTAAGCGCGATGACAGGAACACGTGACGCGAAGATCGTGGTGGCGTGATGTGGGTGAAACGCTGAATGGATGGGTGCGGGTCGGATCGCGTCGCATCGCGGATGGCGATAGAGGCGACGTGATCGGGTATCCGCGAGGGGACATGGATGGGATTGCGATGAATACGCGCGTGCGCTGGTTTCGGACGAAAGGATGCGCAAATTGCGACGCCTGATGCCGTGCGAAGCGCCGCGTCTTGTAAGACGGCAGCCGCCGGGCTGCAGCCCTCACCCGACGCGCTTTGCGTATCGACCCCGGATCGGGCCCGGGGCAGGCTCGCCAGAGGGAGAGGGGTCTGCAGTCTGCGTCTGGTTCCAGACGGCCTGCACTCAACCCGCCTCGAACGCCGCGATCTCGTCGAGGAGGCGCTGGCTGCGGCGGATGCCGTCTGCGCCGTCGGCGCAATGGACCGGGCCGTCCGTTCTGGCGAGCAGGCGTGCGCGGTTGCTCCAGGCGTAGAACCAGGTCGCTGCGAGGCCGATGCCGCCGATGACAAGGCTCCACACGATCCAGACCGGCGTGGCGCCTGACGACGGTGCATTGCCGAGACCGGCGAATGCGACCACGACAGGCAGCCACATGACCCACCACGGTGCGCCGCACAGTCCAGAGTTCAATGCGTACACACGCAGCAGCGCGGCGAGCTGGCGCTGGATCTGCAGCACCGGCGCGGCGTAGTCGACACGGCCGGCGAGCACCAGCGTCGCGCTCGCGCCGAGGACGGTCAGCACGCCGAAGGCATGCACCGCGATGCCGGCGATCAGCAGTCCGGCGACATCGGTGTTGCGGGTCCAGCAGGCGACGCCGAGCACGATCAAGCCCAGCCCGAGTGTGGCCTGCAGCCAATGGCCGATCTTCATCGGCCGCAGCTGGCCCTTCGCACGTGTCAGCCGGGTTTCACGCAGCAGGGCGAGCTGCACGGCGTCGCTGCGGGCCATGCGCGTTTCCAGCGATTGCCAGGTAGTCTTCAGGTCATCGGGTTCCATGGCGGGTCCTCTAGAGTTCGTGGCGGATGCGCTGGCGCAGCCGGCTGATCTTGGTGGCGACGTTGGTTTCGGAGAGACCGAGGATCTCGGCGATGTCGCGGTGGCTGCAGTTGTCGAGATAGAGCAGCAGCAGGGCACGGTCGAGCGGTGCCTGGTCGTGGATGAAGCGGTGCAGGGCGCGGACCTGCTGTTCGGCCTGCGGGTCGCGCGGCGCGGGGTCGGCAAGGTCGTGCAGCGTCTCGTCGAGCGGCACCGCATGGCGATGACGCACGGTCGCGCTGCGCACCGCGCTGATCGCCACGTTCAGCGCGATACGGTACATCCAGGTGCTGAAGGCCTTGGCCGGGTCGTAGTTCGGCCACGCGCGCCACAGCTGCACGGCGATGTCCTGGGCCAGGTCGGCGCGGTCGTCCGGGTCGCGGCAGTAGCTCGCGGCCACGGTCGCGACGATGCCGTGATGGTCCTGCAGCAACCGGGTGAACGCGGCGCGGTCGTGCGCAAGGGGCATCGTGGTGTCCATGGAAGTCCGTGTCGAACCTGTCATGAGGTGGTTCGCGCGGGGGCGGCGAATATCACACGCCCATGCGGCCGACCGCGCAGATCGCCCCTCGGCGGAGCCCCGGAGCAGGCGCCTGGGCAGGGCGTCCATCTAATACCTCTTCGCTATTGACGCCGATCCCCCCCGCTCCGGTGCCTATACTCGCCATCCCTTGCCCCCACGCAGGCCCATCCAAGATGACTGCTTCAAGCGCCGCAGCGTCACACGCCGCACCCAATGCAGCCCGACCGGCCAGCCTGCGCCGGTCCGTGTCGAACACCCTGAAGGGTTCGGCCGGCAACCTCGTCGAGTGGTTCGACGTCTATGTGTACTCGGTGTTCGCGGTCTATTTCGAATCACAGTTCTTCTCGCCCGACGACAAGAATTCCACCCTCTACGTCTGGGCGATCTTCGCCGCGACCTTCCTGATGCGCCCGATCGGCGCCTGGTACTTCGGCCGCTTCGCCGACCGCTATGGCCGGCGCCTGGCGCTGACGGTGTCGGTGTCGGTGATGGCCGGCTGCTCGTTCCTCATCGCGATCAGTCCGACTGCAGAACAGATCGGCATCTGGGCGGCAGTGCTGCTGCTGATCGCGCGCCTGATCCAGGGCTTCGCGACCGGCGGCGAATACGGCGCCAGTGCGACCTACATGTCCGAGGCCGCGATTCCGGGCCGTCGCGGCTTCCTGTCCTCGTTCCATTACGTGACCCTGGTCGGCGGCCATGTGCTGGCGCAGGCGACGCTCCTGGCGATGCTGCTGCTGCTCGACACCTCGCAGATCTCCGAGTGGGGCTGGCGCGTGGCCTTCGGCATCGGTGGCGTCGCGGCGATCGTGGTGTTCTGGCTGCGCCGCACGATGGACGAATCGCTGGAATCGGATTCGATCCAGGCCGCCAAGACCGGTGGCGCGGCAGCTTCGGGCTCGATCCGCGAGCTGTTCGTGAACCAGTGGCGTCCACTGCTGCTGTGCTTCCTGATCACCGCGGGTGGCACGGTCGCGTTCTACACCTACTCGGTCAACGGTCCGAAGATGATCCAGACCGCGTTCGCCGGCGACGACGTCATGGTGGGCACGCTGATCAATCTCGGCCTGCTGACCTTCCTGATGGTGCTGCAACCGATCGGCGGCTGGCTGTCGGACAGCGTGGGTCGCAAGAGCCTGCTGGTGTTCTTCGGCATCGGTGGCGTGCTCTACACCTGGTACCTGGTGACGGCGTTGCCGCAGCAGACCAGCGCACTGTCGGCCTTCATCATCCTGGGCATCGGCTTCATCATCCTGACCGGCTACACGTCGATCAACGCGGTGGTGAAGGCGGAACTGTTCCCGACGCACATCCGTGCGCTGGGCGTGGGCCTCGGCTACGCGCTGGCCAACTCGGCCTTCGGCGGCACCGCACCGCTGCTGTACCAGGCCGCGCTGAAGTCGGACCAGGTGATGACGTTCGCCATCTACGCCACCGTCATCATCGCGGTCTCGCTGGTGGTCTATGTGTTCTTCCTGAAGAACAAGGACCAGAACTGGCTCGACGACGAAGCGCATATGCGCGACCGGATCGCCAAGCGCCGCTGACCCTGGTGTGACTTCTGAAGCCACCCGCCCCGTGCACCGGAGCGGGTGGCTTTTTCTTTTGGCGACGTGTCCGCGCTCCCGTCCCGCGGCACCACTCACTCGTGCGTCAGCGTTCCCGGCTCTCCATCGAACCGGTAGATGTCCATTGCCAGAAAGCCCATGTCGATGCCGGCATCGATGCGCTGCGCGCGCATCGGCGTGCCGCCGGCGCCCATCGCCACGTACAGCGGCAGCAGGTGTTCATCGGTCGGATGCGCGCGTTCGGCGAACGGGGCCTGCTTCCGGTAGTCGAGCAATGCGTCCACATCCTCTGCCGCGAGCCGCTGCTCCACCCAGTCGATGAAGGGCTGTACGTACGGCGCCTGACGCGCTTCGTCATAGCTGCGCCAATCGTGCAGGTTGTGGGTGATGCTGCCCGAGCCGATCACCAGCACGCCCTCGTCGCGCAACGGCGCCAGGGCGCGGCCGATCTGGAACTGGTGCGCCGGGCCGAGGTCGGGCTGGATCGACACCGGCACCACCGGGATGTCGGCGTCGGGGTACAGGAGCCGCAGCGGCACCCACACGCCGTGATCGAGACCGCGCTGCGGGTCGAGCTGCGGCGGCAGTCCGGCCGCCTGCAGCAAACCGGCCACACGCGCGCTGAGCGCGGTGTCGCCGGGCGCGGGGTACCGGATATCGAACAACGCCTGCGGGAAACCGCCAAAATCGTGGAGGGTCACGGGCGCCGCTGCACCACCGACCAGCGGCCCACGCGCCAGCCAGTGCGCGGATGCGATGACGATTGCTCTGGGCCTGGGCAGCGTGCGCGCGAGTTCGGCCAGGCGTTCACCGACCTGACCCGGCTGGAGGGCGGTCATCGGCGAGCCGTGGGAGATGTAGAGGGCGGGCAGGCGGATCATCGGTGTGCTCCAGGGCGGCCGGCACCGAGCGCGGCCACGATGCGGACAGGCTATGCCTCTACATGGGGGCGTTAAACGGCCACGCCAGCGAAGAACTGTTGCGGCGGAGGGCACAATCCCGACGCGTCGCCCGGATGCGCATGCAGAAGGAATCCAATCGCGCCCCTGCGGCGTATGACCTCATGTCTCCGCCTGCACGTTCCCCACACGGCGCCATGCCCAAGCTGCCTGCCACCGCCGTCTCGAAGGTCACGTCCCTGTACGGGGCGGTTCGCATGTCCAAACTGCTCGCCGATCCGGCTCCCGACGCGGTGTTCTGGTCAGAACAGATGACCCGTGTGGCGGCGAACGCCGACGTCGACTGCTTCATGCGCATCTACGACCATTTCGCGCCGCGGCTCAATCGCTATCTGCTCGGCCAGGGCATCGCCCCGGCGCAGGCCGAGGATCTGGTGCAGGAGGCAATGCTGCGGCTATGGCGCCGCGCGCGCTCCTTCGATGCCACGCGCGCCAGCCTCGGTACGTGGCTGTTCCGCATCGCACGCAACCTGCATATCGATTCGCTGCGTCGCGGCGCTTCGGCGACCGCGTGGCCGGATGATGTCGAGCTGCTGCAGGACGACGATGGCGAGACCGGCGCGAGCGGGCCGGAAGCCTTCACCGATCATGTCGGCCTCGGCCGTGCGATCGATGCGCTGCCGGTCGGGCAGGCGCGCCTGATCCGCATGTCCTACCTCGAATCCAAGAGCCACTCGGAAATCTCCAGCGAACTCGGCATGCCGCTGGGCTCAGTGAAGTCCACGCTGCGGCGTGCATTTGCCAAGCTGCGTCGCGGGCTTGGAGGCGAGGCATGAACGTGCCGGTCCGCCATCTGGATCATGCGACGCTTGTCGGTTATTCGGCGGGCGCCTTGCCGGTTGCCTTTGCCGCCGTCGTCGCCAGTCATCTGGAACTGTGCGCGAGCTGTCGCGCCCAGCTCGATGTAGCCGATGCGATCGGGGCGCGCCTGATCGAACAACAGGACGGCGCGCCGTTGTCGGCATCCGCGCGCGATACCTTGCGTGCGCGACTCGATCGCGACCCGATCGCGTCGCCCGACGTCAGTGCGGAGCCTGCGCGCCTCGATCCCGACCTGTTGCCCACGCCGCTGCGGCCGTGGTTCGGCGAACGTTACTCCACGTTGCGCTGGCGCGCGGTCGGGCCGGGCATCCATCTGCTGCGTGCGCGGGACGAAGCCCTTGGCGCGCAGTTGCTGATGTTGCGTACGGCGCCGGGCAAGCGCATGCCGATGCACAGTCACGGCAACAACGAACTGACCTTGATCCTGCGCGGCGCCTACGACGACGTGCTGGGTCATTTCGGTCCAGGTGACGTCGCCGATCTGGATCACGAGACCGAGCACCAGCCGGTCACCAGCCACGGCGTGCCTTGCATCTGCGTGGCCGCGTCCGATGCGCCGATGCAGTTCAGCGGCTGGATCGCACGCGCGATGCAGTCCGTGCTGCGGCTCTGACCCGCGCGCGTAGGCGCGCGGCTGGCGCGCCATTCGCGCGCGTCGTGGCAGGCTGTGCGGCCCGATCCCATGCGAGGCCCGCCGATGCAGCCCTTCCGACCATTCTCCGGCCTGGTGTACGCCGCATTGCTCGGCGGTTGCGCCGGCGGTGCCGTGATGTCGGCTAGCGAGCGTCCCGCGATCGGCGGCCAGACCGCGTACGCCCCGGGCTTCGATGCCGTGATCGCGTCCGACGCGAAGATCGAGCGTCTGGCCGAAGGCTTCACCTGGGCCGAAGGCCCCGCGTGGATCGAGGATGGCGGCTACCTGCTCTTTACCGACGTGCCGGAGAACCGCATCCATCGCTGGTCGGAAGCGGAGGGCCTGTCGATGTTCCTGGAACCGTCCGGCTACGACGGTCCACCCACCGATGTGCTGCGCGAGGCCGGCGCGAACGGCCTGCACGCGGAGCCGTCGGGCACGGTGCTGCTGGCCGATTCGGGCAGCCGGACGCTGGCGCGGCTCGATCCGCGGACCAGACAGAAGACCGTGCTGGCGCGCGCATTCGACAGCCGCCGCTTCAACAGCCCCAACGATGTCGTGCGCCGCAGCGACGGCGCGATCTTCTTCACCGATCCGCCGTACGGCCTGAAGGATCTCGATGATTCGCCGGTCAAGGAATTGCCGTTCAACGGCGTCTACCGGCTCGATACCGACGGCCGTGTGCATCTGCTCGACGACGGCCTGACGCGTCCCAACGGCATCGCGCTGTCGCCCGACGAACGCACGCTGTATGTGGCCAATTCCGATCCCGAACGCGCGATCTGGATGGCGTATGCACTTGATGCCGAAGGCGCCGTCACCTCGCGGCGCGTGTTCGCCGATGCCGGTGATCTGGTCGGCGACGACGCGCCCGGTCTGCCGGACGGCATGACCGTCGCCGCCAATGGCACGGTGCTCGCGACCGGCCCCGGCGGCGTGCTGGTATTCGCGCCGGATGGCACGCGGCTCGGCCGGATCGAAACCGGAACCGCGGTCGCCAACGTCACCTTCGGCGACGACGGTCGCACGCTGTATCTGGCGTCGGACAGCTTCATCGCGCGCGTGCGCTTGAAGATCGCAGGACCTGCGACGTCGAAGTAATACACAACACGTCGCGTCCGGATCGCTGACCTGCATGCTCACGACGCTCGCCATCGCCCATTACCGTTCGTTGCACACGCTGGTCGTGCCGATGGGGCGGCTGAATCTCGTCACCGGTGCCAACGGCAGCGGCAAGTCCAGCCTGTATCGCGCGCTGCGCCTGCTGGCCGAGACCGCGCAGGGCGGCGTGGTGTCCGCGCTGGCGCGCGAAGGCGGCCTGCAGTCCACGCTGTGGGCGGGGCCGGAAACGCTCAGCGCACGCATGCGTCGCGGCGAGGTGCCGATCGAGGGCGGTCCGCGTCAGCAGCCGGTCTCGTTGAAGCTCGGCTTCGCCGGCGAGGACTTCGGCTACGCGATCGATCTCGGTCTGCCGGTGCCCTCGCAGTCGCTGTTCGCGCAGGACCCCGAGATCAAGCGCGAGGTGATCTGGGGCGGGCCGTTCCTGCGGCAGGGCAACACGCTGGTCGATCGCCGCGGGGCGCTGGTGCGTGTGCGCGACGGTCGCGAATGGCGCGTCGCCGGCGAGCATCTGAATCCGTTCGAGAGCCTGTTCGGCCAGATCGCCGATCCGCGCAATGCACCTGAAGTGCTGCAGCTGCGCGAGACCATTCGCGGCTGGCGCTTCTACGATCACTTCCGCGCCGATGCCGATGCACCGGCGCGTCTGCCGCAGCTCGGCACGCGCACGCCGGTGCTCAGTCACGACGGCCACGATCTGGCCGCGGCCTGGGCGACGATCCGCGAGATCGGCGATGTCGAAGCGCTGGATGCTGCGGTCGCCGATGCGTTTCCCGGCGCGCGCGTCGAGGTGCTGGTGGAAGGCGGGCGCTTCTCGCTGCAGTTCCGCCAGCACGGGTTGCTGCGGCCGCTGTCGGCCGCCGAACTGTCCGACGGCACGCTGCGTTATCTGCTGTGGATCGCCGCGCTGCACACACCGCGCCCGCCGCCGTTGATGGTGCTCAACGAGCCCGAAACCAGTTTGCATCCCGATTTGCTGCCGGCACTGGCGCGGCTGATCGCCGGCGCATCGCGGCGCACCCAGGTCTGGGTGGTCTCGCACGCGACGCGCCTGATCGCCGCGCTGGAACAGAGCCCGGACTGCAATCCGGTCCAACTGGTCAAACGCGACAGCCAGACGACGATCGAAGGGCAGGGCATGCTGGATGCGCCGGCCTGGTACTGGCCAGAGCGCTGAGGCAGCAACGCTTCACCAGATCGACGCGCGTGCCGATGGCGCGACGAACAGGGCGTTGCCTTCGCGCACGTCGAACGCGTCGTACCAGGCCTGCAGATTCCGCACGACGCCGTTGACCCGGTAGCGCGCGGGCGAGTGGTAGCCCTGTTCGATGTCGGACTTCAGCGAGGCCTCGGTGTCGAGACAGCGCCACAGCTGCGCCCAGCCTAGGAAGAAGCGCTGCTCGCCGGTAAAGCCGTCGCGTGTCGCGCGGGTATCGATGCCGTGCGCGGCGGCGCAGAGACGATAGGCATCGAGCGCGATGGTCACGCCGACCAGATCCGACAGGTTCTCGCCGAGACTGCGGCGCCCATCGAGATGCGCGCCGGGCAGCGGCTCATACGCATCGAACTGTGCGACGAGCACGTCGGTGCGCGCATCGAAGGCGGCGCGTGTCGCAGGCGTCCACCAGTCGCGCAGATTGCCCTGGTCGTCGAAGCGCGAGCCCTGATCGTCGAAACCGTGCGCCATCTCGTGGCCGAGCGCGGCGCCGATCGCGCCGAAGTTCACCGCGGCGTCGGCCGTCGCATCGAACGCGGGCGCCTGCAGCAGGCCGGCCGGAAATGTCACCACGTTGAGCTGCGGGCTGAAGCTGCCATCCACCGACTGTGGCGGCAGATGCCAACGGTACGGCAGCGTGGGGTCCACAAGATGACGCGACTCCAGCACAATCTTGGCGGCAAGCAGGCGATGGATGTTGCCGATGGGATCGGTCGGCGCAATGTCGACCTCGTCGTAGTCGCGCAGATCATCCGGGTACCCGAGCCGCAGGCCCATCGCGTCGATCTTCGCCAGCGCGGTCGTGCGCGTGTCGGCGTCCAGCCAGTCCGCGGCCTCGATGCGCGTGCGGAAGGCCTGCTTCATGAAGGGCGCCATCGCATCGACCGCGTCGCGGCTTTCAGGCGGGAAGAACTGTGCGACGTAGCGCGCAGCCACCAGTTCCGGAAGATTCTGGCTGACGAACTGGATGCCGCGGTCCGCGCGGGGTCGCGGGGTGGTCTGGCCGGCCAGTGTCGTGCCGTAGAACTGGAAGCTGGCGTCCTGGTAGGCCGTCGGCAGCAGGTGCGCGTGGTTGTGGATCCAGTGGAAGGCGAGATACGCGCGCCATGTGTCCAGCGGCGTCTCGGCGAAGATCGCCGCGCAATCGCGGATCGCGGTGTCGGTGTTGAGCACGATGGTGTCGACGGGCGGATGGCCGGTCGCGGCGAGATACGCCGCCCACGGAAAGCCGGGCGCATAAGCATCGAGTTCCGACACCGGCATCGGGTGGTAGTTGCGCCTGCGATCGCGCAGCAGTTCGGCGTTCCACTGCACCGCGGAGAGACGCGTCTCCAGTGCGAGCACAGCCGCGCCCCGAGTGGCGCCGTCGTCGATGCCGGCGCGCGCCAGCGTCTGCGCGATGTAGTCGACGTAGGCCGCGCGTTGCGCGTTGCTGGTGGCGTCCGTCAGTGCGTACCGGCTCGCCCGCGGCAGACCCACGACGCGGCCGTTGGCGATCTGCTGGTCGAGATGCAACAGGTTGCGGCGTGTGTCTCCCGCATCCAGGAACACATAGGCACCGACGATGGTGTGCGACATCGGATGCGCCATCCATGCGGCGACGCCGTCGGGGCTGTCGATCGCCTCGATCGCGTCCAGGTCCGCCTGGATCGGCTGCAGGCCCGCGCGGTCGATCGCCGCGACGTCCGCGTAGCTGGTGTAGAGATCTGCCAGCTTGCTGCTGCCCGGCGGCTGCGCCGCTGCATCCTCGATGATCGTGCGGATGCGCGCCTGCGTGCGCAGGAACATCGCGTTCAATTCGTTGTACTGCGTGTAGCCGGCGGGACGAACCGCGCTGTCGAGCCAGCCCTTGTTGACGTAGGTGTAGAAGTCGTCGCCCGGCGCGATCCCGGGCTGCATGTGTGCGAGATCGATGCCCCAGCCACCGGCCGTCTGCGTGCCCGAACGTGCGAATGCGCGCTGTGTCGCGATGGTCAGCGGCAGCAGTGCGAGGCCCGCGCACAGGCGGCGTCGCGCGTGATTCAAGTCTGGCGGCGTGGTTGATGCGGGCACGGGCTGCTCCGGGAAGAGGTGTCGTTCTGCGCCGTCGACATGCAGTCGCGCACGTGATCACCACCAGCCTGTAGCGTCAGGCCGGGGCTGCAGGGCGTGTCGGGTTGCAGCGCCGCCATCGGCTGCGCTGCGCGGTCCTCTGGACTCAGAGGCGCTCGGTCAGACCGTTACGGATTGCCGCATCCATCAGCGCACGGGCTTCGCGTTCGGCGCGCGCGCTGGCGGTCTGCTGGCGCGTCGCGAGTGCGGTCTGTTCGCGTGCCAGCGCCACCTGCTGTGTGGCGAGGCGCTGCATCTCCGCCTGCATCCCGGCCTGCTGGGTCTGCAGCGCGGCAGTGACGCTCGCATCGACGGTTGCCCGGACGTTGACGTTCGCAAGCGCGCGCTGCGCAGTCTGCACGGCGATCTCCGCCTGGCGTTCGCCGAGCGTGCCTTGCTGCCCACCGAGCGTGCCCTGGCGTGCGCCGAGTGCGCCCTGCGCTTCTCCCAGTGCGGTGACTTCGGCGTAGGCGTCGCGGATCGCCTCGATCGTGGCGCGGTCGCGGACCACGTAGCGCGCGTCGCCGCGACGCATCCACAGCACCGGCGCATCGCCATGACGTACTGCCTGGGCTTCGCGCAGATCGGACGTGGCGCTGACCGCGATGCTGTGATCGTCGTCGAGCAGCACGAACGCGTTCTCTCCAGCCTCCATGCCCAGCGTGAATGTGCCGCGCAGTCCAGCGCCGAGTGGTTCGGGCGGTGCGACCGGTGCAGGCGGTGCCGGTGGTGCGGCGGGCCGCGGCGGCTCGACGGGGGCTGGCGGCGCGGGCATGTCGGCCGGATCGACGGCGACGCCATTGCGGATTGCGGTCGTCGTCGACGTGCGTGTCGTGAGTGGCGTCGGCTTCGATGCAGGCGCCGGACGCGCTGCGGCGACAGGTGCCTGTGATTCGGCGGCCGGTGTCGCAGCGGTCAGGCGATAGGGCATGACACCGACGACGCCGATCGCGACGGTCATCAGCACCGCGACGACGCGCGGCAGGGACGAGGTGGTCTGCAGCATGGTGAGTCTCCGCTTGAGCAGGGTGAAGTCGGGCGAGGCACTGGCCAGCCCGGCGCAGGGACGCGGCGCGACGCCGAGGCGCAGCAGCAGCTGGCCGTATTCGCGTGCGCAGTGACGGTTGCCTTCGAGCACGGCGGCATCGCAGGCGGCTTCGCGGCTGAGGCCGTATTCGCGTGCGGCCAGATGGGCGAGGGGATGGAAGAAGAACAGGTGTTGCGCGAGGGCCGGCACGAGGCCGAGCCACAGATCCCGGCGCTGGAGATGCACCAGTTCGTGGGTCAGCGCCATGTCGAGTTCATCGGGCTGCATCGAGTCCGCGTGGTGCGCAGGCAGCAGCAGGACCGGGCGCCACGGACCGACGAGCTGGGGCGAATCGATCGCATCCGACAGGCGCAGGCGCGGCGGTGCACGCAGACCGTGTGCCTCGGCGGCCAGGGCGAGTGCATGCAGCAGGCTGCGGTCGCGGCAACGCACCGACGTGCGCAGCAGGCGGCGTGTCGCGAGGCAGCCACGCAGGCTGCGCGTGACCATTACGCTGAGGCCCAGCAGCCATGCCACAGCCAGCGCCAGCGGCCACGACCATGCGGGCGATGCCGCAGGTGCCTGCGTCGGTGCGAACACGATGGAGACCTCGTCCGACGTGATCGCCGGCGCGACCTGCGCGACCTGCAGCGCGGGCTGCACCGCTTCGGCGGGCAGCACCGGAAGTCCCATCGGACTCGACCACGCAAGACCGACCAGCAGCTGCAGCGCGACCAGCCACCACAGCCAGCAACGGGTCGCGGCGGACAGACGCGGCACCAAGCGGCACAGCGCCCACACCACCGCAACGAGAATCGTGGACTGCACGCTTGCGGCCAGCAGGCGCGGCAGCAGGATGTCGCTGATCAGTTCGAGGGCCATCTCAACGTTCCTTGCGCTTGGATTGCAGATTGGCGACCAGCGCCTCGAGTTCGGCGAGTTCGTCGGCGCTGATGTCCTTGCGCTCCGACATCCACGCCACGAACGGCGACACCGAACCCTGCAGCGTCTTCTCGACGAAACTGCCGACCGCGTTGCGCACCACGTCGTCCTGGCGCGCGGTGGCCGAGTAGCGGAACACGCCGCCGTCGCCCTGCTTGCGCTTCAGGTAGGCCTTTGCGCGCAGGCGCTCCATCATCGTCAGCACCGTGGAGCGGGCCAGCCCGCGCGGCTCGCCAAAGGTGGCGGCGACCTCGCCGACCGAAGCGGCATCGTGTTCGGCGATGTGTTGCAGCAGGGCCAGTTCCTGGTCCCCGACGGTCTTGCTGCGCATGGCACTTTCCTTGGTGACTACAACTGTAGGCAGATTGCGCTTGACTACAGATGTAGTCAATAGGCGGGAAGTTATTCCGTCGTATGGCGGCACGCGGCATACGGTTCAGTCCGACGCCGCGGCCCGATGGCCGGTCGGAGCAACGGCGTGCGTTGTTGGGGAGGGACGCGTCGTCCCGCCGCATCGCATCGAGACTTCCCATGTCCAATTCCGTCTCCCGCGCGATGTCGCGCGCTCTCGTCGTCCTCTCGCTCTGCATGGGTGCGAGCGCTGGCGTGTCCGCTGCCGAGTGCGCGTGCCGGTACACCGAAAAAGCCGCGTTGCAGTCCGGCGCGCAGGCGATGGTCGACGGTTTCGTCGCCGCGGTCCGCGACAGCGGCAAGGCTGATTTCGCCGGCGTGCCGGTGGTCGTCGAGACCACGCCCAATTTGATTTACGTCAACCTCGACCGCCGCACGATCTACGTGCCGTGGTGGGACGACATGGACGCGGCGACGCAGGGCGTGTTCACCCAACTGGCCGGCGACGCAGCGTCGGGCCGGCGCATGTTCGATCTGCTGTTCCAGCAGTTCTTCGTCGTGCACGAGGCCGCGCACTGGCTGCAGTTCCAGGCGAGTGGCCTGCACGGCAATGCCGACTTCCTCGGCGGCGTGGACCTGTACCGGAACGAATCCGAAGCGAATGCGTTCGCCGTCGCCTATTGGATGCACACGCCAGAGGGCCGCGCATTCCTCGACGAGATGGCACCGGTCGTGGCCAAGGCGCACGCGATGCTCCCGGACCCAGTGCCGGCCGACACCACGGCCGCCGCGTACTTCAACAGCCACTACGACGCGCTCGGCCAGGATCCGATGCAGTACGGCTGGTACCAGTTCCAGTTCGTGCTCGACGCACTCGCACAGCGCGAGCGCCTGTCGCTGTCCACACTCGTCGCCGGCCTCGACAGCGAAGACACGGACGCGCCGCATGTCGGTGTGCTCTGGCTCGATCCGAATGCAGCGCCCGGCCTGCTGGTGGATCTGCCGCGCTGATTTGCCCGTGGAGCTGGTGTGTTGCGTGCGCTATCACGCCAGCGTGGTTCAGACCACTGGCGGCGCGGCAGCGCCGACCGACACTGCGTCGGTTTTGACTTCGCGCAGTCGCTTCTGGACCGCACGCGCCAACTTCTTTGCCGCGTCCTTCGCTTGGTCACCTTCCAGTACATCCCGCTTCAGCACCTCGTTGACCAGCACCGCTTCGACTTCGGCAGCCTCGATGCGGATGTCGGGTGAAATCCTGCGAAGCTCGCGGCGCATCACTGAAATGATCGGTTCGGATTGCAGCACCGCGGCAATCATGAAGCGCGAAAGTGCCTGCTTCTGGTCTCGATAGGCGCCCAGTACGGACTTCTGCCAACCTTCCTTGCACCACAGGAACAGCGTTTCGATATCGCTCTGCGTGCGCGAGTTCAAAGCACAGAAATCGATGTCGACGATCAGCTCATGGTTGATCGGCTTGGCGAAGATCACGTGGTACACGCGCCACTGCAGACCGTTGGTCAGCAGGACCCAGTCAACACCCTGATTGGCCGCGTAATCGACGGCCTGCTTGACGTGCTGGTCCTTGAGGTCGAGACCGATCGCCTTCACTTCGATCAGGGTCTGCAGCACACCGTCGATCTTCGTGGCGAGATCGCAGTACGTGCCACGGATCGCGTATTCCGATGTCAGGTCGGAATACTTGTCGTAACCGAAGACGTCGGACAGCATGTCCTTGACGATGGTGACCGTGTCGGCCTCGCCGATATCGCGCGACTTCGCGCTTGCGAGGATCGGTTGATAGCGCTTGACGCCTGCGACGATCCGCTCGGCGACACGCTTCGGAACATTGGTCATGACATCCTCCCTGATGTTGCGATGGATCGGCGATCCATCGCTTGCACTGAATCCTGTGCATCGGACGTCCGGATGTTTCATCGCATAGCCGGCGGCTGCGATCGATATGTTCCGGATGTTCCCCTGTACGCTCGGCGGCGTCCCCGCGCCTGCCGACCGGAGTCGACCATAGCGCGCAACTGGGCGGGCTGCCAGCGGTGCAGCCGAACGAACTCGGCTGCAGATGTGCCGCAGTCGGCGCCGCTCAATCGAGCCCGAACGATCCGGTCTCCACCGCACCTGCGCGCGTGTAGCGCGACACGACGATGCCGGTCGGAGACACGACGGATGTCTGCAGCGAGAAGGTCACCGCCTGTGCGTCGGTGCCGAACAGCCGTTTGCCGGCGCCGAGTAGCACCGGGAACGTCATCAGCTGCAGGGTGTCGACCAGATCCGTTGCCAGCAGCTGCTGCACGAGCGCGCCGCTGCCCTGGGTCAGCAGATCGGGGCCGTCCTGCGCTTTCAGCGTGCGCAGCGCGCCGATCACGTCGTCGCCCAGCGCACGGCTGTTCTGCCAGTCCAGCGATTCGGGTCGATGTGTGGCGACGTGCTTGGTCACGCCGTTGAACAGCTTCGCGAGGTCTGCGTCGTGACTGTCGGCCGGCACCCGTGGCCAGTGCGCGGCGAAGATGTCGTAGGTGTGGCGGCCGAGCAGCAGGTCGAAGGGCTGCGCGAACAGGGCGTCGATGGACGCACCGAACACCGGATCGGCGAAGGGCACGGTCCAGCCGCCGTGGGCGAATCCGCCGCTGGTGTCTTCCTGCGGCCCGCCAGGGCCCTGCAGGACGCCGTCGAGGCTGACGAACGCGGCAACGATGAGCTTGCGCATGGTGTGTCTCCGGTTGCGTGGTGGCCGCCGGGCGGCGGTCTCATCATGACGACGCACGCAGGTGTGCGGAATCGACATCCGGTGCGCGCGATCCGCAACGCACGATGCGTCCGCATGGGGTCGCACGTGTCGGCGCAGGCGTGCTCAGGGGTTCACATCGGCGTGGCTAGACTCGCCGCCACTCCACTTCGCGGACTCCTCGCCATGATCAAGCGCCTCGCTTCCGTCGCACTCGTTGCCCTGCTGGCCGCCTGCAGCGCGCCTGCCGAACGCAGCACCGATGCGGTCACGCCTGTCGGCGGCCCCGACAAGGCGACCGTGACCAACGAAGCCGACTGCCAGCGTGTGGGTGGGCAGTGGACCCAGCTCGGCCGCGCGCCGGTCAAGCAGTGCCTGCGCCAGACGACCGACGCCGGGAAGGCATGCACGGATTCCGAGCAGTGCGAAGGCCAGTGCCTCGCGCCCGAGGGCAGCGTCGACGGCACCCAGGTTGGCGGCACCTGCAGCGTCGACACCAATCCCTTCGGTTGCCAGCAGCGCCTGCGCGACGGCGTGGCATCGACGATCTGCGTCGACTGAACGGTACGCATTGCCCGGCGTCATGCCGGGCGATGACCGCGGCAACTTCATGGGGCCTGCATAAGGCGGGGCATAGGGTCGATGTTCACCCGCGCCCCGGAGGCGTCATGATCCGTCCCATCTTCAAGCTTGGTGTGCCGATGCTGCTCGCGCTCGCGTCGGCGCCCGTGTTCGCCCAGCAACTCCAGCAGCCCACGACGCCCGCCCGTCCGGCGACGCAGCCTGCAGCCGCGCCGATGACTCCTGCAGTGCCGGCAACGCCGTCGCAGCGTGGCCAGCCGCCGGGCACGATTCCGTCCAATGGTCCCGCCCCGCAGATGCGACCGCAGCCGGTGACGCCTGCGAACCAGCCGATCGCGCCACGTGCAATGCCTACGCAGGTGCGTGACGCGCAGGGCCGCATCGTGCCCGGCGCGCAGGAAGTGGTGCCCGGTCGCGCACGCGATCCGGTGACTGGTCAGGAATTCCAGACCACGCCGCCACCGCGTCCGTAATCCGCTCCGTCAGAGAAGCGCGCCGCCGATGACCGGCGGCGCGCATGCCGACCTCAGTCGAGGGTCGGATAGTCCGTATAGCCAGCGTCGCTGCCGCCATAGAACGTCGCCTGATCCGGCGCGTTGAGCGGCGCATCCTCGCGCAGACGTCGCACCAGATCCGGATTCGCGATGAAGGGACGTCCGAAAGCCACCGCATCGGCGTGGCCGGACGCGATTGCTGCTTCCGCATCGGCCTTGCCGTAATCGTTGTTGACGATCCACGCGCCCGTGCCACCGGCCTTCGCGTACGTCGCCTTCAGCGCGGCGTAGTCGAACGGCGCATTGCCCTGCGTGTAATCGCGTTCGCCACCGGTCGCACCTTCGATGATGTGCACGAACGCCAGACCGAGCGGCGCCAGCACTTCAACGACATGCGCGAACAGCGGCTGTGGATCCGGATCGTGTGCATCGTTGGCCGGCGTCACCGGCGAGATGCGGATGCCGGTGCGATCACCACCGATCTCATCGACCACGGCGCGCATGACTTCGCCGAGGAACCGCGCGCGGTTCTCGATGCTGCCGCCATAGGCATCCGTGCGCGCATTGCTGCCGCTGCGGAGGAACTGGTCGATCAGATACCCGTTCGCGGCATGCACTTCGACACCGTCGAAACCGGCGTCGATCGCGGCGCGCGCCGCGCGACGGTAGTCCTCGACGATGCCAGGCAGCTCGTCGAGTTCCAGCGCACGCGGCGTTGAGGTGTCGACGAAAGCGCCATTGCCATCTGCGTCATGGATGAAGGTCTTGCTCTTGGCCGCGATCGCCGACGGCGCCACCGGCGCCTGGTCATCGGGCTGCAGCGAGGTATGCGAGATGCGACCGACGTGCCACAGCTGCACGACGATGCGGCCGCCTTCGGCATGCACTGCGTCGGTGACGCGGCGCCAGCCCTCGAGCTGAGCCGGCGCGTAGAGGCCCGGCACATCGGCGTAGCCCTGACCCTGATGGGTGATCGCGGTGGCCTCGGTGACCAGCAGGCCGGCGGTCGCGCGCTGCGCGTAATAGAGCGCGGTGCGCGGCGGCGGAATCGCATCCGGCGAACGGTTGCGCGTCAGCGGCGCCATGACGACGCGGTTGGCGAGCGACAGTGCGCCAGCGGTCAGGGGATTGAACAGGGTCGGCATCGGGGGAGGTTCCTGGCAGTGAACGCCCGAACTGCTGGGCGCGAAGTCGCTTTTCAAGCGCAGCGACGGCGCACGCTGCGGGATGCTCCGTTGCGAATGCGCGCAGCGTCGTCATCCCGCCGTCATCACCGCGGGCTGATCAGTCAGGCGCTAGCGTCCATTCATCATATTCGGAGCCTGTCACCATGCTGCAAGCAACGCTTCGTCCGTCCATCACAAATTGCGTGGGCGCCCCGCGATGAGCGTGATCAGCCAGATCGGCGCAGCGGTCGCACGTGAACTTGCACTGCCTGACGTGGATACCGGAACGACGATTGTCGTGCGCGTGCTCGTCGCAGCCATTCTCGGCGGCATGGTGGGATGGGAGCGCGAACGCAAACGCCGCGCTGCGGGCCTGAAGACCCACATCCTCGTGTCGATCGGCTCGGCACTGTTCGTGCTTGCGCCGTTGCTGAGCGGGATCGACGGCGGCGATGTGACGCGCGTGATGCAGGGCATCGTGTCAGGAATCGGTTTTCTGGGCGCGGGCGCCATTTTGAAGCTCGACAAGGGGGAGCGCATCGAAGGTCTGACCACAGCGGCGGGGGTGTGGATGACGGCGGCAATAGGCATGGCCGCGGGCATGGGTCAAGAGGTCGTCGCGCTTGCGACGACGGTCATGGCGTTGCTGGTCGTCAGCGCGCTGCCGAAGCTGCACCGTTCGAATCCCGCGTCGCCGCGCGACATGCATCCGGACGAGTGACACGCATGGATGCGTGGGGCTGAACGGTTCCAGCGCGCATTCGGCATTTCGCGACGGCGGTTTCATCTGTGGCCCCGCACGGTGGGTATTCGAACCCCAACGCAAGCGGAGATTCCCGAGATGAGCAACAAAGACGAAATCAAGGACGGCGGCCGCGATCTCAACCGCGATCCGATCACCAAGGCGCCAGGCGCGCATCCGATCGGCGTGGGTGTGGGCGGTGCCGCTGGCGGCGCTGCTGCAGGCGCAGCGGCGGGCACGGTCTTCGGCCCAGTCGGCACGCTGATCGGTGCAGCCATCGGCGTCGTTGCCGGCGCGGCTGTCGGCAAGGGTGTGGCCGAGCGAATCGATCCGACCGGGGAGACCGAATACTGGCGCGACGCGCATCGCGAACGTGACTACGTGAAAGCCGACCACGACTACGACCGAGACTACGCGCCTGCCTACGGATTCGGTCTGCAGGCGCGCGAAGCGGAGCGGACCCGCGACTGGGGCGAATCGGAAGCGTCGCTGCAGAAGGAATGGGAATCGTCACGTGGCGAGTCCCGCCTCGCATGGGATGACGCACGCCCCGCAGTCCGTGATGCCTGGGACCGAACCGACCGGACCTACGATCTGTACGAGCGTAGCGATGCCTATTACGCCGATGCGTTCGAGAAGGCCCCGTATCGCGATGCCGATGCCGATTACAGTCACTACCAGCCGGCCTATCGTTACGGTGCCTACGCCCGTACGCGCCACGCGGACCGTGCTTGGGATGACAGTCTGGCGGCCGAGCTCGAAAGTGATTGGACCAACTGTCGCGGCGATTCGCCGCTGGACTGGGATCGCGCGAAGGCCGCGGTGCAGGACGCCTACGTTTCGCATGACCGTTACACCGGCGGCAGCTATATCCGCGAGAACGGCGGCCGCGACGATACGGATAAGTTCCGCGTCGGCTGAGATTCGCGTCGTTCCAGTTTGAAAAGAGGGCGCGCCAGTGGCGCGCCCTTTCTTGTTCTGGCGAAGCTGGCGCTTGTGACCTGTGGGTGCGTTGTGCGCTTTGACTGCACAGCGAAAATGGATCCCAGCGTGCGCTGGGATGACGGCCGTGAGGGGTCGTGCGACGGCTGTGCGGACTGGGCGGCGTGCTCTGTAACTGCCGCATGCATTGAATACTCCGTCGGTCATCCCAGCGCACGCTGGGATCCATCTTGATCTTCGCGTCCTCCTACACGGAAACTGGGCGGCCGGTACGCGCGTGATGCAATGCACGCCCGCGTCGTCCTCAATCGCTGCGACGACAGAACGACATCACCCTCAATCAACCCTTGCCACCCAGCTCGACCACCGGCTTGAACCCGCCGTAGATCATCCGCTTGCCATCGAACGGCATCGGATTCTTCTCCGGATCCATGCGCGGATCGCTGCCATCCATCAGCTTCGCGAACGCGGCGTCGCGCGTGGTCTTGTCGGGCCATTCGACCCACGAGAACACGACCGTCTCGTCGTCCTTGGCCTGCACGGCCTTGCGAAAATCGGTGAGGGTGCCGTCTGGCACATCGTCGGCCCAGCACTCGAGGATGCGAGTCGCGCCCAGTTCCATGAAGAACGCATCGCCGCTGGTGGCGTGGTCGATGAACTTCTGCTTGTTGGCGGTGGGGACGGCGATGACGAAACCATCGATGTAGGACATGGCGGAACTCCTGTCGGTGCGCGGGTTGCGCGGGTGTACTGCGGCAGTCTGCTGCAGGCTTCGTAAAGGACGACGTATCGGCGTCGACCATTTCGACATCCCGGCGCAGCGCATTCAGCGAATGCCGCGTGCGCAGGCGCTCAGCCGGATTCCGATGCCTCATCGAACGCGCCGAGGATCGGGCAGGGGCCACGGCCGCCGCGTCCGCAGCGGTGCGCCAGCGTGGCCAGCGCGTCGCGGGCCTGCTGCAGTTCGGCGATGCGGGCATCGAGCGCGCCGATGCGCTCGGTGGCCAAGCTGCGCACCCGGCTGCGGTCGCGCGTCGCATCGAGTGCCAGCAGTTCGGCGATGCCGTCGAGGGTGAAGCCGGCCGCCTGCGCGCTGCGGATGAAACGCAGCCGGCGCAGGTCCGCCTCGCCGTAGCGCCGGATGCCCGCACCGCGCGATGGCGTGTCCAGCAGGCCGCGGCGCTGGTAGAAACGGATCGTCTCGACCCCGACACCGCCGGCATCGGCCAACGCGGAGATTGTCATCGCGTCCACGCTTGACTCCGTACCATGGTACGGACGTTATACAGGGCGGCATCTGGCGCCTGCAAGGCGTCCCCGAGGAGATTCCGATGACGACGTCCGCAGTCCGCCCACGCGCGGTGCTCCACCGCATGGTCATGCCCGGCCATGTCTGTCCGTTCGGCCTGAAGGCGCGGCACCTGCTGCACAGCCGCGGCTACACGGTCGAAGACCACTGGCTGGAAACGCGAGAGGCCACCGATGCCTTCAAGGCGACGCACGACGTCAAGACCACGCCGCAGGTCTTCATCGACGGCGTCCGTATCGGCGGCCACGACGATCTGCGTCGTTTCCTGGGCTTGAAGGTGCGCGATCCGAAGGCGACGACGTACCGGCCGGTCGCGGCGCTGTTCGCGATGAGCGCGCTGACGGCGCTCGCGCTGTCCTATGCGGTGTACGGCAGCCTGCTGACGGTGCGCGCTGCCGAATGGTTCGTGGGTCTGAGCATGTGCGTGCTCGCGCTGCTGAAGCTGCAGGACGTGCAGACTTTCTCCAGCATGTTCCTCAACTACGACCTGCTGGCGAAGCGTTGGGTGCCATACGCGACCCTGTATCCCTTTGCCGAGGCACTCGCTGGCGTGCTGATGGTGGCCGGCGCGCTGACCTGGTTCGCAGCGCCCTTGGCGCTGGTGATCGGCAGCGTCGGTGCGGTCTCGGTGTTCAAGGCGGTCTATATCGAAAAGCGCACCCTCAAGTGTGCCTGCGTCGGGGGCGGCAGCAATGTGCCGCTGGGTTTCGTGTCGCTGACCGAGAACCTGATGATGGTCGCGATGGCAATCTGGATGCTGCTCGCACCACTGGTGTGGCCGGGCCTGCACGCGACGTGAGCCGCGCGCAGACGCACTGCGTCATTCGACTTCGAACTCGCCGACGAACACCGTTTCGCGCGCATCCGACAGCCGCAGCGTGATGCGCTGGTCGGTCTGCGCCGCGGTGCCGAAGCCGGTGCTCAGCCACAGCTGCAGCGTGGTCGCGCCGGTGACCAGCTGCTGGTGCTGGCCGAAGAAGTTCGCTTCCACGCGATAGGTGCCGGGCTTGGCGTCGCGCAGCGCGAACTCTTCCGGACCGTAGCCGCGGGTGAAATCCGGTGACATGCGCGCGCCCTGACGGGTCAGACGATTGCCGTAATAGGCTTTCTCGCCGTCCGGATCGGTGACCCACAGATCCATGTCGCTGTCGTCGCTGTCCCAGCTCAACACCGCGCGCAGATCCAGCGGCAGATTGCGCAGCAGGCGCGGATCGATGGCCGAGGTATCCAGCGGCGCCGGCGCGGTCGCAACGAGTGCATTGAGTTCGGCCAGCGCGGTCAGTTCGATCTCGGCGAAGCGGCCGTTCCACTCGCCGTCGACGACGTCGGCGAGCAGATCGATCGCGCGCTGGCGGTTCCCGATCGCCGCATGCGCGAGGGCGAGATCGCGCAGGCTCTGCGGTTCTTCCGGCCGCATCGCCAGCACGCGTTCGAGCACCGGCACGGCGAGGTCGTCGCGCTTCATTTCGCGCAGGCGATAGGCGAGCACGCGCAGCACATGCGGGTTGTCGAGATCCAGTTCCGCGAGGTTCGACAGCACGCGCAGGGCAGGCGCGGTCTCGCCGCGCCGCTGCAGCACATCGGCTGCATCCAGATAAAACGCGGTGCCTTGGACTTCGGCATCGCGTGCATCGAGATAGCGCGCATAGACCTCGCCATCGGGCGCATCGCGCAGACGGCGGGCAAGCGGCGCGTCGGACTGCCAGGGGTTGAGGCGGATCGTCGCGGTCGACGGCGACGCAGCGACGGACGCATCCGCCGGCGTACGCGCACCGAGTGCGAGCGGCGCCGGCGCGGATCGCATCGCCATCGGCGCCGCGGCGGCTTCGGCCATCATCATCATCGGCGCGGCGGCAGGGGCGGGTGCGGGCGGTGGCGGTGGCATCGGCAGCACGCGACTGGACGCCTGCACATCCTGCGCTGCGGCAATCTGCGGCGGCGCATCCTTCGGAAATACGCGTTCCCACCACGCGATCCGCTCGGCCCAGCCGCGCGCGACGGCATCGCGTCGTGTCTGACGGTCACGCGCCTGCGTGGCCGCGGTCTGCAGGCGTGCAGCGGCCACCACTTCGGCGATGGCCGCCGGCGCCGCGATGTCGAAGCGCACGTAGTCCTCGATGCGTTCGAGCACCAGCAGGGACGTGCCCGGGGTCACCAGTCCGAAGCGCTGCCCGAGTGCGGCGATGCGCTGGCGATTGCGCTCGGGTTCTGCCTGCAATGCTGCGAGCTGGAAACGCGCCCACTGCAATGCCGCGAGTTCGCCCTGCGGCGTGCGCACGGCATCGATCGACAGCGGGATGCGCTGCGTGCGGTCGCCGTTGCGCACCTCCAGGGTCAGGTCGGCGCGCGATGCATCGAGGCGCCCCGCGATGCGCACGACGCCGGGCATCGCCACGTTCGATTCGGCGACGAGATCACGCGCACCGATGCCGTCGATCGCGACGAGCGCGGGCGCGTCGTGCAGCAGTGCGCGCGTCGCCGCGGGCAGTGTGCCGGCATCGCGCAGATCGATCGCGCGCCCATGGCGCGCCTGTGCCAGCGCCGCCAGCCGTGCAGCGTCGCCGTTCGCGGATTGCACGGTGTACAGACGCTGGCCTTCGGCGAACGCGGGGAACGCATCGGCACCGTGGTTGAACAGACCGTCGCCGAACAGCAGGAACTCGTCCGTGTCCGCTGCAGGGCTCCAACCGCCGGCTGCGGTGGCGCCGTCGTACACCGTCGACTCCAGTTCCCGGCGCAGCGCACGCCAGTCGCCTTCGCGCACCTGGAACCGCTGCGGCGCATCCGCGACATCGCGCAGGCGCAGCAGCTCCACCTCGATGTCGCCGGCCGCGCGGAAGTACGCATCCAGCAGCGCGAACTCCAGTGCGTGCGCACGCGTGCGGCCCGACATCGAGCTGTCCCACACCAGGCCGACGCGGCGCGGCAGCACGCGCGGTGTATCGGCGGCATCGACCGGCACATCGGCCACGAACCAGGTCGCGCCGTCGCGGCGCTGCAGTTGTACGGCCTGTCGCCGTTCGAATGGCACTTTCAGCATCGCGATGCCGGCGTCCGCGATGTCGCCAGCGCGCAGCGTGACGCGGTGATCCGCGCCGGATCGCGTGATCACGGGTGTTCCGACGAGACCGGACAGCACCGGTCGACCGGGCGTCGCCAGCGTCAGTTCGATGTGATCGAGTCCGCGGGCGAAGGCGAGCGGCAGCGTGACCGTGTCCGCACGTCCGTCGCGCTGCAGCGGTGCCATCAGCACCAGCCGCACCTGCCGGGTACCGCCGGGCGCGAACGGGTAGACGCGCAATCGGAACGCATCGCCCGCGGTCTGTTCGAGCAGGCCCGGGTCGACACCTTCGCGGACGATGGTTTCGAACACTTCGCGGCCGCGGTCCTTCGGCACCGGCACCGCATCGCGCATCACGCCGTCGATATCCAGCGCGAAGCCGACGATCTGGTGGCCCGGCGCCAGCGGGAACCGCAGGTTGCCTTCGAGCACACGGCCCGCGGGATTGCGGAGCGTCAGATCGATCGTCGTCCGCGCAACGCCGGCGCCGGTCTCCACGCGCATCGCCGCGGATTCGAGTCGCACCGGCGATTCGCCGGCATCGGCGACCACCAGCGGCGGTACGACCAGATCAGGCATGCGCTGGGCCGTCGTCATCGTCGGCAGCAGCACGGTCAGGCAGAGCAGGGCGCAGAGGCCAGAGCGGAGGCGAGACATGGCGACATCCTTGGGTAGTGCTGTCTTCAACGGACGTCGGCCGCGAGTGGGGTTGCGACGGGCAACACGTCACCCTTCACGTGCCCATTCAGATTGATGCGGGAGGATCGCCGCCTTCAAGCATTTTCGGGAGCATCCCCATGAGCGCACAGGGTTCGGCTGGCAACGTCATTGCCGCGATCTGCAGTTTCTTCGTCCCCGGTCTCGGCCAGCTGGTGCAGGGCCGCATCCTGTCAGCCATTCTCTGGTTCGCTGCCGCGTGCATCGCGTTCGTGATCACCTGGCTGCTCACGGTATCGCTGCTGCCGTTCGGCTGGTTCGTGGTCAGCATCTTCGCTTGCATCAACGCCGCGGTGTATCGCCGCTGAGACAGCACGGGCCGGCGATGCCGGCCCGTGTTTCCAGTCATCCGGCGGGTCTTATCTCGGCTCACCGTTCTCGACGCCGGTATCGCTGCGGACATCGTCCGCGAACGAACGCCCCGTCGCATCGCGATCGCCCGGCTGGTCGTCGAGTTCCGGATCCAGAAGATCGGCCTGGTCGTCGAGGCCGATGTTGTCGATCGCGGACTGCGAACGTGGATCGCGCAATGGTGGGCCGTCGGTCTCCGGCAGGTCCTCGTGATCGCGCAATGCCTTTTCGTCCTCGGGTGCAGCCGGGCGCGTGGGATTGGATGTGCTCATGTGCGGTCTCCTCGAGTGGAACTGCAGCCTGCGCGCGTGGGCGTCATGCCGCCGGCAAGCGGATGTAAACCCTGCGCAATGACCGGCGCTCCCGACGCGCGGCGATAGTTCTGCGGGTGGCCGCCGGACGCGGCTGATGCCGGGGAGGCGAGCTGGACGACGCGCATGCGACAGGACAGCGGATTCTCCGCGCGGCGACGATCGCGGGGTTCGCGCTCACCGGTGCGTTGCTGGCGGCTTTCGTGTCGTGGCAGGTCGTCATCCAATATCGCCGAACAGCGCCTCGGCGGCTGCGCGACGATGCTGCTGAAGCGCGCACAGGAACTCGACGACGAGTCCCGCCGGACGCTCGACACGTTCAACCGGCAGTCGCAGGCCCTCTGCACGGAGCGCGAATTCGAGCAGATGCGCGAAGCGGTGTATCGCACCTATTTCGTCAAGGACATCGGCCGCGTCGAGATTGGACAGCTGCGCTGCACGGCGAGTCTGTTCCGTCTGCCGGTGCCCACTGCGACCGAACCGTCGCAGCGGGTGACCCGCGACGGACTGCGGGTCGCGACGATCGAACTGCAGCTGCTCGCCAGCGGCAGCCGCGCGCCGGTACTCGCGCTGGGCGATACCCGGGTGATCCTCGATCCGCTCGCGTTCCGCCTTCGGCCTGCGTCCGACATCGGTTTCACGATGGGCTATGTCGACGGCGATGAGCGCTTCCTGCCGCTGTACGGCGTCGCCACGCAACTCGACGCGGCCACGCTGCGCGCGGGGCGGCCGCTCGATCGCGACGGTGTGCTGGTCTATCCGATGTGCGCGCGCGACCACGCCGTGTGCGTCGTGAGCACGTTGTCGAAGGCTGCGCTGTCCGACAGCCAGTGGCCGCTGCTGCTGGTGTGCACGGTGCTCGGTGCGGGGGCAGGCGCAGCGGTCGGGCTGGCGTTGCTGCTGGCACATCTGCGCCGGCGTTCGGTCGAAGGCCGCCTGCTACGCGCGATCGACCAGGACGCGCTGGTAGTCGAATGCCAGCCGGTCGTGCGGATCACCGATGGCGCCCTCGTCGGCGCCCAAGCACGGGTGCGCTGGCGCGACCGCGACGGCCGCATGGTCTCGCCCGTGCGCTTCATCCCGATCGCGGAGGAGAACGGCAGCATCGGCCGCATCACCCAGCTCGTGGTGCGCCGCGTGGCCGCCGACTTCGGCGACGTGCTGGCCGTACCGGGCGAATTCCGCGTCACCGTCAATATCTCGGCCGCGATCTCGACAACAGCCGCTTCCATGCCGGCATCGCACAGACGCTGGACGCTGCCGGCATCGCACGCGAACGCGTCGGCATCGACCTCACCGAGCACTCCACGACCGCCCGCGACATCGCCGTGTCCGGCACCAAGCGCCTGCGCGAACTCGGCCACCACGTCTACATCGACGACTTCGATACCGGCTATTCCAGCCTCGCCTATCTGGCCGAACTCGACATGCACGCACTGAAGATCGTCCGCTCGTTCACCCGCACCATCGGCACCGATGCGGTGCAGGTCAGTCTGGTCCCACAGATCATCGACCTCGCCCGCACTCTGGGTCTGCAGGTGGTCATCGAAGGCGGCGAAACCGAAGCCCAGCGCGACTGGCTGCGCACGGTCGACTACCCGCTGTACGCACGGGGTTGGCTGTTCGGCCGGCCAATGCCGGCGGCTGAGCTGCGCGCGCTGCTGAACGCGCAGCGCTGAAAAAGATCAGGCAGCGCGGCTGCGCTCCAAGGCGCGTCGTGCGCGCGGCGGGACCAGATCGTCGCTGGCGCGCCATGCGGCCTGGACCTCGGCGCGCACGTCCTGCCAGGCGCGGAGGCGGCTGTCGAATTCCCACATGCGGCGCAGCACGGGCTCGATGTCTTCCCACGGGCGTTCGGGATAGGACGCGCGGCCGTTGCGGCCGAGCGAGATCACGAGGGTGCGGTCGGAATCGTGCTTCATGCGGAGGTACTGCGGGTTGGGAGCGCGCAGGCTACGGTCCGCTTCGTCTCGTTTCCGTGAACCCGACAGTCTATTTCGATGACAACGCTGGTGCGTTCAGCGACGGCTGCGATGTGTCGCGGAAAAGCAAAAATTCAAACTGATCGACATACACGCATGCGCGCGGCCAGGCAGCTGCGTTGCTGCAATGCAACTCAGAACAGTGGCTTGATGATCTGGATCGTGCCCCACAGCGAGACCACCCACACGGCGCTGCGCAGATAGGGAATGCCGACGGCATAGATCGGCAGATAGGCGGCACGCGCCCAGAAGTAGACCTGCGCGCCGAGCGCGGTGCCAGCATCCGCGCGGCCCGCGACGACGACCGCGAGGACCGCAGCGGCGAACACCGGAAACGTTTCGAGGAAGTTGCGACTGGCGGCCGCAGTACGAACCGCGGCGCCGGTCAATGGCGGGATGTCCGCGCCATCCCGGTTGCTGGCATTCCAGCGCACGCCGCGTTGCGCTGTGGCGAACGCGGCGGCCACGCCGATATGAAGAAGGCCGAGGACGATCGCCCAGCCGAGCATCTGCAGTTCGATCGTCATCGTGCGTGTTCCTTGCGTGGTGTCAGCCAGCGACCGCCTTCGCGATCGCCTCGTTGAACGCCGGAATGTCGTCCGGCTTGCGGCTGGTGATGAGGTTGCCGTCGACGACGACTTCCGAATCTTCCCAGTGTGCGCCTGCGTTGACGAGATCGGTCTTCACCGACGGCCACGAGGTGACCTTGCGGCCCTTTGCCAGGCCGCTTTCGACCAGCAACCAAGGGCCGTGGCAGATCGCCGCGACCGGCTTGCCGGCATCGCCGAACGCGCGCACGAAGGCCACGGCGTCCTTGTCGGCGCGCAGCACGTCCGGATTCATCTGGCCGCCAGGCAGCACGAGTGCGTCGTAGCTGCCGGGGTCCGCCTTGGACAGCGCCACGTCGACATCGACGCTACGGCCCCAGTCCTTCTGGTCCCAGCCCTTGATCGCGCTGGCATCGCCCGGCGAGATGACATCGACATGCGCGCCGGCGTCCCTGAGCGCCTTGAGCGGCTGTTCGAGTTCGGACTGTTCAAAGCCGTCGGTGGCGAGGATGGCGATCTTCTTGCCGTCGAGATTCTGCATCGGGGTATCTCCGGGGGAGTGGAGCGACGATGCTGGGCGAGGCCGGGTACCCCCGCCGTGAAGCGTCCGTTTGCCACGCGTGAGCCTGCAGTCTCGCCGGGTGAGACGCACCGCGGCCACGCTTGCGCCCCGATCGAAGCGCCGGAGCAGGCCCTTGAACGCGATTCTCAAGCCTGAGCAGGCACTGGCGACCACTGGCGATGCGGTGTCAGGCAGCGCGCTGGCCACGAAGCTCGCGGCGAAATACCCGGGCCGCGTGACCGGTACCCTGCTGCTTCCCGGGCAGGCCGGCGACTACGCACCCTTGCCCGACGACGTGCCCGAAGCGCTGGCAGCCGCGCTGCGCAGCCGCGGCATCGACCGGCTCTATCGCCATCAGGCGGATGCCTGGACGGCGACCCAAGCCGGCCGTCATCTGGTGGTCGCGACGCCGACCGCGTCGGGCAAATCGTTGTGCTACACGCTACCGGTCCTGTCGGCCGCGATCACCGCGCGCAGCAAGGCGTTGTATCTGTTCCCGACCAAGGCGCTGGCGCAGGACCAGGTGGCGGAACTGCTGGAACTCAACGCAGCCGGGGAACTCGGCCTGCGCGCGGCGACCTTCGACGGCGATACGCCCGGCGATGCGCGCCAGGCGATCCGCATCAACGGCGACATCGTGGTCAGCAATCCGGACATGCTGCACCAGGCGATCCTGCCGCATCACACCAAGTGGGCGCAGTTCTTCGAGAACCTGCGCTATGTGGTGATCGACGAGATCCATACCTATCGCGGCGTGTTCGGCTCGCACGTTGCGAATGTGATTCGCCGGCTCAAGCGTGTCTGCGCGTTCTATGGCGTGACGCCGCAGTTCATCCTGTGCTCGGCGACGATCGGCAATGCGCGCGAGCACGGCCGTGCGCTGGTGGAAGTGGACGACGCCACATTGGAATCGATCCTCGAATCGGGCGCGCCGCGCGGCGACAAGCACGTGCTGCTGTGGAACCCGCCGGTGATCAATCCCGATCTCGGCCTGCGCGCATCCGCGCGTTCGCAGTCCAACCGCATCGCGCGCATGGCGATCCGCGCCGGGCTCAAGACGCTGGTGTTCTGCCAGACGCGGCTGATGGTCGAAGTGCTGACCAAGTACCTCAAGGAGGTCTTCGACCACGACCCGCGCAAGCCCAAGCGCATCCGCGCCTACCGCGGCGGCTATCTGCCGACCGAGCGTCGCGCGGCCGAGCGCGAGATGCGTGCCGGCAACATCGACGGCATCGTCAGTACCTCGGCGCTGGAACTCGGCGTCGACATCGGCAGTCTCGATGTCGTGGTGCTCAACGGCTATCCCGGCAGCATCTCGGCGACGTGGCAGCGCTTCGGCCGCGCCGGTCGCCGGCAGCAGCCGTCGGTCGGCGTACTGGTCGCGAGTTCCGAACCGATGGACCAGTACGTGGTGCGGCATCCGGAGTTCTTCGCCGACGCCAATCCCGAGCACGCGCGCATCGAACCCGACCAGCCGTTGATCCTGCTCGACCACATCCGCTGCGCCGCGTTCGAACTGCCGTTCGTCGACGGCGACATGTTCGGCCCGGTCGCGCCCCTGCCGTGGCTGGAGGTGCTGGCCGAATCCGGCGTGCTGCATCACGAAGGCGACCGCTGGGAATGGATCGCCGACAGCTATCCGGCGCAGGCGGTGAACCTGCGCTCGGTCGCCGACGGCAATTTCGTCGTCGTCGATCGCACCGACGGGCGCCAGACGATCATCGCCGAGGTCGACTATTCGGCCGCCGCGCTCACGCTCTACGAAGGTGCGATCCACATGGTCCAGTCGGAGCCGTTCCAGGTCGAGCGTCTCGACTGGGAAGGCCGCAAGGCCTACGTGCAGCGCACCCACGTCGACTACTACACCGACGCGATCGACTACACGAAGTTGAAGGTGCTCGATGACGAGGCGCAGGCCGACGCCGGGCAGGGCAGTGCGCACCTGGGCGAAGTGCACGTCGTGCGACGCGTGTCGGGCTACAAGAAGATCCGCTTCCACACACACGAGAACATCGGCTACGGGCCGGTGAACCTGCCGGACCAGGAACTGCATACGAGTGCGGTGTGGTGGCAGCTGCCGCAGCAGGCACTCGACCGCGCGTTCGATGCGCGCCACGAGGCGCTCGATGGCTTTCTCGGCGCGTCGTATGCACTGCATCTGGTCGCGCAGGTCGCGGTGATGGCCGAGAGCCGCGATCTGCAGAAGGCAGTGGGCGGCGGCGATGGCACCTGGTTCGCGACCGCCGACCAGCGCGGCCGCGGGCAACTGCGCGATGGCGATGGCGCAGCGCTGGACTTCGAAGGCATCGGGCGGTTCACGCCGACGCTGTATCTCTACGACAACTACCCGGGCGGTGTGGGTCTGTCGTCGCCGCTGTACGAGCGCCGCGATGAACTGCTGGCGCAGGCTGCGGTGCTCGTTTCTTCATGCAGCTGCCGCGCCGGCTGCCCGGCCTGCGTCGGGCCGATCCTCGCGTCCGAAGAGGATGCCGAACGCACGCCGCGCCAGCTCGCTGCGCGCGTGATCGAACTGCTCGTCCAAGCGCCACAGCTGCCCGCATGAGTGCACTCGCCAAACGCCTCGGCCTGCTGCGCAGCCAGGCCGGCACCGCCTTGCCGTCGGTGACCCCGACACCGCCGATGCCGACCACCGCGCTGCGCGCGCAGTGGCCGCGCGCAGACGGTGCGCGCTCGCCGGAGCAGGTCGTCGCGCAGCTGCGCAAGCTGATGAAGCTGCGCGTGCCGACGCCAGCAGCGCGCCCGTCCGGTCCGATCGATCGCGCGCTGCCCGGCGAGGAGATCGCGCCGGGCCTGCGCTATCTCGAACAGACCGCGCCGTGGCCGCACGACGACGCCGAACTCGCGCTCTACGACATCCGCCACGAGCCGGCGCAACGTTCGGATCTGCTGGCCTTCGATACCGAGACCACCGGACTCGCCGGCGGTACCGGCACGCGCGCCTTCATGATCGGCGCCGCCGATTTCATCGATGGACGCATGCGCATCCGCCAGCTGTGCATCACCACGCTGGGCGCCGAGCGCGAGATGCTGAAGACGTTCTCCAAATGGCTGCGGCCTGCGACGGTGCTCGTCAGTTACAACGGCCGCAGCTACGACCGCCCGCTGCTGACCACGCGCTATCGCCTCGCCCGGCTGCGCGATCCGCTGATCGAGCTGCGCCATGTCGATCTGCTGCATCCGGTGCGCCGTCGCTATCGCGGCGTCTGGGCGAACTGCAAGCTGGCCACGGTCGAGCGCGAACTACTCGGCGTGCTGCGCGAGGACGATCTGCCAGGCAGCGAAGCGCCTGCGGCGTGGCTGGATTACCTGCGCGGCGGCAGTGCGGACAAGCTGCGGCGCGTGGGATTGCACAATGCGCAGGACCTGCGCAGCCTGTTCGGTGTGCTTGAAGCGATGCGCGACGAGGCGGTCGTCGATACGGTAGTCGTCCCCGACGATGTGGATTCTGCATTGTCGGACGCCGGCTTCGACTGAGCCGATCGAGCGTTTCGGCAAAGCGACACCACATCGCACGCGTACGCTCCATCGCGTCGCGTCGCGTCGCGTTCACGTCACCTGAATCGCGACAGTGCTTGAATCGTGGGGCCCAGCAGTCCCGAATCGCCATCCATCGGCGATCAGTCCGCGCCACTCTGGAGCCTCATGGAACTATGCGAACGCCGGCCAGTGACGGCCGACCTTGTGCCACCGCGCGCCACACTCCGTGCGCGCGATGCGTTCGCGATCACCATCGGCATCGTCGTCGGTGCCGGCATTTTCCGTACGCCATCGTTGATTGCCGGTGCCTCCGGCAGCGAATTCGTGATGCTCGCGGCGTGGGTGGTCGGCGGCATCCTGTCGATCGTCGGTGCGCTCTGCTACGCCGAACTCGCGACCACCTATCCGCAGGCCGGCGGCGACTACAACTATCTGCGCCGCGCCTACGGGCCACGTCCTGCATTTCTGTTCGCCTGGGCGCGCGTGTCGGTGATCCAGACCGGCTCGATCGCCCTGCTGTGCTTCATCGTCGGCGACTACATGGGCCAGCTGTTCGATCTCGGGCCGTGGTCGTCCGCGCTGTATGCCGGCGCTGCAGTCGTGCTGCTGACCATCGTCAACTGGATCGGCACGCGCCAGGGCGCGGCGGTGCAGACCTGGCTGACGATCGCCGAGATCATCGGCGTGCTGGTCATCGTCGTCGCCGGCCTGATGTTCGCGCCGACCGACATCGCGCCGATTCCCGGCAGCGGCGGTGACAGCGCGATCGGTCTGATCCTCGTGTTCGTGCTGCTGACTTATGGCGGCTGGAACGAAGCCGTCTACGTGACCTCCGAAGTACGCGATGCGAAGAAGTGGATGCCGCGCGTGCTGATCCTGAGCCTGATCGCGGTCGCTTCGCTCTACGTGTTGGTGAACCTTGCTTACCTGAAAGTGTTGGGCCTCGGCGGCATGGCCGAACACAACGCGGTCGCGGCCGAAGTCATGGGCCGCGTGTTCGGGCCGACGGGCGCGGTGCTGATGAGCGTGATCGTCGTGGCGGCGGCGCTGACGTCTGCCAACGCGACGCTGATCACCGGCGCGCGCAGCGTGTACGCCGTCGGTCGCGATTTCCCGGCGCTGGGCTTCATCGGCCGCTGGGATGCACGCAGCGGCACCCCGCGCGCCGCGATCGTGACCCAGGGTGTGCTCGCACTCGCGTTGGTCGGGCTCGGCGCGTTCGCGCGCGACGGCTTCGAGGTCGCGGTGGAATACACCGCGCCGGTGTTCTGGCTGTTCTTCCTGCTCGTCGGCATATCGCTGTTCGTGCTGCGCCGGCGCGATCCGGACCTGCCGCGTCCGTTCCGCGTGCCGCTGTATCCGGTACTGCCGCTGCTGTTCTGCGCGACCAGCGCCTATCTGCTGTATTCCAGTCTGGCCTACACCGGACGCGGGGCGCTCGTCGGCGTCGCCGTGCTCGCGGTCGGCGGCCTGCTGCTGTTGCTGTTCAAACCGATCCCGCATCCCGAGGAGACGCCGGCATGAAATCGAAGAAGACCCTGATCGCACTCGCCATCTGCACGCCATTCCTGCTGGCCTGCGCCGACAAGGCGGTCAACGCCTACGAGCCGGCGGACGGCAGTGCCACGAGCGCGGCGGCGAACGAAGACGCAATGAACACTACGCACACGGTGACCACCGCGATCGGCCCGGATTCGCCGCACGCCGAAAGCGCGCCGCGGCCATCGCGCGAACCGGATGTCATCTATGTGCCGACGCCCGAGCCGGTGGTCGACGCGATGCTCAACCTGGCTGGTGTCAAGGAGGGCGATGTGCTCTATGACCTCGGTTCCGGCGATGGCCGCATCCCGATCGCCGCGGCGCAGCGCTTCGGTGTGCGCGGCGTCGGCATCGACATCAACCCGGTGCGTGTGCGCGAGGCAAATGCGAATGCGGAGACGGCCGGCGTCACCAATCTGGTGACGTTCAAGGAAGCCGACCTGTTCGAGGAAGACATCAGCGAGGCCAGCGTGGTCACGCTGTATCTGCTGCAGAGCCTCAACGTGAAGCTGCGACCCAAGCTGCTGGCCGAGCTCAAGCCCGGCACGCGCATCGTCAGCCACGCCTTCGACATGGCCGACCAGTGGGAACCCGAGCAGACCCAGGAGGTCGACGGCACGCGCATCTATCTGTGGACCGTGCCCGAGCGCTGAGACCTGTCTCACCGCATCGAACAGGTTTCGAGCACGCGCGCCGTCGGTCGTATGCCGGCGGCGCGATGGCATCATCGTCGCCCCCTGCAAGAGAACACGCCGCCATGACCCGCATCGCTCCGCTCGTCCTGTCGCTCGCCGCGCTATCGGCGCCCTCCGTGTTCGCGTCGCCGTATGGCGGTGAACTGCAGGGTTTCGAGTATCCGCATCCGCGTCAGGCGCATGCGCTTAACTCGCAGGGGCAGTCGCTGTCGATGGCCTACATGGACGTGCGCCCCGAAGACGCGGGCAACGGCCGCACGGCGGTGCTGCTGCATGGCAAGAATTTTTGCGGGCCGACTTGGGACGACACGATCACCGTGCTCGTCGATGCCGGCTGGCGGGTGATCGCGCCGGACCAGGTCGGCTTCTGCGGATCGACCAAGCCGCGCGGCTACCAGTTCTCGTTCGCGCAACTGGCGGCGAATACGCATGACCTGCTCGACTCACTGGGCGTCGAGCGCGCCGTGCTGATCGGGCATTCGATGGGCGGCATGCTCGCGACGCGCTATGCGCTGCAGTATCCCGACGCGGTCGAGCAGCTGGTGCTGGTCAACCCGATCGGGCTCGAGGACTGGCAGGCCGAAGGCGTGCCGTACGCCAGCATCGACACGATGGTCGAGGGCGAGCGCAAGACCACGTTCGACAGCATCAAGGCCTATCAGCTGAAGTTCTATTACGACGGCCAGTGGGCGCCGCGCTACGACCGCTGGGTCGACATGCTGGCCGGCATGTACGCCGGCCCCGATCGCGAGATCGTCGCCTGGAACCACGCCCAGACCTCGGAGATGGTGTTCACCCAGCCGGTGGTCCACGAGTTTCCGAAGCTGCGCGTGCCGACGCTGTTGATGATCGGCGGCAAGGACCGCACCGCACCCGGTGCGAACCGCGCGCCGGAGGCGGTCGCCGCACGCCTGGGCGATTACCCGGCGCTAAGCCGCAAGGCCGCCGAAGCGATTCCGGACGCGCAGCTGGTCGAGTTTCCCGCGCTCGGCCATTCGCCGCAGGTCGAGGCGCCGGACGAGTTCCACGCCGCGTTGCTGCGTGGGCTGACGCCGCGCTGAGGCGCGCGCCTGTCAACGGTGCGTGATGCGATCGGCACCGCGATGGGGCCGACATTCATTCCGCATTCGTCCGGCGCGGGGCGCAACCCCTAGACTGTCGGGCATCGTCGCGCGCCGCGCGTGCCCGCCCACAGGACCTGTCTTCCGATGTCGATCCGGCGCCTGCCATTGCCGCTGTTGTTGAGCGCCTGCATCGCACTGGCGGCCTGCCAGCGCACCGCGGAAGACACCACGCCGCCGGTCGAAACGGTCGAGGTTGCGAGCCCGGAAGAAGGCGGCGCCGTCAGCAGCGCGCCGGTCGATGTCGACGCCGTGCCGGCAGTGCCGGTGGCCGAGCCCGACACCGGCGGCGTGGACTGGTCGCCGATGACGCTGCCCGCGGGCACGGCGTCGATCAGTTGCGAACTCGATTACGCCAACGCCGGTGACGGCACCCCGCTGACCGCGTTCGACCACGACGCGCTGCGCGAGGCGATGGCCGACTGCGCCGAACGCGGTGTGTTCCGGCTGCGCTTCAAGGGCCGGGTCACGGAGGATTTCACCCGTCTGATGAAGCGGCTCGCGGTGGTCGCCGACGAACTGTCGATCAACAAGCGCGTGCTCGATATCGATTCCAGCGGCGGCATGGTCGAAGAGGCCATCCGCGCCGGCGACGTGATCGCCGAAACGCGCTGGACGATCTGGGTGCGCGAAGGCGCGGTCTGCCACAGCTCCTGCGTGTTTCTGCTCGCCGGTGGCGACACGCGTCTGATCGGCGGACGCGTCGGCATCCACCGCATCATCCGCATGAGCTCCAGCGCCTCCACCCGCGCCGAACTCAACCGCGAACTGCGCGCGGTCTACGGCCGCGTGCGTGACTACCTCGAGCGCAACGGCGCCGCGGTCGCGGTGGCCGACCTGATGATGGCCGTGCCCAACCGCAGCCTGCGCATCCTCACCCCGGACGAACTCAAGCTCTACGGCCTCGACGGCGTGAACCCGGCCCAGGACGATCTCGACCGCCTGCGTCTGATGCGCAAGTGCGGCCAGGACTTCGTTGCCCGACGCGATGCGTACGCGCGCGCGTTCGACACCACGTGCAATGCGCCCGACCGTGACGTCGAACAGATGGCAAACTGCGGCCTCGAACTGCGCGGCAAGTTCGGTTTCCCCGACGAGCAGTGCCCGACCGAGAGCCCGCTGTCGGAATTCGATCTGGTCGGCGCGCTGACCGCCGCGGCCGGTAATGCAAGCCGCCTGCGCATCCTCGGCGTGCCTGTGGGCGAGCCGCGTCCGGCTGCACGTCCTGCGACGCCGACGCGTGTGGCGCCGACACCTGCGCCTGCGGCCGTTTCTGCCGAATCGCGGGCTGCGAGCGAGACTGCGGACGAGGGCGATGCGGCGGCGGATGAAGAGGCGGAGGCGCCGGTTCCGTAATCGGCGCTTAGGGATGTGGTGCTGGGCGGGCGTTGCTGTGGCTCGAAGCTTCAGGAGCGGCATCTGCCGCAAAGACTTGCTCGAAGCCTGCAAGTTCAGGGTCTAACCGCCCGCCATGAACCAAGCACCTCTCCCTTCGGAAGAGGTCGACGCGCGCAGCGCGTGGGGTGAGGGCAGGGATTTGACTGGGCATCCGTGGAAAGCCTCGCGCTGTCCTGGAAGATCCGCGACCTGTCTCCCTCACCCCAACCCCTCTCCCTCAGGGAGACGGGCTCAAATCCCCAGCTCGGATTTTCTACGCGGAAACGTTCGCGCTGTAGCCCGGCAAGGGCAATTCGCGACGCCTCACCCTTCCGCCAGAAACCCGCCCGACTGCCGCTTCCACAGCTGCGCGTACACGCCTTCGCCGGCGACCAGCACTTCGTGCGTGCCCTGTTCGACGATGCGGCCGTGGTCCATGACGATCAGGCGGTCCATGGCCGCGATCGTCGACAGGCGGTGTGCGATCGCGATGACGGTCTTGCCCTGCATCAGGCGGTAGAGGTTTTCCTGGATCGCGGCTTCGGCTTCCGAGTCCAGCGCCGACGTTGCTTCGTCGAGCACCAGGATCGGTGCGTCCTTCAGCAGCACGCGGGCGATGGCGATGCGCTGGCGCTGGCCGCCGGAGAGTTTGACGCCGCGTTCGCCCACATGCGCGTCGTAGCCGGTGCGGCCCTTGGCGTCGCTCAGGGTCTGGATGAAGTCGTGCGCCTCGGCCCGCTCGGCTGCCTCGATCATCTCGGCTTCGCTTGCATCGGGGCGGCCGTACAGGATGTTCTCGCGCACCGAGCGGTGCAGCAGGGACGTGTCCTGGGTGACCATGCCGATCTGCGCGCGCAGCGAATCCTGTTCGATCGTCGCGATGTCGGTGCCGTCGATGCGGATCGTGCCGGCCTCGCGGTCGTAGAAACGCAGCAGCAGATTCACCAGCGTCGACTTGCCAGCGCCGGAACGTCCGACCAAGCCGATCTTCTCGCCGGGCCGCACGTGCAGGTCCAGACCTTCGATGACGCTGCGGTCGTTCTGGCCGTAGTGGAAGTCGACGTGCTCGAAGCGGATGTCGCCGGCGATCTTCGCCAGCGGCTTCGCGTCGTCCGCGTCTTCGACCGTCGGCGCCAGCGAGATCGAGTTGATGCCGTCGCGCACGGTGCCGATGTTCTCGAACAACGCCGACAGTTCCCACATGATCCACTGCGACATGCCGAGCATGCGCAGCGCCAGTGCGATGGCGACGGCGATCGCGCCGGTGCTGATCGCGCCTTGCTGCCACAGCCACAGGCCCAGACCGGTGACCGAGCCCACCAGCAGCATGTTGAGCATGTAGTTGGCGACATTGACCACGGTGACCAGGCGCATCTGGCCGTGCACGGTCTGCAGGAAACCGTCCATCGCCTCGCGTGCATAGGCCTGTTCGCGCTGCGAATGCGAGAACAGCTTGACGGTGGCGATGTTGGTGTAGCTGTCGACGATGCGGCCGGTCATGACCGAGCGCGCGTCGGCCTGGCGTTCGGAAATCCGGCTCAGCCGCGGCACGAAGCGCCACATCAATCCGCCGTACAGCAGGATCCAGCCGAGGAAGGGCAGCATCATCCGCCAGTCGGCGGCAGCGGCCACGATGATCGCGCCGGTGAAATAGACGATGACGTAGTTGCCGACGTCGAGCAGCTTGATCACCGTCTCGCGCACGGCGAGCGAGGTCTGCATCAGCTTGGTGGCGATGCGACCGGCGAACTCCTCCTGGAAGTAGCTCATCGATTGCCGCAGCAGGTAGCGATGCACTTTCCAGCGGATCCGCATCGGGAAGTTCCCGAGCAGGGTCTGGTGGATGACCATCGCGTTGAACCAGGTCAGCAGGGGCAGGCCGATCAGCACCAGCGCCGCCATCAGCGCCAGCCGTCCGCCCTCGGCGGCCATGAAGGTCGCGGGCGTGTGCGAGGTCAGGCGGTCGACCAGCGAACCGACATAGGCATAGAGCACGACCTCGGCCACCGCGATCAACGCGGTGAACGCCGCCATTAGCAGCAGCCAGCGGCCGCTGCCGCGCACGTAGTGCATGCAGAATGCGAACAGCGTGGTCGGCGGCTGCGTCGGCATCGACGGCGGAAAGGGATCGATACGGTTTTCGAACCAGCGGAGCATGTGAAATCCAGGGGCGGCACGGCAGGCGTGCGGGATGGCCGTCCATTGTCGGCGATGGCGGTCACCGATGGCGCGACACGGCGCGGACGCTACGTGCGGTCAGGGCACGTCGAGCACGATGCGGCCGAGATGGTGACGGCCGACTGCGCGCGCGGCTGCGGCCGTATCGGCCAGCGGGAAGCGCGCGTCGATGTGCAGGTGGAACGGTCCGTGTGCCGCGGCCCGGCAGGCGGCGTGCACCTGACGCGCGCCTGCACCGGCGCCGAAGGCCGAAGCGGCGATGTCGTCCCGTGCCGGGGGTGCGCTGACGCCATGCGGCCAGGCGATACGCCCGCCGGGACGGAGCGCATCGACGATCGTCCCGGCCTCCGGGGTGTGCGCCGTCAGCAGCGCCGCGTCGAGCCCGTCCGGCGCGAATATCCGCAGGGCAGGCGCCAGTGCGTGGCGTCGGCCGTCGATGGCCATGTCCGCGCCGAGCCGTTCGGCCAGTGCCACACCGTCTGCGCCCGACGCGACCGCCAGCACGCGCGCGCCGCGCTGGCGCGCGAACTGCAACGCCATATGGCCGATCCCGCCACTGGCGCCGAACACCAGCGCGGTATCACCGGAGCCGAGTGCCAGCGCGACCGCGACCGCGTGCATCGCCAAGCCGCCATCGACCGGCAGCGCGGCCGCCTGTGGCAGGGTCAGACGCGGCGGCACCGGCCACAGATGGTCCACATCGACGACGACGAACTGGGCGTGAAAACCGTGCTTGGGACTGCGCAGCGGCAGCAGGCCGCAGACCCGGTCGCCCTCGCGCAGCCGCTGCACGCCGGCGCCGACTTCCACGACCGTGCCCGCGCCTTCGGCGCCGGGCACGTACGGAAACACCGGCGCGCCAGCAGCGAACGGCGCCAGAGCGCCTTCGCGCTCCAGCACGTCCCAGGGACCGAAACCCGCTGACAGCACACGCACCAGCGCCTGGCCGGGGCCGGGCAAGGGGATCGGACGTTCGACCAGCGACAGCACCTCGGGCCCGCCGAAGCGCTCGAGGGCGAGGGCGAGCATGGTGTCGTCCGCGGTCTCGCACGCGGCGCCGAACTCTTCGGAGTCGGAAGCGGGGTGCGGTGTGCAGTCGTCGAAGGTCATCGGGCGGCCATGGACAGAAGAAGGATGGCCGCGCAGGCTATGACCTCAACCAATGTTGAGGTCAAGCGATGACGACGCGTGCACGGCGTGCAGATGAGGTGCTCTCGGTCGGCGAACTGGCCGCGCGCAGCGGCGTGGCGGTCTCGGCGCTGCACTTCTACGAGCGGCACGGCCTGATCCACGGCGGCCGCAACGCCGGGAACCAGCGGCGCTATGGCCGCGAAGTGCTGCGGCGCGTGGCGATCATCAAGGTTGCGCAACGTGCCGGCATGCCGCTGGCGTCGATCCGCGAAGCGTTGGACACGTTGCCCGACGGGCGCACGCCGACCACGGCGGACTGGACACGGCTGTCGCGCCGCTGGCGCGCGGAACTCGACGCGCGCATCGACCAGCTCACCCGCCTGCGCGACCAGCTCGACGGCTGCATCGGCTGTGGCTGCCTGTCGTTGATGGCCTGCCCGCTGCGCAATCCCGAGGATGTCGCCGGCGCGCGCGGGCCGGGCGCGCGTTATCTGGAAGGCTGAGGCGGCTCGGCCGGAGGCGGCGTCGATGTCGGCGCGCGCTTTTTCTTCTTGTTCGGACTTGCGACTGACGCGATGCGCGCAGCGAGGCTTTCGCCCACCGAGCGACTGAAACGCGCCAGATCGGTGACCACGAGGCCGCGATACCAGGCGATGCCGGCGACCGCTTCGATCGCCTGGTCGTCGCCGACCGTCGCGGCGAACGCTTTGGTCCACGCATCTTCGACCTCGAGCGCCACCGCGTACGGCAACAGCCGCACATAGCGCGCGGCATCGAGCGAGGGCACCGCAGGCGCATCACCGTGACGGCGTCCCGCTTTCGCGGCGCCCGCCAGATGTCGACGCAGACCTTCCGTGTGTGCGAGCACCTGCCGCCCTTCAGCCGTTGGCGCACGCACGAGCAGCGCGAACGCGAGCAGCATCGGCGCCATCAACACGACCACCAGCACCGTCCCCGGCAGCGAAGGCGAGTGCCACGCGAGCCACAGGGCCGGCACTGAAGCCGCGAGCGCAATCAGCAGCGCGCCGAGGATGCTGCCGCCGTGCGCGCGGAACAGCGCCGGCACGAAGCGTTTGCGGAGGGCGAGTTCGTGGGCCTTGCAAGCCTGCGCGACCCGCGCCTGCTCGCGGCTGCGCAGGTCCACCGCGTCATCGGGTCCCGGCAGCAGCGCGGTCAGCTGCGCGCGCTGTTCCATCGTCGGCAGCGTGTGTGCGCCTTCATGGGTGCGTTCGATCCGCCAGCCGGTGCGCGCGCCCTGCGGTGCGCGATGGAAGCACAGATGATCGTCGACCGCGCTGGCCAGCAGGTCCGCCGCGAAGCTGCGCGCGTCATAGCGCATGCGGCGCAGATAACGCAGACCCGCGGGTGAAAAGCCGGGCGGGGGTTCGTGGCGCTCGGGCACGGCGCGCGGCGTCTGCGGATGCCGGACACGGCGCCAGCGCAGCACGCAGTACATCGCCAGCACCAGCAGTCCGGCCAGCGCGACCAGCAGTCCGGCGTTATCCTGCAGCCACCACAGTGCGCGCTGACGCGGCGCCGGCGCTGCGATCACATCCTTGGGAAATGCCAGCCGCACGTGCAGCCCGGTGTGCGGCTGCAGCGCTTGCGTCAGCGTCCAGCGCGCGGTGCCCGCGGCCGACAGGGCCACGTGGAAATCGCGTCCGGCCGCGCCGGTGATGCCTTCGGCGCGCAACGTCTCGACCGCGACGGCCCGCGGCAGGGTCACCGTGACCGAGCCCTGTTCGACCGGCACCGACTGGTCGCTGCCGATCGCCTCGAGCGACAGCGCATCACGCGTGTCACCGAACAGCGGTTGCCGCGTGGTGCGGTAGTGCAGCGTGTACACCGGCTGCGACGGCACCTTCAGATGCCCGGCGTCGCCGGTGCGCAGACGCAGCACGCGGCCGACCCGTTCGATCCGCCACGGCTCCACGCGGCCGTCGCGCAGCACGTCCAGCATGTCCAGATCGGTGACCACGACATCGCCATGCGGATCGCGATCGCGGACCGGGAAATCGCGGATGAGGCCATGGCGGAAAGCG
Organism: Luteimonas sp.; assembly: GCA_045810015.1. GTDB lineage: Bacteria > Pseudomonadota > Gammaproteobacteria > Xanthomonadales > Xanthomonadaceae > Luteimonas. The sequence continues at coordinate 108,130 of JBJMWR010000023.1, forward strand.
CGGCCTTCCGCGCGCAGTTCGATGCGCTCGGTGACATCGAGTCGGCCGTCGGCGAGTACGCGCACGTCGACGTCGTGACGGAGGATCCGCTCCTGCGCCCACGCCGGCAGCGCGAGGCAGGCGAGCAGCAGGAGCGCACACCGCATCATTGCGCCACCGCCACCGCCACGGGCTGCCGGTTGCCGTCGTCGGTCTGCAAGAGGCTTGCCTGGCCGATGCCCTTCAGCCGCGCGACGAACGTGTCCGGCACGCGTTGCACTGCGTCGTTGAGATCGCGCACGGCGCCGTCGTAGAAGCGTCGCGCGTACTGCAGCTGCGCTTCGACATCAACGAGATCGGTCTGCAGCTGCGCGAAATTGTCGCTGGCCGCGAGCGCCGGACGGGCTTCCTGCAACGCGATCAGGCGGTGGATGCCGTCACCGAGCGATTGCTCGAGATCCGACAGCGTCGCGGCACCCGCGGTGTCCATCGTCCGCGTGCGCAGCGCGGGCACCGCGTCGATCGTGGCGCGTTCGTGACCCGCATAGGCCTGCACGGCGCTGACGAGCTGAGGCACCAGATCGTGGCGGCGCGTCAGCTGCACGTGGATGTCGGCCCACGCGGTCCTCGCTTGGTTGCGCAGGCGCACCGGCCGGTTGAACACCACGAACGCCCACGCCAGCAGCGCCGCGAGCAGCAGCACGACGATGACGGTGTCCGTCATCGACGATCGCCTGCGATGTCCGGAGCTCGATCCATGGATCACACGGCAGCAGAGAAGCGGCTGAGCATACCTGCTGAAAGCGACCCGTCGACCCCGGGAGAACCCTGCTTGCGGGACGCTTGCCGGCCACGATCCAATGCGTACACTCGGTCCACTTCAAGCAGTTCTGCGAGGAACGTCACGATTATGAACACCCTACGCCTGTCGCTGTCGGCCGCCCTACTGGTCGCCTTCGCCTCCGCTGCAAACGCACAACAGCCTGCTGCCCAGCCTGCAGCGCAGCCCGGCGCCGCCGCGCAGCAGCAGCTCACGCCCGAGCAGCAGGCGCAGGTCGCACGCCAGGACGCCGAGATGGGCGCCGCCGCGGTGCAGGTCATGCAGATGATCGACGGCAACCGCGCCGGCGAAGTCTGGGACGGCGCTTCGGCGACGATGAAGAGCGCGGTGACTCGCGACGAGTTCGTGCGCCAGCTCAACATCGACCGCAACCGCCTCGGCGCGCCGACCAAGCGCGACCAGCCAGTCGTGAGCCGTTCGCAGTTCCGCGCCGGCGAAGCGGTGCCGGAAGGCATCTACATCAACGTCGCGTCGCCGACCACGTTCGCCAGCCAGCCGCAGGCCGTGCGCGAGCTGGTGTCGTTCCGTCTCGACGAGGACCGCACCTGGCGCGTGTCGGGCTACAGCGTCCGCTGAGCCGACAGTCGCTTATGGGTGACCGGACGGCGCCTGCGGGCGCCGTTCGTGTCTCTGCGCCTCAGTGCGCGGCGACGACGCGGATCACCTGGCCGTCGAGTTCGACGGTCTGGTCCGCGCGGATCTTGCAGGTCTTGCGCAGCTCGACCACGCCATCGACGAACACCGCGCCGCTGGCGACGATGGTTTTGCCGGCGCCGCCGCTGTCGCACAGGCCGGCGAGCTTGAGCAACTGGTTGAGTTCGACGTGGTCGCGTTCCAGCGGAAATTCGATCGGCGCGGGCATGGTCGGTCTCACAAGGCGGGCCTGCAGTATCGGGTATCCGCGCCGAGCGCGAACGCCTGCGTGGTGGATCGCATTCGGTGCTTCACGCGCAGCGATCGGGGCAAGTCATGTTGGGTGGGGTACCGTGTCGCGGTCCATTCAGGAGTTTCGTAATGGCTGCATGCTCGATTCGCCGCCCAGGCGTCTTGCTTCCATGATCCGGCCCGCGACACCGGGTGACGAGGCTGCGCGGCAGGCCACCCTCGACGCATACCGCATCCTCGATACGCCGCGCGAGGAGGCCTACGACGATCTGGTCGCGATCGCCGCCTCGATCTGCGACGTGCCTATGGCGGTCATCACGCTGATCGATCGCGACCGGCAGTGGTTCAAATCTGCACAGGGCATCGAGGGCAGCCAGACGTCGCGGGAAGTCGCGTTCTGCGCGCACGCGATCCTCGACCCGGGCACCACCATGGTGGTGCCCGATGCACTCGAGGATGCGCGTTTCATCGACAACCCCCTGGTGACTGGCGCACCCAATGTCCGTTTCTATGCAGGTGCGCCCTTGCGCGCGGCGGACGGTCAACCGATGGGCACGTTCTGCGTCATCGACAGCAAGCCGCGCGAATTGACGCCTGCGCAGCGCACTGCGCTCGAAGCCTTGTCGCGTCAGGCGACGCGCCTGATGGAGCTGCATCGGATCAGCCAGGAGTTGCGCCTGCAGGTCGAGGAGCGCGGCTGGTACGAACAGCAATTGCTGCACTACCAGCGGGAGTTGGAGCACCAGAATGCCGATCTCGAGGAACAGTCCCTGACGGATCCGCTGACCGGCCTGGCGAACCGGCGGGCATTTTCGCGCACGCTCGACCACGCGATCGTCCAGGCGCGCACGCTCGGCAATCCGATGTCGGTGGCGATTGTCGACATCGACCATTTCAAGTCGATCAATGATCTGCACGGCCACGCAGAAGGCGACCGCGTGCTGCAGACGCTTGGGGCGATGCTGCTGTCGACAGAAGCTGCGCGTGGACGCGTGGCCCGTTTCGGTGGCGAGGAGTTCGTGCGTCTGTTGCCCGAGCGGACATTGGCGGACGCCGCGCGTGAGTCGGAGTACTTGCGAGAAGCCGTCGCAGCGATGCCGACCGGCTTGCCGGTAACGATCAGTATCGGCGTGGCCGCGTTGCAGCCCGAGGAAGACGCGTCCTCATTGCTCGCCCGCGCGGACCAGGCGTTGTACAAGGCCAAGCACGAAGGGCGCGACCGGGTCTGCGCGTTGGCCTGAGGCCGTGCATCGCGACGGAAAATCGCACGCGGGATGGTCGAGCGCAGCGGACCCCATCGCTGAGATGGCGCGATTCACATTCTGGATCGACGGCGTAGCTTCTGCTACATGCTGCAGTACACGTCTGGCACGCAAGGCAGACACGATCTAGCGGTTTCCCGCCGCGGTCGGTGAGACGGCAATGATGGGTTGCGCTGGCGCTTTACCCATCCTACGAACGGCGCTGCGACCCGGATTTCAGTCCGAGATCTGCTTGGCTTCGCCGGCGGCAAGATTTTCCGGATGCACGATCCGCCGCGGGCGCGACAGCAGCGGGTAGACCAGCACCGCCGCCAGAATGATCGCGACGCCCGCATAGAAGCGCGGCGTCAGCTCGTGCTGTTCACCGAGCAGCACGATGGCAAGTGCGATCGCGTAGACCGGTTCCAGATTGACCGCGAGCTGCGCGGCGAACGCACTCATGTGTCGCAACGCGACCAGTGATAGTGCGAACGGCAGCAGCGTGCAGGCGAAGGCGAGCAGCAGCAGATAGGCGCCGTCATGCAGGCTCGGCAAAGTCAGCAGGCTGCCGGCGAAGGCCGGGAACAGCAACGGCATCAGGGGCGCGAGCAGGGTCAGCGTCAGCGTACCGGCGCCGAGTTCGAGCGCGGTCACCGTCAGCGGATCGGCGCGTTCGACCAGACGCTTGTTCAAGGACCCGAAGCAGGCGACGAACAGCGCCGACAGCGCGCCGACCGCGACGCCGACGCGCATGCCGTCGGGAATGCCGCCGACCACCAGCGCCACGCCCGGCAGCACCGCGATGCCCAGCGCGAGTTCGCGCCACGAGAAGCGGCTGCGTGCGACCAGCGGCTCGATCAGTGCGATGAACACCGTCGCCAGCGCCATGCAGGTCGCTGCGACCGACGCATTGGCGAGCTTCACCGCGCCGTAGAACGTCAGCCAGTGCAGCGCGACCAGTGCGCCGACACCCGCGTAGGCCAACAGCAGACGCGGCGGCAATGCGCGCACGCCACGCCAGACCCGCGGCAGCAGCATCAGCGTGCCGGCGACCAGCAACATGCGCCACCACACCAGCGGCAGCGCGGGCAGGGTGATCAGCTTGCCGAGGATGGCGGTGAAGCCCCACAGCAGGACGCAGAAGTGGATCTGCCAGTGGGCTTTCGTCGTGGGCTGCATCGGGAGGGCGCCGGCAAGGGCGCGCATTATCCATCGCCGATGCCCGCCGCGGGCGAACGCCTGTCAGCGCGGTGCGGCGTTGCTGTTCGACGGCGACGGTTCGGCGTCGGCCTGCCGTTGCTGCGCCCGGCCCAGCCAGATGCCCAGCGCCGCCCAGACCAGCGCCAAGGGCACGACCACACTGACCAGCCCGCCGAGCGCCAGGCCCAGACGTCCGAGCACGCCTTCGGTCTGCGCACCGACCACATCGCCGACGCGGTAGACGAACGTGTCGATGAAGGCCTTGGCCTTGTACTTGTCCTCACGGCCGACGACGGTGAACAGCGTTTCGCGCGCGGGGCGGGTCAGGCCGCGCTGGATCGCGCGGTTGGTTGCCTCGAGCAGGATCAGCACCAGGAACGAGCCGTAGATCGCCAGACCGATGAAGCCGACTGCCATCGCGATCGGCAGCAGCGCCAGCGCGAAGGCCAGCCCGAGCCGGCGGATGATGTGGCCGGTCAGCGTGACCTGCAGCACCAGCACCGCGACCTGGGTCCACATGTCGATATTGCCGAGCAGCCCGGTGCGCGCATCGAGATCGGTTTCCGCGGCGGCCACCATCTGCAGACGGGTGAAATAGATGAAGGTCGCGACGATGGTCATGATCACCACGTAGCCGGCAATGCCCATCAGATAGCGTGACGCGAACACCGCGCGGATGCCGGCCAGTGCGCTGCCACCGATCCGGGCAGCGTTCCGATCCTCCAGCGGTGCATCGCGGGGTCCATCGCTGCGCAGCCGCACCAGCCACCAGGCCAGTCCGATCGAGAGGCCCAGGAATGCCGCGGCGACCAACAGCAATGCAGGCGTGCCCAACGGTTCGGCAAGGCGCGCGGCCAGCCAGGGGCCAAAGATCGCCCCGAGCGTGCCCCCCACCGCGATCAGCGCGAACAGCCGCTTGGCCTGCTCACTGCTGAAGCGATCGGCCAGCAGGGCCCAGAACACCATCGTCACGAACAGGTTGAAGACGCTGAACCAGACATAGAACACCTGCCCACTGCGGGCACCGACCGCACCCGGCGCGAACATCAGCAGCGCCCAGAAGCCGACCAGGCTCAGCGCGAAGAACGCATAGGTCGCCGAGATGAAGTGCAGCCGCCGCAGTCGCGCGACCAGCCAGCCGAACACTGGATTGACCAGCAGCGTCACGACCGCGGTGCCGACGAACAGCCAACGCACGCTGTCGAGTCCGCGTTCCATGCCCAGCGCGTCGCGCGCCGGCCGCAGCATCATCAGCGCAGTCAGGATGCAGAAGAAGAACAGGCCCGCGACGAGCACCGGCGCGGCCTCGCCGCGTCGCAGGTTGAGCAGGTCGACGATCTTTCCGTCGGACATCGCGGGCCGGCCCTCAGGCGAACTGCGCGACGAGTTCGGCCTGCTGCGCCGCGCTCAGCAGAGGCCCGGTGCCGGCGCGCAGCTGGTCGGCCTGGCGGTCGGGACGACCCGTCGCCGGGATCACCGCGGTCACCGCCGGATGACTGATCGCGAACTTCAGGAACAGCTGCGACCAGGAGGTCACGCCGACGTCGCCCGCCCATTCCGGCAACGTCGAACCCTTGACCCGCGCGAACAGCTTGCCGTCGTCGAACGCGCGGTTGATCAGCACGGCGATGCCGAGTTCCTGCGCGACCGGCAGCACGGTCTGCGCGGCCTGCGGTACGTTGACCGAATAGTTGACCTGCACGAAATCCGGGCGAAGCGCGCGCATCGCCGCGACGAGCGGGACATGGCCGCTTTCGAGATAGTGGGTCAGGCCGATGTATCGCGTCGCGCCCGAGGCCTTCAGCTGCTGTGCGTAAGGCCAGGCGATGTCGAGCGCGCGCAGGTTGTGGACCTGCAGCAGTTCGACGTGATCGGTCTGCAGGCGGCGCTGGCTCTGCGCCCACTGTGCCTCCATCGCGGCCCGGTCGTCGGCGGCGATCTTGGTCGCAAGAAAGCACCGGTCGCGCCAGACGCCGGCGGCCAGCAAGGCGCCCAGCACTTCGTCCGCATTGGTGTAGTTGGGGGATGTGTCGAACAACGTGGCGCCCCCGTCGAAGAAGGCCTGGATCGTCTCTTGGAGGCGGGCGAACTCCGGCGAGTCCAGCGCGATCTCGTAGCTGCCGGACGTGCCGGCGCCGATCGCCGGCACGGTTTCGCCGGTGGACGGAATCGCGCGGGTGATCAACGTGCCCGGATTGGCAGCTGGCGGCGGCGCGGCGCCGGCGGGTGCCGGCAGAGGCGGTGCAGCGGTATCACCGCTGCAGGCCGCGAGCGGGGCCAGGGCGAGGCCGGCGGCGGCGAACGCGGCGGCGCTGAGGAAACGGCGACGGGACGACATGGCGGACGCTCCTGCATCGGGTCGGCTTTCGATCATAGGCGGTTCTCCCGGGCCGAGCCGGGCGCCGGCGCTCGCGGACGATGCCGGACGCGAGGCGGCGCGTTTGACGTTTCCGGTCCGAATCGGACAATCCGCTCGCCACGACGCGGCATCCACGGCGACAGAATGTACGCTGTGCACCCGGCCCGACCTGACCCGTCGTGCCGGTTCGCCGTACCGCGTGTTGCCGCCCTGGGCGCGACCGCGATGGCGACGCCGAGGGGGTGGCCGGGTCCATGGCCGGGAGGGCCGACGCAACAATGACGCTGGACGAACGCAAGCTCGCAGTGAACGAGCTGAAGGTGGGCATGTATGTCTGCCGCCTGGACCGGCCGTGGGAAGGCACGCCGTTCCTGTTGCAAGGGGTGATGATCGAGTCCGAGGACGATATCCGGACGCTGGACGGCCTGTGTGCGTATGTTTTCGTCGACGTCGAGCGGGGCCTTGCGCCGGTTGGCCCGGCGTTGCAGTTGCTGGATGCTGCGCCGCCGAAGCCTGCCGCGCCGCCGAAGCCGCGCTGGCGCGCCTACGCTAACGACGAGATCGCGGCGCTGCAGGGCGCGGCGACCTATCCTGAACAGATCGAGTTCGAACAGGAGCTGCCGCAGGCACGCGAAGCGCACGCGCAGGCTGCAGCGTTCGCCGAACGCGTGCTTGACGACGTGCGCGAGGGCCGCGCGGTCGCGGTGGAGGACGTGCGCGGTGCGGTCGAGCCCATGGTCCGCAGCCTGGTGCGTAACGCCGACGCATTCCTGTGGCTGGATGCATTGCGTGCGCGCGGTGCCTACGAATACCGGCATGCGCTGTCGTGCAGCGCACTCGCTGCCGCGTTCGGCCGTCATGTCGGTCTGCCGCAGGAGCTGCTGATCGACATGGCCAGCGGCGCACTGCTGCTCGATGTCGGCAAGTTGCGGGTCGATCCGGATCTGCTCGGCAGCAGCGCCGCATACGACGACGATGCGCGACGGCGGATGCAGGCGCACGTCGAACAGGGCCTCGCGATCGTCGACGCCGGCGGCGCGGTGCCCGAGCATGTCCGCGACATGATCCGCACGCATCACGAGTGGATCGATGGCAGTGGTTATCCGCGGCGGCTCGAAGGCGATGCGATTCCGTTGCTGGGCCGGGTCGCGGCGGTCGTCGATGCCTATGACGCGATGACGAGCGAACGTCCGCATCAGCCAGCGGCCGCGCAGCACATTGCGCTGCAGTCGCTTTACCGCGGCCGCGGCACCCAGTTCGCGGCCGAGATCGTCGAGCAGTTCATGCAGTGCATGAGCGTCTATCCGATCGGCGCGCTGGTGGAGCTGAGCAGCGGCGAAGTGGCGATCGTCACCGCGCAGAACGCGGCGCGGCGCCTGCAACCGCGGGTGATGGTGCTGACCGATCCGGACAAGCAGGTGCTCTCGCAGTTCCACTCGCTCGACCTGATGGTGCGCGCCAACAGCGACGATCCGGTGCGGATCGCCAGCGCGCTGGCGCCCGGCGCCTACGGTCTCGACCCGGTCGATCTGTTCCTGTGACGCGGATGCCCGGATCGTGCTGAACCATGCGGCTGCGCTGGCCGAGTTGACGATGTGCATGAAGACGGCCCGAGTCGACGCGCCGCTCGGCGTCGTGGTGTTGCGTGCGCAGCGCGTGCGCGACATGGAACTCGTGCTGGGCTATGCCGCTGGCGACGCGCTGGGAGAAGCAATGCAGGCGGCGCTGGAGGCCGCCGTCCGGCCGGGCGATCGGGTATTGCGAATTGGTGAACACGATTTCCTGGTGCTGCTGCCCGCGTTGCGTGGGCGCGCGCATGCTGCGCTGGGAGCAGCCAAATTCGTGCGAGCGGTGCAGCAGCCGTTGGACCTGGATGGGCAGCGGGCCCAGGCGAGCGTGCTGGCCGGTATCGCGATCTCCCCAGAAGACGGGGACGATGCGGAATTGCTGTGCCGTCGTGCCGACCGGGCGTGCGACGACGCGGTCAACGGCGTTGAGCGCTATGCATTCTGGAAGGCGCCGCCTATTCCGGTCGACAGTCTTCACGACGACTTGCGCTCGGCCATCGCGGACAATCAGCTCCTTGTGCACCTGCAGCCAATCGCCGGTCTGTCGGACCGGTGCATCCGCAGTTACGAGGCACTGTCGCGATGGACGCATCCTCGACTGGGCAATGTGCCACCGGATGTCTTTATCGACGTTGCAGAGCGTGGGGGCATGATTGGCGAGCTGACGCGCTGGAACCTGAATGTCGCACTGCGTCATCTCGCGGCTCTCCTGAAGGCTGAGCAGGCGACGCGCATTGCCGTGAACCTGTCGGTCGACGCGCTGCAACTGCCCGGCTTCGTCGATCAGGTGCTCGATCTGTTGCGCTTGTGGCACGTGCCCGGCAACGCGCTCGTGTTCGAAATCACCGAAAGCGCCCTGATGCGTGACGTCGTGCGCTGCAGCCATCTGCTGGGCGAGCTGCGCGAAGCCGGTGTCCGCATCGCGATCGATGACTTCGGCACCGGCTATTCCTCGCTCGCCTACCTGCGGCGACTGCCGATCGACGCACTCAAGATCGACCGCAGTTTCATTCGGGACATGGTCGATGATGTGCGTGCGCGCCGGATCGTCAGGACGATGATCGAGCTGGCGCACGACCTGGAGCTGACGGTCGTCGCGGAAGGCATCGAGGACGAGTCGACGCTCCAGCTCCTGCACGAGGCGAAGTGCGACTTCGTACAGGGCTATCTGATCGGCCGCCCCTCGCTGGCCGACGAGGTGGTCCGCGACGTCCTGGAACGATCAGCGTTACCACACCCATCTCCGCAGGACGGACCGACACGGCGTTAACGCAAACGCGCGGCCACCGCGTCCCAGTTCACCAGCTGCCAGAACGCGTCGAGATACTTCTGCCGGTTGTCGCGGTAGTCGAGATACCAAGCGTGCTCCCACAGCGAGATCGCGAGCAGCGGCGTGTCCTGCCCCGTGATCGGCGTGGCCGCGTTCGCGGTTGCCGCCAGCGCGAGGCGGCCGTCGGGACGCTGCAACAACCAGACCCAGCCCGCGCCGAACGTCGTCAACGCCAGTGCATCGAAACGCGAACGGAATCCGGCGAAGTCGCCGAACTGACGCGTGATCGCCTCGGCCAGGCGACCCTTCGGCTCGCCGCCACCACCGGCCGCGGCCGGCTTGAGCGAATGCCAGTAGAAGCTGTTGTTCCAGACCTGCGCGGCATGGTCGAAGGCCGCGCCCTGCGCCGTGCGGACGATGGTTTCAAGCGGCGCGTCGGCGAGTTCGCTCCCGGCGAGCAAGGCATTGAGCCGCTCGATATGACCGCGTTGCAGATGACCGTGATGCTGGTCGAGCGTGTCGCCCGACAGATGCGGCTCCAGCGCGGTGCGGTCGTAGGGCAGGGCGGCGAGTTCGAGGGGCATGGACGGCGGTCCGTTGGTCGATGGCGACGACGCGATAGAATGCACCAATTCCGAAACCCGATCCCCGCTGGCCCGCGCCTGCTGCGTGATCCATATGGAGCGTCACCGTGTCGATCCTCGAAGACATTCAGGCCGAAATCGACGGTCATGCCATCGTGTTGTTCATGAAGGGCACGCCGCAATTTCCGATGTGCGGATTCTCCAGCCGCACGGTGGCTGCGCTGCGCGAGGCCGGTGCGGAGGATTACCGCACGATCAACGTCCTCGATGCGCCGGAAATCCGCGCCAACCTGCCGCGCTTCTCGAACTGGCCGACGTTCCCGCAACTCTTCATCCATGGCGAGCTGATCGGCGGCTGCGACATCACCCTCGAACTGCACGAATCTGGCGAGCTGTCGCGCATGGTGGCCGAGGTGCTGGCGGCGTGAATACGGCGGTGTCCGAGAGTGTGCCGGGCGCGTTGGCCGGGCGCGTCGTGCTCGTCGTGGGCGCTGCGGGCGGACTCGGAGAAGCAGCGTCGCTGGCCTGCGCCGAGGCCGGTGCCTCGCTGGTACTGCTCGGTCGACGCGTGCCGAAACTCAATCGTCTGCACGACCGCCTGCAGCAGGCCGGCGCGGCGCCCGCGCTGTATCCGCTCGATCTCGGAGGCGCCAGCCCGGACGATCATGCCGAGCTCGCCGCGCGAATCGAGGCGGAATTCGGCGGGCTCGACGGCATCCTGCACGTCGCCGCGTCCTTCGATGGACTGACCCCGCTCGAACTCACCGATCCCGCCGCGTTCGCACGCGCGCTGCACGTCAATCTCACCGCGCGCTGGTGGCTCACCCAGGCCTGTCTGCCGTTGCTGCGCCGTGCCGGCGATGCCTCGGTCGTCTTCGCGATCGACGATCCCTTGCGAACGGGCGGTGCCTACTGGGGCGGTTACGGCCTGGCCCAGGCCGGGCTGTCGGCCCTGGTCGGCATGCTGCAGGCCGAACTCGGCGATGCACCCGTCCGCGTCAGTGGCCTGCTGCCGCCGCCCATGCGCACGCCGCTACGGGCCAGGGCGCACGTCGAGGCCGAAGACCGCATCGCCCGGTCCCCGGACGAAGTCGCCGCCCATTGCGTTGGGTTGCTGTCGCCTGCCGGCGCATCGCATCGCGGACAGCTGTGGGCGCCTGACAGGGCGCGCTCCGCATGACCATCGCCTCTGCCGCGCTGCTGCTGTTTTTGATCCTGGACCCGCTGGGCAACATCCCGGTGTTCCTGAGCATGCTGCGGCGGCTCACCCCGCAGCGGCAGCGCATCGTGCTGGCCCGCGAGCTGTTGATCGCGCTGGTCGTGCTGATGCTGTTCCTGTGGGCCGGCAAGTACGCGCTCGAGGTCATGCACCTGCGCCAGGAGTCGGTGGCGATCGCCGGCGGCATCGTGCTGTTCCTGATCGGCATCCGCATGATCTTCCCGCCGCCGGAAGGGTTGATGGGTGAGATCCCGGACGGCGAGCCCTTCATCGTGCCGATGGCGATCCCGCTGGTCGCCGGCCCGTCCGGCATGGCCGCGGTGATGCTGATGGGCAGCAACGAGCCTGACCGGCTCGGCGAATGGAGCCTGGCGCTGCTGATCGCCTGGGGTGCGACCGCCGCGATCCTGTTCTCAGCCACCTATCTCTACAAATTGCTCGGTGCGCGTGCCCTGACCGCGATCGAACGCCTGATGGGCATGCTGCTCGTCGCAATCTCGGTGCAGATGCTGCTCGACGGCCTCGTCAGCTACCTACGGGCCGGCCTGGCGCCCATGTGAGTGCGGCGTGACCACAGTGCGACAAGGACTTACGCGTCTTTGTTCCAGCTGGTCATAAAACTCAACGCGGTCAGTGGTTTGCGCCTGCCCGCGGCTGTCATGGCACTGTCACTTCGATTGTTTACCGTGTTAACCTGTTGTTAACCACGGCGCTTCGCCGCGAGCCGTGGCGGGGCCCCCATTCTTGTTTCAAGACCTGATCGTCGCTCGCCATCCGGCCTGCGCCGCAATCCACGTATCGAGGCTATACAACCCATGAACCACTCGCATCGCGCCCGACTCTCCAAGCTGTCGCTCGGCCTGATCGTTGCCCTTGCAGCCGCTCCCGCATTCGCGCAGAGCACCTCCGCCGGTGTCGGCGGCCAGGTGACGGGCGCTGGCGGCGCCCCGGTGACCGGCGCAGACGTGACCATCGTGCACACCGAGTCCGGCACCGTCAGCCGCGCCACGACCGATGCGAGCGGCCGCTACAACGCCCGCGGCCTGCGCGTCGGCGGTCCGTACACGATCACCGTGACCAAGCCGGGCGAGGGTACGCGTACCGAAGACAACGTCTATCTGACGCTGAATCAGATCAGCACCGTCAACGCTGCGCTCACCGGCGACATGACGACGCTGGCCACGGTGACCGCGACGGCAGTCGGCGGCTCCGAGGTGTTCAGCACGACCAAGATGGGTTCGGGTACCGCGGTCAACCAGCGCACGATCGAGTCGCTGCCGTCGATGGGCGGCAACATTCAGGACTACATGCGCCTCGACCCGCGCGTGGCCTTCACAGATCGCGCCTCGGGCAGCATCAGCGCCGGCGGTCAGAACCCGCGCTTCAACAAGATCACCATCGACGGTGTGTCTGCGAGCGACAGCTTCGGCCTGGAAGGCAATAACATGCCGACCCAGCGCCAGCCGGTTTCGATGGAAGCCATCGAAGCGCTCGACATCGACCTGTCGAGCTACGACGTGACCATCGCCGGCGCAGCCGGTGCGAACATCAACGCCGTCACCAAGTCGGGTACCAACGAAGTTCACGGCTCGGTTTACGGCTACATGCGTGATGGCGACTGGTTCGGTTCGCACCCGCTGACCCGCACCAAGTTCTCCGAGTACGACAAGGAAGAAACCTACGGCTTCACCGTTGGCGGCCCGATCATCAAGGATCGCCTGTTCTTCTTCGCGAACTACGAGAAGTTCGAGCGCTCCAAGCCGGGTCCGGACCTGAGCAGCACGCCGCTGTTCAATGCCGGCGCCGACTTCAATGCCGCTGACCTGCAGCGCGTCGTCGACCTCGCCCGCAGCAATCTCGGTTTCGATCCGGGCTGGTATGAAGGTGCGACGGGCAACACCGACCTTGAGGAATACGCGGTCAAGATCGACTGGAACATCAACGACAACCACCGCGCCAATATCCGCTACAGCAAGCTGGAGCAGAACCGCCTTCGCGCTGACGGCAACAGCGCGTCCGCACTGGTGCTGAGCTCGTCGTGGTTCAACCACGCCAAGACCGTGGAGAGCTACGTCGGCCAGGTCTTCAGCGACTGGTCCGATAATTTCTCCACCGAGTTCAAGGTGTCGTACCGCGATTACTCGGCGATCCGCCAGACCCCGACCAACGCGCCGCTGGTCACCGTGTATTTCGACGACGGCATCGCGGGCAACCAGCTGACCTCGGGCGACTACATCCGCTTCGGCACCGAGCGCAGCTCGATGGGCAACCAGCTGCTCACCGAGACCTGGAACTACTTCGGCTCGGCCACCTGGAATGTCGGCGATCACGACATCAAGTTCGGCTTCGAATACGCCGACAACGAGATCTACAATCAGTTCCTGCAGGACGCATGGGGCAACTACAGCTTCTACGTGCCGCGCGTGAACGGCGTCAACGATTTCGGCAATCTTGAGCGTCGCCAGTACTTCGACTACGACCTCAACACGAACCGCGCGAATCCGAACGCGATTCCGGCCATCTTCAGCAACCGTAACTTGGGCTTCTTCGTCCAGGACACGTGGTATGCGACGCCGAATCTGACGCTGACCTTCGGCGTGCGCGGCGATCGTCCGAGCACGGACAGTGACCCGCAGTTCAACGCCTGTTTCGCTGCGGCGCCGGGTGCAGCCAACGTCGCCCAGTGCGGCATCGGCCACACCGGCGGCTTCGGTCTGGACAACAGCTTCACCTTCAACAACAAGTTCATCATCCAGCCGCGCTTCGGCTTCAACTACACCTTCGACACCGAGCTCCAGACGCAGATGCGCGGTGGTATCGGCCTGTTCCAGGGTGATGCGCCGACCGTATGGGTGAGCAATGCTTACCAGAGCACGGGTCTGAACTACAGCGCGTACCAGAATCTGACCGATTGGCAGGGCGTTCCGTACAGCGCGGATGGCTTCAACCAGAACGTGCCGAACACGGCCGGCGCCGCCGTGCGCAACGTCAACGTGATCGACAAGGACTTCGAGCTTCCGTCGGTGTGGAAGGCCAACATCGCGTTCGACAAGGAAACGCCGTGGTGGGGCATCGTGGCCTCGGCCGAGCTGCTCGTCACCGAGACCAAGAACGCCCTGTTCTATAACAGCCTCAACATCGGTCCTGGCTTTGAAGGCTATGACGGTCGCCGTTTGTTCTGGAACCCGAGCATCTACAACTTCAGCAACACGAACAACGGTCGTTTCGGCCGCAACGCCTACTTCGGCGACGTGTTCCTGCTGCGCAACACCGACAAGGGCCGCAGCCGTTCGATGACGCTGTCGCTGGCCAAGCCCTGGACGCCGGACAGCGACTGGTCCTGGAGCCTGGGCTACACCTACACTGACACCAAGGAAGTGGGCGCGCTGACTAGCTCGACCGCCGGTTCGGGCTTCGGTGGCCAGTACAACTTCACCACCAACGACGAGTCGCTGCACACAGCGCGTTACGAGATTCGCGACCGCTTCTCGGGTGCGATCAACTGGGAGCACGCGTTCTTCGGTGATTACAAGACCCAGGTGGGCCTGTTCTATGAGGGCCGCAGCGGCCGTCCGTACAGCTACATCTATGCCGGCGATGCCAACGGCGACGGACGTACCTTCAACGACCTGTTCTACGTGCCCTCGGGCCCGGGCGACGTGCTGTTCGGTACCGTCAACAACGCCGGCGCGTTCACCGCCAATCCGGCCATGGAGCGCGCGTTCTTCGACTGGCTCGCCACGCAGGAAGATCTGTCGAAGTACAAGGGTACGTACGCACCGGAGAACGAGTTCCGCGCAGGTTGGGTCAACACCTTCGACGTGCGTATCAGTCAGGAACTGCCGGGCTTCATGAAGGGCCACAAGTCGAAGGTCTGGATCGACATTCAGAACGTCGGCAACCTGCTCAACAACGATTGGGGCCACATCCTCGACTGGGGTTTCAACGGCAACCAGGCGGCCGCTACGCTCGTCGGTATCGACGCAGCCACTGGCAAGTACGTCTATGGCTACCGCAGCGGCACCTCGTTCGGTCAGCCGGGCAACCTCGCTGTCCCGACCGATGCCGACAGCAACACCAACGGCATCTCGCAGTGGTCGGTGCAGGTCGGTCTGCGTTACGACTTCTGATCGCGATCTGATGTCTTGAAGTCGGAAACGGCCGGGGAAACCCGGCCGTTTTCTGTTGTGCGGGGTCCTGCGCTACAGTGCCGCACCCATACGAAAAGCGAAGCAAGAATGAGCAACGAGATTGGGGCGGCGACGGCGCTGCCCACGGTGAATGCCTACGTCTATCCGCGCGGCGGCCTGGACGTCCTGTCCCGCGATGAAGTCGCCCGTCTGAAGGACGCCTCGACTGGCGGCATGCACGACCTGCTGCGTCGCTGCGCACTCGCGGTGCTGACTAGCGGCAGCGCGTCCGACGATCCACGCGCCGCGCAGGAGCTGTATCCAGATTTCGATATCCAGGTGCTGCAGCAGGATCGCGGCATCCGCATCGAGCTGGTCAATGCGCCGGCGATGGCCTTCGTCGATGGTCAGATCATCCGCGGTGTCGCCGAGCTCCTGTTCGCAGTCGTGCGCGATCTCGCCTACACCGCGATCGAACTTGGCCCCGAATACGCGACCGATCTCGAGTCGTCGGCCGGCATCACCAACGCGGTCTTCGGCCTGCTGCGCAATGCGCGCTTGCTGCAGCCGGGTGATCCGAACATGGTGGTCTGCTGGGGCGGCCACTCGATCAACCGCGTCGAGTACGACTACACCAAGCTGGTCGGTTACGAACTCGGCCTGCGCGGCATGGACATCTGCACCGGCTGCGGCCCGGGTGCGATGAAGGGCCCGATGAAGGGCGCCAACGTCGCCCACGCCAAGCAGCGCCAGTACCCGGCGCGCTACATCGGCATCACCGAGCCGGGCATCATCGCAGCCGAATCGCCGAACCCGATCGTCAACCAGCTGGTGATCATGCCGGACATCGAGAAGCGTCTCGAATCGTTCGTGCGTCTCGGCCACGGCATCATCGTGTTCCCCGGCGGGGTCGGCACGGCGGAGGAAATCCTCTATCTGTTGGGTCTGCTGCTGCAGGAAGAGAACCGCGACATCCCGTTCCCCTTCATCCTGACCGGCCCGACCGCGTCGGCGCCGTACTTCGAGCAGATCGACCAGTTCATCCGCCTGACCCTCGGCGACGAGGCCGCCTCGCGTTACGAGATCATCGTCGCCGATCCCGAGCAGGTCGCGCGCCGCATGTCGGCCGGCATCCGCAAGGTCAAGGAGTACCGAGTCGGCCACAAGGACTCGTTCTATTTCAACTGGTCGCTGTCGATTCCGCTCGACCTCCAGCAGCCGTTCGTGCCGACGCACGAGGCCATGGCCGCACTCGACCTGCACCACGGCCGTCCCCCGCACGAGCTCGCCGCCGACCTGCGCCGCGCGTTCTCCGGCATCGTCGCCGGCAATGTCAAGGAAGACGGCCTGCGCCGCGTCGAGGAATTCGGCCCGTTCCGCATCAACGGCGACCGCGACATCATGCAGTCGCTCGACGCGCTGCTGCGCGCGTTCGTGGAGCAGCGGCGGATGAAGATCGCGGGGGATTACCGCCCCTGTTACGAGGTCGTTGCCTGAAGAGAGCCCGGGCAATTGTCCGGATCTCAACGTTCGCGCCTTCCTGAAGCTGGAGTCCTCTGGTGGTGAATGGCGGGTGGAAGGGCGGGCCGCTCGTCCAGGCGGACCGGCCGTCCGTCTGTTGACGCTTGAAGTGAACGTGCGTTCTCCTAGACTTTCGCATGGGCTTCGTGCCGTTAGGGGGAGTGCGGCATGTCGGGCTTTAGAGCAAGAGGATTCACCCTGGTTGAGCTGATGGTCGTCGTCGCGATCGTCGCAGTACTGCTTGCTGTCGGCTTGCCCAGTTTTCGTGATTCGCTTCAACGCAACCGGGTTGCCACTCTGAGCAACGAGATCATCGGCAGCGTGTCGCTGGCCCGGAACGAAGCAATTCGTACGACACGGGGCGCCGGCGTATGCGCATCCTTTGACGGTGCGACCTGCGGTAACGACTGGAATGCCGGTTGGCTTGTCTGGGCGAACGTGGGCGCCGCCAACGGCACGCTGGATGCTGGCGACGAGATCGTCCGTGTCATTGACGCGCATCCCAAGATGCGGGTTGTCGCGACTGTGTCCGGGGTGACGACTGACACGATTGCTTTCGATTCGCGGGGGCGCGCGCTTGCGCCGGCGCAGATCAACATGCGGCCCGACAGCTGCCCGGCCGGTCGGAAACTGGTCCGGCAGATAAGAGTTAACGCGGTCGGCCAGATTCAGACAACCCAAGCGGACTGCGCGCCATGAGGCTGACGTGGCGGCAAGCACACGCGCGCGGGCATGCCGTGGGCCGAGCCCAAATCGGCTTTTCCTTGATCGAGGTATTGATCGCTCTGGTCGTTCTGGCAATCGGTCTTCTGGGGCTCGGACTGCTTCAAACAATGAATCTGCGCTACACGCAGAGCGCCAACCAGCGCACGATGGCTGTCAACCTCGCCAGCGAGCTGCTGGATACAATGCGCACGAATCGCTCCCTGGCCACTGCCTATGCCATGGGGCAGACGGACTTCAGCGCGTCTGCAACGCCGTTCGATCCCGCTACTGGGTGCGGCGCCGCGACCAGCCTGTCCGCAAGCGCGAATGCGCTGCGCTGGCGCTGCGAAGTCAAGGAGCGATTGGGGACGGACGCCTATGCAACCGTCGACGTTTCACTGCCAGCGGTGATTGTGACCGTTGTCTGGAGAGAAGACGGTCTTCCCGGAAATCAGGAAGGAAACGTCGAACTGAGGACGCGACTTTGAAGATTCGTCTGATCAGGGGCGTGTCGCTTGTAGAGCTGATGGTCGCGTTGGCGATTGGCACATTGCTGATACTTGCTCTCGTCCAGGTATTCGCTGCATCAAGGACTGCTTATCAGCTATCGAGTGGGCTCGCGCGAACGCAGGAGAACGGACGTTTTGCGATTGATATTCTGCAGCGCGATATCCGTATGGCCGGTCACATGGGGTGCGTGAACGACCAATCTCGGTTCCTGCCAGGTAATGTCACCACATCACGTCCAGCGTTGATTTCCACTTTCCTCACCGCTGATCAGCAGTTCGGAACCGGCGCGGCGCCGGTGACCGACTATTCGGGCGCGCCGTTTGCGCTCCGCTTCGATCGGGCTATCGAAGGCTACAACGCCAAGGACACCGCGAGCGGCAACACCCTCTCGCTGGCCGCCGTGCCAACGCTCGCCGACGCCGGCACGAACGACTGGGAGCCTGCGATCAACGCAGGCCTGTACGGACTCCTGACCGCAGCGCCGGGTCGCCTCGTGCGCGGCAGTGATGTTCTGGTGCTGAGGTACTTCACCCCGACTGGCGCACAGGTTGCCTCATTCACGCCTGGTGCTCCAACTAGCATCACGGTGGATTCAACCGCGCGCCTGACGGAGGGCGTGACAAGCCCGGGCCTGTTCGGCATTGCGGATTGCATGCAGGCCGGCGTGTTCCGCGCGACGAGCGTCTCCGGAAACAACATATCCGTCGCGACAGGTGGGCTGAATCAGACGACGTTCGACACAATTCCCCAGTTTACGATTGGTCAGGCCATGCTCTATCGCGCCGAGAGTGTGGTGTATTACGTCGGCCTAAACGCAAATGACAGCCCAGCGCTTTACCGCCTGCGTTACACCGCGAGTCCGGGTGCCGCCACTGTTGGCTCGACCAAGGAAGAGTTGGTCGAAGGTATCGAATCCTTGCAATTGCAGTATGGCCAGGACAGCAACACAAGTTTGGCTGCCAGGCCTACCGGAAATATCGGACAAAGCGTATTGCCGGCGAATCTCCAGCCTTCGGGCAACGCTGGTGGCAATGCGGCGTCCCAAGCGAACTACGCACAAGCCTGGCGTCGCGTCGGCATGGTTCAAGTCGGACTTGTCGCACGCAGTCCGGATTCGGCAGCGGCAGAGCAAAGGTCGGCCGCCCCGAACGCAACACGCCTTACGGCGGTGGGTGTGATGGTCGCGCCCCCAGATGACCGCAGATATCGCGCCGTCTACGAAGACACCATCGCGCTTCGCAACCGGTTGTTCGGGAATTGATTATGCACAGGCGTTCCCCACCCGTCGCGCGGTCAAGCCAATCCGGCGCTGTGCTCTACGTTGCGCTTGTGCTACTGATTTTGATGGCGCTACTTGGCATTGTTGCGCTGCAAATCGCCGGACTGCAGGAACGGATGTCCGCGAACTACGTTGCGACCAATTCCGCGTTCCAAAATGCGGAGGGAAACGCACGCCTGCGGGAAGGTGAGCTCAAGACGCAGGTGCTGGCCGGAGGCAGTCCTGCCACAAACGTCTCGCCGACCAACTGCACCGCTGCGCCTGATTTCCAGGGTTGGTTGCAGGACTCGCAGCAGCATGTACGCCGACTGGACCTCTGTTTTGCATGGGGGGCGCTCGACGTGCCGTCCAACGAAGCCGAACGTACCGACCAGATTTACCAGGTGACATCCTACGCGCGCGATCGCGCACTGCTCCCGACGTCCGAAGCGACCGTCGACACCGTATTCATCCCGTAGTGCGGGAGGTTTGAGAAATGGCAAGCAAGAATATCGTTCGCGTCAGTGTCGCCGGTGTCGTGCTGGTGGGTGCAGCGCTCGTCAGCATGCAGTTGCGGTCCGATCCGATCTTCGTTGCGGGCGCACCGCCGCCGATCGCGCAGTCGCCGCTGTATCTGCGGGATGCGGTACCGCCATTGAACATGCTTGTGATGGGCAAAGATCACAAGATTTATTACGAGGCCTACAACGACGCCTCGGATCTCGATGGCGATGGCAGCCTCGATACCGGGTATCGGGGGTGGGATCGCAAGTCGCCAGCTCCCACGGACGGATCCTCACGCTTCAAAATCGACTACTACGGTTATTTCAATTCGTACGCCTGCTACCGCTGGGACACCGGAAGCGGTGGACACTTCGTGCCCGCATCAGCGACATCGGACAAGACGTGCGGACGTCGAGGCAACGAGTGGAGCGGTGATTTCCTCAACTATCTGACGACGTCGCGTATGGACGCCCTGCGGCGTGTTCTGTATGGCGGCTGGAGACAGACGGACACCGCGTCCAAAACCATCCTGCAGGGTGCGTTCTTTCCACAGGACGCGCACAGCTGGGGCAAGGAATATCAGAGTGTTGCGCGAGACGGCTATAACATTGCGGACTATGCGCCGCTGGCTCTCCCGAGCAATGGGCGTTACCACCTCTTCGCGGTGACAACGACCACGGGTATCGCCAATTCGTTCCTGTTCCCGAATTATCAGGCGCCCCTGTTCAGAGTTCTCAAGCAGTCGCCGTATCGCGTATGGAACTGGTTGTCGATAGAAGGTCCGGTCGCTGGCAATAATTGCTTCAATGCGTCGAACCAACGCGTTAGTTGTACGTCCGGCGGCGTTGCGCCGGCGCATCCCGGGCATCCTGCAAACAGGGGCGAGTTCGACACGCTGGAGCGCAACTTTGCGACGACGGCGAACCTGTTCGGCACGGGATCGATTCAGCAGATCAATTGCACCAGCAATGACTGCAATCCTTTTGGTGTCGACGACAACTACTTGACGGTCGTGACCGGCAGGTTCCAAGTCGGGAATGCCGCCTTCCTCGGGGGTAACTACCAGTTCTCAGTGGATGGTGACGACGCCGTCGATTTCGAAATCCGTAAAAACGGCGTTTTGCTCAACGGCGGGCAGGCCGGCTACTACGGTGGTCACGACGTATGCAACTGCAACAACTACGCGACCAGTGCTTTGGATCTCGATCGCGGTGAGAGTTACGAGATCCGGTTTCGCCATGAAGAAGCAGCTGGCGGTGACAAGTACATTCTGCGGTATCGCCGACAGGTCGGTGTTGTGTGGGGCGCTTGGGATGTCGTTCCCGGTGTCGGGAACAGCGGGCAGACGGGGCTTCGCGATTTGACCGTGGCTACATACAACCTGACGCCAGCGACGGGCGGGGTGAGTCGCGACGACTATCTTGTTCGGGTCGAGACCTGCCCGACCGACGAGGCGCTAAGGGATACCACCTGCAAGGTGTATCCGGGTGGAAACGCGAAGCCGACCGGCATCCTCCACGATTACGGCGAATCGCAGCGCATGTACTTCGGACTGATCACCGGTTCGCAGCGGAACAACCTTGAAGGCGGTGTCCTGCGCCGGAATATCTCCAATTTCGCTTCCGAGATCGACGAGAACACGGGTGTCTTCCGATCCGACGTGGAGGGCATCGCGCGTAGCATCGACCGCCTTCGGATGATTGGTGGTGCTTACAACGACGGAACGACCGACAACCTGACACGCGACTCCAACTGGAACTGGGGCGCAGGCAACGGCAATTGCCCCTCGATCGGAAACCGCGCGATCGTCAACGGTGAGTGTCGCATGTGGGGCAATCCCATCGCCGAGATGCTGTATGAAAGTCTTCGGTATTACGCGGGTGCCTCCGGAGCAACCCCTCGCTTCGCCACGGGCGGCAGCACGGCAGGCGACGAAGATCGGGTCCTCGGGCTGCCGACACCGGACTGGCGCAATCCGTACGCGAGTACAGGCACCGGTCTGAATTATCCCTCCTGCGCCCGGCCGTACCAGACGATCATCAGCGACATTAACCCCAGCTACGACGGGGATTTGCCGGGAAGCGCATTTGCCGGCTCTGCAGTGTCGACGGGCGACACGCCCGCCACTATTTCAGGGTTCAATGCAGCTAGTGAGGGGCAGGCGATCTGGGACGCAGAGTTCGGCGCCGGTCCGAGGAATGTATTCATCGGCGAGGCGGGCACGCTAGTTGACGGGAATCCGACGGTGAAGTCGGCATCGAGCTTCGGCAACATCCGCGGCCTGTCGCCTGAAGAGCCCGGCAAGATGGGTACCTACTATTCGGCGAGCGTGGCCCGCTTCGCTCGGAACGTGGATGTCAACGCTGCAGCCGACAACCAGTCGATCAGCACGTACTCGATCGCGCTCGCCTCGCCGCTTCCGCGCATCGAGTTTCCAATCGGCTCCGGGACAGTGACTCTCGTGCCGTTCGCGAAGACCGTGAGTGGCACGTTCGGCGACGGCACCCGGAAGCCAACCAACACCATTGTCGATTTCTACGTTGAAGAGTACGAAAACTTCCCGCAGCAGACTGTGGATTCGTCGGTCAATGGCGGGCGTCCACGTGCCGTGTTCCGCATCAATTACGAGGACGTCGAACAGGGCAACGACCATGACATGGACGCGATCGCGCGCTACGAGATCGTGGCCAACGCCAACAACACGTTGACGGTCCGGATGTTCTCCGAGTATGCGGCGGGCAGCGCGAACCAGAACATGGGTTACATCATCTCGGGTACCACCCGCGACGGTGTGTATCTCGAGGTGCGCGACCGTGACAACGGCAGCCAGTCTTCGTCCGCGTACTTGCTTAACACGCCACCGGGTCGCTGGGCTGGCGGTTGCGTCGGGCAGATGGGTTCGAGTCCTTGCAACCAGGGTCTCGGCTTCGAATCGGAGCGTGAGTTCTTGCCGAGTACGAATGCCCCAGCAATCCAGCTGAAGGATCCGCTCTGGTATGCGGCGAAGTACGGCGCCCCGGACCCGGCGAACTGGGATACCAGTGCACCCGGAACCCTTGGCCACGGCGATCCGGATAATTATTTCCTGGTCACGAATCCGCTGAATCTGCGCAACCAGCTGTCGAAAGCGTTCGACGACATCGCCAGCCGTGACGTCGAAGCAGGAAGCCGAACGTTGAGTGGCGCGCGTGTGGGCGCGGATTCCTTCACATTGCAGCCCACGTTCCGTCGCGAGCGCAACGGCAAGGACTGGACGGGTAATCTGACCGCACTGGCAATCAATGCGACAGGTTCCACGGGCGCGGCGCTCTGGAGTGCAGCTGCGCAGCTCGCAACGCAGCCGGCCGCAGACCGCCCCATCTACACACTGCGCTCGGCAGGGACCGGGACGAGCACCCTCCCGGCAAACACCCGGGTGGAATTCCGCTCGACCAACCTCGGCGCGAACGAGGCGGATCGGCGTGGCGCGATCGGCTATTACCAGGCCGACATCGACAATGGCCATTACGGTATCAGGGGTTATTCCGCGGACAACATCGTGAGTTATCTGCGCGGCGACCGGACGCAGGAGTCCGCGGCGGGCGGGGCCGCTAACACACTGCGCACGCGCTCTTCCGTCCTCGGCAGTATTATCAACTCCGAGCCCGTCGTCTCATCGCCTCGCGCCGATTTCGGTTACGGCATGCACTCCGATCCGATGTTTTCGGGCTACGTCAGGAATGGCGCTACCCAAGGCTATCTGGACATCAAGGCGACACGCGGCGCGATGGCATATGTAGGTGCCAACGACGGCATGCTCCACGGGTTCTATGCGGGTACCGCACGGTGCGGTCCGAATCTTCAGCAGACATGCGCGGAAGCAGGGGCAGGGCGCGAGCGATTCGCCTTCGTTCCCAATGCGGTGCTGCGGAACATGGCGCAGCTTGCCAAGATCGACGAGTTCTACGATCACCGCTATTACGTTGACGGGCAGTTGAGCATCGGAGACGTGAAGGTCGGAACCGGTGGCGCCGCGGATTGGCGGACGGTTCTCGTCGGGTCGACTGGCGCAGGGGCACGCTCCGTCTTCGCGATCGACATCAGTGGTTCGGGCAATGCCACTACGGCATCGACGATGAATCAGGACAGCATCCTCTGGGAGCGCAACAGCAGCATCGACAATGACATCGGCTACGTCTACGGGAAGCCGCTCATCGTGCCGCTGGAGAACGGCCGCTGGGGTGTCGTTTTCGGCAATGGCTACGGCGGAAACCTGAGCGATCCGTCTCTTTACATTCTGGATGCTTACACCGGTGCGCTCATCCGCAAGATCACCGCCGACGACGGCGTGCCGGCCGTCTCGCGCGGCGTGCTTCCGATCATCGGAGGTCTTATCGATGGCCTGATCTGTTCGGTCACACAGTTGGTGGGTAACGAGTGTGCATCCAGAACAGCGCCTATGAATGGCCTGGGGCAGATCACTGCGATCGACAAGTCCGGGAACGGGAAGGTTGATACGATCTACGGCGGAGATCTGCAGGGCAATCTCTGGAAATTCAACCTTGGTTCCACGGACCAGGCAGTCTGGGGCGTTGCAAACACGGGACGTCCTTTGTTCAACGCGAAGATCGGTTCGGAGCCACAGCCGATTACTGGCGGGGTCCGGGTCGCCGCGGGGCCGGGCACTGGGGTCATGGTCTACTTCGGCACCGGACGGTACCTCTTCGACCGAGGTTCACAGCCGGGCGACAACGATGTCCCGGTCAATCCGTCCGTGCAGTCGCTCTATGCCGTATTCGATGATGGGACGGCGGTGACGACCGGACGAGCTGCTCTGCAAGCGCAGTCCATCACGGGTTCGACTACCGGTACAGACGGTTCCGTCGTGCGCGGAATCAGTCGTACCCGCGTGGCTTACTCCGGCGCCAACGCGAAGCGCGGTTGGTATCTGGATCTGCAGGTTTACGATACGAGCGTCACCCCTGCCAGAAATCGGCCACTCGGGGAGAGGTTCATCGCCACCCCGAGAATCCAGAGCGGAAGGGTCTTCTTCACCACGTTCACACCCTCGGAAGACAGTTGCAATCCAGGTGGCGACAACTTCGTGTATGCATTGGATCTGTTGTCGGGATCGGGTGCGCTGGCGAATGTGCAGGTGCTGCCTTCGCAGCAGCCGGCCTGCACGGGAGCCGACTGCGGGGCGATCAAGATCGAGGGCGGCGGTGCTCCGGTGACCAGTAATTCGGTCGCCGCAATCAGTGCAGTGACCCCGGTGGAGCCTGCTTCCGTGTGCGATCCCGCGACGATGAATTGCCCGACGTTCGAGCAATGTCAGGTGGTGATCTATCCAGGTGCGTTCGTACTTCCTCGTCCATGTGGACGTCAATCGTGGCGGCAGATCAGATGAGCATGTGCAACCGGCGGGAAACCCAAGGCGTGTGTGAGGCGGCCAAGCGATCTGGTGGCTTCACCCTGATCGAACTCATGGTGGTGGTGGCGGTCGTTGCGATCTTGGGCGCGATTGCATTCCCGTCGTATCAAGATGCAGTACGCAAAGGCCATCGCGGTCAAGCCAAGGCAGACCTGGTCGATCTTGCACAGCGGGCGGAACGATACAGAACGGTCAATGGGTCATACGCGGGCTTCTCGTTGAGTGCAGCGGATCAGAAGTCACCTCGACAAGGAACGACGCGTTACAACGTGTCTTTGACCTTGGACAACGCAGCACCGAGGACCTTTGTACTCAAAGCGACGCCGACGACTTCGCAGAAAGATCCACGATGCAGAGTGCTGGTCCTGAACCAACTCGGGCAGAAGACGATCGAGGGGAATCCCGCGCCTACCGGCACCGCCGCTGATTGCTGGTAAACCGCGTTCTTCGCCTCTCCAGTGCAGGCGCGTTCTGGAGCGGTGGACGGCAACGCATTTTTTTTGCAGGTCGACTTGACGCTGGCGTTTTACCGACTAAAATACGGCTCCCCGCCCGAATAGCTCAGCCGGTTAGAGCACTTGACTGTTAATCAGGGGGTCGTTGGTTCGAGTCCAACTTCGGGCGCCAGACATTAGAAGGTCCGCAGAAGTGCGGGCCTTTTTTTGTGGGGGCGGTTTTGGCACCGTGCTGCGATCAGCGTATCTGCAGCAGATCGGGCTTTGCATCACCGAAACGGACACGTCTGCTGTCCCGCGGGCTTAGCACTGCGCACCCGCCCCAGATTGTTCACCACCACCTGTCCGCCCAGTGCATCGCCGCGGCAGACATTGATCGTCAAGTTGGTGCCGGCGCTGCGCCCGTCGCGCTGATAGCGGACGAAGGCTCTGGTCGATGCAAGGCGGATGCTCTGTGGCGCGCCGGATGGCGCGTTGGCGGCCCGGATGAGGTCGTCTTCGGTGTCGGGTTGCCGGTTGCCATCGGGATCGGTGAAGACGATCCAGCCGTGGCTCCAATCTGCGTCCGGGCGGCAGCCGAGCAGGGCGTCGCCGGGGCAGGCGACGACCTGGTTCCGACGCATGATCGCCGTGCTGCGCGCCATCGAGAGGTCAGCGCTGATCAGGTGCAAAGCGGTCTGGACACGGTGGCGGGCCAGCGTCTCGGCAAACGCGGAGAGACCGAATGTGCCGAGGAGCGCGAGGATGGCGAGCGTGGTCATCAGCTCAATGAGGGTGAGTCCGTGTTGCTGGCGCATGAGGACATCCTTGTCCTGTCGCTGGGCGGGGCCTGCGGCGAGCGGTGGCGAGCGGTTCCGTCATGTCCGTTCGCTGCGCTCGTCTCAGGTCTTGCACGGGGTACCTGCGATCCTGCAGGTCGTTCAGAGTCTGCTTATTCCTGCGGCGATGCAGCCGGCCGGCGTCCCGCGTGACAGTGGGAAACTGCCCACTGCCAGTGTGGGCGGTGGCGTCGCCAGGATGTCCGGGCCCTGACAGAATCTGGCTGGTGGCGGCGGGGTTCCGTTGTCGTCGGTTGCTTCCGTCCCCATGTCCCGTGCTTCCCCGGATCGCCCCTCGCCATGAACGAAGTCATCCATCCCGCCGCGTTCCAGCTCGTCTCGCCCTACAAGCCGGCGGGCGATCAGCCGCAGGCGATCGAAAAGCTGGTCGATGGCTTCGACGCCGGACTGGCACATCAGACGCTGCTCGGCGTCACCGGGTCCGGCAAGACCTACACCATCGCGAACGTGATCCAGCGGGTGCAGAAGCCGACGCTGGTGATGGCGCCGAACAAGACGCTGGCGGCGCAGCTCTATGGCGAGTTCAAGTCGTTCTTCCCGCACAACGCGGTCGAGTACTTCGTCAGCTATTACGACTACTACCAGCCCGAGGCCTACGTTCCGTCCTCGGACACCTACATCGAGAAAGACAGCTCGGTGAACGAGCATATCGAGCAGATGCGGCTCTCGGCGACGAAGGCGCTCCTCGAGCGCCGCGATGCGATCGTGGTGTGCTCGGTGTCGGCGATCTACGGCCTCGGCGATCCCAACGAGTACTTCCGGATGGTGCTGCATATGGTGCGCGGCGAGCGGATCGACCAGCGCGAACTGATCCGGCGGCTAACCGAGATGCAGTACAGCCGCAACGATACCGAGCTGCGTCGCGGTACCTATCGCGTGCGCGGTGAAGTGATCGACATCCATCCCGCCGAGTCGGAGATGGATGCGTTGCGTATCGAATTGTTCGACGGCGAGATCGAGCGCATCACCCAGTTCGACCCGCTGACCGGTGAGACCAAGCGCACGCTGCCGCGTTACACGATCTATCCGAAGTCGCACTACGTCACCACGCGCCGCACGACGCACGAAGCGATCAACGCGATCAAGGCCGAGCTGCCGCCACGGCTGGAACAGTTCTACGCAGAGGGCAAGTTGCTCGAGGCCCAGCGGCTGCAGCAGCGCACCCAGTTCGATCTCGAAATGATGGCCGAAGTCGGTTACTGCAACGGCGTGGAGAACTACTCGCGACACCTGACCGGACGCATGCCCGGCGAAGCACCGCCGTGCCTGTTCGACTATCTGCCGCCGGACGCGCTGCTGGTCATCGACGAGTCGCACGTTACCGTTCCCCAGATCGGCGCGATGTACAAAGGGGACCGGGCGCGCAAGGAAACGCTGGTCAACTTCGGCTTCCGCCTGCCGTCGGCGATGGACAACCGCCCGCTGAAGTTCGAGGAATGGGAAGGACGCGCGCCGCGCGCGATCTTCGTCTCGGCGACGCCCGGCAAGTACGAGCTGGAGAAGTCGGAAGGCCAGATCACCGAACTGGTCGTGCGTCCGACCGGCCTGATCGATCCGCAGGTCGAGATCCGCCCGGTCGCCAGCCAAGTCGACGACGTGCTCGGCGAGATTCGCGAGCGGGTGGAGATGGGCGACCGCGTGCTGATCACGGTGCTGACCAAACGCATGGCCGAGAACCTCACTGAATACCTCGGCGAACACGACATCAAGGTGCGCTATCTGCACTCGGACATCGACACCGTCGAGCGCGTGGAGATCATCCGCGACCTGCGGCTCGGCAAGTTCGACGTGCTGGTCGGCATCAACCTGCTGCGCGAGGGTCTCGACATGCCCGAGGTGTCGCTGGTAGCGATCCTCGATGCGGACAAGGAAGGCTTCCTGCGTTCGGGCGGTTCGCTGATCCAGACGATCGGTCGCGCCGCGCGCAACCTGCGCGGCAAGGCGATCCTCTACGCCGACCGCATCACCAACTCGATGCAGATGGCGCTGGACGAGACCGACCGTCGACGGGCCAAGCAGGTGGAGTACAACACCGAACACGGCATCACGCCGACGTCGGTGGCACGCGCGATCGTCGACATCATGGAAGGCGCACGCGCCGAGCCGGAACTCGAGAAGAAGGGCCGCGGCAAGAGCCGCAAGGTCGCCGAGCCGGCCGAGGATTACGCGGCGCTGTCGCCCGACAAGCTGGCGTCGCGCCTCAAGGCGCTCGAGCAGCAGATGTACCAGCACGCGCGCGATCTGGAGTTCGAGGCCGCCGGTCGCATCCGCGATCAGATCCGCCAGATCAAGGACGTGAGCCTGGTCCGCTAGAAATTTGCGCGTGGGGTATTCGACAACGCGCGAATCCGGTGTATGATTCGCACCCTTCGGGCGGTTAGCTCAGCGGTAGAGCACTACCTTGACATGGTAGGGGTCACAGGTTCGAACCCTGTACCGCCCACCACCTTCAACCCTTGATGCAACAGGGTGAGGTGGAACGAAGATCCGGCGCGGATGGAGAACGTCTCCGCGTCGATGTGACACAGGATTGGCCGAGCGCCCCGTCACGCCGAATCCGTTTGGAATTCTGAAGACCGCTGCCGGTCGCATGCGTGTGTCCGGCGATCGGACCGACATGTCGCAGGCGGTCGGGTCGATGTGCGCTGCGGCGCCTGATCACCGGCGTACATGCAGGCGTCTTCATCACGCCGACGAGGGCGGTCGAGGCGCAGCCTAGCGGCAAGCAGGCCGTCGGCTTGACAGGATCCTCCATGCACGCTGCTTCGAGGATATCCCGCCGCTGGCTGCGCTTGCGCCGCCGGTTCGGTCGGTTGTCGCACACCACCGTTTCATTCGACCTCGAAACCGAGGCGCCGCTTCGCGCGCAGCTCTTCAGCGCCGAACAGATGGAGCTGCATGGCAAGGCGCTCGCGCTGACCCATCGCATCCATGCCGGCCGCGTGCCGGATCGCCTGCTGGCGCGACTCAGCGACAACGCGGCGCTGCTCGAAGACGCGCGCACGTTCCTGTCGCTGATGGTCCGCGACGACATCCGCATCACCCCGGCCGGCGAGTGGCTGCTCGACAACTATCATCTGATCGAAGAACAGGTCCGGCTGGCGCGGCGCCATCTGCCCAAAGGCTACAGCCGCGAGTTGCCGGCCTTGTCGCAAGGCGCGTCGGCGGGTCTGCCGCGGGTCTACGACCTGGCGATGGAAGCGGTCGCGCACGGCGACGGCCAGGTGGATGCGGTCACGCTGAGCCGCTTCGTCGCGGCCTACCAGTCGGTCAGCCCGCTGACGCTCGGCGAACTGTGGGCGATCCCGATCATGCTGCGCCTCGCAGTGCTGGAGAACCTGCGGCGCATGGCCGCGGGCGTGATCCGCGACGGCCGCGATCATCGACGTGCGCGGCGTTGGGCGGAGCGCCTCAATGCCACCGCGTCCGAGTCACCGAAAGATGTCGTGCTGGTCGTTGCCGACATGGCGCGCAGCCAGCCGCCGGCCACCGGCGCGTTCGTCGCCGAGCTGACGCGCGGCCTGCACGGCCGCGGCGCGCTGCTGTCGATGCCGCTGACGTGGATCGAACAGTGGCTGACCGACAGCGGCCTGCGCATTGAGGCGCTGGTCCATGCCGAAAGCCAGCAGCAGGCGGCTGACCAGGTGTCGATCGGCAACAGCATCGGTAGCCTGCGTTTCCTGGCGAACATGGACTGGCGCGAGTACGTCGAGACCATGAGCCTGGTCGACGCGGCGCTACGCGAAGACCCGGGCGCGACCTACGGCCTGATGGATTTCGCCACCCGCGATCATTACCGCCATGCGGTCGAAACGATCGCCAGGCGCTCCGGCGCCAGCGAAGTGCAGGTCGCGCAGACCACGGTGCAGCTGGCGCAGGCGCATCCGGCCGACAGCATCGAAGCGCACGTCGGCTACTACCTCGTGGACGACGGCATCGACCGCACCGTGGCGACGCTTGCATCCGCGCATGGTCACCGCAAGGCGCACATGGCGCCACGCACCGTACCGCTACCGGTCTATCTGGCGATGATTGCCGTGGTCGTCGCGCTGGCGACCACCGGCCTCGTCGGGCAGTCGGGCGCGCACCTGGTGCCCTGGGCGCCGACGTGGGTGCTGGTGCTGCTGGGTCTGCTGGTCTTCAGCGAACTCGGCATCGCGCTGACCAACTGGCTGGCCACGGTGATCGTCGCGCCGAAGCCGCTGCCGCGACTGGATTTCTCGCTCGGCCTGCCGGCGAGCGAACGCACGCTGGTCGTCGTGCCGTGCATGTTCGGTGACATCGCCAGCGTCGATACGCTGGTCGAAGGGCTCGAGGTGCGCTTCCTCGCCAATCGCGATCCGCATCTGCATTTCGCGCTGCTCAGTGACGATCTCGATGCCGATCAGCAGACATTGCCCGGCGATGCCGCGGTGCTGGCGCATGCCTCTGCGCTGATCGCAGGCCTCAACCAGCGCTATCTCGCCGACAGTCCGCCTCCGGGTGGCGACCGGTTCTTCCTGTTCCATCGGCCGCGCACCTGGAATCCGGGCGAAGGGCGCTGGATCGGCGAGGAGCGCAAACGCGGCAAGCTCGCCGCCTTGAACGGCTTCCTGCGCGGCGCCGGCACGGGCCCGTTCCAGCAGATCGTCGGCCGCACCGAAGTGCTGGCCAATGTGCGCTACGTGATCACGCTCGACACCGACACGCGGCTGCCGCGCGATGCCGCGTGCGCCTTCGTCGGCACGCTGGCGCATCCGCTCAATCGCGCGGTGTTCGATCCGAAACGCAATCGGGTGACCCGGGGCTACGGCATTCTGCAGCCGAGCGTCGGCAGCAGCTTCAGCGGGCGCCGCATCAGCCGCTATGCGCGCATGTACGGCAGCGAGCCGGGCATCGATCCGTACACGCGCACCGTCTCGGACGTCTACCAGGATCTCTTCGGCGAAGGCTCGTTTGTCGGCAAGGGTATCTACGATGTCGATGCGTTCGAGCAGGCTTTGCACGGACGTTTTCCCGACAACCGCATCCTCAGCCACGACCTGCTCGAAGGCTGCCACGCACGCGCCGGTCTGGTCAGCGACGTGCGGCTGTACGAGGACTATCCGGCGCGCTACGCCGCCGACGTCAAGCGTCGCCATCGCTGGATCCGCGGCGACTGGCAGCTGCTGCCCTGGGTGATGCCGTGGGTGCCGACCGCGAAGGGCGGCAGCGTGCGCAATCCGCTGTCGTGGCTGTCGCGAGGCAAGCTGCTCGACAACCTGCGTCGCAGTCTGGTGCCGGCTGCCGCGCTCGCGCTTCTGGTATTCGGCTGGGTCACGCTCGCCGCGCCGCTGGCGTGGACGTTCTGGCTGCTGACCGTGTTCTTCGCGCCGGTGCTGATCCCGGCGCTGCGCGATCTGCTGTCGAAGCCGGCGGACATGCGCCTGGACACACATCTGCTGCAGGTCGGAGACGCGACAGGTCGCGGCCTCGTGCGCGCCGCGATCAACTTCGCCTGCCTGCCCTACGAGGCGATGTTCAGCCTCTCGGCAATCGCGCTGAGTTTGTGGCGCACGCTGGTCAGCCGCCGCCATCTGCTGCAGTGGAATCCGTCGAGCGAGGTCGAACGTTCGCTCGGCAGTGGCATGGCGGCGGAACTGCGCAGCATGTGGGGCGTTCCGGTGTTGTCGGTGTTGATCGCGCTGCTGGTCATGCGGACCAATCCCACCGCGTTGTCGGTCGCCGGGCCGGTGCTGCTGCTGTGGACGGTCTCGCCGCTGCTGATGGCATGGCTCGGACGCGCACCACCGCAGCGCAGCGCGCAGCTGTCGACGGTCCAGCTGGACTTCCTCGGCCGCCTGGCGCGTCGCACCTGGGCGTTCTTCGAGATCAACATCCGCGAAGAGGACCACTGGTTGCCGCCGGACAACATCCAGGAGCATCCGTCGCTGGTCGTCGCACGCCGCACCTCGCCGACCAACATCGGCCTGTCGCTGCTGGCGAATCTCGGCGCCTGGGATTTCGGTTACCTGCAGACCGCCGCCGTGGTCCAGCGCACGCAGCGCGTGTTCGCCACGCTCGATCGCATGGAGCGTCATCGCGGACACTTCTACAACTGGTACGACACCGAGACGCTGGCGCCGTTGCCGCCGCGCTACATCTCCACCGTCGACAGCGGCAATCTCGCCGGGCATCTGCTGACGTTACGACAGGGACTGCTCGGCCTGATCGACGCGCCGGTGCTCGCTCCGCAGACCTTCGCGGGTCTCGCGCACACGTTGGGCGTGCTGCGCGAACTGCACGCGGTGCAGGAGAACGCCGATCCAGCCTGGATCGTCGCGATCGACGCATTCGACGCAAGGCTCGCGATCGCGCTGGCCGCGCCGCCCGACACCCTGCGCGATGCGCTGGCGACTGTCGAGGCCCTGGCGGCGCTCGCCTTGCCGCTCGCAGCGCTGTCGCCGCCGGTCGATACCTACGATCCGCAGGAAGACGCGCCTGCGCACTGGTCGGCGCGTCTGATCGATGCCTGCGAGCACGCCCGTCAGGCCTTGGGCGCGTGCCTGCCTGCATCGGCCGCCACGGTCGGCAGTCTGACCGCCGACGACGGTGTGCCGTCCCTGCGTGCGCTATGCGCGCCGGGTATCGCACCGGACGTCCGCGCCTGGGCCTGCGCGCAGGTCCACGAGCTGGAACGACTGGCGCATGTCGCCGGCCAGTTTTCGCTGATGGAATATGGATTCCTTTACGACCGCGCGCGGCATCTGCTGTCGATCGGTTACGACGTCGACAACCGCAGGCTCGATCAGGGGCACTACGATCTGCTGGCGTCGGAAGCGCGTCTGTGCAGCTTCGTCGCGGTCGCACAGGGCCAGTTGCCGCAGGACACATGGTTCGCGCTGGGGCGCCTGCTGACCGAGGTCGACGGCGACGCGACGCTGCTGTCGTGGAGCGGCTCGATGTTCGAGTACCTGATGCCGCAGCTGGTGATGCCGAGCTATCCGGACACGCTGCTCGACCAGACCGCGCGCCACGCGGTGCAGGCGCAGATCGCGTACGGCCGCCAGCACGACGTGCCCTGGGGCATTTCGGAGTCTGGCTACAACACCGTCGACACGCGGATGAACTATCAGTACCGCGCGTTCGGCGTGCCGGGACTCGGGCTCAAGCGCGGACTCGGCGAGGATCTGGTGATCGCGCCCTACGCGACGATGATGGCGCTGATGGTGGCGCCGGAAGCGGCGACGCAGAATCTACAGCGGCTCGATGCGGCGGGTTTCTCCGGGCGTTTCGGCCTGTTCGAGGCGATCGACTTCACGCCTTCGCGCCTGCCGCGCGGACAGACGCACGCGGTGGTCCGCTCCTTCATGGCGCATCACCAGGGTATGGGTTTCCTCGCGCTCGATCATCTGTTGCGCGAGCAGCCGATGCAGAAACGCTTCGTTGCCGATGCCGAGTTCCAGGCCACATTGCTGCTGCTGCAGGAACGCGTGCCGCGTACCGGCGTGTTCCGGCCGCACGAGGTCGAGTCGGTCGGCGTGCGCACCAGCAGCGGCGGCGACGAAACCCAGCTGAGGGTGTTCCGCACGCCGGACACCGCGCGCCCCGCCGTCCAGATGCTGTCGAACGGCCGCATGCATGCGCTGCTCACCAGTGCCGGCGGCGGCTATCTGCGCCAGCACGAGATGGCCGTGGTGCGCTGGCGCGAGGACGGCACGCGCGATCACTGGGGCAGCTTCTGCTATCTGCAGGATGTGGAGAGCAATGACATTTGGTCGGCCGCGCACCAGCCGACCTGCGTGCCGGTGGAGCATTACGAGGCGATCTTCTCCGATGCCAAGGCGGAGTTCCGCGGTCGCAGGCGCGGCATCGAGACGCATCTGGAAATCGCGATCTCGGCCGAGGACGACATCGAACTGCGTCGCCTGCGCCTGAGCAACCGCTCACGTCGCCCGCGCACGATCGAGATCACGACCTATGCGGAAGTGGTGCTGGCGCCGGCAATCTCCGACGAGCTGCATCCGGCCTTCAGCAACCTCTTCGTGCAGACCGAAATCGTGCGCGACAAGCAGGCGCTGCTGTGCACGCGGCGACCGCGTGCGCACGACGAAATCCCGCCGTGGATGTTCCATCTCGTCGCCGCGCACGACACCGACATCGTCGACATTTCCTACGAGACCGATCGCGCGCGCTTCATCGGCCGCGGGCTGACACCGCGTGATCCACTGGCGATGCGCAGCACGGGCCCGCTGTCGGATACCGCCGGCTCGGTGCTCGATCCGGTGGTCGCAATCCGCGTCCGCGTGACGCTGGCACCGGAACAGACCGCGATCCTCGATCTGGTTACCGGTGTCGGTGGCGATCGCGATGCGTGCGCCGCGTTGCTCGACAAATACCGCGACCGGCGTCTGGCGGACCGCGTGTTCGATCTGGCGTGGACCCACAGCCAGGTCGTGCGCCGCCAGATCAATGCGACGCAGGGCGATGCGCAGCTGTACGAGCGCATCGCTGGACTGCTGACGTTCGCGCACCCGTTCCTGCGTGCAGACAGTGCGGTGCTGCTGCAGAACCGCCGCGGGCAGTCGGGACTCTGGGGCCACTCGATCTCCGGCGATCTGCCGATCGTGCTGGTGCAGCTCGCGGTCGCGGAGAACATCGAACTCGTGCGGCAGATGGTGCAGGCGCATGCGTACTGGCGCCTCAAGGGCCTGCAGGTCGACCTGGTGATCTGGAACGAAGACCAGGTCGGCTACCGGCAGGAGCTTCAGGAGCAAATTCTCGGTCTCGTCTCGGCGGGGCCGGAAGGCAATGTGCTCGATCGTCCCGGCGGCATCTTCGTGCGGCCGGCGCAACAGATCTCGCAGGAAGACCGGATCCTGATCCAGTCGGTGGCGCGGGTGATCGTCAGCGACCAGTACGGCACGCTGGCGGCGCAGGTCGCGCGTCATGTGACACCGGCGCGCAGCGCGCCGCTGCTGGTGGCGAGCGATCCGGCTGCACGCCCATCGATCGATGACGACGACTCGGCCGTGGCGAACATGGTTGCGGGCCTCTATGGCCTGCCGCCGGCCCGTGACCCGGATGCGCACGACGAGGATCCATGGCCGTTCGAAGCGGTCGCCGATGCGGTGCTGTACGACAACGGGCTGGGCGCGTTCGCTGCGGATGGCCGCGAGTACGTGATCGTGCTCGACGACGACGACGCGACGACGCCGGCGCCCTGGTCGAACGTCATGGCCAATCCGAAGCTCGGCAGCGTGGTCAGCGAGAGCGGGCCGGGCTACACCTGGTTCGAAAACGCGCACGAGTTCCGGCTGACGCCGTGGCACAACGATCCGGTGTCCGACACCGGCGGCGAAGCGTTCTATCTGCGCGACGAGGAGATCGGTCACGTGTGGTCGCCAATGCCATTGCCGATGCGCGGCCGTGGTGCGTACCGCACGCGTCACGGCTTCGGCTACAGCGTCTACGAACACGTCGAGGACGGTATCGCCAGCGAGCTGTGGATCTACGTCGGCCTGCGCGACGCGGTGAAGTTCTCGGTACTGAAACTGCGCAATCTGTCCGGGCGCGCGCGACGGCTGTCAGCGACCGGCTACGTCGAGTGGGTGCTCGGCGACATCCGGGTGAAGTCGCAGATGCACGTCGTCACCGAGCAGGACGCGGCGACCGGCGTGCTGACTGCACGCAATCCCTACAACACCGAGTTCGGCGGGCGCGTGGCGTTCTTCGATGTCGATGGCGATCGCCGCACCTTCACCGCGGACCGGACCGAGTTCCTCGGCCGAAACGGCAGCCTGCGTGATCCGGATGCGCTGCGTCGCGAGCGTCTGTCAGGCCGGCTCGGCGCGGGCCTCGACCCGTGCACCGCGATCCAGGTGCAGGTGGATCTCGCGCCGGAGCAGGCCACCGAAACCGTGTTCCGGCTCGGCATCGGCGACGACATGCACGCCGCGCTGCAGCTGGCGACGGCCCTGCGCGGTTCGATGCCCGCGCACGATGCGCTCGACGGCGTGCGACTGCATTGGCTGCAGACGCTCGGTGCGGTGCGGGTGGAAACGCCCGAGCCGGCGACCGATCTGCTGGTCAACGGCTGGCTGCTTTACCAGACGCTGGCGTGCCGTTATGTCGCGCGCAGCGGTTACTACCAGTCCGGCGGCGCGTTCGGGTTCCGCGACCAGTTGCAGGACACGATGGCGACTGTGCACGCGATGCCGGCGCTGACTCGCGCGCATCTGCTGCTCAGCGCCGAGCACCAGTTTCCGCAGGGCGACGTGCTGCACTGGTGGCATCCGCCGGCCGATCGCGGCGTGCGCACGCGCTGCTCCGACGACTACCTGTGGCTGCCGCTCGCGGCCTGCCGCTATCTGGAAGTCACCGGCGACGACAGCGTGCTCGACGAGCGCGTCGGCTTCATTGAAGGCCGCCTGGTCAATGCCGACGAGGAGTCGTACTACGACCTGCCGGTGACGTCGGGACGCGTGCAATCGTTCTACGACCATTGCGTGCTCGCGCTGGAACGCGGCATGGCGCTGGTCGGCGAACGC
The DNA here is from genome assembly GCA_045810015.1 of Luteimonas sp. Classification (GTDB taxonomy): domain Bacteria; phylum Pseudomonadota; class Gammaproteobacteria; order Xanthomonadales; family Xanthomonadaceae; genus Luteimonas. The sequence goes on from JBJMWR010000023.1 coordinate 145,116, forward strand.
GGCCTGCCGCTGATCGGGACCGGCGACTGGAATGACGGCATGAACCGGGTAGGCGAGGGCGGCCGAGGCGAAAGCGTGTGGCTGGGCTTCTTCCTCTACGACGTGCTGCAGCGCTTCATTCCGGTCGCGACTGCCTGTGGTGACGCCACGTTCGCGGCGACGTGCGTCGCGGCTGCGGAACGCCTGCAGGCCAATCTCGAAGCCGAAGCCTGGGATGGCGGCTGGTACCGGCGCGCGTGGTTCGACGACGGCACGCCGATCGGCTCGCAGTCCAGCGACGAATGCCGGATCGATTCGATCTCGCAGAGCTGGTCGGTGCTGTCGGGCGCGGCCGAGCCGGCGCGTGCGCGCCAGGCGATGACCGCGCTCGACACGCACCTGGTCAAGCGCGAGGCCGGACTGATCCAGCTGCTCGATCCGCCGTTCGACAAGACCGCGCACGATCCGGGCTACATCCGCGGCTACGTGCCCGGTGTGCGCGAGAACGGCGGTCAGTACACGCATGCGGCGGTGTGGACGGCGATGGCCTTCGCCGCGCTCGATGATCGCGAGCGCGCCTGGGAGCTCGCGCGCATGATCAATCCGGTGCACCACGCCGGAGACGCGGCCGGCACGGCGGTCTACAAGGTCGAGCCCTATGTGATGGCGGCCGATGTCTACGGCGTCGCGCCACATGTCGGGCGGGGCGGCTGGACCTGGTACACCGGTTCGGCGGGCTGGATGTATCGCCTGCTCAGCGAATCGCTGCTGGGTCTGCAGCGTCGTGGCGACACGTTGCGGATCGAGCCCTGTATTCCCGACGACTGGCCCGGCTACCGGATGCAGTTGCGTCACGGCGCGGCGGTGTATCGCATCGAAGTCACGCGCACGGATGCGGACGCGCCGCGGCTCACGCTCGACGGTCAGGCGCAGGCCGATCTGCAGATCACGCTGCACACCGACGATGCGGTGCATGCAGTCGTCCTGCACTGGCCGCATCGACCGGCCGGCGGCGTGGCCTGATGGGACTGCGCATCGAACTCGAAAGTGCACTCGATGCGCTGGACGGGATGATCCCGGTCTGGCGCGAGAAGCTGCGCGATCCGCACGCCTTCTGGCCGCAGTTCGATGCGCTCTCGGCGAAGATCCTCGCGCGGGCACGCGACGGGGGCGAACGGGCCGCGGTGCAGGCGCGTCTGGAGACGATGCTCACTGAGGCAGGCTGCGTACGGCCCGGCCGTCGTTGAACAAAGAAAGGGCGGCTCCCGGGCCGCCCCTTCTTCAATTCCGATGTCGCGAACTCAGAATTTGTAGTTCACACCCACCAGATACGTGCGACCCCATTCGAGGTTTTCGAGCGGCCGGTCGCGCGTGCCGGCGTAGGTGCGGTAGGCCTCGTTGGTCAGGTTGTTGGCCTGCAGCAGCAGGGTCAGGCCGTCGAACGACGAGCCTTCGCCGAAGCTGTAGCTGATCTGCGCATCGGTGATGTTCTCGCCGACCACGTAGCGCAGCGTGCGCGCACCATCGAAGTTGCCGATCTCGCCGATGAAGTCCGATCGCCGGCGCTGGCTCACACGCGCCTCGAACCCGTCGCGCTCGTAGTACGCCGTCAGGTTGTAGACGCGCTTGGACAGGCCCGGTAGATCGATCGGACCGCTGCCCACGCTGTTGGTGCTTTCCGGATCGAAGATCTGGATGCTGCTGTCGTTGAAGCTCGCGCTGGCAACGATGCCGAAACCACGCAGCGACTCGGTCCACAGATCGAACGGCAGCGAGGCCGTCAGCTCCAGACCGCGCAGCGTGCCGCCTTCGCCGTTCTGCGGCGCGGTGAAGTTGCCGATGGTCTGCACCGGCGGCGAGTTCGGCGGCGGCACGTAGCTGGCGACGAAATCGGAGAAGTCGTAGTCGTCGACGGTCTGCGTGTAGATGTAGGTGCGCAGATCCTTGTAGAAGAACGCCGCGGCGACGTAGGCGCGGTTCCCGAAGTATTTCTCCCACGACACGTCGAACGCGTAGGCGCGCCACGGATCGAGCAGCGGATTGCCGCCGCTGCCGCCGGGCCGGCCGGTCGCGGTGTCGACACCGAACTCCAGAGAGGAACGCAGCTGGTCAACGCGCGGACGCGCGACCTGCTCCGCCAGGCCCACGCGCAGCGTGTGCTCGCCCGGCAGCTGGAACGCGAGGTTCATGCTCGGCAACACATCGGTGTAGGTCTTGCCCGATTCGAACGGACGCACGTTGCTGCCGGCCGGCTGCGTCGAATCGAAGTAGCGCGACGCGGACGACTGGTCAACGCGCTGGATCTGCACGCCGACGTTGCCGGTGACCGTGGCTGCGCCCCACTCGGTGCTGAGATTCGCGCGAGCGAAGGCGCTGGTGATCTTCTCGCTGACCGTCCAGGCCTTGGGAATCAGGTAATCCAGATCCTCGGTCGGCTCGAACACCATGTAGCGCGCGACCGCGGCTGGCACATTCCAGGCCGGGATGTAGCCGACGCCGGCGAAGCCGAGATCGACCAGCCCGTACTGCAGATCGCTGGCGATGGCGGTGTCGCCCTGCGGGCCCAGATTGATGTTGCCTTCGGGCTGGCGCTTCGACTTCTCGCGGTCGGTGTGGTTGAGGCCGAAGTCGAAATCGGACAGCCAGGTGATCGACTCGGGCGCAGGCACGGTCAGGCCGATGCGCGCGGCCTTGAGCTCGTCTTCCACTTCCGGCGTCTTGCCGTAGCCCGAGCCGTAGATCGTGTTGGTCAGGAACAGCTGCTCGGGATTCGAGTAGTCGAGACCCGGCGCGAGCTGGGTGAAATCATCGCGGCGGATATCGAGCTCGATCGTGTCCAGCGACGGGTTGGGCAGGCGCTGGGCATTGTTCTCCAGGCTGATCTCCGAGCGCTTGGCCTTCGACCAGCTGATGTCGGTGAACAGACGTGCGCGTTCGAAGTTGAACTCGTTGCTCCAGCCCACGGCCGAGATGCGGTCCTCGCGATGGTTGTAGATGCCGCGCACCAGCGGGTACACGCCGCTCAGCGTGCCGCCGGCGAAGCTGCCGTTCTCGCTGGTGCGCACGTTGCTGTAGACGCATTCCGGATTGCAGGGGAACGAGCCGTTGAACTGCGTGTTGACCTCGAACTGGTTCGCGGTGTCTTCCTGCTCGGCGCGCGAATGGAACATGTCCAGCGTGCTGGTCCACGCATTCGACGGCCGGAACTGCAGCGTCGCCATCACACCGTCGCGCTTGGTGTAACCGGTGCGGCGCAAGGCCTTCATGCCGTCGGTGGCCCAGGTGCCGGGGGCGAGGCCGGGCCGCGCATCGGTCTTCCACGGTTCGTACAGTCCGACCTGGTTTTCCTGGATCGGGGCATCGCTGTGCGAGTAGCCGATCGAGAAGCCGAAGCGACGGTCCGCGGACTGGCCGATCCAGCTGCCGCTGATGCGGTTGCCGAAGGGATCGGTTTTCGCCGCCTCGCCCAGCGAGTTGCGCTGGTAGCGACCGTTGAGGGTGATGACCGACTCGTTGAAGTTCAGTGGCCGCACCGTCTGCATGTCCAGGGTGCCGGACAGGCCCTGGCCGAACAGGCCGGCGTCGGGCGTCTTGTACACGGTGACGCCGCTGACGAGTTCCGAGGGGTACTGGTCGAACTCCACGCTGCGGTTGTCGCCGGTGCTGACCATCTCGCGGCCGTTGAGCAGCGTGGTCGCGAAGTCGGGCGACAGGCCGCGCACGCTGATCACCTGCGCGCGTCCGGCGACGCGCTGCGCGGACAGGCCGGGCAGACGCGCGATCGATTCGGCGATGCTGACGTCCGGCAGCTTGCCGATGTCCTCGGCCGACACCGCTTCGACGATCGAGGTCGCATCGCGCTTGATCGAGATCGCACTCTCGATGCCGCGACGGATGCCTGTGACCTTGACTGCATCGAGTTCGGTGGCCTCGTCCGCGGCGGCGGTGTTCGAGGAATTCGTAGTGGTCTGTGCGTGCGCGCCAGCGGCGAGCATCAGCAGTGCCGACGACAGCGCAGCACTGAGCAGGTTGCGATCGAGCTTCGACATCTCCCCTCCCAAGGGTGTCCAGCGGACAGCAGTGTTTCTTCGTTTGTGCCGTCGACGACCGCCGTGGGGCAGGGCGTGGATCGGTTCGCGGCCATGGTAGTCGCGCGTTTGCCGACCGGACGCGCGCTGCATACGTATTCATTGCGTCGCGTGCGCAGCGCTGTCATCGCGGGTGTCGCGGGCCTGCGCCGCGTGGTGTTTCGGTGTCCGCGGAAACCGTTTGCGTCGTGCGCCGCTGCCGCGCGATTGCCGCGATCGCGCACCGCCGACGACCGGCCCGTCGCAGCGCGTCGGCTAGCATCGCGGCATGCCTTCACCCCTGACCGCGCCACTCGCCGCCGCATTGCGCCGCTGGGTGCTGGGCGTGTTTCCGCGCGGACAGAGCGGCATCGATTACGACGCGCCGGCGGGAGACTCCGGTCTGTTCGGGCCGGACAGCGCGACCTGGCGCGTGCACGCGGATTTTCCGGGCATGCTCGCCGGCGGCCTGTGTGCACTGATGCTGCAGGCGCTGCATCCACAAGTGCTCGCGGGCGTCTGGGATCATTCGGACTTCCGCGATGATCTGGTTGGCCGCCTGCGACGCACGACCGGTTTCGTTGCCGGCACCTCGTTTGCCGGGACCACGGAAGCGGAGCGGCTGATCACGCGGGTGCGCACGATCCACACGCACGTGCGTGGGACCACTGCCGACGGCATGCCGTATTCGGCCGACGAGCCCGCGCTGCTGTCGTGGGTGCACGCCAGCGAGGCCTACGCATTCCTGCAGGGCTTCCGCATGTACGCCGGTGTCGAGATGCCGGCGTGGGCGCAGGACCGCTACTACGCCGAGGGCCATCGCGTGGCGGCTGCCTTGGGTGCGGTCGAGATTCCCGAAAGCCGCGCGGCGATGGCGGCGTACTTCGACGCGGTGCGGCCGCAGCTGCGTTACGACGATCGCGCGCGCGAGGTGCTGCAGGTGCTGTCGCGCATCCGTCTGCCGGTGCCGGGCGCGGCGCTCTCGCGCGGTCTGTTTCTCGGTGCGGGCGCGGCGCTGCTGCCGCCGTGGGCGGAGCGGATGCTGGGCATCACCACGCTGCAGCGTGCGCGGCATCGCGCCTGCGCACGTGCCCTGCGTGGTCTGGCGCCGCTGTTCCATATCGCGTTGCCGGATGGCGCGGGTGCGCGCGCCTGCAGGCGCGTGGACGTGACGCCGTCGATCCTGCGCACATGGCCGCAACCGGAATCGACATCCGGCTGACTTCACGAACGTAAGGAACCCTGAGCAAGCCCGTCATTCCCGCGAAGGCGGGAATCCACGGACGTCTGCATGGGTGTTCAAGGATTCTTCCTTGCGGGAATGGCGAGCAAGGACAGCTAGTTCAGAGCTCCTCCCAATCCAACGCTCAGTCGGCCGCATCCAATTCCGCGAAGTAGAGGCCGTGCGCAGGCAGCTGCAGCGCGCCGTCGTGCAGTTCGCCCATAGGCAGACCATGGCCGTCCAGCGGATGCGCGGCCTGTGTCGTACGCCATTCGACAGGCGATGCAGACAGATTGAACACGACGAGCACCCGCACGCCGTCCTGCTCGCGCACGAAGGCCAGCACAGGTTCCGGTGTCTCCAGGAACGCGATGCTGCCGGTGCGCAGCGCAGGCAGCGTACGCCGCCACTGCAGGAAGCGACGCGCGTGCGCCAGCACCGAGTCGCCGTCGGCGTCCTGCGCAGCCACGTTCTGCGCGCGATGCGTTTCAGGAATCGGCAGCCAGGGCGCACCGGTCGAAAAGCCGGCATCCGCATCGCCGGTCCACGGCATCGGCGTGCGGCAGCCGTCACGGCCCTTGAAGTTCGGCCAGAAGGTGATGCCGTAGGGATCACGCAAAGCTTCGAATGGCACGTCCGCTTCCGGCAGGCCCAGTTCCTCGCCCTGGTATAGGCACACCGAGCCGCGCAGCGAGCACACCAGCGCGATCATCTGGATCGCGAACGCGGCACCGGCCGTGCCGCCGCCCCAACGCGTGACCGCGCGCACCACGTCGTGGTTGGAGATCGCCCAGCACGGCCAGCCGTCCATCGCGGCTCCGAGGCGCTGCACGGTGTCGCGGATGTAGCCGGCGCTGAAATCGTCGACCAGCAGCTCGAAGCTGTAGCCCATGTGCAGGCGGCCGGGACTGGTGTATTCGGCGGTCGTCGCCAGGGAATCTTCCGACGAGATCTCGCCGAGCGCGGCGACGTCGCTGTAGCCGTCCATCAACACGCGCAGGCGTTCGATGAAGCCGATGTTCTCCGGCTGCGTGTTGTTGTACCAGTGGTACTGGAACGCATATGGATTGTCGGGCGAGAAGCCGCGGCCGATGCGTAGCGCCTCGGGCTTGGGCGGGTTGTCGCGCAGCTGCGCGTCGTGGAAACAGAAGTTGATCGAATCCAGACGGAAGCCGTCGACGCCGCGGTCGAGCCAGAAGCGCACGTAGTCGAGCGTCGCCTGTTGCACTTCCGGGTTGTGGAAATTGAGGTCTGGCTGGCTCGACAGGAAATTGTGCAGGTAGTACTGCCGGCGCCGCGGCTCCCACTTCCACGCCGGGCCGCCGAAGATCGACAGCCAGTTGTTCGGCGGCGTGCCGTCTGGATTCGCATCGGCCCAGACGTACCAGTCGGCCTTGGGGTTGTCGCGCGACTCGCGACTTTCGCGGAACCAGTCGTGCGCGTTCGAGGTGTGGCTGAAGACCTGGTCGATCATGACCTTCAGGCCCAGCGCATGCGCCTTGGCGAGCAGCGCGTCGAAATCGGCCAGCGTGCCGAACATCGGATCGACGTCGCACTGGTCGGCGATGTCGTAACCGAAGTCGTCCATCGGCGAGCGGAAGAACGGCGACACCCAGATCGCATCGACGCCGAGCGAGGCGACATGATCCAGGCGCGCGATGATGCCGGGCAGGTCGCCCACGCCATCGCCATCGCTGTCCATGAAGCTGCGCGGATAGATCTGGTAGATCACCGCGCCGCGCCACCAGGGACTCTCGCTCATCGCCGCTCTCGTCTCGCGCCGGCCGGGCGCGCAGCGAAAGTAGTGCATCGCACGGCGCCGGCGAAAGCGCGCGATGCACCTGCATGCGATGAATACGTATGCAGGTCGCGGCGCGTCGCGACACGCTCGTTACCATGCAGCCATGCACGCACCGGCGTTGGTGCGACGCAGCGGTCCTTGGGAGGGGAGTCGCAGCACATGCGCAACGCGAAACCGCAGCTGTCGTTCTGGCAGATCTGGAACATGTGTTTCGGCTTTCTGGGCATCCAGTTCGGATTCGCCCTGCAGAACGCCAACGTCAGCCGCATCTTCCAGACGCTCGGCGCGGACATGGAACAGGTGCCTGGCCTGTGGATCGCAGCGCCGCTGACCGGCCTGCTGGTGCAACCGGTGATCGGCTATTTTTCCGACCGCACCTGGACACGCCTCGGCCGCCGCCGCCCGTATTTTCTGTGGGGTGCGGTGTTTTCGACCGCGGCACTGCTGGTGATGCCCAACTCGCCCGAACTGTGGATCGCGGCCGGCACGTTGTGGGTGCTCGACGCCTCGCTCAACGTGTCGATGGAACCGTTCCGCGCCTTCGTCGGCGACCAGCTTGCGCCGAAGCAACGGCCGACCGGCTATGCGATGCAGAGCTTCTTCATTGGCGTGGGTTCCGTCGTCGCCAGCGCCTTGCCGTTCGTGCTGGCGAAGTTCGGCGTTGCCAATACCGCGGGCCCCGGCGAAGTGCCCGATACCGTGCGCTACGCGTTCTACTTCGGCGGCGCCGTGCTGATCGGTGCGGTGCTGTGGACGGTGCTGCGCACGCGCGAGTACCCGCCCGAGGCGTTGGCCGCGTTCGACGATGCGCATCCGCCGGGCAGCGTGGCAGGCACCGATGCGCCGGTGCCGCCTGCGATCGGTGGACTGCCGTGGCTGCTGGTCGGTATCGCCGGCGTGGCGCTGGTCTGGGCGATGGGCTGGGACCGCATGCTTTATGTGCTCGCTGCGCTGCCGCTCGCCTATGGCCTGCTGCGGCTGCTGGCCGCGGCACTGGGCGGCGGCATGGTCGCCGCGATCGCCGGTGACCTGCATGCGATGCCGACGACGATGCGTCAGCTCGCAGTCGTGCAGTTCTTCTCGTGGTTCGGTCTGTTCGCGATGTGGATCTACACCACCGCCGCGGTCGCGCAGACCCACTACGGCACCACCGATCCCCAGTCGGCCGCCTACAACGAAGGTGCGAACTGGGTCGGCGTGCTGTTCGCCGCCTACAACGGCTTCGCCGCGCTCGCCGCTGTCGCGATTCCGTGGATGGCGCGTCGTCTCGGTCTGCGCATGACCCATCTGGTGAATCTGTGGCTGGGCGGCGCGGGTCTCGTGTCGATCGCCTTCATCCGCGATCCGCAGTGGCTGCTGCTGTCGATGGCGGGGGTCGGCTTCGCCTGGGCGTCGATCCTGTCGCTGCCCTACGCACTGCTGTGCGACAGCCTGCCCGCGCACAAGATGGGCGTGTACATGGGCATCTTCAATTTCTTCATCGTCATTCCGCAGCTGGTGGCAGTGAGCACGCTGGGCTTTCTGCTCGGTCATGTGTTCGGCGGCGCACCGATGCGCGTGCTGATGCTCGGTGGCGCGAGTCTGGCGATCGCCGGACTGTTCGCGCTGCGGGTCTCACGGCCGCTGTCGGAGCAGGCGGCGCGATGACATCGAATCAGAGGAGTGACCGCATGACCCGAGCGTTGACTGCCGCCATTGCCGCGCTTCTGAGCGCCTGCAGCCATGCCGGAGACGTCCGCGCCAGCGACACGCCTGCGGACGATGCGCTCTACGGCACACGCGAGCCCTTCGCCGCGCATGCGGTCTATTTCGTCGTCACCGACCGATTCGTCAATGGTGACACGTCGAACGACCAGCGCCAGCAGGGCGGTGCGCATCGCACGTTCGACATTCCGGTGCGCTGTCCGGACGGCATCGACGGCAACATCGGCTATCTCGGTGGCGACTTCCGTGGCGTGCTCGACAATGCGGGTTACATCCGCGACATGGGCTTCGGCGCGGTGTGGATCACGCCGATCGTCGACAACCCGGACGAGGCCTTCACCGGCGGCGATCCGGTTGCCTGCGGCAGCTCGCTGACCGATCGCGGCAAGACCGGCTACCACGGTTACTGGGGCACGAACTTCTACGCGCTCGACGAGCATCTGCCTAGCGCCGATCTCGATTTCCGCGTCTTCACTGACGGCATGCGCGCGGCGGGGCTCAAAACCGTGCTCGACATCGTCGGCAATCACGGTGCGCCCTCGTGGACCATGCAGGAAGCGCAGCCCGGCTTCGGCCAGATCTTCGATGCCGAGGGCACGCTGATCGCCGACCACCAGAACCTGCCGCCGCAGCAGCTCGATCCCAAAGGCAATCCGCTGCACGCGTTCTACAACGCGACCGGCGTGGTCGATGCCAAGGACGGTTCGATCTTCGACGGCAATCTCGCGCAACTGTCGGATTTCGACGCCGCCAATCCCGCGGTGTTTGAGTATCTGGCCGGCGCCTACGAACAGTGGATCGGGCAGGGCGCCGACGCGTTCCGCATCGACACCATCGCCTGGATGCCGCACGCGTTCTGGAAGCGCTTCGCCGATCGCATCCGCAGCCAGCATCCGGGCTTCTTCATGTTCGGCGAAGCCTTCGACTACAACGGCGACAAGATTGCAGAACACACCTGGACGCAGAATGGCGGCGTTAGCGTGCTCGACTTCCCGATGAAGCAGGCGATGGACGAGGTCTTCGCCGGCGATGCCGGCTTCGAGCGCCTCGCGCCGGCGCTGCACCTCGAACGTGGGCCGTATGCCAATCCCTATGATCTGGCGACGTTCTACGACAACCACGACATGCCGCGCATGGCGGCCACCGACACCGGCTTCATCGACGCGCACAACTGGCTGTTCACCGCGCGAGGTATTCCGGTCGTCTACTACGGCTCGGAAACCGGCTTCATGCGCGGCCGCGCCGAGCACGCTGGCAACCGCGCGTACTACGGACAGGCGCGCGTCGACGCCGGTCCACAGAGCCCGATCCACGCCGCTCTGACCCGCATCGCGAATCTGCGCCGCGAGACGCCCGCGCTGCAGCGCGGCCTGCAGCTTGTACTCGATCTCGAAGGCGACCACGCCGCGTTTTATCGCGTGCTCGATGACGGTGATGCGCGCCAGACCGCGCTGGTGCTGCTCAACAAGGGGAATGCGCCGTGGCAGGCGCGGCTGGATGCGGCGCAGATCGCCGACGGCGTGTGGCGCGATGCGGTGGACGACGGGAGGGTGACGGTCGACGGCGGCCTGTCGCTCGACGTGCCTGCGCATGGCGTCCGTGTATTGCTGCGCGACGAAATCGCAGTGCCGGCTGCGCTGCGTGCGCGACTGCATACGACGATGAACCGGCGCCTGGGCGGGCCGGACGCCGGCACCGACTGACCGAGCCCGCGACGCGGCGAACGATCATCGCCGCGCGGTCGACTCCCGCACCACCAGCGATGTCGGCATCCGCAGACTCTCCGCCGGCTCGCCGATGACCAGCTTCATCAGGGTGTCGACCAAGAGCTCGCCCGCGGTCAGCGTGTCCTGCACCACCGTCGTCAGCGCCGGCGTGGTCATGCGCGCCGCGGGAATGTCGTCGAAGCCGGCGATCGCGATGTCGTCGGGCATCCGCAATCCATGCTCGGCGAATGCGCGCATCGCGCCGATCGCGATCAGATCACTCGCCGCGAACACCGCATCGAACGGCAGGCCACGCCGCAGCAGTTCGGTCGCCGCTGCATAGCCCGAATCCTCCGCGCTTTCCGCATCGACCTGCAGCGCACGCTCCATCGGCAGGCCGCGCGTCTGCAGCGCCGACTCGCACCCCAGCCAGCGATCCAGAAATTCCGGATAGCGGCTGGACGCATCACCGAGGAACGCGATGCGTCGATGTCCCAGATCGGCGAGATGCGCGCCCACCAGCGCACCGCCGCCGGCGTTGTCGCAGCCGATCGAAATGCCGGGCTGTCCCGGCAGCACTGCGCCCCAACGCACGAACTGCGTGCCCTGTTCGACCAGCGTGCGCAGCTTGCCCTGGTAGGCCAGGTAGTCGCCGTAACCGAGCAGGATCAGCCCGTCCGCCTTGTGGCTGTCGCCGTAGTCGGCGTGCCAGTCGTCGGACAGCTGCTGGAACGAGATCAGCAGGTCCTGCCCATGCCGCGCGCAGGCGCGGGTGATCGAACCGAGCATTGGCAGGAAGAACGGATTGATGTGCGATTGGTCGCTGGTCGGGTCTTCGAACAGCAGCAGCGCCAGCGTGCCCGACTGCTGCCGGCGCAGGTTGGATGCGTTCTTGTCGACCTTGTAGTTCAACTCCCGCGCGATCCCGAGGATGCGCTCGCGGGTCTCGCGGTTGACCGACGGATGGCCGCGCAATGCGCGCGAGACAGTCGGCTGCGACACGCCGGCGAGGTGCGCGATGTCCAGCGAAGTCGGCTTGCCTTTGATGGTCATCGCGCGGGTACGGAAAAAAACCGCCCCGATGATGCCACGGGGTGCGAATCCGGCGTCCAACGCAGGACCGCGGGTCAGCGCTGCGACGGCACACACGTGCCGGCCGCAGGCTCACACGGCCGTGGACACCAGCGCCAGCTCGCCAAGCGGGGTCAAAACCGCCACGCCGCGTTCACCGCGCAATCCCGCCCGAAGCGCGCCACGGCCGCTTTCTGCGTTACCATCGGCGTCCGTACTCCCGCATACAGGTGGCCCGCGGCAACGCCGGCCGAGCGTGCGACATGCGCACTACCACCGCCCAGCGCTGACCGCCCCGAGGCCTCCTGCACAAGGCGCCCTCCGGCGCTTTTTTTGTGGCCGCCACGCGGCTCGCGGACCGACACCGGCCCGCTCCCGACACTTCCAGATCCCGGTTCCCATGATCACGATCACGCTCCCCGACGGCAGCCGCCGCGAATTCGAACAGCCCGTTTCCGTCCTCGAGGTCGCCCAGTCGATCGGCCCGGGCCTGGCCAAGGCCACCGTCGCCGGCAAGGTCGATGGCCGCCAGGTCGACGCGTCCGACGTCATCGATCACGACGCGACGCTGCAGATCCTGACCCCGAAGGATGCCGAGGGCGTCGAGATCATCCGCCACTCCTGCGCGCATCTCGTCGGCCATGCGGTCAAGCAGCTGTATCCCGACGCGAAAATGGTCATCGGCCCGGTGATCGACGACGGTTTCTACTACGACATCTACAGCGAGCGGCCGTTCACGCCCGAGGACATGGCGGCGATCGAAAAGCGGATGGTCGAGCTGATCGACACCGAGTACGACGTCATCAAGAAGATGACGCCACGCGCCGAAGTCATCGAGACGTTCAAGGCCCGCGGCGAGGACTACAAGCTGCGCCTGATCGACGACATGTCCGCCGACATCACGCAGATGGGTCTCTACCACCATCAGGAATACGTCGACATGTGCCGCGGCCCGCACGTGCCGAACACGCGTTTCCTCAAGGCGTTCAAGCTTACGCGCATCTCCGGCGCGTATTGGCGCGGCGATTCCAAGAACGAACAGCTGCAGCGCATCTACGGCACCGCCTGGGCGGATTCCAAGCAGCTCAAGGCCTACATCCAGCGCATTGAGGAAGCCGAGAAGCGCGACCACCGCCGCATCGGCAAGCAGCAGGAACTCTTCCATCTGCAGGAAGAAGCGCCGGGCCTGGTGTTCTGGCATCCGAAGGGCTGGGCGCTGTGGCAGGTCGTCGAGCAGCACATGCGTGGCGTCTATCGCGACAGCGGCTACGGCGAAGTGCGTTGCCCGCAGATCCTCGACGTGTCGCTGTGGCAGAAGTCCGGACACTGGGACAACTACAAGGACAACATGTTCTTCACCGAGTCGGAGAAGCGCACGTACGCGGTGAAGCCGATGAACTGCCCGGGCCACGTGCAGATCTTCAACCAGGGCCTGCACAGCTACCGCGACCTCCCGATCCGCTACGGCGAATTCGGCAGCTGCCATCGCAACGAGCCCTCGGGCGCGCTGCACGGCATCCTGCGCGTGCGTGGTTTCACCCAGGACGACGGCCACGTGTTCTGCACCGAATCGCAGATCGAATCGGAAGTGACCGCGTTCCACCAGCAGGCGCTGGCGGTCTACACGCACTTCGGTTTCGACGACATCCAGATCAAGATCGCGCTGCGTCCCGAATCGCGCCTCGGCGATGACGCCACCTGGGACAAGGCCGAAGCCGCGCTGCGCAATGCGCTGTCGGCCTGCGGCGTCGCGTGGGAAGAGCTGCCGGGCGAGGGCGCGTTCTATGGCCCCAAGATCGAGTACCACCTCAAGGACGCGATCGGCCGCACCTGGCAGCTCGGCACGATGCAGGTCGATTTCATGATGCCCGGCCGCCTCGGCGCCGAGTACGTCGACGAACATAGCCAGAAGCAGGTGCCGGTGATGCTGCACCGTGCGATCGTCGGTTCGATGGAGCGTTTCATCGGCATCCTGATCGAGCACCACGCCGGCGCGTTCCCGGCCTGGCTGTCGCCGGTGCAGGCGGTCGTGATGAACATTACCGACGCCCAGGCCGATTTCGTGGAGACGGTTCGGAAATCCCTTGCAAATCAAGGGGTCCGCATCGAGGCCGATTTGCGGAACGAAAAGATCGGCTATAAGATTCGCGAGCACACGCTGCAACGGGTACCGTATCTGCTCGTGATCGGGGATCGCGAGAAGGAAACCGGTACCATCGCCGTTCGGACGCGTTCCGGTGAAGATCTGGGCTCGATGCCGATCGACGACTTCGTTGCCCGCCTTCGCGCGGCGCCCGTTCCAGCATGAGTCCTTCACCGGCGCCGGTCCAACATGGACGCGCCGGTCGCCCCGTTGGTTGACGAGCCGGCGGTATGTTCCATTTCGGAGATCGCAGTATTAGCACCCCTGACAACAAGCAGAATCGGCGCAACCAGGACATCCGCGTACCGCGGGTGCGTGTCATTGGTTCCGACGGCGAGATGATCGGCGTCCTCACGCGCGAAGAAGCGCTGAAGGCTGCCGAAGAGGAAGGTCTCGACCTCGTCGAGATCCAGCCGAACGCGGATCCGCCGGTCTGCAAGATCATGGACTTCGGCAAGTTCAAGTTCGACCTCCAGAAGAAGGCGAACGAGGCCAAGAAGAAGACCAAGCAGCAGGAAATCAAGGAACTCAAGTTCCGGCCGGTCACCGATGAAGGCGACTACCAGATCAAGCTGCGCAAGATGCGCGGGTTCCTAGAGGACGGCGACAAGATCAAGGTCAACATCCGCTTCCGCGGCCGCGAGATGAGCCACCAGGAACTGGGTCGCGAGATGGCGTCGCGCATCGAGACCGACCTGGGTGAGGACATCGTCATCGAATCGCGTCCGCGCCTCGAAGGCCGGCAGATGGTGATGATGATCGCGCCCAAGAAGAAATAACCGCGCGTTTACGCGCTGGCATACCGTTTCCCTCTCCCTCTGGGAGAGGGTAAAGGGTGAGGGGCGCCGCGAGGCGCCTCTTTCAGTTTCAGGTCGAGGCTCGGTCGTGTCAGCTTCCAGCGATTGGATCTGCTTGACGTCCTTTGCAGCGACCTGGTGATGGCGAGCATCAAGCCTTCCGCCAACCCGATGATTTGCAAGCCGAATCCGCGCACGGCATAATGCGCGGCTCCCCGGTCCGCCGGGGTGGCAGATTCATCCAGGACCCGCCTGGATTCCTTCATGGGATCAAAGGCTTAAAACCGGCATGGGCAGGACGGAAAGCGTGGCACCAGCCACCGCCCAGTCAGTACTCGTATCCCACAAGGACTCTCGCAATGCCCAAGATCAAGACGCACCGGGGCGCCGCCAAGCGGTTCCGGAAGACGGCGTCCGGCAAGTTCAAGGCCGGCCACGCAAACCGTAGCCACATCCTCACGAAGAAGACGACCAAGCGGAAGCGCGGTCTTCGTCAGACGAACATTATTCCGGCGTGTGATAGCGGTCGTGTCGCCCGCATGCTGCCGTATCTCTGAGGAGGACTGAACCATGGCTCGAGTCAAGCGGGGCGTCCAGGCACGCCGTCGTCACAAGAAGGTTCTCGGCCGCGCGAAGGGCTATTACAACGCCCGTCGCAAGGTCTTCCGCGTCGCCAAGCAGGCCGTCATCAAGGCTGGCCAGTACGCGTACATCGGTCGCAAGCTCAAGAAGCGTGATTTCCGTTCGCTGTGGATCACGCGTATCAACGCGGCCGCACGTCTGAACGGCATCAGCTACAGCCGCTTCATGAACGGTCTGCTGAAGGCCGGCATCACCCTGGATCGCAAGATCCTGGCTGACCTCGCGGTCAACGATGCAACCGGCTTTGCCGCGCTCGCCGAGAAGGCGAAGGGCGCGCTGGCGGCCTGAGGCCGTCGTCTCCACCGTAAAGCGGTACTGCCGCCGGATCCGTCCGGCGGTCACGTGGGGAAGGGCGCAAGTCCTTCCCCATTGTTGTTTGTGGCGCCGGATATTCGCGGCGCCGCATTCCCCCATCAGCGACGGGCCAGCAGTGCGATGAGCGAAATCGACTCCCTTTCGAACCAGGCGCTTGCCGACATCGAGGCGGCCGCGACGCCCGAGGCGCTCGAAGCGCTGCGTGTCGGACTGCTCGGCAAAAGCGGCAGCATCACGTCGCAGCTCAAGGCGCTCGGCGCATTGCCGGGCGACCAGCGCAAAGCGGCAGGCGAGGCGATCAACCGCGCGCGCGATGTCATCGGCGCTGCGCTGTCGACGCGCAAGACCGCACTCGACGACATCGCCCTCGATGCGAAGCTGGCCTCGCAGACGATCGACGTGAGCCTGCCGGGGCGCGATGGTGCGCGCGGCGGTGTGCATCCGATCAGCCGCACGCTCGAGCGCATCGCCGACATCTTCGGACGCCTGGGCTACGAGCTCGCCGACGGTCCCGAAATCGAGGACGACTGGCACAACTTCGAGGCGTTGAACTTCCCGCCGCATCATCCCGCGCGCGCGATGCACGACACGTTCTATTTCGGCGATGGCCGTCTGCTGCGCACGCACACCTCGGGCGTGCAGGTGCGCTACATGGGCGAGCACGCGCCGCCGCTGCGCATGATCGCGGCCGGCAAGGTTTACCGCTCCGACAGTGACCAGACGCATTCGCCGATGTTCCACCAGGTCGAAGGCCTGCTGGTCGACGAACACGCGACGTTCGCCGACCTCAAGGGCACGCTTAGCGAATTCGTGCGCGCGTTCTTCGAGCGCGATTTCGAGATGCGTTTCCGTCCGAGCTATTTCCCGTTCGTCGAACCCGGCGCCGAGGTCGACATCGCCTGGCAGCAGGCCGACGGCAGCACGCGCTGGCTTGAAGTGCTGGGCTGCGGCATGGTCCATCCGAACGTACTGAAAGCCGTCGGCATCGATCCCGAGCGCTATACCGGTTTCGCCTTCGGCCTCGGCGTCGAGCGCTTCGCGATGCTGCGCTATGGCGTCGACGATCTGCGCGCGTTCTTCGACAACGATGTGCGCTTCCTGCGCCAGTTCGCGTAAGTCCAGGCGCGTCGCGCCTGCATCTTCTCCGCGTCATCCGTAGCGAACAGGTCCCGCAGTGCCGGGACGACGATTCCAAGAGATCGCCATGAAATTTTCCGAGAACTGGCTGCGCCAGCACGTCAAGACCGATGCCACCCGTGACCAGCTGGCGGCGACGCTGACCGCGATCGGCCTGGAAGTCGAAGAGATCACGCCGCTTGGCGAGGCGCTCGACGGCGTCGTCGTCGCGCGCATCGTCTCGGCCGAGAAGCATCCCGAAGCCGACCGTCTGCAGGTCTGTCAGGTCGATGCCGGTGGCCAGACGCTGCAGATCGTCTGCGGTGCGCCGAACGCGCGTCCGGGCCTGGTCGCGCCGCTGGCACTGATCGGCACGACCGTCGGCACGTTGACGATCAAAGCTGCGCAGCTGCGCGGCGTCGATTCCAACGGTATGCTGTGCTCGGCCAAGGAACTGGGCATCGACGCCGACGCATCCGGCCTGCTGGAGCTGCCTGACGATGCGCCGATCGGCGCGCCGCTGGCCGAGTATCTCGGACTGCCCGACGCGAGCATCGAGCTCAAGCTCACGCCGAACCGCGCTGACTGCTTCGGCATCCGCGGCATCGCGTTCGACGTGGCCGCCGCCTGCGGCAGCGAAGTTGCGCCGCTCGACGCACCGGCCGTGCCGGTTGCCTCGGATGCATCGCTGCAGGTCGTACTCGACGCGGGCGCCGATGCGCCGCGCTATCTGGGCCGGGTGATCGAAGGCATCGACGCGACGCGCCCGACGCCGTCGTGGATGGCCGAGCGCCTGCGTCGCAGTGGCGTGCGTCCGGTCAGCTTCCTCGTCGACGTCACCCAGTACGTGATGCTCGAACTCGGCCAGCCGATGCATGCCTTCGACCGTGACCTTCTCAAAGGCCCGATCGGCGTGCGGCGCGCGCGCAAGGGCGAGACGCTCAAGCTGCTCGACGGTCGCGACGTGACGCTGGACGAACAGTTCCTCGCAGTCACCGACGCCGACCGCGTCGTCGCGCTGGCCGGTGTCATGGGCGGTTTCGACACGCGCGTGACCGACGGCACCCGCAACGTGTTCCTCGAATCCGCGCACTTCGCGCCGGACGCGATCATCGGCCGCAGTCGCCGTCTCGGCCTGCATACCGATGCTGCGCACCGCTTCGAGCGCGGTGTGGATCCCGAGCTGCCGCGGACCGCGATCGAATACGCGACGCGCCTGATTCTCGATGTCGCCGGCGGCAGCGCCGGCCCGGTGACCGCCGCCGAACTCGAGGCGCACCTCGCGCAGCCGCGCACGATCGCGCTGCGTCGCGCGCGCCTGACGCGCTTACTCGGCCTGACCGTCGACGACGTGGAGATCGAACGCATCCTGCGCGCGCTGGGGCTCACTGTCGTCGCGAACAGCGAAGGCTGGCAGGTCACCGCGCCGACGCGTCGCTTCGATCTGGCGATCGAGGAAGACCTGATCGAAGAGGTCGTGCGCATCCACGGCTACGACCGCGTGCCGACCACGCTGCCCGGCGGTGCGACGCGCATCGCTGCGCCCAGCGAGACCCACGTGGCCGAGGCCGAACTGCGCCGGCAGATGGTCGCGCGCGATTGCCTGGAAACCGTCAACTTCGCCTTCGTCGATGCGTCGCTGCTCGCGACCTGGCAGGCGGATGCCGGCAGCGTGCCGCTGGCCAATCCGCTGAGCGCCGAACTCGGCGTCATGCGCACCGCATTGCTGCCGGGCCTGGTGTCCACGCTCGCGCGCAACCTCGCGCGCCAGCAGGAGCGCGTACGCCTGTTCGAACTCGGCAAGGTCTTCGCGCAGGCGAACTCTGCCGGAGCCGCACCCGTCGAGACCTTGCGCGTGGCCGCCGCGGTTGCCGGCGATGCCGGCGTCGAGCAGTGGGGCGATGCCACGCGTCCGGTCGATTACTTCGATCTCAAGGGCGATCTCGAAGCGCTGGCCGCAGTCGCGGGCGCGACGCTGACATTCGAGCGTTCAACCACGCCGCACGGCCATCCCGGTCGCTCGGCCGATGTGTTGCGCGACGGCGCGCGCGTGGGCTGGATCGGCGAGCTGCACCCGCGCCTGCTGCGCGCGCTCGACATCGATGTGCCTGTGGTGGCGTTCGAACTCGACGCGTCCGCGCTGCAGGCACGTCCGCTGCCGCGGGTAACCGGGCTGTCGAAGTTCCCGTCGGTGCGTCGCGATCTGGCGATCGTCGCGCCGGAATCGGTCGACTGGTCGGCTCTTGAAGCCACCGTGCGTGCGAGCGCCGGACCGCTGCTGGCCGACGTGCGCCTGTTCGACCGTTATGCCGGGCAGGGGGTCGAAACGGGGTTCAGGAGTCTCGCCATGGGCTTGATTCTGCAGGAAAGTTCACGCACTCTGACCGATCGCGATGTCGATGCTGTCGTTGCGGACGTGGTGGCCGCGCTCGCGCGCGAACACGACGCGAAGATCCGGGGCTGAGGCCTCACAGGGGGATTGCTGCGTGGCACTGACGAAGGCGGACATGGCCGAGAAACTCTACGAGGAAGTCGGCTTGAACAAGCGCGAGGCGAAGGAATTCGTCGACGCCTTCTTCGACGTGCTGCGCGATGCGCTGCAGCAGGGCCGTCAGGTCAAGCTGTCGGGCTTCGGCAATTTCGATCTGCGCCGCAAGAACGAGCGTCCGGGTCGCAACCCCAAGACCGGTGAGGAGATTCCGATCTCCGCGCGCACGGTCGTGACCTTCCGTCCGGGCCAGAAGCTTAAGGAACGCGTCGAGGCCTATACCGGCTCGGTGGGCGCCGCGCATGCTTGACCCCGGCAGCAACCGCGAACTGCCGCCGATCCCGGCGAAGCGCTACTTCACGATCGGTGAGGTCAGCGAGCTGTGCGACGTCAAGCCGCACGTGCTGCGTTACTGGGAGACGGAATTTCCGAGCCTGAGCCCGGTCAAGCGCCGCGGCAACCGCCGGTACTACCAGCGGCACGACGTGCTGATGGTGCGCCAGATTCGCGGCCTGCTGTACGAGCAGGGCTACACGATTGGCGGCGCGCGCCTGCGTCTGGAAGGCGAGGGCGCCAAACAGGAGTCCGCGCTGAGCAGCCAGATCGTGCGCCAGGTGCGCATGGAGCTCGAGGACGTGCTGCAGTTGCTGAAGCGCTGAGCGTACCGCGTCACATGGATGGGCGAAACGCCCGCCAGACGGTATAATTTCCAGATTCCGGGGTATAGCGCAGCCTGGTAGCGCACTTGTCTGGGGGACAAGTGGTCGTCGGTTCAAATCCGGCTACCCCGACCAAAACATGCGACATCCGAACGGCCCGTGCGCAAGCGCGGGCCGTTTTGTTTGTGGACGCGTCGACGTTCGTGTCAGGACGCATCTAGCAGCGCGCGACCCTCTTTCGTGAGATCGATGTCGCCGTCTTCGGCGAGCACGGCATAGCCCGCATTGACGGCCCAGTCGGTCTCCGACTCGCTGATGGGCGTTGTCGCATCGATGTCGCGCAGGATGCGGCGCTGGTCGTTGTCGATCGTCATGATGATCTTCCGTTACGGGTGAAGTCGCACCGTAACGATGCCGGTGTGGGCGAGGTGTGCGCGCTTTGCGGGCCTGACGGTCTTCGCACGCCGCGACGCTGAACAGAACGCCGACGCCATGCCGAATGTCATACGCGTTCGGGAAGGCAGCTTCGTATGCTCAGCTTTCATCTTCTTGAACGAGTCTGGCTGATGGACAAGCGGTTCGGTGTTGGGTTGCTCGCGTTCGCAATGGCATCGGCATCGATGGCCCCCACCGCGCATGCACAGGACGCTCCGGCTGCATCGCCTGCGCCCGCCGCGCAGTCCGATACATCCGACGTCCGCGACATGGACACCGTCGTCGTGACCGGTGTGCAGCCCGGCCCGGGGTTGTGGCGGGTGCGGCGCGATGACGGACACACGCTCTACATTCTTGGCACACAGTCGCCGCTGCCCGCGGGCATCACGTGGCGCGCGGACGAGGTGCGGGAGGTGCTGGCCGAGGCGGGCGTCGCGCTCGGGCCGCCGGGCGCGCAGTGGGGCGCCGATATCGGATTCTTCGGCAAGCTGACGCTTGCACCGTCCGCATTCCGGGCGATGCGCAATCCTGATGGCGCCACGCTCGACGAGCTGCTGCCGCCGGATCTCTACGGACGCTGGGCGGCGCTGAAGGAACGCTACATCGGGCGCGATCGCGGCATCGAGCGCAAGCGGCCTTTCATCGCGGTCTACCAGTTGTATCGCGCGGCGCTGGAGCGCAATGGTCTCCGCGAAGGCGGGATCATCGGTCCCGTGATCGAAGACGCGCTGAAGGCGCGTGGCATGGAAATCACGCCGACGATCCTGCAGTTGAAGATCGACGATCCGCGCGGTGCGTTGGCGACGTTCCGTCGCGAGACGCTCAAGCCCGAGGACATCGCGTGTGTGCGCGGCACGCTGGACATCATCGAGAACGATCTGCCGCGCATCGCCGCACGCGCGAACGCGTGGGCGGTCGGCGATCTCGATACCTTGCGCGGCATGCCCGATGCGCGGGCACAGGTCATGACCTGCCTGTCTGCGTGGACCGCGAGCGAGACCGCGCGCGAACTGGGCATGGCGGATATCCAGTCGAAGGTCAGCGCCGCCTGGCTGTCGAAGGTCGACGCTGCGATGGCCGAACACCCGGTCGTCTTCGCGACGGTGCCGATCGACTCCTTGCTGCGCGCCGATGGACAACTCGAAGCGTTGCGCGCGCGCGGCTACACCGTGCTCGCGCCAGACGAATCGGACGTCGTCGAAGACGCGGACGGCGACGCGTCAGCACGCGCCGTGACGCCCTGAAAAGAAGGGCCCGCAGTCGCGGTCCCGTTCGCTCAGCCCGCGGCAGCGGCCTGCAATGCCGCGCCACCGCTGCGCAGCTCCGGCCAGCGGCGCAAGACCGCTTTACGGATGCCGTCGACATCGAGACCCGCTTCAGCGAGCAGATCCTCACGACTGGCGTGATGCTGGAACGCATCCGGCAGGCCGAGGTGCAGCACCGGCATCGTGACGCCTTCGGCATTGAGCAACTCGGCGACACCCGAACCGGCGCCGCCGGCAACCACGTTGTCCTCGAGCGTCACGAAGCCTTCGTGGGTCTTCGCCAGTTCCAGCAGCAGTGCGCGGTCGAGTGGACGTACGAAGCGCATGTTCACCACGGTCAGATCGAGCGCCTCTCCGACCTGTTCGGCGGCCGGCACGATCGCGCCGAACGCCAGCAGCGCAATGCGCGAACCGCGGCGGCGCAGGTCGGCCTTGCCGACCGGCAGGGTGTCGAGCGTCGTGTCGATCGCGACGCCGGGACCGGTGCCGCGCGGATAACGCACCGCAGCCGGGCCTTCGTGGCGAAAGCCGGTCGTCAGCATCGCGCGGCATTCGTTTTCGTCGGCCGGCGCCATGATCACCATGTGCGGCACGCAGCGCAGGAAGCTCAGGTCGAGGTTGCCGGCATGCGTGGCGCCGTCCGGACCGACGACACCACCGCGGTCGATCGCGAACAGTACGTCGAGCTTCTGAACCGCGACGTCGTGGACCAGCTGGTCGTAGGCGCGCTGCAGGAAGGTCGAATAGATCGCGACCACCGGCTTGGCGCCTTCGCAGGCCATGCCTGCGGCCAGGGTGACCGCGTGCTGTTCGGCGATCGCGGTGTCGAAATAGCGCGCCGGATATTCCTTGCTGAAACGCACCAGGCCCGAGCCTTCCCGCATCGCCGGCGTGATGCCGAGCAACAGCGGATCAGCGGCAGCCATGTCGCATATCCAGTCGCCGAATACGTCGGTATAGGTCGGCTTCTTCGCGCCACTCTTGGCGACCAGACCCTTGTCGGGATCGAACGGGGACACGGCGTGATAACCGATCTGATCGCCTTCGGCCAGTTCGTATCCTTTGCCTTTGGTGGTGATGACATGCAGCAACTGCGGGCCCTTGAGGCGCTTCAGCGTCCTCAGCGTGTCCACCAGCGCCTTGACGTCGTGGCCGTCGATGGGGCCGGTGTAATGGAAGCCCATTTCCTCGAACAGGGTGGAGGGCACGAACATGCCCTTCCAGTGTTCTTCCCATCGACGCACGAACTTCGCGGTCGGGTTGTTCTTGTCGCCGAGCAGCTTCTTGCCGCCTTCGCGCAGCGCATTGAGCGTGCGGTTGCCGGTCGCACGGCCCAGCATCTTGGTCAGCCCGCCGACGGCCTCGCTGATCGACATGCGGTTGTCGTTGAGCACCACCAGCACGTCGGGCTCGGGCTCCATACCGCCAGCGTGGTTCAGCGCCTCGTAGACCATGCCGGCGGTCATTGCGCCGTCGCCGATCACCGCGACCACGCGACGGTCGTTGCCGGCCTGCGCGTTGGCGATCGCCATGCCCAGCGCGGCCGAGATCGAGGTCGACGAATGGCCGACGCCGAAGGTGTCGTACTCGGACTCTTCGCGCTTGGGGAACGGCGCGACGCCGTCCTTCTGCTTGACCGTGTGGATGCGGTCGCGGCGGCCGGTCAGGATCTTGTGCGGATAGGTCTGATGGCCGACGTCCCAGACGACGCGGTCGTGCGGCGTGTCGTAGAGGTAATGCAGGACTGTCGTCAGTTCGATCACACCGAGGCCGGCGCCGAAGTGGCCACCGCTCTTGCCGACGGATTCGATGAGATAGGCGCGCAGTTCGTCGGCGATCGCGGGCAGTTCGGCTTCGTCGAACTGGCGGAGGTCGGACGGCGCGTCGATGCGCGCGAGGCGCGGATAGCGCGTGGAGTCGATCATCCGCCAATTGTACGCCGCGGCCCCGCGGCTGGCGTCACCGGAGTGTCATGATAACCGGGCGTTCGAGGCCTTCAGCGACGCCGTAGACGGGAGAAAAAACCGCCCGGCCGCGCGGGTTCATCGGCCGCCTCGCTGATTTCGACCAACGGCTCGGCGTAGCCCGTGGCGAGATTGGCGTTCACGAACCGGACCACTTCGTCCGCCGGCAGGCCGCTGGCTTTGATGATTTCATCGAGTGTGGCCGGGCCTTTCATCATCGCGGTCGCAATGCGGAAATGACGCGGGTATTCGCGCTCGGTCTGCGGCCACTTGTTCAGCTGATAGCGCGCATCCGGGTCGTGTCCCGGCGCGAGCGTGCCGTTGCCGGCGAGCAGGCCACCCAGCCAGACCAGACGCAGTAATGGCTGCGGCGCGCCCGACGCCTGCACCTCGCGCAACCAGGTCGCATCGTCGACGGACTCGATCGCATCGCGCTCGATCGGACCGTCGAAGTACTGGCTCAGCGGCTTGAGCGTGGTGGGGCCGTGGTACTGCTGCGCATCGAAATCGAGCCACAGCGTCGGTCCCGTCTCGCGGCGATAGCGACGGCGGCCGCGCAGCACGCCCGCATCGATCCAGGTCGCGAAGGGCAGGGCGCGTTCGGGTTCCGGTTCGGATTCGGGCTCCGGCGCGATTGTGGCGTCCTCGGGTGCTGCCAGTGTCTCGGGTTCCGCTGCGGGTGCCGCTTCCAGCACGTGCTCGGGCTCGGAAATCGCGACCTCGGGTTCTACAACAGCGACGGTTGCGGCGGGATCGGGCGCTGCCACCGGAACGACTGCGGGTTCGCGCGCAGGCTGATCGGGCGTTGCGGTCGCCGAAGTCGCAGGCATGACGTGCGCCTGCGTCGGGATCTGCCCGCCCAGTACGACGTCCTGCGTCGCCGCGATTTCGCGCAACAATGCGGCCATCGCGTTGTCGTCGAACGGACGCCCGAGCCGGAAATGGGTCTGCACGCGTGGCGCCGAGGTCAGGCCGACAATCTGCTTGCCCGCCGCGTGCAGGCGCAGCCAGCTCATCGGGCCGTACATGCTGTCCATGTCGACGATGACGTGTTCGGCATCGGATTCGGCGACCAGCAGGAACGGTTCGCCGAGTTGGGCATTGGCACCGGCGAAGGCCGCGCGCAAAGCGGTTTCGGTGGCGGTGTCCATTCCGCTCAGAGCGATGGTCAGGGTCATGCAGGAGATACCGGGCGGCGCGGCGCGAGGCGCGCTATCCATGAAGTGTAGCCAGTGCCACGCATGCTGTGCAGCGCACGCGACACGTGGCGCGCGGTCATCCGCCGCGATCGCGTTTTGGCAGATGGGTACTGAGGAACGCCATCTGGTCGGCGAGGATGTTGCGGTTGCTGAGGATCAGATGCTCGATCCAGCTCGGCCGGAACGGTACTGCCAGCAGCGGCATCGAAGCCTCCTGCGGCGTGCGCGCGCCCTTGCGCGAATTGCATTGGAAGCACGCGGTGACCACGTTCTCCCAGATGTCGAGACCGCCGCGCGACAGCGGTTCGACGTGATCGCGGGTCAGCGTCTGCCGGCCGGCACGCCGACCGCAGTACAGACACAACTGGTAATCGCGGGCGAACAGGGCGGTGTTGGTCAGCGCGGGCGTCGGATCGATTGCGCTCGGACGCACGTGGCTGCGGCCGGCGATGATCGGATGCAGATCCATGCGGCTCTGCTGCCCGGTCGCGCGGCACATGCCGCCGTGCACGGTCATGCAGGGATCGCCCAGCGTCCAGGCGACCGCGCCACGCGCGTACAGGCACGCCGCGTCCTGCCAGCTGATCCAGTTGAGGGCACGGCCGTGCGCGTCGAGGGCGAGCAGGCGGACTGCATCGCGACGCGGGGCGTGATCAGAAAGTGCGGAGGAGACTCCGGAATCCAGCGCGTTTGCAGCGCCGGTGGGGATCAGGCGTGTGATCGCGCTGTCTGCCTCCATTGCGACCGAGCATATACCCGATCGATGACACTTTGTGCAATGGATCACGCGCACGTCGCGACGCCAGCTGGCAGTCGCGACGTGCGCGCAGGACCTCAGCTGTCGAGGGCCTCGTCGGCGATCGACAGCAGCGAAGCCGGGCCACTCGCGATCGCCGCCGCGTGGGTCAGCGTGCGCGGCAGGATGCGGGTGAAGTAGAAGCGGGCGGTTTCGCGCTTGCCGGCCTTGAAGGTCTCCGGACGCGACGATGCGTCGGCCACCGCCACGCTGCGCGCCCACCAGTAGGCCAGCGCGACGTAGCCGGAGAAGAACAGGTAGTCGTAGGCGGCCGCGCCGATTTCCTCGGGATCGGCCGCGGCGCGCTCGGCGATCGCACGCGTCAGCGCCTGCCACTCGCCGGCCTTCGCCCGCAGCGGCTCGATGAACTCGGCCAGCGCCGCGTCGTTCGCATGCTCGACGCAGAGGCGTTCGATCATGCCGAGGAACACGCGCAGGCCCGCACCCTGCAACTGCAGGGTCTTGCGGCCCATGAGGTCCAGCGCCTGGATGCCGGTCGTGCCCTCGTAGAGCGTGGTGATGCGCGCGTCGCGGGCCAGCTGCTCGATGCCGTGCTCGGCGATGTAGCCGTGGCCGCCGAAGCACTGCAGTGCGTGATAGGTGCACTCGTTGCCCCATTCGGTCAGGCAGCCCTTGACGATTGGCGTCAGGAAGCCGAGCAGATCATCGGCCTTCTTGCGCGCGGCATCGTCGGCGGCGAGTTCGGCGCTGTCGACCAGCGAACCGGCGTGGTAGGCCAGCAGCCGGCCGCCTTCGGTCAGCGACTTGCAGGTCAGCAGCATGCGGCGTACGTCGGGCTGCACGAGGATCGGATCGGCCGGCTTCGAGGGCAGCTTCGGACCGGACAGCGCACGCGACTGCAGACGCTCGCGCGCATAGCGCAGCGCGTTCTCGTAGGCGCGCGTGGCGAGGCCCAGGCCCTGCACGCCCACGCCGAGGCGTGCGGTGTTCATCATCGTAAACATCGCCATCAGGCCCTTGTGCGGCTGGCCGATGAGATAGCCCTGCGCGCCGTCGAAATTCATCACGCAGGTCGCCGAGCCGTGGATGCCCATCTTGTGTTCGACCGCGCCGCAGCGCACGGCGTTGCGCTCGCCCACGGTGCCGTCGCGCGACACCTGGATCTTCGGCACGATGAACAGCGAAATGCCCTTGCTGCCCGCGGGTGCATCGGGCAGACGCGCGAGCACCAGATGGACGATGTTGTCCGTGAGGTCGTGCTCGCCGGCAGTGATGAAGATCTTGGTACCGGTGATCGCGTAGCTGCCGTCGTCCGTCGGCTCGGCGCGCGTCTTCAGCAGGCCCAGATCGGTACCGCACTGCGGCTCGGTTAGGCACATGGTGCCGGTCCAGGTGCCGGCGATCAGTGGCTTGAGGAAGACCTCCTTCTGCCAGTCCTCGCCGTGGTGGCGCAGCGCGTTCACCGCGCCGTGCGAGAGCAGTGGGAAGTTGCTCCATGCAAGGTTGGCGGCGTCGATCATTTCCTCGAGACAGATGCCGATCGCGTGCGGCATGTTCATGCCGCCGAATTCGGTCGGCGCACTCATGCCCGTCCAGCCGCCCTCGGCGAACTGGTCGTAGGCGGCCTTGAAGCCGTCGGGCGTGGTCACCGCGCCGGTGGCCTTGTCGAAACGCACGCCCTGTTCGTCGCCGATGCGGTTGAGCGGCGCGAGCACGGTCTCGCACATGCGTGCGCACTCGTCGAGCACGGCGTCGACGGTCTCGCGGTTCGCATCGTCGAAGCCGAGCGTGGAGAACAGGGACTCGACCTGCAGCACGTCGTGCAGCGCGAAGCGGATGTCGGTCAACGGGGCGTGGTAGGTGCTCATGCGTCTGTCTGGCTCGCTTGCGTGTTCGTGGCGGTGAGAGAAGGTGGCGGCGTCAGCGCATCACGCCGGGCAGGCCCGGTACGGGACTGAGTGTGCTGTCGCGGCGCACGGTGTAATCCCGGGCGCTGTTGCGGTCATCGGGCGCGGCGCGGATGCTCCCGTCGATCCGGTAGTTCAGCGAGCGTCCCGCGGCCAGCGCATCGGCCGCATGCAGCCGGCCTTCGGCCGACGGCGCCAGGCGCAGGCTCAGGATGTCGGCCGATTCGGGGCCGATCGTCAGCGTCGTCGCATCTTCCAGCGTGCCCGCGGAGACGCCATCGACCGATACCGCGAAGCGGATCGATTCGAAGCGCATCGGAATGCTGCTGTAGTTCTGCAGGCGCAGATCGACCGACCAGGTGCCGTCGGCGCCGACGCTCAGCTGCTGGAGGCTCGCGGTGGGTTCCGACACGCGACGCTGCCCGGTCACGCAGGCGGCGAGCGCGCCGGCCAGCATCAGGATCGTCAGCAGTTTCCACGGTTTCATGCGCGGCACTCCGGTTGCGGGTGGAGGCCGATGTTAACGCGTCGCCGGTCCTTGGCCGCTGCGTGGGATGCCCTCGAATGCGGCGCTCGATACCAGTTTTCGAAAAACGGTTGCCGTCTGCGAGCCTGCCCCGTATCATGCGCCTCCCGCAGTGGCCGGGTAGCTCAGTTGGTAGAGCAGGGGATTGAAAATCCCCGTGTCGGGGGTTCGATTCCCTCCCCGGCCACCATTGCGACAGTTGTAACTCCGCGCCCTGCAAGGCTTTTTGGCTTTGCGGGGCGTTTGATTTTTGGGGTTCGCAGCTTGGCGGCGATTTCGTAGCCGCGTGGTAGCCGCGCGGCGGCTGCGGCACACTCTTGGGCATGCGTAGCATCGAGACCCTCAACCTGCGTATTGCGCAGCGCCGCAGGTCCGGCGTCCACAGGGCGGCTGCCGCCGTTGTGACGTAATTGGCAAGCGCGCGCCCATGCTGCGGTTTATGCGGAGCTGTTGATCGGCTACACCGCCATCATGTCGATTGGAACCATGACAACAATGCAGCGGATAACGTGGTCCTCGTATGCGAGCGATGCCACGTAGTGCTCCATCGAGTTGGCTATTTGGATCGCGATGAGCTGATTGCTCTGCGCGCACGGGTGCAGGCTCGCGATCCCTCACGGTTCTACGAGGGTGATCAAGGCGGTCTGTTCTAGCGTGGCGGCTTGTAGTCGGGATGATCGACTGGCAGATGCGCACGCCACCACACTCGGTTGCCGCCCTTGCGGCGGCGGTGCTTGCGGCGCTCGGTTTCGGCGCGTTCAGTAGGCGTGCGCTTGTCGGCGCCTGGAAACAAGTGGCTCCATGACGCGTCTAGCGTCCTGGGCTCTTCGTCTGTATCGGTCTTGAGGCGACAGTGCGTGCCTGCAGTCTCAGTGACCGCGACTAATCAGGCCATCCCTACACGTGGCAGCGCAATCCGCCTATCGGAACGGGCTCGCTTCTCCCGCACTCTAAAGTCAGGCAACGCTTAAGCCCTTCCGTAGCGAAGGTAATCCAGCTAAGCGAGCCCTGCAGGGATGCAGGGCTGCCGCATTGCCAAGCTATCCGGCCCTCTTCGTGCCGCCCTGGGATTCAGGTACCAATTTCTTCTCTGCAGCGGTGAGCTCGCGCACCGACATAATAGTCGCTGCCTCAACGTTCCCACGACGCCAGCGCCCTTCGACATGAACCCAGATCGCCTTGCGCGAGAAAATAGCCTTACTGACGCACTGTACCTCTTCGTCAGTTAGCCGAGTATGCTCTACAGCTGGATTTAGATAAAAATCCGCGTCCAAAAATTTCACGCCGACAATATATCCCTTCTTTACGTCGTTCTCGACTGATTTAAGGATGGCAGGGCCTTCTTGGCTGTAGAGCTCTGATGCTTGCCTAGGAGCGGTAACCGCGCTCTTCAGCTTCTTTCCTGATAGTTCTACGCCATCGACGACGAGATTGTCATTAGGCTCCATAGACAATGCCAATCTTGTGTACGCCGCCTCCGCTGACTCGAAGGCAAGTTTTGCTGACTTTGTGCCAGAAACCGCTGCTTTGAGAAGGGCATCGCGTTCCGCATCGCGTTCACGAATGCGTTCATTTGAGCTGATCAGCTGGCGATTTGTCTCGACGGCCGCTTCCAGCGCCTTGCTTGCACTTTCCCGAGTACTCTTTCTATCATCGTAATCAAGTTTTGTTTCTTTATGTTTAAGCCAGAGTTTGAATCCGCTGTGGCCCGCAAAGAGAAGGGCCACTAAGCACAAGAACACGGTAAGTTGCATCGGCGTCATCTTGGTCGCAGCCTCCACGCCAATCTTTTGAAGAACTTCGCCGGCTTGGGCGATGAATTCAGAGCTTCCTTTTTCGACCTTGAAGACGAGCTCAAGTTCACGCCTTTCATGGTCTTTGAGTCTGCGGGTGCCATACTCTTTATACTTAGCGTAGGAGTAGAGCTTGTATACAGACTCTTGATACTCTTGCAGGGCAGGTAAGAATCTGGCGGGTATTGTTCCCTCCAAGTTCCGACCGCGAAGCGTAATCTCAAGCTTCGGCCAGCCACTGAATGAAACTTCTGCACCCTCAAGTCGAGGGTCTTTGTTAAGCGCTCTTTCGAGAAGATCCCATGCGGCTTGCTCGCCGCGCAGCACAATTTTTTCAGCCACTTCCGTGTTCCCCCTGAAATCTGTATCCGGGAGAGGATGACAGGTGGCACAGGGGTAGTGCAATTAGGATAGTTAGACGCAATCCCAGAAGTTGAGACGACTGCGAGGGGCTTGCTGAATGGGGGCATTGGATGAGCGAAGAGGTGTGCGATGGCCCGCTAGCGTCCCCACACGACCGGAACGTTCGCCGCCGGCACTGGCCGAGACAGGCCGAACACGGCCAGCGCAAGGGCTAACACTAGGTCATCGTGAGCGCCCTCTCGGGCGTTGAAGGTCGCGCGGCCGTTGTCGGTGAAGCGCACGCGGAAATCTTGAAGCTCCCTAGCCAGCACAGCGGCATCGGGCAGGCTACTTGCGATCTTGAGGTCGCCTGCATGGAGCAAGGCTTGAAGTTTGCTGACGAGTTCGGATTTCGGGACCGACCACCCCGCCCGCGTGCCGCTGGTCTGGCGGCCGCCAGTTATCACCACGCCTTGGGCATGCCTCAATGCTGCGCGCTGGCCGAACATATCGAAGACCGGGCGGCCTACGCCCGTGTAATCGACTAGCAGCCCTGCCCGAATCGCGGAAAGCGGCTGGCGGGTCATGATTCCCTCCAAGTAATCGACCTGTGCCGGGTAGGGCATCCCGAGCTTCAAGCGTTCCAAATGCGCTACTTCGTAGCGAGGATGCTTGTAGGGATTCAAGTCTTTGAAGATTGGATTCGTCGCCACCGTCACGATGCGCGATGCCACACAGATTGCGGTGGGGTCGTGCGCTTGACCTACGTCTACGCCTACCGCGAAAGTGCGCGTGTGTTTGAGATGGATAGGGCCGCTAACTCGTGGATGCTTCGGGTCGTAGGAAGTAATCGTCTCTAGTTCCACAGCGGCGCTACCTCGTCAGTCAACGCAGCGTCGATCATGTCGCTGGAAAAGAGCTGCGTTTCTATATCCACAAACTCACAGGCGTATTCCTGCGAGAACTGAAAATCTCCGATCAACCTGCGCTCATCTGCGAGCCAATCAGGGTCAATGCGCGGGCACTGGTGGGCAGTGACGCGCGTTTTTTCCCAGCCTTCGCCGTGTGCCCAAGCCTCGTAGAACCATCCCCGCTTGCCCCATGGGGTCGTCAGTGCGACGAAGCGGCCTTGCGTGGTCGCCAGCATCGGGCGTACGGCCGCGAACAACGCATCGTCAACACGCGAAGCCTCGTCAATGATTACGGTCTTGGCACCGCTGTATCCGCGAATCGTCGCTTCGGTGCCCGGCAGCGCCACAATGCGGCTGCCGTTATCGAGTTCCATACGTAGTGCCGATTCCTGCACGATGCGCGGCACGTCGGGCAGGGCGCGATACAGGTCAGTGACCTTGCGGAACAACTCGCTCGACTGGCGCTGAGCCGGAGCGATGATGAGCACGAGGCCAGGGTCATAGAGCGCTTGGGACACGGCGAGTGCCGCAGACGTGGTGGACTTTCCGCTTTGGCGAGAACACAGCAGGAGCATGCGCTTCGATTCCGACCGCAGAACGTTCTCCTGCCATGTATCCGGAGCCATGCCAGCATCCCGCATCAGTTGCGCCGGATCGAGCATCCGGGTGAAGTCTCTAGCTAGAACTGACACGTTTCACCTCGCCGTCGATTGCGGGAATCTGCGGGGTTTCGTAGGACTGCAGCGCGTGCGCCACGGCAGCACGCGCGGCGGGGAAAGGTCGAAGGGCCTGCATGATTGCCGTGCGGAGTCCGTGGTACTCGGGCAACACGAGGATGTTCACCTGCGAGGAACCGCCGTGCAGGTCGCCCAGCAATTTCGCAGTCAGCTCTAGGTTCTTCAGCAGCACACCGGTAATGCGCGCGACCTCCAGGTTCTTACCTTGCTCGTCGGCCTCATCCATCGCCCGGTAGAGCCGTCCACGCGACGCGACGAGGTGATGTAAAAGGCCCTCAGACTCCGTTTCGCGGAGCTGATCTAAGTCGATTTCGGTAAGCCGGCCGCGAGTCATCAGCTGCGCTTTTAGCTGGACGCTCATGTGCTTGTGGCCGTGCCGATGCACGCTATCCACGCTCATGCCATACCGCTTCGACAGCACGCGCAAAGGAACGCGGTTCGCCAATCCCAGTTCTATGCTCGCCCGATCTGGATGTACGCACACGTGGCAGTCCGGACCGCGTTTACCTGTCATGAGCGTCAGCCTCCTGCATGGGTCCGCGCTCCCTTTCCTCGATTGCGTGCATAAGCCGCGTCAGTTCCGAATCGGCGACGTAGATCAACGCTTCCCGGAGGGACTTCTTTTCAAGAGTGGTCTGGCCGACGTTGCGCAGGAACTCATCCGCTTCTTCCGGGTTGCTCCGGTCCACGCGCTCCATTCCGAGGCGCTCCATCTTCTCGTCTACGTCGCGAATCCACGCCTTCGTGTGCTGCTTGAACTCCGCTACTGCGTTCTCGGCCTGCTTGAACTTAGATCGAAGCGTGTGCGCGCTGACCTTCTTGTCGTGGACTCGAACTGACGAAAATGCTCTTTGAACAAAAGTCGGCAGCCTCCGGTAAAGGTGTTCCACCAGAGGCGGGGTGAGGGGGCTTCGGCTCATGGCTCATCGTCCAGAGCGCGGAGCTCCGCCGCCGTGTCGAAGTCGATGTGATCGGTCACCAGAACCGTAAGCCGCTCGGCCGCACGCTTGAGCGTCGTTACACCGTGATCGAGTCCGCCTTCTTGCATGAGCAGCTTCGGCTCGCGAAGGCCAATCAGGTTGACGCGGCAGTCGCGGCGCTTGCCCTCAACCACGCCGGACAGAAATGCTGGAGCGCTCGCCACTGCATGCCACAGCAGCACTGCGTCGTCACCTCGCGCGGTCGCCAGCAGGTCATAGCGCTCGGCCTCAGGCCGGGAGAGTAGATGTCCTCGGATCTCCTTGCAGATATCCGCTTGATGCGGGGTAGGCGGCCGCACGAGCGTGTCGATGCGAGCAGCTACGTTCATCTGCTGACGCGCACCGCGCTCCAGCGAAACATCGGCGACTGTCAGGGCGCTTTCCATCCGCTTCTTCGCCACGTCGGCGATCATCTTCAAGCGTTCGCCGGGCGTCACTGCATAGTTGCGCCCAATGCGATCCATTGAGTTGTGGATGTCCTTCCAACTCTGCACGACGGAAGCATGTGCTGATTGCAGATAGCCAAGCTCCTCGTCCTCGGGTCGGTCATAGATTCCGAAGGCTTCCATGACGAAACCGGCGCTGATAACGTCGCCGAGATACTTGGTCCTGAGTTCTTGCTTGCTGAGCATGACGGCCTCGCCGTGTTGTGTGGTGGTACCCAGTTTCGGCAGGGATGGCGGCACGTTGTGGCGCTGTAGCGTGCCACTAGGTCGAAAAGCCGTTGGGAGCTGGCCGGTGCGGCTACCACGCGGCTACGGCGTCACGAACGGCGGAAATACTGGATAAAAATAGGCATGCCACGGGGTTTAACCATGCCCGTGCAGGCTCCGTGGTCCGCTATGCAGACGCGTAGTCCGTCGAGAACTCCCGTGCGGATAATGTGTTGGGCCACGCATGTAAAGAAGTGACGGCTACGGCGCGTGACGGCGCGTTAGCGCAGTTTTTAGGTACGCACGCAACAACTAAGTATTTACTAAGGTCGATATAGCAGTACGCGCTAACGCGCCGTAACGCGCCGTTCTTCACCTTAACCTGCGTGGTTAGTCGGCCTCGACACGTACCCAGCCATTACGCATGGCCGCAGGCCGCAGCAAACGGAGCACGTAGCCACGCCGGCACCCTGCGAGCCACGACCCTAGCGCCAAAAAACGCGGCCCGCCTGCGTCGATACAGGCGCGCCCTGCTGCTCCGACTCAACTTTTCGCCTGCCGCCGATGCTTTGCGCGCTCGTCGGCCGCAAGTCGAAGCCTCAGGCCTTTCCAGGTGCGCGTGCCCCGACTGTCCTTTGCGCTGGCAAATCCCTTGTCTTTAAGTCGCAGTCCAAACGTGGTCTTTGTCATCACGCGCTCACCGTTGTCGCGGCACCACGAGTCATAGGCTGCGTACAGCGCGGACGAGGCAATCGTGTCTCTACTGCCCTCGACGCACACCTCCGAAATGAACTCACCCAGGACGTCACTCTCGGTGCGGTAGTCGCGTGTCGCCTGTGCGACCGAGGCCGGGAGTGTGAGTCGGGAGCCATCCTCGTGGAACTGGCGTGCGCCTTCGACCATCCATCGCAGAATGCCAGCCGACTCCGCTCTCAGCTTATCCACCAGATTGGGATCACGTTCGTCTGGCGGGATCACCTGCTCGAAAGGAATAAGCACCAGTCGCCGCCAGATGCCCTCGTCCATCCCTCGGACCATCGGCTTGTGATTCGTCATGAGCGCGAGTTTGTGCGTGGGCTGGAAATCGAAAAAGTCCTCGCGCATTCGGCGCGCGGAGATGCGATCTGACCCGGTAAGCATCTTCACCTTTTCCTCGTCCAGACGCCCGCCCTCGCCAGATTCGGCCGCAGCCACGAATCGCCGTCCTTGCAGCATGGCGAGTTCGGTCGGGTGGCGTTCCCCATAGCGGGCCATCAGCAGGCCGGGTGGGGCGGCAGCTGCGTAGTCGCCCATCGCGTTCGAGATCGCGTTGACGAGCGTGGATTTCCCGTTTGCACCGATGCCGTACAGGACGCTGAGGAACGGAGGATCGGTGAGGCCGGTCAGCCAGTAGCCGGCCAGCTTCTGTAGGAACCCGACGAGTTCGGGGGTATCCGGGAAGGTGCGGCGCAAGAATGCTTGCCACATGGGGGCACCGGAGTCGTCCGAGTAAGCGACTCCGGTGGACTTGGTGATTAGCTGCTCAGGGGCCGCGATCATCAGTCCGCCTGTGCGTAGATCGACAACGCCATTGGCGCATCCCAGCAACCACGGGTTGGCGTCGAGTCGATCGGGGTCGCAACGCAACAAGGGTTCGGATGCCGTCATAGCAGCGGCGGTGCGACCGACGTTCTCCGATTGACCGGCGAATCGGAGTAGCTTTTCAGCGAGCTCACGCTCGCGCTCGGCCTCGTCGCGGTTTGTCAGCTTCGCAGCTTTGTCGATGATGCTTCGAGCGTCCTGCATCACGAATTGCCCAAGCCGCTGGGCGTGGCGTCGGGCT
Organism: Luteimonas sp.; assembly: GCA_045810015.1. GTDB lineage: Bacteria > Pseudomonadota > Gammaproteobacteria > Xanthomonadales > Xanthomonadaceae > Luteimonas. Next base: position 180,117 of record JBJMWR010000023.1, read on the forward strand.
TCCAGCGGGTCATTCCGCCATCTACTGCCGTCCCACACATGCCAGCCGATGCCGGGTGCAAACAGCAACCACTTGCCGAGATGATGAACGATGCGCTGCGCGTTCGCGTAATCGCTGAAAAGTGAGGCGGCGGACTCCGCGTCTATAGGCATGCTTTCGCGAGCGCGATCCAATGTACGTCGCAGATAGTCGTCGCGTTGCGCCTTATCTCGCTGTCCCAAAGGAACGGATCGAAAAAGGCGGAAGCACTGTTCTTCATCCGCGGAGTACCGGGCCAGCAGGTTCATCAGAGCCAGGTCTGCGCTGGACTGCGACTCGTACCCAAGTGCTAGGAAGTCTGTGCAGCGCAGCAGTTCGGCACCGGTCGGCTCTCTTTCGATGCGCTCCAACACTTCGGCGTCGGCTAGAGATGCTGGCAGGGCAGGGCTTGCCACGGCTGGCGTTGGGGCCGGCGCGATGCGGGCAACGAGCGAGTCCAACTCCGATTGACGCTTGCCGACAGGGCGCGCAACTACAACGTCGCCTGTCGAGATCATGAACCTTTCCGACGAATAGACTTCAACGGTCCCTCTGTGCAGCCCCTTTGACAGTGACGCCTCTACAACGATGTGCAAGCCGCGACCGCTGCTGCTCCGCTCGGTGTAGCTATCAAATTCTCGGACGATTTGATCGAAGTGAGCGCGTTCCTCAGTCGTGGCCGGGCGGGCAGCCTTGTCGTCCAGGTCCACGATGGCGAACGGGTCATTCGCCGTAAGCACTACACCGACGTGATTCCAGCCGCGCGCGATGGCGGCTGCGACGGCTTGTTCAAACGTGCCCCACGTAGACGGGTCGGTTGCACTCGCCGGCCTACCGTTATGCGGGTTGCGCGGCCGCTTGCCTGATGGGTCGCCCTTGGCGGGCTTGCCAGTCGCGCATGCCCACTGCGGCAGCGCCAGCAGTGCGGGCGGGAAGTTCATGCGGAGTGCATCGAAGGCCTGCATTACCGCACCCGCTTCGTCTGGGCGGCTTTGACCTGCTCATCGATCCAAGCTTGCAGATCGGCGACGCGGTAGAACACCCGGCGCCCGATGTGGACGTGCTTCGGTCCCCGGCGCTGGGCGCGCCATCGCTTAAGAGTGAACGCGCAGACGCGAAGTTCGGCGGCGGCTTCGTCAATCGTGAGGAAGCCGTCCAATAGTTTGTTTTCCGGTGCCATCTTTGCCCCCAAGGGCTAACAAGGTGGCACCTATGGTTTAGCGCAGCGGCGGCACGTTGTGGGGCGTTACCGTGCCAATCGGGGCTCGCGCTTGGCGAGGGCTTTCCGGTTCGCTGCGATGCGCTGCCGATAGCGTCGCGAAGTCATCCCCTCGGCAGCTGCCAACCTTGCTTCAATTCGGCACAGCTCATCTCCCGACTTGCCTCGCGTACTAAGGTCATACACCGCCACGCGGTCAGCGGGTTTGTCTCGCTTGTTCAACCGTTTCGGTTTCACCTTGCTCAGCGTTTCCGCGCTACGAGCCGTCACCACATGGGGCGGCGCGAACGCATCCTGAACTGCTGCGATGGCCGCGACCTTGCGAAGCACGGAGGACTTTTCAGCGGAGCTACCTTCGGAAGCGACGAAATGCAGGAACTCAGGAACCTTGTCACCCCGGTACAGACCCGGCCGTCCTATGCGGCGGTTGTCCAATTCCTTGGCCGCGCTGCTGCCGGACAGCGCAGCAAGGTTCCGAAGAGGCTCGAATAGTACGGGGTCGGTCAGAACCGCTCGATCCCATTCCTCGCCTCTGGATGGAGCTTTTTTGTAGCGGTCGGCGTATGCGGCGAACAGGTCCGCATCCTTCCAGCACTCGGAGTAAGCCCATTCTTCGGTAGTTTCACCAGTAATAGCGGGGTTGGAAAGCTGAAAAGCGCAGCGTTCCACAAGCGTTCGCGTGGAAAGGTGGCCCAGCCCTGAAACTTGCCTGCGCAGTTCTTGATAGCGAGAAAGTCTCTTGAACTCGGTAATTCCTTGGGCGGTATTGAGGTCGATGCACTTCATGATTACGCCCTCGTTCGGAATGGGACGACGTTTGACGAGGGTTCTCCACGCAGCAGGGATTCCAGTCGGAACGCCCATTTTTCCAGCGCTTCGCGTTTCTCGTCGGAATAGTCGTGCATGTTGTAGTGTTTGCCGCCTACGCTGGCGTCGACGTGATTCAACACGCGGTCGCGGTACTCCTTCGGAACCTTGGCGATTGCCATTCCGGTCTCTACGGTGCGGCGTAGGTCGTGCGGGCGGAAAGCTTCGATGCCGAGGCGTGCCAGTACCGGCCGCACTTTGCGCAGCGCAGCGGCCAGCCTGTTCTCCGTGATGTGCGCGGCCCCACGCTGTCCGGGGAATACGTAGTCGCTGCCGTTGTTTCGGCGCGCGCGCAGCATTTCGACCACCGCAGGCAGCAGCGGTAGCACTAGCGGGCGCTTGTTCTTACTGCGACTGGATGCAAGTGTCCACGTCGCCGCGTCGAGGTCGATTTCCGACCATGGCAGCTCTGCCGCTTCGCTCGGGCGCGTGCCGGTCAATAGCATTAAGCGCAAGCACGCGGCCTCAGCTTCGTGGATGCGCTGCCACTTCGTCTTGTACCAGCCTTGCGGCATCGGCCGAGTCCATGCGCTCCCCGGTTCAGTCATCCGCCACAGAGCGCGGAGTTCTCGGCCGGTGGTCAACGCGCGTTCGCGTGGTGCGACTCCGCCACCAGGAATTTTGATCCCGAGGCATGGATGCTGGTCGATGACTTCCTGCTCCAGGGCGAAGCTAAACATCTTTCGCACTACGGAAAGCACGTGCTGCGCTTCGGCAGGGCGGGGCGCGACGCCCGCAGCAGCATCGCCAGCGGCGACAGGGTAGATGAGCGCTCGGCAGTCGGCGCGGGTTACGTCCTTCACCTTGCGCGTGCCCCACGCCGGCAGCACCCAGCGTTCTATGCGACGTTCGTCGGCACGCCCGCTGCGCTTGTGTACTGCATGCTCCGCTATGTATCGCGCTGCCAACTGTGCAACGCTCGCCTCTCTGGCTGACTGCTGACGAGCCTGTTCCCGCGCTTCGCGCGCATCGCGGCGTTCGGCATCGGGGTCTGTACCCGACTGGACCTTTAGCTTCAGCTTGGCGGCTTCGCTGCGCGCCCACGTGAGGGTGGACTCGCCCTTGATCCACTCGCCAATGGGGAGGCGACGCTCTTTGCTGTCGAAGCGGTAGCAGAACAAGAAGCCACGGTGGCCGCTACTAGTGATACGGATGCCGAGACCGGTGACCTGCGTGTCTCGGTCGATCCGGTTTTTGCCGGGTGGGGGGAGCGGCATGGCCGCGATGTGTGCCTCGGAGAGCTTGAGCGTAGCCATCTTGGGTCCTCGTGGTAGCCGTGCTGTAGCCGCGCCATAGCCGTATCCGGGCGTAACTTCGTGCACTGCTGGTGTACCCCAAGCCTACCCCATATGCCACCAAAGTGCTTGTAACTGCCTAATTACAAACAGAAAATTTAGGTTCGATGCCTTACCTAACAATGGGTTGCACGATGTGGTGGCAGCTATTGAAAATCCCCGTGTCGGGGGTTCGATTCCCTCCCCGGCCACCATTGCAGGAACGTCGAAGGCCCGCCATGTGCGGGTCTTTTGCGTTGTGGGCCTGCGGAAATCCGTTTACCCGCGGCCCGCGGCAGCGCATCATCGCCGCGCGCCGCTGTGGCGTTGGAGCTCTTCGATGCCGACCGCCCAGTTGTCCGTGTTCTTCTTCCTGCAGGCCGCTGTGATCCTGCTGGTCTGTCGTCTGGTCGGCCGACTGGCACAGCGCCTCGGTCAGCCGCAGGTGGTGGGCGAGATGATCGCCGGCGTCACCCTCGGGCCGTCGCTGCTCGGCTGGATGCTGCCCGGGTTGCAGGCAGCGCTGTTTCCCGCGCAGACGCTCGATACGCTGTACGTGTTCGCGCAGTTCGGCGTGGGCCTCTACATGTTCCTGGTCGGCACCGAATTCCGCAGCGACCATTTCCGGTCGCGCTTCCGCGGCGCGTTCGCGGTCTCGATCGCCGGCATCGTGGTGCCGTTCGCATTGGCGTTCCTGATCGCGCCGTGGCTGCTGGGCATTCCGAACCTGTTCGCCGAGAACGTGCGCGTGTCCGATGCATCGCTGTTTCTCGGCGCGGCGATCGCGATCACCGCGTTTCCGATGCTGGCGCGGATCATCCATGAGCGCGGTCTGGCCGGCAGCCCGCTCGGTACGCTTGCGCTGACCGCGGGCGCAGTCGATGACGCTGCAGCCTGGTGCATCCTCGCGATCGTGCTGGCCAGCTTCGGCGGCAGCTGGGACAGCGCGTGGTGGGCGATCGGTGGCGGTATCGCCTATGCGGTCTTCATGCTGCTCGTCGGGCGAAAACTGCTCCGCAAGCTCGCCGATGCGGTGCGCCCCGATGCGCCGCTCAGCGCGACGATGCTCGCGGTCATGCTGATCCTGTTCTGCGTCAGCGCGTGGCTGATGGACGCGATCGGCATCCACGCGGTCTTTGGCGGCTTCCTGCTTGGCGCCTGCATGCCCAAGGGCGCGCTGGTGGGGAAGGTGCGCGACACGCTGCAGCCCTTCGTCGTCGTGTTCTTCCTGCCGATGTTCTTCACCTTCTCGGGCCTGAAGACCGATCTGGGCATGGTGCTGGAACCGCAGCTTTTGCTCGCTGCAGGTGTGATCCTGATCGTCTCGTTCGCCGGCAAGGGATTGGCCTGCTGGGCAGCTGCGCGCATTGCCGGCGAGAGCCCGCGCGATGCGCAGGCGATCGGCGCGTTGATGAACGCGCGCGGCCTCATGGAGCTGATCCTGATCAACATCGGCTTGCAGGCCGGCGTGATCAAACAGGGGCTGTTCTCGATCCTGGTGCTGATGGCCATCGTCACCACGCTGATGGCGACGCCGCTCTTCAACTGGATCATGCGTCGCCGCGGCGGTGAGCTACCTGCCGCCCCGGCGCAGGACGCGCGCTGACGCTCAGCGCGTCGGCGGGGCGCGGATGCGGTCGTACAGGCCGCCATCGGCGAAGTGCGTGGCCTGCGCCTTCGACCAGCCGCCGAACGCGTCGTCGATGGTGACCATGGGCAGCGTTCGGAAACGCGCCAGCTGCGAGGGCGGCACGCCGTCGCGCAGCATCGGGCGGAAATGGTGCTGTGCGACCAGTCGCTGCGCTGCCGGCGTGTACAGCGTCTCGACATACGCTTCGGCCAACGCGCGAACGCCATGCGCGTCGGCATTGCGATCGACGACCGCGACTACCGGCTCGGCGCGGATGCTGATGCTCGGATAGACGATCTCGAACGCCTGGCTGGTCTGCGGATCGGCCAGCACGCGCAGCGCTTCGTTCTCCCACGCCAGCAGCACATCGCCGATGTCGCGCTCTACGAAGGTGTCGCGCGCGCCCCGTGCGCCGCGGTCGAGCACCGGCACTGTGGCGTAGAGCCCGCGCATGTAGTCCAGCACGCGCCCGCTATCGCGATACGTCCGCGCGGCCCAGGTCCACGCGGCGAGATAGCTCCAGCGCGCGACACCGGACGTCTTCGGATCCGCGGTCACCACTTGGACATCCCCGACCAGATCGTCCCAGTCGGCGATGTGCTTCGGGTTGCCCTTGCGCACGAGAAAGACGACGGTCGAGGTGTAGGGCACGCTGCCGTGGGGCATCTGCCTGCGCCAGTCCGCATCCAGCAGTCCCGCAGATGCGATCCGGTCCACGTCCGCCGCAAGCGCGAGCGTCACGACATCTGCCGGCTCGCCTGCAATCAACGCATCGGCCTGCGCGCTGGAGCCGCCGTGCGTCTGCAGCACCTCGACATCGCCACCGCCGCCCTGCCGCCAATCGGCAGCGAACATGCGGTTGTAATCGACATAGAACTCGCGCGTCGGGTCGTAGGACGCGTTGCGGAGGACGAGGTCCTCGGCCGACGCGAGCGTCGGCAGAGCAAGGCACAGCAGCAGGGCAATCGAACGCATCATCGTTGCCAGACTCCGTGGGGGCGGCGTCAGCGCCACCTTACCCGGTCGTCGTGCCATACGCAGCGGGGCGTTGGGGCCGGCGCATCTGCCGGCCCGTTGCATCCTTCTCAGCAGCAGCCGTGGTCGCCGTGTCGCGTACCGCTGTCTGCGACCACCGCAGCACCGGTGGTTTCGCCGCGCTGGCCGGCATGGTGGTGCTCGACGATCACGCGGGCGACGCAGCTGGTCACGCGCTTGCCCATCTCGATGTGCAGGAACTCGTTGGGGCCATGCGCATTGGAATGCGGGCCCAGCACGCCGGTGATCATGAACTGCGCGCCGGGGAACTTCTCGCCGAGCATGCCCATGAACGGGATCGAGCCACCTTCGCCCATATACATCGCCGGCTTGTCGAAGAACGCCTGGCTGGCGTCGTCGATCGCCTTCGTGAGCCACGGCGACATCGCCGGTGCGTTCCAGCCGGTCGCGGCCTTTTCCAGCGCCAGCGTCACGGTCGCGCCGTTCGGCGGATCGGCCAGCAGTACTTCCTGCAGCAACTCGCCGGCGCGTTTGCCGTCGACGGTCGGCGGCAGGCGCAGCGACAGCTTCACCGCGGTGTGCGGGCGCAGCACATTGCCGGCCGACTGCAGCGACGGAATGCCGTCGACACCGGTTACGGACAGCGCGGGACGCCACGTGCGGTTGAGCACCAGCTCCGACAGGTCTTCCGACACCTGGCCATGCGCGTCCTTCGGGAACATCGGCTGGAGCGCGCCGGTCAGCGGGAACTTGTCGTAGATCGCGGTATCGAGCACCTCGGCGGCGCGGCGTGCCTGTTCCAGGCGTTCGGCCGGAATGTCTGCATGCAGGCCGTCGACCAGGATGCGCCCGGTCACTTCGTCCTCGATGCGCGACAGCAGCTGGCGCAGTAGGCGGAAGCTCGACGGCACAACGCCAGACGCATCGCCCGAATGCACGCCTTCGTCGAGCACCTTGACCGTCAGGTTGCCGCCGGCGAGGCCGCGCAGCGAAGTCGTGCACCACAGCTGGTCGTAGTTGCCGCAGCCCGAGTCCAGGCACACCACCAGCGACGGCTTGCCGATGCGATCGGCGAGATAGTCGACGTAGGCGGGCAGGTCGTAGCTGCCCGATTCCTCGCAGGCTTCGATCAGCACCACGCAGCGCGCGTGCGGCAGACCCTGCTCGTGCAGCGCCATGATCGCGGTCAGCGAGCCATAGATCGCGTAACCGTCATCGGCGCCACCGCGGCCATAGAGTTTGCCGTCGCGCAGCACCGGCTTCCAAGGACCCAGGTCGTCGTCCCAGCCGGTCATTTCCGGCTGCTTGTCGAGATGGCCGTAAAGCAGCACGCAGTCGTCGTCGCTGCCGCCGTTCGCCGCAGGAATCTCGATGAAGATCAGCGGCGTGCGGCCTTCGAGGCGGACCACGTCCAGCACCATGCCGGGGATCGCCTGGGCCTGGGCCCAGCCCGACATCAGTTCGACCGCGCGTTCCATATGGCCGTTGGCGACCCAGTCGGCGTCGAACATCGGCGATTTGTTGGGGATCCGGATGTATTCGACGAGCTGGGGGACGATCTCGTCGTCCCACTTGGCGCCGACGAAACGGTCGGTCTGGCTGCTGTCCATTCGGGTTTCCAGTATGCGTAAACCCCAATTCTATCGCGGACCCGTGTGTAGGAATTTTCCTACAACGGCTCGGGCGTTCGGCTGGCTACGGCCCAGTAGTGCCGCGGATATTCTGTCTGCGTGGTGTTGGGAAGACTGGCTGTACCGGCAAGGACGAATGAATCGCCAGTCGGGAATGGAATCCACCCAATACCAAGGAGTTCAGGACATGAAGTCGATCCGAGCCGTGCTTGCGTCGTTGTGCCTTTCACTGCTGTTGGCAGGTACCGCACTCGCAAACGAAAGCGTGCAGAAGGTCAACATCAACACCGCGGATGCAGCCACACTGGCACGCGTGCTGCATAACGTGGGACAGGCCAAGGCAGAAGCCATCGTGGCCTACAGGGATGAAAACGGGCCGTTCCGAAGCGCCGAGCAACTGGCGCAGGTGAAAGGTATCGGGTTGCGGACGGTCGAGCAGAACGTCGACCGTATTGAGATGGGTGCTGCTGGATCGCAATCAGGCGTGACGCGGGCGCCCAGCCCGCCCGCCGCAGCCGGGAACAAGGGGGCAGCGCAACTGCGCTGAATTTTTGACCCATCGCTGACGTTGGCACAGGGAGTGCCGGCGTCAGGCGAGGAGCAGGACGCTCCACGGGACCGGCAGGATGCCGCTACAAGGATGTAACCGTCGCCCGCCTCGCATTGGATGCGAAGCGGGCGACCCTGTTTTGGGCGTCTGCATTTGGAATGCGCTCGAGTGCAGTCCCATGTTGCGCGATCTGATTGGCGCGACTCGGCCCAGAAATGCACGGCTGGGCAACCGTTTTTGTTAGCGGGTCCCGTCGACAGCGCAGCGGAGGCGGAAACGCAGCGCTGGTGGAAATGCAGCGCATGCGGAAATGCGGCGGAGGTGCAGGTGCAGGTGCAGCGAAGCCAGGGCGAGTTTGAAGCACAGGCTGCACTTCTGATCGAGCAGGAGTGCTGGCCGGGCATGTGAGGTTCCGGCCGGTTAGTTCGAGCGGGAGGTCGATTGCGCGCCTTTCGATGGCAATGGATTGCCTCACTTGGTTCCAAGCCATGTAGTGCATCGTGGCCGGTTGACCGCGTAATGCGGCAGTGTCGGGCGCAAACCACGAAACCGTCGGAGTTTGCACTCGCGGCGAGCCTGGAACTGGTGCTTACTGCTGATGTGTCCCGGATGGCCGCATCAGTGAGGCAGGGTCGTTCGCGAGCCGGAAGCTTTTGTGTCCGCTGCTTGATACGTGGGCGGCGTGCCAGTCTCCAAGGCACAGCGCCTGGCCTTGCTCGCAAACATCCGTTCCCACTCCACCTCGCTCCAGCGTTTGAGGCGCTACGTCTTAAGGCTCAGGGCTCACGTTCTTCGGCTTTGCTCTTTGCTCTTTGCTCTTTGCTCTTGGCTCTTGGCGCCTTGTGTCCGATGCCTCACGTCTAGGGACGAGTGGAGCACGAAGTGTTCTTGTAGTACGCGCAGCGCCTGTTGAACGAACAACGCTGTGACCGGAGCGTCGCCCTGCCTTATTCAAGCTCGAGTGTGAGTGCGGTTCCAGATGACTGCGGAGTTGGTGGGTTCGAAGTTCTAGACTGCTGGCATGAGTAGTGAGGCGTCTTCCGGCGAGTTGTCTTCTGTCCAGCGGATCGATGCGCTGGATGCGCGCCGCGTGCGCTGGCGCAATGGCTTGGGATGGACGAAGGAGATCCACGTTGAGTTCGGCGCCGGCGAGGAGGCGTGGATCTGGCGGTTGTCGATCGCGGAGATCGAACAGGCTGCGGCGTTTTCCAAGTTCGAGTGTGTCGAGCGGGAGCTGATGTTGCTGACCGGCAATGGGCTGACGCTGCGCTTCGATGACGGGCAGGTATCGGATCTGCAACCGCCCCACGCGCGGCTGCGTTTCTCCGGCGAGCGGGCGCTTCAGGGCGAGCCTGCCGGTCCCGGCGTCAGCGCGTTGAATCTGATGTGGCGTCCGGACAGTGTCGAGGTGTCGACCTTGCATCGGCCGCTGGTCGGGACGATGGTCGTGTTCGTCGATCCCGGCGACTGCTGGCTGGTCCACGTGCTGGCGGGTCATGCGCGACTCGTTGCGGGCGATACACGGGTGCTCGAACGTGGTGACACGCTCGTGCTGCGCGCGCCGGACAGGCGGTGTCGCTACGTGCTGGACGGTGGTGGGGACGTGGTGTTGACCCGGTTCCAGCCTGTCTCGCTTTCGCCGATTCGATCTCCGGATTTGCAGGTGTAGGGGCGCTGCCCAGCTGCGCACTGATAGGGCGGCTGCTGTGGATATCCACATGCGTCCGATCTGCAGTCTTGTCGAACTCACGGCTGCTGCAGATCTGCGTTCTTTGGCCCTTACCCCAACCCCTCTCCCGGAGGGAGATGGGCTTTGAATTCTTGTGTCGACTGTTGCAGCGACGAAAGCCCCGGACGTTCTGGCGAAGGTCCGGCAGATTGGGGAGGTCGGGCAACTGTGCCTTGCGTCCTTTGAGCTGTGCTCGGATATCCGCAGGCGTTTCGTTCACAGTGCAGCCGTAGCGAAGAAGGCACTTATCAGTAACGCAAGCGCTCGCAGTGCGCGAAGCGAAGAAGACGCATATCGCAGCGCACGCGCTTGCAGTGGTTCTCCACGACGCGATCGCTGCTCGGCTAGCCGGTGCGTTCTGATAAAAATCAATCCGAGCGGCTTTGTACAGGGAAACACCCGTTCCGTGTCAAAAGGGCAGACGTCTGCTTCCGGTTCTTGAACCGAACTCCCCGTAGTCGTCACTACTCCCGTATTAGCCCCACGGCGCGCGAGACGAAAACGCGCGCTCCGGATCTGCGGAGCGCGCGCGTGGTTTCCGATGCTGTAAACCCGGCACCCCTGCAGTGCGCCGTGGCCGGGATCACTGGCGGTTTCATACGATCGATGCAACACCTGACTAGCTGCGAAGGCAGCAGGAGTGTTGTAGGTGAAGCGAAGGACGAGGATCAGATATACCGATAGCCAGAAGGCCCTGATGTGGGACCGCTGGCAAAAGGGCGAGTCCCTCCATCAGATTGCTCGACTGTTTGACCGTCATCATTCGTCTGTCCGGAGCATCCTTGCCGAGAGACGGGAGCCAACCGCCACTTCGACATCGATCCGCGTGCGCATTGACCTTGGCCGAGCGCGAAGAGGTTTCCCGGGCTCTGGTCGCCGGCCATTCGATCCGTTCAACTGCAGGCACACTGGGTCGGGCGCCTTCGACGATCAGTCGAGAGATCCGGCGTGACGGCGGTACCGAGCGTTACCGTGCAAGCGATGCGGATCACGCCGTCTGGAACTGAGCGTATCGGCCGAAGACTTGTAAGCTGGCACTGCATCCGGCGTTGGCGGCAAAGGTTGCGGATAAGCTGCAGCAGCGACGGTAGCCGCAACAGATCGCTGGCTGGCTGATGCGTACCTTTCTGGACGGTGCGACCTGCCAGTTGTCCCACGAGACCATCTACAAAGCGCTCTTCATCCAGACGCGCGGCGCGCTGAAGAAGGAATTGCTGGAGCATCGGCGGCGCACGCGTACGATGCGGCGATCGCGTCACCACACGCAGAAGACGGCGGATCACGGTCGCATCAGCGATACGGTGTCGATCCGCGAGCGACCGGCTGACATCGAGGATCGGGCCATTACAGGCCACTGGGAAGGTGATCTTCTGTGCGGCAGTGGCAACAGCCAGATCGCTACGGTGGTTGAACGCAGTACGCGCTACGTCATGTTGGTCAAGGTCGAGCGCAAAGACACACGGACTGTTGTCGATGCACTCATACGCACCGCAAATCAGTTGCCCAACGAACTGTACAAGTCCCTGACATGAGATCGCGGCAAGGAGTTGGCGACCACCGCCGCTTCACCTTGGCCACGGACATCAAAGTCTACTTCTGCGACCCGCAGAGCCCTTGGCAGCGAGGGTCAAACGAGAACACAAACGGGCTGTTACGGCAGTACTTCCCGAAGGGCGTCGACCTATCAGCGTTGTCCGAGGCCGAGCTGGATGAAGTGGCCAGGCAGCTCAACGAACGACCGCGAAAGACCTTGGCCTTGAAACGCCAATCGAGCGGTATCGACATGCCGTTGCGTTGACCGGTTGAAACCGCCCTCAAAAGCGGACATTGACGCTCAGCCAGAGGCCGCGTGCCTTGTCCTTGTTGTTGTAGTGGTCGAAGTAGAGGATTTCGTTGGTGCCGTCGAAGCCGGGGGTGCCGTCGAGGTCCCGGAACTCGGTGTCGTAGGTCGTGAAGTCGCGATCGAGCAGGTTGTTGATGCGCCCGTTGAGCGTGATCGATTCGCTGAGCTTGAACGACGCGCCGAGGTGCAGCACTTCGTAGTCCTTGTACGTCAGCACTTCGCCGGTGATGACGTGCAGGCCCCGATAACGCTCCGAGCGCGCTTCTGCGGTCAGAAACAGGTTGAAGCGCTCGCTCGCCTGCCAGTCCAGCGTGGCGTTGGCCATGTGGCGCGCGCTGTTGCCGAGCGGGAGGCCCGCTTCGCCGCCACTCTTCTGCTCGCTGTCGGTGAAGGTGTAGTTCGCGCGGAAGCCGAATGCCTCGCTGATCTGCCAGCGACCGGCGACTTCGGCGCCCTGGATCACCACCTTGTCGATGTTCACCGTCTTGCTGCTCGACGCGTAGCCGATGTCGGCGTACTCGCCGGCGCTGGTGCAGGTGAGCGTCGTGCCGGGTCCGCAGGACTGGGATGCGATCTTGTCCTCGAACTCGTTATGGAACAGCGTCAGGTTGAAGTTGTGGCCGTCCGGGCTTTGCCAGTAGACCGCCAGTTCGCTGCTGGTGCTGGTCTCGGGCTGCAGGTCCGGGTTGCCGAACATCGGCGAAGTGCCCTGTGCGCCGAAGCCGGTCACGCCGTCATAGAGCTGGGTGGTCTTGGGGGTCTTGAAGCCGGTGCTGACGCCGCCCTTGATCGTCCACTGCGGGCTTACGGTGTAGACGCCGTACAGACGCGGGCTGAGGTGGTTGCCAAAGACCTCGTGGTCGTCCCAACGCAGACCGGCGGTCAGCGCGAAGGGCTCGGTGATGGTCCAGGTGTCCTCGGCGAACAGCGAGTACATGTTGTGTTCCTGCTTCAGGCCCGGCGTGCCGCTTTCGATGCCGAAGATGCCGTCGGTCAGTTCGCCCTGGATCACCTGCGCGCCGAGCACGGCGATGTGTTCGCCGGCGAGCTGGAACGGGATGTCGAGCTTGGCATCGAGCGTGTACTGCGCGCTTTCGAGCGTACGCTTGGGACGCGGCAGGAACGTCGATTCCGCAAGGGCGCGACGCTCGTCCAACGACAGTCCGGCGTAGGGGCCGGTGCCGTCGATCATCCGCAGCAGCTCGGCGCGCTCGTCGACGGTGAACGGCATGGTGCGGCCGTCGTTGTTGGTCGCCACGTGCGACAGCGAGACGAAGCTGTTGCCGAAGCCCCAGCGCCCTTCGTGAGTCAGCGACCACGCATCGCGGGTGAATTCCTGCACCGCGCCGTAGCCGACGCGCGGGTTGGCACGACGTGCCCAGGTGCCGCCGTTCGCGCGACAGGCGTTCGCATTCGCGCCAGCGGCGCCGAGGCAGAAGTTGCCGGCGGTGAAGATGCTGTTGATGTTGTCGACGGTGCCGACCGGATATTCCTCGAGGCCCTGGTCGTTGATCTTGATCGCGTTGTCGTATTCCTGGCGCGAGGTGTCGTAGTCCAGCGTCAGGCTCTGGTTCTGAGTCGGCATCCAGGCCAGCGTGATGCCGCCGGCCTTGTTGGTGTTGTCGACGGTCTTGCCGCCACCGCCGAAACCGAGCCCGCGCGTGCGCTCGTTGCCATCGGGATCGACGATCGGTGCGTAGACGGGGTTGGACGCGTCGCGGTCGTACCAGCTGGCGCGCGCGCTGAGGTTCAGTACGCCGGGAATCAGCGGACCGGTCACGAAGGCATCGACCGTGGTGTCGTCACCGAACTCGCTGTCCTCGAACGAACGGCTCACCGTCGCCGAGCCGTGCCACGCGTCGAGCACCTTCTTGGTGATGATGTTGATGACGCCGCCCATCGCGTCGGCGCCGTACAGCGTGGACGCAGGGCCGCGGATGACTTCGATGCGCTCGATCGCATCCAGCGGCGGGATGTGGTTGAACTGGTTGCCGCCGAAGTTGTTCGGGTAGATGTCGCCGTGATTGTTCTGGCGCTTGCCGTCGACGAGGATCAGCGTGTAATCCGAGCCCATGCCGCGCATCGAGATCGAACCCTGTCCGGTCTTGTCGCGCGTCTCGCCGACGTCGATGCCTTCGATGTCGCGCACCGCGTCCAGCAGCGTCATGTATGGACGCTTGGTCAGGTCTTCCTGGGTGATAACGCTGATGCTCGCCGGCGCATCGGTGAGCTTCTGCTCGAATCCGGCGGCGGTGACGACGATGGTGTCGAAGTCGGTGGCCGGATTGGCAGTCGCGGTATCGGCGAAGGCGGGCGCGGACAGCAGGCCCAGCAGGGCGAGGGCGAGCGGACGACGGATCGGGAAACGGGTCATGGGGGTCTCGTTGGACGGTGTCGGAACGCGGCGTGGCGTCGGCTGGCCGGAGGGGGTGCGCATGCGGACATGCGACAGGCCGCAGCTCGGCACGCCCGGTGACGGGCATGCGCGATGCGGGTCGCCGGCACAGGCCGGCGGTATCCGGAATCAGCGGGGCGGCGCGCGGCCGCGGTGCTGGCGGCGCGGCGGGCCGCGGCGGGGCGGGGAAACTGCCGGTCGCAGACGACGCGCGAGCCGTCGTCGTCGTGATGCAGGCGGAACCGGCATCGCAGTGACGGCGAATGCGGGCTCGGCAGCAGGCAGGTGCAGACGGGGTGTCGTCCGGCTCGACGACAACGACGGCGTCGTGTCCGGCGTGGGCGGCGTCTCGCCGCCGTATTCGATAGGGACGCTCTGCGCGGACACGCCGCTGGGCAGGGTCACTGCCATCGCGGCCGGCCCCAGCGTGGCCGCCCAGAGAAGCAGGAACAGCAGACCGAGCGCCACGGCGCGCACGCCATCCGCAGCCGGGCGCACACGTGCGCCGAACTGTTCCGTCAGTGATCGGATGCCCTGCGGCACGCCTGCTTCCCCTACGGGCACCCTCGCCCAATCACGGGATCTTAACCGAGAATGATTCTCGACATCAAAGGGTAACGATTCCGGTTAGCGCAGGCTGACGCGTACGAGTCGTTCGCTTTGGTGCCCAGCGCGCCTCAATCGCGATCGTCGCGGGTCCAGACGCCGCCATGCTCGACCTTGGTCGGAAACTTCGCGACCGGCTCGTACGCAGGCGCGCACAGGGCGCGACCATCGCGTATGTCGAACTTCGCGCCGTGCAGGACGCATTCGATCGTGCCCAGCGCCGCATCGAACGCGCCTCCGCTCGACAGGCCGAAATCCTCGTGGCTGCACTGGTCTTCGAGCGCGTAGAGATCGCCGTCGAGATTGAAGACGATGATCGGCACGCTGGTGATCTCGTCGAAGGTGGTGCGCATCTCGCCGGGCAGCAGCTCGCCGGTGGCGCAGACGAAGGTCCAAGTGTCGCTCATGGGGTGACTCCGAAGGTCTTCTCCAGCACTTCGAAGCGCAGATCATCGCGGCGCGGGCTTCCGAAGCGGGTGTCGCCGTAAGGAAACGGCTTGTGCACGCCGGTGCGGCGATAGCCGCGGCGCACGTAGAACGCGATCAGCGCATCGCGCACGTCGATGACGGTCATGCGCATGGCGGGCAGGCGCCATTCGTCGCGGGCGATGCGTTCGCACTCGCGCAACAGCGCGTCGCCGGTGCCGCGGCCCTGCAGCGTGGGATCGACCGCGAACATGCCGAAGTAGCCGACGCCGTCCTCGATCGCGACATGCGCGCAGGCGAGCGGGCGACCGTCCTCACCATCGATCACGACGACGCGGCTGTCGGCGCGGACGATGTCGTGCGCCAGCACGTCGGGATCGATGCGCGCGCCATCGAGCAGGTCGGCCTCGGTGGTCCAGCCGCTGCGGCTGGATTCGCCGCGATACGCGGACGTCACCAGGGTGACGAGGGCAGGCACGTCAACGGGCGTGGCGGTGCGGAACACAGGAGCGGACATGGCGGCGGCTGAAGTCGTGACGCTGCCATTATCCCGCGATGGCTGCGCGCTTGCGCGCGTGGCTGCAGGGTGATGCAGGCGCAGCCTCAAACGAGCAGCGTGCGCACCTTGCGCAGCGCGGCGACGAAGGCGTCCACTTCCTCGTGCGTGTTGTAGAACGCGGGCGATGCGCGGCACGTGGCGGCGACGCCGTAGAACTGCAGCAGCGGGTGCGCGCAGTGCTGGCCGGAGCGGATTGCCACGCCTTCGAGATCCAGCAACGTGGCGAGATCGTGCGCATGCGCGCCTTCGATCAGGAACGCCACGACCGCGGCCTTGTCCGGCGCGGTGCCGAAGATGCGCAGGCCGTCGATCTCCTGCAGCGATTCGGTCAGGTGCGCCAGCAGTTCGGCTTCGCGGCGTTCGACGTGATCCATGCCGAGCCGATCGAGATAGTCGACCGCGGCGCCGAGACCGACGAAGCCGGCGATGTTAGGTGTGCCGGCTTCGAAGCGGTGCGGCGGGTCGTTGTAGACCGTCTTTTCGAAGCTGACTTCCTTGATCATCTCGCCGCCGCCGAGGAACGGCGGCATGGCCTGCAGATGTTCGCGGCGCGCCCACAGCGCACCGGTGCCGGTCGGCCCGCACATCTTGTGGCCGGTGAACGCATAGAAGTCGCAGCCGAGCGCGGCGACATCGACGTGGCGGTGTGGCACCGCCTGCGAGCCGTCGATGACGGTGACGATGCCGCGCTTGCGCGCCTCGCGGCAGATCTCGCGGACCGGATTCACCGTGCCGAGCACGTTGGAGACCTGGGTCAGCGCGAGCAGTTTGACGTCGGACGTCATCGCGCGGCGTAGGGCGTCGAGGTCGAGCGTGCCGTCCTGGAGGATTTCGGCCACGCGCACCGTCGCACCGGTGCGCTCGGAGACGAGCTGCCACGGCACGATGTTGGCGTGGTGTTCCATGCGCGAGACGAGGATCGTGTCGCCGGCCTTCAGCCGCGGCAGCGCCCACGACCACGCGACCAGATTGATCGCGAACGTCGTGCCGCTGCACAGCACGAGTTCGTCGCTGCGCACGTTGAGGAACCGCGCGAGCTTCGTGCGCGTGCCTTCGTAGGCCTCGGTCGCCTCGGTGCCGAGCTGGTGCACCGCGCGGCTGACGTTGGCGTTCTGCCGCCGATAGAAGCCATCGACCGCGTCGATCACCGACGCCGGCTTCTGGCCGGTATTGGCGTTGTCGAAATAGATCAGCGGCTTGCCGTGGACTTCGCGCAGCAGCAGCGGAAAATCCGCGCGCACTGCGGCCCAGTCGACGCTGCCGTCATGCGCGACCGGCGCACTGGGCGCGTCGAACGGCGGCGTCAGCGGCGGCAGCGTGGTGTTCATACGAGTGCGAGTCCCGACAGCACGCGATCCAGACCGGCTTCGGCGTGCGCACGCAGGGCGGGATCGGTGATCGTCGACAGCGGCTCGCGCACGAACGCGGCGGTCAGCAGGCGCTGCGCATCCGATGCCGGCAGACCGCGCGAACGCAGATAGAACAGCGCGCCCGGGTCGAGCTGGCCGACCGTCGCACCATGCGCGGCCTGCACTTCGTCGGCGTGGATCACCAGCACCGGCTGGGTGTCGATCTCGGCCGTGGGCGACAGCAGCAGGTTCTTGTTCGACAGGCGCGCGTCGGTACCGTCGGCGCCGGCATCGATGGTGATGCCCCCATGGAACACGACGCGACCGCGCTGGTCGCCGATGCCGCGCCACTTGAGTTCGCAGGCGGTGTTCTTCGCGATGTGGCGGATGCCCAGGCGCGTGTCGACGTGCGCACGGCCACCGGCGAGCAGCACGCCGTTCGCGGTCAGGCGCGCATCGTCGCCGAGCAGGCGCACATCCAGCTCGTGGCGCGACAGCGCGCCGCCGGCCTCGACATCGACGCGGGTGTAGACCGATGCGGCCTGCAGCTCCGCGTCGGTGCGCAGGAAGCTGGTCGCGCCGATGCCGCGGTGCTGCAGTCGCACGTGGTGCAGTTCGGCGCGGTCGGCGACGCGTAGCGAGATGATGGTGTTGTCGAGATGGCGGTGCGCGCCGGTATCGAGATGATGCTCGACCAGCGTCAGCGCAGCGCCTTCGCCGAGCGCGACGTGATGGCGCAGATGCCAGGCGAGATCACCTTCCGCAGGCGCGCCGACGAACACCAGATGCATGGGCGCGTCGATGCGGGCGCCGGCATCGACGGAGATCGACGCGCCGTCACGGGCGAGTGCGCCGTTGAGGCGGGCGAACACGGCATCTTCGCGATTGTCGATGTCAGGCAGCGTGCCGGCATCGGCGAGCGTTCCGATCGACAGGCCGGCGACGGCGGCGCCCGCATCGGACAGCGCAGCGGACAGGCGGCCGTTGACGAAGACCAGGCGCGGCACAGGAATCGCGGCCAGCAGATCCGCATCGACAGCGGCATCGGCATCGGCCTGCGGCGCGACAAAGCTGCGACGTTCCAGCGCGCGCAGCGAGGTGTACTTCCAGGCTTCGCTGCGCGGGCCGGGCAGGCCGGTCGCGAGCGTCGCGTCGAGGGCCGCGCGACGTGCGGCGTCGCCATCGAATCCGGCAGCGAGAGAGTCGAGCAGGGCACTCATCAGAGCCCGCCCCCGGCTCGAACGGGGGCAGCGGTCTCCGGCGCGACGCGGTCCTTGATCCAGGCGTAGCCCTTCTCTTCGAGCTGCAGCGCGAGTTCCGGACCACCGGTCTGCACGATGCGGCCGTCAGCCAGCACGTGCACGACGTCGGGCTTGATGTAGTCGAGCAGGCGCTGGTAGTGCGTGATCACGATAAAGGCGCGGTCGGGCGAACGCAGTGCATTGACGCCGTCGGCGACGTTCTTCAGCGCATCGATGTCGAGACCCGAGTCGGTCTCGTCGAGGATCGCCAGCTTCGGCTCGAGCACGGCCAGCTGGAAGATCTCGTTGCGCTTCTTCTCGCCACCCGAGAAACCTTCGTTGACGCCGCGATGCAGCAGGCGGTCGTCGAGGTGCAGCACGGCCAGCTTCTCGCGCACCAGCTTGAGGAACTGCATCGAATCGAGTTCCTCCTCACCACGCGCCTTGCGCTGGGCATTGAGTGCGCTGCGCAGGAAGTAGGTGTTGTTCACCCCCGGAATCTCGACCGGATACTGGAACGCGAGGAACACGCCCGCCGCGGCGCGCTCTTCGGGTTCGAGCGCCAGCAGATCCTGGCCCTGGAACGCGACGGTGCCGTCGGTGACCTCGTAACCATCGCGACCGGCGAGCAGGTTGCCCAGCGTCGACTTGCCGGCGCCGTTGGGCCCCATGATCGCGTGGACTTCGCCCGGCTTCACGTGCAGCGAAAGACCCTTGAGGATTTCGCGCTCATTGATGGAGGCGTGCAGGTTGTCGATATTGAGCATGGGTGTCGGTATTCGAAAAAGAGAAAGAGAACCGGCGCGATGACGCTGCGTCGAAGAGCGGGTGCGTCGCCGGCCCCGTGGGCCGGCCGCGGTGTCAGCCGACCGAACCTTCCAGCGACACGTCGAGCAGCTTCTTGGCCTCGACGGCGAACTCCATCGGCAGTTCGCGAAACACCTGCTTGCAGAAGCCGTCGACGATCAGGCTGACCGCGTCTTCTTCGCTGATGCCGCGCGTGCGGCAGTAGAACAGCTGGTCGTCGCTGATCTTGGACGTCGTCGCTTCGTGCTCGACGGTCGCACCGGGGTGCTTGACCTCGATGTACGGGAACGTGTGCGCGCCGCATTGCTTGCCGATCAGCAGCGAATCGCACTGGGTGTAGTTGCGCGCACCCTCGGCGCCCGCACCGATCTTGACCAGGCCGCGATAGGTATTCTGCCCGCGGCCGGCGCTGATGCCCTTGCTAACGATCTTCGACTTGGTGCGCTTGCCGACGTGGATCATCTTGGTGCCGGTGTCGGCCTGCTGGCGATGATGGGTCAGCGCGACCGAGTGGAACTCGCCGGACGAATCGTCACCCAGCAGCACGCAGGACGGGTACTTCCAGGTGATCGCCGATCCGGTTTCGACCTGCGCCCAGACCACGCGGCTGCGATCGCCGCGGCATTCCGCACGCTTGGTCACGAAGTTGTAGATGCCGCCCTTGCCGTTCTCGTCGCCGGGGTACCAATTCTGCACCGTCGAATACTTGATCTCGGCGTCTTCCAGCGCGACCAGCTCGACGACTGCTGCATGCAGCTGGTTCTCGTCGCGCATCGGCGCGGTGCAACCTTCTAGGTAGGACACGTAGGCCTTGTCCTCGCAGACGATCAACGTGCGCTCGAACTGGCCGGTGTGGCCGGCGTTGATGCGGAAGTAGGTGCTCAGTTCCATCGGGCAACGCACGCCCTTGGGAATGAACACGAAGCTGCCATCGGAGAACACGGCCGAGTTCAGTGCGGCGAAATAGTTGTCGCCGACCGGCACCACGCTGCCGAGGTACTGCTTCACCAGCTCGGGATGGTCCTGGATCGCCTCCGACATCGAGCAGAAGATCACGCCCTTCTCGGCGAGTTCCTTCTTGAATGTCGTGCCGACCGAAACGGAGTCGAACACCGCGTCGACCGCAACGCCTGCCAGACGCGCGCGCTCATGCAGCGGCACGCCGAGCTTGTCGTAGGTGTCGAGCAGTTCCTTGGGCACGTCGTCGAGCGAGGCGTACTTGGCCTTGGGCGCGGAGTAGTAGCTGACCGACTGGAAATCGATCGGTGCGATCGACAGCTTCGCCCAGTGCGGCACCGGCATGGTCAGCCAGTGGCGATAGGCGGCGAGGCGCCAGTCGGTCATCCACTGCGGCTCTTCCTTCTTCGCTGACAACGCGCGGACGACGTCTTCGTCAAGGCCGGGCGGGAAGCTGTCGGACTCGATATCGGTGACGAAGCCGGCGTCGTAGCGGCGGCCGAGCTGCTCGTGGATTTCTGCGTTCGCA
The DNA here is from genome assembly GCA_045810015.1 of Luteimonas sp. GTDB lineage: Bacteria > Pseudomonadota > Gammaproteobacteria > Xanthomonadales > Xanthomonadaceae > Luteimonas. The sequence continues at coordinate 200,743 of JBJMWR010000023.1, forward strand.
ATCGGTTCTGCGATGTCGGTGGCCATGGGGGCTGCCTACTGTCTATGCGGAAGCGAGGCGGGCGTCGATGCGCTTCGCGTCAGCTTCGGTGGAAAGGGGAGCGGCGCGTGCATCGCCGAGCATCTGCGCCAGCGTCACGCTGCGCAGCGCATTGGCGACAACGTCGTTGATGCGCAACCAGTTGGTACGGACACCGCACTTGGCGGAAATGCCGCATTGGCCGTCGTGCAGACTGCATTCGGTCATCGCCAGCGGACCTTCCATGGCCTCGACGATTTCGACCAGGCTGATCGCTGCCGCCGGACGCGCCAACCGATAACCACCGTTGGTGCCGCGGAAGCCTTCGACAAGACGAGCCTGGGCCAGTGGCTTCAGCAGCTTGCTGACCGTCGGTGACTCGAGCCCTGCATGGTCGGCCAGCTCGGCCGCACTCATGACCGTCTCTGGCCGTGCAGCCAGCACGGTCAGCACGACAGTGGCGTAATCGGTGAGCTTGGTGACACGGAGCATTGCGGACGGGGCGACCGGGGGAGCGTCGTATGAAAGCGGACCAAAATTGTACGCTTTTGGGGTCGACAGCTCAATGTAACCTGCGGCCTGCGTTCATGGCATCGCATGGCAAAGGTGCGCGCACGCTGGCGGGTCGACAGGTTGTTGGACACAATGCGGGCTCACTCTGCCGTGGAATCCGCAATGCCCAAGACGCCGAAGAAGCCCAAGACGCCGAAGAAGATCGAGGCGCGTCTGTCGAGCATCCACGGCAACGGTGTGTTCGCGACCGAGGCCATTGCCAAGGGCGAGCGGATCGTCCGCTACAAGGGTCTGCTGCGCACGCACGACGATGTCGATGCCCAGTACGGTGACATCGACGAGGACGGCCACACGTTCCTGTTCACGCTCAACGACGACTACGTCATCGACGCGAACGAGGACGGCAACATCGCGCGCTGGATCAACCACAGCTGCGCGCCGAACTGCGAAGCGGTGGTGCAGGAAGATCCGAAGGAGCGCCGGCACAAGGACAAGGTCTTCATCGAAGCGACGCGCGACATCGCGGTCGGCGAAGAGCTGGCCTACAACTACGGCATCACCCTCGCGGAGCGGCACACGCCGACGCTCAAGAAGCTGTGGGGCTGCCGCTGTGGTTCGAAGAAGTGCACCGGCACGATGTTACAGCCCAAGAAATAAAGCGGTCTTCCGCGTAGCGGATGACGCAGGTGCCCTCCCCCTCAGGGGGGAGGGGAGGACCATCGGCGGATGTCGATGGTGGGGCGAGGGAGCGGGTTTTAGCGAGAGCACTTGCTTTCAGCCCTGGGCTCGGGGCACGGGCAAAAGCAACCCTCACCCCAACCCCTCTCCCGGAGGGAGAGGGGCTCAAGCGTCACGGCGCCGGAGACACTTCCCGCAGATCCGCCGACGCGATCCGCCATGCGCGTTGCGCGTCGCTGGCGCCGTCGACCGTCGCGCGGCGCAGGAGGTAGCGGCCTTCGAAGCGGCGGCTGCTGCCGTCGGTCTGCTGGGCGCGGAGCGACACCGGCACTTCGATGAAGCGCGAACCGGCAGCGGCTTCGACTGGGCCCGGTGCGCCGATGTCGACCATCACCACCGAGGTGTCGCCGAAGCCGGCTGCGAACTGTTCGGGCGATTGACCGCTGGCGCGGCCGCCGTCGGACCACAGTGCGTAGGCGCGCGCGTAGTCGACCGCGTTGATCGCGGCGTAGTAGGTGCGGATCACCGCGGAGGCTTCTTCGGGCGTCGGCTCCGGACCGGCGACGGCGGCTTCGCCCGGTACGCCGGTGAGGCCGGTTTCCGGATTGTCTTCCAGTGGCAGCAGCGCGCTTTCCTCGATGCCGGCTTCGGGCAGCGGCTGTTCGCCGCCGAGCGGAATGTTGCCGGGGCCCGGCTCTCCGCTCAGGCCGGTCACGCCGCCCGCGTTCTGTTGCGGCTGTGGCAGCGGACCGTCGGCCGCCTGGCCGGACGCCGCGGCATCGGCGCGCGCCGCGTCGCGGTCGCAGGCGCCGAGTGCGCACACCAGTGCGAATGCGACCGCGACTGCAGCAGCGTGGCGCACGCGGCCGCGGTCAGCGCGCAAGGTGCACCACCACGCGGCCATCGGTGATGTCGACATTGCCGATGCGCTTGCCCGAGGGCAGCTTCGATAGCAGATCGTCGTCGAGTCGATAGACCGGCTCACTGCGCGCATACTCGGACAGCAGGCTGTTGACGATGCCGCGCGCGCCGCCCTTGAGCAGGGCGTTGGAGCCGGGCAGGTCGAACTGCAGCAGTTCGGGATCTTCGAGATGTAGGCCACGGGTCGCGGGGTCGTAGCGCAGACCGCTCACCAGGGCGAGACGGCCCGGGCGATCGTCCGCGGCAACGCCGCCAACGCCGAGATCGAAGTCGAGCCGCAACCGGCGGTCACCCTGCGGAATCGTCAGGCGCGGATTGTCGAGCGTGACCGACACCAGACCGCCGAGCTTGTCGAAGGTGCGCGGGAACCGCGTATCGAGCTGGCGCTGCAACTGCGGCGTGGTGAACGCGACCTGGTCGTTGAGCCAGGCCGAGACCACACCGAGCGAGGTACAGGCCGTGACGACGAGCAGCAGCAGGGCTGCGGCGGACAAGTGCAGGGGACGGCTCATGGCACGCTCCGGAACGACGATGGAGGCACCCTACGCAGGCGCCGTGAATACGGGATTAGCGGCGCATCAGTCCGGCGCCGGTGCGAGTGGCCGGCGGTGCGGCTGCAGCCACGCGAGCAACAGGCCGAGCAGCAGCATCGCGATCACATCGAAGACGATCTGCTTGAGCGACAGCGTCAGCGGAAACGGCTGGCCTGCATGCGCGAGCAGATGCCAGGGCACGAACGACACCATTGCGATCGCCAGGCCGAAGCGTGCGCCGTGCCAGCGCTTGCTTCGATGGGGCGGCGGCAGCCAGCGGTAGAGCCAGGTCATCGCCAGTCCCAGCGAGACGTAGGCCAGCAGGATCCAGCCGACCTGGGCGTTCGCATCCGCCTGCGGGCGGAACAGATGGGCGAGGGCGAGATAGTCGTCGCGCAGCAGCAGGCCGTGCACGAAGAAGCCCAGCGCCAGCGCGGTGGCGGAGATCGTGAAGCCGCAGATCCAGAACCGTTTGTCCATTGCAGGGTGTCCGAAGAGGCGTGTCGCGTGGATCAGATTAGCGTTGCGCGGGTGACGGATCGATGGACGCCGCGGTGATCCGCCAGGTCTCGCCGTCGCGGCGCAGATCGTAATGCCCGCTGTAGCGGCGCAGCGGTCCCTGAACGCCGATGCGCAGGTGCACCGGAATGCGCAGCGCGGTGGGGACCGGCGTGGCATCGAGTGGCTGCGGCCGTTCGTTGTCGACGCGCAAGCCGGTGACGTTTTCGAGCGTGCGCAGGTCCGCTTCGCCCTGCGTCGCGGGACGGCCGTGGATCCACAACGCGTCGGCTTCGCTGCGGTCGTCCTTGAACAGTGCGGCGAGATAGGCGTGCACGGCCGAGACGGCGTCCTGCATCGCGGCATCGTGCGCGGCGCGAAGTTCGGCGTTCCCGGCAGCAGTCGCCGCGTCAGGCGATGCGCCGGACGAATCTGGCGCGGCGGCGGCCGGCGCATCCGGCGACGGCACGTCGTCCGCATTGCGACGCAGGCCTTCCTGCACCGCCACGGCGATGCCGAGCAACACGATGGTCGCGATGACCAGCCACCAGGCGCGATGCGACATCCGGATGTTCCCTTGCGCCGCGTGCGCGGCATCAACCAGATGCTAGCGCGCCGCGTCGCCGTTGTCGGCACCGTGCCCGCGGAGCAGCGGCAGCGGGTCGAACGCACCGTCACTGGCGTAGACGCCGTAATGCAGATGCGGCGGCGTGCCGCGTGCGTTGCCGGTATCGCCGACGAAGCCGAGGGCATCGCCCGGCCGCACAAGATCGCCGACCTCGAGCAGATCCGCGAAGTCGTCGAGATGCGCGTAGTAATGGCGCTGCCGGCCGGGGCCCATGACCCAGACCTGCTTGCCGCCGAGACCGCTTTCGCGCACGCCGACGACGAGACCCTCGGTCGTGCTGCGCACCGGCGTGCCGCGCGGCGCGAAGATATCCACGCCTTCGTGCTGGCGGTCGCGTCCACGCGGCGCGCCGTAGGTGTCGGCAACGCGCGATGCACGTACGCCGTCGACCGGCATCGGCAGCGATTCCGGTGCAGGTGCGGCAGACAGCGTGGCGATCGCGCGTGGCTTGGCCATGAACGGCTGGTGCCAGGCCCAGTAGCCGACGGCCGCGAACAAGGCGGCCCAGAACACGAAACCCAGCGTGGCCCGCAGCTGCGGCGTGTAATCGCGGCGCGGCTTGCGTGAGGGTTTCGGTGCGGCCGGTGGGGTGGAACCGGGTGTTGGATCGGGCTCGGACATGAGGTCAGCGTCGCAGACCGTGCGCGAAGCCGGAGTCAGTGCAGCGGGTCGCGCAACGCAGAACGGCCTGCGCGAGGCAGGCCGTTCCGGACACGCGCAGCAGGGTCAACGCGCTTGCGCGTTCTCTCTCACTTCCTGTTCGAGCCGCGTCTTGAGCTCGGGCGCGAGCTTGAGCTGGCGCGCGAGTTCGTCGAGATAGCTGCGTTCCATGAAGCTGGTCTCGTCGGCGACGAGCACGCTCGCCAGATACATTTCCGACGCGATTTCGGGCGTGGTCGCAGCGTTGGCGACTTCGGCCGGATCCAGCGGCTTTTCCAGTTCCGCGTGCAGCCAGCGCTGCACGTCGGCGCCTTCATCGATGCGCTTGAACTCGCCTTCGATGACCTCGCGCTCGCGCGCATCGATATGGCCGTCGGCTTTCGCGGCAGCGACCAGCGCCTTGAGGATCGCCTGACTGTGGATGTCGACCTGCGGTGCGGGCAGACGGTCGACGGTCTGCGGCGCAACGGTGGCCGCTCCGGACTGCTGCTTCTGGTAATCGCCGTAGGCCTTGTAGGCCATGACGCCGATCGCGGCGAGACCGCCGTAGGTCGCGACCTTGCGGGTCTTCTTGTTCTTGCCGAGCAACAGGCCCAGCGCGCCGCCGGTGGCCGCGCCCTTGCCGAAATCCGCATTGAGCAGGCTGCTGCCGGGCTTGCCGCCGGCCTGCGAGGTGAGCAGATGATTGAGGAAGCCCTGGAAGCTCATCGTTCGATATCCATCGGTAGGGAGAAAGCGGCGCCGAGCATGCGGCGGTCAACGTTCACCGGATGTGCACGGTTTGCCTTGTCGTGCAAATCGTTCAGAACCGGGTGAGTGTCGCATTCGACGCAGACGGGCGAAGACGTCGCATCGCGCACGCCCCCAAAACGAAATCGGGATGGCCAAGCCGTCGAGGGACCCTTGAAACGAAATCGGGACGGCCAAGGCCGTCCCGATCGAAAAACACGTAGCGCCTGGAATCAGGCGGCGGCGTCCTTGAGCTTCTTGAGCGGGCGCACCTTGACCTTGACCGAGGCGGGCTTGGCGGCGAACCACTGCTCTTCCTTGGTGAAGGGGTTGATGCCCTTGCGCTTCGGCTTGGCCGGCACGCTGACCGACGTGATCTTCAGCAGGCCGGGGAGGGTGAACGAACCCGCGCCCTTCTTGCTGATCGAGCCGTGCACGGCGCCTTCGAGCGCTGCGAACACTGCGCGCACGTCCTTCGCCACGACGCCGGTGGATTCGGCGATGTGTGCGACCAGGCCCGACTTGCTCAGGGCTTCCTTGATCGGCTTCGGTGCTGCCGGCTTTGCGGCGGCGGCCTTCTTCGGCGCAGCAGCCTTCTTGGCCGGGGCTTTCTTGGTGGGGGCCTTCTTCGTTGCCATGAGCGTGTGGTTCCCTCGTCGAGTAATGATTGAGTTGTCCGGGCCGAGCGAGCCGGCAAGCGGAATGTAGGGCATCGTGGCACGTGCGCCAATAGGAAACCGCAAAAAAACAGGGCTTTTGCGTTTCCCGGTCCTATCGCGAAGTGCGCCGGCGTGGCGGCCACAGGATCCAAGCGCCGGCGACCAGCAGTGCGAGCACGCTGTAGGCGGCGACGAACATCCACCAAGGCGCCTCGAAAAACAGCACTTTCGACAACCAGTACGCGACGAAGGATTCGTCGTAGGTCTGCTGTCCGGCGCGCGTGCGCAGCCACTGTTCCCAGATCGTCAGCGGGCACAGACGCCCGAGCCAGGCCTGCACTGCGATCACCACGACCAGCGCGACGTGCAGCCAGCGCAGCCACTTTCGGCGCACCCAGCGCCAGCCGAGCGGGCCGCCGACCAGCAGCGCGAGTGTCATGCCGACGACGAATACCGCGATGCCGACATGGACTGCGAGTACGGCGTCGGCGAGGACGGCGGCGAGGGAGGGTGAGAGTGTCATGGCCGGATCATCGTGCATCCGCCGTCGACGTGCAGGTGCTGCGTCGCATCACAGGGACGCGCGCGTAACGGACGGAGGTCCAACATGCACGGTCCAACTCTCGAGGAGCACGCATATGGGTATCGCCCGTCACGCCACCGCCCACTGGACCGGTGATCTGAAGTCCGGCAAAGGCACGCTGTCGACGCCGCAGAGCGGACTGCTGTCGGATACGCGCTACGCGTTCGGCACCCGTTTCGGCGACGAGAAAGGCACCAATCCCGAAGAGCTGATCGCCGCCGCGCACGCGGGCTGTTTCACGATGGCGCTGTCGGCCAAGCTCACCGAAGCCGGCTTTCCGCCGGAATCGCTGGACACGCGCGCCGACGTCGACCTGTCGATGGACGGTGGTCCGCAGATCAGTTCGATCCGCCTGAAGACCCGCGCCAAGGTGCCGGGCATCGACGCGGCGAAGTTCCGCGAGATCGCCGATGACGCCAAGCAGAACTGCCCGGTGTCGAAGGCGCTGTCGGCGGTGCCGCTGTCGCTGGACGCCGAACTCGAAAGCTGAGTGATGAACGCAGAACGCCGCGTCGGGCAACCGGCGCGGCGTTTTCGTGTCTGCGGTGTACTGACGGCGTGACGCTGCACAGCAGCGCGTGATGCTCAGCGCCAGTCGATCGTCCCGCGCACGACGGTCTGCACGCGACCGCCGGACCACACATCACCGTTGCCGTCGACGTGCAGTTCGATGATCGCGTCGTGGCCGACTTCGCGGCCCTGGCTGATGCGGTAGCGGCCATCGCTGCCGGGCAGGGCGTCGCGATAGGCCAGCCATGCGGCCAGCGTCGCGTTCGCGGCGCCGGAGGCGGCGTCCTCGAAATGGCCGGTCGAACCGACGAAGGCGCGCACCGCGAGGTGATGCACCGGGTCACTGGAGCGCGCGAATGCGCACAGCCCCATGCTGCCGGTCGCCTCGGCGAGTGCGCCGATCGCATTCCAGTCCGGCGTCGCCGCGCGCAGATCGGCCTCGCTCGCGAGCTCGGCCAGCCACCAGCGGCGACCGCCATCCATCAGCACCGGCGGCAGTGCGCCGAGTGGCATCGCGGCGAGCACGTCGCGCAGGCGCGGATCATCCGCCGATGCGGTCTCGATGACCGAGGCGCGCGGTGTGCGCACGGCGATCGTGCGCGTGGCGCCGTCGCCGACGACTTCCAGCGGCAGCTTGCCGGCGATGCCGTCCTGCACCAGCAGGCCATCGCGTGGCGTCGCGAGTCCGGCTTCGAGCACGACGTGCGCGGTGCCGACGCTCGGATGACCGGCGAACGGGACTTCGCGGCGCGGCGAGAACATGCGGATGCCGTAACTGGCATCGTCGGACGTGGCCGGGAACACGAACGTGGTCTCGGGCAGACGCGTCCAGCGGGCGATGGCCTGCATCGTGGTGTCGTCGAGGCCTTCGGCATCGAGCACGACGGCGAGCGGATTGCCGGCACCGGGCCGGTCGGCGAATACGTCCACCTGGACGAAACGGCGGGAAGTCATGGCGGGGTCGTCACGCGGCGCGACAGTGTAGCGGTCCGCCTCGAACCTGCTCGAAGTCCGTCGCGAGCGCCGACAGACGGCGCGTGGCGGCGCGCAGGAAGCGCAGCGTACGTGTAGTACGTGAGCATTCCGAGCACCGCACGCGCGCCGGCTGGCAAGCGCAGCAGGACTTCGCGCAGGTTGTCACCAGTCGAATGTCCCGCGGATGACGGCCTGCACCGCGCCGCCGATCCAGACCTCGCCGGCCGGGTCGATTTCCACCTCGACACGTCCATCGCGCCCCAGTTCGCGGCCCTGGCTGGCGACATAGCGGACCACTCGGCCGTCCTCAGCCTGGTCCATGTGCAGCCACGCGGCGATCGCGGCGTTCGCGCTGCCGGTCACCGGATCTTCCGGCACGCCGTCGGCAGGGCAGAACGCACGCACCACGAGCTGGTGATCCGCCTCCTCGCTGCGCCCGCAGACCGCGACACCCACGGCATCGCTGGCCAGACACAGTGCGGCGATTTCCGCCAGCGGCGGCGCGAGCGCGCGCACGGCGGCGGACGTGCTGAGATCCACGCACCACCAGCGCGGGCCGTTGTCGAGCAGCGCATGCGGCGCATCGATTGCGCCGAGCGCCTGCAGCACGGCGTCGAGCTGGGGCTCGATCCCGTCAGGGGAGGCGCGATGCACGGCGCGTGGGGCGCGCACGCTGGGCAGCATGTGGCCGTCGCGCACGTCGATGCGCACCGGCAGCAGACCGGCCGCGCATTGCTGCACCAGCGCACCGGCGCGCGGCGTTGCCAGGCCCTGCTCCAGCACCGCCCAGGCCGCGCCGACGCTGGGGTGGCCCGCGAACGGCAGCTCCTGGCGCGGCGTGAAGATGCGCACGCGGTAATCGGCGCCGGTGTCGGGCGGCAGCAGGAAGATGGTTTCCGACAGGTTGGTCCAGTTGGCGATGGCCTGCATCGCCGCGGTGTCGAGCCCGTCGGCATCGACGACCACGCCGAGCGGATTGCCGGCGCCGGGCCGGTCGGCGAACACATCCAACTGCAGGTAACGGCGATCCATGGGGTCTCTCGTGGGGCGGGGGGTTGCTTTAGAATCGCCTGTCATCGCGCGCGTTGTCACCGCATGCCGGTCTTCGCGCTGTTTTTCGCTCCCATCCGAGACCCCACCTCGATGTCCTCACCTCCTGACGATCGCTGGATCGTGCTCAAGTTCGGCGGCACTTCGGTGTCGCGTCGCCACCGCTGGGACACCATCGGCCGACTGGCGAAACGCCGGGCGCTGGAGCAGGACGCGCGCGTGCTGGTGGTGGTATCCGCGCTGTCGGGCGTCACCAACGAACTCACGGCGATCGCCGATGGCGCCGCGGATTCGTCTGCACGTGTCGCCGCGCTGGTCGAGCGCCACCGCGCGTTCGTCGCCGAACTCGAACTGGATGTCGATGCGGTGCTCGGCACGCGCTTGGCCGCGTTGCAGGCGCTGGTCACCGATGCACGCGCGGCGACGCGCACGCTCGACTGGCAGGCCGAGGTACTGGGGCAGGGCGAGCTGCTGTCCTCGACGATCGGCGCGGCGTATCTCGCGGCGCAGGGTCTGGATTTCGGCTGGTGCGATGCGCGCGACTGGCTGGACGCGGTCGCGCTGCCGAACCAGAGCGACTGGGCACTGCGCCTGTCGGTGAACTGCAAGCGGGAACCCGATGGCGACTGGCGCGCACGCTTCGCCGCGCAGACGCCGCGGATGCTGCTGACCCAGGGTTTCATCGCCCGTCATGGCGACGGCGGCACGGCGATCCTCGGCCGCGGTGGCTCGGACACCTCGGCGGCGTACTTCGGTGCGCTGCTGGGCGCGCGCCGCGTCGAGATCTGGACCGACGTGCCGGGCATGTTCAGCGCCAATCCGCGTGACGTGCCCGACGCGCGCCTGCTCGCGCGGCTGGATTACGCCGAGGCGCAGGAGATTGCGACCACCGGCGCCAAGGTGCTGCATCCGCGATCGATCAAGCCCTGCCGCGATGGCGGCGTGCCGATGGCGATCCTCGATACCGAACGTCCGGACCTGCCGGGCACCGCGATCGACGCGAGCGCCGAGCCGGTGCCGGGCGTCAAGGCGATCAGCCGCCGCAACGGCATCGTGCTGGTGTCGATGGAAGGCATCGGCATGTGGCAGCAGGTCGGCTTTCTTGCCGACGTGTTCGAACGCTTCAAGCGCCATGGCCTGTCGGTCGATCTGATCGGTTCCTCGGAGACCAACGTCACCGTCTCGCTCGATCCCAGTGAGAACCTCGTCAGCACCGACGTGCTGGCGCGATTGAGCGACGACCTGGCCGAAGTGTGCCGGGTCAAGGTCATCGCGCCCTGTGCGGCGATCACCCTCGTCGGTCGCGGCATGCGTTCGCTGCTGCACAAGCTGTCGGATGTCTGGGCCACGTTCGGCAAGGAACGCGTGCACCTGATCTCGCAGTCGTCGAACGATCTCAATCTGACTTTCGTCATCGACGAGGCCGACGCCGACGGTCTGCTGCCGGTGCTGCATGCCGAGCTGATCGACAGCGGCGCGATGCCGGTGCATGACGAGACCGTGTTCGGCCCGAGCTGGCGCGAGATCGCCCACGGCCGCCGCGAGCGCGCGCCGCAGTGGTGGCAGGACGCGCGCGAATCGCTGCTCGCACTCGCCGAGCCGGGCCGGCCACATTACGTCTATCACCTGCCGACCGTGCGCGAACGCGCGGCCGCGCTGTCGACGGCTGACGCGATCGACCGTCGCTTCTTCGCGATCAAGGCCAATCCGCATCCGGCGATCCTGCGCACGCTGGTCGACGCCGGTTTCGGTCTGGAATGCGTGTCGCAGGGCGAGCTCGAACACGTATTCGCCGTGCTGCCGGATCTCGATCCCGCGCGCGTGCTGTTCACGCCGAGCTTCGCCCCGCGCAGCGAGTACGCGGCCGCTTACGCGCGCGGCGTCACCGTGACGGTCGACAACGTCGAAGCGCTGCGCAACTGGCCCGAGGTCTTCCGCGGCCGAGATCTCTGGCTGCGTCTGGATCTGGGCCGCGGCGACGGCCACCACGCCAAGGTCGTCACCGGCGGCGCGGCATCGAAGTTCGGCCTGCCGCTGGGCGCGTTCGATCAATTCCTGATCGCGGCCGAAGAAGTCGATGCGCGCATCACGGGTATCCACGCGCATCTGGGCAGCGGCATCGAGACCGTGGCGCACTGGCGCGAGGTCTATGCCGAGCTGGCAGGCTTCGCAGATGCGGTCGGCACTGTCGACACGATCGACATCGGCGGCGGTCTGCCGATTCCGTATCGTCCCGACGACGTGCCGTTCGACATCCCGGCCTGGGCCGCGGGCCTGGCGGCGATCAAGGCCGAATACCCGCGCTATCGCCTGGCGATCGAACCGGGCCGCTACCTCGTCGCCGAGGCTGGCGTGCTGCTGAGCACCGTGACCCAGGTCGTGGACAAGCTGGGCACGCGCCGCGTCGGTGTCGACGCCGGCATGCACAGCCTGATGCGGCCGGCGCTGTACGACGCGTGGCACGGCATCCACAACCTGACGCGGCTCGATGACACGGTCGAGACGACTGTCGAGATCGTCGGTCCGATCTGTGAGTCCAGCGATGTGTTCGGCACGCGCCGTCGCCTGCCCGCCGCGACCCGCGAAGGCGACACCGTGCTGATCGCCGACGCCGGCGCCTACGGCTTCGTCATGGCCAATACCTACAACCTGCGGCAGCTGCCGCAGCAGGATGTTCTGGAATGAGTGTTGTCTTCGACCGCAATGCGGTCCGCAGTTTCCGTTTCATCGATTGCGACCTCGACGCCGCCACTGGCGTCGCGCGTCTGCGCTATGCCTTCGACGACGGCCCGGAGCTGATCGAAACCGTCAAGGTGCCGGGCGCGCCGTTCGCGCTCGACGCTGCACGTGCCGAAGCTGCGACACAGGCGTTGCGCCTGCTGCACCTGATCGCTGGCGTCAGTTATTACAAGGCCGCCGTGCCGACCGACATCCGCATCGAGGGCTACGCGATCGATGCGGAGACCGCGACGCTGCTCGAGGATGTGTACGTGTACGGACTCGGCGAGTTCGCGTATCGCAACGGGCTGGATCTGCACGGCAAGATCCGGTTTCCTGCAGATCTGACACCTCTCCCGCCCGCGGGAGAGGTCGACGCGCGCAGCGCGTCGGGTGAGGGCGCAATACCAGGCGGTGCCCTCATCCGGCCCTCCGGGCCACCTTCTCCCAATAGGAGAAGGGAATCAGGAGCCACCGGAGGCGGCGCTCCCAAGTTGGGTCTGCGCACGCATGCGCTGGTTGCGATCGGCGGTGGCAAGGATTCGTTGGTGTCGATCGAAGCGCTGCGCGCGCTGGGCATCGAACAGACCGTCAGCTGGATCGGCGGCTCGCAGCTGATCCGCGTCTGCGCCGAGCGCACCGGTCTGCCGACGCTCAATATCGGCCGCCAGATCGCCCCGGAGCTGTTCGAGTACAACCGCCAGGGCGCGTGGAACGGGCACATCCCGGTCACCGCGATCAATTCGGCGATCCTCGTGCTGGCCGCGGTGCTGCACGGCGTTGATCAAGTGGTGTTCTCCAACGAGCGCTCGGCCAGCTACGGCAGCCTGATCAAGGACGCGTCGGGCGGCGAGACGCGCGAAGTGAACCACCAGTGGTCGAAGGGCTGGGCGTTCGAACGTGCGTTCGGCGATCACGTGCAGGCGCGCGTGGCCGCGGATCTGCATTACTACTCGTTGCTGCGGCCGCTGTCGGAACTCGCGGTCGCGCGCCAGTTCGCGAAGACCGATCGCTACGACGCGCATTTCTCCAGCTGCAACCGCAATTTCCATCTGCTCGGTGCGCGTCCGGTCAACCGCTGGTGCGGCATCTGCCCCAAGTGCCACTTCGTGTTCCTGGCACTCGCGCCGTTCATGCCCAAGCCGCGCCTAGTGTCGATCTTCGGGCGGAATCTGCTCGACGACGCCACCCAGGTGCCGGGTTACGACGCCTTGCTCGAGTACCAGGACCACAAGCCGTTCGAATGCGTCGGCGAAGGCCGCGAATCGCGCGCTGCGATGGCGGCGCTGGCGAAGCGTCCGGAGTGGCGCGAGGACGCGATCGTCGCGCGCTTCGCCCGCGAGATCGCACCGCAGCTCGACGCGGGCGAGTTGGACGTCGCCGGGCTGCTGACGGTCGAAGACAACGTTCCCGAATTGAGCGATGGCCAAGGCCATCGCTCGCACCGCATTCCCGACGCGCTGTGGGACCGCCTGCGTGCGCATCTCGCAGCTTGAGGCAATCGCCGCCAATGGCGGCCGCATCGCGCTGTGGGGCTGGGGCCGCGAAGGGCGCGCGGCGTACGCTGCGCTGCGCGCTGCGCCGGATTCGGGATTCGGGATTCGGGATTCGGTCGCACTGCCTCTGACGGTGTTCTGCGGCGAGCATGAAACGGCCGAAGTGATCGGTCTGGGCGATCCGTTGCTGCAGGTCGAGACAGTGGCCAGCAGCGAACATCTGTCGCGCTTCGCCGTGGTCATCAAGTCGCCCGGCATCAGTCCGTACCGGCCTGATGCGATGGCCGCCGCGGCGCAGGGCACGCGATTCGTCGGTGGCACCGCGCTGTGGTTCGCCACGCGCGCCGCGCCGGGCGAAGTTGCGGCCGGCACGGTCTGCGTCACCGGCACCAAGGGCAAGAGCACGACCACCGCGCTGCTCGCACACCTGCTGCGCGTGCACGGCCTGCGGACCGCGCTGGCCGGCAACATCGGTCTGCCGCTGCTGGAGCTGCTCGACGCGGATGCCGACGCCTGGGCGATCGAGCTGTCGAGCTACCAGACCGGCGACGTGGCGACCGGCGGCGTGCGGCCCGCCATTGCAGTCGTCACCAACATCTTTCCCGAGCATCTCGACTGGCACGGCAGCGAGGCGCAGTACGTCGACGACAAGCTGGCGCTGCTGACGCGCGCGCGTCCGCGCATCGCCGTGCTCAATGCCAATGACCCGCGGCTTGCCGCGCTGGTGCTGCCGGACAGCGAGATCCGCTGGTTCGGCACGCCCGGAGGCTGGCATCTGCGTGGCGACGTGTTGCATCGCGGCGACACCGCGGTCATGGACACATCGGGCCTGCCGCTGCCGGGCCGGCACAACCGCGGCAATCTCTGCGGTGTGCTGACCGCGATCGAAGCGCTGGGGATCGATGCCGCGCCGTTGGCCGCGGCTGCGGTCGATTTCTGGCCGCTGCCGCACCGCCTGCAACCTTTGGGCACGCGCGACGGCGTGCTGTGGGTCAACGATTCGATCAGCACGACGCCGCATGCGACGCTTGCGGCGCTCGAGGTCTATCGCGACCGGCGCGTCGCATTGCTGGTCGGCGGTCACGACCGCGGCCTCGACTGGCAAGCGTTCGCGGACGCGATGCGTACGGGCGCGCCCCACGCGATCGTGACGCTGGGTCAGAACGGCCCGCGTATCCATGATCTGCTGGCACCGGTCGCCCGCGACGCCGGGTTCGACCTGTCGGCAGCCGACGATCTCGAATCGGCCATCGCGCAGGCACGCGCGACATTGGGCGGCGAGGGCGTGCTGCTGCTGTCGCCCGGCGCGCCCAGCTTCGGCGCCTACCGCGATTACACCGCGCGCGGGCGCCATTTTGCCGCGCTGGGCGGTTTCGATCCGGATGCGATCACGGCGATTCCGGGCATCGGCATCGCCTGAGGCGGCGCCTGCGGTCGGGCGTCAGACCCGGGCCGCTGCACCGCTGCATCCGCTGCCGGCTTGCGGGGTCAGAGGTCCATCGAGCAGGAACAGGCGTTAGGCGTTGGGCGAAGCTCGACGGCGTGCGACTGGTCTACGCGACGTCCCGATGCGACGCCGCCATCTCGATCGCCGCGGCAATCGCAGCGCGTGCCTGCGGACTGTTGCGCCAGCAGGTGGTACCGAGCATCGACGCGACCTGCGCGGTGATGTCGGTGACCTCGGCCTCCGACAGCTGCGCGAGCGTGGTGTAGCCGATCTGTTCGAGCCTCGAGATTACTGTCGGGCCGACGCCTCCGGCATCGAGCAGCAGCGCACGTTCCTCGGCTCCGAACGCCATCAGTGCCCGCGTTCGACCGCGTAACGCGCCAAGCCGCGCAGCGCGGCGACGGCGTCGTTGTCGCCGAGTCCGGCGAGCGCGCGTTCGGCGGCTCCGGCGTATTCGAGTGCGCGGGCGCGGCTGTAGTCGAGGCTGCCGGCGGCTTCGATCGCGGCCAGCACTTCGGGCAGCCCATCGGTATCGCCGGTTTCGACGATGGTCCGCAGCCGTGCGCGCAGCTCGGGCGTCGCCTGCGCCATCGCGTGGATCAGGGGTAGCGTGGCCTTGCCTTCGGCGAGATCGTCGCCGAGGTTCTTGCCCAGCGCGTCGGCATCGCCGGAATAGTCGAGCACGTCGTCGGCGATCTGGAATGCGTAGCCCAGCTGCATGCCGTAGTCGTACAGCGCCTGTTGCGTCGCTTCATCCGCGCCGGAGGCCAGCGCGCCGAGCTTCGTGCCGGCGGCGAACAGCACTGCGGTCTTGCGCTCGATGACGTTGAGGTAGGCGGCCTCGTCGGTGTCCGGATTGCGCACGTGCAGCAGCTGCAGCACTTCGCCTTCGGCGATGCGGTTGGTGGTGTCGGCGAGGATGCGCATCACCGGCATGCGGTCGAGTTCCACCATCAGCTGGAAGCTGCGCGAGTACAGGAAATCGCCGACCAGCACGCTGGCCGCGTTGCCCCAGATCGCGTTGGCGGTGCTGCGGCCGCGGCGCAGATCGGATTCGTCGACCACGTCGTCGTGCAGCAAGGTCGAGGTGTGGATGAACTCGACGATCGCCGCCAGCTGGTGGTGCTCGGCGCCGACAGTGCCGGTGGCGCGCCCGGCCAGCATCACCAGCATCGGCCGCAGGCGCTTGCCGCCCGCCGAGACGATGTGTTCGGCGACCTGGTTGATCAGCACCACGTCGGAGGCCAGCCGGTCGCGGATCAGCGCGTCGATGGCGGCCATGTCGCCTGCGGCGAGGGCCTGGATCGCCGGCAGATCGAGGCGGGCGGCCGGGTGGGCGACGTTGTTCATGCAGGATCCGGGACAGGCAGGCCCGGAATTATAGGAGACGCCCGACAGTGGCGTGCGGACGAGGGCGGGGGTCGGACGCCGACCGGCTGGCGGCTATACTGTGGCGGTCCATCACGCCGGTCTCGAAGCCGGTGCAATCCAAGGAATTCCCATGGCCCGCGGCGTCAACAAAGTCATCCTGGTCGGCAATCTCGGCAACGACCCCGACACCAAGTACACCCAGGGCGGCATGGCCGTGACCCGCATCAGCCTGGCCACCACCAGCGTGCGCAACGACAAGGACGGCAACAAGCAGGAGCGCACCGAATGGCACCGCGTGGTGTTCTTCGGCAAGCTCGGCGAGATCGCGGGCGAGTACCTGCGCAAGGGCAGCCAGTGCTATGTCGAAGGCGAGATCCGCTACGACAAGTACACCGGTCAGGACGGCGTGGAGAAGTACACGACCGACATCGTCGCCAACGAGATGCAGATGCTCGGCGGCCGTGGTGACGGCGGCGGTGGCGGTGCAGGCGGCGGTGGCAATTACGAGCGCGGCAATCGTCCGCAGCGTTCGGCCGGCAGCGGTGGCGGCGATGCCCCGCAGCAGCGTGGCCCCGCGCCTTCGCGCCAGTCGGCCCCGCAGCAGCAGCGTCCTGCCCCGATGGACGACTTCTCGGACGACGACATCCCGTTCTGATCGGACGTCGCGTTGCCCGATGTACTGCACGAACCCCCGAGCGATCGGGGGTTCTGCGTTTCAGGGATTAGCGTTCCGCCTCAGCGCACGCCGTGCATCCAGCGCCGCACCAGCGGCGCCAGCACGAAATAGGCGATGCCCGAACCGACGCCGATCCACAGCATCAGCTGGAACAGATCGGCGTAGCGCGTGGCCGCGACGGCCATGTCGAAGGTCTCGCCTTCGAGCACCTCCATCGAGGTCAGCTTGCCGAACTGCGCGGCCAGCACTTCCGAATACGCGGTCGCCAGCCAGAACGCGCCCATCATCAGGCCGACGACGCGCGCGACCGACAGCTGGGTCACCGCCGACAGGCCGATCGGCGACAGACACATTTCGCCCAGTTCCAGCAGGAAATACGCCAGCACCAGCCACCACACACTGGCGAGGACGCCGCTGCCGGCCGATTGCGCAGCCAGCATCAGCGGCACGAAGGCGAGGCCGGCGAACACCAGGCCGATCGCCATCTTCGCCGGCTTGCTGGGATTGAGGCCGCGGCGGTCCAGCCACGGCCACAGCCACGAGAACACCGGCGCCAACACGACGATGAAGAACGCGCCGAGGAAGGTCAGGGAACCCGCGGTCTGCGGCACCAGCACGACGTCGTGGATCAGCGCGATCGCCAGCGCGACGACCATCGCGATGACGGCCATTTTCGCCAGTCCGCCATTGCCGCGATCGCTCGCGCGCAGCGCGGTCACCATCAGGATCGGGCTGCTGGCGAGCGCGAAGATCGCCCACGGAATGCCGGGCTGGTAATCGCCGGGCGTCAGGCCGAACAGGTCCTTGGTCAGCATGCGGTCGGTGAATGTGACCCAGGAGCCGTAGGTCTGCTCGTAGAGGGTGAAGAAGATCAGCACCCCGATGATCAGCAGCACCAGCGCCAGCATCTGCTGGCGTTCCACTTTCGTGCAGTGGCGCACGAGGAACCAGACGAACCAAACCGCGAGCGCGACGGCGATCAGGTGCATCGCGCCGTGCACGGTCCAGGTGCGCTGGATCAGCTGCCAGACCAGCAGCGCGCCGGCGACGCTGCCGGCATAGATCCACCACTCGCGCGACAACGGGCCGACGCGCTCGCGCAGCTTCGCCGGATCGTTCGGTTCGGCGAGGCCGTAGAGATACTTCTGGCCCCAGATGAAGACGATCAGCCCGGCGATCATGCCAATGCCGGCCGCGCCGAAGCCGTACTTCCAGCCGTAGGTCTCGCCCAGGAATGCGCACACCAGACTCGCGAACAGCGCGCCGACATTGATGCCCGCATAGAACAGCGTGAACCCGGAATCGCGCCGCGGGTCCTCGGGCGCGTAGAGCTTGCCGACGATCGTCGAGATGTTCGGCTTCAAAAAACCGACGCCCATGATGATCAGCGCCAGCGACAGGTAGAACACCTGCAGCGCGGTTTCGTCACGGACGACGACGCCATCCACGATGCGCGCCTGCTCGCCCTCGTAGGCCATGCCCAGATGGCCGAGCACCAGCAGCACGCCACCGAGTACCACGGCCTTGCGCATACCCAGATAGCGGTCGGCCAGCAGTCCGCCGATCACCGGCACCGCATAGACCAGACCGCCGTAGGCGCCGAGCAGATCGAAGCCCGCGTCGTCGCCGAACAGGTGGTACTTGAGGATGTAGAGCAGCAGCAGCGCCTTCATCCCGTAGAACGAGAAACGCTCCCACATCTCGGTGAAGAAGCAGACGAAGACGCCTTTGGGGTGGCCCATGAAGTCCGCGTGCGACGCGGCGGAGGAATCGGTGACAGCGCGCAATGCCGTAATCCGGGCGGGCGAAGGCGCGAGTATAGGCGGGGCGCCGTGCCCCGCGGCAGTTCTACGTCAGGGGTTGCCGACTGCTACCGCATCGTTACGATGAAGACCGCCGCGCTCGGGGAGAACGTCTTCGACGGTCGGGGGCTCGGCGCAAGAGATCAGGAGTTTCATATGGTCCGCAAAGGACTGCTTTCGATATGCGTCGCGCTGTCGTGTCTGGCCGCGCCTGGCCTCCATGCGCAGGTGGACCTCGCGCCTTTCGTCGAGGACGAAGGCGTGCAGGACGTGAAGATATCGCCGACGGGCCAGTATCTCGCGGTGACGTTGCCCAATGGCGATCGGTCGGTGATCGCGGTGATGAATCGCGCCGATCGACGTGTTGTGGGCAGTTTCCAACTGGCTGCGAACACCCATATCGCGGATTTCTGGTGGGCAAAGGATGATCGACTGATGTTCGGTCTCGCCCAGCAGTTCGGCACACGCGATTTTCCGATGGCGACAGGCGAGCTCTACGCGATGAACGCAGACGGCGGGCGCGCCCAGCTGCTGGTCGGGTACCGCGTACAGAACTCTGGCCTCGGCACCAACATCCGCAGCGGTCCGAAGGAGGAGCGCGTCTTCGCGTGGCCTATCGATCTGCTGCACACCGATCCGAAAAACGTACTTGTCGCGATCTCGCCATTCACCGGGGATCCCTATACGCGCGTGGATCGCATGGACGTCTACACCGGACGTCGCCACACGGTGGCGACGGTGCCTGTAAACCGCGCTTCGTTCGTGACCGATCACACGGGTGAAGTGCGCTTCGCGGAGGGTTCGCGTTCCGACAATTTCAGTCAGCTGTATTACCGCGCTTCGCGTGATGCCGACTGGGAACTGCTCAACCATCAGGGGCAATCGGGCCGCGTGGAAGAGCCTGTCGGATTCTCCGCGGACAATTCCACCGCTTACCTGCGCGTGAGCCAGCCTGTCGGGCCAGACGCGATCGTGGCGATGGATGTCGCCACGCGCGCGCGCACGGAACTGATGCGGGACAACACAGTCGACCCGGAAATCCTGTATCGGCCGGGCACCGAGATCGCCATAGGCGTCCGCTATCCGGGTGCAACGCCACGGATGGCATTTTTCGATGACGCATCGGATGACGCAAAGCTGTTTCGCATGTTCGAGCAGGCGTTTCCGGGGAGTTCGATCTCGGTTGCGTCGTCCACGCGCGATGCGGACACCAAGCTGCTGCTGGCGGAAAGCGACCGTGATCCCGGGAGCTTCTACAGCTACGACGCCAGCGCGAAGAAGGCGGATTTTGTCCTGGCACGCCGGGCGACAATCGATCCCCAGCGCATGGCCGCAATGGCGCCGGTGTCGATGCGCGCGCGAGACGGCCTGATGCTGCACGGGTACCTGACTCGTCCGGCTGGACTGCGGGAGGGCGCGTCTGCGCCGCTGATCGTGCTGCCGCATGGCGGTCCGTTCGGCATCGCCGACGAATGGGCTTTCAATCCGGAAACGCAGATGTTCGCGCAGGCTGGTTACGCCGTCCTGCAGGTCAATTATCGCGGCTCGGGTGGCTATGGTCGCAGCTTCCAGCAAGCTGGTGCGCGCGAGTGGGGCGGAAAAATGCAGGACGATCTCACCGATGCGACCCGTTGGGCCGTCGAACAGGGCCATGCAGACGCCGCACGTATCTGCATCTACGGCGGCAGTTACGGCGCGTATGCGGCCATGATGGGTGCCGCGCGCGAACCGGAGATTTATCGCTGCGCGGCGGGGTACGTCGGCGTTTACGATCTTCCGCTCATGCGCAACCAGGACGGTCGCAGCAGCGCCTGGGCGAGGACGTGGTTCGACGAGTGGCTCGGCAATGATCCGCAAGCGCTCCTGGCCGCGTCCCCGACGCAGCATGCCGCGCAGATCAAGGTCCCGGTCCTGCTGGTAGCAGGCGGCAAGGACGAGATCGCGCCCGTGGACCACACGCGGCGTATGGAGCGTGCCTTGCGGGCGGCTGGCGTTCCGGTCGATACGCTGTACGTCGACAGCGAAGGCCACGGCTTCTACAAGCCCGAAAACCGTCGCGCCTACTACACGAAACTGCTCGACTTCTTCGCCACGCATCTGGGCGGCCAACGCGCCGCGCAGTGACGCCGCGCCGGCGCCGCTTTGCCAGCATCGCGGCGCCGGCCTACCATTCGGGCTCTTTGTACGGAGCCCTGCCATGTCCCTGCGCCTCGCGCTGTTGCCGTTGTGCCTGCTCGCCGCATTGCCGGCCGTTGCCCAGGAACGTGAGGCCGCGCGCGGGCTCGACGTTCGCGATCTGGTCAAGCTGGATCGCGTCTCCGCGCCGCTGTTGACCGCCGACGGTCGCCAGCTGGTGTTCGCCCAGCGCACGCTGGACTTCGATTCGGGCAAGGCGGAAACCGCGTTGTACACGCGCAACCTGCTGACGCGCGACATGGCGCCGCCGAAGCGGCTGACCCCGGCAGGCTGGAACGTGAATTCGCCGTCGCTGTCGGCCGATGGCCAGACCGTCTACTTTCTCAGCGGCAAAAACGGCAGTTCGCAGCTGTTCTCGATGCCGCTCGCAGGTGGCACGCCGCGGCAGCTAACTGATGTTGCGGTCGATATCGGCAGCTACCAGCTCTCGCCCGATGGCGCGCGCGTCGCGTTCAGCGCCGACACCTTCGGCGACTGCGCCGCGGATCTCGCGTGCACCAAGCGCAAGCTCGCCGAGACCAAGGACGCCAAGGCCAGCGGCGTGGTCTACGACCAGCTGTTCGTGCGCCACTGGGATACCTGGAAGGACGGCACGATGAGCCGCCTGTTCGTCGCCGACCTGCCGGCGGCCCGTGCCCGCGCGGTCACGACGGTGCGCGCGCTGGGCCACGCGCTCGATGGCGACATTCCGGGCAAACCCTTTGGTGGTGCCGAGGACTACACGTGGGCGCCAGATGGCCGCTCGGTTGTTGCCAGCGTCAAGGTGGCCGGGCGCGAGGCGCCGTGGTCGACCAATTTCGATCTCTACCGCATCGATGCGGTGGGCGAGGCGGCGCCGGTGAACCTCACCAGCGCCAATCCCGCCTGGGATACCGGCCCGGTGTTCAGCGAAGACGGTGCGACGCTGTTCTACCGCGCGATGAAACGCCCCGGTTTCGAAGCCGACCGCTACGCACTGATGGCACTGGATGTCGCCAGCGGCCAGGCGCGCGAGATCGCGCCGCAGTGGGACCGTTCGCCGAGCAGCGTCACCCCGTCCGCCGATGGCAGCGCGCTCTACGTCGCCGCGCAGGACACGGGCGAGTACCCGCTGTTCCGCGTCGATGTCGCCAGCGGTGAGGTCACCAAGCTCATCGCCGACGGTTCGATTTCCGCGTTCGCCATTGCAGGCGACACCGTCGCGCTGACCCGCAACTCGATCCAGAGCGGCGACACGCTCTATACCGGTTCGCTGCAGTCGCTGGGCGCCGATGCGCAGCTGCGCCAGATCACCCCGACCGCAGCCGAGCGCCTGCCCGGTGTGGCATTCGGCGACTTCGAGCAGTTCTCGTTCAAGGGCGCCGGCAACGAGACCGTCTACGGCTATGTGGTCAAGCCGTGGAACTATCAGGAAGGCCAGACCTATCCCGTCGCGTTCCTGATCCACGGCGGCCCGCAGGGCAGCTTCGGCAACGGCTGGAGCTACCGCTGGAATCCGCAGACGTATGCGGGGCAGGGCTACGCGGTGGTGATGATCGATTTCCACGGCTCGACCGGTTACGGGCAGGCGTTCACCGATGCGATCAGCGGCGACTGGGGCGGCAAGCCGCTCGAGGATCTGCAGAAGGGTTGGGCCGCCGCGCAGGACCAGTACGCGTTCCTCGATGGCGACCGCGCCTGTGCGCTCGGCGCGAGCTACGGCGGCTACATGATCAACTGGATCGCCGGCAACTGGTTCGACCGTCGCGGCAACGCGCCGTTCAAGTGCCTCGTCAACCATGACGGCGTGTTCGACACACGCTCGATGGGCTACGTGACCGAAGAGCTCTGGTTCACCGAGTGGGAGAACAAGGGCACGCCGTTCGACCAGCCGAAGAACTACGAGCGCTGGAACCCGGTCAACCACGTCGCCAACTGGAAGGTGCCGATGCTGGTCGTACAGGGCGAGAAGGACTACCGCGTGCCGGTGGATCAGGGCCTGTCGACGTTCACCGCGCTGCAGCGCAAGGGCATCGAATCGAAGCTGCTGTATTTCCCGGACGAGAACCACTGGGTCCTGCAGCCGCACAACAGCGTGTTGTGGCACGACACGGTCAACGCCTGGCTCAAGCAGCACATCGGCGAGTAAGCGGCTCTGAGCGAGCGGCCGGCATGCGCCGGCCGTCCGCGTCTATGCGTCACCGCAACACCAGGAATGGGAGGACCGCCAAGATGGCGATCGAAACCGTTACACCGTCCACCGCGCTGATCACCAGCGACATCGTACTTTTCGGCTTGATCGCGGCCACCCTCGGTCTCATCTTCTGGCTGGCCAGCGGGCCCACACCGTTCTGGAAGAAGTTCTTCGCGTGGGTGCCGGCGCTGCTGCTGTGCTACTTCGTGCCGGCGTTCTACAACACCGTCGGCCTGATCGACGGCGAGCAGAACAGCCTCTACAACCCAATCGCCAGTCGCGTGCTGCTGCCCGCGGCGCTGGTACTGCTGACGTTGTCGATCGATCTCAAAGGTATCGTCAAGCTGGGGCCGAAGCTGCTGTTCGTGTTCGCCGCCGGTACCGTCGGCATCGTGCTCGGCGCGATCGTGTCGTTCCAGGTCATGGAGTGGGTGCATCCACCTGCGGTCGCCGGCGACACGTGGAAGGGCATGGCGGCGCTCGCCGGCAGCTGGATCGGTGGCGGCGCCAACATGGTCGCGATGCGCGAGGTCTACGAGGTCGATGCCACGCTGTTCGGGCAGTTCGCGGTCGTCGACGTGGCAATGGCCAGCCTGTTGATGGCGACGCTGCTGTTTCTCGCCAATCGCTCGGCGCAGATTGACGCGCGCAGCGGCGCGGATACTGGTGCGATCGACGAGATGAAATCGCGCATCGCCGCGCACGAGGCGGCGAACGCGCGGATTCCGACGTTGAACGACCTGATGATCATCGTCGCGGTCGCATTCGGCTTCGTCGGCTTGGCCCACGCGATCGCCAATCCGCTGTCGGCCTGGTTCGGGCGGTTCGAGTGGGCCTCGCGCTTCAGTCTGGACTCGTCGTTCGTGTGGGTCGTGCTGATCTCTACGCTCGCGGGCCTGTTGTTGAGCTTCACCCGGGCCCGCAGGCTCGAGGATGTCGGCGCATCGCGGATCGGAAGCGTGTTCCTTTATTTCCTGATCGCATGTATCGGTATGCAGATGGATTTCATGCGTCTGTTCGACCGTCTGGAACTGATCGCCATCGGGGCGATCTGGATGCTGGTGCACGTGCTGGTGATCTGGGGCGCGGCGCGGCTGGTTAAAGCTCCGATGTTCTACGTTGGCGTCGGCTCGATGGGCAACGTCGGCGCTGCAGCCTCCGCGCCGGTCGTGGCGGCCGCGTTCCACCCGACGCTGGCGCCGGTTGGTGTCCTGCTCGGCACGGTCGGCTATGCGACCGGCACGCTGATCGCGTACCTGGTCGGACAGATCCTGCGGGTCATGGCGGGGCAGTAAGCGGAATACAGCCGACCGAATCACGCCTGCCGGCGCGTGTCGGCAGGCGACCGTCGGGCCGACTTTGCAGGATCGAGGCACGTCGCGCGACGGCGCTTGCACAGCGGGTTCGCTGTGGCACGATGCCGCCACGCCGTCGCCAATGACGGCGCCCTCGCCGCGGCAGCCGCCGTCGCGGCCTGCGCGCAGCGGGCGGGCGACAGAAGGCGCCGTCCATGGCCGCAGACCCCGCAACGCCGTCAACGGCGCTGATCACCAACGACATCGTGTTGTTCGGCCTGATCGCCGCAACACTCGCCGCCGTGTTCTGGACCGCGTCGCGGCCAAGCGGTCCGTGGAAACGCTTCTACACCTACGTACCGGCGCTGCTGCTGTGCTACTTCATCCCCGGCATCTACAACACGGTCGGCCTGATCGACGGCAGCGCGAGCGCGCTCTACAACCCGGTCGCCAGCCGCGTGCTGCTGCCCGCCGCGCTGGTACTGCTGACATTGACCATCGATCTGCGCGGCGTGCTGCGGCTGGGCCCCAAGCTGCTGCTGATGTACATCGGCGCATCGATCACGGTGATGATCGGCGCCTTCGCCGCGTTCTGGATCATGGGGCTGCTCCATCCCGAAACCGTCGCTGGTGACACCTGGGCCGGCATGGCGACGTTGGCCGGCAGCTGGATTGGCGGCGGCGCGAACATGGTGGCGATGAAGGAAGTGTTCGCTGTCGACGAAACCACGTTCGGCCAGTTCGTCGTCGTCGATGTGGGCGTGGGCTACGTGTGGATGGCGGTATTGATCTTTCTCGCCGGCCGCGCCGCGAAGATCGATGCACGCAGCGGCGCCGATACGCGTGCGATCGAGGAGCTGAAGACACGCCTCGCCAGCTATCAGGCCGAGCACGAGCGGGTGACCACACTGACGGATCTGATGCTGATCGTCGGCATCGCGTTCGGCGCGGTCGGCCTGTCGCATGCCATAGCGGGGCCGGCGTCTGCATGGTTCGGCGCGAATGTCGCGTGGGCGCGACAGGTCAGCCTGCACGAGCCCTTCGTCTGGGTCGTCGTGCTGTCGACGCTGATCGGCCTAGGCCTGAGCTTCACCCGCGTGCGCACGCTTGACGGCGCCGGCGCATCGAAGATCGGCACGCTGCTGCTCTACATCCTGATCGCCTGCATCGGCATGCAGATGGACATCTTCGCGCTCGCCGATCGGCCCTGGCTGTTCCTCTTGGGACTGATCTGGATCAGCGTGCATATCGCGCTGCTGTGGGCGCTGGGCAAGGCGTTGCGCGTGCCATTCTTCTATTTCGCGATGGGCTCGCAGAGCAACATCGGCGGGCCTGCATCTGCGCCGGTCGTGGCCTCGGTGTTCCATCCGTCGCTCGCGCCGGTGGGTGCGTTGCTCGGGGCGTTGGGCTATGCGACCGGGACGGTGATGGCGTATCTGGTGGGCATTGGTTTGCGGGCGATGGCGGGGCAGTGATCTGGCTTTGAGTGTTGCATTTGCTTTTGCTTTTGCTTTTGCTTCGGCTTCGGCTTCGACTTCGGCTTCGGCTTCGGCTTCGGCTTCGGCTTCGGCTTTGTGCCTTTGATCTGAATCGAGCCGTAAAGCGAGCCGAGCATCGCAGGGCGACGGGCTCGAAGAGCAGCCCATGTCTGAGCGCAGCGAGTTTGGGCTGCGTGCCCCGTCGACCGAGAAGCGCAGGGGACCGCCGCGGCTGTATCGCGGCGGATTGCGTCCGGCGAAGACGG
Source organism: Luteimonas sp. (assembly GCA_045810015.1). Classification (GTDB taxonomy): domain Bacteria; phylum Pseudomonadota; class Gammaproteobacteria; order Xanthomonadales; family Xanthomonadaceae; genus Luteimonas. The sequence goes on from JBJMWR010000023.1 coordinate 226,595, forward strand.
TTTTGCTTACTTTTGCCAAGACAAAAGTAAGCCGCGCGACAGCGCGGAAGCCCTGTCTTTGATCTTCGCTCCTACGATTGATTCTTTGCGTGGAATATCAAAGTCGCAAAGCGACGAGCGAAGAAGCCCGAGCAAGTACAGGGCTTTCGCCCGCTGCGCGTGCGAGTCCCTTTTGGATGGACCCAAAAGGAACCAAAAGGTCCCTTCGCCGGACGCGAGCCGATGCGATAAAGCCGCATCGGTGCCCTGTGCTCCTCGCCTGACGCGGCACGCAGCCCAAACTCGCTGCGCTCAGACACGGGCTGCTCTTCGGCCACGTCAGCCTCCGGTGCTCGGCTCGCTTTACGGCTCGATTGAAATCAGAAGCCACAGCAAAAGCAAAAGCCACAGCAAAAGCAAAAGCAGCAGCAAGAGCCACAGCCAAAGCAGAATCGAAACGAGACGCGCGAGCGCAAACAGGGGCGCGCAAGTGCCGGTCTCGACAACACCCGATCGCCCAAACGAAAACGGGCGGAACCCTGAGGTTCCGCCCGTCGTCGTATTACACGTCGTCCTGGATCAGCAGCAACGGAATCCGTTGCGTCCGCCGAAGCGGGCTTCCTGCCGTTCGCGGAAGAACGTTTTGTAGTCCATCGGCTCGCGGTCGGGATGCTTCTCGAGGATGTGGCGCACGTAATTGTCGTAGTCGGGGACGCCGCAGCACAGCCGCGCCGTCTGGACGACCCTTCGCCACACACGCTTGTGCGTGGCGAAGTACTCGACGGGAACCAGCGCGCCGGACATCAGTGCAGCACTCCGCTCACGCGCCGCGCCGTCACAGCCAGGCCTGCTGCTGTTCGGGCGTCAGTTCGACGAACGGCGATTCCTTGGCCGTCGGCGCGGATGCGCGGCGGGCCTTGAGGATGGCGCGGACGGCGAAGAACAGCACGCTGAAGACCACGAACAGGAACAGCGCCGTCAGGCCGGCATTGACATAGCCGTTGACGATGACCTGACGCATCTGGCCCGCGGTCTTGGCCGCGCCCAGCAGTTCGCCGTTGGCCAGCGCCGCCTGGTAGTGGCGGGCCTGGGCGAGGAAGCCCATGGCCGGCTTCGGGTCGAACAGCTTGATCAGGCCTGCGGCCGTGGTGCAGATCAGCAGCCACGCAGCCGGCACGATGGTGACCCACGCGTAGCGGTCCTTCTTCATCTTGAACAGCACCACCGTGCACAGCATCAGTGCGATGCCCGCGAGCATCTGGTTGGCGATACCGAACAGCGGCCACAGGGTGTTGATGCCACCCAGCGGATCCACGACGCCCTGATAGAGGAAGTAGCCCCACAGCGCGACGCAACCTGCGGTGCCGAGTGCATTCGCGCCCCAGTTGTCGGTCTTGCGCAACACCGGGATGAAGTTGCCCAGCAGGTCCTGCAGCATGAAGCGACCGGCGCGGGTACCCGCGTCGACGGCGGTCAGGATGAAGAGCGCTTCGAACAGGATCGCGAAGTGGTACCAGAACGCCATGGCGCCGTCGCCGGTGCCCGGCAGGGCATCGTGCAAGATCACCGCGATGCCGACAGCGAGCGTCGGTGCGCCACCGGCGCGCGAGATGATCGTGCCTTCGCCGATCTGCTGGGCCTTGAGTTCCAGCGCCTCGGGCGTGATGACGAAGCCCATCTGGCTGACCGCGGCCGCCGCGCTCTGCACGTCCGTGCCGAGCACCGCGGCGGGGCTGTTCATCGCGAAGTAGATGCCCGGATCGAGGATCGAGGCCGCGACCAGCGCCATGATCGCCACGAACGATTCCATCAGCATGCCGCCGTAACCGATGTAGCGGGCGTGGGTCTCGTTGGCGAGCAGCTTGGGCGTGGTACCCGAGCTGATCAGCGCGTGGAAGCCTGACACCGCGCCGCAGGCGATGGTGATGAACAGGAACGGGAACAGACCGCCCTTCCAGACCGGACCATCGCCGGTGGACGCGAACTCGGTCAGCGCCGGCATCTTCAGCGAGGTGACTTCCGGGCTGGCGATGACGATGCCGATGGCCAGTGCGACGATCACGCCGATCTTGAGGAACGTCGACAGGTAATCGCGCGGGGCGAGCAGCAGCCACACCGGGAGCGTCGCGGCGACGAAGCCGTAGCCGATCAGCATCCAGGTGATCTGGGTACCGCTGAAGGTGAAGGCCGGGCCCCAGTAGGGATCCGCGCCGACCTTGCCGCCGAACCAGATCGCCGCGAGCAGGGCGATGATGCCGAAGATCGAGATCTCGCCGATCTTGCCCGGGCGGATGTAGCGCATGTAGATGCCCATGAAAATCGCGATGGGCATCGTCGCGATCACCGTGAACATGCCCCACGGGCTCTCGGCCAGTGCTTTGACGACGATCATCGCCAGCACCGCGAGGATGATGATCATGATCATGAAAGCGCCGAACAGCGCGATGGTGCCGGCGACCTGGCCCATCTCCTCGCGCACCAGATCACCGAGCGAACGGCCGTTCCGGCGGGTGGAGATGAAGAGGACCATAAAGTCCTGCACGGCGCCTGCGAGCACCACGCCGACGATCAGCCACAGCATGCCGGGCAGATAGCCCATCTGCGCAGCGAGCACGGGACCGACCAGCGGACCGGCACCTGCGATGGCGGCGAAGTGGTGACCGAACAGCACGTGCTTGTTGGTCGGCACGTAATCAAGGCCGTCGTTGTTGACGTGCGCGGGGGTTGCCCTGCTGGGATTGAGTCCCAACACCTTGTCGGCGATATACAGGCTGTAATAGCGGTAGGCGACCAGATAGATCGAGACTGCGGCCACGACGATCCAGAGCGCGCTGATCTGTTCGCCTTGTCGCAGGGCGACAACGCCCATACAGGACGCGCCCAGCAGCGCGACCGCGCCCCAGACTACGTGATTGATGGCACCCTTCATTTTCGGTTAATCCCCGGGGAAGACGCGCACAGGGTCGCCCCGGGGGCGCGTCGGGTCAATGCGCAATCGGTCGAATGCGGCGTCAGGGTCTTAAGACTTTCGTCGTAGACGCGCGGAGCGCCTGCTAGCATCGCGCTTCCGAATCCCGTGTCGAGCGCCCATGCAGGCTGTCGCGAACGGCCTGCACAGCAGGTCCGCCCCCGTTTCCAACTCGACCGAGCACGCGACACGATGACCGACGCGGACGACACCCTGACCCTGCGCGGGCAACTGCAGTCGCTGATTGCGCGGTTGCCGGATGGCGACGTACAGGTCGGCCCGCTGGTCGATGAACTCGGCACCCAGGGCATGTTGCTGCTGGTGATCCTGCTGACGCTGGTGTTCCTGATTCCGGTTTCGATTCCCGGCGTCAGTACCGTGTTCGGCGCGGTGATCGTGCTGATCGGCGTCGCCCGCATGGCCGGTCGTGCGCTGTGGCTGCCCGAGGCGGTGCGGCGTCGCACGGTGCCCGCAGGCCGTCTGCGCGGTGCGCTCGATACCGGCCTGACGTGGGTCCGTCGTCTGGAGCGCATCACCAGGCCCGGGCGCCTGTCGCGTCTGACCGACGGCCGCGCGATGGGGCTGGTCAACGACAGCGCGCTGGTCCTCGGCGCGGTGCTGCTGATGGCGCCGTTCGGCTTCATTCCCTTCAGCAACACGATTCCCGGCGTCGCCCTGATGTGCCTGGCGATTGGGCTGCTGCAGCGCGACGGGCTGATGGTGTTGCTGGGCCACGTCGCCAACGTGCTGACGATGGTCTACTTCGCGATCCTGATCGGCGGCGGCGGTCTCGCGATCCGCGAACTGTTCGTGCGCTTCTGGCCGGGCTGAAGGCCCGGGCGCGCGGCTACAGCCAGCGCGCCTTCTTGAACATCCGGTAGAGCACGACCATCACCACGGCCACGCCGCCGATCAGCAGCGGATACGCGTAGCGTTCGTCGAGCTCGGGCATGTCGTGGAAGTTCATGCCGTACCAGCTGGTGATCAGCGTCGGCGCGGCGAGCAGGGCGGCCCAGGCACCGAGCTTCTTGACGATCTCGCCCTGGGTCAGCGTCACCAGCGCCTGGTTGACGCCCAGCGCGGTGCCGAGGATGTCGCGGATCGCGTCGATGGTTTCGTTGATGCGCACCGAGTGGTCGAGCACGTCGCGGATGTAGAGCTTGGCTTCGCTGGGAATCAAAGGGCTGCTGCTGCGCACCAGCTGCGAGAGCACGTCCTGCAGCGGCGTCACCGCGACGCGCATGTAGGTCAGCTCACGCTTGAGCTGATAGAGCCGGATCACGATGCCGCGGTGGAACTGCTCGCTGATGATGTCCTGCTCGAGCGCATTGAGCGTCGTCTTGAAGTCGTCGACGATCGGCAGGTAGTTGTCGACGATCGCGTCGAGCACCGCGTACAGCGCCGCCGGTGCGCCCATGGCCATCAGTTCGGGTTCGCGTTCGATGCGCTGCCGCGCCGGTGCGTACGACAGCGAGGCACCGTGGCGTACGGTCACCAGATAGCGCGCGCCGAGGAAGATGTGCGTTTCGCCATAGGCGATGCGTTCGTCGATCGCCTGCGCGGTGTTGGCGACGATGAACAACGAGTCGCCGTAGGCCTCGATCTTCGGCCGCTGGTGCGCCTTGCCGGCGTCCTCGATCGCGAGATCGTGCAGACCGAACTCCTCCTGCAGTTGCGCCAACACGTCGGCGGCCGGCTCGTACAGTCCGATCCACACGAAGCTGCCGTCGTCGATCGCCAGCACGTCGCTGATATCGTCGAGCAGGATGTTCTGCTTGCGGCCATCCGTTCCGTACACCGCGCAGTTGACCACGCAGGCTGGATTGGCGGCCGCGGGTGCCACGGCGAGGACTGGATCGGATGGGGTCTGCATCGCGTCATCGTCCGCCACCTGCGCGGGCGCGACAAGCGCGGAGATTGCTCGGGCGGCGATGCGCGTCTCCGGCACGGGCCGGGGACACGTCGCGTGCTCAGCGTGCGATGAAGCGCACCGCCTGGCCGCCGCCCGGTGCCATCGCGATCGACAGCGTGTCGCCGGCGCCGACCTCGCGCGAGTCGATCGCGATCGCATGCGGATCGGTGCGCCAGCCCGCGCCGTCGCCGTCCCGGTAGATCTGCGCGGTGTAGCGACGGTCCGGGTCGAGGAAATCCAGCGGCAGCGCGACCGTGCGCGCGCTGTCGTCGGTCACCGCGCCCAGATACCAGTCATCGCCACCGCGCTCGCGACGTGCGATGACCGCGAACTCGCCGACGGCGCCGTCGAGCGCGCGCGTTTCCTCCCAATCCACCGGGACGTCGCGAACGAACTGGAACGCCTCGGGCCGCGATTCGTAGTGTTCGAGCAGATCGGCCGCCATCTGTAGGGGGCTGTAGATCACCACGTACAGCGCCAGCTGCTTGGCCAGCGTCGTCGCCATCGGCGTGCCGGACTTGGTGTCCATGCCGAAGATGCCCGGGGTGAAATCCATCGGCCCGGCGAGCAGACGCGTGTAGACCAGCGTCGCCTCGTGCTCCGGTGGATTGCCCGGCTGGCCCCAGGCGTTGTATTCCATGCCGCGCGCGCCTTCGCGCGTGACGAGGTTGGGATACGTGCGGCGCAGGCCGGTGTCCTTGACCGGCTCGTGCGGATTGACGCTGACGCGCTGCGCCGCCGCGGCCTCGACCACTTTCTGGTGGTGGCGCACCATCGCCTGGCCTTCGTGCCAGGCGTAATGCAGCGCGCCGTCTTCGCCGAGAACCTTGGCCTGGCCCGCGTCGGCGACATAACCGGTCTTGACCGCCTGCACGCCGAGGCGTCCGTAGAGCGCCATCGCATCGTCGAGCTGGGATTCGTAGTGCGCAGCGTGGCCGGAGGTTTCGTGGTGGCCGATCAGGGTCACGCTCTTGTCGCGCGCATGGCGGGTCACCGCCTCGATGTCGAAATCGGGATAGGGCCGGGTGAAGCTGAAGGTCTCGCCGTTACCGAACCAGTCGCCGTCCCAGCCGACGTTCCAGCCTTCTACCAGTACGCCGCCGAAGCCGTTCGCCGCGGCGAAATCGATGTGCCGGATCGCGTGTGCGGTGGTTGCGCCGTGCTTCGGCCCGGATGCCCAGGTCTTGCGATCGAGATGCATCTCCCACCAGATGCCGACGTACTTCATCGGCCGCACCCACGACACATCGCCGAGCGCGTTGGGCGCATTGAGGTTGAGGATCAGGCCCGATTCGACCAGTCCGCCAGCGCGATCACTGATCTGGATCGTGCGCCAGGGCGTCGCGAACGGCGTGGCCACTTCGACCTTGGCCGCGCCGATGCCCGGCGTCAGCGCGGCGCGGAACCGGCGACCGTCGACGCGCGCGAGGTTCATGCCCGAGTAGTCGATCAGCGCAGCCTCGTGGATCGACAGATGCAGGCCGTCACCGGTGCGCAGCGTGATCGGTGTCTGCGCTTGGCCGACCTGCTCGACCGGCGTGCGGTGGTAGATGTATTCCTCGCGGTTCCATTCGAATGCGGGAATCCACCACGCGGTGGCAGCGTCGGCGATGTCGAACTCGGTCAGCTCCTCGGCGATCGACAGGCGGTCGAGCCCGGGCTGCTTTGGAATGTCGTAGCGGAAACCGACGCCGTCATCGAACACGCGGAACACGACGTCGAAGCGGCGCTTCGGTCCAGCCGTCTCGGCCAGGGTGACCCGCAACGCGTTGTGATGGTCGCGCATCTGCCGGCGCTCGCCCCAAGGCTGCTCCCAGCGCTCGTCGTGCGCTTGCGTGCGCTGATCGACGATCGCCAGATTGCGTTCGAACTTGCGCTTGTCGGTGAACATCAGGCCCAGTCGCGACGGCGCGATGACCGGGCGGCCGTCGCGACTGACGGCGTAGCTGGCGCGGCCCTCGTTGTCGGTCGTGACCTCGACGGTGATACGCGCATCCGGCGACGCGACACGCGCGCTGGTGCGCGGTTCGGCAGCGACTGCGGTGAGGGTGGCGAGCGGCAACAGCGCGGCCAGTAATCCGGCGAGACGGTTCGACATCGTGCGGCGCCCTCCCAGACGCGTGCAGTCGTGCGTGCGTCCGGATTCTTGCACGTGCATTCTGCGTCGTCGGGGTGCATACGTATGCAGCCATGCGGCGATCAGCTTCCCGGTTGCGTCGGCGATCAGTACGCAGGCAGTAGACGAGAAAATTCCCTCGTCATTCCAGCGGCTCGCCGGAATGACGATCAAGAGCTGCGGTGCGTGAGACCCGTAGTCCGCCGCCGCAACACCCAGAACAACCCCACGTGCACCGGCATCATCAGCGACAGCCACGCCGCATTGCGCTGCGGCAGCACGGGCAGCCAGTGCAGGAACAACGCGGCGATGCCGCTCATCAGCACCGCGGCCAGCACCCAGCCGAACAGGGCGCCGGGTGCGCGTCCACGCGCGATGCGCCAGCCGCCGGGCAGCAGCAGCAGACACAGCGGGTTAAACAGCAGCAGGTTGTGGTTGCGCCAGGCGAAGACGTGTTCGCTGCCCAGCCACAGGAACAGCATCACGCCGCCGAGCAGGGCGCTCAGGGTCCAGAACGGCAAGGCGATCGCCGCCAGGGCACGTGGCGCAAACCGGCCCGCGACGAGGATCGCCGCGCCCAGCACGAGACCGGCCAGCAGCCACGGCCACAACAGGCGCGCGCGTTCGGCGGGTTCCGGCGCCTGTGTGTGCGGCACGATGATCTGCTCGCCGGAGACGAGCGGACGGCCATCGACATTGCGCGCGCTGCGCAGCGCATCGGCCAGCCGCATCGGCACGAAGGCGTCTTCCCACAAAGCATTCGGTCGGTCCGCGGATGGTCCCAGGCCGATGTCGAAGCCCAGCCACATCCAGAGCGCCGGCGAGGCCAGGCGCACCGCGTCGCCGCGGTAGGTGTTGCCGCGCGAGCGGCCCTGCAACTGACCACGCAGCGCGCCGCCGAGCGCGGTGTCGATCGCGTCGCGCACGCGGGTGGAGCAGTTGTCGGTGAAGTAGTCGTAGCGGTAGTGCGCGTTCTCGGGCTTCGCGTTCTCGGCCAGCGCACCGGCGAGCTCGCGCGCCTGCGCCGGATCGAGATCCAGCCACTGGATCGACACGCCGCGGCCGACGTCGCGGTAGTAGGCGAGATCGTCGGCGAGCGGCAACGCGGCCAGCATGTAGCGCATGTCGCCGCGGATGAAGCGCGGCACGAAGTCCGGCTCGTTCGGATCGAAGAAGCCGAAGTTGTACGACAGCGGCTCGGGCTCGGCCGGATCGTCGACGACCAGCGCGTTGTGGCCGAAGCGTTCGAAGAACACATCGCCGGGCTGCATCGTCGCTACGCCGATGCGCGGCACGCCAGCGTCCTGTGCGACCGCGAGCATCGGCCACAGTGCCAGGCACAACAGGACGAACGCGCGCGCGAACACGCGCGTCAGCCCGCGCAGCAGATCAGGCTTCGGCATGCACGCTGACGTGCAGCGCGTGCAGACGTCTCGAGTCGGCATCGGTCACCCGGAACGCGAAACGGCCGAGGGTGAGTTCCTCGCCGACTTCGGGCAGATGCCCGATCGCGCCGGTGATCACGCCACCGATGGTGTCGTACTCGGCGTCGTCGAAATCGGAGCCGAAGCGCTCGTTGAAGTCAGAGATGGGGGTCAGCGCGCTGACCGCGAACTGGCCGTCGGCCTGGGCCGCGATCAGGGCGTTCGGATCCTCGGCATCGTCGTGCTCGTCGTCGATTTCGCCGACGATTTCCTCGAGCACGTCCTCGATCGTCACCAGGCCGGCGACGCCGCCGTACTCGTCGATGACGATCGCCATGTGGTTGCGCGACAGGCGGAACTCGCGCAGCAGCACATTGAGCTTCTTGGATTCGGGGATCAGCACCGCCGGACGCAACAGCTCGTGGATCGAGCCGGGGCCGTTGTCGGCCACCACGCCGCGCAGCAGATCCTTGGCCAGCAGGATGCCGAGGATCTCGTCCTTGTCGTCACCGTGCACCGGAAAGCGCGAGTGGCCGGACTCGACGACCTGCCGCATCAATTCGAGGAACGGCGCCTCGGCGGGAAGGGCGACCATCTGCGCGCGCGGCACCATCACGTCACCGACCGTCTTGCTGGAAATGCCCAGCGCGCCTTCGAACATGCGCAACGTGTCGGCATCGATCAGACCGTCTGCGTGGGTATCGCGGAGCAGTTCCACGAGGTCCTCGCGGTTGCTCGGCTCGCCGGAAATGGCCGAGCTCAGGCGCTCGAGCCAGCCGCGGCGGCGCTCCTGGGGTTCGGAGGCGGGGGAAGGTCGACTGTCGTCCTCGGACATGGCGTGGTGCGTGTTCGCGAATCGCCCGGATGGGCCTTGGTGGCAGTCTATCAGGCCGCCGTGGAGGCGCCCGTCAGCGCAGCTCGCCGGCGTAGGGATCGTCGATGCCGAGGCCGGCGAGGACCTCGCGCTCCAGCTGCTCCATCGCCTCGGCGTCCTTGTCGTCCTCGTGGTCCCAGCCGAGCAGGTGCAGCACGCCGTGCACCGTGAGGTGCGCGTAGTGCGCATTCAAGGACTTGGCCTGCTCGGCCGCCTCGCGCGCGACCACAGGCGCGCAGATGACGAGGTCACCGAGCAGCGGCAGATGCACGCCCTCGGGCAGACCTTCCGGCAGCTCGGCCGGGAAGCTCAGCACGTTGGTCGCGTAGTCCTTGCCGCGGTAATGGCGGTTGAGCGCGCGGCCTTCGTCTTCGTCGACGATCCGGATCGCCAGATCCGCCTCGCGGATGCGTCCGGCCAGTGCGGCCGCCGACCACTTCCGGAAACTCGCCGCGGCCGGCAGACCCTTGCGCGGCAGCGCATAGCCGATCGCGACATCGAGGCGGGTAGGGCCTTGCGTCATCCGCGCGCTACCGGGCCGGTCGCCGAATCGCTCGCGTCGCGGCGCTCGTAGGCGGTGACGATGCGGGCGACCAGCGGATGGCGCACCACGTCGCGCGCTTCGAAGAACGTGAAGCTGACGCCTTCGACCTCGTGCAGCACTTCGATCGCATCGCGCAGCCCCGACTTCACGTGCTTGGGCAGATCGATCTGGGTGAGGTCGCCGGTGACGACCGCGGTCGAGCCGAAGCCCAGACGGGTCAGGAACATCTTCATCTGTTCGATCGTGGTGTTCTGCGCCTCGTCGAGGATCACGAACGCATCGTTGAGCGTGCGGCCGCGCATGTAGGCCAGCGGCGCGATCTCGATGACGTTGCGTTCCAGCAGCTTGGCCACTTTTTCCACGCCGAGCATTTCGTACAGCGCGTCGTAGAGCGGGCGCAGGTAGGGATCGACCTTCTGGGTCAGATCGCCGGGCAGGAAGCCGAGCTTCTCGCCGGCCTCGACCGCGGGTCGCACGAGGATCAGGCGTTGCACCTTGGCCTCGTTGAGCGCTTCGACCGCCATGGCGACCGCGAGGAAGGTCTTGCCGGTACCGGCCGGGCCGACGCCGAAGTTGATGTCGTGGCCGGTGATCTTGTGGAGGTACTTGGCCTGGTTCGCGCCGCGCCCGCGGATCGTGCCGCGCTTGACCCGCACCGAGACATCCTGCGGTGTGTAGTCCTCTTCGACGTTCGCCGGGCTCAGGCGCAGGTTGATCGCGTGGCTGTCGAGCACCTCGCCTTCACTTTCGGCGTAAAGGGCCTTGAGCAGCTTCTCGGTGCGGTCGAGCATCGCCTCATCGCGCCCGGTGACGCGGAAGATGTTGCCACGATTGGCGATCTCCACGCCCAGTCGCAGCTCGATCTGGCGCAGATGGCCGTCGAAGGGGCCGGCGAGATTGGACAGGCGCTCGGAGTCCGAAGGCTCGAGCAGGAAGGTGCGTTCGGGAAGGGCGTTGGTCATGGCGCGGATTCTAGCGAGGGTCGCGACAGGCGGACGTGTAAATCCGCCCGCTGTGCGGATCAGTCGTCGTCGCGCAGCACCAGGCGGCCGCGCAGCGAATTGCTCAGCGCCGCGGTGATCTCGACGTCGACGAACTGTCCGATCAGACGCGCCGGCGCCGGGAAGTTCACTGAACGCATGTTCTCGGTCTTGCCGGTGAGCTCGGCCGGATCCTTGCGCGAGGGGCCTTCGACGAGCACGGTCTGCACGCTGCCGACCATGCGTTCGGAGATGCCGGCCGCGTACGCATTGATGTGCGCCTGCAGGCGCGACAGGCGCGCGTGCTTTTCTTCCTGCGTCACCGAATCCTCGAGATCCGAGGCCGGCGTGCCGGGACGGCGCGAATAGATGAAGGAGAACGACTGGTCGAAACCGACGTCCTCGATCAGCTTCATCGTCTTCTCGAAATCGGCGTCGGTCTCGCCGGGGAAACCGACGATGAAATCCGAGCTGATCGAGATGTCCGGACGCACCGCGCGGAGCTTGCGGATCTTCTGCTTGAACTCCAGCGCGGTGTAGCCGCGCTTCATCGCCGACAGGATGCGGTCGCTGCCGGCCTGCACCGGCAGATGGAGGTAGTTCGCGAGCTGCGGCACGTCGCGATAGGCCTCGACCAGCGAGTCGGAGAACTCCAGCGGGTGCGAGGTGGTGAAGCGGATGCGGTCGACGCCGTCGATCTCGGCGATGGTGCGGATCAGCAGGCCGAGGTCGGCGACAGGCTGCTCCCGCGAGCCAAGGCTCGCGTCGGCACCGTCGCCCATCGGGCCGCGGTAGGCATTGACGTTCTGGCCCAGCAGGTTGATCTCGCGCACGCCCTGGCCGGCCAGCTGCACGACTTCGACCAGCACGTCCTCGAACGGCCGGCTGACTTCCTCGCCGCGGGTGTAGGGCACCACGCAGAACGAGCAGTACTTCGAGCAGCCTTCCATGATCGATACGAACGCGCTCGGCCCGTCGGCGCGCGGCTCGGGCAGGCGGTCGAACTTCTCGATCTCGGGAAAGCTGATGTCGACCTGCGGCAGGCCGGTCTCGCGCTTGGCGCGGATCAGCTCGGGCAGGCGATGCAGGGTCTGTGGGCCGAACACCAGATCCACGTAGGGCGCGCGCTTGACGATCGCCTCGCCTTCCTGCGACGCGACGCAGCCGCCGACGCCGATCAGCACCGGCCTGCCGTCCTTCTTGAGCGCCTTCCAGCGGCCGAGCTGGCTGAAGACCTTCTCCTGCGCCTTCTCGCGGATCGAGCAGGTGTTGACCAGCACGACGTCCGCTTCCTCGACGTTGTCGGTCAGCTCCAGACCGTCGCTGGCGGCGAGGACGTCGGCCATCTTGGCCGAGTCGTACTCGTTCATCTGGCACCCGTGGGTCTGGATGTAGAGCTTGCCGCGCGGCGCGGCAGCGCTGGATGCATTGACAGCGGAGAGGTCGGAAACAGGCGCGCTCGGCGCCGCGGAAGCGGTCTGGGTCATGGCGTGTCCGGGGCGCGGCGTTGAGGCCGGGCCGGATGGCTGGAAGAGGGCGGGCAGTGTACCGGGAAGCGCCGCGCACGCGCCCTCGGGGGCACGCCGCATCACTGTCAGCGACGTTCACAATCAAGCACTTGGCAACCGTCTCCGAACATCGGACACTCCGCATCGTGAAACGGGGATGGGGACTCATCGCGACACTCGCTCTGCTGACAGCCTTTCCGGCTGCCGGCAGCACCTTGTATCGCTGCGATTCCGGCGACGGCATCCCGCAATACGTCAGCAAGCGCGTCAGTGGCGCCAGTTGCCGGCTCGTCAGCAGTGCGCCCGCAGCGCCGCGTTCCAGCGGCATGCGCGCATCGCGCCCGGCAGTTGCGACGCCCACGCCGACACCCTCGAATGTCGACAGCGGCGCGCCCGCCACCTTCATGGGCGGCGCATCTTCGCCCGCGCCTGCTTCTCCAGCCGCATCGCCGCGGCCGGTCGTCGCCAAGACTGCAGCACCGGCTCCAGCTCCAGCTCCAGCGTCCCGCGCGCAGCCGGGCAGCAATCAACGTCGCCTGCAGCAAGGCCAGGTCTATTCGTATGTGAAGGACGGGGTGCGCCACTACAGCAGCAACAGGCCGGCCGGCGGTGCCCAGGTCGCCGCCGTCCGCACGATCCGCTACAGCTTCTTCGAGACCTGCTATGCCTGCGGCGCGGCGCCGGGCGTGAACTTCGGCAGCGTGCGGCTCAATGAGAACGCCTACCGCGATGAAGTGGCGCGCGCGGCGCGCGAGTTCGGTGTCGACGAGGCCATCGTGCGCGCGATCATGCACGCCGAATCGGCGTTCAATCCCAACGCGCTGTCGCGCGCTGGCGCGCAGGGCCTGATGCAGCTGATGCCGGCGACCGCCGCGCGTTTCGGCGTGGTCAACGCCTTCGACCCCGAGCAGAACATCCGCGGCGGCGTCGAGTACCTCGCGTGGCTGCTCAAGCGCTTCAACGGCGATCTGACTCTGGCCGCGGCCGGCTACAACGCCGGCGAAGGCGCCGTACAGCGCCACGGCGGGGTGCCGCCGTACGCCGAGACCCAGCGCTACGTGGTGCGGGTCGGCACGCTGGCCGACCGGTATCGCGGCCAGCTCGCCAGCCGCTGAGCCGGGATCCGCACCCGGCATCTGCAAATCGATTGTCGGTCGATTCAGGGTTCCGCTACACTCGGGCCTCTCTATATGCGGCCAGCCGTCCCACGCGGGCGAAACGGTCCGCGGCAGCCAGTACGCAACAGCTACCGAAAGAGGGCGGGGTACCGGATGGTCGATGAAGCGGTGAGCGGACCTGGTGGGGATGGTCCAGTCAATGAGGGGCGGCGTCGGTTCCTGACCGCCAGTACCCTCGTCGTGGGAGCGGTGGGCGCGGGTGTGACCGCGATTCCGTTCATCAAGTCATGGAATCCCAGCGCCCGGGCCAAGCTCGCCGGTGCACCGGTGACCGTGGACATCAGTGCGCTGCAGGAAGGCCAACGCCTGGTCGCCGAGTGGCGCGGGCAGCCGATCTGGATCGTCAAGCGCTCCAAGGCGATCCTCGAGGCGCTGCCGACGCTCGACGGCATGCTCAAGGATCCCGAGTCCGGGAATCCCGACCAGCAGCCGGCGTACGTGCTGGAGGCGAACCCCGAACTGCGCTCGATCAAGGCCGACATCTCGGTGCTGGTCGGTCTGTGCACGCATCTGGGCTGCTCGCCGGAAATGGTCGCCGAGATCCGGCCGGCGCCGTTCGACGCCAATTGGAAGGGCGGCTACTTCTGCCCCTGCCACAAGTCGAAGTTCGACATGGCCGGTCGCGTCTATGACGGCGTGCCTGCCCCGACGAACCTGCTCGTGCCGCCGCACTACTACGCCGACGACAACACGCTCGTCATTGGTGTCGATCCGGAAGGAGCCGCCTGATGGCCAACGTCCTCGTCCGCGGCGCCAACGGCGTCTTCAACTGGGTCACCGAGCGGGCACCGGCTTTGATGCCGATGTACCGCAAGCATATGACCGAGTACTACGCGCCGAAAAACTTCAACATCTGGTACATCTTCGGGGTGCTGTCACTGGTGGTGCTGGTCAACCAGATCCTGACCGGCATCTTCCTGACGATGCACTACAAGCCGAGCGCGACGGAAGCCTTCGCCTCGGTCGAATACATCATGCGCGACGTGGAGTGGGGCTGGCTGATCCGCTACATGCACTCAACGGGTGCGTCGCTGTTCTTCATCGTGGTCTACATCCACATGTTCCGCGGCCTGATGTACGGCAGTTACAAGAAGCCGCGCGAGCTGGTCTGGATCCTCGGCATGCTGATCTATCTGGTGCTGATGGCCGAAGCCTTCCTCGGCTACGTGCTGCCCTGGGGCCAGATGTCGTTCTGGGGCGCGAAGGTCATCATCTCGCTCTTCGGCGCGATTCCGGTGATCGGTAACGGCCTGACCGAATGGATCATGGGCGACTACCTGCCCAGCGACGCCACGCTCAACCGCTTCTTCGCCTTGCACGTGATCGCGCTGCCGCTGGTGCTGCTGTTGCTGGTGGTACTGCATCTGGGCGCGCTGCACGAGGTGGGCTCGAACAACCCCGACGGCGTCGAGATCAAGTACGGCCCGAAGGGCAATCGCTGGTCGCCGACCGCGCCTTCCGACGGCATTCCGTTCCACCCGTACTACTCGGTGAAGGACGGCTTTTACGTCTGCTTCTTCCTGATCATCGCGGCCTTCATCATCTTCTTCGCGCCTGCCTTCGGCGGCTGGTTCCTCGAGCACGACAACTTCACCGAGGCCAACCGCCTGGTGACGCCCGAGCACATCAAGCCGGTCTGGTACTACACGCCGTACTACGCGATGTTGCGCGTGGTGCCGCACAAGCTCAGCGGCGTATTGGTGATGTTCGGCGCGATCGCGATCCTGTTCCTGGTGCCGTGGCTGGACCGCTGCAAGGTGCGCTCGCACCGCTACCGCGGCCCGATCACCAAGGTCATGCTGGCGCTGCTGGTGGTGTGCTTCGTGTGGCTGGGCAAGATCGGTGCCGGTCCGGGTACCGACCCGGTGGAGACGATCATCGGCCGGGTGCTGACGTTCCTCTACTTCGCGTTCTTCATCACGATGCCGGTCTGGACCAAGCTCGACCGGACCAAGGCAGTTCCGGAACGGGTGACGCTGCATGACTGACCACGCCTTCGCCCGAACCTTCTTCGCGCGCATCGCAACCGCTGCTGCCGGTCTGCTGCTGTCGTTCGGTGCGCTCGCCGCCGCCGGCGGGCCGGTCGAACAGGCTGGCACCGACATCGGCGACCGGGCCTCGCTGCAGCGTGGCGCGCAGCTGTACATGAACTACTGCGCCGGCTGCCACTCACTGAAGTTCATGCGCTACTCGCGCATGGCGGAGGATCTTGGGCTGAGCGAGGACGAGGTGATGAACAACCTCAATCTCAGCGGTGCCGCCTACGGCGAACACATCGTGTCGTCAATGACGCCCGAGCATGGCGCGCAGTGGTTCGGCCAGGCGCCACCGGATCTGAGCCTGATCACCCGCGTGCGCGGCAGCGACTGGGTCTACACCTATCTCAAGTCGTTCTATCTCGACGAGAGCCGGCCGCTGGGCTGGAACAACATGCTGTTCCCGAACGCCTCGATGCCCAATCCGCTGTGGGAGATGCAGGGCCTGCAGCGTCCGGTACACGGCGAAGTCGACGACACTGGCGAGCCGGTGGTCGCGCATCTGGAGCTGGGCACGCCCGGCAGCCAGGATGCACGCCAGTTCGACCAGACCGTTCGTGACATCACCACGTTCCTGGAATACGTCGGCGAGCCGGCCGCGCTCAAGCGCCAGCAACTCGGTGTCTGGGTGCTGTTGTTCCTGACCCTGCTGACGTTCCTGGCCTGGCTGCTGAAGCAGGAATACTGGCGCGACGTCCACTGATCGATCCCGTTCCCGGCGCGTGTCGGGAACTGGTTCCGCGAGCCGTCCGGCCCATTGCCGTCCGGCTTACGTAAATGCGAGACTCGGGCAAACCGCGACAACCCTCTGCACACAGCAGTCGGCGTCACCGGGCTGGCGGACTCCAGCCTCCGGACAGGCCGGGCGACGGCCGTGAGTGCATCCATGCGAAACGTGCTGACGCTGTTCTCTTCCGTCGACGACGTGCTCTGTCATCGTGCACGCCTGGTGCTGGCCGCCAAGGGCGTGAATTACGACATGGTGCCGGTCGATGCACAGAATCCGCCCGAGGATCTGATCGACCTCAACCCCTATCACTCGGTGCCGACCCTGGTCGAACGCGATCTGGTGCTTTACGCCGCCAGCGTGGTCAGCGAGTATCTCGACGAGCGCTATCCACATCCGCCGCTGATGCCGGTCGATCCGCTGTCACGCGCGCGCCTGCGCCTGGCGATGCTGCGGATCGAACACGATTGGGTGCCGCAGGTGCAGGCCATCCAGATGGGCAACAAGGCGCAGGCCGAAAGCGGCCGCAAGCGGCTCAAGGAACTGGTGACCTCGGCCGTGCCGTTGTTCAAGGCCAGCAAGTTCTTCCTCAATACGGAAATGAGCCTGGCCGACTGCGCGGTTGCGCCAATTGTCTGGCGCCTGCAGGCGCTCGATATTCCGCTGCCCAAGGATGGCGCCAAGGCGATCGAGGACTATGGCAACCGGATATTCCGCAGCCCCGGCTTCGTCCGTAGCCTGACGCCACAGGAGCGGCAGCTGCGCGCGCTGCCGGATTGAACGGCGGCTGCAGGGCTGTTCAGTCTGCACGTCTGAACGACGGACTGAACCGCTAAACTGTCCGGCATGACGGACAGCACGCCCCTGATGACCAGCCATCGCCCGTACCTGCTGCGGGCGCTCTATGAATGGATCGCCGACAACGGTATGACGCCACACATCCTCGTCGATGCGCGGCAGCCGGGCGTGCGCGTGCCGGCGCATGCGGTCAAGGACGGTCGCATCGTGCTCAACGTCGCCGACCGCGCCGTCGGCCGGCTGGAAATGGACAACGACAGCGTGCGGTTCTCCGCGCGGTTCGGCGGTGTCAGCCAGGCGGTGCTGGTGCCGGTGGGTGCCGTGCTTGCGATCTACGCACGCGAAACCGGGCAGGGCATGGCGCTGCCGGAAGAAATCGTCGGCTCGGGTGAGCCGCGCGACGATGCCGAGGACAGCGCGCCCTCGCTGCACGCGGTGGAAGACGACGGCAACGGCAACGCCGATGGCCCGGATGATCCGCCTGATGGCGATACGCCGCCGGAGCCGCGTCGCGGTCATTTGCGAGTCGTGAAGTAGGCAGAGAGAGCCGTTACTGCGTGAGGACGTGAGAGCGTTAGAACGTAAGCGTCAGTACGTCAAAGCGCGAGGGCGGTGATGAGCGCCCTTCGATCTCAGTGGGTCCAGTGGATCGGCACGGCCTGCGGGCGGGTCGGGCCGCTGAAGGCGATCAGCTGTTCGCCGCGTAGCACCAAATGCCCGATGTGGCGCTGCACGCCATCCTCCGAATACTCGAAACGGAAGCTGCGTTCGACACGCAAACGTCCGTCGTCGCCGCGGCGCAGGCGCATTGAATGCGCGTGCACCGCCTGGTCCAGCCACTGCACGCCTGCGCGCTCGCAGGCATCGCGCCCGAGCTGGCCGGCGCGTTCGGCTGCCGCACGCGCACCGCTCCACCACAGGAATGCGGCAAACGCGGCCAGCATCACGAAGATCATCGTCGGAAAGTCGGGCATGCGCGAACTGTGGCGGCGGCGGATGCCGGATACAAGTGTGGATGTGGGGATGGCGTGTTTGCGGCTTGCGATCCGTGCGCCATGCGGATCGATGTTTCGCCTGCGCGTGAGAACGTCAGTGACGTGAGTGCGTCAGTAAAAGCGAAATCGTTAGAGCGGGTTGCGAGGCGAGGCGCGATCAGCGCGGCGGCGGGCCGAGTTTCAACGACAGATCGATCGCGCGGACATGCTTGGTGAGTCCGCCGATCGACACGCAATCCACGCCGTCCTCTGCGATCGTGCGCAGGCCATCGAGGTCGACGCCGCCCGAGACTTCCAGCGGAATGCGTCCTTCATACGGCGCCCCGCGGGCGATGCGCACGGCTTCGCGGCGCGTGGCTGCATCGAAGTCGTCGATCAGGACGCGGGTGCAGCCTGCATCGAGTGCGGCGCGCAGTTCGTCCAGCGTTTCGACTTCGATCACCAGCGGCAGGCCGGGCGATTGCGCACTTGCGACCTCGACAGCCGCGGCGATGCCGCCGGCCGCGCGCACGTGATTTTCCTTGAGCATCACCGTGTCGTAGAGACCGATGCGGTGGTTGTGGCCACCGCCGACGCGCACCGCGTACTTCTGCGCGAGCCGCAGGCCGGGCAGGGTCTTGCGGGTATCAAGGATGCGTGTGCCGGTGCCGGCCACCGCGGCGACGTGGCGCGCGGTGACGGTTGCCGTCGCGCTCAGCGTCTGCATGAAATTGAGCGAGGTGCGTTCCGCGCTGACCAGCGTGCGGGCACGCCCTGCCAGCGTCGCGAGCACGGTGCCGGCGGTGACGTGGTCGCCCTCGGCCACGCGCCAGTCGATGCGCACATCGGGATCGAGCGCGCGATGGCAGGCGTCGAACCACGGGCGTCCGCAGACCACAGCGTCTTCCTTGCACAGCAGGTAGGCGATGTCGTCGTGATCGGGCAACAGCGCCGCGGTGACGTCGCCGCTGCCGATGTCTTCTGCGAGTGCGGCCGCAACGTTGGCCGCGACCGCCGCGTGCGGAATCTCGAAGCGGTCGGTTCCGCTCATGCCTTCGGGAAGTCGGGGATCTGTGCGGTGCCGATGGCTTCCTCGACCAGCAGCACCGGAATGCCGTCGTCGACGCGGTAGACGCGCTTGCGATCGTGGGTGATCAGCGCTTCGCGCACCGGACCGGCCTGCGCGGTGCCGTCTTCGCGTCGCGCCGAGCCCGCGGCAATCGCCGCATTGAGCGCGTCGAGGCCCGCTGCATCGAGCAGCGCGAGCGGCTGGCGGCTGGCAGGGCAGACGAGAATATCGAGCAGCTTGCGGTCCATGGGCGGTCTTGTGCGGCAACGGGAGCGGACCGGAAGATTAGCATTTGGCGGCACGCGGCCGTGGCATGCAAGCACGATGACGCCGGGCCGGATAAAATGCGTCTTTGTGGCCGGGGACCCTCAATGACCGCCAGTTCCGTACCGCCGAAGGTCGGCATCGTGATGGGATCGCGATCCGACTGGGACACGATGCAGCACGCCGCGCAGAAGCTCGAGCAGCTCGGGATCCCGCATGAAGTCCGCGTGGTGTCCGCACACCGCACGCCAGACGTGCTGTTCGAATACGCCGCCAGCGCGCAGTCGCGCGGCCTGCGCGCGATCATCGCCGGCGCCGGTGGCGCGGCGCATCTGCCGGGCATGCTGGCCTCCAAGACCGCGGTGCCGGTGCTCGGCGTGCCGGTGCAGTCGAAGGCGCTCAACGGCATGGATTCGCTGCTGTCGATCGTGCAGATGCCGGCCGGTATTCCGGTGGCGACGTTCGCGATCGGCAACGCGGGCGCCGCCAATGCAGCATTGTTCGCCGCGGCGATGCTGGCGTTCGATGATGCCGCTGTCGCGGCTGCACTCGCCGAGTTCCGTCAGCGTCAGACCGACGATGTCGCCGGCAACGACGACCCGCGGCGGTGAGTGTCGGGACCGGCGCGCCGCTTCTCTCCTTGCCCCGTGAGCGAGGGAAGGTTGGGATGGGGGCGAACCGTTCGGTCATCGAAGTGCTTGAGCCGGGCTTCTGCGCAAGTCTGCTCGATCGCCCCCACCCAGCCCTCCTCCGCGAACGGGGGAGTACTTTCGCATCGCTTGATCGGATACACGCATGACCACCGTTGGAATTCTCGGAGGCGGCCAGCTCGCCCGCATGCTTGCGCTGTCGGGCGCGCCGCTGGGGCTGCGGTTCCTGGTGATGGACACCGCCGATGACGCCTGCGCGGGTCAGTTCGCGCCGCTGCTGGTCGGCGATTATCGCGACGACGCGGCGCTGGGCGAATTCGCCGGAAAGGTGGATGTCGCGACCTTCGATTTCGAGAACGTGCCGGCCGAGAGCGCGCACTGGCTCGCCGAGCGCGTGCCGGTGTTTCCCAATCCCGGCGCGCTGGCGCTGACCCAGGACCGGCTCGCGGAGAAGACCCTGTTCCGCGAACTCGACATTCCGGTGCCGGATTTCGCCGATGTCGCGACGCGCGCGCAGCTCAACGACGCGGTCGCGCGTATCGGTACGCCGTGCATCCTCAAGACGCGGCGGCTGGGCTACGACGGCAAAGGCCAGTTCCGAATCAAGTCGCCGGCCGATGTCGACGCCGCGTGGGATGCGCTCGGTGCGCAGGCCGAAACGGTCGGGTTGATTCTCGAAGGCTTCGTCGCGTTCCAGCGCGAACTCAGCGTGGTCGCCGTGCGCGGTCGCGATGGCGAGTTCCGCGCCTGGCCGCTGACCGAGAACTGGCATGTCGATGGCGTGCTGTCGGCGAGCCTGGCGCCCGCGCGTGTCGATGCCTCGCTGCACACGACGGCCCTGTCGCATGCGCGCGCGATCGCCGAACGCCTCGGCTATGTCGGCGTGTTCGCACTCGAACTGTTCTGCCGCGATGGCGAACTGCTCGCCAACGAACTCGCGCCGCGCGTGCACAACTCCGGGCACTGGACGATCGAAGGCAGTGAGACTTCGCAGTTCCAGAACCATCTGCGTGCGGTGCTCGGCCTGCCGCTCGGCGATACCGCCGTGCGTGGCGTGGTCAGCATGCTCAACTGGATCGGCGAGATGCCTGAAGCCGCGCCGGTGCTGTCGGCGGCCGGCGGGCACTGGCACGACTACGGCAAGCAGGCGCGCGACGGACGCAAGGTCGGCCATGCGACGCTGCGCGCTGACAAGGCCGAAGCGCTTGCGCAGCGGCTGGCCGATGTCGGCGAAGCGCTGGGCCGGCAGGCGCAGGTCGCGCCGGTCGTGACGCGTCTGCGCGAAGGCTGATCGTTGCATTGGAGCGCGCGAGCGCGCTCCCGAGAGATCAGATGCTCACTCGGCCCACGGATCGAAGCTGCCGAACCACCACAGGTGGCCTTCCGGATCGCGGCACGAATAGCCGCGGCCGCCGTAGGGCTGGTCGGCGATGTCCTGCACGATCTCCGCGCCCGCGGCCTTCGCGCGTGCGTAGTGCGCGTTCGGGTCGGTGACGACGACGCAGGGACTCTGGGTGGTACGGCCACCGATGTCGCGCGGCTGGGTGATCAGATCGCCCCATTCGCTGCCGCGCTGCGTCGAGCCGAGCATCAGCATTCCGCTGCCGTACACCAGCTGCGCGTGGTAGACGGTGTCGCCATCTGCGTGGACGGCCTGCGCTTCGAAGCCGAAGGCATCGCGGAGCCAGTCGATCATGCGCGGGGCGTCGTCGTAGCGCAGGCAGGGGATGATGGTGGAACCGGCGGGAGTGGGCATCGCGGGTCTCCGGGTTCTGCGCGATTGGCGGCGGTGGTTCGATCATGCGCTGGTGGCTTCGCGGCGCCAAGTGGAGCGGGTTCTGGTGCGGCGCGAAGGAGTGCGCCCTCACCCCAACCCCTCTCCCGGAGGGAGGGGGCCTCGGATCTCGCGGGCGTCTGATGTCGCTGACGACTGATGCATTCCCGGGTCGGCGTGTGCCGAGCGTCGGGCGAACAAGCGGGTCCGCGCCGGACTCGAATCAGCGCGACGAACGCGGATCGTCGCTGACGACCAGCGGCACGCCGCGGGTCGGGTGCTCGAGCACCAGCACCGGCTGCGCGTAGACGCGTTCGATCGTCGTCTGGGTCAGCACTTCGCGAGGCGTGCCGTCGGCGGCGATACGGCCCTGGTGCAGCATCGCGATGCGGTCGGCGTAGCCGGCGGCGAGGTTGAGATCGTGCAGCACGACGATCACGCAGGCGCCGTCGTCGGCAAGGCCGCGGGCGATGCGCAGCACGGCTTCCTGATGCTGCAGGTCGAGCGCGGCGGTGGGTTCGTCGAGGAACACGACCGGAGTCGTCTGCGCCAGCACGCGGGCGAACGCGGTGCGCGAGGCCTCGCCGCCGGACAGCGTCTGTACGTCGCGGCCTTCGAAATGCATGACGTCGGCCGATACCAGCGCGGCGTTGACAATGCGCGCGTCGGTTTCGGGATCCGGCGCATGCGGCAGACGGCCCATCGCGACGACTTCGCGCACGCTGAAGCCGAAACGCACCACGTGGTCCTGCGGCAGCACGCTGCGCTCGCGGGCGAGTGGTCGGGCCTTCCAG
Source organism: Luteimonas sp. (assembly GCA_045810015.1). GTDB lineage: Bacteria > Pseudomonadota > Gammaproteobacteria > Xanthomonadales > Xanthomonadaceae > Luteimonas. Next base: position 249,164 of record JBJMWR010000023.1, read on the forward strand.
GCGCGGAGTTCAGCGCCCGACAGGCGCACGCGGCCGGCGGCCGGCACGAGATCGCCGCTCGCGACCGCGAGCAGGGTCGATTTGCCGGCCCCGTTCGGCCCGACCAGTGCGGTGAGCGTGCCGCGCGCGAAGCGCAGGTCGACGGCGTCGAGAATCGCGCGGCCGTCGATGCGCACGGTCACGCCGTCGAGCGCGAGTACGTCGCGCGCGGCGTTGAGTGCGTCGTGACTCATGCGGCGCCCTTGCGGCGCAGCACCAGCCACAGGAAGAACGGCGCACCGAGTGCGGCCGAGAACAGGCCGAGCGGAATCTCCGACGGCGGATCGAGGCTGCGCGCGGCCGTATCGGCGACGACGATCAGCAGGCCGCCGGCAACGGCCGACAGCGGTACCAGCCAGCGATGGCCCGGGCCGGCGAGCAGGCGCACGAAATGCGGCACGACGAGGCCGACGAAACCAACCACGCCGGCGAACGCGACCGCCGAGCCGACCAGCAGCGCGCAGACCGCGATCAGCATCAGCCGCGCGCGTTTGACGTCCAGACCGATGTGCTGCGCCTGACGTTCGCCGAGCGCCAGCATGTCGAGCGGCGTCGCGAGCGCGCGCAATGCGACCGCGCCGAGCGCGAATGCCGGCAGCGCGGCCAGCATCGAATTCCAGTTCGCCATTGCCAGCGAGCCCATCTGCCAGAACACCAGCGACTGCAGCTCGTCGGCATCGGCGATGTAGGTGAAGAAGCCGATCGCCGCGGAACACGCCGCCGCGATCGCGATGCCGACCAGCAGCAGCGTTGCGGTGCCGGTACCCCGATCGGGCCGGGCGAGCACATAGATCAGCGTCGTCGTCGCCGCGCCGCCGAGAAAGGCCGCCACCGGAATCGTCCATGCACCGAATGCGGTCAGCCCGAGCACGATCGCCGATACCGCGCCGAGCGCGGCGCCATGGGTGACGCCGACGATGCCGGGATCGGCCAGCGGATTGCCGAACAGGCCCTGCAGGCCGGCGCCGGCCATCGCCAGGGACGCGCCGACGATCACCGCCAGCAGCGCACGCGGCACGCGCAGGTTCCAGACCACCGAGATGTCGCGTTGGGGGAGTGCACCCGCATCGACGAGGCCCAGCTTGTGCGCGATCACGTGCACCACGTCGCCGGGCGGAATGCGCAGCGGACCGATGCCGAACGACAGCACGATCACGACGACCAGCAGGGCCAACATGCCGACGAACAGCAGCCCGCCAGGCGGTCGCCGGACCAGGCCGGTGCGTCGTGCCGCTCCGGTCATGCGCCGGGCGCGGTGTCGAGTTCGGCGGCCAGCGTGGTCAGCGCCTGGGCCAGCGCGACCGCGCCGGTGCCGCCACCGATGCTGCTGACCTTGAGCTGCGTGTCGGGCATCACCCAGACGCGGTTGGCGAGGCCTGCCGGCGTCTGCTTCAGCGTCGGATACGCCTTCCACAGACCAGCTTCACCACCGAACACGCGCAGGTCGTCTTCGCTGACGAGGATCACCTCGGGTTCGACCGCGACGATGCCTTCGTTGCTGAGCTGCGAATAGTTGGCGACCTGGGCCTCGTCGCCGACGTTGATGCCGCCGGCGAGACGGATCATGCCCGCCGCTGCGGTATCGGCACCGGCCACCGCCGGTGCGCCGCCACCTCCGGTGGCGGAAATGTGGATCACGCGCGGCTTGCGCGTGTGGGTTGATGCGATGCGCGCGGCTTCGTCGAGCTGCTGCTGCACCTGGGTGGCGAGCTGTTCGCCTTCGTCAGCGTGGCCGAACACGGTGGCAAGCTTGCGCACCTTGTCGGGAATCGGCTGCAGCTCGTCGACGATTACCAGCGTCTGGCCGGCATCGCGGAGCGGCTGCGCGAGCTTGCCGTGGCGGCGCAGGCTGTTGCCGACGAACAGAGTGCCGTCGAGGCTCAGGATGCCTTCGACGCCGGTGGTGCGGTTGAACAGGAAGTGGTGCTGCGCATCGCGGCCGGTCTCGGTGACGGCATTGGTCGGCGCGGCGAACACCTGCTCGGACAGCCCCAGTGAATCCATGACCATCACGATGTCGTCGTTGCCGACGATCGTGCGGGTAGTGTCGGTGATGGTGACTTCGACGTCGTCGTCGGAGCGCACCGTCACCGGCAGGTCCTGCTGCGAACGTGTGACGCGCGGGATGTCGGTACCGGCGATCCGCAGCCAGCCTTTCGACAACGCATCCGGCGTGGCGCGTGCATCGGTCGTCGATGCGGACCCGGGCGGAGTGGACGACGGCGCGCATGCGGCGAGCGCGCAGGCGAGGGCGAGGAGCAGCGGAGCGCGGAGGCGGCGTTCGGACATCAGCAATCCATTCCAGAAAAAAGGCGGCCGGACCGAAGTCCGGCCGCCGTGTGGCCCATTTTACCGTGGTTTCTTCACTCGCCCTTGGGCGCGATCCGACGGATCTGGTCGCCGTCCTGATCTTCGGCGCCGCGCGACTTGTTGACCGCGTACACCGTGCCGTCACCGGTCGGCAGCACGTGGTTGGGGAACGTGCCGCCATCGAGGTTGGCGACGATGTTGCCGTTCGCGTCCACCGCCGTGATCGTGCCGGCACCGCGGCTGGCGACATAGGCAAGCTTGCTGTGCGGATCGAACGCGACGTAAACCGCACCTGCGCCGACGTAGACGTCGTGCAGCACTTCGCCGGTGTCGGCGTTGGCGATCACCAGGTTGTCGCTGCCCTGCGCAGCGACGTAGAGACGACGGCCTTCAGGATCGATCGCGACACCGATGCCGCCATTGACGGACGGGAAGCGGAACATCTTGTCCACTGCACCGGTCGCACCATCGAGTACGACGACCTCACCGGTCGACAGCCCCACCGAATAGAGCTTGCCGGCTGCGCGGTCGAGCGTCAGTGCCATCGGACCGAACTCCTCGCCGCGCACTTCCGACGCGACGGTCAGGTCCTGCACCAACTCCAGCGTCGTCGCGTCGAAGGCCACCATCTTGCCGCCGCCGAAGCCGCTGGCCCAGACGCGGTTGTCCTTGGTATCCACGACCAGGTCGCGGCCGTGCGGAAGGACGCCCTTGTCGAACTGCTTGACCAGCGACAGGTCGGACTGCTTGTACACAGCGACGGTATCGTCGCGGGTATTGGTGACCCAGACATTGCCGTTGGCGTCGTCGACGGCCACGCCGTAGACCGCGTACACACGGCCGTCGGTCTGACCTTCGACCTGGGCCGGCGTGACACGCGCAGTGACTTCGAGCGTGACGGGATCGAGCTTGAGCAGCTCGGACTGGCTGACCGGCGGACGACCGACGGCGGCCGTCACGAACAGTGCATTCGACGCCTCGCTGTGCGCGACCTGGTACAGGCCCTGCACCAGCTTGTTGGTGGTCACGTCGTAACGCTCGGCGCCCGACAGCGGCAGTTCCTTCGAGATCTTCAGATCGAACACGACGGCGGCATCCGGGTTGGCGGCGCGCACGACGACCGGGTGACGCCCGGTCACGGCGTCGGCCGGGATCTGCACATTGCCCTTGAAACGGCCTTCTGCATCGGCGGTCCAGGGCTGGACGTTGAGCACGGTTTCGCCGCGCAGCAGCGTGACCGACTGGCCCGGCTGGAAGCCGGTGCCGTTGAGTTCGACCGTGTCGCCGGCCTTGATCACCGGGCTGGCGGCGCGCACGGCGCCCTTGAAGTCGATGGCCGGCTGGCCGAAGCCCTGCGCACCCGCGGCACCGACGGCGGCGCACAGGGCGATGGACAGGGCGGCGAGACGCAGACGACGCGAGGACAATAACTTTTGCATGACGAACTCCTGGAGCGTGGATTGGACCGGCGTTCCATTTCGCCGGAAAGACATTGCGTGTGAAGCGGGCACAACGTGTGCTGGGCGGGCGCCGGGATTCATCGCGGCACCTGGCGTGAGGCGGCGGACCCGATCGCCGGCAGCAGTGCCAACGCGGGAACGCCCGGAAGCGGCGCGAGTTGGCGCGCCAGCGCTTCTGCCGACGCCTCGCGGCTCGACGGCAGGCAGGCATGCACGAAGCCGGCCCACGTCAGCGCCTGCAGCGCCTGGTTGAGCAGGCCCGGCGCGGCGTCATAGGGCGCGCGCGCGCGCAGCTCGGCGAACGACAGCGGCCCCTGCGCGAGTGCATCGAGCGCCGGGGCGAACAGATCGCGCGCGCCAGTCACCGGGCCGATGCGGGTGTCGAAACGCAGATCGCCGGTGAGCGTGGTCGGCGCGCCGGGCAGGGCGGCGAACACCAGCGCGTCGAGTGCATCGAGATGCGCGGCCTCGTCGAGGCGACGCGCGTCGCGCTGGAACAGGTCGCGACGCAGGCTCTGGTTGCGTGCGAGGTCGCGTGCGGTTTCGGCGAGCGGGCCGGGCGGCAACGTGCGCAACCGCGTTTGCAGCTGGCCGGGAATCGACAGTGCATCGATGTTCTCGATCGGCGTCGCGCTGCCGAGAAAACCGCAGTCCACATTTGCGAGCGCGCGGATCACATCGGCGACGTGTTGCGGCTGCCAGTGCGCACCGAGGAATTCGTGGGCGATGTAGCCGGCCGGCTCGCGCTCCATTGCGTCCAGCTGGCGCGACGCGCCCGGATGTTCGGCGAAGAAACCCGCGCCGCCATCGGCAAGATCGCGCAGCAACGACAGCGCGGTGGTGGTCCGCGATACCGTGTCGCCTTCGAGATGACGGCCGGCTTCGTGCAGCAGACGCTGCGCGCCCTGCAGTTGCGAGGCGCCCGGATGACTCATGTAAGCAAGTTTGAGCAGACCGCCGGGCGCGAGACGTCGTTCGACGATCGTGAGGAACGACGCGCGTACCGCGTCCGACACCCAGGCCCAGAGCCCGTGCGAGACGATGTAGTCGAAGGACTCGCCGTCGTGGGTCGCGTAGTCGCGCAGATCGGCATGGACGCATTCGAGATTCGCCAGGCCCGCGCGCTCGGCGATGTCGCGTGTCCGTGCGATCTGCGCGGCATCGGCATCGACCGCGGTGAAACGGCCCGCCGGATTGCAGGCCGCGGCGACCAGTGCGGTCAGGCCGGCGCCGCTGCCGAGTTCGCACCAGCGGTAGGGCCGGGCGAGATCGGGTGCACGGAAGCCGAGCGCGGTGGCGGTGGCGTGCAGCCACGCCGGCATCTGTTCGCGATGGAAATGCATCGGGTACGCGACATCAGCCGCGTAGCCGTCGGTGTCCGTCGCGCGTGCGCTCACCGGTTCGGATCCACGCCGTCGGCGTGACTCGGCGTGTTGCTGTGATCGGCGACGCCGGTGATCGCGTGCAGCGCCCACATCAGCGAGGCGCGGAACATCGGGCCGTGGGTCAGTTCGGGGAACTGGCGGTATTCGACCTGCAGGCCGTCGACTTCGGACAAGCGCTGCGCGAGTTTCTCTGCCGAATCCGGCGGCGCGGCTTCGATGCGACGCAGATGCACCTGCACGCGCGGATCGTTGAGATCGCGGTGCGCGACCTGACGCGTGCGCTCGCCTTCGCCCAGGCCGATCAGCACCCGTGCCGGGCGACCGGCGTTGTGGGCGACGAAGCGCTGTTCGGGCGCGCCGAGCAGGGCGCCATCGCCCCACCACAGCGACGGACTGCCGGCGGCGTAGGTGTCGAACGCGCCGGTGCGCGTGTACAGCACATGCAGCGCGAACAGGCCGGCCAGCGAGTGGCCCCACAGCGTCTGCTGTTTCGGATCGGTGGCGACGCGGCGTTCGACTTCGGGCCGGACCTGCCGCTCGATGACTTCAAGCAGCGCATCCGCGCCACCGCCGCCGACGATCGTGCCGCCGTCGCGCACCGGGCGCTCGCCGGCGAACGGCGTGTAGTCGCGCGTGCGCGCTTCGGAATCGATGCGCAGGTCGTTGGCATAGCCGACGAACACCAGCGCATGCGGCACCGGCTGCGCGGCCAGTTCGGCCAGCAGGGCTTCGTCGAACTCGATCAGCGCGGCGTTGCCGTCGAGCATCCAGAACGCGGGCCAGCCGCCCGCGGGCGCGGCGCCTTTTGGTGCAGCCACATGCACGCGCCAGGTGCGCTGGCCGTCAGCGCTGCTGACATCGAAACGCTGGAAGGCGTAGTGCTGCGAGGCGTGATTGGCCACGGTATCGGTGATCGACTTCGTCGGATCGCGCTGTTGCGCGGACGCGACCTGTGGCACAGCCTGCAGCGCGAACAGCAGGCTGGCGGCCGCAGCGAGCGTGGCCAGGCGCAGCGGACGGGCAGCGGTGGATTGGCGGTTGGACATGCGGGACATCGTGGCGTGTGGGGTTCCGATCTTCGGGCGACGGGCCGGATGCGTCCAGAACGTCGCGAATGAGGGCCGGACCCTGGGCGGTCCGGCTGGTGCGGCATCAGAAGCCGATGTTCATGCTCACGTAGTACGAGCGGCCCGGCTCGTTGTACGTGGCCGCGCCCGCGTACTGGCTGTTGGACTCGCGGAACAGACGTTTGTCGAGCAGGTTGTTGACGCCGCCGCCGAGGCTGACCGTCGGCGTGATGCGGTAGCGCGCGCCGATGCCCCAGATGTTGTACGGCTCGCGCACCTGACGCACGGACACGCAATCGGCGCCGGCTTCGTCGCAGCGGTCGTCGTTGTTCATGTCGCGCGTCGCCGGTTCCTGACGGCCGTAGAACGTGCCGGTGAGCAGCAGCGACAACGCTTCGGTGGCCTGCCAGTCGAGCGAGGTGTTGACGGTGTATTCCGGGATCACCGACAGCGGCTGGCCGGTCACCTTGTTCTCGTTTTCGATCATGTAGGTGACGTTGTTGTTCCACTTCAGCACGCTGCCGCGCTCGCCGATCAGCGGGATATTGATGTTGCCTTCCAGGCCCGAGACCACGGCTTCGGGCGCGTTCTCCCACTGGAAGAGGCGCGCGGGGCGCACCGTCGGCGTTCCCGGCGTCTGTCCGATCGGCGTGAAGCCCGACACCACCTTGTCCTTGTAGTCGTTGTGGAAGTAGGTCAGCGAGGCGTGGTGGCCCGAGACCGGCGCCCACTCGATGCCGATTTCCTTGTTGATGCTGGTTTCTGCGTCGAGATCGGCGTTGCCGAGGATGTAGCAGCCCGAGCCGAAGCTCGGGAAGTTGTCCGGGCAGCCGAAGCCCATCGTGTAATAGAGATAGTTCGGGTTCGACTGGTAGAGATTCGGCGCCTTGAACGCGCGCGCCACGCCACCCTTGAGCTTGAGGTCTTCGCTCAGCGCGAACTGCACGTTGAGGCTGGGGCTGGCGTTGTTGCCGAACTGGCTGTGGTGGTCGAAGCGCACGCCCGGGGTCAGGATCCAGCGCTCGCCGGCGTAGATGTTGTCCTCGACGAATACGGCCGAGGTCTGCGCATCGGCCTTGCCGCCGCCGCGGGTGGGATCGAGGCCCGGAATGCCACCGCCGTTGCCGCCCGACTGCGACATCGAATACGGATCTTCCAGCTCGCTGTCGCGATGCTCGAAGCCGACCGTCCAGATGTGCTCGGTCGCGCCAATGGTCGTCGGCAGGTTCACTTCGCCGTCGATCGCGTAGTTGCGCAGACGCGAGGTCGACGACGCGGTCGCGCTGCCGATCGTGCCTTCCGGACCACCGGCCAGGCCTTCGTTGAGGCGCGTGTTGTTGGTGCCTTCGAAGGCGACGGTCACGCGCGACGATGCATCGCCCCAGCGGCCGCGATGGGTCACCGCGCCGCTGTTGCGGTACATGCGGTTGGTCTCGGCGCCCTGTTCGGCGAGCTCGGTCGTCAGCGGCGTGCCGTCGAGGCTGACCGCGCGGTCGCCGGCGTAGATGTTGCCCTGGCGGCTGGTGCCGGCCTCGAACTCGACGACGTGCGCTTCGTTGATGTCCCAGCGCAGCAGCGCGTTGACGTCCTTGTTGCGCACGCCTTCGCGGCCGGCCGGCGGGGTGACGCCGACGTCGGTCAGGAAGTCGGCGTTGAGGTCGAGCGAATCGGCCTCGGTCTTGTTGAGGTTGCCGTAGAGGCGGAACGACAGCGTATCGGTCAGCGGGCCGCTCAGGGTCACGCCGGCGCGCTGGCTGCCGCCTTCGACGCCGTGCTGCGGCACCTGGCCGAACAGGCTCAGCGAGCCGCTCAGATCGCCGGTCGGGCGCTTGGTGATTATGTTGACCACGCCGCCCGAGGCGCCGGAGCCGTAACGCGCCGCCGCCGGGCCGCGCAGCACTTCGATGCGCTCGACCGCTTCGGCCGGCACCCAGTTGGTATCGCCACGCGTGTTGCGCTCGCCGCTGCGGCCCATGCGGATCGAATCGCGCGAGCCGACCGGCTTGCCGTCGACGAGGATCAGCGTGTTCTCCGGGCCCATGCCGCGCAGGTCGATCTGGCGGTTGTTGCCGTACTGGCCTGAGGAGCTGTTACCGGTGAGGTTCACGCCCGGCATCGTGCGGATCAGTTCCGACAGATCGTTCGCCGGCGGGCGACGCTCGATGTCCTCGACCGTGATCACCGAGGTGCCCAACGCCTGTCGGGCGATGGCTTCGGCGGTCACGCGGACGGTATCGAGTTCGACGGCATCGCGGTCGGTGTCGTCGGACACGCTCTGCGCGAGGGCAGGCGCGGACAGCAGCAGGGCGATCGAGGCGGACAGGGCGGTGCGGTGCAGTGGGGCGGACGACATGCGGAAACTCCGGCGCTGGTAACTCGCCATGGCGGCGGCAGGCGGTGACGTGGGAAGGGCGTCGCTGGGCGACGTTCGCGAATAGTAAAATGAATGCGAATTATTCTCAATAACTTCATCGCATCGGAACGATGCGTCTCGCGGCGCTTTCCGTGGCCGTCCGTAAATGCGATCTGTTATCATTTGGCCTCTGCGATCCGCGCGAGACCGTCAACCGGCGGACCCCCGCCGCGTTGCCTGCCGGGCCGCCGCTGGCGCCCGCGAACCCGAGACCCCGATGCACACTGCGATGACCGCGCCCCGCACCGCGTCCGCCCTGCCGGCGCTGGTGTTCACTGCCCTCGTGGGCACGATGGCGATGATGGCCTTCGTCGCGGTGGTCGGCCCGGTCGTGCGCCTGCTGGGACTGGCCGAGTGGCATGCCGGCCTGTCGGTCACTGCGGCCGGTGTGCTGTGGATGCTGTCGGCGCGACGCTGGGGCCGACTCAGTGACCGCATCGGCCGTCGACGCGTGCTGCTGATCGGGCTGACCGGCTACGCCGTGGTCTACATCGCGATGGCGGTGTTCGTGGATGTGGCGCTGCGGTCGCCGCCGGCGGTGCTGATGTCGGTGGCGATGCTGGTGGGCACGCGCGCGTTGATCGGCCTGTTCTACGCCGCGATTCCACCGACCGCCGGCGCGCTGGTGGCCGATGAAGTGGCGCCCGGTCTGCGCGGCAGTGCGATGGCCAAGCTCGGCACCGCGAACGCGCTGGGCATGGTGCTGGGCCCGGCCGCGGCCGGCTGGATCGCGTTCCACGGCATCGCGCTGGCGCTGTACATCGCCGCGGCACTGCCGCTGCTCGCGCTCGTGGTGTTGTGGTGGCGGCTGCCCGACATGCCGGCTTCCGACAGCCTGCACCGGAAGCCGAAGACGGGCATGGCGCTGGCCGATCCACGTCTGCGCCTGCCGGTGTTCACCGTGTTCGCGGCGATGGTGTCGGTGACGATCGCCCAGGTCGTCGTCGGCTTCTTCGCGATCGACCGGTTGCAGCTGTCCCCGGCCGATGGCGCGCGCGTTGCCGGTCTGGCGCTGACCGCGGTCGGCATCGGCCTGATCTTCGCCCAGTCGCTGGTGATGCGGTTCAAGTCGGTGCCGCCGGCGCGCTGGATCGCATTCGGCGCGTTGGTCTCGGGTATCGGCTTCGCGTCGTCGGCGCTGGTGGCCGTGGAGTGGCAGCTGCTGGCGGCCTATGGATTCGCCGCGTTCGGCATGGGCTTCGTGTTCCCGTCGTTCCAGGCGCTGGCCGCCGATTCGGTCGAGTCGCACGAACAGGGCGCGGCGGCCGGTACGGTCGCGGCGGTGCAGGGCATGGGCATGGTCGCCGGCCCGTTGCTTGGCACGCTGCTGTATCGCTGTTCGCCGTCGGCGCCGTATCTGTTCGTCGGCGTGGTGCTGGCCGTGCTGTCGCTGGTCGCCACCTTGCACGCGAGACGTCCCGCATGAGCGCGACCCGCGCCCTCGAAGCGCGCGATCTGAGCGGCGATGTCGCCAGCCTGTTTCGCCTGCACGCGCCGGACCGGCGTCTGGCGACCGACGGCATCCGCACCCGTCTGCCGGCCGGCCCGGCGGCCACGCTGGGCGACCGCGTCGCCGCTTTCTTCGCCACGCCGCGCAGTGGACCGGATCTTCTGGTCGGCGCGCTGCCGTTCGATCCACACCAGGACGACGCGCTGTATCAGCCCGAGCGTTTCTCCATGCCCGGTACCGGCAGTCTGCCGTCGACGCTCGGCCCGTTGTGTGTTGCCGCGGAACTGCCGCCTGCCGCCGATTACGCCGGCGCGGTCGCGCGCTGCGTCGCCGTGCTGCGCGATGCGCCCGCGGGCGAGAACGCGTTGCGCAAGGTCGTACTCGCGCGCGGCCTGCGCGTGGAAGGCGCGGCGCCGATCGATCCGCACGTGCTCGCGGTCAAGCTCGGCAGCGACGCCAGCGTGACCACCTATGTCGTGCCGCTGCCGGTTGCGCCGGGCGAAGCGCCCGCGTGGCTGGTCGGGGCGACGCCGGAGCTGCTGGTCTCGCGTCGCGGCCGCGCGGTCGTCTCGCATCCGCTGGCCGGCTCGGCGCGTCGCGTCGGCAACGAGGCCGAAGACCGCCGCCGCACCGATGCGCTGCTGGCCTCGGACAAGGATCTGCGCGAACACCGTTTCGTCGTCGAGGCGATCCTCGATGGCCTCGCGCCGCTGTGCAGCCAGCTGCAGGCGCCGCCGCGACCGTCGCTGCATGCGACCGCGACGATGTGGCATCTCGCGACGCGCATCACCGGCACGCTGAAGACCCACGACATCTCGTCGGCGACGCTCGCCGGCGTGCTGCATCCCACGCCCGCGGTCTGCGGCACGCCGCGTCTGCCGGCGCTGCAGGCGATCCGCGATCTCGAACCCTTCGACCGCGGCTTCTATGCCGGCGCGGTCGGCTGGACCGATGCGTCGGGCGACGGCGACTGGTACGTGGCGATTCGCTGCGCGCGCGTGCAGGGTCACGCGATGCATCTGTTCGCCGGGGCCGGTATCGTGGCCGATTCGCAGCCCGCGCTCGAGGTCGACGAGACTGCGGCGAAGTTCATGGCCCTGCGCAATGCGCTCGGCATCGACGATGCCCGCGCGGCCTGAAGACACACCAGGACACCTGTTGCGCATGACCGATGCATCCCCACATACCGTGCCGCTGCGGCAGACGTGGCCCGACGACTTCGTCGCGCGCTACCGCGCCGCCGGCCACTGGCGCGGCGAAACCTTTCCCGGCTTCCTGCGCGAACGCGCGACGCGTTTCGCGGATGCGACTGCCGTCGTCGGTGGCGACACGCGCTGGACCTACGCGCAGCTGTGGGCGGAGGCCGAGCGCATCGCCGCGGGGCTGCTGGCAAGCGGTCTGGCGCCCGGCGATCGTGTCGTCGTGCAGCTGGGCAACATCCCCGAATTCGTCGCTGTGGTCTGCGCGCTGTTCCGCGCGCAGCTGGTGCCGGTGTATGCATTGCCCGCACATCGGCTGACCGAAGTTGCGCACTTCGCACGCAAGGCCGAGGCCAGCGCCTACGTCTGCGCGGAACGCTACGAGACGTTCGACTACCGCACGCTTGCGCGTGATCTGCAGGCCGAGGTGCCGGCGGTGCGGCAGGTGTTCGTCGTTGGCGATGCAGCGGAGTTCGTGTCCGTCGATGCGCTCGACGGTCCGCGCGACGCGCTGCCGGGCGATCCTGATCCGCAGTCGGTCGCCTTCCTGCAGATCTCCGGCGGCAGCACCGGTCTGTCGAAGCTGATCCCGCGCACGCACGATGACTACATCTACAGCTTCCGCGCCAGCAACGATCTGTGCGGCATCGATGCGGACAGCGTTTACATGGTCGCGCTGCCGGCCGCGCACAATTTCCCGATGAGTTCGCCCGGTTTCTTCGGCGCGCTGTATGCAGGCGCGCGCGTGGTGCTGAGCCCCGGCCCCGGGCCTGACGCGGCGTTCCCGTTGATCGCCCGCGAGCGCGTGACCTGCGTCGGCCTCGTGCCGCCGCTCGCGCTGCTGTGGGCCGATGCCGCGGGCAAGACATCGCATGATCTGTCGAGCCTGCAGGTGCTGCAGGTCGGCGGCGCCAAGCTGGTGCCGGAAGCCGCGCGCCGCGTGGTCGCGGGCCTGGGCTGCACGCTGCAGCAGGTGTTCGGCATGGCCGAAGGCCTGGTGAACTACACGCGTCTCGACGATGCCGACGAGCTCGTGCTGACCACACAGGGCCGACCGATCAGCGCCGACGATGAAGTGCTGGTGGTCGACGATCACGGCGCGCCGGTCGCCGATGGCGAAATCGGCCATCTGCTGACGCGCGGTCCGTACACGATCCGCGCGTATCACAACGACGAGGCGGCGAATGCGCGGTCGTTCACCGACGACGGCTTCTACCGCACCGGCGACATGGTGCAGCGCCTGCCGAGCGGCCATCTGATTGTGCAGGGCAGGGCGACCGACCACATCAACCGCGCCGGCGAGAAGATCTCGGCCGAGGAAATCGAAGACCACCTGCTCGCGCATCCGCAGGTGTTCGATGCGGCCGTGGTGTCGATTCCCGACGAGTTCCTCGGCGAGCGCAGCTGCGCGTTCGTGATTCCCGGCGACGAGAAACCGCGTCCTGCCGAGCTCAAGGCCTGGGTGCGCGGCCGCGGGCTCGCGGCGTTCAAGGTGCCGGACCAGATCGTGTTCGTCGATGCGTTCGGCACCACGGCGGTCGGCAAGGTCAGCCGGCGCGAGTTGCGTGCGCAGCTGCGCGCGCGTTTCCTCGAAGAGCAGAAGGACGCCGGCTGATGGGCCTGCCGAAGATCGCACCGTATCCGTTGCCCACCGCCGCCGAACTCCCGGCCGCGCGAGGCCAGTGGATGCCCGAGACATCCCGCGCCGCGTTGCTCGTCCACGACATGCAGCGCTACTTCCTCGCCGCGTTCGCGCAGGACGACGCACCGCTGGCGCCTGCCGTGCAGAACCTCGCGCGCCTGCTCGCGCATTGCCGCAGCCAGGGCATCCCGGTGTTCTACACCGCGCAGCGCGGCAATCAGGACCGGCGCGATCGTGGCCTGCAGGCCGAGCTCTGGGGCCCGGGCATGCAGGCGAGTGCCGAGCACGAGGCCATCATCGACGCACTGGCGCCCGCCGACGGCGACCACGTGCTGGTCAAGCACCGCTACAGCGCTTTCCAGCGCAGCAACCTCGACACCCTGATGCGCGCGCGCGGTCGCGATCAATTGCTCATCACCGGCGTCTACGCGCATATCGGCGTGCTGTCGACGGCGACCGACGCCTTCCAGCGCGACATCGAAACCTTCGTCGTGGCCGATGCGGTCGCCGATTTCTCGCGCGCCGACCACGACCTCGCGCTGCACTGGATCGCGCGCACCTGCGGCGTGCCGCTGACCACCGACCGACTTCTGGAGATATTGCAGTGACTGTGGACCGCACCGGACCGTTGACCCTCGCGCGCATGCGCGCCGATGTCGCCAAACTCGTCGGCGAAGCGCCCGAAGACGTGCGCGACGACGACAATCTGATGGACCTCGGTCTCGATTCGATGCGCGTGCTGGGCCTGGTGATGGCCTGGGGCGAACACGGCCTTGCGCTGGAGTTCTCGCATCTCGCCGAGCACACCACGCTCGCCGGCTGGTGGCAGGTCGTGCAGGACCTGCAGCGCGACACGCCCGCCGCCGGATGACCGCGACAGCGTCCCGCGTCGAAGCCGATGCCGCCGCGTCGGGCACGGGCTGGCCGCTGACCGAAGCGCAGGCCGGCCTCTGGTATGCGCAGCGGCTGGCGCCGGACAACCCGGCATTCAACACCGCGCACGCCTTGTGGATCGACGGCCCGCTGGATGTCGATGCCTTTGTGCGCGCGGCGAACCAGGCCGCCGACGAGGCGCCGGTGCTGGCCTTGCGCATGCGCGAGACGGGCGACGGTCCGATCCAGTGGATCGACGCGGGTCACGTGCCGCATCTGGACGTCGTCGACCTGTCGGCCGAGTCCGCGCCGGACGACGCCGCGCGCGCGGCGATGACGCGCGATCGCCTGTCGCCGGTCGATCCCGCGCGCGATCGACTCGCGCTGCAGCGGCTGTACCTGCTGGGCGGCGACCGCTACGTCTGGTACCTGCGCGTGCATCACCTCGCGACTGACGGCTACGGCATGGCGCTGCTGACCGAGCGCGCCTGCGCGCTGTACGCCGACACATCTGCCGGCGCAGCCTTCGCGCCGCTCGATGGCGTGCTGGCCGAGGACGCGAGCTATCGCGCGTCGGAGAAGCACACGACCGATGCGGCGTATTGGCAGGAGACGCTGGCCGGCATGCCGGCGGCGTCCGGACTCGGCGGCGGCTTTGCCCATGCCGCGCACGATTGCCTGCGCCATGTCGAAACGCTCGACGCGGACTTCCGCGATGGGCTCGCACGCGCGGCCACCGCGCTCGGCCAGCCTTGGCCGGATGTGCTGACCGCGTTCACCGCCGCCTACTGCCAGCGCTTCGGCGAGCAGGGCGAGGCGGTCGTCGGCGTCCCTTTCATGGGTCGTCTCGGCAGTGCGTCCGCGCGCGTGCCGGCGATGGTCATGAACGTGCTGCCGCTGCGCGTGCCCGCACAGCCGAATGCGAGCGTCGCGGATTTCATGCAGACGATGGTTCGCGCGCTGCTGCGTGGCCGCCGGCATGGTCGCTATCGCGGCGAGCAGTTGCGACGCGATCTTGGCCTGATCGGCGGCCAGCGCCGGCTGCATGGCCCGCTGATCAATGTGCAACCGTTCTATCGCCCGACACTGCTCGCCGGCACGCGCGCGTCGATGGAAATCCTCGGCACCGGACCGGTCGACGACATCACGTTGGGCTTCCGCGGCGATGGCGTGCAGGCGCTCGATCTGGAGATCGAGGCCAATCCCGATCTGTACGCCGACACCGACGTCGCCGCGCACGCGACGCGTCTGCGCACCTTCCTCGCCGCGGCGTTCGCGGTTGCAGCGCAGCCGGATGCGCGTCTCGACTACGTGCCGCTGGCGACACCCGCCGAAGCCGCACGCACGCTGTTCGACTTCAACGCAACCGCGCATCCGGTGCCCGACACGACGCTGGTCGCGCTGATCGAAGCGTCGATGGTGGCCACGCCCGATGCGCCAGCGCTGGTGTTCGGCGACGCGACGTTGACGTACCGCGAGCTCGACACACGCAGCCGCGCACTCGCGCAGGCGCTGCACGCGCGTGGCGCCGGTGCCGACACGGTCGTCGCGGTCGCATTGCCGCGCTCGATCGAACTCGTCGTCGCACTGGTCGCCGTGTTGCGCGCCGGTGCGGCGTATCTGCCGATGGATCTCGCGCATCCGCTGGAACGACGCGCGCGCATTTTGCGGTCCGCACAGCCGGTTGCGCTGCTCGCGCATGCCGACGACGGGGTCGACTGGCCGGACGACGCGCCGCGTTTCGCGCCCCGCGACTGGCCGCAGCGTGCGTACGACACCGCGCTGCCCTCCGTCGATCCGCAGCATGCCGCCTACGTCATCTACACCTCCGGCTCGACCGGTGAGCCCAAGGGCGTCGTCGTCGGACATCGTGCGATCGTCAACCGCCTCGAATGGATGCGCACGCATTACGGCATCGATGCGTCCGACCGAATCCTGCAGAAGACGCCGGCCACATTCGATGTCTCGGTCTGGGAATTCTTCCTGCCGCTGCTGGCCGGCGCCACGCTGGTGGTCGCAGCGCCGGACGCACACCGCGACCCGGTTGCGATCGCGCGGCTGATCCGCGAGGCCGGCATCACCACGCTGCACTTCGTGCCGTCGATGCTCGCCGCGTTCCTCAGCGCGCCGGACGCGCGCGGGCTTTCGACGCGTCGCGTCTTCGTCAGCGGTGAGGCGCTGGATGCCGATCTGCGCGACCGCTTCCACGCGACCGTCGAGGCGGAACTGCACAACCTCTACGGCCCGACCGAAGCCGCGGTCGACGTCAGCTTCTGGCCCGCCAGTGCGGATGACACCTCGCGCCCGGTGCCGATCGGCTTCCCGGTCTGGAACACGCGGCTGTACGTACTCGATGCGCGCATGCGCGCGCTGCCAGCGGGTGTCGTCGGCGATCTGTATCTCGGCGGCATCCAGCTCGCGCGCGGCTATCTGGGTCGCGACGATCTGA
The DNA here is from genome assembly GCA_045810015.1 of Luteimonas sp. Classification (GTDB taxonomy): domain Bacteria; phylum Pseudomonadota; class Gammaproteobacteria; order Xanthomonadales; family Xanthomonadaceae; genus Luteimonas. The sequence continues at coordinate 265,451 of JBJMWR010000023.1, forward strand.
CCGCCGAACGCTTTTTCGCCGATCCGCATCTCCCGGGCGAACGCATCTACCGCACCGGCGATCTCGCGCGCTGGCGTGACGACGGCGCAGTGGAATTCCTCGGTCGCAGCGATCACCAGGTCAAGTTGCGCGGTCTGCGCATCGAGCTGGGCGAGATCGAAGCCGCGATCGTCGCCAGCGGACTCGCGTCGCAGGCGGCCGTCATCGTGCGCGAGGACCGCGCCGGTGACCGGCGCCTGGTCGGCTATCTGCAGCCCACGGCCGATTTCGACGCTGCGTCGCTGCGTACGTTCGTCGCCGCGCAGCTGCCGGATTACATGGTGCCGTCTGCATTTGTCGCGCTCGCCGACTGGCCGGTCACCGCGAACGGCAAGCTCGACCGCGATGCGCTGCCGGCGCCCGCGTTCGAGGCAGGCGCCAGCGTCGCGCCGCGCACGCCGACCGAGTCCGCGCTCGCCGCGTTGTTCGCCGAAGCCCTTGGTGTCGAACGCGTCGGTGCGGACGCCGACTTCTTCGCGCTCGGCGGCGATTCGCTGCTCGCCGTGCATCTCCTGCTCGCGATCCAGCAGACGTTCGGCCGCGATCCGGGGCTCGGTGCCTTGTTCGCCACGCCGACGGTCGAAGGACTCGCCGCCGCACTCGACGCGGGCGAGGGCGATGATCCTGACCACGGCCTCGCGCCGGTGATTGCCCTCGCGCAGGGCGAACCCGCGCGGGCGCCCTTGTTCGTCGTGCACCCGGCCGGCGGCATCGCCTGGTGTTATCGCGACCTCGCTCGAGCACTCGCGCCCGCCCGCAGCGTGTACGGCCTGCAGTCGCCGGCACTCGATCTGAGCCAGGCGCTGCCCGGCAGCATCGATGCGCTGGCGGCCGAGTACGCCGACCGCGTTGTCGCCTTGCAGCCGGACGGTCCGGTGCATCTGCTCGGCTGGTCGGTTGGCGGCATCCTCGCCCAGGCGATGGCTGTTCGCCTGCGCGCGCTTGGCCGCGAAGTTGGTGTCCTCGCATTGCTCGACGCGTATCCCGCCGAGGTCTGGCGCGCAGAACCCGAGCCGGACGCCATCGCCGCACTGCGCGCGCTGCTGGCGATCGCAGGCTACGATCCGGATGCATATCCCGCGCTGCGCACGCGCGAGGCGATCGTCGACTTCCTGCGTCGCGGCGACAGCGCGCTGGGCAACCTGCCAAGCGCGGTGCTCGACGGCGTCGTGCGCGCGGTCACCGACACCAATCGCCTGGTGCGCCTGCATCACCACCATCGTTTCGACGGCACGTTGCTGCACGTGCGCGCCGGCAACGACCATGCCGACCGCCCGAACCTGCAGTCCTCGCTGTGGGTCGCGCATGCCGCGCACATCGAATCGATCGAACTGCCGTTCCTGCATGCCGAGCTGACCGGCCGCGATGCCACCGCACGCATCGCGCCGTGGCTCGATGCGCGACTTGCGGCTTTCGACCCGCGTTAGCGAAGAACCGCGCGGCTCTATCCATTTGCCGGATCGTAGGATGGGTAGAGCGCAGCAAACCCATCATCTCCTCGCCGCACCACACGACAGTCCCGGAATCGACCACATGCAACTCACAGGCTTCGACGGAAAGATCGCACTCGTGACCGGCGCCGCCGGCGGCATCGGTGCTGCTTTGGTGCGACTGCTGCAGGGCAGCGGCGCGACGGTGGTGGCGACGGATCGGGAGGCGCCGGTGGTGGGGGCATCTTCTGGAGACACTGCGTCGGCTGATGGGGCCCTCACCCCAACCCCTCTCCCGGGGGGAGAGGGGCTCGAATCTCGAGGTCGCCCGTTTTTGAGCCCCTCTCCCCCTGGGAGAGGGGTTGGGGTGAGGGCAGGTCTCGCGACCCTCCATTCCCACGCCCTCGACGTCACCGACGCAGCCGCAGTCGACATGCTGGTCAGAGAGATCGAAGCCGACCTCGGCCCCATCGATCTCGCCATCAACGTCGCCGGCATCCTCTCGACCGCATCGGTCCTCGACCTCACTGCCAACGAGTGGCGCCGCACCTTCGCCGTCAACACCGACGGCGTCTTCCATGTGTCCCAGGCCGTGGCCCGCGTCATGGCGCCGCGCCGCCGCGGTGCGATGGTGACCGTCAGTTCCAACGCCGCCGGCATCCCGCGCCAGAACATGGCGGCCTACGCGGCGTCCAAGGCCGCGACGACGATGTTCGTGCGCTGCCTCGGCCTCGAACTCGCGCCTCTGGGCATCCGCTGCAACATCGTCGCGCCCGGTTCGACGCGCACGCCGATGCAGACCGGCATGTGGACCGACGCCGGTGGCGAGGCGCGCACCATCGCCGGCACGCTGGAGACGTTCAAGAGCGGCATCCCGCTGGCCAAGCTTGCCGAGCCCGAGGACATCGCACACGCGGTGATGTTCCTGCTGTCCGACCAGGCCAGCCACATCGCGATGAGCGATCTCTACGTCGACGGCGGCGCCACGCTGCGCGCCTGATGGGCCCGTATCGGCGCATCGCACGATCACTGGCCTCCACACACGACGGGACATGGGAATGGCGACGAAAGAACAGTCCGGCGATGTCCTGGTGGGCGTCGGCGTGATCATCCTCCGCGACGGCAAGGTGCTGCTCGGCGAACGTGCCGGCGCGCATGGCGCGGGGACCTGGGCCTTGCCGGGCGGTCATCTGGAATTCGGCGAAACGGTCGCGGACTGCGCGCGGCGCGAGGTGCTGGAAGAGACCGGGCTCGCACTCCACGACATCGCGTCCGCGCCGTACACCAGCGATGTCTTCGCGGTCGAAGGCCGACATTACGTGACCCTGTTCGTCACTGCGCAGGCGACTGGTGAGCCGATGGTGCTCGAACCCGCGAAATGTCTGGGCTGGCAATGGTTTCACTGGGAGCAGCTGCCAAAGCCCCTGTTCGCGCCATTGCAGACGTTGCGCGATTCCGGTTTCGTGCCCACCAGCGGGATCTAGATGGCCAGTCCCTCAGGGGTGTCGAAGATCTCTCTGATGTCGCTCCGGCTCGTCCACAAGGCGATCGGCGTGTTCGTTCTGCTGCCAACGACGCTTGTCGCGATGTTCTGGACACTGCTGGGCGTCCCGGCCCTGTTCGATGCCTTCGAAAATCACGGCGCTGCCGGCGCATCCGTCGGCTTGAGCCTGGCGCTGGTTGCGGGATGGTTCGGGCTCGTGACGCTCTGGCGCCTTTACCGGAATCTCGGCGCGGCGCAATTTTGCGAGCGTCAGACGAATTACTGGATCGGACTGGGCGCAGGCGTCGGGGCCTCCCTCTATCTCCTCATGACCATGCCTGGGCAATGGCTCGCCGCCTGGCCCTTGGTCGCTGCCGCCTATTTCGCCTTGCGATTGCGGGCGTGCGCGATGACGGCCCGCGCGCCACCCGTCTAGCGTTTTTACACGCTGTCCCAACCCTTTTTGTAGGCGCGCTGGGTCGTGACTCGACACTGCGACGCGAGTCATCGGGCATCATCCGGATTCATTTCCGGAGCCCCGCCATGCCCGCCCACGAAAAACTCAACTACGTCGAACTTCCCGCCCGCGATCTCGATGCGACGAAGCAGTTCTTCGCACAGGCATTCGGCTGGATCTTCGAGGACTACGGTCCGGACTACATCGCGTTCTCGAACGAAGGACTGGACGGCGGTTTCTATCGCGCGGATCTGCAGGCGCGCAGCGAGGCGGGCAGTGCGCTGCTGGTGTTCTACAGCGCCCGCATCGAAGAGACGCTTGCGAAGGTCGAGGCCGCGGGCGGCACGATCCTGAAACCTGTCTTCGAGTTTCCGGGCGGTCGCCGGTTCCACTTCGCCGAGCCGAGCGGCAACGAGTTCGCGGTGTGGTCGGATCCGGTCGCCTGAGCGGTGCGACAGCGCGCTGCACATCCCGATGCGCGGATCAAGCGGGAAGATCCACCGGCATCAGCAGGGTGGTGAAAATTTGACCGCATGAAATGAGGCCGCCTGCGAGGCGGCCTCGCGGTGCTTATCCACACCTTTGTCATCAGACCATCCACATCCGGTGTGGACAACGCAGGCCGAAGTGCTCGTTGCGGTGCGGTCAAGCGCGGCGTCGAAGCGTCGGTCAAGCCGGCGCGCTGTCGTCCGGCTGCAGCAGCGACATCGCGACTGCGCGGCCGCTGTCGGTGAGTTGCGCGAGCGTCCGCTCCCCATCCTGGACCGTGCGCACCCAGCCCGGTCCCTGCGCATCGCCGATGCGTTCCTCGCCGAGGTAAGCGAGGGTGCGCATCAACACGCTCATGCGAACACCGAGACGCTTGCACAGTCGCGGCAGCGACATGCCATCCGGCGCTGCCGCCAGTTCGGTCAGCAGCACCTGCAGCAGGGCCTCGTCAGCGGACAATGGTGGCTGTGATGTCGCGCTGGCGCGGCATGTGCGCGCCGACGTCGGCGACGTGCGGTGTCACGATGACCGGCACCGACTTCGACGTCGGTGTGCGTGATTCGTCGGCGAAGCTCGACAGCGGCACCAGCGGATTGGTCTCCGGGTAGTACGCCGCCAGACAGCCGCGCGGGATGTTGTATTCGACCAGCAGGAAGCGCAGGGCCTGACGACGCACGCCGTCCTCGCACAGGCTTTCCAGATCCACCCAGTCGCCGGCCTTCATGTCGAGCGCGGCGATGTCGTCCGCGTTCGCGAACAGTACGCGACGCTCGCCGAACACGCCGCGGTAGCGGTCGTCGAGGCCGTAGATCGTGGTGTTGTACTGGTCGTGCGACCGCGTGGTCGCGAGCGTGAACACCGGCTGCGTGCCGTGCATGCGACGCGCGCGGTGGATGGGATTGTCGGTCGGCACCGGGCAGGCGAAGAACACCGCCTTGCCGGCCGGATTGACCCACTTGCGGTCGCGGGCCGTATTCGAAAGGCGGAAACCGCCGGGCACGCGCACGCGGGTGTTGAAGTCGTGGAAATCGTCGAAGGTCATCGCGATCAGGTCGCGGATGCGGTCGTAATCCTCGACCACGCCCAGCCAGTCGATCTTCGAACGCGCGCCCAGCGTGGCGTGCGCGAGCCGCGCGACGATTGCAGGCTCCGACAGCAGCGTGTCCGACGCCGGCGGATTGATGCCCGACGACAGGTGCACCATGCTCATCGAATCCTCGACGGTCACGCCTTGCGGACCGGCGGCCTGGATGTCGATCTCGGTACGGCCCAGGCACGGCAGGATCAACGCGTCCTTGCCGTGGATCAGATGGCTGCGGTTGAGCTTGGTGGTGACGTGCGCGGTGAGCGCGCAGCTGCGCAGACCGCGCGCGGTCGCGTCGGAATCCGGGGTGGCGATGGCGAAGTTGCCGCCCATGCCGAAGAACACCTGGCCGCGGCCGTCGATCATCGCCTCGATCGCGCCGACGGTATCGAAGCCGTCCTCGCGCGGCGGCTCGAAACCGAACACGTCGCGGATGCGATCGAGAAACGCGACCGGCGGCTTCTCGTAGATCATCATCGTGCGGTCGCCCTGCACGTTGCTGTGGCCGCGCACGGGACACGCGCCGGCGCCGGGACGGCCGAGGTTGCCGCGCAGCAGCAGCAGATTCATCAGCACGTTGATCGTCGCGACCGAATGCTTGTGCTGGGTGATGCCCATGCCCCAGCACGCGATGACGCGCTCGCACGACAGATACAGCTCGCCGGCGCGACGGAGCTGCGCCTCGTCGAGTCCGGATTCCTCGATGATCACGTCCCAGGATTCGGCCAGCACATCGACGACGAAGTCCTCGAAGCCGGTCGTGTGCTCGGCGATGAATGCATGGTCGAGCAGTGACGGCCGACCGAGCCCGGTCTCTTCCACGTCGCGTTCGAGCACGTGCTTGATCATGCCCTTCACGGCCGCGAGGTCGCCGCCGATCTTGAGCTGGAAGTAGTCCGACGAGATCTTCGTCGAACTGTAGGTCGCCATCTCCAGCTTGTCCTGCGGATCGGCGAAACGTTCCAGGCCGCGCTCGCGCAGCGGATTGAACGAGACGATCTTTGCGCCGCGCTTCGCCGCCTCGCGCAGTTCGCCGAGCATGCGCGGATGGTTGGTGCCGGGATTCTGACCGAAGATGAAGATGCCGTCGGCGAGTTCGAAATCGTGCAGCGACACCGTGCCTTTGCCGACGCCGATCTGTTTTTTGAGCGCAGTGCCGGACGACTCGTGGCACATGTTCGAGCAGTCGGGGAAGTTGTTGGTGCCGTACTCGCGCACGAACAGCTGGTACAGGAACGCGGCCTCGTTCGAGGTGCGGCCCGAGGTGTAGAAGATCGCGTTGTCGGGTGAGGGCAGGGCGTTGAGATGCGTCGCGACCAAGCCGAGCGCCTCGTCCCAGGTCACCGGCACGTAATGATCGGTCGCCGCGTCGTAGCGCATTGGCGTGGTCAGGCGGCCCTGTTGTTCGAGCCAGTAATCGCTGTATTCGGCGAGCTGCGTGACGGTGTATTTGGCGAACAGCTCGGGACCGGCGCGGAACTTGGTCGCTTCGGCGGCGACGGCCTTCGCGCCGTTCTCGCAGAACTCGAAGGTCGAGGTGTGGTCGCGGTCAGGCCAGGCGCAGCCGGGGCAGTCGAAGCCATCGGGCTGGTTGGCCTTGAGCAGCGTCTTCGCGCCGCTGACCGCGATCTTCTGTTCGGTCAGGTGCTTGGCCACGCTCTTGAGCGCGCCCCAGCCACCGGCGGGACCGTCGTATTTGCGGATCGTGTCGTTGCTCATGATGCGTGACTCCTGCCTGTGCGCACGGCGACCGGCGATGTCACCGGCGGGGGCAGCAGCCGCTGCGCGTGGGTGTACACGGCATGCCCGTCGTCGCGGGCGAAACCGATCAGGGTGAGATGGGCGCGCTCGGCCAGCGAAATTGCCAGCGCGGTGGGCGCGGAGATCGCCGCCATCAATGCGATGCCGACGCTCGCCGCCTTCATTGCCATTTCGTAGCTCGCGCGACTGGTGACGACGAGAAAACCGTCGGCGGGATCGAAATAATTTGCGTGCAGCGCGCCGATCAGTTTGTCGAGCGCGTTGTGGCGGCCGACGTCTTCGCGTGCGAGCTGCAGCGTGCCGTCGAGCGAGGCCCAGCCTGCCGCGTGCGTCGCGCCGGTGAGCGCGGCAATGGATTGCGCATCGCGCAGTGCGCGCAATGCCCGTGACAGTGCTTCGGGTGACACGCGGACATCGGTCGTGACCGGCGCGGGATAGCGCAATGCCGCTTCGAGCAGTTCGCTGCCGCAGACGCCGCAGCCACTGCGTCCGCTCATGCTGCGGCGACGCAAGGCCAGTGCCTCGGCGCGCGCCTCGGGAATCCGCAGGCGGATCTCGATGCCTTCGATGAAATGCGCGATGTCTTCGATGGCGACATCGCCAGGCGCATCGACAATGCCTTCGCTGATCGCGAACCCCCGCGCGAAATCTTCGAGATCGGCGGGCGTCGCCATCATCACCGCGAACGGCACGTCGTTGTAGACGAAGGCCACCGGCACTTCCTCGGCCACGTGATCGTCGACCTGACGCACCGCGCCGTCGCGCCAGCGTTCGACGGGTCGACGCACTGCGCCGGCTGTCGTGTCGCTCTGAAGAAGATCTGTGTTGGGGGAACGTGTCATGTCGGGAGGGTACCGGCGACCGCGTGAGCGGCCGCCGGTCCTGGCTCATGCCTCAGGCGAACAGCACCAGGGCTTTTTCCAGCGTTTTCCAGATGCCGAAGGCGAGCGGAATACCGACTGCGGCCCAGCAGAACGCGACCAGTGCCGGGTTGCCACCGGCGCCGATGCGATCCATCTCGTCCTGCGAGATCAGCGACTTGCCGCTGGCATCGACCTTCTCGTGCGCCAGCTGCTTCTCGTGCGCCAGTTCTTCCGGCGACATGAAGTACTTCGGATTGACGGGGCGCACCAGCAGGTTGCAGATCAGGCCCAGGACCAGCATGCCGGCGAGGATGTACATCGTGGTGTTGTAGACCTGCGACGGCGGCATGCCGAGGCTCAGCTGATGCTCGCGCATGTAGCCGATCACCAGCGGGCCGAGGATGCCGGCAGTCGCCCATGCCGTCAGCAGGCGGCCGTGGATCGCGCCCACGTGCTGGGTGCCGAACAGATCGGCGAGATACGCCGGCACGGTGGCGAAGCCGCCGCCGTACATCGACAGGATCACGCAGAAGGCCGCGACGAACAGCGCGATCGAACCGGCGTTGCCGAGCGTCGGCGCCGAGGCGTACAGCGCGATGCCGAGCACGAAGAAGATCGAGTACGTGACCTTGCGGCCGAACTTGTCCGACATCGAGGCCCAGAAGAACCGGCCGATGATGTTGGCCAGGCTCAGCATGCCGACGAAGCCCGCGGCGATCGCGGCGATGGCCGACAGCTGCTCGGTGCTGAGGTCGCCGAAGCCGACATCCAGACCGATCAGACGGCCACCGAACATTTCCTGCAGCATCGGCGATGCCAGACCCAGCACGCCGATACCGGCCGACACGTTGAGGCACAGCACGCCCCAGACCAGCCAGAACTGCGGGATGCCCCAGACGCGCTTCACGTGCACGTGGCCCTGGGTGATCATCGCGTTGTCCTTCGCCGGCGGCGGCGTCCAGCCCTTCGGCTTCCAGCCCGTCGGCGGAACGCGATAGCCGAACGCGCCGGCCATCATGAAGACGAAGTAGGCCGCGGCCATCACCAGGAAGGTCTCCTTCACGCCGACCGAGGTCGGGGTGGCGAAGTGGCGCATCAGCATGTCGGCCAGCGGGCTGCCGATCAGCGCACCGCCGCCGAAGCCCATGATCGCCATGCCGGTCGCCATGCCGCGGCGGTCCGGGAACCACTTGATCAGCGTCGACACCGGCGAGATGTAGCCCAGGCCCAGGCCGATACCGCCGATCACGCCCGAACCCAGCCACAGCATCCAGATCTGGTGCAGGTGCACGCCGAGCGCGGAGATCAGCAGGCCGCCGCACCAGCACAGCGCCGCAACGAAGCCGGCCTTGCGCGGGCCGACGCGTTCCAGCCAGCCGCCCCAGATCGCTGCCGAACAACCCAGCAGCACGAAGCACAGCGTGTACATCCACTGCAGCTCGCTGATGTTCCAGTCGCAGCTGGCGGAGGTGATGCGGGCGAAGAAGCCCATGTCGGCACCGCAGGCGATGGCGGCATCGATGCCCACTGCCTTCGACAGCGGCAGCCAGAACACGCTGAAACCGTAGGCCATGCCGATGCACAGATGGATCGCCAGCGCGGCGGGCGGGACCAGCCAGCGGTTGAAACCGGGCTTGGCGATGATGCGTTCTTTCGAGAGCAGGCTGCCTTCTCGGGCGCTGCTGGCGGGTTGTGTCGCTGCGGAACTGGTGGCCATGAATCCTCCCCGGGTCGATGTGCCGATATCTGACCTTCGTCGCTTCTTTATGTTCTTGGATACATATTGGATGCGACAAATCGTCGCAACCGTACCCCCGCAACCCTTGAACTGCCAGTTCCAATGGTCGAATATCCGGCTTTCAGGAACATATTGAACCTGCGGCCGGTGCGCGCTGCGCTGCAGCAGGTCTGGGGGAGTCGCACATGTACAAGGTCCGTATCCAGCCGCGCTGGGAACTGGAAAGCGCCGCCGGCGCCAGGCTGCCGTCGCATCTGGTGGAACTGCTGATCGCGGTACGCGGGACCGGCTCGCTGGCCGCCGCGGCGCGCAAGGTCGGCCTGTCCTACCGCTACGCTTGGGGCCAGCTGCAGGACGCGCGCGAAGTCTTCGGCCAGCCGCTGCTGCGCATGACCCGCGGCCGCGGCGCACGCTTGACGCCGATCGGCGAGCGTCTGGTCTGGGCCGACAACCGCATCGCCGCGCGTCTGTCGCCGATGCTCGACAGTCTGGCCACCGAACTCGAAGCCGAACTCGAACGCACGGTCAGCGCGCATGCCACGCCGCTGCGCATCCACGCCTCGCACGGCTTCGGCGTCGAAACACTGCGCCGCACGATGGCCGAAGCCGATCTCGCGTTGGACCTCAAATACCGCAGCCCCGACGACGCACTGGTCGCGCTGCGCAGCGGCGCCTGTGACATCGCTGGTCTGCACCTGCCGATCGGCGATCTGGAACCGGTGCTGTTCGCGCACTACCGCGACCGCCTCGACCTCGACGCCGATCGCGTGATCCATCTGGCGATGCGTCGTCAGGGTCTGGTCCTCGCGCCGGGCAATCCGCGCGGCATCGAGACGCTGCAGGATCTCGAACGCCCCGACATCCGCATGATCCACCGCCAGCCCGGCTCGGGCACGCGTCTGTTACTGGAAGCGATGCTCGCGCGCCACGGCATCGCCTTCGAACGCATCCGCGCCTGCGATGTCGAGGAACTCACGCACGCGGCGGTGTCGGCCTACGTCGCCAGCGGCCTCGCCGATGTCGGCTTCGCGCTGGAGCCGCCGGCGCGCAAGTACGGACTGGATTTCTTCCCGCTGATCACCGAACACTATTTCTTCCTGTGCCACAACGATGTGCTCGATTCCGGGCGTCTGACGGAACTGCTCACGCTGCTGCGCAGCGACGGCTTCCGGCGCGATCTCGGCATGCTGCCGGGGTATGACCCGAGCTACTGCGGCAAGGTGCAGACGTTGCCGGAAGCGTTCGAGGCGGCGCGGGGGTAGGGCGGTGCCGGTAAGCGAGCACCCGTCATTCCAGCGGTTCTCGACAGACGCAGGTCCGCTCAAGCGAAACGTGCTCTACACCAGCACGCGGCGCGGGTCGCCCCGTAGCAATTCCTGCGTTCTGTAACGGGCGTCGAAACGGAACGCGGCGGGCCCCGACCTGCGATCGTTGAAAGACCCGCACGGCGATGTCAGCGAGACAGCTGGCCGTGCCGAACCACGGAGCACGCCCTCCGCCACCGCGGTCCGTGTTCCGGATGCAGGTCGCTGGGCCCCGGCCTGCGCCGGGGCGGGTCACGTCGCAATCAGCCTACCGGTAACCGGCTCGCTTACTCGATCGTCTCGTCCAGCATCAGCTGACGTGCGAAACGCACCGGCGGGGCGCCCTGGGCAAGCATGGCGTCGTGGTACTGCTTGAGGTTGAACGCCTCGCCGGCCTTGGCTTCGGCCGCCTTGCGCGCGTCGAAGTGTTCCTGCGCACCGACGAAGTACGTGGCGAGCTGGGTCGACGACAGCTGCGCGCGGATCCACTTGCCTTCGGCTTCGCTGGTCTGCTGGAAGGTCTGGCGGACCATCAGGTCCATCGCCTGCTCCTTGGTCCAGTTGTCGACGTGGATGCCCTGGTCGAGGATCGCGTTGGCCACCGCGCGTGCATAGAACTTGAGCTGCATCAGGCGGAACAGCGGATCGTTGTCGGCGTAGCCGGCCTCGGCCATCATCCGCTCGGTGTAGACCGCCCATCCTTCGGCAAACGGACCCGAGCGGAACACCGCGCGCAGCGTCGACGGATGGTTCACCGAGTGCGCGCCTTCGAGGTAATGGCCGGGCATCGCTTCATGGATCGTCAGCACGTGGATCATGTGCTTGTTGTATTCGCGCAGGAACGAATCGACCTGGCCATCGTCCCATTCATCCGGGATCGGCGAGATCGCGTAGTAGGTGTCCAGGCCCTTGTCGAGCGGGCCGGGCGAATCGCAGTAGGCAACGGCGACGCCGCGCTGGAATTCCGGCATCAGGATGATCTTGACCGGATCGTCCGGCACGGTGACCAGATCGTGCTGGCGGGTGAACTCGGTCGCGACGTCCAGTGTGTGCTTGGCGAAATCGACGACTTCATTGCGTCCCGGCTTGTCGGCATAGGCGACCTCCATCGCCGCCTCGATCGCGGCCTGGCGCTGGTCCTCGCTCGGTTGCGCGGGCGTCTCCGGTGCACCTGCACGGTCCTTCAGCACGGCCTGGGCCACGACGTACATCTCGTCGCGGATGCGCACGAGTTCGGCTTCAGCGCGCTGGCGGATGTCCTGGCGGCTGAGCGAGGAGTTGAGCGCGAACTTGAGCTTCTGGTCGTAGATTTCCGCGCCGACGCGGAACTCGCCCTTGGCGTTCGGCACCAGCGTCCCGTCGAGCCAGGTCTGGTGCTCTTCGACCGCGGCGCGCAGCGTCTCCACCGCGGCGTCGAGACGCGTGCGGTCCTCGCCCTGCAGCTGGCCGGCGTTGGGCGTGATGAAGGTGTCGATCAGCGACAGCACGCCCTTGTTCTGCGCGGCGACGGTGCGTGCATGCGTGGCAGGCACGCGCGCGGGGTCGAGGTTCTCACGCGCCTGGGCGAGGATCGCCGGGATCTTCTCCATGCGCGCGGTCGCCGATTTCAGGCGCTCGGGCATCGGCGCGAACTCGCGCGCCATCAGGTTGTAGATCGCGCCGCCGGCCAGGCCGCTGTACATCTGCGGATCCCAGGCCCAGCTCTGCAGGGTTTCGGTGTCCCAGATGCCGTACTCGAGATTGTTCCTGAGGATCAGCGCATCGACGTGGTTGTCGCGCGAGAGCTGGGCGAGTTCGATCGCATCGAGTTCAGTGAGGTAGCGGCGGTTGAAATCGAGACCCGCCTGGCGACCGGCGGCCGAGAGATCGTCGACTTCGGAATCGAAGCGGTGATCGCCGATCTGCGTGGCCGAGATCGGCGAGAACCGCATGCCTTCGTCGAGATAGCGCTTCGACAGTGCGGCGAACGCAGCGTCGGCTTGCGACGGTGCGGTGGCAGCGGGCGCGTCCTGCGCGGTGACGGGCGTGTTCGGCGCCTCACGGTTGCAGCCGGCGAGGGCGGCGGCGAGCACGGCGACAGCGAGCAGGGAGTGGCGCATACGGAATCCTGGGGCGAAAGGCCGACAGGATAGCCGGGCTTCTTCCCGCAGATGCCGGAATGTGGAAGAGTGCGTGCAAACTTGGGGGGCAGGGATGTCGAAGATGCGATGGACGGCTGCTGTGAGTGCGTTGCTGGTGCTGGCGTCCGCCGCTGCGGCCAAAGCGCCTTCACTGGACGACCTGCTACGCCAGCCCGCCGTGAACTGGATGGCGCTGTCACCCAAGGGCGACTACTACGCGATCAGCGTACCGATGCCCGACAGGGTGATGGTGGCGGTTTTGCGTCGATCCGATCTGCAGGTCACCGCCCGGATCGATCCGGGCAAGGACGGCCGGGTCGATTCGATCGTATGGGTCGAAGACGAGCGCCTGTTCGCGAGCTGGTCGTTCAAGTCCGGCCAGACCGCGCAGCCCGTGAGCGCGAACATGATCTATGCGATCAACGCGGACGGCAGCGGGCGACGGGGTTTCTACGGCGCACTGGTCGATCCGCTCGTCGACAAGCCGGGCCGGGTGCTGGTCCAGAGCTGTGTCCGGGTGCAGCGGCGCCAGTGTCTGATGCGGCTGCAGGAGGTGCCCGCACAGGGCGGCGGCAAGACCATCGACATCGTGGATGGTCCGGTGCCCGATGCGATGTTCATGACCGACCGTCTCGGCGCGCCGCGCTTTGCCTGGGCGATCGACGACGACGACGTGCAGACGGTGTATCTGCGACGCGATGACGCCTGGGAGATCGTCAACGACGAGGCGCAAAGTGGCATGCGCGTTTCGCCGGTCGGACTGGACTACGCGCTGCAGGCCGCCTACCTGTGGACCGAGCGGGCGGACGGACCGGATGTGATCGAACGCATGGATCTGGCCACCGGCGCTCGCCGTATCGTGGCTTCGCATCCCAGGCTGAGCCCCCACAGCATCGTCAGATCGCTCGACGGGCGGGAGCCGATCGGGGTCCGGTACGGCACCGGCGTTCCTGCCGTGACCTTCTTCGACGACACGCATCCGCATGCGGTGCTGATCCGCGCGCTGGAGGCGGAGTTTCCCGGGCAGTTCGCGCGCGTCGTGAGCAGCAGCCGCGATGGCCGGTCCGTTGTCGCGCTCGTGTCGAGTGACCGCGAGCCCGGCCGGTTCTATGCGCTGGAGTCCGAATCGGGAGATATGCGCGCGATCATGCGCAGCCATTCCTGGCTGGAACCGGACGCGTTGTCGACGACGACGCCCGTGGAGTTCACCGCGCGCGACGGTCTGTCGCTCGACGGCTACCTGACCCGTCCGGCTCACATCAACGGTAACGCGCCCCTGGTGGTGCTGGTGCATGGCGGTCCTTTCGGTGTGCAGGATGCGTGGGGCTACGACAAGGAGGTACAGATCCTCGCCGCGCAGGGCTACGCCGTCATGCAGGTGAACTTCCGTGGCTCCAGTGGCCGCGGTCGAGGCTTCGAGCGGTTGGGCTATCGCGAGTGGGGCGGGGCGATGCAGCGTGACGTGACGGATGCAACGCGCTGGGCGCAGGTGCAGGCCGGTATCGACCCGGACCGGGCCTGCATCATGGGCGCGAGCTACGGTGCATACGCCGCGCTGATGGGCGCCGCTCGGGAGCCGGATCTCTATCGCTGCGCCATCGGATTCGCGGGTCCATACGATCTGCCGACCATGTTCCGTTGGGGCGATACGCAACGCTCGAGGTGGGGCCGGAACCGGCTTTCGGACATCATCGGAACCGAGCCTGCCGAACTGCGCGAAGCATCGGTCACGACGCATGCGGCGCGCATTCGCGCGGATCTGTTGCTCGCGCAGGGTGCGCGGGACCCGCGCGTGTCCCCGGAGCACTTCCGCGCGATGCGCCGTGCGCTCGACGCAGCGGGCGTTCCCTATCAGAGCCACATGCCGCTGAGCGAGACACACGGCCTGTACGACCCGGACAACGAGCGCGTTTACTACCAACTCGTACTGGAAACGCTTCGGCGGAATCTGGCGTCCATCCCAGCGGGAGCGGCAGCGGCGCGCTGAGCATCCGGGCGTCGCACTGTCAGCGCGCAGCTCTGCGCGCGCGTGTTTCGAAGCAGGCTTCTGCACACAATGTGCCGAAGGGCATTTGACGTGCGCCGTGTGCCGCCGAAGAATCGGACGGTGTGCGGCCATCGCCGCGGGGAGAGTGGAATGCGGCGTCGTGACTTCATGGTCTACGGTGGAATCGGATTCGGCAGCCTGTTGTTGCCCGGGGGCATCGGCCGCGCGATCGCAGCGGAAGACCTCATCAGCACCCTCGATCCGGCGCTGAAGAAGCGTCTTGCCGATGTCGCCCTGCAGGCCTCGCGCGATGGCGGCGGCAGCTATTGCGACGTGCGCATCGGACGCTATCTGCGCCAGTACGTGATGACCCGCGAGACGCGCGTGGAGAACGTGGTCAACGAGGAATCGACCGGCGTCGGCATCCGCGTGATCGCGAACGGCGCCTGGGGCTTCGCGGCGACGCGATCGCTCGATCCTGACGGGATTGCCGAAGCCACACGGCAGGCGCTGGCGATCGCCAAGGCCAATGCACGCATCCAGACCGAGCCGGTGCAGCTGGCCCCGGTGCGCGGCGTGGGCGAGGCGTCGTGGGCGACGCCGGTGCGGCGCAACGGTATGGCGGTTCCGCTGGAGGAGAAGGTCGCGTTGCTGATGGACGTGAACGCGGCTGCGACTTCAGAAGGTGCGGACTTCGTGAGTTCGCGGCTGTTCCTGGTCAACGAGCAGAAATACTTCGCCAGCACCGACGGCTCCTACATCGATCAGGACGTGCACCGGATCTGGGCGCCGTTTACCGTCACCGCCGTCGACAAGGCCAGCGGCAAGTTCCGCACCCGCGACGGCCTGTCGGCGCCGATGGGCCTGGGCTACGAATACCTCTCGCCCGATCCGGCGCAGCGCTTCGAACTGCCGGGCGGCGTGATCGCCTACGGCCAGGCCTACGACATGCGCGCCGATGCCGCAGCTGCGGCGCGTCAGGCGCGCGAGAAGCTGTCCGCACCGTCGGTGCAGCCGGGTCGCTACGACCTCGTGCTCGATCCGTCGAACCTCTTCCTGACCATCCACGAGAACGTCGGTCACCCCCTCGAACTCGACCGCGTGCTCGGCTACGAAGCCAACTACGCCGGCACCAGTTTCGCCACGCTCGACAAGCGCGACGAGGGCTACCGCTGGGGCAGCGACCTCGTCAATTTCTTCGCGGACAAGACCCAGCCGGGCAGTCTCGGCGCGGTCGGTTTCGATGACGAAGGCGTGCAGTGCAAGCGCTGGGATCTGGTCAAGGACGGCATCCTCGTCGACTACCAGACCACGCGCGACCAGGCGCATATCCTCGGCAAGACCGAGTCGGATGGCTGCAGCTACGCCGATGCGTGGTCGAGCGTGCAGTTCCAGCGCATGCCCAACGTCTCGCTGGCGCCGGGCAGGACGCCGCTGACGGTCAAGGACATGATCGCCGGGGTCGAACGCGGCCTCTACATCCACGGCCGCGGCTCGTACTCGATCGACCAGCAGCGCTACAACGCGCAGTTCGGCGGGCAGCTGTACTACGAGATCAAAAACGGCGAGATCGCCGGCATGGTCGAGGACGCGGCCTACCAGATCCGCACGCCGGAATTCTGGAACGCCTGCTCGGCAATCTGC
>JBJMWR010000024.1:0-125105 GCA_045810015.1 Luteimonas sp.
CGTCGTCCGAGAAGCGCAGGGGACCGCGGCGGCTGTATCGCGGCGGATCGCGTCCGGCGAAGACGGTTTTGCTTACTTTTGCCAAGACAAAAGTAAGCCGCGCGACAGCGCGGAAGCCCTGTACTTGATCTTCGCCTTGCGAGCAGTCCGTCTGGCGGCCGCGTAAAAAATCCAGCGACAGCGCCAAGGCAAAAACTAGAAGCTGAAGCAAATGCAGGGCTTTCACCCGCTGCGCGTGCGAGTCCCTTTTGGATGGACCCACAAGGAACCAAAAGGTCCCTTCGCCGGACGCGAGCCGGCACGGCTGCGCCGAGCCGGTTCCCTGTGCTCCTCGACTGACGCGGCACGCAGCCCAAACTCGCTGCGCTCAGACATGGGCTGCTCTTCGGCCACGCCAGGCTCCGGTGTTCGGCTCGCTTTACGGCTCGATTTCAAATCAAGGGCCAAGCCGAAGCCAGAGCCGAGCCACAGCCAAAGCCCAAGCCGAAGCCGAAGCCGAAGCCGAAGCCGAAGCCGAAGCCCAAGCCAGAGCCAGAGCCAGAGCCAGAGCCGGAGCCGGAGCCGGAGCCGGAGCCGGAGCGAAAGCAGAGCGAAAACCGAAGCCGAACCCAACGCCAAGAGCGAGACCAGATCAGTCGCCCACCTACACGCCGCCCATCACACCCCCCGGTATGCTGACGCTCCCGGAAAGCGTCACGGATGTCGCCATGGGTATGTGGTCTCCGCTCGAGATGTTCTGCCTGCTGGCGGGCTTGGTCGTCTGGGCCGTGGCCAGCGTCGTGAGTGTGCGTCTGGTGCTCGCGCACCGGCGCGTGTGGCCGCCGGAAGTTGTCGAGCACGGCGCCGCGTTTCCGACGCTGCCGACGCATGCGCGACTGGCCGCGCTCGATGCGCTGTTGGCGAACGGACGGATCGGTGTCGCCGAACACGCGGCGCGTCGCCGGGATCTGATGCTGGAAGCGGTCGGTTTCGGTCGCTAGGACAACGCCGGCTCAGAAAATCCGCGCCAGCCATTCGGTCGCCGCGGTTGCCAGCGTGCCGCTGAGCACGCCGAAGAAGCCGATCGCGACGACTCCGCCGACCCACGCCCACACCATCAGCGCGCCGTCGCGTTCCAGCAGCGCCAGCGCATAGGCCAGCAGCAGCAGGCCGAACACGTAGTTGGTGAATGGAATCGGCAACGCCAGCAGCACGCCGAGCAGCACCAGCTGCAGGCCGGTGAACATCGCCGCGGCGCGGTGGTCGAGCACGCCCGGCAGGCGCGGGCGGCTGAAACGCTCGACGCGTCGCAGCCAGGGTTCGAGCACGGTTTCGAAACGCTGCACCGCGCTGCGGTGCGGGCCGCGTTCGGCGATGAAGCGGGGTAGCCAGGGCTTGCGTAGGCCGATCAGCAGTTGCGCGCCGACCAATGCGACCAGCGGGCCGCCGATCGCGCCGCCGACGCCCGGAATCGGGATGAAGGCGGGCAGGGTGGCCACGAACAGCATCATGCCGAACACGCGTTTGCCCAGACCGATCAGCAGATCGGCGAAGCGCAACTGGTCATCGGGATCGCCCAGCGCCATCGCGGCGAGCAGTTCCCGTGTGCTGGCTTCTTCGCGCGAAGGGGTCTCAGGCGTCATCGCTGCCCGCATCCGCATCCGGGAGGCGCTGCAGCAGCAGTTTGTCCACACGCGGGCCGTCGAGATCGACGATCTCGATCCGCCAGCCCTGCCACTCGAAATGCTCGGCGACATTGGGAATGCGGCTGAAGCGCGCGATGGTCATGCCGGCCGCGGTGTGGAAGATGTGCTCGTCCTCGCCCGGCAGCGGTCCGCCGCCCAGCAGTTCGCGGAGTGCACCGGTCGGCAGCGTGCCGTCGACCAGCATCGAGCCGTCCTCGCGCATCACCACCAGCGGCGTCGCATCGAGTCCACTGCTCTGGGTGCGGCCGATCACCGCTTCCATCACGTCATTGAGCGTGACCATGCCGGTGATGTCGCCGTACTCGTCGACCACCAGCGCCAGCGACTGCTGGTTCTCGCGCAGGATCTCGAGCAGCTTCATCGCCGGCGTCGACTCCGACACGAACAACGGCTCGCGCAGGTACTTGAAGAGATCGAATTCCTTCTTCTCGAGCCGGTCGATCAAGGACTTGATCTCCAGCACACCGACGACATCGGCGTCGCTGCCGCGGAACACCGGATAGCGCGAATAGGGCGTCTCGCGCATCTCGGCGAGGTTCTCCTCGAAGCCGGCGCTGACGTCGAGCCAGGCGATACGCGTCCGCGGCGTCATCAGGCTCTCGGCGTCGCGGTCGCCGAGGGTCAACACCCGGTTGACCATGTTGCGCTCGTCGGTGTCGATCACGCCCTGCTCGTGGCCCTCGCTGACCAGCATGCGGATCTCTTCTTCGGAGACCTGCGCCGCCTCTGTCTTGTCCAGACGCAGCAGCTTGAGCAGCCCGCGCACGCTGGCGCTGAGCAGCCACACCGCCGGGGTCGCCGCGCGCGACAGCCAGTGCATCGGCAGGGCCACCAGCGAGGCCAACCGCTCGGGTGCGAGCAACGCCAGCCGCTTGGGCAGCAGTTCGCCGAACACGATCGTCAGGAACGTGATCAGGCTGACCGCGAGCACGGTGCCGACGGTCGAGGCGTAGGCGCCGAGGATCGGCAGGCTGGTTGCCAGCCACGTGCCGATCAGGCTGCCCAGCGCGTCGCCGCCGAGCATGCCCGTCAGCACACCGATGGTGGTGATACCGACCTGCACCGTCGACAGGAAGCGCTCGGGGTGCTCGGCGAGCTCCAGCGCGGCGCGCGCGCTGCGCTGCTCGGTGGCCATCTGTCGGAGGCGCGCCTTGCGGGACGTGACCACCGACATCTCCGACAACGCAAAGAACGCATTGCAGGCGATCAGGGCCAGGACGATGAGGATCAGCTCAAGCATTGCCGGGGCCTCCTGCCGGATTGGGGGCGATGCGGGGCATCGGGAGAGGCGTCAACGGTGTGCGTCGCGGGGAGCGGTCTAGAGTCGTCGTCCATGTGAAAGATGAACAGCGCAAGGGGCGCGGCCCGGACTATAACAGGCTGCGATGTGACGACCGGCGTTGACATCGGACAGGCCCGGACTGGCCCGGAGTGTCATCTAACCGTCATAATCCGCGCCTTGCGCAGAGCGTCCGGTCCCGGGCGCGCGACTTCAAGGCGTCCCGGCATGTTCTCCCTGCAAACGATCTTCGGCCAAGGCAACCAGTTCTACACGCTGCTCGAGGAGGCCGCTGTGGCCGCCCACGACAGTACGGTCGCGTTGCACGCGATGCTCAAGGCATCGGACCGCCAGCCGGCGCTGGACGCTTTCAAGCTGGCGCGCATGCGCGAGCGCGAGGCCTCCGACAAGATCAGCCAGGCGCTGGTGGACAGCTTCATCACCCCCATCGAGCGCGAGGACATCGAGGCGCTGGGGTCGGCGCTGTACAAGATTCCCAAGCAGGTCGAGAAGTTTGCCGATCGCTACTCGCTGGCGACGCGTCATCTCGAGCACATCGATTTCGCGCCGCGCGCGGCGATGCTCGAGCAGGCCGCTGCCGTCGTCGTGAAGATGGTCAAGGCGCTGCGCAGCATGAAGCTCGAGCCGATGAAGGCGCTCAACGACGAGTTGCGATCGCTCGAGAACGAAGCCGACCGGCTGATGCTCGAGCTCTATCGCGATATCTATTCGGGCAACCTCGAGCCGCTGCAGATGTTCCTGCTCAAGGAGTTCTTCGAGATCCTCGAAAAGGCGATCGACCGCTGCCGCGAGGCGGGCGTGGTCGCCTACGAGATCGTGCTGAAGAACTCCTGACGGATTCCAGATCATGCTGACCCTCGTGCTGATCGTGGTCGCAACCGCGCTGGTGTTCGAATACATCAACGGGTTCCACGACACCGCCAATTCGATCGCGACCGTCGTCGCCACCAAGGTGCTGTCGCCGATGCAGGCGGTGGGTCTGGCCGCGTCGATGAACCTGATCGGCGCGCTGATGGGCACGGCGGTGGCCAAGACCATCTCCTCCGGACTGATCAATGCGGGCGTCATCGACGTCGGTTCGCAGCTGATCCTCTGCGCGCTGCTCGGCGGCATCGTCTGGAACCTGATCACCTGGTGGTGGGGCCTGCCGTCCTCGTCGTCGCACGCGCTGATCGGTGGCCTGATCGGCGCCGCGCTCGCGGCGGCGTCCAACAATCTGGATGTGGTGATCTGGTCGGAACCGGCGGAGCCGATCTGGCACAGCGCGGGCGTGCTGTGGAAGGTGATCGTGCCCATGGTCAGTTCGCCGGTACTGGGGTTCGCCGCGGGCTTCCTGATGATGGGCGTGCTGTTCTTCGCGATCTCGATGATGGCGCGCAGTGGCGGCGTGCTCGCGCGCGTTGCGCGGCCGCGCTGGGTCAACGCCTTCTTCGGAAAGAGCCAGATCGTCTCGGCCGCCGGCATGGGTTTCGCGCACGGCATGAACGATGCGCAGAAGACGATGGGCATCGTCGCGCTCACCCTGGTCAGTGCGCAGAGCGTCGGCACGCTCGACAACCTGCCGGCCTGGCTGGCCTTCCTGCATCCGTCCGAAGCCGCGCTCGCCGAAGGTGACATCGATCTGTGGATCAAGATCACCTGCGCCGTGGTCATGGCTGCCGGCACCGCCGCGGGCGGCTGGCGCATCATCAAGACGCTGGGCCACAAGCTGGTCAAGCTGCATCCGATCCACGGCTTCGCCGCCGAGACCAGCGCCGCCTCGGTGATCCTGGCCGCGTCTTCGCTGGGCATTCCGGTCTCGACGACCCACAACATTTCCGCGGCGATCATGGGTGTCGGCACGGCCAAGCGCCTCAATGCAATCAAGTGGACGGTCGTCAACAAGATGATCTGGGCGTGGATCCTGACGATCCCGATGTCCGGCGGCATCGCCTACGGCCTGTTCCGGATGTTCCACCACTTCGGCTGGGTCTGATCCGCTGCGGCCGGCGTCTGTCGGCTGTTCGCCAAGGGTTGGCACACCTGCAGAGGAGGTGCCCGTGTCCCGATTCGGCCTCACCATTGTCTGTCTGGAATGCGGGCTGGTCCTGATCGTCATTGGACTGGTCTGCGCAGTCGCATTGTTCGCGGCGATGCCGCTGCCGGACAGCAGATCGTTTCCGTTGCCGATGTGGCGCGCGCAGGGCGGATTCCTGAGCGACCTCGTGCTCTATGTGATCGGACGGATCGTGCACGCCACGCCAGTCGCGTCGGGCCTGATCGCGGACGGCGCAAGGTGATGAAGAGCCCGGAAGCCCACGACACTTACGCGATCTCCCACGCCCGCATTCTCGCCGCCATCCACGCGGTGCCGGTCGGCAGCGTTGCCGGCTACGGACACATCGCACGCCGCGCCGGTCTGCCAGGGCGGGCGCGGCTGGTGGCGCGGGTACTGCGCGATCACGGCGATCCGGAGCTGCCCTGGCACCGCATCGTGCGCAGTGACGGACGCATTGCCTTTCCCGACGGCTCGCCGGGCTTTCGCGAACAGGCGCAGCGGCTGCGCGCCGAGGGCGTCGTGGTCACGCGCGGCCGTGTGCGGATGCCGGCCGACGACCCCCTCGACGCGGCGCTTTGGGGACCCGACGCACACGCCTGATCCGGCACGATCGTCTACACAGCGTCGCCGGTATCATGGCGCCGGAAAAAACGAGGAGTCCGGATGTTTCCGAGGTTGCCGCTGGCCGTCAAAGTGATCCTGGCCGTCAACGTGGTCGTGTTCGTGTTGCAGCTGGCGATCGGCAATGCGCTCGCGCATTTCATGCTGTGGCCGCTGGGCAGCGCGGATGCGGGCGGGCTCGGGTTCCAGCCGTGGCAGCTGGTGACCTACGGCTTCATGCACGACCCGCGCAACATCGGGCACTTGGCGTTCAACATGCTGGCGCTGGCGATGTTCGGCTCGCAGCTGGAATACACCTGGGGCACCAGGCGCTTCGTCACCTACTACCTGGTCTGCGTGATCGGCGCGGGGCTGTGCCAGCTCGGTGTGGTGACGTGGTCGCTGGCGCAGGGCGCATTCCCGTATCCCACGCTCGGCGCGTCGGGCGGTGTGTTCGGCCTGCTGCTGGCGTACGGCGTACTGTTCCCGAACCAGCGGCTGGTGCTGCTGTTTCCGCCGATTCCGATGCGTGCGCGCACGCTGGTGATCGTCTACGGCCTGGTCGAGCTGGTACTCGGCATCACCGGCACACGCTCGGGCGTCGCCCACTTCGCGCACCTGGGCGGCATGCTGTTCGGCTGGCTGCTGCTGCAGCACTGGCGCGGACGTCCGCCGTTCAATCGCGGTGGCGGCAAGCGGCACGTGCGCAGGGTCTGAGGCCTAGTTCCGTCTGGTTTCGATGGGTTTCGCTTCGCGCTACCCATCCTGCGAAAGCCCAGCCAATCGACGCCCGTTCGAGCGTCAGCCGAACACATCGCCTGACGCATCACAAGACGCCCAAAAAGAATGCGCCGGACGAGCCGGCGCATTTTCGTGTCACGCGTGGCCCCGGCTCAGCGCCAGATGCGCACCTGGTCCTCGGCCTTGCGGGTCATCGCATCGGTGGCGCCGCACTTGAAGGTCTCGGTGTAGACCGGCAGGTTCGCCACCGGACCGTTCGCACGCCACTGGCCAGGCGCATGCACGCTGGTCGCGGCGTTGCGGGTTGCGGTATCGATGGCCGACTGCTGGCGCCACAGCTGCGCCCAGCCGCGGAAGAACGCTTCCTTGGCCGGCTGCGCGAGGTCCGGGTTCGCCTGCTGCAGCGCGTCCCATGCGAGTTCCACGCCGGCCAGATCGGCGGCGTTCTCGTCGCGGGTCAGCGCGCCGTTGACCTGCGAACCGGTCAGGCCCGGGTAGCCGTAGGCGTTGTACTGCGCGACGAGCTTGTCGGTGGCGGTCAGCCAGCCGGCGTCGTCGTCGGTGCTCCACCAGGTACGCACGGTGCCGGTCGAATCGACCTGCTTGCCCTTGATGTCGATCGCGCGGCTCAGCTCGTGGCCGACCAGCGCGCCATAGGTGCCGTAGTGCGTGGCGGCCTCGGCAGCCACGTCGAGCACCGGCGCCTGCAGCACGGCGGCGGACACGATCAGACGGTTCTGCGCGAGGTCGTAGGCCAGCGCCGGCGTCTGCGGCAGCACGTTCCAGCGGCGACCGGCGTTGGCCTGGCCGATGCGGCGCATTTCCTGGGCGTGGCGCCAGGTGGATGCGATCAGCATGTTGCTGCCGAAGCTGGCACGGCCCATCGGTTGCACGGTGTAGTCGATGTCCTGCACCGGTGCACCGATCTCGATCTTCAGCGCGGCCAGCTTGGCCTTGGCTTCGGTCTTCGCGGTCGGGGTCATCCAGGTGTTGCGCTCGATGCCACGGCCCAGCGCATCACGCACCTGCCCGGCGATCGTCTCGGCGCGTGCGCGGGTGGTGTCGGGCAGATACGCGGCGACGTATTCGCGCGACATCATCGGACCGGCAGCGCGGTTGATCGCGCCCAGCGTCAGCTGCTGACGGCTCGGCTGCGCGGTTTCGCCACGCAGGATGCGGCCGTGGAAATCGTATTCGGCGTCGCGGAAGCTCTTCGACAGATACGGCGCCATCGCGTTGCCGATATGGAAACGCAGGTAGGCCTTCCACTGTTCCGGCTTGAGCGCATTGACCAGCGTGTCGAGCTGGGTGAACAGCTCGGGATTCGCCAGCGACACCTGCGGCGCCTGCACGCTCTGCGCGGACAGGAAGGTGCCCAGCTGCAGACGGCGGTACTGCTTGTCGAGACCGGCGGTGTCGACGAGCGCGTACTGCGCACGTGGATCGCGCAGATCGGCCAGCGGCTTGGAGACGGCGGCGATGCGACGTTCCAGATCGACCACCAGCGCCGTCTCGGCGTCGAGGCGGTCTTCGGCGGTGCCGGTCAGCGCGAGGATGTTGCGCACGTACTGCGTGTACTGCGAGACGATCTGCTGGGTCTCGGCATCGCCACGACTGTAGTACGCCGGGTCGGGCAGGCCGAGGCCGCCCTGGGTGAAGTAACCGACGTGGCGGTTGAGATCGGCCAGATCGACTTCGGCGCCGAATTCGAACAGCACCGGAATGCCGACCTGGTGCAGCGCGGCCAGTGCGGGCGCGATGTCGCGCGTGCGGCGGATGCCGTCGATGCGGGCGATCAGCGGGGCGATCGGCTTGGCGCCGTCGGCTTCGACCGCGGCCTCGTCCAGGCCACTGGCCCAGAAGTCGCCGAGCAGGCGCTGCACGTCGTTCTGCGGTGACGTCATCGCCGTGTTGAGTAGGTCGTGCTGCTGGGTGAGCGCGAGCGCCTGCAGTTCACCGAGCGCCGAACGCGTGCCCTGACCGGCGACGACCATGTTCGCGGCCAGCCAGTCCTTGTTGGTGAAGCTGTAGAGGTCGGTGCAGGCGGTGACCGGCGGCGGTCCCTTCGGGGCGGCGGCGCGACGACGCTGGGCGTCGGCATCGGAACTCAGGCCGACCAGCAGTGCGATCGAGGCGGCGAGCAGGGCGGGGCGGGCAAGCGTGTGCTGGATCGGCATTGCGGAGTCCGTGCGGGCATGAATCGCGCAAGTCTAGCAAGCCGCGCGACGGCGGGACGGTGCGGGATTTCGCGTTCAGGGATGTGCGGCGAAAGACGTGGGGCAGATCGACTGTTGCGGGATGCAAAGGTCGCACTGCGCTCGCACTTTCATTTCGAAGACGTGGGCCTTCGGAGGAATGCCGTTGGCCCGGAACGCGGCGCGCGATCCTCAGCCCTCACCCGATGCGCTGCGCGCATCTACTCCGGATCAAGTCCGGGGCAGGCGCTTTCCCGGAGGGAGAGGTCACAAGAAGAAAAGACAAAGAAAAAGCCCGGCATCGCTGCCGGGCTTCCTGGTTACCGCGATACCGCGTGGATCACCAGATCACGACCTGCTGGTCACCGGTGCGGACCATCGGATCGCCGGGCTTGCACGAGAACGCGGCCGCGAATGCGGGCAGGTTCGACGGCGCGCCGACCGCGCGGAAGTTCGCCGGGGCGTGCGAGTCGGTCTTCAGCCGCACGTCGAGTTCCTGCGGGGTGAAGTTGCGACGCCACACGGTGGCCCAGTTGAGGAAGAAGCGCTGATCGCGGCTCAGACCGTCGGTCATCGGGTCCGGCGTGTTGCCGGCCGCTTTCTTCATCGCATCAAAGGCCGTCGCCAGACCACCGAGATCGGCGATGTTCTCGCCGAGCGTGAGCTTGCCGTCGACGTGCTTGCCCGGCGCGGCCTCGTACGCGTTGAACTGCGAGGTCAGCAGATCGGTGCGGCCGGTGAAGCCGGTCGAGTCGGCCTTGGTCCACCAGTTCTCGAACTTACCAGTCGGGCCGAAGCGGCTGCCCTGGTCGTCGTAGCCGTGGGTCATCTCGTGACCGATCACCGCGCCGATGCCGCCGTAGTTGATCTCGTCCGACGCGTTGGGATCGAAGAACGGCGGCTGCAGGATCGCAGCCGGGAACACGATCTCGTTCTGCAGCGGGTTGTAGTAGGCGTTGACCGTCTGCGGCGTCATGCCCCACTCGGTCTTGTCGACCGGCTGGCCGATCTTCGACAGCATCCACTTGTAGTTGAACTCGGTCGCGGCGAGCACGTTGCCGATGTAGCTGTCGCGCGAGGTCGACAGGCCGTCCCATGCGCGCCACTTCTCGGGGTAACCGATCTTCGGCGTGAACGAGGCCCACTTCTCCATCGCCTTGGCTTTGGTCTCGTCGCTCATCCAGGCCAGGTTTTCGATGCGCACCTTCAGCGATTCGCTGAGGTTCTTGACCAGCGTTTCCATGCGCGCCTTGGACTCGGCCGGGAACGCGACCTGCACGTACAGCTGGCCCAGCGTCTCGCCAGCCTGGTCATTGAGCGTGTCGAGCACGCGCTTGCCGCGTTCCTTGAGTTCCTTCTGACCACGCAGCTTGTTGCCGTAGAAGTCGAAGTTCTCCTGCACGAAGGCATCGCCCAGATACGGCGCGGCGCCGTCGACGAGGTGATAGCGCAGATAGCTCTGCCAGTCGGCGACCGGCGTGTCGCCGAGCATCGCGCTGACTTCCTTGTGGAAGTCCGGGATCGCCAGCGAGAACTTCTCCGGCACGGCGACGCCCTGCGATTCGAAGAACGCCGTCCACGGGAAGTTCGGGGTCAGCGCATCGGCTTCCGCCGGGGTAACCGGGTTGTAGAACAGCTTCACGTCGCGCGACATCTCGACGCTGGACTTGGACTTCGATGCCAGACGCGTTTCGAACGCCAGCACCGACTTGGCCTGCGTCGCCGCATCGGCGGCCGGCACGCCGGACAGTTCGAGCATCTTCGCCACGTGGGCGACGTACTGCGCGCGCACCGGGGCCTTGTCGGCATCGGTGTAGTAGCTGGTGTCGGGCAGACCCAGGCCACCCTGCATCGCGTAGGCGATGTTCATGGTTGGCACGTCGAAATCGGCCTCGGGGCCGAAGCCGAACAGACCGCCTTCGCCGCGCGCATAGGTCTGGCGCAGGTACTCGGCAACCGCCGGGCCATCGGCCAGCGCTTCGATCGACGCCAGGCGGTCCTTCAGCGGCTCGACGCCCTGGGCGTTGATCTTCGCCTCGTCCATGCCAGTGGCCCAGAAGTCGCCGACGATCTTCTCGATGCCGGTCGCGGCGGTATCGGCCGCCGACTGCTCGGCAAGCTGGCGCTGGATGGCGGTCGAACGCTCGTCGAGCATCTCGAACGCGCCCCACGAGGTGCGATCGCCCGGGATGGCGTTGGCGGCGAGCCACTTGCCGTTCGCGTAGGCGTCGAAATCGGTACAGGCGTTCTTGCTGGTGTCGAGATCGCCGATCTCGAAGCGGTTCACGCCGGGCAGCGTGCTCTCGTCTAGCGTCAGCTTTCTGGGCGCGGCGGCATCCGTCGCCGGCGCGGCGGCCGTGGCCGGCGGGGTGTCCTGGTCGCCCGAACAGGCGGACAGCGCCAGCACCACCGAACAGGTCAGCAGCAGGCGCTTGGGAACGAAGGCAATCACGTGGAATCTCCGAAAGGAAGGACCGCCGGGCGGCGCCCGGTGTGGGCGCACTCTACGCCTGCCCCGGAGGCGCCGGGGGTGTCGAAGGTCATGCGTGCGGGCGGGCCGCCGTGGCGCGGTCGAGGTCCGACTGCGCGCGGGTTTGCGGTTCGTGGCGATCCGCTTTTCAACGGCGGGTGACGTTCGACCCATGCGCGGCTGCACGGGACAGGTGAGGATCGCGCCATCGTGCCGATGGCACAGGGAGACTCCCATGCTCGCGATCCGTGACCTGACCAAGACCTACGCCAACGGTGTGCGCGCTCTCGACGGCGTGACGCTCGACATCCCGCGCGGCATGTTCGGGTTGCTGGGTCCCAACGGCGCGGGCAAATCCTCGCTGATGCGCACGCTGGCGACGCTGCAGTCGGCCGACGGCGGCAGCGCCACGCTCGACGGCAGCGACGGTCCGATCGACGTGCTGCGCGACAAGGATGCCGTGCGCCGCCAGCTCGGCTATCTGCCGCAGGATTTCGGCGTGTATCCCAAGGTCAGCGCGCTGGATCTGCTGGAACACTTCGCGGTGCTCAAGGGCCTGACCGATCGCAAGCAACGGCGCGAGGTCGTCGACGGCCTGCTCGTGCAGGTGAACCTGTGGGATGCGCGCAAGCGCAAGCTCGGTACGTTCTCCGGCGGCATGCGCCAGCGCTTCGGCATCGCCCAGGCGCTGCTGGGCAATCCGCGCCTGGTCATCGTCGACGAGCCCACCGCCGGTCTCGATCCCGAAGAGCGCAACCGGTTCCTCAATCTGCTGGCGGCGATCGGCGAGGACGTGGTGGTGATCCTGTCGACGCACATCGTCGAAGACGTCACCGACCTGTGCCCGACGATGGCGATCATGAACCGCGGGCAGGTGCTGCTGACCGGACGCCCCAGCGACGCGATCGAAGCGCTGTCGCAGCAGGTGTGGCGCAAGCAGGTGACCAAGGACACGCTGTCCGGCTACGAGGCCGCGCATACGGTGCTGTCGACGCGGCTGGTCGCCGGCCAGCCGGTGATCCACGTGCACAGTGCGGAACGGCCGGAAGACGGCTTCGTGCAGATCGATCCGGATCTCGAAGACGTGTACTTCCAGCGTCTGCGCCTGCAGGCACGGCAGCAGGCCGCCGCAGCGCCGGCCGTCTGAGCCGGAGCCCGCCATGATCCTTGAATTCTTCCGTTTCGAGCTGCGCCAGCAGCTCCGTTCGCCGCTGCTCTGGTTTCTTGCCGTGCTGTTCGCGCTGCTCGGTTTCGGCGCGGCCTCCAGCGACGCGGTGCAGATCGGTGGCGCGATCGGCAACGTGCATCGCAATGCGCCGGTGGTCGTCGCGCAGTTGTTCGGCGCCTTCACCCTGTTGACGATGCTGATCGTACCGATCTTCGTCAGCACCGCGCTGCTGCGCGATTTCGAGCAGGGCACCGCGGACCTGCTGTTCGCGGGGCCGGTACGCCGGCGCGACTATCTGCTCGGCCGCATCGGCGCCGCGCTGTCGGCCAGTCTGGCGGTGTTCGTCGTCATCGGTGTCGGCCTGTTCGTCGCGCAGTTCATGCCGTGGATCGATCCGGCGCGCCTCGGGCCAGTGTCGCTGCAGCCGTATCTGTGGTCGCTCGGCGTGCTCGTGCTGCCGAACCTGCTGTTCGTCACGGCGCTGCTGGCGGTTCTTGCGGTGACCACGCGTTCGATCCTCTGGGTCTACATCGGCGTGCTGGCGTTCTTCGTGCTCTACGGCGTCAGTGCGACGCTGATCAAGGACATCGACAACATCTGGCTGGCGACGCTGGTCGAGCCGCTCGGCGTGCGCGCGTTGTCGCGCACGCTGCGGTACTGGTCGGCCGAGGAACGCAATGCCGGCCTGCCCGCATTCGCCGAGTATCTGCTCGCCAATCGCGCGTTGTGGCTGGGCGTATCGCTGACGCTGTTCGCGGCGGCCTTCGCGCTCTTCCGGACCGAGCGCAGCGGGACGGGGCGCGGACTGTTCAAGCGTCGACGCGTGACGGCTCCGGCCACCGTGGCATCGGTCGTGCCGTCGCGCGCACCGATCCGCGTCCAGCCTGTGTTCGGCGCGGCGACCGCCTGGACGCAGACCTGGCGACAGGTGCGGTTCGACACCGCAGGCGTGCTGCGCAGCGTGCCGTTCCTGGTGATGCTGCTGTTCGGCATCCTCAACTTCGTGCCGTCGGCGCTGTTCCAGCAGTCGATGTACGGCACGTCGGTGTATCCGGTGACGTCGCAGATGCTCGACGCGCTGCGCAGCAGCTACAGCTTCCTGCTTATGATCGTGGTGATGTTCTACGCCGGCGAACTGGTGTGGAAGGAACGCAGCGCCAAGCTCAACGAGGTGATCGATGCGATGCCGGTGGCCAACCGCATTCCGCTGCTGGCCAAGTTCCTGACCCTGCTGTTGGTGATCGCGCTGTTCCAGCTCATCGGCGTGGCGATGGCGATGGTCATCCAGGTGTTCAAGGGCAGCGTGCAGCTCGAACCGCTGGTCTACGCGCAGGCGCTGGTACTCGATTCGATTCCGTACGTGATCATGGGTGGGCTGGCGCTGGCCTTGCAGGTCTTCGCCAACAACAAGTTCATCGGCTACGGCCTGCTGGTGCTGGTGCTCGTCGCCCAGGCCGTGCTCGGCATGCTCGACTTCACCCACAACCTCTACACGATCGGCGCGTGGCCGAACGCGCCGTATTCCGACATGAACGGCTACGGCCATTTCCTCGCCGGCCAACTGGCGTTCCAGGGCTATTGGGGCCTGTTCGTCGCGGCGTTGCTGCTGCTCGCGGCGGCGTTGTGGGTGCGCGGCGTGGATGGTGGCTGGCGCCAGCGTCTGTCCGGCATGCGTGCGCAGTTGCGTGGCGGCCTCGGCGTGGCGTTCGCGACGACGGTGCTCGCATTCGCAGCGGTCGGTGGCGTGCTGTTCTGGAACACCAACATCCGCAACGATTTCGTCTCGCCCGATGGCCAGCTCGATCTGCAGGCCCGCTACGAGCGCGACTACAAGCAGTACGAGTCGTTGCCGCAGCCGCGCATCATCGCGAGCCGCTCGGACATCGACCTGCGCCCCGAAACGCAATCGATGACCGGCGCGTTGGTCTACACCGTGCGCAATCCGCATGCCGGGCCGATCACCGACGTGCACATCGGCATGAGCGACGACCGTGCGCTGGTCGACGTGGATCTGGGTGGGCAGACGCTCGCCCAGCACGACGAGCCGCTGGGCTATCGCATCTACCGGCTCGCCACGCCACTGGCGCCGGGCGAGACGCGCGAGTTCCGCTTCAAGGTCGACTTCCATCCGACCGGCATCACCAGCACCCAGGCGCAGACGCAGTTCGTCGAGAACGGCAGCTTCTTCAACAGCGGGATGTTCCCGCAGTTCGGCTACAGCGCGCGTGTCGAGATCAGCGATCGCAACGAACGGCGCAAGCGCGATCTCGGCGAACCGCGGCGCATGCCGAAACTGGAGGACGAAGCCGCCCGCGCGAACACCTATCTGACCGACGACGCCGACTGGATCGATTTCAGCACCACGATCTGCACCGCGCCCGACCAGATCGCGCTGGCGCCGGGCTACATCGAACGCGAGTTCGAGCGCGACGGGCGTCGCTGCTTCAGCTATGCGATGGATCGCCCGATGCTGCACTTCTACGCATTCCTCTCCGCGCGCTGGGAGGTCCGCAAGGGTATGTACAAGGACATCCCGATCGAGGTGTATTTCGACCCCAAGCATCCGTTCAATGTCGACCGGATGATCGAGGCGACGCAGAAGTCACTGGCCTACTACGAGGCCAACTTCACGCCGTACCAGCACCGCCAGTTGCGCATCATCGAGTTCCCGGGCTACGGCAGCTTCGCCCAGGCGTTCGCGAACACGGTGCCGTACTCGGAGTCGATCGGCTTCATCGCCGACCTGCGGGATGCCGACAAGCTCGACTACGTGTTCTACGTCACCGCGCACGAGGTCGCACACCAGTGGTGGGCGCACCAGGTGATCGGCGCGAACGTGCAGGGCGCGACGATGCTGTCCGAATCCCTGTCGCAGTACTCGGCGCTGATGGTGATGGAGCAGGAATACGGGCGGCCGCGCATGCGCCAGTTCCTGAAGTACGAACTGGACCGGTATCTCGGCGGCCGCGGCGGCGAGCGTCTGGAGGAACTGCCGCTCTACCGGGTGGAGAACCAGCAGTACATCCACTACCAGAAGGGCTCGCTGGTGTTCTACCGCCTGCGCGAAGAGATGGGCGAGGCGGCGCTCAATCGCGCACTCAAGCGTTTCCTCGAGGACAAGGCCTACCAGCAGCCGCCGTACACGACCTCGCGCGAACTGCTGGACTACATCCGTGCAGAAGCGCGCCCCGACCAGCAGACGCTGATCACCGACCTGTTCGAGACGATCAGCTTCTACGACAACCGGGTGATGACGGCGGCGGCGAAGCGTCGCGACGATGGCCGCTACGACGTCACGCTGACTCTGCATGCGTCCAAGCGCTACGCCGACGGCACCGGTCGCGAGACCGAAGGCGCACTCGACGACTGGATCGAGGTCGGCGTGTTCGCACGCGGGCCGTCGGGCAAGGAGCACGACGAGAAGGTGCTGTACCTGGAACGCCACCACATCACGACGGCCGACCCGGTGATTACGGTGACGGTCGACGAGGCCCCGTTCGAGGCCGGATTCGATCCCTACAACAAGCTGATCGACCGGGTGTCGTCGGACAACCGGCGGCGGGTGACGCTGTAACGGAACCGGTTTCCGGGGCGATGCGGGTCATCGCCCCGGACTCCGCGCTCAGGGCAATGGAGCGTCGGGTGCGGGCGCTGCCGCCGCGGCGTCGTTGAGCCGCTTGCTCTCGCGACGGGGCCGCGTCAGCGGCGTCGGCTTCGGGCCCGGCGCATTCGTGTTCTTGATGATCAGCGGGATGCCGGCGCGGGTGTCGTTGCTGGCGGTCTCCAGCTCGAAGCGCTCGGCGTCGAGACGACGGACCTGGGTCGCGATCGCGTCGGCGTCTTCTTCGGACACATCGAGTTCGCGCAACACCGCAGCGCCGAAATGCACCGCCGACTCGAAGGTCTCGCGCACCTGCACGTCGACGCCGGCGTTGACCAGCTTGAGCGCGTGGGCGCGGTCGAATGCACGCACCATCAGCTTGGCCTGGGCGAATTCGTGCTGGGCGAGTTCGACGATGCGGTCGGCGGCCTCGCGGTCGTCGATGCAGATCGCGATCGCGCGCGCGGTGCGGGCGCCCGAGGCATGCAGCACGTCGAGACGGGTGCCGTCGCCGTAGTAGACCTTGAAGCCGAATTCGGCCGCGCTCTGGATCATCTCGATGTCGGTGTCGATGATCGTGACGTCGACATCGCGCGCCAGCAGCGACTGGCTCATGACCTGGCCGAAGCGGCCGAAGCCGATGATCAGCACGCTGCCGCTCTGTCCTTCGACGTCTTCCACGTCATCCGGCCGCGCGGCCTTGGCCTTGACGATGAAGCGCTGGGTCATCAGCACGACCAGCGGCGTCAGTGCCATGGAGAGCACGACGATCGCGGTGAAGTTCGCATTGACCTCGGCATTGATCAGCCCGGTCGCGGCGGCAGTGGAGAACAGCACGAACGCGAATTCGCCGCCCTGTGCCATCAGCACCGCGCGTTCCAGTGCCTCGGGATGCGAACTGCGGGTCACGCGCGCGACGATGTAGATACACAGCGCCTTGGTCGCCATCGCCGCGAACACGCCGCCGACGATCAACGGCCAGTTGGCCGCGACCACCGTCAGGTTCAACGCCATGCCGACGCCGAGGAAGAACAGGCCCAGCAGGATGCCGCGGAAGGGTTCGATGTCGGCTTCGATCTGGTGCCGGAACGAGGACTCCGACAGCAGCACGCCGGCGAGGAACGCGCCCATCGCCATCGACAGGCCGCCGAGCTGCATCAGCAGCGCCGCGCCCAGCACCACCAGCAGCGCGGCCGCGGTCATGACCTCGCGCGCCTTGGCTGCGGCGAGGATGCGGAACATCGGGTTGAGCAGATAGATGCCGGCGACGATCAGCGCGACCAGCGAGCCGATGCCGATCGCGATCGACATCCAACGCGAGGGCGCATCCACGGCGGCTTCAGGCGTTGGCGCGAGGAACGCGATCAGCGCCAGCAGAGGCACGATCAGCAGGTCCTCGAACAACAGCACCGAGACGATCTTCTGCCCATGGGGCAGGGCGATCTCGCCGCGCTCGGACAGCAGCTGCATCACGACGGCGGTGGAGGTCATCACGAAGCCGGACGCACCGACGAACGCGATCGGCCATGGAAAGCCGAACGCGGCGCCGAGCAGGGTCAGCGCGGTGATGCTGAGGATGATCTGCAGTGCGCCGAGGCCGAAGATCTGCCGGCGCAGGCTCCACAGATGCGAGGGCCGCATCTCCAGGCCGATGACGAACAGGAACATCACCACGCCGAGTTCGGCGACGTGGAGGATCGATTCGGGATCGGAGAACCAGCCAAAGCCGAACGGGCCGATGGCCAGACCCGCGGCGAGATAGCCGAGCACCGAGCCGAGCCGGAGCTTGCGGAACAGCGGCACCGCGACGACGGCGGCGCCGAGCAATGCGACCACCTGGATCAGCTGGCTGGTGGTTTCGGGGGCCTCGGTGGCCATGGATCACTTCCTCGGTGCGGTCGCGGCCAGCAGCAGGAAGCCGCCGGCCAACGCGATGTTCTTCATGAAATGCAGCAGCTGGCCGTCGAGCGCCGAGGCGCGCGCCGACCAGAAGGGATGCGACTGCAAGGCGTCCGCCACCAGCAGCGCCGCGGCCGCCAGCGCGACCCAGCGCAGGCGCCAGCCACCGAGCAGCAGCAGGCCCAGCAGCAGTTCGCCGACGCTGAGCACCAGCGCGGCGTTCGACAGCGCCATGCCGTTGAGTGCGCCCCAAACCCGCCACCCGCCGAGCACGATAAACAGGCTCGCCATCAGGACGCGTGCAAGCAACATCGAGGTGGAGGGCGCACTGGACCGGTAGGCCATCGGTGAATCCTGTCGAGAGTGCGTGAAGGGTGACACAGCCCCGGACAGCCGCCCAGCGGTGGGACGGCACGCACCGTGTCGCCCGCGGCGCCTGAGCGACGGCTGTCGCGGCACACGGCCGACCGCTGGAGTCGCAGGCTGAATTGGCGTAGACTCTGCCCCGTTCTGCAACACGGCTGCCCCTGCCCGACGCGATCCGCGCCGGCAGATACGATCCTGGTACGCCTACCGCATTGATCGATTCCTGATCCGCGCGGACTTATCCCGCACGTCTTTCGTCGCGCAGACCACGGCCCGGAGCATCCGGCAGCCGTTTCATCATTGCTCGCAGCGCGGTTCTGGATAGCTCCGAGCAAGACTTCCCAGCGTTCCCGTTCCGGTGTTCGTGCGTCTGCACGAATCGCAGGCGGTGGCGTGCGGAAGCGCAAGGAGTTCCAAGATGACGTTTGAAGACCTCGGGCTGTCGCCCGCGCTGCTGCGCGCGCTCGCCGAAAACGACTACAACACGCCCACGCCGATCCAGGCGCAGGCCATTCCGCTGATCCTCGGCGGCAACGACGTCCTGGGCGGCGCCCAGACCGGTACCGGCAAGACCGCCGCGTTCGGTCTGCCGCTGCTGCAGCGTCTTGCCAAGGAAACGCCGCCCAAGGGCCCGCGCAAGCCGCGCGCGCTGATCCTGGTGCCGACCCGCGAACTCGCGGTGCAGGTTGCCGACAACCTCAAGACCTACGGTCGCCACCTGCGTCTGAATGTCACTACGATCTTCGGTGGCGCCGGCATGCAGCCGCAGATCGACAATCTGCGCCGCGGCGTGGACGTGCTGATCGCGTGCCCGGGTCGCCTGCTCGATCATATGGACAGCGGTCACGCCAAGCTCGACGCCGTCGAAGTGCTGGTGCTCGACGAAGCCGACCGCATGCTCGACATGGGCTTCCTGCCGCAGATGAAGCGCATCATGAACCGCGTGCCGAAGCAGCGTCAGACGCTGCTGTTCTCGGCGACGTTCGAGCCGCGCATCAAGGCGATGGCGCTGGAATTCATGCGCGATCCGCAGCAGGTGCAGGTGGCGCAGAACAGCACGATCGCCGACACCATCGCGCACCGCGCGCATCCGGTCGACAACAGCCGCAAGCGCGACCTGCTGGTCGATCTGCTGTCCAAGCGCCACACCGACCAGGTGCTGGTGTTCGGCAAGACCAAGCACGGCTGCAACCGTCTGGCCGAACAGCTGGCCGAGTCCGGCCTGCCGGCGGTCGCGATCCACGGCAACAAGAGCCAGGCGCAGCGTCAGAAGGCACTGGACATGTTCAAGTCCGGTCGTGCCCGCATCCTGGTCGCCACCGACGTCGCCGCGCGCGGTCTCGACATTCCGAATCTGCCGTTGGTGATCAACCACGATCTGCCGATGGTCGCCGAGGATTACGTGCACCGCATCGGCCGTACCGGTCGCAACGGTTCGACGGGTGAGGCGCTGTCGCTGGTCTCGCCGGAAGAGGGCGGTCTGCTGCGCCAGATCCAGCGCATGCTCAAGGCCGAGATCGACCTGACCGCGGTGCCCGGCTTCGAGCCGAGCCAGCCGGTGCGTCTCGACACGCCGATCCCGAAGAACGGTGGCGGTCAGCGTCGTCAGCCGTCTGCCGGTCGTCCGGGTGCGCGCATGGGCGAGCAGAAGCCGGGTGGCGAGCGCGCACCGCGCAAGCCGGGCAACCGCGGTCACGGCAAGCCGACGGACCGCAGCGTGCACGCACATGCGGGCCCGAAGCAGCACCGTCCGGGCGCCGGCCGTCCGCAGGAGCGTCGCAGCGACAGCCGCGCTTGATGCAGGGCGCGGCGCGGGCCTGACGGTCCGGGTCGTGTTCAATCCCAGTTGATGAAAAAGGCCGCCATCGGGCGGCCTTTTTCTGTTCCGGCGCTGGCGCAGCGCTGATGTCAGGTTGCGTCGCCGCTGACGTGTCCGGCGCTGGATGTATCAGATGCTGCATGACCCAAGCCCCCCCCCGCGTGCGGGGGAGGGTTGGGTGGGGGCAAACCCCGAGCCGCGAGTGTCCATTGATGCGGGCGCGCTGCTGGCGTCCGCGCATCCGCTTTAAGCGCTCCGAGCTTGGCGCCCATCGGAACCGTGCGTCGCGGCGTTTGGCCGCGCGGGTCGTTTGATTTATGCCCTGGCACTTCGCCCCCGCCCAACCCTCCCCCGCAGGCGGGGGAGGGCTTCCAGAAGCCGTGCCCGCGACCAGAGCTGCGCCCACAACGCAAAAGGCCGCCTTTCGGCGGCCTTCTCGTATCGGGCGTGCGTCCTCAGACGCCGGCGACGCGGCGTGCGGACTGGAAGCGGGTCGCCCAGTAACCCGAGTCCAGCTCGGAGACCATCACATCCTTGCCGCTGCGCGGGGCGTGCACGAAGCGACCGTCGCCCAGATAGATGCCGACGTGGTCGATGCGGTTGCCGCGGCGGCCGAAGAACACCAGGTCACCGGCGGTCAGGGCGGTGCGCTCGACGCGCTCGCCGTTCTGCGCCATGTCGCGGGAGACGCGCGGCAGGTCGATGCCCAGCGCGGTGCGGAACACATAGCCCACCAGGCCGCTGCAGTCGAAGCCGCTGTCCGGGCTGGAGCCACCCCAGCGGTACGGGGTGCCGATGAAGCTCAGGGCGCGCTTGAGCAGGCCCTCGACGCGGCCGTCGGCCTGGACCGGCTTGTCGACGTCCATCGCGATGAGTTGGTTGATGTCGCTGGCCAGCAGCATTTCGGGCTGGGCGAGCTGCGCGGTCGGGGCGGTGAGCGCGCGGGCGACCGAGGTGGTCGCTTCGATCTGGTCGGCGGAGTCGCCGGCGAGGCCTGGGCCTGCGAAAACGGGTGCTGCGGAGAAGACGAGAACGCTTGCGACGAAGGCAGTGCGAAGGCGGCTGTGGCGTTTGGCGCGAGCGCCCGGCGTTGCGTCTGTCATCGTCACGTGGGTTTCACATTGTCGCGGACCAGCGGGGGAAGCTACCGGACGGGAATGTGAAAGTTGTTAAACAAAAATTAATGAATGCGTACAAGTCCTCGTTTTTGAACAGAAATCGGTGAAGAGCGTGTGCAGAAACGGTGTCGCGCTTCAGTCCCACGGCATGACGATCGGCGTGACAGCCACGATGTAAAAAGGTGAATGCGGGGCTGGATGAACGAGGTGCAGGCAGATCGTCAGCCAGCTTCTCGGCCGAATGATCGGTGGGCCGTCGATCCGGGACGCAATGAGCTAACGGCCGCCGATGCGCCGGTCGACGCCTTCACGAGATTCCGGGCGCTCGAGCCCCAATGGCCGCCTTCTTTAATGCAGGACGCGCTTCGACCCAGAGTAGTTCCGCACCCAGTAGCTGCCGTCCAGGTGGTCCAGACGCACGGTGCCGCCGGTGCTCGGGGCGTGCACGAAGCGGCCCTCGCCAACGTAGATGCCGACATGGGTCACGCTGCCGCCGCTGCCGAAGAACACCAGGTCCCCGGTCGCCAGGCGGGTGGGCTCGATCTTCGGGCCCTGGTACGCGAACAGCTCGCGGGAGGTCCGCGGCAGGCGCAGGTCGAGCATGTCGCGGAAGACGTAGTTCACCAGTCCGCTGCAGTCGAAGCCGCCCTCGGGCGTGTTGCCGCCGTAGCGGTAGGGCGTGCCGACGAGGCTGATCGCCCGCATCAGCACCGCGTTCGCCGCCGCCGGGTCGGCCGGGGCGACCGGTGTCCAGGTGCGGGTCGCGGCCTGCGGCTTCGCGGCGGGCGGGGTGGGGCGCACGTCGTCGCGTCCGCAGGCGGCCAGCGCGAGGGTGCCCACGAGCAGCGGAAACAGCCAGCAGCGCGCGACGGTTGGCGCCGGCGTGCCGGAGTCCGGATAATGTGGGGTTGCTTGCATGGGGCGCCCGGTGGATTGCATCGCGGCATCCTGCCCCAGCCACACATCCTCCTCAAGCGGCGCTGCCGCGCTATCCGGATATTCCAGCAATGAAGATCGAGAAAGACCGCGTCGTCCGTTTCCATTACAGCGTCGCCGAAGCCGGCCAGGAGCCGGTGGAGACCTCGCGCGACCGCGAGCCGCTGGCCATCCTGTTCGGCCACGGCAACATCATCCCGGGTCTGGAGAAGGCGATGGACGGTCGCGAAGCGGGCGAGACCTTCAAGGCCGACGTGACCGCGACCGACGCCTACGGCGAGCGCCGTGACGGCATGACCCAGCGCGTGCCCAAGAAGCACTTCGGCGACCAGAAGCTTGCCCCGGGCATGCAGGTCGTGCTCAACACCAGCTTCGGCCCGCGCGCGGTGACGATCGAGAAGATCGGCATGAGCGTGGTCGACGTTGACCTCAACCACCCGATGGCCGGCAAGGATCTGCAGTTCGACATCGAAATCGTCGAAGTGCGCGAAGCCTCGACCGAAGAAGTCGAGCACGGCCATGTGCACGGCGACGGCGGTCACCAGCACTGAGATCGGACGCAGCCGCCGGCAGTGACGCTGGCGGCGCTTTGACATCGCGAGGACCGCAGGATGCAGACGCAGGCCGCGCTTGGACCGGTACCCACCGGTCAGCGTCTCGAAGTGATGGACGTGTTGCGCGGCATCGCGCTGCTCGGCGTGTTCGCGATGAACATCGAATGGTTCAACCGGCCGATGCAGCAGATGGGGTCGGGCATTCCGGTCGATGCGGCCGGGCTCGACCATGCGGTCGCGTGGGTCGTGCACGTGTTCGTGGCCGGCAAGTTCTGGACGATGTTCTCGCTGCTGTTCGGCATGGGTTTCGTGCTGATGAGCGGGCGCATCGCCGCCGCCGGGCTGTCGGTCAAACGCGTCTATCTGCGCCGGATGGCGGCGCTGTTTCTGTTCGGTGCGGCGCACATCGTGCTGCTGTGGCCGGGCGACATCCTGCATACCTATGCGATCGCCGGCGCGATCCTGATGGCGATGCGCGCGGTCGCGCCGAAATGGCAACTGCTGACCGGCCTGCTGCTGTACGCCGGCATCGCGGCTTTCTATCTGTTGTTCGCGGCGGTGATGTTCGTGCTGCCCGAAGCTGCACTGGCCGAGATGTCAGCGCCGATCGCGGCCAGCGCCGAGCGCGCGGCGAGTGTCTATCCCGATGGCGGCTTCGGTGCGGTGCTCGTGCAGCGCGTCAGCGATTACGCGCAGATCGGCCTGATGGGCCAGACGATGATGGTGCCGATGGTGCTGGGCGTGTTCCTCATCGGCAGCTGGCTGATGTCCGGCGGCTGGCTGCAGACACCGGCCGCGCAGCGCCGGTTCTGGTGGCGTCTGCTGGCGATCACGTTGCCGACGGGTCTGGTGTTCACTGCGCTCGCCGTCACCGTCGGCACGACGTTCACGCTCGGCGCGATGGATCCACGCGGTCTCCTGGCGCAGGGCCTGATGCTGTGCGGCGCGCTGCCGATGTCGCTGGCCTATGTCGCGCTGATCGTGCTCGCGTGGAGCAGCGGCGCGGGCGCGCGCATACTCGGCGTGTTCGCGCCGGTCGGACGCATGGCGCTGACGCATTATCTCGGCCAGTCGCTGATCTGCTCGCTGCTGTTCTATGGCTACGGTTTCGGCCTGTTCGGCGAACTGGGCCGCGCGGCGCAGACGGGCATCGTGCTAGGCGTGTTCGCGCTGCAGATCGGGATCAGCCATGCGTGGCTGTCGCATCACCGCTATGGACCGATGGAATGGACCTGGCGCTGGCTGACCTACGGACGCCGTCCGGGTTGGCGGCGTATTCCCGCGCTGCCGTGAGAATCTGTCCAACATCCTGCTGCGCTTGTCGGAAGGCGCGCGTGCGGTGCTCGGACTGCTCACGTACCCAACGTACGCTGCGCCTCCTGCGCTCTGCCACGCACCATCCGGCTGCGCTCGCGACGGATCTTGAACAGATTCCGAGGGCGCCGGCATGAACGCGCGGGATGACGTGCTGATCGTCGGCGGCGGGGTCATCGGCCTCGCCAGCGGCATCGCGCTGCTGCAGGCGGGCCGCGGCGTGCGTGTGCTCGAGGCCGGCACGGCGGGCTGCGGCAGTTCGCACGGCAACTGCGGCACGATCACGCCGAGCCACGCCGCGCCATTGGCCGCGCCCGGCACGGTGGCGAAGGCGCTGCGCTGGATGCTGATGCCCGACGCGCCGTTCCGGGTGAGCCCTCGCATCGACCCGGCGCTGTGGCGCTGGATGATCGGCTTCGCACGCCACTGCAACCGGCCCGACTGGCTACACGCGATGCGCGCGCGCTCGACGATTCTCGAGGCTTCGCGGGCGGCGTTTCCGGAATGGCTGGAGACGCTCGGCATCGACTGCGAATTCGAAGCCTCCGGTGTCGACTACATCTACCGCGACCGCGCCGATTTCGATGCGTTCGAGGACGAAGCCACGCAGCTGCGCGCGCTGGGCGTCGCGGTCGAGCGCATCGACGGCGCCGACTATCTGCGTCAGGAGCCGGCCCTGCGCGACGGCGTGGTCGGCGCCATCCGCTTTCCCGGCGATGCGCGTCTGCGTCCCGATCGCTACGTCGCCGGCCTCGCACGTGCGTTCCGCACGCTGGGCGGCGAACTGGTCGAGCACTGCGAGGTGCGTTCGATCGAAGAGACCGGCGATGGCATGCGCGTGGACACCAGCCAGGGCGTGTTCGCGGGACGCGATCTGCTGCTCGCGACCGGCGCCTGGTCGCCGCTGCTCGCGAAGTCGCTGCGATTGCGCGTCCCGGTGCAGCCGGGCAAGGGCTATTCGATCACGTACTCGCGTCCGTCGATCGTGCCGCGCACGCCGATGGTGCTGCACGAACGCAGCGTCTGCGTGACCGTGTGGGACAGCGGGTTCCGGCTCGGCAGCACGATGGAATTCTCCGGCTACGACCGCTCGCTCAATCGCGTGCGCCTCGATGCACTGGAGCGCGCGGCGCGCGAATATTTGCATGAACCGGTTGGTCCGGTGCGGGAGGAAGAGTGGTACGGCTGGCGGCCGGTCAGCGTCGACGACGTGCCGATTCTCGGCCTCGCACCCGGTCATCGTCACCTCTGGCTCGCGACCGGGCATGGCATGCTCGGGGTCAGCATGAGTGCGGCGACCGGACAACTGATGAGCGACCTGATCTGCGGGCTCCCGCCGCGCTTCGACCCCGCGCCCTACGCGCCGTCGCGCTTCGCATGAGCGTTTCGCAAGACGATTCCATGCTGCATTTCGACTTGATCGTGCTCGGCGGCGGCTCCGGCGGGCTCGCCGCGGCCTTCCGCGCAGCCGAGCATGGTCGGCGTGTCGCACTCGTCGAGCCTGCCGAGCTGGGCGGCACCTGTGTCAACGTCGGCTGCGTGCCGAAGAAAGCGATGTGGCTTGCGGCGGATCTTGGCGCGCGCATCTCGCAGGCGGCGCAGCTCGGCTTCGATCTGCCGGAGGACGGACGGGTCAAGTTCGACTGGCCGAAATTCATCACCGATCGCCAGCGCTACATCCACGGCATCCACGAGAGCTACCGCACGCGGCTCGATCGGGACGGCATCGTCGTGCGCCCGGCCCGCGGCCGTCTCGCAGGGCCCGGCCGCGTCGAGTGCGATGACGGGACCGTCCTCGCCGCGCCGCACATCGTGCTGGCGACCGGCTCGACGCCGCAGCGTCCCGATATCCCGGGGGCCGCCTTCGGAGCGGTGTCCGATGATTTCTTCGCCTGGTGCAGCGCGCCGCCGCGGGTAGCCCTCA
Source organism: Luteimonas sp. (assembly GCA_045810015.1). GTDB lineage: Bacteria > Pseudomonadota > Gammaproteobacteria > Xanthomonadales > Xanthomonadaceae > Luteimonas. Next base: position 25,729 of record JBJMWR010000024.1, read on the forward strand.
TCGGCGGCGGCTACATCGCGATCGAGCTCGCCGGTGTGCTGCAGGCGCTCGGCAGCCAGGTCGATGTGTTCGTGCGTGACCAGCGGCTGCTGCGCCAGGCGGATTTGGAAATCGTCGAGCAATTGCAGGAGAACTATCGCCAGCAGGGCATCGCGCTGGAATTCGGCTATTCGGCGAAGGCCCTGCATCGTGATGACGACGGACGCCTGCGGCTCGAGGCCGAGGACGGCACCTTCCGCGATGGCTACGACAACGTGCTGTTCGCGACCGGACGCAGCCCCAATACCGCGAACCTCGGTCTGGAAAGTGTCGGGATCACACCCGATGCGGAAGGCAATATCCCGGTCGACGACTGGCAGGCCACGCCGGCGCCGGGGGTCTACGCGGTCGGCGACATCTGCGGCTGCGGACCAGCGTTGACCCCGGTTGCGATCGCTGCAGCGCGTCGACTTTGCGACCGTCTGTTCGGTGACCGTCCCGGCGCGAAGCTCGATGTCGACAACGTGCCGTCGGTCGTGTTCTCGCATCCGCCGCTGGGCATGGTCGGGCGCACCGAAGCGGAGGCGCGGTCGCAATACGGCGACGACGTGCACGTCTATCGCAGCCGCTTCCGTCCGATGCGCGAAGCACTCGCGGAGTCGAACCAGCGCAGCCTGTTCAAACTGGTCTGTGTCGGCGACGATCGCCGCGTCGTTGGTCTGCATCTGCTCGGCGATGCCGCCGACGAGATGCTGCAGGGCTTTGCCGTCGCGATCCGGCGCGGCATCACACTTGATGATCTGCACGACACGATCGCGATCCATCCCACCAGCGCCGAGGAAGTGGTGCTGATGCGCTGAGCGTCGGCACCGCGCGGATGCCTGCGCGACCGGACCGCGCCTACAATGCGCCGATGCGCACCCACCTCTTCAACCTCCACCGCGGCGACGCGCCGCTGCTGATCAGCATTCCGCACAACGGCACGCAGGTGCCCGATGCGATCGCCTCGCGGCTGACCGACGAGGCACGTCGCATGCCCGACACCGACTGGCACGTCGCCGACCTCTACGCGTTCGCACGCGAACTCGGCGCTTCGATGCTGGTGCCCACGCATTCGCGCTATGTCGTCGACCTCAACCGGTCCGAGGACGACGTCTCGCTGTATCCCGGCCAGAACACGACCGGTCTGTGTCCCGTGGTGCGTTTCGACGGCGGCCCGGTGTATGGGCCGGACGCCGAACCGTCTCCCGACGAGGTGACCAATCGCGTCGACACCTACTGGCGCCCGTATCACGCCGCGCTTGCTGAAGAGATCGCGCGCCTGCGCGCCGCGCATGGCCGGGTCGTGCTGTGGGAAGCGCATTCGATCCGCGGCACCTTGCCGTTCCTGTTCGAAGGTCCGCTGCCGGATCTCAATCTCGGCACCGCCAGCGGCGCGAGCTGCAGTCCCGAACTCGAAGCGCGGATGACCGCGCAGCTCCAGGCGCAGTCGACGTTCGGTTTCGTTGCCAACGGCCGCTTCAAGGGCGGCCACATCACCCGGCACTACGGACGACCGGACACCGGCGTCGAAGCTGTGCAGCTGGAAATCAGCCAGCGCTGCTACATGGACGAGGAGACATTCGCCTGGGACGCGGCGCGCGCCGGCCGGCTGCAGCCGCTGCTGCGCACACTGATCGAAGACGCGATCGGGCATGCCGCCGGAGACGCCCGCCGCGCATGAGCGCCACACGCGCCAGCGATGCCGAACTGCTGCGTCCGTTCAAGCCGATGCTGTGGCTGGTCGCCGCCGCGGTGTTCATGCAGATGCTGGACACCACGATCGTCAATACCGCGCTGCCGTCGATGGCGGTCGATCTGGGCCAGTCGCCGCTGCGCATGCAGTCGGTCGTCGTGGCCTACGCGCTGACGGTCGCGATGCTGATTCCAGCGTCGGGCTGGCTCGCCGACCGCTTCGGCACGCGGCGTCTGTTCGTCGCGGCGATCGTGCTGTTCTCCGCCGGTTCGCTGGCCTGCGCGCTGTCGCAGAATCTCGATGCGCTGGTCGCCTCGCGGGTGCTGCAGGGCGTCGGCGGCGCGATGATGATGCCGGTCGGGCGACTGGCCGTGTTGCGCGCGGTGCCGCGCACGGCGTTCCTCGCGGCGATGAGTTTCGTCACCGTGCCCGGGCTGATCGGCCCGCTGATCGGTCCCGCGCTCGGTGGATGGTTGGCCGACGTCGCGTCCTGGCACTGGATATTCCTGATCAACCTGCCGCTGGGCGTGCTCGGCGCGATCGCGGCCCTGAAGTGGATGCCCGATCTGCGCGCCCCGGTCTCGCGCTTCGATCTGCCGGGCTACGCGATGCTCGCGTTCGGCATGATCGCGATCTCGTTGTCGGTCGAGGCGTTGTCGGGCAATGCCGCGCGGCATGCGGCGCTGGTCGTGCTGCTGGTCACCGGCCTCGCGGCGCTGGTCGCGTACTGGCTGCACGCCGCGCGTTCGGTCGCGCCGCTGTTTCCGTTGACGCTGTTCCGCACGCGCACCTTCAGCGTCGGCCTGCTCGGCAATCTGTTCGCGCGCCTCGGCAGCAGCGGCATGCCGTACATGATTCCGCTGCTGCTGCAGGTCGCGCTCGGCTATCCGCCGACCCACGCCGGGCTGATGATGATCCCCGTCGCGCTTGCCGGCATGTTCTCCAAGCGCATCGTCGTGCCGCTGGTGCAGCGCTTCGGCTACCGCAACGTGCTGGTGGTCAACACCGTGCTGACCGGTCTGACGATGGCGAGCTTCGCGCTGGTCGACGTGGGCCAGCCGACATGGCTGCATATCGTCCAGTTCGCGGTCTTCGGCGCGGTCAATTCGCTGCAGTTCACCGCGATGAACACTCTGGCGCTGCGTGATCTCGGTGGCCCGGAGGCGAGCGCCGGCAACAGCCTGCTGTCGATGGTGATGATGCTGGCGATGAGCCTGGGCGTCGCGACCGCGGGTGGTTTGCTTGGCGCTTTCAGTGGCGAGCCGGCCGGGGATGCGCCGGTGCTCGGGGCGTTCCGTTGGACCTTCGTCTGCATCGGCGCGCTGACGCTGGCATCGGCGGCGATCTTCGCGCAGCTGGGTCGCACCCATCGCATTCCGGGGCGCGTCGTCGAGACCAGCGATCAGGCCTGACGCGGCTTAGCGGGTGGATTTGATCGCGCGCAATTCCCACAGCAGATAGGGCGCGCGCGGCGTGTGCGCTCGGCCGCGGAGCCAGCGCAGCCACCGACGTAGTGCACGCGCGGCGAGTTTGCGCGGGCCGTGGTTCTGCGGCGAGCCGGGCAGGGCGCTGTAGGCCGCGCCGCGCTCGGTGCGGATCACCCGCACGATCTCGAAATGCCCGTGGAAGCCGTACATGCGGCCGTCGGGCGTGGGCCCGCAGAAATAGGTGTGGCTGTCGTCGGTGATGATGTTGACGTGGGTCGGATCGACGAAGGCGTCGGTATGCGGAAACGCCGGCGTCAGCGCGTACAGCCGGCCGTCGTGCGCGAGCACGCGCCAGATCTCGTTCATCAGCTCGACGAACGGAAACCGCGTGCCGCCGTTGGCATCGGGAAAGATGCGCGGCACGTGTTCGATGAAATCGTAGGCCGATACCGAACCGAAGCTGCCATCGGGATACGGAATCGGCGCGACGACGAGGTTCGCGGTGCGGTGCTCGTGGTCGACGTCGCCGTCGGGCGCGCGGATGTCGATGCCGCATAAGCGGGCGCGGCCATAGGGGTTTCGCGGGGCGTCGCCGCAGCCGAGATCGAGATGGCGGTCGGGGAATGGCATGGGGACAGTCTGCCGCCCGACGCGCATTCAGGCGTTACCGAAACGTTACCCCCGCGCGTGTGACACGCTTCCGATCACGCCGGCCACCACACCAGCAACTGCAGCGCGAGCGGCACGGTGACGATCGCGAGCAGCGTCTGCAAGGTGATCAGCGACGCCATCAGCGGCGCGTCGCCGCCCATCTGCCGCGCCATGATGTAGGCGTTGGATGCGGTCGGCAGCGCAGCGTAGAAGCAGGCGGCGCGGGTCACGTCTTCGTCGGCGCCGAGCACGCGGCAGGTCGCGACGGCGAGCAGCGGCAGGGCCAGCAGCTTCAGTGTCGAGGTGATACCGAGCGCCAGCGGGCGTGCCGCCGACCATTTGAAGTCGAGTCCACCGCCGACGCAGATCAGACCGAGCGCAAGCGACGCGCTGCCGACGATGTCGAGCCCGTTGCCGAGCGGCGCGGGCACCTGCAGGCCGATGACATTCACCAGCGCGCCGGCGACCGTCCCGACGATGATCGGATTCTTCGCCAGCATCAGGGCGATGCGCGCGGCGCTCACGCGCGTGCCGCCCCACCACGCCAGTGCGACGACGGCGACCACGTTGACCACCGGCAGGCAGATCGCCAGTGCCAGCATCACCAGCGCAGCCGTGGCGTCCTCGAACAGCAGGGATGCGACCGCGAGGCCGAAGTAGGTGCTCGGACGCACGGCGCCCTGGATGATCGACGAGCGGCTGGGGTCGGGCAGGCGCGGGGCGAAACGCAATGCGATCACCAGCAGCGCGACCATTGCCAGCGTCGGCAGTAGGGTCGCCGCCGTGAGATCGCGCAGCGCGCCGCCGGTGAATTCCAGCCGCGCGATGTTGATGAAGAGCAGCGCGGGAAACGCGACGTAGAACGAAAACCACTCGATCGCCGGGAAGAAGGCCTCGGGCGTCCAGCGGCTGCGCCGCAGCCAGACGCCGAGCAGGACGATCAGCAGAACCGGAATGGTGTAGTCGAGCATCGGTCAGGTGTGGCGGCCGGGCGGGGCCTCGCGATCCGTCGCCACGTCCCGGCGCGTCATCAGACTTCCAGTGTCGCCAGGTCGCCCTTGGTTTCCAGCCAGGCCTTGCGGTCCGACGCGCGCTTCTTCGCCAGCAGCATGTCGACAAGCGAATGCGTCTGCAGGCTGTCGTCGTCGGTCAGCTGCACCAGGCGACGCGTATCGGGATGGATCGCCGACTCGCGCAGCTGCGAGGGATTCATTTCGCCGAGACCCTTGAAGCGGGTGACGTTGATCTGGCCCTTGAGCTTCTCGCGCGCGATCTTCTCCAGCAGCAGGCGCTTCTCTTCTTCGTCGAGCGCGTAGAACACCTGCTTGCCCACGTCGACGCGGAACAGCGGCGGCATCGCGACGAAGATGTTGCCGGCCGCGACCAGCGCCGGGAAATGGCGCAGGAACAGCGCGCACAGCAGCGTCGCGATGTGCAGGCCGTCGGAGTCGGCGTCGGCCAGGATCACGACCTTGCCGTAGCGCAGGCCGGAGATGTCCTCCTTGCCGGGATCGCAGCCGATCGCGATCGCCAGGTTGTGCACTTCCTCCGATGCCAGCACCGAGGTGCTCGCCACTTCCCAGGTGTTGAGGATCTTGCCGCGCAGCGGGAGGATCGCCTGGAAGTCCTTGTCGCGCGCCTGCTTGGCGCTGCCGCCGGCCGAATCGCCCTCGACGAGGAACAGTTCGGTACGCGAGAGATCCTGGCTGATGCAGTCGGCCAGCTTGCCCGGCAACGCCGGCCCCTGCGTGACCTTCTTGCGGACGATCTGCTTCTCGGTCTTCAACCGTGCGCTGGCACGGTCGATCGCCAGCTGGGCGATCTTCTCGCCCAGATCCGTGTGCTGGTTGAGCCACAGGCTGAAGGCATCGTGCGCGGCGCCTTCGACGAAGCCCGCGGCCTGGCGCGACGACAGCCGCTCCTTGGTCTGGCCGGAGAACTGCGGGTCGGTCATCTTCATCGACAGCACGAAGGCGACGCGGTCCCAGACATCTTCCGGCGCGAGCTTGACGCCGCGCGGCAGCAGATTGCGGAAGTCGCAGAACTCGCGCAGCGCGTCGGTAAAGCCCGTGCGCAGGCCGTTGACATGGGTGCCGTGCTGCGCGGTCGGGATCAGATTGACGTAGCTCTCCTGCACCAGCTCGCCATCGACCACCCAGGCGACCGCCCAGTCGACGGTCTCGGTGTCCTTCTTCAGCGCGCCGACGAACAGTTCCGGCGGCAACAGTTCGCGCTCGGCCAGTTCGCCCTTGAGGTAATCGCGCAGGCCGTCCTCGAACAGCCACTGGTCGCGCTCGCCAGTGGCTTCATCCAGCAGCGTCACCGTCAGGCCCGGGCACAGCACGGCCTTGGCGCGCAGCAGGTGACGCAGGGCGCGCACGCTGAACTTCGGGCTGTCGAAATACTTCGGGTCGGCCCAGAAGCGCACGCGGGTGCCGGTGTTCTTTTTGCCGACCGTGCCGACCACTTCCAGCGGCGAGGCGCGGTCGCCGTTGCGGAAGGTGATGCGGTGCTCGCTGCCGTCGCGCTTGATGTGCACTTCCACCAGCGTCGACAGCGCATTAACCACGCTGACGCCGACGCCGTGCAGGCCGCCGCTGAAGGTGTAGTTTTTGTTGCTGAACTTTCCGCCCGCGTGCAGGCGGGTAAGGATCAGCTCGACGCCCGGAATCTTTTCCTCGGGATGGATGTCGACCGGCATGCCGCGGCCGTCGTCGGACACCTCGCAGCTGCCGTCCTTGAACAGCGTCACGGCGATCTCGCGGGCGTGCCCGGCAAGCGCTTCGTCGACGGCGTTGTCGATGACTTCCTGCGCCAGGTGGTTCGGGCGCGTGGTGTCGGTGTACATGCCGGGGCGGCGCTTGACCGGATCCAGGCCGGAGAGGACTTCGATGTCGGCGGCGTTGTAACGGGTGTTCATTCGAGGCTGCGCGGCGGGAATCGGCGCATGTTAAAGGAATTGCCGATTCGCCGATTCCGGCGCCCGTTGCAGCGGGAAATCGCGCGATCCGCGTCATCGCCGCATGTAAGCGGTTGCAATGAAGTTAGGGCCGTGTGGACCCCCTGTAAGCAGGCCGTTGTTCAGTTGCGGGCCGGGTCGCGGTGGCTAGGTTCGAACCGTCGAGCAGATCCAGCCGACACCCTTCATCCGCCGCTCCGCCGCGGATGGTTTGCAAGACGCAACGCTGCTCCACTTTCGAATTCAAATCCGGAGAGTCCAATGAAGACCCGCAACGTACTGTTCGCCGCTATCGTCGCCACTGCCTTCGCCGCCCCCGCGTTCGCCCAGGATGCCTCGGTCGAGCAGCAGGCCCGCGACGCCCAGATCGCCGCGCAGCAGGCCGAGCAGGCTGCCCAGACCGCCGAGGCATCGGCGCAGGCTGCCGAGACCGCCGCCACCGAAGCCGATTACGCGACCGACGCGGTGAACGAGGCCTACGACGCGCAGGCCGACGCCGCCGTCCAGACCGCCGAGGAGCCGGTGCCGCAGGTCGAGGAAGAAGAGGAAGATCCGGCCTGATCCACGCGCCTGGCTGCACCCACGAACGCCCCGCCCAGCCGGGGCGTTCTGCTGTGCGGGCGGGCGTCGATGTGACGGAACGGCACGCAGGACCGGGCGCGGTTCGGCCGCAGCCTGTAGAATGGGGCTTTCCAGCGACCTGCTGTGCCCATGACGCCTCCTTCCAGTTCCATCACTCCGCTCGTGTTCGTGACCGGCGGCGTGGTCTCTTCCCTCGGGAAGGGCATCGCGGCCGCCTCGCTGGCGGCCATTCTCGAAGCCCGCGGCCTGCGGGTGACGATGATGAAGCTCGATCCCTACATCAACGTCGACCCCGGCACGATGAGCCCGTTCCAGCACGGCGAGGTCTACGTGACCGACGACGGCGCGGAAACCGACCTTGATCTCGGCCACTACGAGCGCTTCATCAATGTGCGCCTGTCGGGCAAGAATTCGATCACGACCGGCAAGATCTACGAGAGCGTGATCCGCAAGGAACGCCGCGGCGATTACCTCGGCGCGACCGTGCAGGTTATCCCGCACATCACCGACGCGATCAAGCGCGCCATCGACGAGGCCACGCAGGGCTACGACGTGGCCCTGGTCGAAATCGGCGGCACCGTCGGCGACATCGAGTCGCTGCCGTTCCTCGAGGCGATCCGCCAGATCCGCACCGACCGCGGCAGCGACAAGGCCGTCTTCATGCATCTGACCCTGGTGCCGTACATCGCGGCCGCCGGCGAGCTGAAGACCAAGCCCACGCAGCACTCGGTCAAGGAACTGCGCTCGATCGGCATCCAGCCCGACATCCTGCTGTGTCGCAGCGAGCAGCCGCTGCCCGACGGCGAGCGCCGCAAGATCGCCTCGTTCACCAACGTGTCGGAAAAGGCGGTGATCTCCGCCGTCGATCTCGACAACATCCACAAGATTCCGATGTGGCTGCACGCGCAGGGTCTGGACGAGATCGTCGTCGAGCGCCTGCGCCTGGGCGACAAGGCCAAGCCGACCGCCGATCTGTCGGAGTGGATCGACGTGGTCAATGCGGTCGAGCATCCGATCGACGAAGTGGTGATCGGCGTCGTCGGCAAGTACGTCGACCACAAGGACGCCTACAAGTCGGTCGGCGAAGCGCTCAAGCACGGCGGCGTGCGCCAGCGCACCCGCGTCAGCCTGAAGTGGATCGAATCGCAGGACATCGAGCGCGACGGCGCCGCCGCGTGGCTCGGCGATGTCGACGGCGTGCTGGTGCCCGGCGGCTTCGGCGACCGCGGCTTCGAAGGCAAGGTCTTGGCCTCGCAGTATTCGCGCGAAACCGGCCTGCCGTATTTCGGCATCTGCTACGGCATGCAGGCGGCCGTCGTCGATATGGCGCGCAACGTCGCCGGTCTCGAAGGCGCCAACAGCACCGAGAACGACAAGCAGTCTCCGCATCCGGTCATCGGTCTGATCACCGAATGGCGCACGCAGTCGGGCGATGTCGAGCGTCGCAGCGAAGACAGCGATCTGGGTGGCACGATGCGTCTGGGCCTGCAGGAACAGCGCCTCAAGCCCGGCACGAAGTCGCGCGAGGTCTACGGCCAGGATGTCGTCGGCGAGCGTCACCGCCACCGCTACGAATTCAACAACCGCTATCGCACACAGCTCGAGGACGCCGGTCTGGTGATCGCCGCCAAGTCGATGGACGACCTGCTGGTGGAGATGGTCGAACTGCCGCAGCATCCGTGGTTCATCGCCTGCCAGGCGCATCCCGAGTTCCTGTCCACGCCGCGCGGCGGCCATCCGCTGTTCATCGGGTTCGTACGCGCCGCGCGCGAACGCAAGGCCGGCGGCGCGCTGCTCAAGGAGGCACACGCATGAAGCTTTGTGGATTCGAGGTCGGTCTCGACCAGCCGTTCTTTCTGATCGCCGGTCCCTGCGTCATCGAGTCCGAGCAGTTGCAGCTCGACGTCGCCGGCCAGTTGAAGGAGATCACATCCGATCTCGGCATCAACTTCATCTTCAAGTCGAGCTTCGACAAGGCCAACCGCACCTCCGGCACCAGCTTCCGCGGGCCGGGCATGGAAGAAGGCCTGCGCGTGCTGGCCGAGGTGAAGCGCCAGCTCGGCGTGCCGGTGCTGACCGACGTGCACGAATACACGCCGATGGACGAAGTCGCCTCGGTCGTCGATGTGCTGCAGACGCCGGCCTTCCTCGTGCGCCAGACCGATTTCATCAAGAAGGTCTGCGCCGCCGGCAAGCCGGTCAACATCAAGAAGGGCCAGTTCCTGTCGCCGTGGGACATGAAGCCGGTCGTCGAGAAGGCGAAGTCCACCGGCAACGACCAGATCATGGTCTGCGAGCGCGGCGCGAGCTTCGGCTACAACAACCTCGTCAGTGACATGCGCTCGCTGGCGGTGATGCGCGAGACGCATTGCCCGGTCGTGTTCGACGCCACCCATTCGGTGCAGTTGCCGGGCGGGCAGGGCAATTCCAGCGGTGGCCAGCGGGAGTTCGTGCCGGTGCTGGCGCGCGCGGCGATTGCCGTCGGCGTGGCCGGTGTCTTCATGGAGACGCACCCCAAGCCGGAAGAAGCGCTCAGTGATGGCCCGAATGCGTGGCCGCTGGGCCGCATGCGCGCGTTGCTGGAAACGATGCTGGAACTCGATGCCGTCACCAAGCGTGCCGGCTTCGCGGAAGCCGACCTCTGACCGGCTGGTGGCCCTGGCTGATCGCATTGCTGTCGTGTGCGGCAGCGGTCGCCTTGGCCGTGCGCAGTGCCCGCCGGATCGCGGAAGCCGCCGTGCCGGTCGCGCACGACGAGCCCCTGTTGCGCGCCGCGCGCACGCGCGCGCAGGCGTCGATCGATGACCTGTGTGCGCATGTCGGTTCGCCGTTGCAGGTCGGGGTGAAGATCCCGCTGCGCAATGCGGCCGACGACATCGAACACGTCTGGGGCACGCCGGAATCGATCGATGCTGCGTCGGTGACGCTGCGCATCGTCACGCCGTTCGTCGATGGCGCCACCCCGGCCGAGCCGGTGACCGTCGCGGTGACCGAGATCGAGGACTGGCAGGTATTCCTCGACGACGGCCGTATCCTCGGTGGCTTCGGCACACGTGCACAGATGGCCGTGGCCCGCCGCGACGGCCACCCGATTCCCGAACACGTTCTGGCCCAGGAAGCGCGCTTCGTCGACGCCTGAGCACTCCCATTTTTCCAAACGAGACTTTCAACCCGACCATGACCGCCATCGCCAAGATCCACGCCCGCGAGATCCTCGACTCCCGCGGCAATCCGACCCTCGAAGCCGAAGTGACGCTGGAAGACGGCAGCTTCGGCCGTGCGATGGTGCCCTCCGGCGCCTCGACCGGCGCCCGTGAGGCGGTGGAACTGCGCGATGGCGACAAGACGCGCTATCTCGGCAAGGGCGTGCAGAAGGCCGTCGGCAACGTCAACGGCGCGATCGCCGAAGCGCTGAAGGGCTTCGACGCCGCCGACCAGGCGGGTCTCGACAAGCGTCTGATCGATCTCGACGGCACCGAGAACAAGGGCCGCCTGGGCGCGAATGCGCTGCTGGGCGTTTCGATGGCGAACGCGCACGCGTTGGCTGCGTCGAAGAAGATTCCGCTGTGGAAGCTGCTCGGCGGCGACCGCGCGCCCGTGCTGCCGGTGCCGATGATGAACATCATCAACGGCGGTGCGCATGCCGACAACAATGTCGATTTCCAGGAATTCATGGTGCTGCCGGTCGGCTTCTCGAGCTTCTCCGAGTCGCTGCGCGCGGGCACCGAAATCTTCCATGCACTCAAGTCCGTGCTCAAGAGCCACGGCCTGAGCACGGCGGTGGGCGACGAAGGCGGCTTCGCGCCGGATTTCCGCAGCAACGTCGAAGCGCTCGACACCATCCTCGAAGCGATCGGCAAGGCCGGTTACGCCGCGGGCGACGACGTGCTGCTGGGTCTGGACGTCGCGTCGAGCGAGTTCCACGACAACGGCAAGTACCACCTGGTCGGCGAGAACAAGCGCCTGACCGGCGAGCAGTTCGTCGACTTCCTCGCCGACTGGGCCGCGCAGTATCCGATCGTCACGATCGAGGACGGCATGGCCGAGGACGACTGGACCGGCTGGAAGCAGCTGACCGACCGCATCGGCGACCAGGTGCAGCTGGTCGGTGACGATCTGTTCGTCACCAATCCGAAGATCTTCAAGGAAGGCATCGATTCCAAGACCGCGAACGCGATCCTGATCAAGGTCAACCAGATCGGCACGCTGACCGAGACGCTCGAAGCCATCGCGATGGCGGATGCGGCCGGCTATGCCGCGGTCGTGTCGCACCGTTCCGGCGAGACCGAGGACACGACGATCGCCGACATCGCGGTCGCCACCACGGCCACGCAGATCAAGACCGGTTCGCTGTGCCGCAGCGATCGCGTCGCCAAGTACAACCAGCTGCTGCGCATCGAAGAGGCCCTGGGCAGTGCTGCCCGGTATGCCGGACGCGATGCGTTCGTGTCGCTGAAGCGCTGATTCCACAGGACCCAATTCGATGCGCGCGTTGCTCGTCGTGCTGCTGGTGCTCGCCACGCTGCTGGCCTGGTTGCAGTACCGGCTGTGGTTCGGCGTGGGCGGGACCGAGCAGGTCGAGGAGCTGCGCGGTCGTGTCGAGACACAGGCGCGCCAGAACGAAGGCCTGGAGCAACGCAACGCCGCGCTCGCGGCGGAAGTCGCCGATCTCAAATCCGGTGAGGCGGCGATCGAGGAGCGCGCGCGCGGCGAGCTCGGCATGATCAAGCCGGGCGAAACCTTCTACCGCGTCGTCGACGATGCCCGCATCGCGCCGCTGCCGGCCGAGCACGCGCTCGATCCGGACGCGCAGCGCCGCGCGCAGGACCAGACGCCGTGAGCAACTGGGTGATCGTGCCGGCCGCCGGTCGCGGCAGCCGGTTCGGTGGCGAGGTGCCGAAGCAGTTCCTCGACGTGGGCGGGCGCAGCGTTCTGGCGCACACGCTCGACGCGCTCGCCGGGCATTCCGGCATCGGCGGCATCGTGCTGATGCTCGGTGCCGACGACGCACCGCTGCTGCCCGAAGCCGTGCTGCACGGAAAGCCGCTGGTCCGCGCTCCGGGCGGCGACACGCGTGCGGCTTCGGTGCTCGCCGGTCTGCACGCACTGCCCGAATCGGTCCGTCCCGACGACTTCGTGCTGGTGCACGACGCCGCGCGACCGAACCTGCACGCCGACGATCTGGATGCGCTGCTCGAACGCGGTCGCATGGATCCGGTCGGCGCGATCCTCGCCGCGCCCGTGCGCGACACGCTCAAGCGGGCCGGTGACGACGGCGGTATCGACGGTACCGAACCGCGCGAACGTCTCTGGCGCGCGCTGACTCCGCAGATGTTCCGCCGCCTGCAACTGGGCCGCGCACTCGAAGCTGCCGATGCGGACGGCATCGCCGTCACCGATGAAGCCATGGCCATGGAGCGTCAGGGCGCCCGCCCGTTGCTGGTCGAAGGCCGCGAGGACAATTTCAAGATCACGACGCCGGCCGATTTCGCGCGCTTCGAATTCGAGCTGTCGCGCAGAGCGTGACGCTCGTGCGAACCAAACACCTCTCCCTTTGGGAGAGGTCGACGCGCACCGCGCGTCGGGTGAGGGAAGGACGCAGCCGACGGTTCTTCCGAACGCAATAGAATCGGTTCGTAGACGGGTAAAGCATCAGCGAAATCCATCGTTTGCACGTTCGTAAGCGGGAGGCCGATCCAACGATGGTTTCGCTCGGCTCTACCCATCCTATGGTGGCGTGTCGCACCTCCGACTTGCCCGCACCCCGATCCATGGCAAGCTGCCGTCCCGTTTTCCTGCAGGGTCCGTCCCATGACCGCCACGCCTGATTTCCGCATCGGCCAGGGCTTCGATGTCCACGCCTTCGGCGACGGCGACCACGTCATGGTGGGCGGCGTTCGCATCCCGTTCGAGCGAGGCGTGCTCGCGCACAGCGATGGCGACGTCGCGCTGCACGCGCTGTGCGACGCGATGCTCGGTGCGCTGGCGCTCGGCGATATCGGGGTGCATTTCCCGCCGTCCGACGACCGTTGGAAAGGCGCCGACAGTCGCGCGCTGCTGCGGCATTGCAACGTGCTGCTGGCCGAACGCGGCTGGCGCGTCGGCAATGCGGACGTCACCGTGATCTGTGAGCGGCCGAAGATCGGCCCGCATGCGTCGGCGATGCGCACGGTAATCGCCGACGACCTCGGCATCGCGCTCGACTGCATTTCGGTCAAGGCGACGACCAGCGAACGGCTCGGCTTCACCGGCCGCGGCGAAGGCATCGCCGCGCAGGCGGTGTGCCTGCTGGTGCGCGATGGCGGCTGAGCCGGACGAGCGCGCCGATATCGCGGCCGGCACGCCGACCGCGCATGGCGCGCCGGTGCTGTCAGCGACGATCCGCCAGCATCCGTCGGATTTCCGCGTCGACGAGATCGACGGCTTCGAGGCCAGTGGCGCGGGGGAACACCTGCTGCTGACGATCGAGAAGACCGGCATGAACACCGCGTTCGTCGCGCGCCTGCTCGCGCAGTGGGCGGACGTCGACGGTCGCGCGGTCGGCTACGCGGGGCTGAAGGATCGCCACGCACTGACGACGCAACGTTTCACCGTGCAACTGCCGGGTCGCGACGCACCCGATATCGCCGCGCTCGAAGCCATGGCCACCGGTCATGGCCAGTCGCTGCGCGTGCTGGCGCAGGCGCGCCACGCGCGTAAGCTGCCGCGCGGCGCCTTGGCGGGCAATCGTTTCGTGCTGACGCTGCGCGATGTGGTCGGCGATGCCGCAGCGATCGACGCGCGGCTGCAGGCAATCGCCATGCGCGGCGTGCCGAACTATTTCGGCGAACAACGCTTCGGCCACGACGGCGGCAACATCGACAAGGCGCTGCGCATGTTCGCCGCGCCGCCCCGGCGCATGGACCGGGATCAGCGCGCGATGCTGCTGTCGGCCGCGCGCTCGGCGCTGTTCAACCGCGTGCTCGCCGCGCGCGTCGACGCCGGCGACTGGGACACTGGTCTCGATGGCGAGGTCTGGATGCTCGACGGCAGCCGCAGCGTGTTCGGCCCCGAGCCGGCCAGCGCCGAACTCGCCGCGCGCGTCGCCGCGCAGGACATCCATCCCACCGCGCCGCTGTGGGGCCGCGGCACGCTGCGCAGCATCGGCGCAGCACTGGCACGCGAGACCGCGGCGCTCGACGATCCGCAGGCGCTCGTGCTCCGCGCGGGTCTGGAAACCGCCGGCCTCTCGCAGGAACGTCGCGCGACACGCCTGCAGCCTGACGAACTGCGGTGGACCTGGCTGGCAACGGACCGGCTGCAGCTGTCCTTCGTATTGCCGGCCGGCTGTTACGCGACCTCCGTACTCGCCGAACTCGGCACCATCGGCAATGCCGCCGCCCGTCGGCCCGCACCGGACGCGCCGACCGGCGGTTGATCGGCGTATACGACGCGGGTGTATAGCGCAGGGGCAGGTATCGCAACGGCGGCGCACCTGCTTCCGAGCCAGTCGCCGCGGAGTCCGACTATGCCGTCTTTCCTCCGGATCCCCCTCGTGCTGTCGGCCTGCGCGCTGGCGGCCTGCGCCAGCACGTCACCCCGGGTGACGAGCGCACCCGCTACCGAGATGCGCACGCAGCCCGTGAGTCCGCTCTTGAGTAGAGCCGACGACGACTACATCGCGCGGGTCAACCGCGACGCGCGGCGCCGAGGCCTGCAGGTGCAGTGGATCAATCCGCCGCTGCGGCGGACCGATTGATCGCGTTCAACCGGCGACGCGCAGTGCGGGATCACTGATTTCCAGGCCGCGCAGGATAACGCCCGCGTGCGTGCGGTTGCGCGCGCCGAGCTTCTCGAAGATCGCCGACATGTGCGCCTTGATCGTGCGTTCCTGCACGTCGAGGCGATCGGCGATCTGTTTGTTGAGCAGGCCTTCGGCGACGAGGCGCAGCACCCTGAACTGCTGAGGCGTCAGGCTCGCGAGACGCGCGGCGAGATCCATGTCGGCCGGCGCCGACTGCGCGCGGGCGACCGCGCCGCGCAACGCGGGCGGCAACCATTGCTCGCAATCGAGCACCGCGCGGATCGCTTCGCGAAGTTCGTCGAGGCCGGCGCTCTTGGGGATGTAACCGGCGACGCCGTGATCGAGCGCGCGGCGGACGACCAGCGGGTCTTCGTTCGCCGACACCAGCACCACCGCCACCGCCGGGAACTGCGCGCGGATCGCCGCCAGTCCGGCCAGTCCGTGGTTGCCGGGCATGTGCAGGTCCAGCAGCACGAGATCGATGTCGTCCTCGTTCTCCAGTGCTTCGAGCACGCCGTCGAGCGTCTCGGCCTCGCGCGTGGTGACGTCGGGCGCCGCGTCGGCCGCCGCACCGCGCAGGGCAGCGCGGAACAGCGGGTGGTCGTCGGCGATCAGCAGCTTGGGCATCGGGTCCGGTGATTCGGTATTGGTGATTCGTGGGCTGTTCGCATGATGGCGGATTGCGCCCGTTGTCCGCCTTTTCGAATCACCAATCGCGAATGACCAGTCACGGCGTTCAAGCACCTTAGCAAGCACACCCCGCGCGCGGGCCTGGTACCAAAGTACGATGGTCCACGGCGGGTGCGCTGCTACGGTGCCTGGATGACCAAGACCCGCATCCGTCGGCCCCTGTGCCTCGCCGCCCTCGCGCTTTCTCTCACTGCCTGTGCCGGCAGTGCAACGCGAGACGATCCTGCCTCGATGCGCGGAGACGACGCCAAGATGTTCAGCGCCCAGCGCACCAGCCTCCACCGGAGCGACGATGATCTGCTCACCGCTGGCCTCGGCCTGGCCGGTCTGCAGGCGATGACGCCGCCGACGTTCGCCGATCCCGAACACCCGCTCGCCGCCGAAGCGCGCCGTCGTGCGCTGTGGGCGAACTGGCGCGGCATCGCCGACCTCGCGCCGGGCGGCGGTTACGGCACGCTTTACGGCAGTCTGGCAAGTGTCCCCGGCCGCGAGTTCCACGCGCAGGCCATCGTGCCCGGTGCGTCGCAGCCGCACCGCGTGCTGGTGCAGGTACCGGACAGCTTCGACCGCCAGCGTCGCTGCATCGTGGTCACCGCCTCGTCCGGCTCGCGCGGTATCTACGGCGCGATCGCCGTCGCCGGCGCTTGGGGTCTGCCGAAGGGCTGCGCCGTCGCCTACACCGACAAGGGCGCAGGCACCGACTACTTCGACGTCGATGCCGGCATCGGCATCACTGCCGACGGCACACCGTCCATCGATCGCGCGCAGGCCGTATTCGCGCTCGAGGGCGCCGGGCAGGGCGTCGCGTTCAAGCATGCGCATTCCGGCGACAACCCCGAAGCCGACTGGGGCCGCCACGTACGCCAGGCTGCCGAGTTCGCGCTGCAGGCGCTGGGCGAGGCATATCCGGACGACGCGCCGTTCGACTTCGACAGCACCCGCGTCATCGCGGTCGGCATCTCGAATGGCGGCGGCGCAGTGCTGCGCGCGGCGGAGCTCGAAGGCGACTGGCTCGATGCCGTGGTCGCCGGCGAGCCCAGCATCCACGTCGATGCACCTGGCGCGCGTTCGCTCTACGACTACACCACCGAGGCCGCGCTGCTGATGCCGTGCGCGCTGCTCGCGCTCGACAACCTGCCGCAGCCGCCGCTGACCGCGCAGGTGACGCCGCTGTGGACCACGCGCTGCGCTTCGCTGCGCACGGCTGGTCTGGTCGAAGGCAACGACGCTGCGGCGCAGTCGCGGTCCGCACTGGAGATCCTGCGCACGCATGGCTGGACCGATGGTGCGCTGCGCGCGGGTGCCTTGTCGGCCGGTTTCGATCTGTGGCGCGCGATCGCCGCGACCTATGCATCCGCCTATGGCCGCTTCGATGCCGACGCACATCCCTGCGGTTACCGCTACGCGGCGCAGGGCCCGGACGGCAGTCCGCGTCCGTCGACCGCCACCGAACGCGCGGCCTGGTGGAGCGACGGCAGCGGCATTCCGCCGGGCGCGGGTGTCGGCCTCGTCGACACACGCATGACCGGTGCGGATCCGCTGCTGCCCGGTTTGCAGTGCCTGCGCGCGCTCAACGCCGGCGACGATACGGCCGCAAGGCGCGTCCAGGCCGGCATCGCCGAGACGCAGGTCGGCCTGCCGCGCGCAGGCCTGCCGGTGGTCGTGGTCCATGGCACCAACGACGGGCTGATCCCGATGGCCTTCACCAGCACGCCTTACGTCGGTTGGGCGCAAGCTGCCGGGCGTGACGTGCGTCTGTGGCAGGTCGCCAACGCGCAGCACTTCGATGGATTCCTCGGCCTCCCGGACTACGCCGCGCGCTATGTGCCGCTGCTGCCATATGTGTACGCCGCGCTCGACCGTGTCGACGCACACCTGGATGGCAACGGCGCATTGCCGGCGGACGCCTCGATTCCGACCACGCCGCGTGGCGCAGGCAAGGCACTCGACGCGACCCACCTCGCGATCCCCCGATGACGGACTGACGTCCAAGGCGGTTTGCCTCACGCCAACGCTTGCAGCCCCCATGCGTTAGTAGTAATACTACTCACCATGGACCTGACCCAGACCCAGCACGCAATTCTCGAGATGATTGGCGAGCGCATCGCGGCCGAAGGCATGCCGCCTTCGCAGACCGAGATCGCCCGCGCGTTCGGCTTCAGCGGCGTCCGCGCCGCGCAGTACCACCTCGATGCACTGGAAGCCGCCGGGGCCATCGAGCGGGTGCCGGGCCGGGCGCGCGGCATCCGCGTGCTGGTCCCGGTGCAGCAGGCGCAGCACGCGCTGGCGCTGGGCGCGACGCCGGGCGATGCGCTCCGGCTGCCGGTACTCGGGCAGGTCGCCGCCGGCGCGCCGATCGGTGCCGACATCGGCTCCGACGATTACCTCGTGCTTGACCGCGTGCTGTTCTCGCCGTCGCCGGACTACCTGCTCAAGGTCAAAGGCGATTCGATGCGCGACGAAGGCATCTTCGAAGGCGATCTGATCGGCGTGCACCGCACCCGTGATGCGCGCTCGGGCCAGATCGTCGTCGCCCGGGTCGATGACGCGATCACGGTGAAGCTGCTGAAGATCGGCAAGGACCGCATCCGTCTGATGCCGCGCAACCCCGATTACGCGCCCATCGAGGTACTGCCCGACCAGGACTTCGCAATCGAAGGCCTGTATTGCGGGCTGGTCAGGCCGAACCGTTGAGCGCGTTGCCGCTCCGGCGCATGGCGTGCGCGGTGTTCCCCGACGGGTATCTGCGTCGCGCGCCGCTGACCGGCACGCATCCACCCACTTAATTTTGCTTCCTCTCCGCAGCGTCGCAGCCTGTGCGACCTGCGGTTGCGAGGATGCCTCCACCAGACCGGAACACGAATGACGAGGACCACCACGATGGACGAGAACAAGAAGCGCGCGCTCTCCGCAGCCCTGAGCCAGATCGAGAAGCAGTTCGGCAAGGGCTCGGTGATCCGCATGGGCGACCGCGTGTCGGAAGTGGTCCCGGTGATCCCGACCGGTTCGCTGCAGCTCGATCTCGCACTCGGCATCGGCGGCCTGCCGCGTGGTCGCGTCATCGAGGTCTACGGTCCGGAATCCTCGGGCAAGACCACGCTAACCCTGCAGACGATCGCGCAGTGCCAGAAGATGGGCGGCGTCGCGGCGTTCATCGACGCCGAGCACGCGCTCGATCCGACCTACGCCGCGAAGCTCGGCGTCAACGTCGAGGATCTGCTGGTGTCGCAGCCCGACACCGGTGAGCAGGCGCTCGAGATCGCCGACATGCTGGTGCGCTCGAACTCGGTCGACATGGTCGTCATCGACTCCGTCGCAGCGCTGACCCCTCGCGCCGAAATCGAAGGCGAGATGGGCGACCAGCTGCCGGGCCTACAGGCCCGTCTGATGAGCCAGGCGCTGCGCAAGCTGACCGGCAACATCAAGCGCAGCAACTGCATGGTGTTCTTCATTAACCAGCTGCGCATGAAGATCGGCATCATGATGCCGGGCCAGAGCCCCGAGACCACGACCGGCGGCAACGCGCTGAAGTTCTACGCCTCGGTCCGCCTCGACATCCGCCGCATCGGCGCGATCAAGAAGGGCGACGAGATCATCGGCAACCAGACCCGCATCAAGGTCGTCAAGAACAAGATGGCGCCCCCGTTCAAGCAGGTCATCACCGAGATCCTCTACGGCGAAGGCATCAGCCGCGAGGGCGAGCTGATCGACATGGGTGTCGAGGCCAAGCTGATCGAGAAGGCGGGCGCCTGGTACAGCGCGGGTGACGAGCGGATCGGGCAGGGCAAGGAAAACGCCCGCCAGTACCTCAAGGACAACCCGGAAGTAGCGGCGCGCATCGAGGCGGGCATCCGCGAGAAGCTGCTCCCGGCAGCCGTGCTGGCGGCGGCGGCAGCGGCGGGCAATGAAGAAAACGACGACGACTGAGTCAGTCGCGTCGGGCCTGCCCGGCATCGACGAATCGCACGACACGGGCCTGCCGGCTGGCGGGTCCGTGGACAGCCTCGACGCAGATGGACCTGGGTTGGTTGCCGATGAGAGCGCGCCTGCTGCCGGCAGACGCAAGAAACGCCGCGAACTGACGCCCGCCCAGCGGGCGTTGTCGTTGCTGGTACGGCGTGAGCATTCGCAACCCGAACTCCTGCGCAAGCTCGCCGCGCGCGGTATCGAGCCCGAGGCCGCCGCCGATGCCGTCGAACGCATGCGCGAGGCCGGCTGGCAGGACGATGGCCGCTTCGCCGCGAGCCTCGCCCGCAGCCGGGCCACGGGCGGCCACGGCCCCTTGCGGATCGAGGCCGAACTGGCGACGCATCGGCTCGATGCGGGCAGGATCGCTGCCGCCTTCGAATCGCTGGCCGCCGACGGCGAGGCCGACTGGCCGCAGCGCGCACGCGATCTGATCGAGCGCCGTTACGACGTGGCTGCGTTCGCGGACGATCCGGCACTGCGGCGCAAGGCCGTGGATTTCCTGCTGCGTCGTGGATTCGACGGCGAAACCGCCTATGGCGCGGTCCGCGCGTTCCGGGGCGATTGAGGCGCGGCGAAGGAGCACGCGGACTGCGCCCGGCGCGGCGGAGCGCGTGGCCCCCGGGCGGCCTGCTACCCTTTGCGGCTGTGGGCACCGCTCCGGACCTGCACCCGTCTAGATGGCGGGCGCGCACGGCTGCCGGGGGATGCCCTTACCCCTCCAGCACGTTCGTCACGCCAGGCCCATGACCACGCAGACCCCCACCAGCACCGCCCAGATCCGCAGCGACTTCCTCGAGTTCTTCAAGGGCAAGGGCCACACCATCGTGCCGTCGGCGCCGCTGGTGCCCGGCAACGATCCCACGCTGCTGTTCACCAACTCCGGCATGGTGCAGTTCAAGGACGTGTTCCTGGGCGCCGAAAAGCGCAGCTACGTACGCGCGGCCGACGTCCAGCGCTGCCTGCGCGCGGGCGGGAAGCACAACGATCTCGACGTCGTCGGCTACACCGCGCGTCACCACACCTTCTTCGAGATGCTCGGCAACTGGTCGTTCGGCGACTACTTCAAGAAGGACGCCATCGCCTGGGCCTGGGAACTGCTGACGCAGGTCTGGAAGCTGCCGGCCGAGCGCCTGCTGGTCACCGTCTACCAGTCCGACGACGAGGCCTACGCGCTGTGGCGCGACATGATCGGCATTCCGGAAGAGCGCATCGTCCGCATCGGCGACAACAAGGGCGCGCCCTTCGCCTCCGACAACTTCTGGCAGATGGCCGACACCGGTCCCTGCGGGCCATGCACCGAGATCTTCTACGACCACGGTCCCGCGCATTTCGGTGGCCCGCCGGGCTCACCCGATGAAGACGGCGACCGCTTCATCGAGATCTGGAACCTGGTCTTCATGCAGTTCGACAAGCAGTCCGACGGCACGCTGGTGCCGTTGCCTGCACCGTGTGTCGACACCGGCATGGGCCTGGAGCGCCTCGCCGCGATCCTTCAGGGCGTGCACAGCAACTACGAGATCGACCTGTTCCAGGCCCTGATCCGCAAGGCCGGTGAACTCACCGGCACGCAGGATCTGGAGAACAAGTCGCTGCGCGTGATCGCCGACCACATTCGCGCGTGCAGCTTCCTGATCGTCGACGGCGTGCTGCCGTCCAACGAGGGCCGCGGCTACGTGCTGCGCCGGATCATCCGCCGCGCGCTGCGCCACGGCTGGATGCTGGGCGTGCGCCAGCCGTTCTTCAGCGCGATGGTCGGCACGCTCGATGAGGTGATGGGCGATGCGTATCCGGAGCTGCGCGAGAAGCGCGACCTGGTCGAGCGTGCGCTCAAGGCCGAAGAAGAACGCTTCGCCGAAACGCTCGATGCCGGCATGCGCATCTTCGACGACATTGCCTCGCGCAGCAGCGGCGCGATTCCGGGCGCGGACGCGTTCCGCCTTTTCGATACTTATGGTTTCCCGCTCGACCTCACCCAGGACATCGCGCGCGAGCGTGGCCTCGAGGTTGACATGGCCGGCTTCGATGCCGCCATGCAGCGCCAGCGTGAGACCGCGCGCGCGGCAGGCAAGTTCACCTCGAGCGCCGGCCTGTCGGCCGATCTCGTTGCGCAGCTGTCGCCGACCGTGTTCGTCGGCGACGACCAGAACGAAGCCGATGGCCTGCAAATTCTTGCGCTGCTCGTCGGCGGGCGTCCGATCGAGTCCGCATCGGCCGGCGAAGAGGTCGTTGTGATCCTCGACCGCACGCCGTTCTACGGCGAGTCCGGCGGCCAGGTCGGTGATACCGGCGTGCTCGAAGCCGACGGTGTGCGTTTCGAAGTCGACGACACGCAGAAATTCGCAGGCCAGTTCCACGGCCACGTCGGCCGTCTGGTGTCAGGCACGCTGCAGCGCGGTGGTCAGGTGCGCGGCGCGATCGATGCCGCACGCCGCGGCACCATCGTGCTCAACCACAGCGCGACGCATCTGCTGCACGGCGCGCTGCGGGATCTGCTGGGCACGCACGTCGCGCAGAAGGGCTCGCTGGTCGCGCCCGAGCGTCTGCGTTTCGACTTCTCGCACTTCCAGCCGGTGACCGCCGACGAACTCGCCGAGATCGAACGTCGCGTCAACGTCGAAGTGCGCGCCAACCATCCGGTGAGCATCGAGCAGATGGACATGCAGTCCGCGCTCGACTCCGGCGCGAT
This sequence comes from Luteimonas sp., assembly GCA_045810015.1. GTDB lineage: Bacteria > Pseudomonadota > Gammaproteobacteria > Xanthomonadales > Xanthomonadaceae > Luteimonas. The sequence goes on from JBJMWR010000024.1 coordinate 48,190, forward strand.
GGCGCTGTTCGGCGAGAAGTACGGCGAGCGCGTGCGCGTGGTGACGATGGGCGAATCGGTCGAGCTGTGCGGCGGTACGCATGTCGATCGCACCGGACGCATTGGTCTGTTCAAGCTCGTGTCCGAAGGCGGGGTGTCGTCCGGCGTGCGTCGTGTCGAAGCGCTGACGGGGCAGGCTGCGCTCGATCACGTGCGCAGCGACGAAGAACGCATGCGTCAGGCGGCCGGTCTGCTCGGCGGCACCGCCGGCGAAGTGGGCGAGCGACTGCGCGCGCTGCTCGATCGTCAGAAGCAGCTTGAGCGCGAGCTTGAATCGCTCAAGGCCAAGGCCGCCAGCGGCGCGACCGCGGACCTCGGCGCGTCTGCGATCGATGTCGACGGCATCAAGGTTGTCGCCGCGCGTATCGAAGGCCTCGACGCCAAGGCGCTGCGCGACGCAGTGGATCGCCTCAAGCAGCAGCTCGGTGATGTCGTGGTGCTGCTGGCCGGCACGAGTGACGGCAAGGCCGCGCTGGTGGCCGGCGTCGGTGGCGCCGCGACCGGTCGCGTCAAAGCGGGCGAGCTGCTGTCGCATGTCGTGGCGAAGACCGGCGGCAAGGGCGGCGGGCGACCCGACATGGCACAGGGCGGCGGCGAAGATGGTCCGGCGCTGCTCGCGGCGCTCGGCGAAGTCCGCCAGTGGGTCGCGGAACGCCTCGGCTAAGCGGGCGCTAAACGCCCGTCCCCGGTTGTTGACCGGCCGCCCGGCAGGGGACATGCTTCACGGCCTAACGAGGTCTGTAATCGGTTTCCAAGGTCGAGAACGGTCCGAATACAGTCCACGCCGGCGCGTCGAAACGGGCCGGTTCCAGGAGATTGCTATGCTGATTTTGACCCGCCGCGTCGGGGAGACGCTGATGATTGGTGACCAGGTGTCGGTCACCGTGTTGGGCGTCAAGGGCAACCAGGTGCGCATCGGTATCACCGCACCCAAGGACGTCGCCGTGCACCGCGAGGAGATCTATCAGCGTATCCATCGCGAAGGCGATGGTGCCGAAGCGCAAGAAGATTTGCCGCAGACGCCCTGAGCCGTTATCCTTCGCACCGCGTTCGGCGCTTGCGTCGAACGTGTTGCTTCGGAGAGTTGCCCGAGTGGCTGAAGGGGCTCCCCTGCTAAGGGAGTATGGGGCTTAAAACTCCATCGAGGGTTCGAATCCCTCACTCTCCGCCACTGCTCGAATTCGATCGGATTTCCCGGGAAATCGCAGAGAAAAATTCTTGATAGTGGTTGACGAAGCAAACGTTTTGCTAGAAAATTCCGCTTCTGTTCAAGGCGCCCGTAGCTCAGTTGGATAGAGCACCAGGCTACGAACTTGGGGGTCGGAGGTTCGAATCCTTCCGGGCGCACCAGAACAACGAAGAGGCCAGCGAGCGATCGCTGGCTTTTTTGTTGCGCGCGTGTTTTTGCAGGGGCGTTTGCGACGGTTTCGATGAATCACGCATCGCCGCGGTGCATTTACATAACAGATGTCGCGCTGCGCATCGGCTGGCGATTCTCGCGGCGAAACCCCGCATCTTGATGACTTGGATTGCGCGTCGTGAACGACGCTCCAGTCGGCGCGTGCCCAGCGTGGGTAGATTCGCGCGCAACGTCGCAGGCTGCCGCGCGATCGCATCTCGGATCGTCGTGTTAGACACGTGCTGATGGAGGCCGCCCGATGCGAAGTGGGACAGCTCGCCGGAAAGGCACTTCAGGAAACTGCGACTGCATGCGCAACGCCATCCAACAGCGCGACGCGATCGACCAGCTCACGTCATCCCCGCGCAGACGCAACGTGCTTTACAACAGCCCGACGGGCGGGTCATCCATGGGCCCCGCGCTTACGACAGGACATCTCCGGACGTGGCCGATCCCGGTCGCGCCGCAGCGACGCACTAGAGCCGCGCGTCCACCGCGTCGGCGGGCAGCACGGCTTTGACGTCGAACAGCACCGCGCCCGGCTTGCCGAAGGCGCGCAGGCCGTCGACGCCGAGTTCGCGGAACTGGGTGTGTGCGACCGCGAGGATGATCGCGTCGTAAGCGCCCGTCTCCGGCGTGCCGATCGGCGTGAGTCCGTATTCGTGCTGCGCATAGGCCGCCGCGACCCACGGGTCGTGCACGTCGACTTCGATGCTGTAGCTCTGCAGTTCGCGCACCACATCGATCACGCGCGTGTTGCGCAGGTCGGGGCAGTTCTCCTTGAACGCGAGGCCCATCACGAGCACGCGCGCGCCGGCGGTCTGGATGCCGCGCTGCTGCATCAGCTTCACCACGCGCTGGGCGACGTGCAGGCCCATGCTGTCGTTGATGCGACGGCCGGCGAGGATCACTTCGGGGTGGTAACCGATCTCCTGCGCCTTGTGCGTCAGGTAATACGGATCGACGCCGATGCAGTGGCCGCCGACCAGGCCCGGTCGGAACGGCAGGAAGTTCCATTTCGTGCCCGCGGCTTCGAGCACTTCGTGCGTATCGATGCCGAGACGATCGAAGATCAGCGCGAGCTCGTTGACCAGGGCGATGTTGACGTCGCGCTGGGTGTTTTCGATGACCTTTGCCGCTTCGGCCACGCGGATGCTCGACACGCGATGCGTGCCGGCTTCGACGATGTCGCGATACAGCGAGTCGACGAAACCTGCTGCCGCATCGCTGGAACCGGCGGTGACCTTGAGCGTGTTCTCAAGGCGGTGCTGCTTGTCGCCGGGATTGATGCGCTCGGGGCTGTAGCCGACGTGGAAGTCGTCGCGATACCGCAGGCCGGAAGCGGCTTCTAGGATCGGCACGCAGATCTCTTCCGTCGCGCCCGGATACACGGTCGACTCGTAGATCACCACGCCACCGCGCTGCAGGGCGGCGCCGACCGCGCGACTCGAAGCTTCCAGTGCCGACAGGTCGGGCCGCTTGTAGGCATCGACCGGCGTCGGCACGGTCACGATGTGTACGTTGCAGCCTGCGAGATCGGCCGCGTCCGCGCTGTAGCGCAGATGCGCGGCCTCGCGAAGTTCGTCGGTCGACAGCTCGCGGGTGTGGTCGTCGCCACGCTGCAGGCCTGTCACACGCGTCTGGTCGATGTCGAAACCCAGCGTCGCGTGGCGGCGCCCGAATGCGACCGCGAGCGGCAGGCCCACGTAGCCGAGGCCGATGACGGCGATGCGGATGTCGTCGCGTGCGGGCAGCGGTGCGGTCATGCAGGGAGTCGCTCGTTGGTCAATCGACGCAGTGTAGCGGACGCCCGTAACCGGCCTCAGGTGTCGGCGAGCCAGGAGGCGATCGCACCCGGCGTGCGCATCCACGCGAAATGGTCGGCCTTCGCGCTAAGGCGCGCGGCGTCAAAACCCTCGATTGCGACGTCCACGCTGCCGAGCTTGCCGAGCAGGAAACGCAGCGACGACGGTGGGCCGAGCCAGTCGTCGCTGAGCCAGGCTGCGCGGACGGGCACATCGACACGCGCCATCGCCACATCGATGTCGACATCGATGCCGGCCGCCGCATAGCGGCCGCGCAATCCGCTGCGCGTCCAGTCGGCGATCACGCCGCGCGATTCGTTGCCGGCGAAGCGCAGCCGGCGTCCCGGCAGCACACCGCGCGTGCATGCGAGCCACGCCATGAAGCGGTACAGCGGAGGCAACGCGTAGCGCACGCGCGGCGGAAACGCACGCCAGTAGGGCGCGCCGCTGGCGATCAGCCATAGCGCGTCGGCTGCATCGGGGTGCAGCGCGAGATGGCAACAGGCGAGCTGACCGCCGAGGCTGTGGCCGCCGATGGCGCGTGTCGCGCCCGGCACGGCAGCATCCAGCGCCGCTTCGCTGCGCGCGATGTCGGCCAGCAGCTCGCGGTAGCCCCAGTCGTGCGCGCGGCCGGCGCGCAGGCTGCTCGAGCCGATGCCGCGCCACTCGTGCAGGCCAACGGCGATGCCGTGCGCAGCCAGCGCGTCGGCGAAGGGCAGGTAATGCTTTGCCGGCACGCCCATCGCCGGCAGCCACAACAGCCGGCGCGTCGGCGCATCGGGCACGCGCATGATCAGTTCGAAGCGATGGCCGTCACTGCTGTCGATCGGTTCGACGCGGGCGGCTGCGGTACTCACGACGCGAGCGGGCCCAGATGGCCGAGCACGCTGACCGCACTGCGTCCAGGGCGATACGCGTCGCGCATTGCGCGGTGCACGTAGTCGATGCCAGCGCGGCATGCAGTCGCGGCGTCGTCGCCCAGCGCGAGGCGTGCGGCGATCGCCGACGACAGCGTGCAGCCGGTGCCGTGGCCGTCGATATCGAGCCGCGGCGCGCGATGCGCGAATGCCGTGTCTGCATCGGCGTAGCGATCCACGACCTCGTCGCCCTCGTCGAGATGGCCGCCCTTGAGCAGCACGCCTTGCGCACCGAGTGCGCGCAGCGCCGCGAGTGCGGCTTCGGCGTCGGCGCCGGCCGCGATGCGGCGGCCGAGCAGCAGCTCGGCTTCCGGCAGATTCGGTGTCAGCACGCGAGCGCGTGGAATCAAACGTGTGCGCAATGCGCCGAGCGCGTCGTCATCGAGCAGCTTCGCGCCCGAGGTCGCGATCATCACCGGGTCCAGCACCACCGGCACGTCGGGAAACATCGCCAGCGCGTCGGCCACGGCGTCGACGATCTCCGCGGTCGCGAGCATGCCGATCTTCACCGCACGCACGTCGAAGTCGTCGAAGCAGGCATCGATCTGCGCGCGCAGGAACGCGGGCGGAGGCGCGTGCACGGCGGTGACGCCGCGGGTGTGCTGCGCGGTCAACGCGGCGATCGCGGACAGGCCGTGCACGCCGTGCGCGGCGAAGGTCTTAAGGTCGGCCTGGATGCCGGCGCCACCGCCGGAATCGGAACCGGCGATCGTGAGCACGGAAGGCGGGCGGGGCGCGGACGGATCGGTCATGCGCACATTGTGCAACAGCGCCCGGCGCGGAATGCAGCGCGCACGCATCGACCGGCCGCGTGTGCGGCCGGTCGTGCGGTGTCAGAGCACTTCGGAGGCGAAGTCCGCCAGGCGCGAACGCTCGCCCCGACGCAGCGTCACGTGCGCGCTGTGCGCCCAGTTCTTGAAGCGGTCGACCGCGTAGGTCAGACCCGATGTCGTCTCGGTGAGATAGGGCGTGTCGATCTGTTCGACGTTGCCCAGACACACGATCTTCGTGCCGGGACCGGCGCGGGTGATCAGCGTCTTCATCTGCTTGGGCGTGAGGTTCTGCGCCTCGTCGAGGATCAGATACCGCGACAGGAACGTGCGCCCGCGCATGAAGTTCATCGAGCGGATCTTGATGCGCGAAGCCAGCAGATCGTTGGTCGCAGCGCGTCCCCAGCTGCCGCCTTCCTGGTTGTGCGTCAGCACTTCGAGGTTGTCGGTCAGCGCACCCATCCACGGCGTCATCTTTTCCTCTTCCGTGCCGGGCAGGAAGCCGATGTCCTCGCCGACGCTGACCGTCGCGCGGGTCATGATGATCTCGCGGTAGCGCTGCTGGTCCATCGTCTGCGCCAGCCCTGCGGCAAGTGCGAGCAGCGTCTTGCCGGTACCGGCAGTGCCGAGCAGCGTGACGAAGTCGACCTCCGGATCCATCAGGGCGTTGAGCGCGAAGTTCTGCTCGCGGTTGCGCGCATTGATGCCCCAGACCGCGTGCTGGCTGTGGCGGAAGTCGTCGACGATCTGCAGCGTCGCGCGGCCGTCTTCCACCCGGGTCACGCGGAATTCGGATTCCTCGTCGCCCGGCAGGTACAGGAACTGGTTCGCGTACCAGCCGTCTTCCTCCGACACCGAGAGGTCGTAATACGTGCGGCCCTTGTCGGTCCACGAGCGCAGGTCCTTGCCGTGGATCGTCCAGAAATCCGCCGGCAACGCGGTTGCGCCGGTGTAGAGCAGGCTGAAATCGTCGAGCGCCCGGTCGTTCTCGTAATCCTCGTTCGGGATGCCGGCGATCGCGGCCTTGATCCGCAGGTTGATGTCCTTGGAGACGAACACCACCGGGTAATCCGGCTCGGTACGTACCAGGTCGAGGATTGCGCCGAGGATCCGGTTGTCGGGTGCGGCCGCGCCAAACGAGGTCGGATCTTCGCTGGGCGTCGTGGTCTGGAACCGCAGCTTGCCGACGCTCTGCGCGCCACGCAGTTGCAGACCCTGCGGACGCAGCAACGGCAGGCCGGTCGCGATCTGGTCGCTGCCCGCCGCTTCGATCAGTTCATTGAGGAACCGGCTGACCTGCCGCGCATTTCGGCTGGCCTCGGTAGTGCCTTTCTTGCCGTTGTCGAGTTCTTCGATCACCTGCATCGGCAGGTAGACATCGTGCTCCTCGAACTTGAACAGCGCCGTGGGATCGTGCATGAGCACGTTGGTGTCGAGAACGTAGACGCGCTTGCCTTTGGTCATCATCGGAGTGTCGGCGTTCCGTGTTGAAAAGGGATGACGGGAGTGGAGCTTTCGTTGCACACGCACGGCCGCGCCGCCGTGACCCGCGATGCGGGACGGCGAGTGGCACGTTCGGAAGTGGCCGTCACTGCGACTGCGCAGCCTGCAGTAAGTCGAGTACGGCCTGCGCATGGCCCGGCACGCGGACCTTGCGCCACTCGGCCGCGACGCGACCGTCGGGATCGATCAGGAACGTGCTGCGCTCGATGCCCAGCACGGTCCGGCCATACATGTTCTTCTCGCGGGTCACGTCGAACGCGCGACACAAGGCTTCGTCCGCATCGCTGACCAGCGGAAACGCGAAACCCTGCTTGGCGCAGAAGTTGTCATGCGATTTCACCGAGTCGCGCGACACGCCCAGCACGTCGGCGTCGAGCGCCTGGAACTGCGGCAACAGCGCGCTGAAATCCAGGCCCTCGGTCGTGCAACCGGGCGTGGAATCCTTCGGGTAGAAATAAAGGACGAGCCAGCGTCCGGCGTGGTCGGCCAGTGTGGCCTTCGCGCCGCCCGACAGCGCCAGCGGCAGCTGCAGGGTGGCCTTCGCGAGCTTCTTGCGTGTTCCGCTCATCGTTCGAACGGGCGTTCCATTGCGACGGTCGTGATCACAATGCGCGCGTGTTCCTGCTTTCGCAAGCGTCCGCGCGCATCGGGTCAGAACTTCATCGGATCCATGATCGCGTCGAGGTTCAGGTGGTCGCAGAACTCGAGGAAATCGTCGCGCAGCGCAGCGATGTGCATGTTCGCCGGGATGCCGATCGTGATCTGCGCCGAGAACATGTCGGCGCCCGTCTGCATGGCGCGATAGCGCGAGGAGTGCAGGCTTTCGATCGTGATGCCCTGGCGATCGAAGAAGTCGGCCAGCTGGAACAGGATGCCGGCCTTGTCGGCGGCGACCACTTCCACCACGTAGGGCAGCAGGTTCGACTGGATCGGCTTCGGGCCCGTGCGATACCAAACCAGCTTCAGGTCTTCCTCGCGCTCCAGGCGCGTGAGCATCGCTTCGAGTTTGGCGACCGCATCCCACGGACCGTTTGCCAGTGCCGTGACCGAAACGTCCCGCCCCACGGTCGACAGACGCGTGTCGACCATGTTGCAACCGCTGTCGGCGATACGACGCGACACCGACAGCAGCGGCGACGCCGGATGCGTGGTGTACGCGTTGATCAGCAGGTAATTCTCGTTCGGCGAGGGCCGGGCAGCGGTATCGGATTCGGTCAAGGGGGCGTCCGCGGCGGAAATCTGTTCGACTGCGAGGGTCGATGGCGACTGGAGGGTGAACGGCTGTCCGGGCGTAGCCGGATGCGACGGCCAGCATACTTGCCCGCACTTCGTGGCCGCAAGTAACATCGGCCAGCATTTTCCGGGCCAAACTGCGCGTTTCCCGGCCTCCACGTTTCTCTGCGACCGCGCTTCGGTCGCCCATCGGACTCCCATCTTGCGACTTTCAGGCAGCATCACCGCACTCGCCACCCCCTTTGACGCCACCGGTGCACTCGACCGCGCGGCGTGGAAACGGCTGGTCGAGTGGCAGCTCGCCGCAGGCACGCAGGGAATCGTGGTCGCTGGCTCGACCGGCGAAGCGGCGACGCTGGAGGACGATGAATACGACTGGCTTGTGCGCAGCGCGGTCGAGCTGGCTGCCGGCCGCGTGCCCGTGCTCGCCGGCACCGGTCTGTCGGCGACGTCGAAGACGATCGCCGCGACGCAGCGGCTCGCGCAGCTCGGCGCGGACATCGCGCTGGTCGTCGTGCCGGCGTATGTGCGGCCGACCCAGGCCGGCCTGCTCGCGCACTATCGCGCGGTCGCCAATGCAGGCGGCCTGCCGGTCCTGCTCTACAACGTGCCCGGTCGCACCGGCACCGACATGCTGCCCGAGACCGTCGCCGAACTGGCGCGGCATCCGCGCATCGTCGGCATCAAGGAAGCGCACAGCGGTGTCGAACGCATGCAGGCGCTGCTCGCGCTGCAGAGCGAGGATTTCGCGGTGCTCAGTGGCGACGATCCGACCGCCGCGCGCGCGATGCTTGCCGGCGCCGATGGCGTGATCTCGGTCGTCTCGAACCTGGTGCCGGGCGCGTTCCGCAAGCTGTGCGATCTCGCCCGCAGCGGCCAGGCCGATGCGGCGCACGACTGGGACGCGCGCCTGCAGCCGCTGCATACGTTCTGCGGTATCGAACCCAACCCCATTCCCGTCAAGGCGGTGCTGAGCAGACAGGGCCTTGGCCATGGCCTGCGTCTGCCTTTGACGACACTGGCCCAGGCGCATGATGCGCAGGCCGACGATGCGACGCGACTCGCGGCGGACCTCGAAATGTCCTGCCGTGCCCGCGCCGCCTGATTTCCAAGGAGATTCCACGATGCGTCCACCCCGTTCCTCCATGCGTTACCTCGCCATTGCCGTCGTCGCGGTCGCAGTCGTGGGCACCAGCGGCTGCCGCTGGTTCAAGAAGGACAACGCGCTGTACGCGCAGAGTCCGGAAACCCGTCCGCTCGAAGTGCCGCCGGATCTCGACCGTCCGCGCACCGACGGTGCGATGGCGATGCCGGAAGCCACCACGTCGGTCACCCGGTCGGGCACGGCAGCAGCGCCGGCCGATTCGAACGTGTCCTTCAGCGCCACCGGTGCGCGCGATGCGGTGTTCGCGCAGGTCGGCGAAGCGCTGGCCGCGACCGACGGCGTGACCGTCAACAGCCGCTCGCAGGTGCTGGGTACCTACGACGTGTCCTACGCGGGCAGCCAGTTCCTCGTGCGCGTCGCATCGCAGCAGGGCGGCGCCGTGGTCTCGGCTGTCGATCCGCGCGGCGTGGCCGCGACCGGCGATGCGCCGACGCGTCTGATCGCGGCGCTGCAGGCGGCGCTGGCGCAGTAAGGCGGGCAGAGGCGGCGTCCGCAGGTCGGGCGTCGTCGATCACCGGATACGGAAACGGGCGCCTCGGCGCCCGTTTTTCGTGTTGCGGATGCGGTGCGCGGATCAGCGCTCCAGCAGCGGCAGCTTGTCCGGCTTGCCTTCCCAGTCCTTCGCGTCGGCCAGGGCGTCCTTGCGCGTGGTGATGACCGGCCACGCCTTGGCCAGATCGGCGTTGAGCGCCACGAACGCTTCCTGTCCCGCGGGCACATCGTCCTCGGGGTAGATCGCGTTGATCGGGCATTCGGGCTCGCACAGCGTGCAGTCGATGCACTCGTCGGGATCGATGACGAGGAAGTTCGGCCCTTCGTGGAAACAGTCCACCGGGCAGACCTCGACGCAGTCGGTGTACTTGCACTTGATGCAGTTTTCGGTAACGACGAAAGGCATGGAATTCGGATCGGGCGGGGCGATGACGGGGTGCAGTTTAAGGCAGCGCCCGCGGCGCCGGTGCGAAGTCTTCGCATTTGTGTAGAGGGGGTGCGTTGCCCTTCACCGTTCCAGGCGGGACGGGGCGGCATCGATCGGCCGGCAGGCCCGCATTCCGGCGGAAGGCCGGCATCGCCATTCCGGGATTCGCTGTCGAATCCCTCACTCGCCCACCCGCCGCCGCCGCAACGCAGAAGGCCCACGCCGGACGGCATGGGCCTTCTGATTTGAAGTGGTGCTCCCTACGGGATTCGAACCCGTGTTTTAGCCTTGAGAGGGCCACGTCCTGGGCCTCTAGACGAAGGGAGCTGGGCGCCGCGAGCGGCCCCGGTTGGACGACCGGTCTGCAAACGCGTCTAAGACGTGTGCAGCTTGCTAGTATAGCAGGCTTGCTGGCGCCGCAACGGCCGCCTGAGAATTTTTTCAGACTTGATGCATACCGATTCCACTCCGATTCAAAGCGTCCTCTCCGCCGAGCTGCGGACGATTCCGCGCGACCAGCACACCATCTCGCGGCGGCAGATCAGCCAGAATGCGCTGCGCGTGCTGTACCGCCTGCACGAGGCCGGCCACGAGGCCTATCTGGTCGGCGGGGCGGTGCGCGATGTGCTGGTCGGCCTGACGCCGAAGGACTTCGACATCGCAACCGACGCGACGCCCGAGCAGGTCAAAGGGCTGTTCCGCAACTGTCGCCTGATCGGTCGCCGGTTCCGTCTGGCGCATGTCGTGTTCGGCCGCGAGATCATCGAGGTGGCCACGTTCCGCGCCAACGTCGACGACGGCAGCGGCGACCGCGAGGTCCACGACGGCGGCCGCCTGCTGCGCGACAACGTCTACGGCACCATCGAAGACGACGCGGTACGCCGCGACTTCACCGCCAACGCCCTGTATTACGCGATCGCCGATTTCTCGGTGCGCGACTACACCGGTGGCTTCGAGGATGTGCAGAACCGGGTCATGCGCCTGATCGGCGATCCCGACACGCGCTACCGCGAAGACCCGGTGCGCATGCTGCGCGCGGTGCGTCTGGCGGCCAAGCTCGGTTTCACGATCGAACCCGGCACCGCGGAACCCATTCCGCGCCTGGCCTCGCTGCTGGCCGAAGCCGCGCCGGCGCGACTGTTCGAGGAATGCCTGAAGCTGTTCCTGTCCGGACATGCGGTCGCCAGTTTCGAAGGTCTCGAGCGTCACGGCCTGCTGCCGGCGCTGTTTCCCGAATCCGCGGCCGCGCTCGCCAGCAACCGCAGTGGCGCGTTGCGCTCGATGGTGCTCGCGGGACTGGCGTCGACCGATGCGCGCGTCGCCGCGGGGGATCCGGTGTCGCCGGCGTTCCTGTTCGCGACTCTGCTGTGGCCGGCGTTCTGCCGCGCGTGGATGAAGCTGCAGGCCGACGGCGTGCAGCCGGTCGAGGCGCAGCGCCGCGCGGCCGATCGCGTCACGCTGCATCAGGTGACCACGGTCGCGCTGCCGCGTCGTTTCTCGTTGCCGATGCAGGAAATCTGGCTGCTGCAGGCGCGCTTCCCGCTGCGCCAGCGCAAGCGCGTCACGCGCACGCTGTCGCATCCCCGTTTCCGCGCCGCATTCGATTTCCTCGTACTGCGCCAGACTGCGTCCGATGCGCATGCCGCCGACGTCGCGTTCTGGGAAGAAGCCCAGCACGATCCCGACCACGCGATCGCGCTGTATCCGGGCGAGGACGAGGCGGGTGGCGATGAAGACGCACCGCGTCGTCGCCGCCGTCGCCGCCGTACGCCGGCCGCGGCTGGATGAGACCGCGCGCCGCGCGCGGCGTGCAGTCAAGCGCCCGCGCATGAGCGTGCGCGCCTGGATCGGGCTCGGCGGCAATCTCGGCAATGTGCCGCAGGTGCTGCGCGACGCTGCCGCGGCGCTGTCGGCGCTCCCGGATATCAAAGACCTCCGGCTGTCGTCGCTGTATCGCACGCCGGCGTGGGGCCGCACCGACCAGCCCGATTTCGTCAACGCGGTCGCGGTACTCGATACCAACCGCGCGCCGATGGATCTGCTCGACGCGCTGCTCGATATCGAACGTCTGTTCGGCCGCACCCGCAGTGACGAGGCTGGCGACCAGTGGGGGCCGCGCACGCTGGACCTCGACCTGCTGCTCTATGGCGACGCGTTGATCACGCTGCCGGGACTGACCGTTCCGCATCCGCGCCTGCACCAGCGCGCATTTGCGCTTGTGCCGCTGCTGGAACTCGACGCCGCCATCGTGATTCCACGTATCGGCGCGGCGTCCGATGCGCTCGTGCACGTGGATCGCGCCGGCATCGAAGCGCTGCCCTGATCTCGCGTCGGGTTGCCGTTCGCTGATCCGCGGCGCTGCACCGCTCGACGCGCCGATGCCGGCGCGCGCGACCAGCGTTTCGGCATTGGTGCGACACTAATGCGATGAACACTTCATCTTCCGCGCCGGTCACCGTGCCCGCGCTGTTCGAGGCCCGCGCCGCTGGTCGCCGGCTCGCGATGCTCACCGCTTACGACGCCGGCTTCGCCCGCACCTTCGATGCCGCAGGTGTGGACCTGCTGTTGATCGGCGATTCGCTGGGCATGGTGGTGCAGGGGCATGGCTCGACGCTGCCGGTCACCGTCGACGACATTGCGTACCACACGGCCTGCGTGGCCCGCGCGGTGCAGCGCGCACTGGTGATCGCCGATCTGCCGTTCCAGGCCGACGCGACACCCGAGCGCGCGCTCGATGCGTCGACACGGCTGCTGCAGGCGGGCGCCGGCATGGTCAAGCTGGAAGGCGCGACGCCGAACAAATGCGAAGTCGTACGTTTCCTCGTCGAGCGCGAGATTCCGGTCTGTGCGCATCTCGGCCTGACTCCGCAATCGGTGCTGCGTTTCGGCGGCTTCAAGATCCAGGGGCGTGGTGATGCCGCGGCGCAGGCGCTGCGCGACGATGCGCGCGCGATCGCTGAAGCCGGCGCGACGCTGATCGTGCTCGAAGGCGTGCCGGCGTCGCTCGCTGCCGAAATCACCGCCGCCTCGCCAGTGCCGACCATCGGCATCGGCGCAGGCCCGGATTGCGACGGTCAGGTGCTGGTGCTGCACGACATGCTGGGTCTGGACAGTGGCCATCGCCGGCCCAAGTTCGTGCGCGATTTCCTCGTCGAAGGCGGCTCTGTTGCCGGCGCCGCGCGCGCCTACATCGACGCGGTGCGAGACGGGAGCTTCCCGGGTCCGGAACACTCCTACAAGTGAGCGGAGCGTCGTGTCCGGTCGGGCGACGACATACCGATAGGTGCGCGCTGACGCCCTGCGTCGCCGATCTGCGAAAATCGACGCCTCCCCATTGCCGGACCCGCCGTGATCGACACCGTCCATGACCTCGCCGCGCTGCGCGCGCGGATCGCCGACTGGAAGCGCGCGGGCCTGCGCGTCGGCCTCGTGCCGACGATGGGCAACCTGCACGCGGGTCATTTCTCGCTGGTCGAGGCGCTACGCCCGCACGTGGATCGCGTGGTCGCCAGCGTGTTCGTCAATCCGACCCAGTTCGGCCCGAACGAGGACTTCGCCCGCTACCCGCGCACGCCGGACCAGGACGCGCAGGGTCTCGCCGCCGCAGGCTGCGATCTGCTGTGGCTGCCATCGGTCGAGGCGATGTATCCGCTTGGCCTGCACAACACGGTGACCGTGCGCGTGCCGGGCGTGACCGAAGTGCTGGACGGTGCGCACCGTCCGGGCCATTTCGACGGTGTGGCGACCGTGGTCGCGCGTCTGTTCAACCAGGTGCAGCCGGACGTCGCCGCGTTCGGGCGCAAGGACTACCAGCAGCTGGCGGTGATCGCGCATCTGGTCGCCGATCTCGCATTTCCGGTGGAACTGCTGCCGGTCGCGATCGCCCGTGAGGTCGATGGCCTGGCGATGAGCTCGCGTAACCAGTATCTCGACGCCGATGCCCGGGCCCGTGCGCCGGCGATGCATGCGGCGTTGCGCGCACTTCGCGACGCTATGCAGGGCGGCGCACCTGCAGCGGACGCGGCGGGCAATGCCGCGGCGGCGCTGCGCGAGGCCGGCTTCGTGGTCGATTACGTCGACGTGCATGCGCCCGACCTGTCGGCCTATGTCGACGGCCAACAGGCTGCGGTCGCGCTGGCAGCGGCGCGCCTCGGCGCCACACGCCTGATCGACAACCTCGAATTCAGCATCGACGGCACGCCGACAGCCCGCTGAATCTCCCGTCGCTGCGGCAGGCGGTGATGTTGCGATGCCGCAGATGGTCCCTATACTTCGCGGTTCCTGCGGGCTTCCCGCGTTGTCCGATGCCGTGACCCGGCCGCATCCGTCATGCAACTCACCCTGCTGAAAGCCAAGATCCACCGCGCCTCCGTCACCCACGCCGAGTTGCATTACGAAGGCTCGTGTGCGATCGACGGCCGCCTGCTCGACCTGTCGGGCATCCGCGAATACGAGCGCATCGAGATCTACAACATCAACAACGGCGAGCGCTTCGCGACCTACGCGATCCGCGCCGATGTCGGCAGCGGCATCATCTCGGTCAACGGCGCCGCCGCGCACAAGGCCGGCGTGGGCGATCTGGTGATCATCTGCGCCTACGGCGCGCTGGACGAAGCCGAAGTGGCGAAGTTCAAGCCCAAGTTGGTGTACGTGGACCGCGACAACCGCATGACCCACACCAACGATTCGATTCCCGCACAGGCCGCCTGATGACGACGGCGGCGCGGCGGATCGAAGACACGCTGGCGCCGCACGCGCGTCGCCTCGATTCGGCGCGCATCGCCGACCTCGTCGAAGCCGATGCGGCGCGTCCGCACGACTTTGCGCTGCGCATCGGCGGACTCTACGCCAGCTTTGCGCGCCAGCGGCTCGACCGCGACGCGCGCGACGCGCTGGTCGCACTCGGTGACGCCGCGTCATTGCCGCAGGCATTCCGCGCGCTGTTCGACGGCATCACCGTCAACACCTCCGAGAACCGTCCGGCGCTGCACGTCGCGCTGCGGTCCGCGCTGTCTGACGCCGCGATCGCGCGTGACGCGCATGCGCAGGCTGCCGAAGCGCGCGTGCGCATGGCGGAACTGGTCGCGCAGCTCGAAGCGTCCGACGTCACCGACATCGTCAATGTCGGCATCGGCGGTTCGGATCTCGGTCCGCGCCTGGTCGTCGATGCGCTGAAGGATTTCGGCACCGGTCGCTTCCGCGTGCATTTCCTAACCAACGTCGACGGCAGCGATGCGCAGCATCGGCTTGCGAAACTCGATCCGGCGAAGACCGCTGCGATTCTCGTGTCCAAGACCTTCGGCACGCAGGAAACCCTGCTCAACGGCGCGGTCGTGCGCGACTGGCTCGGCGGCAGCGAACGCCTGTACGCGGTCAGCGCCAACGTGCCGCGCGCAGAAGCCTTCGGCGTCGCGCCCGAGCGCGTGCTGCCGATGTGGGACTGGGTCGGGGGTCGTTACTCGCTGTGGTCGGCGGTCGGTTTCTCGATCGCACTCGCGGTCGGCATGGACGGATTCGAGGCGCTGCTCGCCGGCGCCGCCGACATGGACGCGCACGCGCTGCAGGCGCCGATCGGCGAGAACCTGCCGCTGCTGCATGCGCTGACGGGCGTGTGGAATCGCAACGCGCTCGGCCTCGCCACGCATGCCGTGTTGCCCTATGACGAGCGCCTCGCGCTGCTGCCGGCATATCTGCAGCAGCTGGTGATGGAGAGCCTCGGCAAGTCGGTCACGCCCGATGGCGAAGCGGTCGGCATCGATACCGTGCCGGTGCTGTGGGGCGGGCCGGGCACCAATTCGCAGCACAGCTTCTTCCAGGCGCTGCACCAGGGCACGCAGACCGTGCCGGCCGATTTCATCGGCGTGGTGAATCCCGCGCATCCGCATGCCGACAACCACGCGGCATTGCTGTCGAACCTGCTCGCGCAGACCGAAGCGCTGGCCAACGGGTATTCGGCCGACGATCCGCAGAAGTCGTATCCGGGCAACCGCCCGTCGACGCTGTTCCTGTTCGACCGTCTCGATCCGCGCAGCCTCGGCGCGTTGATCGCGCTCTACGAGCACAGCGTCTACGCGCAGTCGGTGCTGTGGGGCATCAATGCCTTCGACCAGTGGGGCGTCGAGCTGGGCAAGCGCATTGCCGGCGAACTGATGCCGGCGGTGCAGGGCGATGACGTGGCGGTGGCCGACCCGGTCACGCGCGCGTTGCTGGACGAGATCCGCGCGCGTCGCGCGCGCTGATCGATCGCTGTTCGCGCGGGCGCTTCCCGCGCCTGCGGAGTCAGTCCACGCCGTGGCGCGCCAGCGCCCAGTCCACGTGCTCTTCGATCAGAAGATCGCCGGAGTTCCGGCGCGTGCGCAGCGCGGTGATGGTCTCCGGCGTCGTCGGCGCATTGCCGAGCGCGACGGCGAGATTGCGCAGCCAGCGGCGATGTCCGCTGCGGCGGATCGGTGAGCCTTCGGTGCGCTGCAGGAACTCGTCCTCGTCCCAGGCGAACAGCTCGGCCAGGCTCGCGGTGTCGAGATTGTTGCGCGCACGGAAGTCGGGTTCGTCGGTGCGCTTGGCGAACTTGTTCCAGGGGCAGACCAGCTGGCAGTCGTCGCAGCCAAAGATGCGGTTGCCGATCAACGGACGCAGCGAGACGTCGATCGCGCCTTCGTGTTCGATCGTCAGATAGGCGATGCAGCGCCGCGCGTCGAGGCGGTGCGGCGCGATGATCGCGCGCGTCGGGCAGACGTCGATGCAGCGCACGCAGGTGCCGCAATGCGCGGTCGCCGGCGGATCGACCGGCAGCGGCACGTCGACATAGATCTCGCCGAGGAAGAACCACGAGCCACCGTTCTTGTCGATCAGGCAGGTGTGCTTGCCGATCCAGCCGAGTCCTGCGTTGCGCGCGAGCGCGCGTTCCAGCACCGGCGCCGAATCGACGAACACGCGATGGCCGAACGGACCGATTTCCTCGGCGATGCGATGCGCGAACTTCTGCAGCCGGTTGCGCATCAGCTTGTGATAATCGCGGCCCAGCGCATAGCGCGCCACGTAGGCGCGGCTGCCGTCTGCGAGCGTGTCCCAGGCGCTGTCATCGTCGTTGCGGCCGTAGTCGAGACCAACCGACAACACGCGCACGGTGCCGGGAAGCAATTCGTCCGGACGCGCGCGCATGTCGCCGTGGCGTGCCATCCAGTCCATGGTTCCGTACAGGCCCTGCGCGAGCCAGTCGCGCAGATGCGCTTCGTCCTCGCGCAGATCGATGCCGGCGATGCCGCAGCGCTGGAAGCCCATCTCGCCCGCGATCGCCTTGATGCGTGCGGCGAGCGCGTCGGGCGATGCGGAGTATGGAGCGGCGGTGGCGGCGGACGGCATCACGATGCGCGAAGTATAGAATCCGCGCGATGAGTGCTTCCTGTGCCACGCCTGCGCCCGGCGCTTCGCTGCCGGGCACCCCGCTGTACGACGCGGCCGCGCTACGCGCGATCGAGGTCGCGGCGCTCGCGCACGAAAGCGACGCCACCACGCTGATGCAGCGAGCCGGCCAGGCCGGCTGGCGCACGCTGCTGGCGCACTGGCCGCAGGCGCAGCGCATCGTCGTGGTCTGCGGGCCGGGCAACAACGGCGGCGACGGCTACGTACTCGCGACGCAGGCGTTGGCGTCGGGGCGTGACGCGGTCGTCGTCCGGCTCGCATCGCATGCACCGCGCACGGACGCAGCGAGAGCGATGTGCGTCGCGTTCGAAACAGCGGGCGGCCGGATCCTCGCATTCGACGGCGCGTTGCCTGCCGGAGACATCGTCGTCGATGCGGTGTTCGGTATCGGCCTGTCGCGTGCGCCCGACGACGCGACTGCTGCATTGATCGATGCGATCAACGCCGCCGACGTGCCCGTGCTCGCACTCGACACGCCTAGCGGCCTGTCCAGCGATCGCGACAGCACGGAGGGCGTTGCCGTGCGCGCGACGTGCACGCTGCAGTTCCTCGCGCCGCAGATCGGGCTGCAGACCGGCGATGGCCCGGATCATGCCGGCGCGCTGTCGCTGGACACGCTCGGCGTCAACGTGCACTGCGTCGCGGATGCCCATGCACAGGCGCAGCGGATCGACGCACACGATCTCGCACACTGGCTGCGGCTGCGTCCGCGTAATGCGCACAAGGGCAGC
The DNA here is from genome assembly GCA_045810015.1 of Luteimonas sp. Classification (GTDB taxonomy): domain Bacteria; phylum Pseudomonadota; class Gammaproteobacteria; order Xanthomonadales; family Xanthomonadaceae; genus Luteimonas. The sequence goes on from JBJMWR010000024.1 coordinate 66,093, forward strand.
CATGGACGCGTGCTGTGCATCGGTGGCGACCATGGCACCGGCGGCGCGGTGCTGCTCGCGGCCGGCGCCGCATTGCGCGCAGGTGCGGGGCTCGTGGAAGTCGCAACCCAGGGGATGCACGTCGCGCCACTGCTCGCGCGCTGGCCCGAGGCGATGGTCCGGCGTACCGACAACGTGTCCGCGCTGGCCGGCGCTCTCGATGCCGCGGATGTCATCGCGCTCGGTCCGGGCCTCGGCCAAGGCAGCTGGGGCCACGCGCTGTTCGACGAAACGCTCGACGCCGCCGGCGCAGCAGGCACACCGCTGGTGCTCGATGCCGACGCGCTCAACCTGCTCGCCGCGCGCCCGCGCGCGTTGCCAGCGGGTGCGATCCTCACACCGCATCCGGGCGAGGCCGCGCGGCTGCTCGATCTCGATACCGCCGCGATCCAGCGCGACCGGCCGGCCGCAGTGCGCGCACTCGCTGCGCGCTGGAGTGCGGTCGTCGTGCTCAAGGGCGCCGGTACGCTGGTCTGTGCGCCCGACGGACTGCCGTGGCTCGTCGCGGCCGGCAATCCTGGCATGGCCACCGGCGGCATGGGCGATGTGCTGACCGGCGTGATCGCCGCGCTGCGCGCGCAGGGACTCGACGCCGAACACGCGGCCGCCTGCGGCGCCTTGTTGCACGCCGTGGCCGGCGATACCGCCGCGCGCACGTCTGGCGAACGCGGCCTGTTGCCGGGCGACCTCATCGACGTGCTGCGCGCCTGCGCGAATCCGGAACCGAACGCATGATCCGACGCCATCTCCCCGACGACGCGGCGACCCGCCTGCTCGCCGAACTTCTCGCCGCGCATCAGCCGCGCGGCGCCGTCGTGTACCTGCAGGGCGACCTCGGCGCCGGCAAGTCCACGCTGGCCCGCGCTTGGCTGCGCGCGCTCGGCGTGACCGGCACCGTGCGCAGCCCCACCTACACCCTCGTCGAACGCTATCCGGTTGACGGCGGCGAAGCGCTGCATCTGGATCTGTACCGGATCGGCGATGCAGGCGAGCTCGATTTCCTCGGGCTCGACGACATCGACGCCGCGCTGTGGCTCATCGAGTGGCCAGAGCGCGGCGCCGCGGCGCTGGCGCCTGCCGATCTTGAGATCCACCTGGCCATCGACGGCGCGGGCCGTTCGGTCGAACTCGTGCCCGACGGGCAGGGCGGTAACGCTTGGCTGGCCGCACTTCTCGACGATCCCCGTTTGTCGGCGCTTCCTGAACCGAAACCATAGAAAGGATCTGCAGGCCACGGATTTGAAAGGGAAAATGGCTTGCAATGTTCCAGAGGCGGTGATTGACTACCCGTCATGCGCATCCGGGGAATCAATCTGTCTCAGCTCGCGTTGGCGGTCGCCCTGATCGCCGCGCTGTGCTGGAACATCGCTTACGGCGCCGAGCTGCGCGGGGTCGACGTGCGCTCCGGTGCCACCGGCACTCGCGCCGAACTCAAACTCGATGCCCGCGCCGAGTACTCGGTGATCTCCCTCGCCAATCCCGACCGCCTGGTCGTCGATCTGCCCGGCACCCGCCTGCGCACGACGGCGATGCCGGCCGGCGCGGGTACGATCAAGTCCGTGCGCAGTGGCCAGCCAGTCGCCGGCACCACGCGCATCGTGTTCGATTTGTCTTCGTCGGTGAAGGCGATGCCGCCGCGGCTCGAAGACAGCCCGGACGGTCCCAGGCTCGTCATCGAATGGCCCGGCGACGGCGCTGCCGATCCGATCGCGCGTATCGCCGCGTCGACCGCGTCGACGCCCGCTGCCGGTGCCGTGCCCGTGGCGACACCTGCAGCCGATCCTTCGCTGGCATCCAACGATGCGACCTCGCGCCTGATTTCGAGCATGGGCCCGCAGCAGGGCCCTGCGCCGTCCGCACCTGCGCCTGTGACTGCCACCGCGCAGGCACCCGTCACGCAGCTGCCGCCTGCGCCCATTCCGACACCGCCGCCTGCCGTGCAGCGCGAGATCGCGCCTGCGCCGCAGGTGCCGATGCCCGCTGCGGTCGGTCCAGGCATGCGTCCGCTGGTTGTCGCGATCGATCCCGGTCACGGCGGTCGCGATCCCGGCGCCATCGGTCCGGCAGGCACGCACGAGAAGAACGTCGTGCTGGCGATCTCGCGAGAACTCGCGCGCCAGATCAACGCCACGCCCGGCATGCGTGCGCATCTGGTGCGCGAGAACGACAGCTACATCGAACTGCCCCAGCGTGCAGCGCGCGCCCGCCGGGCCAAGGCCGACATGTTCGTGTCGATCCATGCCGACGCCGCGCACAACCGCGCGGCGTACGGCTCGTCGGTCTACACCCTGTCCACGCGCGGCGCCTCTTCGCAGCAGGCGCGCTGGCTGGCCGACCGCGAGAACAGCGCCGATCTGGTTGGTGGCGTGTCGCTGTCGCAGGACACCCTGTCGAACGTGCTGCTAGAAATGGCGCAGAGCGGCCACATGCGCGCCTCGCAGGACGCCGCAACGCACGTGCTCTCTGGCCTGCGCAACGTCGGCAAGACGCACAAGGCGAACGTCGAGTACGCGAACTTCTCCGTGCTGCGCAATGCCGACATGCCGGCGATGCTGGTCGAGACCGGCTTCATCTCCAATGCCGAGGAAGAGCAGCGTCTGCTCGATCCCGCGCACCAGCGCCGCCTCGCCAGCGCCGTGCTCAACGGCATCAACACGTACTTCACTGCGCAACCGCCGCCGGGCACGCTGTATGCCGCGCGTGCGGCGGCTGCGGCCGATGCGGGCGTGGCGGCCGGCGGCAGCCCCTGATCGACCGGGCGCGACGCCCGAGCCGGTATCATCCACGTTGATTCCTGCCGCGACGCGTCTGCGTCGCCGATGCCCACGTGCCGATCCGCCAGCTCCCCGACATCCTCGTCAACCAGATCGCCGCCGGCGAAGTGGTCGAACGCCCTGCGTCCGTGGTCAAGGAACTCGTCGAGAACGCACTCGATGCCGGCGCGTTGCGCGTCGACATCGATCTCGAAGAAGGCGGCGTCCGCCTGATCCGCATCCGCGACGACGGCGGCGGCATTCCGCCCGGGGAACTGCCGTTGGCGGTCCAGCGTCACGCGACCAGCAAGATCGGTTCGCTCGATGATCTGGAAGCCGTCGCCACGCTCGGCTTTCGCGGCGAGGCGCTGCCGTCGATCGCGTCGGTGAGCCGCTTCTCGCTGATCTCGCGCCGCGAGGACGAAACCCACGGCTCCGCGCTGGAAGTCGAGGGCGGCCGCGTCGGCGACGTCACGCCGCGGTCGCATCCGCGCGGCACGACGGTCGAAGTGCGCGATCTGTTCTACAACTTGCCCGCGCGCCGCAAGTTCCTGCGCGCCGAACGCACCGAGCTCGGGCACATCGAGGAATGGCTGCGCGCGCTGGCACTGGTGCGGCCCGACGTCGAACTGCGCATCAGCCACAACGGCAAGGCGTCGCGGCGTTACAAGGGCGACGAGGATCTGTTCTCCGGCGCGCGCCTGGTCGAAACCGTGGGCCGCGAATTCGCCGACAACGCGCTGCGCATCGATCACAACGCCGCGGGTCTGCGCCTGCACGGCTGGATCGCCAAGCCGGCGTACTCGCGCGCGAGCGCGGATCAGCAGTACCTCTATGTCAACGGCCGCGCAATCCGCGATCGCAGCGTGGCGCACGCGGTGAAGCAGGCATTCGCGGACGTGATGTATCACGGTCGCCAGCCGGCCTATGTGCTGTTTCTCGAACTCGATCCGACGCGCGTCGACGTCAACGTGCATCCCGCGAAGCACGAGGTGCGCTTCCGCGATGCGCGACTGATCCATGATTTCGTCTATCGCACGCTGCACGAGGCCTTGGCCGATACCCGCGCCGGGCAGACGCATCACGCACCTGCGGACGCGGCGATGACGGCGTTCGCTGCCATGCCCGCATCCGGTACCGCGTCGATGCCCGACTGGTCGCGGCCGATGCCGCAACCGAATCTCGCGCTGCGCGTCGATGAAACGCGTGCGGCGTATGCCGGCCTCTACGGTCCGACGCCTGCACAGATCGCATCGGGTGCCGACACCTGGACACCGTCGCCGATGGCGCCCGACGCCGCGGTCGACGATGCCGGCACGCTGGTGCCGCCGCTCGGCTATGCGGTCGCGCAGCTGCACGGCATCTACATCCTGAGCCAGGCCGCTGACGGCATGATCGTCGTCGACATGCACGCCGCGCACGAACGCATCGGCTACGAAAAGCTCAAGACCGCACACGACGGCGAAGGCGTGCGCACGCAACCGCTGCTGGTGCCGCAGACGGTCGCGGTATCGGAGCGCGAAGCCGATGTCGCCGAAGCCGAAGCAGCGACGCTCGCCGACCTCGGCTTCGAGGTCTCGCGCGCCGGCATCCAGTCGCTGCTGCTGCGGGGCGTGCCGGCCCTGCTCGCGCAAGGCGACACCGAAGCGCTGCTGCGCGACGTGCTGGCTGATCTGCGTGAGCACGGCGAGAGCCTGCGCGTGCGTTCGGCGCGCGACGAACTGCTGTCGACGATGGCCTGCCACGGCGCCGTGCGTGCCAACCGGCGATTGACCGTGCCGGAAATGAACGCATTGTTGCGGCAGATGGAGGCCACCGAGCGTTCCGGGCAATGCAATCATGGCCGTCCGACGTGGGCGCATTTTCCGCTCGCCGAGATCGACCGCTGGTTCCTGCGAGGACGCTGACATGCTGCGATGGCGCCACTGCTGCACGATCGGACTGGTGGCGTTGCTGGCCGCCTGCGGCGAGACGTCCGCGCCCGAAGATCCGTCCGCGCGCGCGGACGCCGCGCGACTCGACGTGATGTTCTCGGCGCAGACCCGCGTCTGGCAGGACACGCGCCGCGCGGAACTGGTCGCGCCCGATGGCTGGTTGAGCCTGATCGGCCTGCATCGCATCGAACTGAAATCGCATTTCATCGGCAGCGGGGACACGGCCGGCATCCGCCTGTCGATGGGGCCGGACAAGCTCGGCCTGCTGCAATCCGACGACGGCGCGTATGCGTTCACGCCCGAGCGCGGCGTCGCGGTGACGCTCGACGGCGGGCCGGTGCGTGGCCGCGTGCCGCTGCGGACCGACGCCGATGCAGCGCCGAGCGTGCTCGGCTTCGACGATGGCAAGGGCGCGTTGACGATCATCGAACGTGGCGGCTCGGCCTTCGTGCGTGCGCGTCACGAAGACGCGCCGACGCGACTACGCTTCACCGGCATCGAATACTGGCCGACCGCGCGCGACTGGCAGGTCGATGCGGAATTCGTGCCGGCGGCGGCCGGTGCGACGCTGCCGATCGCCAACATCCTCGGCATGGTCGAGGACACGCCGACACCGGGATCCGTCGCATTCGAACGCGACGGCACGCGCTACACGCTGCAGGCGATCGACGGCGGCGACGGCGCGCTGTTCCTGATCTTCGCCGACCGCACCAGCGGCCACGGCAGCTACAGCGCCGGGCGTTATCTCGATGCACCGGCGCCGGGCACCGATGGTCGTTTGCAGATCGACTTCAACCGCGCCTACAACCCGCCGTGCGCGTTCACCGCATTCGCGACGTGTCCGCTGCCGCCGGCCGGTAACCGCCTCGATCTCGCGATTCCCGCGGGCGAGAAGGTCTACGTACCTGCGACCACGGTATGACTCCGACCTCCGAACAGGACCGCTCCCGCATGCGTCGATCCGCGCCGATCCGTTTACTCCGCTCGTGTGTCGTGCTGGTCTGCCTGCTCGCCGGCGGTGCGAGCCAAGCCGAGCTGCCACCACTGGAAGCGCCCGCGATCCTGCTGTCGCCGGTCGTCGTGCCGGCCGACGGTCTGCAGGAAACGCCTGCGATCGGCTACGGCGCGCTGGCACCCGCGCCGGTGTCGCTGCTGTGGCGGGTCAGCGGTGAGCACGGCGCGCTGTATCTGCTGGGCTCGTTCCATTTCCTGACGCCGGCCGACTACCCGTTGTCGGAGGACGTCGCGCGCGTCGTCTCCGGCGCCGGCGAAGTCGTGTTCGAGCTCGCGCCCGAAGAACTGCATTCGCCGACGCTGGGGCTGCAGATGATGCAGGCAGGACTGCGCAACGACGGCAGCCAGCTCGACGACGAGATTCCCGCGCAGACCGCCACGCAACTTCGCGCATGGGCCGACGCGAACGCAGCGTCGCTGCAAGGCGCAGGCGGCGCATCGAACCTGCAGCTGTTCGAGCCCTGGTTCGTCTCGCTGCTGGTGACGACGACTGAACTCGGCCGCTTTGGCCTCGAGGCGAAGCTGGGCATGGACGCGCAACTCGCGCGTCAGGCCCAGGCTGCCGGCACGCCGACTGCCGGGCTGGAATCCGCGCAGCAGCAGATCGAACTGCTCGACGGCATGGGTCGCGTCGAGCAGACGCAGATGCTGCAGGAAGCGCTGGAGCAAGTGGGCGCAGGTCCTGAATCGATCCAGGCCCTGCACGAGACCTGGCGCGCCGGCAATGCGGAAGCGCTGTGGCAGGAAATGGGCCTCGACATGCAGGCACGTTTCCCGGCGCTCTACGCGCGCATCAACACCGAGCGCAACGACGCCTGGTTACCCAAGCTCGAACAGATGCTGCAGCAGCAGGGCGACATCCTCGTCGTCGTCGGCGCACTGCATCTCGTCGGGCCCGACGGTGTCGTCGAGAAGCTCGCGGCGAAGGGTTACGCGGTCGAGCGCGTGTGTTCGGCCTGCGCGCCGGCTGATGCGACGCTGCCTGCAACACCCGCTCCGGTGCAGCCCGAACCGGGCACCTGACGCGCCGGTCGCCTAGGCGGCCGCGACCATCTCGATGCAGTCCACCGGGCACGCCGGCACGCACAGTTCGCAGCCGGTGCAGGCATCGACGAGCACGGTGTGCATCAGTTTCGAACCGCCGACGATCGCGTCGACCGGGCAGGCCTGGATGCATTTGGTGCAGCCGATGCAGTCGGCCTCGATGACCAGCGCGACCGGCGGCAGTGCGTGGTGCTCGCCGCGCTCGCGGTCGAACGGCAGCGCGACGGTCTCGAGTGCGCGGGCGAGCGCGCGTGCGCCTGCATCGCCGCCGGGCGGACAGCGATCCACGTCGGCCTCGCCGCGCGCCATCGCGTCGGCGTAGGGGCGACAGCCGTCGAAACCGCACTGGCCGCATTGGGTCTGCGGCAACAGGCGGTCGAGGCGTTCGACGAGGGACGGCGGCATGCGTGGCGGTCGGCTGGGCGTGGAGTCGCGGCGATGCCGCGCCGGCTCAGCGGACCGGCATGCCCGGCTGCGCGGCGGCATCGGCGTCCAGCAGCGCGAGCGCGCCGCCGTCGAAGCCGGCCGACAGGATCATGCCTTCGCTGATGCCGAAGCGCATCTTGCGCGGCGCGAGATTGGCGATGAACACCACGTTGCGACCGACCAGCGTGTCCGGCTCGCCGTAGCTCGCACGGATGCCGGAGAAGATCTGGCGCGTGCCGAGATCGCCGGCGTCGAGTTCGAAGCGCAACAGCTTGTCCGAGCCTTCGACGAACTCACAGGTGACGACCTTGCCAATGCGCAAATCGAGCTTCGCGAAATCGTTGATAGAGATGTGCGCAGGCGCATCCGCGTCCGTGGCTTTCGCCGGCGACGCGACAGGTGCTTCGACCGGCTTCTTCACGGCGGCGGGCGCGGCCGGCGCGGCGGCGAGGGTGTCCTTGGAGGCGTCGGTCATGGCGTCGATCTGCTTGGGGTCGATTCGGGTGAAGAGCGGGGCATAGGGTCGGATGATGTGGCCGAGCAGCGGCGCGTCGAGCGCGGCCCACGTGTCGGCCGGTGCGGCGAAGAACGCATCGACTTCGCGCGACACGCGCGGCAGCACCGGCCGCAGCGCGGTCGCCAGGACGCGGAACAGGTTCAGGCCCTGTGTGCAGACGGCCTGCAGTTCGGCGTCGCTGCCATCCTGCTTCGCGATCACCCACGGCTTGCGGTCGTCGATGTAGCGGTTGGCTTCGTCGGCCAGTGCCATCACCTGACGCAGCACGCTGGCCGGCTCGTTGCGCGCATAGGATTCGCGGATCGGCGCCAGCGCTTCGACGAAACGCCCGTATGTCTCCGGCTCCGGTAATGCGTCGGCCAGACGGCCTTCGAAACGCTTGCCGATGAAGCCGGCGCAGCGGCTGGCGAGGTTGACCAGCTTGCCGACGACATCGCTGTTCACGCGCGCAATGAAGTCGCCGAGGTTGAGGTCGAGATCGTCGACACCGCCGGAGGATTTCGCGGCGAAGTAGTAGCGCAACGCTTCCGGATCGAGCCCCTGGTCGAGATACGTACGCGCCATGACGAAAGTGCCCCGCGACTTCGACATCTTCGCGCCGTCGACGGTCAGATAACCGTTGACGTGCAGACGCGTCGGCGCGCGCAGACCGGCGCCATGCAGCATCGCCGGCCAGAACAGGCCATGGAAATTGACGATGTCCTTGCCGATGAAGTGGTGCAGCTCGGCACCGCCTTCGGGCGCAAGCCAAGCGTCGAAATCCAAACCTTCGCGGGCGCACAGCGCCTTGAAGCTGCTGAGATAGCCGATCGGCGCGTCCAGCCAGACGTAGAAGAACTTGCCCGGATGGCCCGGAATCTCGAAGCCGAAGTAGGGCGCATCGCGGGAGATATCCCACGCGCGCAGACCACCTTCACCGTCGAGCCATTCGGCCAGCTTCGCCTTGACGCCGGACACCGCGACATCGCCCGCCAGCCACTCGCGCAGGAAGGCCTCGAAATGGCCGAGTTCGAAGAAGAAGTGCTCCGACTCGCGCACTTCCGGCGTCGCGCCGCTGACTACCGAGACCGGATCGATCAGGTCGCTCGGCGAATAGGTGGCGCCGCAGTTTTCGCAGTTGTCGCCGTACTGGTCCGGCGTGCCGCACTTCGGACAGATGCCCTTGACGTAGCGGTCCGGCAGGAACATGCCGCGCACCGGATCGAACAGCTGCGCGACATCGCGGCGCGCGATGTGACCGCCCGCATCGAGACGCGCATAGATCGTCTCGACCATCTTGCGATTGCCCGCCGAATGGGTCGAGTCGTAGTGATCGAAGTCCACGCCGAACGCCGCGAAATCGCGCTCGTGGCCGACCTGGATGTCCGCGATGAAGGCTTCAGGCGTCGTGCCCGCCTTCTCGGCCGCCAGCATGATCGGCGTGCCGTGCGTATCGTCCGCGCAGACGAAGCGCGCGGTATCCCCATCCATGCGCCGCGCCCGCACCCAGATGTCGGCCTGGATGTACCCCACAAGATGGCCGAGGTGCAGCGGCCCGTTGGCATAGGGCAGGGCGGTGGTGACGAGCAGCGTGCGCGACATGGGGCGGGGCTTGGAAGAGCGGGTGGATGGGGATTATCGCATGGGGGATTCTCTCCAAAAAAAGAGCCCGGCCGAAGCCGGGCTCTTTTCATGCAGCGGTTACAGGTTCATCAGAACTTGTAGGTGGCGCCCAGATACACGAAGCGACCGACGCTGTCGTAGAACGCAGAGCTGATGTCCGCGCCGAAGTAGTTCGCCGGAGGATCTTTGTCGAACAGGTTGTCGGCGCCGATGTACACCTTGATGCCCGAATCCGGGAAGGTGTAGCCGATCTGCGCGTTGTGATAGACATACGAACCGTTGCGGATCGGGTTGGCCTGGCCCGGATTGCTCTGGTAGGAGGCCGGCTCCACACGCAGGTTGTGATGCATGTAGCGCATCGTCCACGACGCGTCCCAATCGTCGCGGTTGTACGCAGCTTCCAGATTCGCGCGGTAACGCGGATCGCTGACGGATGTGACCCACTCCTTGAACTCGTTCGGGAAGTCCTGGAACGCCCACTCGCGCGACTGGATCAGGCGGGTGCCGACCAGGCGTGTGACAGCATTGCCGCCTGCCAGGTCGAAACGGTAATCCACCTCGAAATCGACGCCGACGCGGCGCGACTTGGCGAGGTTCTCGTTCAACGCGGTCCAGTTGTAAATGCTGTAGCTCGGGAAGGCACGACCCTGCGGGTCGTTGTAGCCGCCGACCGGCGCACGGAGGATCTGGTCGCAGAAGATATTATTGGTCACGCCGCCGGGCGAATCGACGCAGCGCGTTGCATTGGTCTGTGCGGTGACTGCGCCGATCGCGTCATGCAACGTAATGCGCCAGTAGTCGATCGAGACACCCAGACCCTTGACGAACTCGGGCTGCCACACCACGCCGAACGACACCGTGTCGGCCTCTTCGGGATTGAGGTTCGGATTGCCCCCGCTCACGCCCGGACGGTTGGCGGAGTACTCGTCTTCCCAGTTGGCGGGAACGCCGAGTGCTGCGCAATTCGCCTGGCGAAGCGCGACATCGGCCGCCGTCGACGGGCGGTTCGGGTTGGTGATGCGGGTGTTGCACGGATCATTGATGACCGCGAAGTTCTGCGACTGCGGATTGAACAGCTCGCCGATGCCGGGCGCACGCACGGCCTTGGCCGTGGTGCCGCGGAGGCGAAGGGACGGGATGATCTGCCAGTCAAGACCGACATTCCAGGTCGTCGTCGTACCGATCGTACTGTAGTCCGAGTAGCGGCCAGCCAGGTCAAGCGACAAGCGCTCGATGCCGGGAAGATCAGCCAGCAGCGGAATCGTGGTTTCCGCAAACACGTCGGTGACGTCGTAGCGGCCGCCTCGGCTGGAGATCGCGTTAAGGAAGGTCAGACCTAGTGCGGACAGTGGGTCGGTGTTTTCCTGGCTTTCTTCGCGGCGATGCTCGATACCACCTGCAAAACCGACATCGCCGGCGGGCAGTGAGAACAGCGCACTGTTGGCGACGGAGGCGCTGTAGACCGTTTGCTTGAGCTTCGAGGTGTTCAGCGAATTGGCATTGAACCATGCGGCAGCAGCCGGATTCGCTGCAACGGCGCCGTCTCCGAAGATGGAGAACGGCACGCAGCCCTGGACGAGTGCGGCGTTGTAACGCTGACCCGTGTGAACGTTGATGGCGTTCGGGTCGAGCGTGGCACGGCAGACGATGTTGCCGGTCGCGGGGTCGCGCACTGCATCAAGACCTGCATGCCAGCGCTCGTTGATACGGTTGTTAAGGTTGATGCGAGAGATCGTCGATTCACCGAAGTTGACCGAAGTCTCGTAGGTCCAGTCTTCGCCGAGGAAACCCTCGAGGCCCACGACGAGGCGCTTGGTGTCACGATCAATGCGCTCGCCACGACGGCCCGCATCGACATTCATGCGGTTGACGTTGAGAACGCGGTACGAGCCCGGCGTCCCCGGCACCGGCGTGTTGAAGTTAACGGTGCTCAAAGCGGCCGGGTTGGCGGCAATGAATGCTGACAACTGGGGCGAAATGAACGCATTGTCCGGACGCACGCGGATCGACTGGTCGAATGCGGACTGGGCGAAGAAGTGCGACTCGGTCTTGCTGTATTTCGCCTCGGCGAACACGTTGTGATCGTCGTTCAGCGCAAAGTTGAACATCGCGTTGACGCTGGTGCGATCGAACTCGGGCTCAAGGTCGGCAAGCGCGTTGAGGTCCGTGAATTCGCAGTCGATACAGGAGTTGGCATTGAGCCAGCCGTTGTAAGTGTTGCGGACAAAGCTGCCGTCAGGCAGGAAGCGGTAGCGCTGCGTCGGATTGGCCGGGTTGAAGGTGCCGACGTTGAACGTTCCGCCGTAGGACAGCGAATGATTGCCGCCCGGGCCTTCCAGGATCGTCTGCGAATTGGCTTCGCTCGAAGGCTGGCTCGGATCGAAATTGGGATTGGGGCGCGAAACCAGATAGCGCCGACCGATTTCCCGGCTCGTGCGGCTGAAGCGGTCCTGCTCGCTGCGCTCAACCGAGATGGCCGCGTTACCGCGGCCATCGGCGAACTCGCCGCCGGCGGAGACGCTGGCAAACGCGCGACCGAAGCCGCCTTCGCCCGCTGCACCACGCTGGGCGCGCATCTCGACACCGTCGAACGACTTCTTGGTAATGAAGTTGACAACACCCGCCACAGCGTCGGCGCCGTACACCGCGGACGCACCGCCCGTGATGACCTCAACGCGCTCGATCCACTCCACAGGAATGGTGTTGACGTCGACAGCGGTGGAGCCCGGCGTGGCACCTACGTGGCGGCGACCGTTGACCAGAACCAGCGTGCGCGACGTACCCATGCCACGCAGGTCCAGCAGACCCAGGCCGGCAGTACCGATGAAGCGGGTCGAGTTGCCGAGCGTATAGTTCGGGCTCAGAGCCGGCATTTTGGTCATCAGGTCGGCGATGGTCACGGCGCCAGTGGCGCGGATCTCTTCAGCCGAGATCGCTGTGACCGGCGAAGGCGTGACAAAGCCTTCGCGTGCAATACGCGAACCGGTAACGCTGACCCGATCCATGGTCTGTGCATCGCTCGAAGGGTTCGCATCCTGAGCGTGTACCGCGCCTGCGGCTGAAGCGAGGAGCGTGGTCGCAATCGCTACATACAGCGGCGAAATTTTGTTCACAATCATTGAAATCCCCTATTTAGAAAACCGCGGGTCACCCCTGACCCGCGTACACCCTGCTTAACGCAGCGTTAACTTATTTGCCATATCTTAGTAACAATTACAAGCTTTCGGGTCGAACTATTTGCAATCTCCGCCATTTTATTTTACTGAAGCGGCATCGGAGCTTTGCCGAATTCGCAAATTGATGACGCTACACAGGCGAAGTAGGGGCACCCATTCAAGTGCTGCGGAGGTTGCTGCGGCGCGGCATCTCCGTTCGCCGGTGCTCTTCTGGCCCGCGAGCAAGATTCGGAAGGGCCTTCCGGCAAAAACAAATGTCTATGGGCCAGGCGTTGGTCACTGGCGCTCGCACTGCGTTCTGTGAGCCGTTTATATCGCAACGGCAGCTGCTAACAGCTACGAAGATTCCAAGCTCGTCGAACACCCCTGGTGCTCGTCGAGACCGGGCTCGACCGATCTTACGCTGGGTGAAGCGCCGCGGGAACCTTGGGGCCCGCGGCTAGGCGGCTCACTCGCGCTGCCAGATCTGCTCGCGACAAATAAATGCAATGCAGCCCGACACACCGATACGATTCGCATCGAGCATCTTGGCCTTGGACTTGTAGGTCTTGCCGTTGGCCGGATCGAGAATCGTGCCGCCCGACCACTCGCTGCCGTCCGGCTTGAGATCCCAGAGAATCGTCATGCCGGTGATCGGCTGGTTCTGGCGGTTGCCCGTGCACTTGTCGCAGACCGGGTTCGGCCCGCGATCGGACTGCAGCACCTGGGCCACCCGCCCGCTCAGCGTGCCGTTGGCTGCCTGAGTGATTTCGACGATCGACTTCACCCGGCCGGTCTCGTCGTCGATGGTCTTCCAGCGACCCACGGGCGACTGCGCGGCAGCGACCATGGACGCGAGCATCAACGGCATGCCCACCAAGGCCATCAACCACATCTTCCTGTTCAACATGTTCGAACCCTCCCTCGAAGCTGCGACCAGCACAGCGCTTGCGCAGATGGCGGAGTTATAGCCGATAAGTCGGGATCCGGGCGGGCTCGGCCAGGGGTGTTCAGTTGGCGATGCGCAGCCATGACGAGGACGGCAGACAGGTGCGGGCGTGGTCGCAAGGCCGGCCAGCGCGAAACGTCTCCAATGCGACTGCGACGGCACGTTACCCGCGCCGGGCGGCCGGATGGTGGGACAATGCAATGCTCCCCCTGATCATCGCTGCTGCTTCCTATGACTCATGCCCCTGTCCCGGCCCGCGCTGTGCAGAACGCGCTCGCGCCGCTGCCCCGCATCCGCAACATCATCGCCATCGGTTCCGGCAAGGGCGGCGTCGGCAAGTCCACGACCGCGGTGAATCTCGCGCTGGCGCTCGCAGCCGACGGTGCGCGCGTCGGCGTCCTCGATGCAGATGTCTACGGCCCGAGCATCCCGGTGATGCTCGGTCTTTCCGGAAAGCCGGACAGCCCCGATGGCAAGTCGATCCTGCCGATGCATGCGCACGGCATCGAGGCGATGTCGATCGGGCTGCTGGTCGACCAGGACACGCCGATGATCTGGCGTGGGCCGATGGCGACGTCGGCATTGACACAGCTGCTCAACGACACGCTGTGGGGTGGCGACGAAGCGCTCGACTACCTGCTGGTCGATCTGCCGCCGGGCACGGGCGACATCCAGCTCACGCTGGCGCAGAAGATTCCGGTGGCCGGCGCGGTGATCGTGACCACGCCACAGGACGTGGCGACGCTCGATGCGCGCAAGGCGCTGAGGATGTTCGAGAAGGTCGAGGTCGCGGTGCTCGGGCTGGTCGAGAACATGGCCCAGCACGTGTGCTCGAACTGCGGGCACGTGGAGCATCTGTTCGGCGACGGTGGCGGTCAGCGTATGGCGACGCAGTACGGCGTGCCGCTGCTGGGTTCGCTGCCGCTGGAGATCGGCATCCGCGCGCAGGGCGATGCCGGTGCGCCGATCGCCGTTGCGTCGCCGGATTCGCCCGCCGCGCAGGCCTATCGCGCCACGGCGCGGCGGCTGGTGGAGGAACTCGAGACGCGGCCGCGGGCGCCGATGTCGATTTCCGCATCGCTGGTCTGACACTGCGGCTGTGGCGGGGTGACGCAGGCGGGCTGGACAGCGACAATGCGCGTCCAGGCCGCCGCGCCGCAGGAACCCCACGATGAGCATCAAGAGCGACCGCTGGATCCGCCGCATGTCCGAGCAGGGCATGATCGAGCCCTTCGAACCGGGCCAGTTGAAGCAGGACCCCGCCGGCCAGCGCATCGTCAGCTACGGCACGTCGAGCTACGGCTACGACGTGCGTTGCTCGCGCGAGTTCAAAATCTTCACCAACATCAACTCGACAATCGTCGATCCGAAGCACTTCGATCCCGGCAGCTTCGTCGACATCGAAGCCGACGAATGCATCATTCCGCCGAATTCGTTTGCGCTGGCGCGCACGGTCGAGTACTTCCGCATCCCGCGTGACACGCTGGTCGTGTGCCTGGGCAAGAGCACGTACGCGCGCTGCGGGATCATCGTCAACGTGACGCCGCTCGAGCCGGAATGGGAAGGTCACGTCACGCTGGAATTCAGCAACACGACGCCGCTGCCGGCGCGCATCTACGCCAATGAAGGCGTTGCGCAGATGCTGTTCTTCCAGTCCGATGCCGATGACGTGTGCGAAACCTCGTACAAGGATCGCGGCGGCAAGTACCAGGGTCAGCGCGGCGTCACGCTGCCGCGCACCTGATCGTTCGAAACCATCACGCAAGGACGTTGCGATGCAGGAACCGAATCCGTATCAGGCGCCGACGGCGCAACTGCAGACCGATGACATCGAGCAGCTCGCAGAGCGCGGCACGCGTCTGGGGGCGGTGTTGATTGATGGCCTGATCGGCCTGGCCGTCGTCACGCCGGTCATGTGGCTCGGCGGCTACTGGACGGCGGTGATCGACGCGGCGCAACGCGGCGAGCAGGTCGGTCTCGGCCTGCAGGCCATGTGGATGTTGATCGGCATGCTGATCTTTGCCGCGATCCATGCCTGGCCGCTGCACGTCGGTGGCCAGACCTGGGGCAAGCGCCTGCTCGGCATCCGCATCGTCACGCTCGATGGCCGGCCAGTCACGGCGCTGCGCGCAATTTTCGCGCGCTACTTCCCGATGCAGGTGGTGGGTGGCATTCCGTGCTTGGGCGCGCTCGTGCTGCTCGGCAGTCTCTGCATGATCTTCCGCCAGGACCGCCGTTGCGGCCACGATTTCGTCGCCGGCACGCGCGTGGTCCGCGCGCGCTGAGTCAACGCGGCAACGCGGCCTGCAATTGGCCGATGCGTTCGACGAGCTGTTCGGGCGTGTAGGGCCGCGCAGCCACGCGGCCCCACACAGGTGCCGGCCACGCGGGATCGTGCTGTTCGCGGCCGATCACATGCACATGCAGCTGCTCGACCATGTTGCCGAGCGCGGCGATGTTGAGCTTGTAGGGCCGGAACGCGTCGCGCAGCAGGCGCGCAGCGATGTCGATCTCGTCGGTCAGCTGGCGACGCTGGTCGGCATCGAGATCGATCATCTCGCGCGCGCCGGCGATGCGCGGCACCAGTACCAGCCACGGGTAATTGGCGTCGTCCATCAACCGCAGCTCGCACAACGTGAGCGTCGCCAGTGGATGGGTGTCGTCGGCCAGCTGCGGATGCAGCGCGAAGGCGGCGTGGGTCATGGCGTCGCGTCCTGCCGCAATGCGGCGTCGAGGAAGGCGAGGGTGGCGCGGCGTGCGGCAGCGGCGCTTGCAGCGTGGTAATGGGCCGGATCGACTTCGCGGTTGAAGCCGTGTCCGCCCGGATGCACCAGGAATTCGGCGTCGGGCTGGGCGCTGCGATGGCGCTCGATGTCCTCCGGCGGGATCGCAGAATCCTCGGCACCGAACTGGAACAGCATCGGCGCCTGCAGGGGTTCGTCAAGGAACGGCACGGTGCGCGCGCCGTAGTAGCTGACCGCGGGCAGCGCCAGGCGCGTATTGGCGAGAAAGGCCAGCGTACCGCCCCAGCAGAAGCCGACCGCACCGATGCGGCGATGCCCTTCGGACTGCAGCGCGCCGCGGCAGGCGCGGAGGATGCCGACGGCGCGCTCGGTGCCCAGCGCCTCCACCAGTTCGCGGCCGCGGGCGAAGCCGTCTGCGTCGTAAGCGAGTTCGACATGACGCGTGACCGGGTCGAACAATGCCGGCGCCAGGGCCACATACCCTGCGGCCGCGTAACCATCGGCGACGCTCCGGATGTGCGGGTTGACGCCGAAGATCTCCTGGATCACGACCACTGCGCCTAGCGCGGCAGCGCCATGGGGCGGATCCGCGCGCCAGGCGTTCACCGGTCCGGAGGGCGTGGCGAGGATGACGTCCCGGCCCATGAGGAATACCTGTTCAGGTGGCGCCCCGAGTCTAACCGAGTCGAGAACGGCGAATCCGTGCCGCCGGTCCACAGCTGGGCCGGCGGTATACTGCGCGGCCATCGCGCGCGGGCGTCATGCCGCGCGACCGCGATCCCAGCCGCCCTCGGCGGCCATCTCCAAGCCACGGTTCCCATGTCCGCAGCCAATCCCAAGGTCGGGTTCGTCAGCCTCGGCTGCCCGAAAGCCCTCGTCGATTCCGAGCGCATCCTCACCCAGCTCCGCGTCGAGGGCTACGACATCGTCCAGACCTACGACGATGCCGACGTCGTCGTCGTCAACACCTGCGGCTTCATCGATTCGGCGGTGACCGAATCGCTGGACGCGATCGGCGAGGCCATCGCCGAGAACGGCAAGGTCATCGTGACCGGTTGCCTGGGCAAGCGCGAAGCGGTGATCCGCGAGGCGCATCCCGGCGTGCTGTCGATCAGTGGCCCGCAGGACTACGGTTCGGTGATGCGTGCGGTGCACTCGGCAGCACCGCAGACGCACAATCCTTTCATCGATCTGGTGCCACGCCGCGCCGCGATGGACGACATCGGCATCAAGCTGACGCCCAAGCACTACGCGTATCTGAAGATTTCCGAAGGCTGCAACCATCGCTGTAGCTTCTGCATCATTCCGTCGATGCGCGGCGATCTAGTCTCGCGCCCGGTCGACGACGTGCTGCGCGAAGCCGAGAAGCTCGTGCGCGGCGGCGTGCGCGAACTGCTGGTGATCTCGCAGGACACCTCGGCCTACGGCGTCGACGTGCGCTACGCCGAGCGCACCTGGCGCGAGCGCCAGTACGCCACGCGCATGAAGGCGCTGTGCGAGGGGCTGTCGGAACTCGGCGTGTGGACGCGCCTGCATTACGTGTACCCGTATCCGCACGTCGACGACATCATTCCGCTGATGACCGAACGTCACACGGACGGCATGCCGAAGTTGCTGCCGTATCTCGACGTGCCGCTGCAGCACGCCAGCCCGCGCATCCTGAAACTCATGAAGCGACCGGGCGCGATCGACAAGACCCGCGAACGCATCGCGCGCTGGCGCGAGATCTGCCCGGAACTGACGATCCGCAGCACATTCATCGTCGGCTTCCCCGGCGAGACCGAAGACGATTTCCAGCAGCTGCTCGACTTCCTCGACGAGGCGCAGCTCGACCGCGTCGGCGCGTTCGCCTATTCGCCGGTGACCGGCGCAACGGCCAATGCGCTGCCCGATGCCGTGCCCGAAGAAGTGAAGCAGGAACGCCTCGCACGCTTCATGGAAAAGCAGGCGGACATCTCCACGGCGCGCCTCGAAACCAAGGTTGGTACGGTGCAGATGTGCATCGTCGACATGGTCGACGGCGATCTCGCGATCGCGCGTTCGATGGGCGATGCGCCCGAGATCGACGGCGTGGTGCAGATCCAGGATGGCCGCGAGGCCGACCTGCAGCCCGGCGATTTCGTCGATGTCGCGATCATGGGCAGCGACGAACACGATCTCTACGGCGAGGTTGCCGAGGTGCTGGCGTGATCCGCCGCGCAGTGCTGCTCGCGGCCGCGTTGTACACGGCCGGTGTCGCGCAGGCTGCTGACGGATTGAGCGGCACGTATCAGCCTGCAGGCGAAGGCGCGGACGCGTTTCCCGCCGACGCGCAACTGGTGGTGCGGGCCGAAGGCCGCGGCTGGCTGGCGATGTTCCGCGGCGAAGGCCTCGCGCTGTTGCCGCTGAGCGCGATGGAGCAGCACGGCCTGTTTCCGGACATCGGTCCCGAGGCGCGCCTGCAGTGTGCGTATTCGCGTGCATTCCTGTTCTGCCGCGTGTCGCCGGGCACGGCGTTTCCGGACAAGAATTTCACGTCGACCACCGGGTATTTCACCGCGCTGTCGGACGACGGAATTTTCGAGATGCGTCGCGTCGACTGACGGCGTGCATCTGCGCAGACCTCTGCTTGGTCGAGCGCGCCATGCGTGCTCTGCACGTCCTCCGTGCGGCGGATGACGCGCGATTCGTCGCCAGGCGTGGATCGTCGTCACGTTCCCGTGTGTGTGTCAGCGCGCCGCCTCGACTGCGTCCACATAGTCCCAGGTCGCCACCTCGATCGCGTCGATCGACGCGATCGCCCGCGGCAGCAGGCGCCGGCCCTCGTCGCCGCCGTCGTCGCGCATCGTGCCTGCGGCGTTGTAGTCGACCAGGGCCTGCCATGCGGGCAGGCGCGCTTCCACGGTGTCGCGCAGCCGCCGCAGTGCGGCATCTGCGGCTGGCGCCGAACCGGATGCGGCCAGTGCGATCTCCGCGCGCGACTCGAAATCGGCGCCGAAATGGTGGGTGTCCGTGCGGGCACGCCAGAATGCGCCGAGGCGGAAGCGTTCGTCGTCGGCCGCTGTCTGCCCCCGCGCGACACCAGGCAGGCTGCGTTCGATCAGGAACCGCCGCAGGCGGTGCGCGAGATCCGCGTGCGCGCGCGTTTTCGCGTCGGAGACAGGGGCCGTGGCCTGGTCCTGCGAGGTCGTCGGCGCTGCGTCACGCGTGCATGCGGGCAGGGCGAACAGGATGATCGGCAGCAGCGCGGACAGCACGCACGCAGCGCGGCGAATGCACCAGGGACGCTGCCGCGCCGGGACACCGGAATCACTCACGCCGCGCGATAGTCCACGGCGAGTACCGCGAAGCGCACCAGGCCGCTCGGCAGCTGCGCCTCGAACTCGTCATCGACGCGTTTCTTGAGCATCGCCCGCGCCAGTGGCGAATCGATGCTGATCCAGCCGGCCTTCGCGTCGGTCTCGTCGGGCCCGACGATGCGGTACTGCGCCAGTTCACCGCTGTCGGTGTCTTCCAGTTCGACATGCGCGCCGAAGAACACGGCGTCGGTATCGCTGGGCGCCGCATCGATCACGCGCAACGACTCCAGCCGCTTCGACAGATAGCGCACGCGCCGGTCGATCTCGCCGAGCTGCTTCTTGCGATAGGTGTATTCCGCGTTTTCCGAACGATCGCCTTCGGCTGCTGCCGCGGACAACGCACGCACGACCTCGGGCCGGCGCACACGCCACAGATCGTCGAGTTCGGCCTTCAGACGCGCGTGGCCTTCGGGCGTGATCAACGCAGTGCTTTTCTCGGCAGGCGGGCGCCAGCGAGACATCAGCTGTCTGCCTTTGTGTCGAGACGGACCAGAATCATGCCCGCATCGCGCTCGTCGGCTGACTGGCAGCGCCCGCCGTCTTGATGCAGTTCCCGGGCGGCGTCATGGATGCGGAATCCATACAGGTAGTCGTCGTTGGTGGGCGACGCGTCCGGACCAATAAGAATCAGGCAGCTTCCCGCGATCTCATCGATCCACCAGCCTCCCCGAATCGTTCGCGTTCGCGACGGATCTTCATCGCATCGGAGTGAGATGGCATACCGGCGATCGCGTTGAATCAGGAGTTCAGCAGTCTGGAATTCGCAGCTCTGAAATCGTCGTGGCTCGTCGCGGACACTGCCGGTGTAACGACCTTCGAGCAGATGCTGGCGCGCCGCGGTCCATTCGACAACATATTGCTGTGCGCGTACCGGGGCGACAAACGACGCCATCACCACCAGAAATGCAAAGGCATAGCCTGCCTGGATTTGCATTTTTCCGGGCGAATTCGCTCCGCTCATTTCAGTTTTATGCCGCCGAGCAGGTTGCGTACGATGCGATTGGTGATCGTGCGGATCGCCTGCTTGCCGGCGCTCTGCACCGCGCCCTGGCGGCGCTTGGTGCCGAACAGGAATTCATTGATCGAGCGGCTCACGCCGCCCTCTCCATCGTCGGCATCGGCTTCGCGCGCGGTCTTGGCAGGCGGCGCCTTGGCCTGCGCGGTCGCGTCTTCGGCGCGTTTCGCGAGCAGTTCGGCCGCGGAGTCGCGGTTGATCGACGTGTCGTACTTGCCGCCAACCGGGCTGTTCGCGAGTACCTGCGCCCGCTCTTCTGGCGTGATCGCACCCATGCGGCAGCGCGGCGGTGCGATCAGCGTGCGCTCGACCGGCATCGGCACGCCTTTGTCCTGCAGTGTGGAGACCAGCGCCTCGCCGGTGCCCAGCTGCGAGATCGCGCTGGCCACATCGAGCGCGGGATTCGGCACGAAGGTCTCGGCCGCGGTGCGCACGGCCTTCTGGTCGCGAGGGGTGAACGCACGTAGCGCGTGCTGCACGCGATTGCCGAGCTGGCCGAGCACGTTGTCGGGCACGTCGTCGGGAAACTGCGAGCAGAAGTACACGCCCACGCCCTTGGAGCGGATCAGACGCACGACCTGTTCGATGCGCTGCTGCAGCGCGGCCGGCGCGTCGTTGAACAGCAGATGCGCCTCGTCGAAGATGAAGACGAGCTTCGGTTTATCCAGATCACCGACTTCCGGCAGCGTCTCGAACAGTTCCGACAGCAGCCACAGCAGGAAGCTCGAATACAGTCGCGGGCGCAGAATCAGCTGGTCGGCGGCGAGGATGCCGATGACGCCGCGGCCGTCGGTGGACGTGCGCATCAGATCGTTGAGTTCCAGCGCCGGCTCGCCGAAGAAATGATCGCCGCCGTCCTGTTCAAGCCGCAGCAGCGAACGCTGGATTGCGGCCACCGATTGCGGGCTGACCAGGCCGTACTGCGTGGAAATGTCCTTGCGCTCGTCTGTCACCACACCCAGCAGCGCGCGCAGATCGGCAAGATCGAGCAGCAGCAGGCCGCGGTCGTCGGCGAGCTTGAACACGATGTCGAGCACGCCCGACTGGGTGTCGTTGAGTTCGAGGATGCGCGCGAGCAGCAGCGGGCCGACCTCGCTGACCGTCGTGCGCACCGGATGGCCGAGCTTGCCGTAGAGATCCCAGAACACCACCGGGCTCGCGGCCGGCGCCCAGTCGGCGACGCCGATCTCGGCCGCGCGTGCAAGCAGCTTGTCGTTCGATGTGCCCGCGACCGCCAGTCCGGCGACATCGCCTTTGACGTCGGCCATGAACACCGGCACGCCGATGCGCGAGAAGCCTTCGGCCAGCGTCATCAGGGTGACGGTTTTGCCGGTGCCGGTCGCGCCGGCGACGAGGCCGTGGCGGTTGCCGAGCTTCGGCAGCAGGTGGACGGGCCCGGCCTCGGGAGTGGTGACGGCCTTGCCGAGCAGGATCGGGTCCATCGCGCGCGCGCTCCATGAGGTGGATGCCGCGATTCTAGCGACTGCGTTGCAGTTCGCGCTGCGCGCCTTGCCGCGCCGCGACGGGCAGGGCTACCCTGCGGGCCCTGTCTGCTGGACCCCCGTCACGATGCGAGATTCCGTTTCCACGATGCTGCGCCTGGGCGCCCTCGCGCTGGCGCTCGCGCTGGCCGCTACGGCCACCGATGCGAATGCGCAGTCGCGCCGCGACCGCGAAGCCGGCGAGGCGCTCAACCAGCGCATGCTTGATGCCGAGGGCCGCTACCGTCAGGCACTGGTGCAGATCGCCAACGACGATCCGGCCGGCATCAATGCCAGCAACGCGGCGCTGGAGGACATGGAAGACGTGATGCTGGCCTGCGAGAAGCAGCGCGGCTGCAGCGTCCCGCAGTTGCTGACGACCTACAAGCGCCTGCTCAAGTCCGATGCCGATGCCCAGGCCGGTCAGGGACCGGACGATGCCGACGTCGACGGCCTCGAAGGCACGCTGCCGACCGCCGATGTGCCGGCCGCCGCCAGCGCGTCGGCGCTGCTGGCCGAGGACGAGCGCTTCAAGCGCATGGTCCAGCTCAATCCTGCCGTGCAGGCCTCGATCCGCCGCTGGCTCACCGACATGCGCGTGTCGCTGATGACCAGCCACGAGAACTACCAGTACATGCAGCATCTGATGTCACCGGCGTTCAAGCGCAGCGGTCTGCCGGAAGCGTTGCTGTTCGGCATCCTCGCCAAGGAATCCAACGGCCGCGTGCATGCGCGTTCGCGCGCGGGCGCTGCGGGTCCGCTGCAGTTCATGCCGGCGACCGGGCGCCGCTTCGGCCTCGGCCCGGACGGCACCGGCTTCGACACCCGCTATGACCCGCGCCTGTCGGCCGACGCGGCGGCGGTGTATCTCAACGAACGCTTTGCCCAGCACGGCAACGAGATCGAGTACTGGCTCGCCGGCTACAACGGCGGCGAAGGCCGCGCGCTGCGCGTCTACCGCGAGGCAGCCGGCCGCAGCTTCTGGGATCCGGACGTCTACAACCAGTTCCCCGCCGAGACCAAGGACTACGTGCCGATGGTCATCGCCGCAGCGTGGCTGTATCTGCACCCGCAGGAGTATGGCCTGACGTTCCCGAAGATCGACACGCGCCCGGCGACCTTCACCCTCGAGCGCCCGGCGTCGATCTACGAGCTGACGATCTGCCTGGGCAACGGCAACACCCGCGACGGTTACATGCGCGCGCTGCGCAATCTCAACCCGAGCTACGAGGCCGAAAGCCTGCTGCCGGTCGGCACCACGCTCGCCGGCACCACGCGCATGGCCAGCCTGTACAAGCGCTGGTGCGTGCGCGGCGAACGCGCCGATCTCGCGGCCAAACTCGTCAACAGCGATCCGCGCGCGGCGATCGTGCGCACCGGCGCGATCGAAGTGCTGTCGACCGACGGCGATCCGCCGCCGGCCGCGGTGCCGCCGTCCGCGTCCGCGCCGCGTCCACCGGAGGCTGCGCCTGCACCGGTGCGGGCGCGTACGCATCGCGTCGCACGTGGCGAAACGCTCGGCAGCATCGCCCAGCGGTACGGCTGTGATGTGCCGGTGCTGGCCCGCGCCAACGGTCTGCGCGCGCCGGCATATGCGCTGCGGCAGGGGCAGTCGTTGAAGTTGGAGGGGTGTTCGCGCTGAGGGTGGCGTCGTTTCGACGTGCTCGCCAACTCTCACTAGCCTGGAAACCTGCACCTCTCGCTCTGGGAGAGAGCCTGCCCCGGACTTGATCCGGGGTCGGCGCGCGCAGCGCATCGGGTGAGGGCGGGGTTGTCTCGCAGAAGCGACGAGAGCACCCTCACCCCAACCCCTCTCCCGGCGGGAGAGGGGCTCGGATCTCGCGCGATTTCAGTTCACGGCGGCGCAGCGCGCCGCTTTCAGTCGGCAGTCCGCATCGCCAACCGCTGCCCCAGCCGCACGGGCGATTCGGCCTGCAGCGACGGCTCCAGATCGGCCACGCCCTTCGGCAGCAGCACGATGACCGTCGAGCCGTAATTGAAGCGCGCCATCTCTTCGAAGCGCTGCAGGGTGATGCCCTGTCCACGCCAGTCCTTGCGCTGGATGCGGTCGCCGTAGGCGGGAATTTCCTCGCCGCTCCAGACGGTCTCCACACCCGACACCAGCAGCGCGCCGACCATCACCTGGACCATCGGACCGAAATCGGTGTCGAAGTGGCAGACCAGTCGCTCGTTGCGCGCGAACAGGCGCGGCACCTTCGAGACCGCCGCGGTGCCGACGCTGAAAAGCCGGCCTGGCACGTGCACGGTTTCGCGCAGCGTGCCGGTCCATGGCATGTGCACGCGGTGGTAGTCGCGCGGTGACAGGTAGACCGTCGCGAAACTGCCGTCGAGAAACGGCGCAGCGTCGGCTGCGTCGCCGAGCAGTTCGGCGACGGTGAACGACTGCCCCTTGGCCTGGAAGATCCGGCCGGCTTCGATCGGACCGCACTGGCTGATATGGCCATCGGCCGGCATCACCAGTGCACGCGGATTGGGATCGGCGACGCGTGCGCCCTCGCGCAGCGCGCGGGTAAAGAAGGCGTTGAAGCTCGCGTACGAGTCCGCGTCCGGGTTCGACGCTTCCGATAGGTCCACGCCGAAGCGCTGGACGACGGTGCTGATCAGCCAGCGGCGCGTGCCCGGATTCTGCGAATAGGCCAGGCGCCGTGCGAGCGACGACAGATAGCGGTGCGGCAATGCGTAGGTGAGTCTGGTCGTGAAACTCATGGGCGGTACTCGGCAGTCAGGCGCATCAGATCGGCAGCCACAGCCTCGGGTCGGGGCGTTTCGGCATTGAGCACGCTGCCCGAGACCACGCCGGCCATGCGGCCTTGCGGGTCGAGCACAGCCAGCGATGCGCTGTGGTCGACGGTGTACGCGCCATCGGGCGCGTCGCGGTCCAGCGGGACCTTGGCGAACACCATCGACAGTGCGCGCGCGAAGCGCTCCAGCGACGGGATGTCCGCGGTTGCGGCCAGCGTGTCGCGGTGGAAGGCATGCGCGTAGTCGCCGAGGCGCTCGGGCGTGTCGCGATCGGGATCGACGGACACGAACAGCACGCGCGGGCGTGTCGCTTCTGGCAGCGCTTCCCATTGGCGCTGCGCCTGGGCGAGGTGGGTCAGCGTCATCGGGCAGACATCGGGGCAATGCGTGAAGCCGATGAACACCAGCGTCCAGTGGCCGGCGAGCTCCCCCGGCAGCAGTTGGGTGCCGTCGGACTGTTGCAGCGCGAAATCGGGCAGATCGCGCGGCGCCGGATACAGCTGCACGACCTCCAGTTGCGGCGCGGCGGCGCTGCCGTCCGAGGCGAAATACTTCTGCGCGACCAGCAGGCCGAGCCCGCCGGCGAGCGCGACGCAGAGGATGATGAGGGTGGTCTTATTGAACATCGCGAAGTCCGGTTCGAGCGCCAGGCATGATAACCGGCGCGCCTGTCGGGGCCGTGGCGAGGCGGTGACCTATAATCCGCGGCCATCAAGCCGTCCCGAGCTCCGCGCGCCATGACCGAAGAACTGCAGACGATCGTCGACCTGATCCGCTATGGCGCCAGCCGCTTCAATGCAGCCGGCCTGACCTTCGGCCACAGTTACGACAACGCGATCGACGAGGCCACCCAGCTGACCCTGCACGCGCTGCATCTGCCGCACGACCTGAGCCCGGTCTACGGTCAGTCGCGGGTCACGCTGGCAGAAAAGGAGGACGTGCTGGCGCTGTTCCTGCGCCGCATCGAGGACCGCATGCCGGCTGCGTATCTGACCGGCGAGGCCTGGTTCGCCGGCCTGAGCTTCAAGTCCGACGCGCGCGCGCTGGTGCCGCGTTCGCCGATCGCCGAACTGATCCTCGCCGGCTTCGAGCCCTGGCTCGGCGGCCGAGAAGTGCGCCGCGCGCTGGACCTGTGCACCGGCTCGGGCTGCATCGCGATCGCGATGGCGCATCACAATCCGGACTGGCACGTCGACGGCATCGATCTCAGCGACGAGGCCCTGACGCTCGCCGCCGAAAACGAAAATCGGCTCGAAGTGCGCAATACGCGCTTTCTCAAGTCCGACCTGTTCGACTGCCTGCAGGGCGAGCACTATGACCTGATCGTCACCAATCCGCCCTACGTCACCAATGACGAGACCGACGCGCTGCCGCAGGAATACGGCTACGAGCCCGAGATGGGCCTGCGCGCCGGCGACGACGGCCTGGACCTCGTGCTGAAGATCCTGCGCGACGCTCCGCTGCATCTGACCGAAGACGGCCTGCTGATCTGCGAAGTCGGCGAGTCCGAGCAGCACCTGATCAAGCTGCTGCCCGAGCTGCCGCTGTTCTGGATCGAATTCCAGGTCGGCCAGATGGGGATCTTCGTCGTCGAGCGCCACGACCTGGTCACGCACAGCGCGAAGATCACGCAACTGGCGGCGGCGCGTGAGGGCAAGACTGCGGCTGCCGTCGCGGCGACGGTGAGTGCAGGGGCGGGGTTGTTCTGAGCGCGTAGTGTTCCGCGCTTGGCATGAAGCTCAAGATCCAGTTCATTCGCGCGAACGCCTAAAGCGTCGTCATCCCAGCGAAAGCTGGGATCCAGTTTGATTTTCCCGGAATGGGCCAGATCAAAATGGGCCCCAGCTTGAGCAGACATGCGTCTGTTGAAAGCCGCTGGGGCGACGAGCGAAAAAACATCGCTCCAGGGGGGGAGCGTTCCGAACCCCAACGGTTCGCTCCGAAACCATGCGTCCACGCGCGTCCCGCTCGCGTTAAGCTTGCCGGCCCGCGTTTTCGTGCCGCCGCGTCGCTCCGACGCCCGTCCCATGTCCAGCAACAGCTTCGGTCAACTGTTCACCGTCACGACCTTCGGCGAAAGCCACGGGCCGGCGATCGGCTGCGTGGTCGATGGCTGCCCGCCGGGCATTGCGTTGACGGTCGAAGATTTCGCCCACGATCTGGCGCGGCGCGCGACCGGCAAGACCCGGCACACCTCGGCACGGCGCGAGGCCGACGCGGTCGAGATCCTCAGCGGCGTTTATGAAGGCGTGACCACGGGTACGCCGATCGCGCTGCTGATCCGCAACACCGATGCGCGCAGCAAGGACTACGGCAACATCGCCCAGCAGTTCCGGCCCGGGCATGCCGATTACGCGTACTGGCAGAAGTACGGCATCCGCGATCCGCGCGGTGGCGGCCGCTCGTCGGCGCGCGAGACCACGATGCGCGTCGCCGCGGCGGTGATCGCCAAGAAGTGGCTGAATGATCGCTTCGGCGTGCGCGTGCATGGCTATCTGTCGCAGCTGGGCGAGATCGTGCCGGCGCAGGTCGACAGCGCCGCGATCGACTGGGACGTCGTCGAATCCAATCCGTTCTTCTGGCCCGATGCCGCGCAGGTGCCCGCGCTCGAAACCTATATGGACGCGCTGCGCAAATCCGGCGATTCCGTCGGTGCACGCGTGACCGCCGTCGCCGACGGTGTGCCGCCGGGCTGGGGCGAGCCGATCTACGGCAAGCTCGATGGCGATCTGGCCGCGGCGATGATGTCGATCAATGCGGTCAAGGGCGTCGAGATCGGCGCCGGCTTCGCTTCGATCCCCCAAAAGGGCAGTGAACACCGCGACCTGATGACGCCGCAGGGCTTCGCCTCCAATCACGCTGGCGGCGTACTCGGCGGTATCAGCACCGGCCAGCAGATTGTGGTGTCGACGGCGTTCAAGCCGACGTCCAGTCTGCGTCTGCCGGCCGATGGCCTGGACACCGACGGCAACACGGTCGAAGTGATCACCACCGGGCGTCACGACCCCTGCGTCGGCATCCGCGCGACGCCGATCTGCGAGGCGATGCTGGCGCTGGTGCTGATGGACCAGGCGCTGCGCCATCGCGCGCAGTGCGGCGATGTCGGCACGGTGACGCCGCGGATTCCGGGGCGCATCGATGGCTGAGTCGCGGCCGAAGGTCTGGGTGTCGCAGCCGTTGTTCGACGACATCGTCGGGCGCCTGCACGCGCATTTCGACGTGGTGCAGGTGCCGGTCGTGAGCGAACACGACGCTGCTGCGATTGCGGCCGCATTGCGCGAGGTCGACGGCGCGCTGGTGACGCTCAACGAGCGCATCGGCAGCGACGCGATTGCAGACGCGCCGAAGCTGCGCGCAGTCGCCAATGTCGGCGTCGGCTACAACAATCTCGATGTGCCGGCGCTGCACGCGCGCGACATCGTGGCGACCAACACGCCCGACGTGCTGACCGAGACCACCGCCGATTTCGGCTTCGCGCTGATGATGGCCGCCGCGCGCCGCGTCACCGAAGCCGAGCGCCATCTGCGCGCCGGTAAATGGCAGGGCTGGAATTTCAAGGGCCTGCTCGGCGCCGATCTGCACGGCAGCATGCTGGGCATTCTCGGCATGGGGCGGATCGGGCAGGGCATCGCGAAGCGCGCGTCCGGCTTCGACATGCGCGTGATCTATCACAACCGCAGCCGCCTGCCGGATGATGTCGAGCGCGCGTTGAACGCGTCGTACGTCGATTTCGACACGCTGTTCGCGCAGGCCGATCACCTGGTGCTCGTGCTGCCGTACTCGGCCGCCAGCCACCACATCGTCGACGCCGCCGCCTTGGCGAAGATGCAGCCGACCGCGACGCTGACCAATATCGCGCGCGGCGGCATCGTCGACGAAGCCGCGCTGGCCGATGCGCTCGCGAACGGCCGCCTGGCCTCGGCCGCGCTCGACGTGTTCGAAGGCGAGCCCGCGGTCGATCCGCGCCTGCTCGCACTCGACAACATCGTGCTGACCCCGCACATCGCCAGCGGCAGCCTGGCCACGCGCCGCGCGATGGTCACGCTCGCAGTCGACAACCTGATCGCCGCGCTCGGCGCGGGTCCGGATGCCGGCCATCCGCCGAGCGTGATTGCGCCGGCGAAACAGGACGATACCAACGCGAAACGTCCGGGAACCGCCTGAGCATCAGGGCGGGCGGTTCCCCGAAGCCCCAGCTGTGCAGCGCCCGCGCGCCACGCGCGACCCACGTCCAGATCCTTTCGAGAAGTTGTCCATGTCCAGTTCCCAGAACCGCCGTTTCCGCGTTGCCGTCGTCGGTGCCACCGGCGCCGTCGGCGAGACCATGCTGTCGATTCTCGCCGAGCGCGATTTCCCTGTCTCTGAACTCGTGCCTCTCGCCAGCGAGCGCTCAGCCGGCACCACCGTGAAGTTCGGCGACGAGGACGTCGTTGTGCAGGATCTTGCCACCTTCGATCCCGCCGGCATCGACATCGCGCTGTTCTCCGCCGGTGGCGACACCAGCCAGGCCTACGCGCCGAAGTTCGCCGCGGCCGGCGCCGTCGTCATCGACAACAGTTCCGCGTTCCGCTACGACGACGACGTGCCGCTGGTGATCAGCGAGGTCAATCCGGAAGCGGCCCTCAAGCGTCCGCGCGGCATCATCGCCAACCCCAACTGCTCGACGATGCAGATGCTGGTCGCGCTCGCACCGCTGCATCGCAAGGCAGGCATCGTGCGCATCAACGTGTCGACCTACCAGTCGGTGTCGGGCGCCGGCCGTTCGGCGATGGAAGAACTCGGTCGCCAGACCGGCGACCTGCTGAACTTCCGCAGCATCGATCCGCAGAAGTTTCCGGTGCAGATCGCGTTCAACCTGATCCCGCAGATCGACGCCTTCCTCGAGAACGGCTTCACCAAGGAAGAGATGAAGCTGGTCTGGGAGACCCACAAGATCCTCGGCGACGACAGCATCTTGGTGAACCCCACTGCGGTGCGCGTGCCGGTGTTCTACGGCCACTCGGAATCCGTCGCCGTCGAACTGCGCGAGCGCATCACCGTCGACGAGGCGCGCGCGATCCTCGCGACTGCGCCGGGCGTAGAAGTCGTCGACGAGCGCGTGAGCGGTGGCTGGCCGACGCCGGTGACGCACGCCTCGGGTCGCGACCCGGTGTTCGTCGGCCGTATCCGCGAGGATCTCTCGCACCCGAACGGCCTCAACCTGTGGATCGTCGCCGACAACATCCGCAAAGGCGCCGCGCTCAACGCGGTGCAGGTCGCCGAGCTGGTCGCCGCCGAAGGCTGATCGCGCGTCATGTCGCGTCGCAGCCACGGCTGCGGCGCGTTGCGTGGATACTCGGGCGATCCGGTGGACGCATCGCGCGTTGCGGAGCGGGAGTCCGCGCCGCTACAGTCGCCGGATGAATCCGGATCATCGGCAGCAGGCCCGGCAATGCCGGGTGGGGCAAGCCCGCAAGAAACAGGGGATGTTCGTGTCGCGCACCTTGAAGCGTCTGTTGCTGGCCGGTGGCCTGTTGGCCCTGGCCGGGCCCGTGCTCGCGCTGGGACTGGGCCGCATCGAGGTCCGTTCGCAGCAGGGCCAGCCGCTGCTGGCCGAAATTCCGGTCGTCTCCAGCGATCCGGCCGAACTGCGCCAGCTGCAGGCGCGCCTCGCATCGCCCGAAACCTTCGCGCGCATCGGCCTCGAGCCGCCGCGCGGCGTGGTGTCCGATCTGCAGTTCAATGTCGCGCTCGACCGGAGCGGGCGTCCGGTGATCCGTGTCACCAGCGCCGCACCGGTGACGCAGGAAGCGCTGACGTTCCTGGTCGAAGTCGACTGGGGGCAGGGCCGTCTGGTCCGCGAATACTCCGCGCTCGTTGCCGTGCCCGACACTGTCGCCGCGCCCGCGCAGCCGACGATCCAGGCACCCGTGGCCGCGCCTGCACCGAGCATCGTGCGTCCGCCGGTCGCGCCCGCGCCCGTGCAGGCGCCGCCCGCACCACCGCCGCAGCAGGCCGCTGCGCCGGCCGAGCCGGCACCTGCCAGCAATGCGATCGCGACGACACCGCCTCCGCCGACTCCGACGCCTGCACCTGCACCGACACCCGCACCTGCAGCGCGCCCGGCCGATGCAGCCGTCACGCCGGGTGATGCGCTGCCTGCGGTACGCGCCGGACAGACGCTGTCGTCGATCGCCGCGCCGCTCGCCGACGAAGCCGGCATCAGCGTCAACCAGGCGATGCTGCTGCTGTTGCGCACGAACCCGGATGCCTTCATCGGTGGCAACCTCAACCTGATCCGTCAGGGCGCGGTGCTGCGGGTGCCGGCGCGCGATGTCTGGACCCAGTTCAGCGCCGCTGAAGCCAATGCCGTGGTGCGCGAGCAGGTGGGCCAGTGGCGCGAGATGCGCCGTCCGGCCCCGCAGCCCGCGGACCCCGTGGCCGATGCGACGCCGACGACGGCGGCCACCACGCCGCCGGCCGCGGCCCCGCGCACCCCCGAGGCACGACTCGAAATCACACCACCCGCCAGCGACAGCCAGCCGGCGGGCACCCAATCCGGCATCGCTGCCGGCGCTGGAGGCGACATGCTGCGTCAGGAACTGCAACAGGCCAACGAGACCGTCGCTGCGCGCACTGCGGAGATCGACGAACTCAAGGCCCGCCTCGATGATCTCCAGCAGCTGCAACAGCAACAGCAGCAGCTGATCCAGCTCAAGGACGCCGAACTCGCCGCCGCGCAGCAGCGCATGGAAGCGAGCAACCAGCAGCAGACCAGCGTGGCCGCGCCGATGCCGTGGCTGTGGCTCGGCGTTGCGATCCTCATCGTCGCCGCGCTCGCATTCCTGCTCGGCCGTCGCGGCCGCACGCCGACCCCGAAGCGTCCGTTCGACAGCGTCGCGCTGGCGGCTGGCCTGCCGACGTCGACCGTCGAACCGGCTGCGCCCGTGGTCACCGTGCCGGAGCCGGCGACCCCGCCTGCGTTCGTGCGTGAAGCGCTGGCACCTGTGTTCGAGCCCGCACCGGTCGTCGCGCCGCCCGTGTCCGGCGGTCCGACCTGGCACGCGCCGCCGGCATCGCCGGTCGAACCGATCGAGCCCGAGGCCGTGCCGGTGATCGACGCGACACCGACGGTCGACGCGCCGGTCGAGCTCGACAGCGGCGACGCCGTCGAGACGCCGATCGGCGTGGAGCGCATCGAGCTGGCGCGCGCCTACATCGACCTGGGTGACACCGACACCGCGCGCAGCCTGCTGCTGGAAGTGGTGGAAGGCGACGATCTGACGGCGGCCGCGCAGGCCGCGCAGCTGCTGCGCACCCTGGGCTGAGCCACACGATGCGGGTCGCGATTGGCGTCGAGTACGACGGCCATGGGTTCCACGGTTGGCAGCGGCTGGGCAAGGCTGCCGAGACCGGTCCGGGTTCCGTGCAAGCCTCGCTCGAAAAAGCGCTGTCGCGCGTCGCCGCGCATCCGGTCGCGACCACGTGTTCGGGGCGCACCGATTCCGGCGTGCACGCGCGCTGCCAGGTCGTGCATTTCGACACCGATGCCGTGCGCACGCCACGTGCGTGGATGCTCGGCACCACCGCGCATCTGCCGCCCGCCGTCTGCGTGCGCTGGGCACAGCCGGTGCCTGACGATTTCAGCGCCCGCTTCTCCGCGCGCGCGCGGCACTACCGCTATCGTCTGATCAACCGGCCGGTGCGGCCTGCGTTGCACAGGCAATACCTGTCGTGGGAACTGCGCCCGCTCGATGCCGACGCGATGCATCGCGCTGCGCAGGCGTTGCTGGGCGAACAGGATTTCTCCGCTTTCCGCACCGTGCATTGCCAGGCCCCGCATGCGCGCCGTGACCTGCAACGCATCGCGGTGACGCGCGATGGCGACGAGGTCATCGTCGAAGTGCAGGCCAATGCGTTCCTGCACCACATGGTGCGCAACATCGTCGGTTCGCTGCTGGATGTCGGCGCCGGTGAGCAGCCAGAGGGCTGGATCGCGGAACTGCTGGCGGGTCGCGATCGCAGCGTCGCCGGTGCAACTGCACCGGCCGCGGGCCTCGTCTTCCTGGGGCCGCTGTATCCGCCGGAGTGGGCACTGCCGGCGGAAGTGACGCTGACGCCATGAGCGCTGGGAAGTCCACGCTGATCAAGTTCTGCGGCCTGACCCGCGCCGAAGACGTCGCCGAAGCGGTTGCGCTCGGCGTCGACTGCATCGGCCTCGTGTTCGCGGCGCGCAGTACGCGTCGGCTGACGCTGGACGCTGCACGCGGATTGCGCGATGCGGTGCCTGCGTCGATCCGCGTTGTCGCGTTGACGATGGACAATCCGGCCGATGAAGTCGCGGCCATCGTGGCGACCGTGCGACCGGACATCCTGCAGCTCCATGGCGCCGAGGACGACGCGTTCTGCGCGCGGTTCGATCTGCCGTACTGGAAGGCGATCGCGATGGGCGGCGATCCGGCTGCAGCGCTGCGCACGCTGGATGCGTGGCCGAATGCGTCGGCATTCCTGTTCGACGGCCACGCGGCGGGCGAGCCCGGCGGCAGTGGCGAACGCTTCGACTGGGCGGCGCTGCCGGCGTCGCTCGATCGGCCGTTCTGGCTTGCGGGGGGACTCGATGCGGGCAACGTCGCGCAGGCGATCGACGTGGCGCGCCCGGCGGGCGTCGACGTGTCCAGCGGCATCGAATCCGCGCCGGGTATCAAGGATGCAACGCGGATGCGCGCGTTCGTCGACGCGGTGCGCGGCACGCGCTGATCGTCAGGCCTGTCCGGATCCGTCGTTCGCGCGTCGACGCGCGGGCATTCAAGTCAGGCCAATTCCTGCCTGAGCCACTCCGCCAGCGCATCGAGACGCGCATCGTCGTCGTCGCGACGCGTCGCCAGAATCCACTGCGCCTCTGTTTCGACGAAACCCCAGGGTGCCAGCAGGCGGCCGGCGGCGAGATCGTCGGCGACGAGTTCCTGTGGTGCGATGGCGACACCGAGGCCAGCGGCTGCGGCTTCGAGCAGGAAATACAGATGCTCGAATCCGGTGCCGAGATCGTCGGGTGATGCGGCGCCTTGCAGCAAGGCCCACGTCGGCCAGGCCTGCGGGCGCGACGTGGTGTGCAGCAGCGGTTCGCGAAGCAGCGCGTCGGGCGTCAATGCTGCGAGGCGTGTCACGTCGGCATGGCGTGCACTGAGCACCGGGCCGATCCGCTCCGACGCGAGTGCGCGCACCGTCCACGAGGCCGGCCACGGCGACGTGCCGATCAGCAGCGCCGCATCGAATCCGTCCAGCGATGCCGGGAACGCGCCTTCATGCGGCGACAGATGCAGCTTGAGATCGGGCAGGGCATCAGTCAGGCGCGGCAGTCGCGGAATCATCCAGCGGGCGAGCAGGCTGCCCGGGCAGCCGAGCACCCGCGCAGGCGACGTGCCCGAGCGACGGATCGCTGCCGCAGCGCCCTGCAAACGCGCGAACGCATCTCCTGCGGCGTCGCGCATGCGCATGCCGGCCGGCGTGAGGCGCAGGCCGCGGCCGGCGCGCACGAACAGCGGCGTGCCGAGTGCGTCTTCGAGCAGGCGCACCTGGCGGCTCACCGCGCCGTGGGTCACGTGCAGCGCCTCGGCCGCGCGGCTCAGGCTGCCCAGGCGGGCGGCGGCCTCGAAGGCGCGCAGCGCATTGAGCGGCGGCAGGTCGGTGTCGGTCATGTGAGATTTCCTGACGTATGCGTCAGATCTTATCGATTCTGGACGTACGACGTGTGCGTTAGAGTGCAGGCCAGCCCGCACCGTGCACCTCCCGATGTCGCAGCCTCCGATCACCGATTTCCACGCCTATCCCGATGCTAACGGCCATTTCGGCCGCTACGGCGGGCGCTTCGTCGCCGAAACGCTGATGGGGCCGATCGCCGAACTCGCGGCGGCCTACGACACCGCCAAGGCCGATCCCGCGTTCCAGCAGGCTTTCGACAAGGACCTCGCGCATTACGTCGGCCGGCCGAGCCCGATCTATCACGCCGAACGGCTCAGCGATGCCGTCGGCGGCGCGCGCATCCTGCTCAAGCGCGAGGACCTGAACCACACCGGCGCGCACAAGATCAACAACACCATCGGCCAGGCGCTGCTCGCCAGCCGCATGGGCAAGACCCGGATCATCGCCGAGACCGGCGCCGGCCAGCATGGCGTCGCCTCGGCGACCGTGGCTGCGCGGCTGGGCCTGGAATGCGTCGTGTACATGGGCGCGACCGACATCGAGCGGCAGAAGATCAACGTCTACCGCATGCGCCTGCTCGGCGCGGAAGTGGTGCCGGTGACGTCCGGCTCGGCGACGCTCAAGGACGCGCTCAATGAGGCGATGCGCGACTGGGTGACCAATATCGCCGACACCTTCTACATCATCGGCACCGTCGCCGGTCCCGACCCGTATCCGCGCATGGTCCGCGATTTCAATGCGATCGTCGGCCGCGAAGCGCGCGAGCAGATGCTGGCCGAGTACGGCCGCCTGCCCGATGCGATCACCGCCTGCGTCGGTGGCGGCAGCAACGCGATCGGCCTGTTCCATGCGTTCCTCAATGATCGCGACGTGCGCATCGTCGGCGCCGAAGCGGCCGGCGACGGCATCGATACCGGGCGTCACGCGGCATCGATCGCCGCCGGTCGTCCGGGCGTGCTGCACGGCAACCGCACCTATGTGATCTGCGACGACGACGGCCAGATCACCGAAACCCATTCGGTCTCCGCCGGCCTCGATTACCCGGGTGTCGGACCCGAGCATTCCTTCCTCGCCGACGCCGGTCGCGCGCAGTACGTCGGCATCACCGACGACGAAGCCCTGGCCGCGTTCCACCAGCTCGCGAAGACCGAAGGCATCCTTGCCGCGCTCGAATCCAGCCACGCGATCGCGCAGGCGATCAAGCTCGCGCGCGAGCTGCCGAAGGACGCGATCGTGCTGGCGAACCTGTCGGGCCGCGGCGACAAGGACGTGCACACGATCGCGCAGCGGGAGGGGTTCGTACTATGAGCGCGCGCATCGATAGCAAAGCGGGCCTGTCGAGCGCGGCGGCCCAGCGCACCGCATTGCCACGGGCCACCATGAACCGCATCGATACCCGCTTCGCCGCACTCCGCGCCGCCGGCCGCAAGGCGCTGATCCCATTCTTTACCGCCGGCGATCCCTCGCTCGAAGCCACGGTGCCGGTGATGCATGCACTGGTCGCGGCCGGGGCCGATGTCATCGAACTCGGCGTGCCGTTCTCCGACCCGATGGCCGATGGTCCGACGATCCAGCGCAGTTCCGAGCGCGCGCTGGGGCGGGGCGCGGGTATGACCTACGTGCTCGATGCGGTGCGCGAATTCCGCGCGCAGGATGACGCCACGCCGGTCGTGCTGATGGGTTATCTCAATCCGATTGATATCCGTGGCGCGGATGTCTTCGCGAAGCAGGCGGGCGACGCCGGTGTCGATGGCGTGCTGCTGGTGGATCTGCCGCCGGAAGAAGCCGACGAGTTCCGCGTGGCCTTCGATGCCGCCGGCATCGCGCTGGTCCTGCTGGCCTCCCCGACGACCACCGATGCGCGCATCGAAGCGCTGTGCGCGGGCGCGCAGGGGTATCTGTATTACGTCAGCTTTGCTGGCGTGACCGGTGCGGCCGATCGGCTCGATACCGCGCAGGCGTCGTCCCGCCTGCGGACGATCCGCGCCGCCAGTCGTGCGCCGGTCGTGGCCGGTTTCGGCATCCGCGATGCCGCAAGCGCTGCGGCGATGGCGGTCGATGCCGATGGCGTCGTGGTCGGCAGTGCGCTGGTCGCGGCGCTCGATGGCGCGGCGGATACGGACGAGGCCGCTGCGCGGGCGAAGGCGTTCCTCGCGCCGTTGCGAGAAGCACTCGACGCAGGGTGAGCGAGCGCGGGACACGGAGCACTCCTCCGCGTGCGGGGCATTGCGCCCTTCATGGGTGGAGGGGGCGATCAGGCTGATCGCGCGAACGCGGTCTCATAAGGAATTCCACGTGGGATTCCCGCGCTGCTGGGTTCTGGGAGTTTGCCCCTTCCAAATCCGTCCCCGTGACACTGGGGAGGGCTTCATAAGCCGCTCGGTGACCGGATTCGGCCACGCGCAAGGCGCATCAACGCCGTACGGCCCCCACCGGAAGCCCAACGGGCCGTCGGTTACACTTCCGCGCTTTGCGGCCCCGTTGCGGCCGTCGGGAGAAATACGCCCATGTCCTGGTTGCAGAAGATCATGCCGCCGCGCATCCGCACCGATGCGCCTGCGGCCAAGAAGCGCAGCGTTCCCGAGGGTCTGTGGGAGAAGTGCGAGCGCTGCAGCACCGTGCTGTACGGCCCGGAACTCGAAGAGAATCTGGAGGTCTGCCCGAAGTGCAACTTCCACCGTGCGATCCGCGCGCGCGCGCGCCTGAAGGCGTTCCTGGATGCGGGCAGCCTGCAAGAGATCGCGGCCGATCTGGGCCCGACCGACATCTTGAAGTTCAAGGACCAGAAGAAGTACTCGGACCGCATCAAGGCCGCGCAACGCGCCACCGGTGAGCGCGACACACTGATCGCGATGCAGGGCACGCTGATGCAGCGCCCGATCGTCGCCTGCGCGATGGATTTCGCCTACATGGGCGGCTCGATGGGCTCGGTCGGCGGCGAGAAGTTCGCCCGCGCCGCCGAGCAGGCGCTCGCGCTGGGCACGCCGTTCGTCAGTTTCGCCGCGAGCGGCGGCATGCGCATGCAGGAGAGCATGTTCTCGCTGCTGCAGATGGCCAAGACCTCGGCCGCGCTGGCGCGTCTGCGCGAAGCCGGTTTGCCGTATATCTCGGTGCTGACCAATCCGACCTACGGCGGAACTTCCGCGTCGTTCGCGATGCTCGGCGACATCAACATCGCCGAACCCGAAGCGCTGATCGGCTTCGCTGGCCCGCGCGTGATCGAACAGACCGTGCGCGAGACCCTGCCCGAAGGTTTCCAGACATCGGAATTCCTGCTCGAGCATGGCGCGATCGACCAGATCTGCGACCGCCGCGAAATGCGCGACCGCATCGCCCGCCTGGTGGCGTTGCTCGGCAAGCAGGACATGCCGACCGAGGCCGCTGCGTGAGCCGCAGGTACTTCGGGACCGATGGCATTCGCGGGCGGGTCGGTGAGGGATCGATCTCCGCCGATTTCGTGCTGCGCCTGGGCAATGCCTACGGTCATTCGCTGCGTGGACGCGGCGGTGACTGGCGTCGCCCGCAGGTGCTGATCGGCAAGGACACGCGCATCTCGAACTACATGTTCGAGGCGGCGCTGGAAGCCGGACTGGTCGCGGCCGGTGTCGACGTGCAGCTGATGGGCCCGATGCCCACGCCGGCCGTCGCGCATCTGACGCGCTCGCTCGGCGCCGACGGCGGCATCGTCATTTCCGCCTCGCACAATCCGCATCACGACAACGGCATTAAGTTCTTCAGCGCGCAGGGCGAGAAGCTCGACGACGCGACCGAACTCGCGATCGAAGCCGCGCTCGACCAGCCGTTCCGCACCGTGGCTTCCGAGAAACTCGGCAAGGCCGTGCGCACACGCGATGCGGTCGGCCGCTACGTGGAAGCCTGCAAGGCCTCGGTGCCGCGTGGATTCGATCTCGACGGCATGCGCATCGTCGTCGACTGCGCGAACGGCGCGACCTACCAGGTCGGTCCGATCGTGCTGCGCGAACTCGGTGCACAGGTCGAGGTGATTGGCGCCGAGCCCAATGGCGTCAACATCAACGATGGCGTCGGCTCCACCCATCCCGAACACCTGAGCGAGCGCGTCAGCCGCAGCGGCGCGAACCTCGGCATTGCCTTCGACGGCGACGGCGATCGCGTGCTGTTCGTCGACGCCAACGGCACTGTGCGCGACGGCGATGACCTGCTGTACGTGCTCGCGCGCGACTGGCAGCAGTCGGGTCGCCTGCAGGGCCCGGTCGTCGGCACGCTGATGAGCAACTTCGGCCTGGAGCGCGCATTCGGCGAGGCCGGTATCGGCTTCGCGCGGGCCAAGGTCGGCGACCGCTACGTGCACCAGATGCTGCTCGAACACGATGGTGTGCTCGGCGGCGAAACCTCCGGGCATCTGCTGTGCCTGGATCGCGCGACGACCGGCGACGGCATCATCAGCGCGCTGCAGGTGCTGGAAGTGCTGCGCCGTCGCGGCGAGTCGCTGCAGGAAGCGCTGCACGGTCTGTCCAAGGTGCCGCAGAAGACCGTCAACGTGCGTTACGAAGGTGCGTCGAAACCCGCCGAAGCGCCGGCCGTGCAAGCCGCCCTCGCCGAGGCGCAGGCCGCCGTGCAGGGCCGCGGGCGCGCGTTCCTGCGCCCGTCGGGCACCGAGCCGGTGGTGCGCGTGACCGTCGAGGCCGACGACGACACCCTGATGCAATCGACACTCGATCAACTGGCCGACGCCGTGCGCGCGGCCGCCGCCTGATTCCAAGGAGTCCGCGATGACCCCCCGTATTCCCACGCTCGACATCCGCCGTTTCGACACGGACCGCGAGGCCTTCGTTGCCGAGCTCGGCGCCGCCTACCGCGAGTGGGGCTTTGCCGGCATCAACGGCCACGGCATTCCGCAGGCGCAGATCGACGGCGCCTACGATGTGTTCAAGGCGTTTTTCGCGCTGCCCGAAGCGACCAAGAAGCAGTACCACGTGGCCGGCGGTGGCGGCGCGCGCGGCTACACCGCGTTCGGCGTCGAGACCGCGAAGGGCGCGCAGCACTTCGATCTCAAGGAGTTCTGGCACATCGGCCGCGAGATTCCGGACGACTCGAAGTACCGCGAAGTGATGCAGCCGAACCTGTGGCCGACCGAAGTCCCGGGCTTCCGCGAACACGGCTACGGCCTGTACCAGACGCTCGATGCGCTGGGCTCGAAGGTGCTGTCGGCGCTGGCGCTGCACATCGGTCTGCCGGAGCACTACTTCGTTGACAAGACCGACTACGGCAATTCGATCCTGCGCCCGATCCACTACCCGCCGATCACCTCGGACGACATCCCCAACGAGCGCGCCGGTGCGCACGAGGACATCAACCTGATCACGCTGCTGGTCGGCGCATCGGCGGCGGGTCTGGAAGTGAAGTCGTCGCGTGGCGAGTGGGTGCCCTTCACGTCGGACGCCGACACCATCGTCGTCAACATCGGCGACATGCTGCAGCGCCTGACCAACCACGTGTATCCGTCGACGACGCACCGCGTGACCAATCCGCCGGGCGAGCAGGCGCGCAAGCCGCGTTATTCGGTGCCGTTCTTCCTGCACCCGAATCCGGACTTCGTCATCGACGTGCTGCCGTCGACGGTGACCGCCGACAATCCGAGCCGCTATCCCGAAGCGATCACCGCGCAGGGCTATCTCGAAGAACGGTTGCGCGAGATCAAGCTGAAGTAGGGCGTCTTGGGCGTCCGAAACAAGCAGGCACGGCGCCCAAGGGCGCCGTGTCTGCGAATGGAGGCCGCGAATTCCGACAAGCTTGAGACCACGTCGGCCGTCTTCAGCAGGTCACGCGGGCAGCGATCATCGGACACATCGGTGTTGCGGCGGATCTCGAGGCCTGTCGATTCCTGCACCTTGTCGCGACGCGCAGTTTCCAGCCGTCGCTGATGGCGCGCAGCCACGAGGCGTGGATCGCGTGCCCGCTGTCGTGCTCGCGTGCAAGTCCGCGCTGGCCGACCACGGTTCCCTGTTTGCTGCCCGGACGCTTCGGAATGTCCGTGGCATCACCGCCTTATCGTCGACGAATGGATGGCAGGCAGCTCCGCGGACCGCAGTGTGTCGGATCGGAAAGGAGTGTGGTGACGCTGCCGGCAAGCCTGTCCGGCTGCGGCGGCGACCAATGCTCGCGTGATGGCGTCAGGGTCGCGGAATGTCTGATGGATCCGTGCCGGGCGGTTGGCTTCGCTGGGCACCGTCGAACGGACGACTTGCGTTTGCAGCCGCTGCGCAGGGGCCGCTGCAATCCCAGTTGGCGCCAATGCAGGGGAGGTCACCGGTTCCTGAACCGGGTCGGCGGGCGCATCGGCTATCCTCTTGCGCCTCTCGTCTCAAGGAGTCGCCCATGCGTCGCAGGATCGTCGCCGGCAACTGGAAGCTGCAGGGCAGCCGCAACTTCGCTGCCGAACTCGTCGAGGGCATCGCCGCCGGCCTGCCGGGCGGGGTGGAGGCGATCGTGCTCCCGCCGTTCCCGTATCTCCCGTTGCTGACGCAGTCGCATGGCGGTCGCGGCGTGGCTTTCGGCGCGCAGGACGTCAGCGCGCACGCCAAGGGCGCCTACACCGGTGAAGTGGCCGCCTCGATGCTGGCCGACGTCGGCGCCGTCTACACGCTGGTCGGCCATTCCGAGCGCCGCCAGTACCACGGCGAGGACGACGCGCTGGTCGCGCAGAAGTTCATCGCCGCCCGCGCCGCTGGCCTGGTGCCGATCCTGTGCGTGGGCGAGACCCGCGAACAGCGCGAGGCCGGTCGCACCGAAGAAGTGATCGCCGCCCAGGTCGAAGCCGTGCTGTCTGAGGCGGGCGTGGCCGCATTCGAGGGCGCGATCGTCGCCTATGAGCCGGTCTGGGCGATCGGCACCGGCCTGACTGCCAGCACCGAGCAGGCGCAGGCCGTGCACGCCTTTCTGCGTGGCGTGGTCGCCAGGCAGGATGCTAGAATCGCCGATTCGTTGCCGCTGCTGTATGGCGGCAGCTGCAAGCCCGACAATGCCGCTGCGCTGTTCTCGCAGCCCGACGTCGACGGCGGATTGATCGGTGGCGCCTCGCTGGCGGCCGAAGACTTCCTGGCCATCGTCGCCGCGGCCGCGCGCTGAGCGCAGCCGGCGATTCCGACACAAGGCCCGTCCGCGGGCACCCCAGAGCGCCCACGCAATGCTGCTGACCGTCTTCAACATCCTGTTCGTCATCATCGCCATCGCGATGATCGCGTTGATCCTCATGCAGCGCGGCGCTGGCGCCGCGGCCGGTTCCGGCTTCGGTGGCGGCGCGTCCGCGACCGTGTTCGGCGCGCGCGGCTCGTCCAACTTCCTGTCGAAGGCGACGAAGTGGCTGGCGATCAGCTTCTTCGCGATCACGCTGTTCATGGCCTGGTACGCGATGCACCGCGCCAATCCGAACGCGCTGGACATGGATCTGGGTGTCATGGGCAGCCAGGTGCCGACGGCGCCGGTCGAAGGCGCGCCGGCCACGTCGGTTGCACCGCCCGCACCTGCCGACGCCACCGTGCCGGCCGCGCCGTCTGTCGAGGGTGCAGTGCCGGCCGCGCCGCCGGCGGCAGAAAATTCTTCGCAGGAATCGCCGCAGCCCACTCCCCAGAACGATTGATTGGGATTACAATGCGCGGCTCGCCGGGGCAGTAGGCACGGATGAGGTTTTCAGGTTGACCTGCCCAGGTGGCGGAATTGGTAGACGCACTACCTTGAGGTGGTAGCGGCTTAGGTCGTAGGGGTTCGAGTCCCCTCTTGGGCACCAACCGGAAAGGCGACACGTTTCATGCGTGTCGGATACGAGAAGCCTCGCGCAAGCGAGGCTTTTTCGTATCCGAAGCTTGATTTCTGCGCGGACAGGAATCATTCGCGCGCGCGTTTCACGTTTTGTTTGTCAGCGCGTGCCGATGCTGCGCCGGCAGCCTGTACACCGGCCGGAAATCGTTTACTCGCCAGTTCTGTAACCGGTACAATTGCCGGGATCGGGCGATCGCACAGCACGTGCATCG
This sequence comes from Luteimonas sp., assembly GCA_045810015.1. GTDB lineage: Bacteria > Pseudomonadota > Gammaproteobacteria > Xanthomonadales > Xanthomonadaceae > Luteimonas. Next base: position 108,554 of record JBJMWR010000024.1, read on the forward strand.
CCCGGCCTTCGTGAAGCGCTCCGACGCTTCGAGATGCGGCGTCACAGGCGCCGAGCCAAGGCCGCAGATTGCGGCCGTAGCCGAGAGAACATCCGAGTGCTGGCCGAATATCTGCCGACCCTGCTGTTCCTGATCGTTGCCACGGGGATCGGCATTGCATTGCTGATCATTGGCAACCTGTTGGGACCCAAGCGCCCGACGCTGGAAAAGCTGTCGCCGTACGAATGTGGATTCGAGGCATTCGAAGACGCGCGCATGCAGTTCGACGTGCGCTATTACCTCATCGCGATCCAGTTCATCGTCTTCGATCTGGAAATCATCTTCATCGTGCCGTGGGCCACCGTGTTCCGTGAACTCGGCGTGCTGGGTCTGATCGAGATGGGCATCTTCGCCGGCATGCTGCTGCTCGGCTTCGTCTACGTGTGGAAGAAGGGAGCGCTGGAATGGGAGTGAACCAGACCGTCGCGCGCCTGATGAACAACCCGCTGCCGGAAGGCCGCGTGGACGACATCCTGCGCCCGGAAGGCGAGAACCCGCTGCTCGAGCGCGGTTTCGTCACGACCAGTTCCGATGTGCTGCTCAACTGGGCGCGCACCGGCTCGATGTGGCCGATGACCTTCGGTCTCGCCTGCTGCGCGGTGGAAATGATGCACGCCGGTGCGGCGCGTCTCGATCTAGACCGCTACGGCGTGGTGTTCCGCCCGTCGCCGCGCCAGTCGGACGTGATGATCGTGGCCGGCACGCTGGTCAACAAGATGGCCCCGGCGCTGCGCAAGGTCTACGACCAGATGCCGGATCCGAAGTGGGTCATCTCGATGGGCAGCTGCGCCAACGGCGGCGGCTACTACCACTACTCGTATTCGGTGGTGCGCGGCTGCGATCGCATCGTGCCGGTCGACGTCTACGTGCCGGGCTGCCCGCCGACGGCCGAAGCGCTGATCTACGGCATCCTGCAGTTGCAGAAGAAGATCCGCCGCGCCACCAACTTCGGTGACACCAAGACGGGGCAGCGCGATGCGTGAGTCCTCCACCGCGTTCGCGGCGCGCCTGCGCGCGCGCTTTTCCGACGCCGACGTGGCGGTCGCACTGCCGCGTGGCGAAGTGGCGATCATCACCGCCGGCGACTGGCTCGACACTGCGCGCGCATTGCGCGACGAGTTCGGTTTCGAAATGCTGATCGACGTCTGTGGTGTCGACTATCTGAGTCACGGCAGCGACGAGTGGGACACCGATGTGTCCTCCGAAGGTTTCAGCCGCGGCGTTGAAGGCCGCGGTCCGGGCCGTTTCAAGTTCGGTGAAACCGGCAGCCGCCAGGTCTCGCAGCCACAGGGCGACGCCGGCATTCCGGTGCCGCAGCGTCGTTTTGCCGCGGTCGCGCAGTTGCTGTCGATCCAGCACAACCAGCGCGTGATGCTGAAGTGCTTCGCGCCCAGCGACGATCTGCCGGTGGTGTCTTCGCTGACCGTGCTCTGGCCGGTCGCGAACTGGTTCGAGCGCGAAGCGTTCGATCTGTTCGGCGTGATCTTCGAGGGTCACCCCGATCTGCGCCGCATCCTGACCGACTACGGTTTCGTCGGTCATCCGTTCCGCAAGGATTTCCCGTTGATCGGCAATGTCGAAGTGCGTTACGACGCCGAGCGCAAGCGCGTGGTGTACGAGCCGGTGACCTCGGTCGAACCGCGTGTCGGCGTGCCGCGCGTGATCCGTGACGACGCCCGTTTTGCGACCGCGAGCGACGAGCAGGCCGCGCGTCGCGTGGAGGCTGCCAAGTGAGCGCCGTGCCGACCACCTCGCTGCACACCAACGCGACGCCGAGTGCGGAAGCGCTGAAGCAGGAAATCCGCAACTACACGTTCAACTTCGGCCCCCAGCATCCGTCCGCGCACGGCGTGCTGCGCCTGATCCTGGAAATGGACGGCGAGACCGTGATGCGCGCCGATCCGCACATCGGCCTGCTGCACCGTGGCACCGAGAAGCTAGCCGAGTCGAAGCCGTTCAACCAGTCCATCGGTTACATGGATCGCCTCGACTACGTGTCGATGATGTGCAACGAGCACGCCTACGTGCGCGCGATCGAGACCCTGATGGGAATCGAGGCGCCCGAGCGCGCGCAGTGGATCCGCACGCTGTTCGACGAAGTCACGCGCATCCTCAACCACCTGATGTGGGTGGGCTCGAACGCGCTCGATCTCGGCGCGATGGCGGTGATGCTGTACGCGTTCCGTGAGCGCGAAGAACTGATGGACGTCTACGAGGCGGTGTCGGGCGCGCGCATGCACGCGACCTATTACCGTCCCGGCGGCGTCTACCGCGATCTGCCCGCGCAGATGCCGCAGTACGCCGAGTCGCGCTGGCGCAAGGGCGAGAAGCTCAAGCGTTTCAACAAGTGGCGCGGCGGCTCGATGCTCGATTATCTCGAGGCATTCGCCAAGGATTTCCCCAAGCGCGTCGACGAGTATGAAACCCTGCTCACCGACAACCGCATCTGGAAGCAGCGCACCGTCGGCATCGGCGTGATTCCGCCGGACCTGGCCAAGGCCTGGGGCATGACCGGCCCGATGCTGCGCGGTTCGGGCGTCGAGTGGGATCTGCGCAAGACGCAGCCCTACGCCAAGTACGCCGAAGTCGATTTCGACATCGCGGTGGGCGTCAACGGCGACTGCTACGACCGCTACCTCGTGCGCGTGTTCGAAATGCGCGAGTCGGCGAAGATCATCCAGCAGTGCGTCAATTGGCTGCGGGCGAATCCCGGCCCGGTCATGTTGGACAACTACAAGGTGTCGCCGCCGTCGCGTGAGTCGATGAAGGACGACATGGAAGCGTTGATCCATCACTTCAAGCTGTTCACCGAGGGCTACAGCGTGCCCACCGGAGAGACCTACAGCGCCGTCGAAGCCCCGAAGGGCGAGTTCGGCTGCTATCTGGTCTCCGACGGTGCGAACAAGCCGTTCCGCGTGCATCTGCGCGCGCCCGGTTTCGCGCATCTCTCGTCGATGGACGCCATCACCAGCGGGCACATGCTGTCCGACGTGGTGGCGATGATCGGTACCTATGACATCGTGTTCGGAGAGGTCGACCGATGAAGGCGACTGGCAATTTCGAGAGCGCCCGCAACGTCGACCCGATGGTCGTGCTCAGCGGCGACACGCGCGCGCACATCGACCACTGGCTGACCAAGTTCCCGGAAGACCGCAAGCGGTCCGCGGTGCTGCAGGGTCTGTTCGCGGCGCAGGAGCAGAACGACGGCTGGCTGACCGACGAGCTGATCGCCGGCGTCGCCAAGTATCTGGATCTGCCGCCGGTGTGGGCCTACGAGGTGGCGACGTTCTACTCGATGTTCGAGACCGAGAAAGTCGGCCGCAACAACGTCGCGTTCTGCACCAACATCAGCTGCTGGCTCAACGGCGCCGAAGATCTCGTCGCGCACGCGGAGAAGAAGCTGGGCTGCAAGCTGGGTGAATCCACCGCCGACGGTCGCGTCTTCCTCAAGCGTGAGGAAGAGTGCGTCGCTGCGTGCTGCGGCGCGCCGGTCGTGGTCATCAACGGTCATTACCACGAGAAGCTCACACCCGAGACGGTGGACGAGCTGATCGACGGTCTGAAGTAGGGCATCGCGCGGACATGGCACATCACCATCCCAAGTCTTCCGAAGGTTACGGGCCCGTCGGGCCTGCGCCGCAGGAACACCAGGCGGTCTACACCACGCTGCATTTCGACAAGCCGTGGTCCTACGAGAACTACCTCAAGACGGGTGGTTACAGCGCGCTGCGCAAGATTCTCGAAGAGAAGATTCCGCCGGCCGACGTAATCGAGATGGTCAAGCAGTCGGGCCTGCGCGGCCGCGGCGGCGCGGGCTTCCCGACCGGTCTGAAGTGGAGCTTCATGCCCAAGGGCGAGATGCAGAAGTACATCCTCTGCAATTCGGACGAATCCGAGCCCGGCACCGCCAAAGACCGCGACATCCTGCGTTACAACCCGCATTCGGTCATCGAGGGCATGGCGATCGCGTGCTACGCGACCGGCTCGACGGTGGCCTACAACTACCTGCGCGGCGAGTTCCATCACGAGCCCTTCGAGCATCTGGAAGAAGCCACCGCCGAGGCCTACGCCAACGGCTGGCTGGGCAAGAACCTGCTCGGCTCGGGCATCGACGTGGACATCTACAACGCGCTCGGCGCGGGTGCCTACATCTGCGGCGAAGAAACCGCGCTGATGGAATCGCTGGAAGGCAAGAAGGGACAGCCGCGCTTCAAGCCGCCGTTCCCGGCCAATTTCGGTCTGTACGGCAAGCCGACGACGATCAACAACACCGAGACCTACGCCTCGGTGCCGGCGATCGTGCGCAACGGCGCGCAGTGGTTCATGGATCTGGGCAAGCCCAACAACGGCGGCTGCAAGATCTTTTCGGTCTCCGGCCACGTGGCGAAGCCGGGCAACCACGAGATCCGCCTGGGCACCTCGTTCGCCGATCTGCTGGCGCTGTGCGGCGGCATGCGCGAAGGCCGCACGATCAAGGGCGTGATTCCGGGTGGCTCGTCGATGCCGGTGCTGCCGGGCGAGACGATGATGGGCCTGACGATGGATTACGACGCGCTGCAGAAGGCCGGTTCCGGCCTCGGCTCGGGCGCAGTCATCGTCATGGACGACACGACCTGCATGGTGCGCGCGTGCCGACGCATCGCGCGCTTCTACTACAAGGAGAGCTGCGGCCAGTGCACGCCGTGCCGCGAAGGCACCGGCTGGATGTACCGCATGCTGTGCCGCATCGCCGACCACACGGCGACGATTGAAGACCTGCAGATGCTGCGGGCCGCGGCCGGCCAGATCGAGGGACACACCATCTGCGCGTTCGGTGAAGCGGCCGCATGGCCGGTGCAGGGCTTCCTGCGCCATTTCTGGGACGAGTTCGAGTACGCGATCGTGCACAAGCGTTTCCTCGTCGACGACCAGCGCAACGGCACCGTGGTGCCCAAGGCGGTCGCCGCATGAGCGCGCAACCCGTGAATCCGAACCTGCCGCCCGACCACGTCACCTTGTTCATCGACGGCGTCGAACTGGCCGCGCCCAAGGGCTCGATGATCATCCATGCCGCCGACAAGGCCGGCATTCCGATCCCGCGTTTCTGCTATCACGACAAGCTCGAGATCGCCGCGAACTGCCGCATGTGCCTGGTCGACACCGAAGTCGGCGGCCGCGGTGCGCCCAAGCCGTCGCCGGCTTGCGCCACGCCGGTGATGGACGGCCTGAAGGTCTTCACGCGCAACGAGAAGGCGCTCAAGGCCCAGCGCAACGTGATGGAGTTCCTGCTGATCAACCATCCGCTCGACTGCCCGATCTGTGATCAAGGCGGCGAGTGCGAACTGCAGGATCTCTCGCTCGGTTACGGCCGTTCGGTCAGCCGCTTCGCCGAGCGCAAGCGCGTCGTCGCCGACGAGGACCTCGGTCCGCTGGTCGCAACCGAAATGACGCGCTGCATCCAGTGCACACGGTGCGTGCGCTTCACCGCTGAAATCGCCGGCACCTACGAGCTGGGCGGCATGCAGCGCGGCGAGAATCTGCAGATCGGCACCTATGACGGCAAGCCGCTGACGACCGAACTGTCGGGCAACGTCATCGACGTGTGCCCGGTCGGCGCGCTGACCAACAAGGTGTTCCGCTTCCGTGCGCGTCCGTGGGAACTGATCGCGCGCGAATCGCTCGGCGGTCACGACGCGCTGGGCAGCAACCTGTTCCATCACCTGCGCCGCGGCGACGTGATGCGCACCGTGCCGCGCGACAACGAAGCGGTCAACGAGTGCTGGATCTCCGACCGTGACCGTTACTCGCACCAGGGCCTGACGGCCGATGACCGCGCGGTGCATCCGTTGGTCAAGGATGGCGGCGAGTGGCGCGAGGCCTCGTGGGACGAGGCGCTCGACCGCGCGATGACGATCCTGCGCGACAACGCGGCCGACGAGCTCGGCGTGCTGGTGCATCCGTCGACCTCGAACGAGGAGGGCGCGCTGCTGGCACGTCTGGCCGAGGCCCTGGGCACCGGCAACCTCGATCACCGCATCGCCCAGCGCGACCTCTCCGATGGCGCCATCGCCGAAGCGTTCGCGATGCCGGTCGCCGAACTCGAGCAGGCCGATGTCGTGCTGCTGGTCGGCAGCAACCTGCGCCACGAAGTGCCGCTGCTGCACCACCGCGTGCGTCAGGCGTGGAAGCGCGGCGCCAAGGTGTACGTGGTCAATCCGGTCGATTTCGAGTTCACCTTCGACATCGAAGACAAGGCGATCGTGGCGCCGTCGAAGATCGCCGAAACGCTGCAGGTCGCCGAGCTCGGCGACGCGCTGCGCGGCGCGAAGCACGCGGCGATCATCGTGGGTGCGCAGGCGGAAGCCAGCGCGCACGCGGCCGACATCCGCAAGGCGGCGGCTGCACTCGCCGCCGACACCGGCGCGTCGCTGTGCCGTATTCCGCACGGCGCCAACGCGCTCGGTCTGTCGCGCCTCGGCGTGCTGCCGACCTCGCGCGATGCGAATGCAATGCTGGCCGAGCGTCGCGGCGCCTATGTGATCTACGGCATCGAGCCGGGTCTGGACTTCGCCGATCAGGCGAAGGCGCTGCAGGCCCTGGGCGCGGCGCAGGTCGTGGCGTTCAGCCACTTCGCCTGCCAGTCCACGCGCAGCGTCGCCGACGTGATCCTGCCGATCGGAGCACTCGCCGAGATCGACGCGACGCTGACCAATCTCGACGGCCGCGACCAGCAGGCCACCGCCGCCGGCAAGCTGCCGGGCGACGCGCGTTCCGGCTGGCGTGTGCTGCGTGCCCTCGGCGGCGCGCTCGAAGCGCCTGGCTTCGAGTTCACCGATCTGGGCGGCCTGCGTGCGGGTCTGCAGGGCAGGGCGGTGTCGGTTGCCGCGTCCGCGGCGCCGGTCGTCGATGGTGATGGCTTTGAACTGGCCGTCAGCCAGGCAATCTATCGCGTCGACGGTCTGACCCGTCGCGCCGCGGCGCTGCAGTCGCATCCGCTGACTCTCGGTCCGCGCATCGTGCTGCATCCCGACGACGCGGCCGCGAGTCAGGTCGCCGACGGCGGCATGGCCAAGGTGTCGAATGCGGTCGGCACCGCGACGCTGCAGGTGGCGGTCGACGATCGCGTCGCACCGGGCGCGGCGTGGGTGGAATCGGGCTACGGCGCCACGGCGGCGCTGTCGGCCGGCAAGGTCAAGGTGGTGGCGGCATGAGTGCGACCCAAACCGGCGTGACCAACACCGCATCGCTGCTCAGCGATCTGTCGGCGCCGCTGTACGACTGGCTGATGTCGCTGGGCGTGATCGGCCTGATCATCTGGATCGTGCTGAAGATCCTGCTGATCGCGATGCCGGTGATCATCTGCGTCGCGTTCTACGTGGTCTGGGAGCGCAAGCTGCTGGGCTGGATGCATCAGCGCCACGGTCCGATGTACGTCGGCATGGGCATCTTCCAGGCCTTCGCCGACGTCTTCAAACTGCTGTTCAAGGAAGTCATCCAGCCGACCAACGCGCAGCGCGTGCTGTTCGTGCTGGCGCCGCTGATCACGCTGGCGCCTGCATTCGCGGCCTGGGCCGTCGTGCCGTTCGATGCGCAGCTGGTGCTGTCGAACGCCAATGCCGGTCTGCTGTATCTGCTGGCGATGACCTCGCTCGGCATCTACGGCATCATCCTCGCCGGCTGGGCATCGAACTCGAAGTACGCGTTCCTCGGTGCGATGCGCGCCTCGGCGCAGATGATCAGCTACGAGATCGCGATGGGCTTCGCGCTCGTCGGGGTAATGGTCGGTGCAGGCAGCTTGAACCTGTCCGAGATCGTCATGGCGCAGGCCGGCGGCAAGGGGCTGTTCGACTGGTTCTGGCTGCCGATGCTGCCGCTGTTCGTCATCTATTTCATCTCTGGCGTGGCCGAGACCAACCGCGCACCGTTCGACGTCGTCGAAGGCGAGTCGGAAATCGTCGCCGGTCACATGGTCGAGTATTCGGGGTCGGCGTTCGCGCTGTTCTTCCTCGCCGAATACGCGAACATGATCCTGATCAGCTTCCTGGTCGCGATCTTCTTCCTCGGCGGCTGGCTGTCGCCGTTCCAGGGCTGGGGCATTCCGCTGCTGTCGGTCGACGGCTGGTGGTGGCTGTTCGCGAAGGTGTTCTTCTTCGCCAGCTGCTTCATCTGGTTCCGCGCCTCGTTCCCGCGCTATCGCTATGACCAGATCATGCGGCTGGGCTGGAAGGTCTTCATTCCGATCAGCATCGGCTGGATCGTGGTCACCGCGCTGATGGCGTACTTCGGAATCTTCGAGGCAGGGCAGTAATGGCCAAGTTCGTTGCATGGTTCAGGGGCCTGTTGCTGCTCGAGTTGCTCGGCGGCATGGCACTGACCTTCCGGTATCTGTTCCGGGACAAGTACACGCTGATGTACCCGATGGAAAAGACCCCGCAGTCGCCGCGCTTCCGCGGCCTGCATGCGCTGCGCCGGTATCCCAACGGTGAAGAGCGCTGCATCGCGTGCAAGCTGTGCGAGGCCGTGTGCCCCGCGCTGGCGATCACGATCGATTCCGAACAGCGCGAGGACGGCAGCCGCCGCACCACGCGGTACGACATCGATCTGTTCAAGTGCATCTACTGCGGTTTCTGCGAGGAATCGTGCCCGGTGGACTCGATCGTCGAGACCCATCTGCACGAGTACCACTTCGAGAACCGCGGCGAGAACATCGTGACCAAGCCGCAGCTGCTGGCGATCGGCGACCGTCTCGAGAGCGAGATCGCAGAACGTCGCGCCGCCGACTCCGCGTACAGGTAAGTCATGAATTTCGACCTGATTGCATTCCTCGTCTTCGCCGCGATCACCGTGATGTCCGCGGTGGCGGTGATCAGTGCCCGCAACCCGGTGCACGCGGCGCTGTTCCTGGTGCTGACGTTCTTCTCCACCGCCTGCACCTGGCTGCTGGTCGGTGCCGAGTTCCTCGGCCTCGCGCTGGTGCTGGTCTACGTCGGCGCGGTGATGGTGCTGTTCCTGTTCGTGGTGATGATGCTCGACGTGGACGTTGCGCCGATGCGCGAAGGTTACGTTCGCTATCTGCCGGTCGGCCTGATCGTTGCGGTGGTGATGCTGGTCGAGATCGTCACCCTGATCGGCGTGCGCGCGAAGATGGCGCCATTCGCCGCCGATGCGGTCGACGAGGCGGGCGTATCGAACACGGTGTGGATCGCACGCCGCTTGTTCACCGACTTCCTGCTGCCGTTCGAAGTCGCCGCGGTCATCCTGACCGTCGCGGTCATCGCCGCGGTGATGCTCACCCTGCGCCGCCGTCCCGGTACCAAGCACCAGAATCCGGGTGAGCAGGCCCGCGTGCGGGCGTCTGACCGCATGCGCGTGGTCAAGATGGACGCGGTGCGTCCGGTCGTCGAGCCCACACCGGGTGAAGGCGAGGGAGAAGCGAAATGACCGAGCTGTTCGGAACCGGCCTCGCGCTGGGCCATTACCTCTCGCTGGGCGCGGTGCTGTTCTGCATCTCCGTCGCGGGCATCTTCCTCAACCGGAAGAACGTGATCATCCTGCTGATGTCGATCGAGCTGATGCTGCTCGCGGTCAACATCAACTTCATCGCGTTCTCGCGCGAGTTCGGCGACGCCGCCGGGCAGATCTTCGTGTTCTTCATTCTCACCGTGGCCGCGGCCGAGGCCGCGATCGGTCTCGCGATCCTGGTCACGCTGTTCCGCAACCGGCGCACGATCAATGTCGCCGAACTCGACACGTTGAAGGGCTGATCCGGGCATGGAGAACGCTGTTTCCGAGATCATGATTTCCCAGACCACGCTGATCGCGATCGTTCTGGCGCCGCTGCTGGGCTCGATCATCGCCGGCCTGTTCGGCCGCCAGGTCGGCCGCGCCGGTGCGCACACGGTCACCATTGCGGGTGTCGCGATCAGCTGCGCGCTGTCGATCTACACGCTGTGGCAGCTGATGCAGGGCGCGCCGACCTTCAACGAGAACGTCTACACGTTCTTCGAGGTTGGCAACTATTCGGCGCACGTCGGCTTCCTGATCGACAACCTCACCGCGATGATGATGGTCGTGGTGACCTTCGTGTCGCTGCTGGTGCACGTCTACACCATCGGCTACATGTCCGAGGATCCGGGCTACCAGCGCTTCTTCAGCTACATCTCGCTGTTCACCTTCTCGATGCTGATGCTGGTGATGGGCAACAACTTCCTGCAGCTGTTCTTTGGCTGGGAAGCGGTGGGCCTGGTGTCGTACCTGCTGATCGGTTTCTGGTTCAAGAAGCCCACCGCGGTGTTCGCCAACATGAAGGCGTTCCTGGTCAACCGCGTCGGCGACTTCGGCTTCCTGCTCGGTATCGCCGGCGTGCTGTACTGGTTCGGCAGCCTCGATTACGCAACGGTCTTCGCTGCGGCTGACACCACCATTGGTGGCGGCCAGACGATCGAAGTGATCACCGGCTTTGAGTGGTCGGTCGCGACGCTGGTTTGCATCTGTCTGTTCATCGGTGCGATGGGCAAGTCGGCCCAGGTGCCGTTGCACGTGTGGCTGCCCGACTCGATGGAAGGCCCGACCCCGATCTCGGCACTGATCCATGCCGCGACGATGGTCACCGCCGGCATCTTCATGGTGGCGCGCATGTCGCCGCTGTTCGAACTGTCGGAAACCGCGCTGCAGTTCATCCTCTTCATCGGTGCGACCACGGCGTTCTTCACCGGCCTGATCGGCATCGTGCAGAACGACATCAAGCGCGTCGTCGCGTACTCGACGCTGTCGCAGCTGGGCTATATGACCGTCGCGCTCGGCGTGTCGGCGTACTCGGCCGCGGTGTTCCATCTGATGACGCATGCGTTCTTCAAGGCGCTGCTGTTCCTGGCCGCAGGCTCGGTGATCATCGGCATGCACCACGAGCAGGACATGCGCAAGATGGGCGGCCTGCGCAAGTACATGCCGATCACGTTCTGGACCAGCGTCATCGGCACGCTGGCCCTGGTGGGCACGCCGTTCTTCAGCGGCTTCTACTCCAAGGACACGATCATCGAGGCGGCCAAGCACGCCAGCGACGGTGGCGGCTGGGTGTTCCAGTACGCGTACTGGTCGGTGCTGCTGGGCGCGTTCGTGACCTCGTTCTACAGCTTCCGCCTGCTGTACATGACGTACTTCGGCAAGGAGCGTTTCCGCGACGCGCATACGTCCGACGCCCACGCCACGCATGACGCGCACGGCCACGACGCCCACCACGCGCCGCTGCACGACGATGGCCACGGTCACGCGGTTGCCGCGACGGGTCACGACGACCACGCGCATGGCGACCATGGCCACCACGGTCCGCACGAGCCGCACGAATCCCCGTGGGTCGTGACGCTGCCGCTGATCTTGCTGGCGATCCCGTCGATCCTGATCGGTTACTTCACCGCCGGCCCGATGCTGTTCGGCACCGACTGGACCGGCCATCACGAAGTGCGCGGCTTCTTCGACGGCGTGATCCACGTGCTTGCGTCCAACGACGTGCTGGCCGCGCTGAAGGAAGAGCTGTGGCACGGCCCGGCGGCGTTCGCGCTGCACGGCTTCATGGCGCCGGCGTTCTGGCTGGTCGTCGCGGGCTTCGTGCTGGCGACCGTCATGTACTGGTGGAAGCCTGAGCTGGCGGCGAAGGCCGCGCACGTGTTCCGCCTGCCCATCCGCGTGCTCGAGAACAAGTACGGCATGGACGACCTGTGGATCGGCGGTTTCGCCGGCGGCGGTGTCGGTCTGGGCAAGCTGTCGCGGGTGTTCGATACCAAGGTGATCGACGGTGTCTTCGTCAACGGTCCGGCGCGCGTCGTCGGTCTGGTCTCGGGCGTTGTCCGCCGGCTGCAGTCCGGTGCTCTCTACCACTACGCTTTCGCGATGATCGTGGGCCTGATCGTGCTTCTGGCCATCCTCATCAAGTACTGGCGCTGACGGAATACGATACGTGTCGAACTGGCCTCTTCTCAGTCTCCTGATCTGGCTGCCGATCCTCGGCGGTGCGTGCGTGCTCGCTCTGGGCGAACGTCGCCCCGACGCGGCGCGCTGGGTATCGCTGGCGTTCGCGCTGCTCGTCTTCGTCCTCAGCATTCCGCTGTTCACCGGTTTCGACTACGGCAACGCGGGCCTGCAGTTCCTCGAGCGGCGCGAGTGGATCCCCTCGCTCGACATCGAGTACCACCTCGGCGCCGACGGCATCTCGATTGCGCTGATCATCCTGACCACGCTGACCACCGCGCTCGTGCTGATCGGCGCCTGGGGTTCGGTGACCAAGCGCGTGTCGCAGTACTTCGCGTCGATGCTGATCCTCGAAGGCATGATGGTCGGCGTGTTCTCGGCCGTGGACGCGATGCTGTTCTACGTGTTCTTCGAAGCCATGCTGATCCCGATGTTCATCATCATCGGTGTCTGGGGTGGCGCGAACCGCGTGTACGCGTCGGTGAAGTTCTTCCTGTACACGTTCCTCGGCTCGGTCTTCATGCTGGTCGCGCTGATCTACCTGTACATCCAGGCCGGCAGCTGGCAGTTGCCTGATCTGTACGCACTGCGCCTGTCGTCGACGGAGCAGATGTGGATCTTCTTCGCGTTCCTCGCCGCGTTCGCGGTGAAGGTGCCGATGTTCCCGGTGCACACGTGGTTGCCAGATGCACACGTCGAGGCGCCGACCGGTGGCTCGGTGATCCTGGCGGCGATCATGCTGAAGATCGGTGGCTACGGCTTCCTGCGCTTCAACCTGCCGATCACGCCGGATGCCGGCCATGAATGGGCCTGGCTGGTCATCGGCCTGTCGCTGATCGCGATCGTCTACGTGGGTCTGGTGGCGCTGGTCCAGCAGGACATGAAGAAGCTGGTCGCGTATTCGTCCGTGTCGCACATGGGCTTCGTGACGCTGGGTGTGTTCATCGCGTTCGCGCTGATGCGTGACGTGCCGGATGGTTCCGACGCCGCACGCCTCGGCCTGCAGGGCGCGATGGTGCAGATGGTCTCGCACGGCTTCATCTCCGGTGCGATGTTCTCCTGCATCGGCATCCTCTACGACCGAATGCACACCCGGAACATCAAGGATTACGGCGGCGTCGCCAATGTGATGCCGTGGTTCGCCGCGTTCTACGTGCTGTTCGCGATGGCCAACTCCGGCTTGCCGGGCACCTCGGGTTTCGTCGGCGAGTTCATGGTCATCCTGGCCGCGTTCCAGAGCCATCCGCTGATCGCGTTCTTCGCGGCGATGACGCTGATCATCGGTGCGGCCTACACCCTGTGGCTGGTCAAGCGCGTGCTGTACGGCGAAGTGTCGAATGCGCACGTCGCGGCGCTCAAGGACATCAACGCCCGCGAAGCACTGGTGCTCGGCGTGTTCGCCGCCGGCACGCTGCTGATCGGCGTGTATCCCAAGCCGCTGACCGATCTGATGGAGCCGTCCATCGCGCAACTGGCGAACCTGATCGCCGCAAGCAAGCTTTAAGGACACCGTTGCGATGATTTCTGCCCCGATGACGCCTCCCATCCGCACGCTGGCCGAGCTGGGCCCGATCGTGCCCGAGCTCGTGATCGTGCTGGGTGCGTTCGCCCTGCTGATGCTCGACCTGTTCATCGACCCGCGCCGCCGGATCATCACTCACGTGCTGGCCGTCGCGACGATGCTCGGCGCCGCCGCGCTGATCGTGTTCGGCGTCGGTGGTCACGGCAGCATCCTCGCCGACATGTTCGTGCGCGATGGCGGCGCCGACGTGCTCAAGGTCGCCGGTCTCGTGGTCGGCGCCGCGGCGCTGGGCTACGCCTGGACCTGGCTGCGCGAGCGCGATCTGTACCAGGGCGAGATCCCGGTGCTGTTCCTGTTCACCACCGCCGGCATGATGCTGCTGGTGTCGGCCAACAACCTGACGATGGTCTACGTCGGTCTGGAGCTGCTGGCGCTGTGTTCCTACGCGCTGGTCGCCTGCGACCGCGACAGCAAGCTCGCGTCCGAAGCGGCGATGAAGTACTTCGTCCTCGGCGCACTGGCGTCGGGCATGCTGCTGTTCGGCATGTCGCTGATCTACGGCGCCACCGGCACGCTGTCGCTGCCCGCGATCAATGACGCGATCGGCGGCCTGTCGGGCGATGGTCGCGTGCTGGTGCTGACCGGCATGGTGTTCCTGATCGTCGGCATCGCGTTCAAGTTTGGCGCCGCGCCGTTCCACATGTGGCTGCCCGACACCTACCACGGTGCGCCGACGCCGATCGTCGCCTTCATCAGCTCGGTGCCGAAGATCGCCGCGTTCGGTATGGCCTGGCGCCTGCTGGAAACCGCGCTCGGCCCGTTGCATGACCAGGCGCAGATCCTGCTGTCGATCCTCGCCGCGCTGTCGCTGGTGGTCGGCAACCTGTTCGCGCTGGCGCAGACCAACCTCAAGCGCATGCTCGCGTATTCGACGATCTCGCACGTCGGCTTCCTGTTCCTCGGGCTCGCCGGTGGCGGGCAGGTGGGCTACGCGTCGGCGATGTTCTACGTCGTCAGCTACGCCGTGATGTCGGCGGCCGCATTCGGCGCGATCGTCATGCTGTCGCGCAACGGTTTCGAAGCCGATCGCATCGACGACTACAAGGGTCTGAACCAGCGCAGCCCTTGGATGGCCGGCCTCGTGCTGTGCATCATGGCGTCGCTCGCCGGTGTGCCGCCGTTCCTCGGCTTCTGGGCCAAGCTCGCCGTGCTGCAGGGCGCCCTGCAGGGTGATCTGCTGTGGCTGGCGATCGTCGGCATCGTGTTCGCGGTCATCGGCGCGTTCTACTACCTGCGCGTGATCAAGGTCATGTACTTCGACGCACCCGAGGCCGCGCCGATGGCGCAGCGCCCCGGCACGCCGATGCGCGTGGTGTTCGCACTCAATGTGCTGGCGCTGCTGGTCGTCGTTCCGTTCTTCAGTCCGCTGATGGCGTGGTGCCAGCAGGCATTCGCCGCCTGATCGTTTCAGCGCTGGTAATACGCGCGTCATCTGGTTAAGATGCGCGCCCGGTCGCTGCAATGTGGTGATCGGGGGAAGTTCGAGAGACGCGGAATCGCTCGAAACTTCTTGCAATATCGAAGAGAAATCTTCATAATTCCGCTTCTGATGCGGGGTGGAGCAGTCTGGCAGCTCGTCGGGCTCATAACCCGAAGGTCGCAGGTTCAAATCCTGCCCCCGCTACCAGCTAGTGCTGGCGAAAAAGGCTCTTCGGGGCCTTTTTCGGTTTTTACCGGCGCGTCTTGCCGGCGGGTTCGATGGCGCGTCCTGCGCGCGATCGCCGACATCCAGTGGTATCGGACAAGGGGCCCGCCGGGCCCCTTGTCATTTCCGGAGTTTGGACGACGGCATGAGCGAAAAGGCCAACGAAATCGCCGCGCTGCTGGTGCCGACGGTCGCGTCGCTCGACCTCGAGCTGCTGGGCGTCGAATACCTGCCCGCGCCGGGTGGTGCACTGCTGCGGCTGTACATCGACGTGCCGGCCGATGCCGTGGACGCGAGCGGCGAGCCGCGCAGCGTCGGCATCGAGGACTGCGAAGCCGTGAGCCGCGAAGTGTCGGCGCAGCTCGACGTCGCCGATCCGATCAGCGGCCATTACACCCTCGAGGTGTCTTCGCCCGGCGTCGACCGTCCGCTGTTCACCGCGGCGCAGTTCGCGCGTTTCGTCGGCGAGGACGCCAAGGCGACGCTCAAGCTGCCGCAGGACGGTCGCCGCCGCCTGCAGGGCAAGATCCTGCGCGTCGAAGGCGACACGGTCGTGTTCGACGTGGACGGCAGCGAGTTCGCGGTCGCGATCGGCAACATCGAGAAGGCGAAGCTGGTGCCGGATTGGGTCGCATTGGGCCTGGCCCCGGCGAAGGACAAGTCGGGGCGCGATGCGCGGCCCGGCAAGCAGAAGGCGAAGAAGGCCGCCAAGCCTTCGGACGCAAGCTGAGTACAACGGTTTCTTGCAGTGCTGTGACGGCTGCGCAGAACCGGGCTTTACCAGCCCCTTGAGTCAAGGGGCGACCAGCGCCGAAGGGCCTGGCGGAGTCGTGGAAGCATGTCTTCACGCTCCGAAGTGACCGACATCCAAGATTTCGAGAGGCTTAAATCGTGAGCAAGGAACTGTTGCTGGTAGTGGACGCGGTCGCCAATGAAAAGGGCGTCCCGGAGACCGTGATCCTCGAGGCGCTCGAGGCGGCCCTGGCCTCGGCGGCGAAGAAGCGCTATCCCGACCAGGACGTGCTGGTGCGCGTGCAGATCGATCCCAAGGACGGCAGCTACGAGACGTTCCGCCGCTGGGAAGTGGTCGCCGACGACGTGGTGATGGAATCGCCGGATCGCCAGATCCGCATGATGGACGCCGTCGATGAAGCCGAAGGCGTCGAGATCGGCGACTACATCGAAGAGCAGATCGAGAACCCCGACTTCGGCCGCATCGCCGCTCAGGCCGCCAAGCAGGTGATCGTGCAGCGCGTCCGCGAAGCCGAGCGCGCGCAGGTCGTCGACCAGTGGAAGGACCGCGTCGGCGAGCTGGTGACCGGCGTCGTCAAGCGTGTCGAGCG